>JBNKWQ010000012.1:0-36421 GCA_050299855.1 Hahella sp.
GACGTTGTAATCATAACGCTGTCTACGTCCATCGAAGCCGATCTCTTCAATCAGGCGTTCATTCAGGTCGTACTTAAGCTGATAGTGCTCGCCGTTTTCATTGGTCAGGCCGACGAGGTTGCGTTCACCGTCATAGTGATAACGCAGCTCGTGACCTAAAGAATCCGTACGTCTGACAACCTGGGAGAGGCCGTTGTAAGCATACTGGGTCAGGCGACCGTCTGCTTTTTGGTGCTCGGTCATCAGCCCCAGGCCGTTGTAACGGAAGTGCTGTGACTGCCCGTCCGGGGTGTCGATGCGAATGCACTGACCGCCAGGGTTGTAGTGATAATCTGTGCGTGAGCCGTCCGGCAGAATAATGCTTTCTAACTGGCCTGTGAGCGTATATTTGTATCGCACATGCTGACCCTGAGGGTTGCGCATGGCGGTGAGCTGACCTTGGTGATCCCAGAGATAACGCCAGCTTTCGCCCATCGGATTGGTGATGGCCAGGGGCAGGCCTAGTTCGTTGTACTCATAGGTGACCGTTTCGCCGAGCGGGTTGGTTTGTGTTTTTACCAAACCGTTTTCGGTATAGCTGCGTCGCCAGGGCTGGCCAAGGGCATCTTGTGATTCAATAACGTTACCGGCCCCATCACGCGTAAAGGTCAGTGTTTTGCCTTGAGTGTCGATGATTTTGACCAGCTGCTGCTGTCCGTCGTATTCGCGCTTTTCCACCTGCCCCAGGGCGTTGGTGGTTGTGATCAGGTTGCTGTGGTCATCGTACTCATAACGGGTTTCACCACCTTCCTGGTTTTTGTGGTAAACCGGCAGCCCCAGCGTATTGAAACGATAATGCTCTACGCCGCCACGGGTGTCCGTGATGGCCACTTCGTGTTTTTCAGGTTGCCATTTGAAGGTGTAGTCGTAAGTGCGGACACCATTGACATGATCCCCCCAGTTTCTTAAGCAGCGGGCAGAGGGGGTCTGGTCACTCCATTTGAAGTAGAAACGATAGCCACTTTTCAGCGTGCGTCTGGCGATTTGGTGGTCGTGATACGCATAGTGCTCAGCGTGTTCATTGGTATCGCCGGCCTGGATCAAATCGTTATTGTCATCGTAGTGATATCTGGCCAGGGTCTGACGGCTACCGTCAGCCAGAATTCGGTCAATACGAGTGATATGCCTATCGCGGTAAGACAGAGACCAACGGGCGTCGACGTCCGAGATAATGTCTGTTAGCCGATGTTGATCGTCATAGGTCAGTGAGACACCGGTTCCCAAGGCGTTACACACGGCAGACAGGTGCAGGTTTTGGCCGTCGGGATGATGGAAGTGGCGAATAACGCCGCTTCCTGTAGCGGGCCGGATGCTGAAATGTGAAGGGCCGTGACAGGTCAGTACCAGTTTTTCAGTCGGGTGGGTAATCGATTCTCCCACTCCGGGGGCGGCGAAAGGAACTAAGCGGGCCTCTGAGGTATGGTAGACCAGTGTTTGCGGATCGGAACCGTCGAGTTTTTCAGCAAACGAATGCGTCCAGCCGTGTCCCAGCCCGATGTCGTCACGATGGCTGCTCTTATATTTTCGTTCCCAGGTTAAAGGGCAGGGGCCGTTCAAAGTGAAATCCGTCAATGTCAGGATTTCTTCACCGGTCACCAGACTGATAGGCTCGCCGCCGGTGCAGGTCAGTTTATCCGCAGAGCAGGCGTCACCGTTTTTATTGGTGCCCGGTTGGGTACCGGTCGTCGGCTCCGGCTGGTCGTTTGCTGAGGGCGGGTGATCAGCTTCAGGGCTCCGTGTCGGCTCTGGGGTTTCCTGTTTTGGCTTAGGCTGCGAGGATTCCACGCGTCTTGGCTCTGCCGGCCGGCTTTCCCAGCCCCGATTGCCATTCACCCATTTGGCCTCGGAGGCGTCCGGGGTCTTACTGGAGGCTTGTCTCAAGGCTTTTGTAAGATCTGCCATCAGGTCGATGGCTTTTGCAGTAAAGGGTCCGATTCGAGTGGCTTTTAACGCATGCGCTCCCTGAGCACCAACCTGGGCGGCACGACGGGCGACGTTGCCTGCGCCTGCTGTTGCCAGAGCCAGAAGCACTTCAATACCGACTTCAGATACGATCCTGACGCCGATGGTACGGCTGTCCCGATAGGGAATGCTTTGATAAAGGCTGCTGAAGTAATCCAGCAGGAGTTCGCGGGTAAGGGGATCTTCCTTGAGCTGGGTGAACATGGTATAGCCAAGTTCCAATTTGGCTTTGAAGACTTCGGCGCTGGCCATGACTTCGTCCGCCGCAACTCCCAATGCCTTCAGGTCTTGCTTGATACCATCCAGGTCGCCTGACAGCAGTTTGGCCTGAAACTGGGCAGAGGCTTTGGCGATATCCATCGTCAGTTCAATGGAACTACCCACAATCGACACCACAAACTTGCCGATATCCCAGAGCCCGACCACCAGATCAACAACAGTGTCAACGACCGCGGCACCGTCGTCATAGACTTCGACCAACGCTCTTTCAACCGCCCAGCGGTCCCAATGTATCTTGTCGGATTTGTCTTTGCCGACCCAGCGTACCAGGATGTCCTTAGCCAGTTCTTCGGCCAGCTCGTTGCGCTTATTGGAAAATGCATTCCCGGTACACTCGATGGGATTGCTATAGATAGGGTCGTGAAAATTCGCCAGACGGCGAGCGGTCACTTCATTGACCTTGAAGACTTTAATGCTGCCGGAGAGGATCAGGTGCTCCAGGTCATCCCGCAATCCGAACTCGAACCACCGATCCGGTGGTGTATCGTGGACGCGGTAGATGGTTTCCATCTCCTCGCGGCCCAGGAACATGGTCAGAAAATCCAATTCCTGGCTGCTGCCTCCCATTTCGGCACTGAATCCCTCACGTTTGAGCAGGAGCCAGTAGGAAGGTTGAAAACTGGAAGGCGAAAAAATCCAATAGTCATTGCCAACTTTATACCCGACCAAATTGGGATGAGCGATGGCAAGCAGTTGAGCGTCCATTAAGTGTTGGTTCCCTGGTTAGCTTTAAAAATTCGCCCGGATTGCCCGTCTCGGTGCTGACAACCCGAAAATCCCTTCGATCCTTTTGGCGCGGAGGGCATTGTAGTGAGGGATTGGTGATTACCCAAGTGACTTAAGCGTCATTTCTCAGGGAAACCCGTCAAATTTTGTAATATTTTTTTCTTGGGAATAATTGTGTCTAATGGCAGTCAAAGAAAAGGCCCTGAATGAATCCCCCTGCGTCAGGATGGTTGTCACTCCTGTTAATTCTTAAAACTAGATCAGGTACCGGCAAAGAAAGAGAAATATCCCCGGTTATGTGACGCTACTAATAGGTGGAGGGTTACAATGGCGCAGGCGTATTTGAGTGGGCATTTTACCTTGGCCAAAGTTGGAGCTTATTTTGGGGTGAGCTGTGCGACGGTGAGCAGGGTGGTGAAGCAAGGGGGGGCCTCAGCCTGACCCCAAACCCTGTGCCCTGTAAAGACATGTGGAATCTGACCCTAATTTCGTCGTTATGTGTGCTGAAATCACAAATCAATTGTCCAAGACGCTTTGAAGTTTACTTTCACAGCGGCTAACAAACTTATTATATTGGCCTTTAGTTAGAAACAATCGATGAATTCCGGCTTGTTTTTGTTGGCCCTTATCTAAATTTTGCTTTTGGTCGAAGCCAACTCTAATAATACCCAATGAATCAAGGTCAATCTCAATAAAATAGCGAGTGTCTTCATTTTCAATTCTGCTCATCAACATTTGCCTCCGTGTGTTTGATTTTATGCGCTCACGGGTAATCTCTTCCTCAAGGATTCCAACAAATACGCTCATACCAGAATCGATTATAGCTTGGGCACATGAGGGCGTTCTTCCATCGAAAGAGCAAGGCTCAAGAGTAACAAAGACGACATCATTTTCATTGGAATCACCAAGCTGGCTCAATGCCATTGCCTCGGCATGTAGTTCCCCTTGAGCATTGGTATGACCCTTCGCGACTACAGTACCACTTCGAACTATAACGCAACCAACCGGCGGATTGTCCCCACACTTCGGAATTGGAAAGTATCAGAGATCTCCCCTGCTCTATGGCTCCATGACGCCACATTCACCGGCTAGTTCGGTGCAACGCTTTGTTAGCTGATTTTGTTTCTACAAATTCTATGTTTTGCTCACTACATTCGACATCATCGGGCTCCTCCCACATGTTGCTCGCCATCTCAAAAATCTCGTCTGGAACCTCCATTGAAAACGTAGCTCCTTTCTCATTATTTCGTTGGCGTACACGCTCTCTTCTTATTTCTCTCGGAGCATCTAGCACATACACGAGCAATTCATGTCCAGACTCGTTTACTCGTGTATACATTGATTGCCGACTTGACTGCTGAATAAGGCCTAGCTCCAGTATGACATCACAGTTGGCGTCGAGAATACTTTTAGCAACAAGCCAAATTTGCTCAATACAACGTTCTTTACGCTCTATATACCATTCCATGGTTCCCGAGGAGGGACGATCAGGACGAAATAAGCTCGCCATCCATGAGTCCAGGTTTATGTGCGGAGCGTTAATCTCGATGGCCAGTCGTTCCGCGAATGTTGATTTACCAGATCCTACGGGACCTTCCACCAAGTAGATCTTTGACACAGCATTCCCCTTGGGATGAATTGAGTGCTCCCGGTGAGTTCAGCAGCTAACAGTTGTCATAAATTCAGCTGCAGCTGAATTTGATTTTCTTGGGGTTTTACCCCATCGCAACCACCCATGTAAATCTTTTTGAGCGTTGGTATACCATGGCTTATGGGATAGCAACATTAAAAGGAGTTCGCGTGTCATCAGGAGGGCTCTCCGCACGTGACTCTATACAGCCGCAATGCTCAGTCCCAACCTGGATGCTAATTCTCTGGTGGTCAGTTCATCTAAATCGATCATACGTATTATTTCGCGAAAGTGAGACAGCAGAATATTCTGCCGAGACCAGTTGATTGAACTGCTTTGCATATGGCTTATCGAAATATAAAGACTCCCTTTTATACGACCAGAATAATTTTAATAAAAACAAGGATGTGGATTCCATTCAAGGGAAGATTGTGCTGTTCGGTAAATGCTGGATACAGTTGCCTACCCTATTTGCATAGGTCCTTTCATTCCCTTGCAGAATCAGAACAACCTGATACAAATTGTGTAGATTAAATTTTGTCCAATATTATGAGCGGCTTAGAAAGTCCCTTCGTAGCATCTAGAAAAAGTGACTGATTCTCGACAGCGACAAGCGGTGGTTCCCCCATTAGGATTAGTCTCCATGTTCGGTATGGCGGTTCAGGCATATATTTTGGCGCTTTTGACGCGATGCCGGTTGTTAATCCAATCTGTGATGAAACCACGGGGAACTATGTAAGATGGAATCTCAAAATAATCCATTTACACCAAAGCTACTTACCATTGCTATTTCCAGCGCTATTTTGACTGCCTGTGGTGGTGGCGGATCCACCGGGAGTTCTGATTCATCCTCTTCACTTGCCGCTTCTTACCAACTCCCCAGTCAGCTTGAAATTGTTTCCACAGAAGAAAGTAACAACAGTGTTGCCGCTCAAATGGCCCGGTCAGCGAATACTTCGGTAAGATCCCTGACTCAGGTAGCCCGTTCTGCCACTGTTGCGCGAGCCTTCAATGATTCCGGGACAGACTATGATAATACCGAGCAGCATGTTCATACCTGGATGGAAGCCTTGGAACCCGTTGAACTGGTAAATACCATTCTCTGTTTCACAGGCCAGATGAACGCGGATGAGATGGTTGGAGAGGGAGCCTATACAGCCCTCATTGATATGGACGAGTGTGAAGCCGGCGACGCCGACACCTCGGTACAATCCAGTGGTCAGTCTTCAGCCAGTGGCAGTTCAACCAACTATGTTAAAGCCTACATCACCTCGGAACGCGATAATGCGACTAACAATTTGATTGTCCATGCCTGGGTTCCTGAAATGGATGTTGGCGAAGGCGAACCGACTTTGCTAAGAATGAAAGGGGTTGTTAAATCAGGCGCTACTGAGACCGATCCCTTTGGCTCTTTTGTGCTGAATTGGGAAATGAAAGATCCGGCTAATCCAGACGGAGATTCTTTTGGTTGGGGTGAATTGGCGACAGTTGAAACTCTGGAGGGTTTTATTGGCTTTACGCTCTACGACTACGGCGAACATGAAGAAGAGGGCATTGCCGCTTCCTATCTGGCCCGTGCCAGTGTGGTTATGCGTAATGACCAGACCGATGGCGTTGCACTCACCGCAGTTGAACACTTAGGTGGCTGGGGGGAGGGCAATATGGCATTTGCAGTCTCATTCAACTCTGCAAACGTCCTTCTCCAGAATGCGGAAACCCTGGCCACACTGCCGTTCCGTAACGGGGGTAGTAACAGTGACGGGACCTGTCTGGCGAAGGACGATTTTAATGAAGCCGTTTGGCGCTATGGCATGTTTGATCGGGAGAGCGGAGAAGAAATCAAGCTGAACGGAGGTTTCCCCATTCGCTACGATAGCGACAACGATGGCAACGTTGATGCTTTCGGTTATGCCAGTTACTGGGGGCTCTGGACCGAAGATGAAGATGCCCTTGATACCGGAGATTCAGTGGTTCGTGAAAGCCACGAAAACGGCGGCAGTGCGGATAGCTACACGGTGATTAAAACCGAAGGCCGCCTGATCAAAAAGGAAATTGAAACCCTTCCCCTGGCTGACGTCGGCGGCATTGACTTCTACTACTGGGATGACTCGCTCTTTGAAGCCCAGTACGACCAGTGGGTAGTACGCTATGTAGGCGGTAGCTTTAAGAAAGTGGCTGGCATAGTTTGGGGGGAACAGGGCCCGGAACGGACTACACTCGACACATCGATCGTCATTTCGCTGGAGGCAGGACATCCCTTGCACATGTATTCGGAGCAACTCGGCGGTAGCGTTCAGTACAAGCAGGGAGCCGGTTCGCTTTCCTTCTATAAGGAAACGATCATGAACGGTTCCGAGTCCGAATTTGCTGGTAGCGCCCTGGAACTGGTTTGTCTGGATCGTTGCATCAAGGCTGGATTAACGTCCGAGGACTTGTCCACCTTTGATGGCGCGTTTGAAGCGACTGCAGCTTCCATGGGCGATGCCTATGACTACAACATCAGTAACAGTGGTGCCAATATCATGACCCTGACCACAGGTGGGACGGCAGTTTCCTTCCCCGACAGTGTTCCACAGAATTCGCCGAATGCTTGGGGTGTCCAGAGTGGTCCGATGGTCACCACCGCTGTGGCCGGCACCCTGAGCGATCCGTATGAAGTATATAATGCTGAAGTGGTGGACACATTCTATGTCTGGGAGACGGGTCCTAACGATTGGAACAAGACAACCATGTTGCTGGATGCTCAGGACAATGTAGTTTCTTTCGACAAACCCATTGAATTTACCTATACCCATAGTGAAGCTGCGCACCGTGATGGCTCGGCAACCGAGTACGCTGAGGTGGGTCCCCAGACCTTTATGTTGCAATACAGCGGCTCGGGCGACCTACACGGTCTTCCTTATGTACAGGTCGGTGGCGGGGAGTTTGATCGTTGGTATCCCTTGTTTAACCTCAATGACGCCACTGTTATCGGTCCGGATGACCAATATGTGGTGAAAGCACTGGAGATTGAACGGAAGATGAATGAGGATTTGGATGGCTGTGGAGACCTGGTGGTCAATGAGCCCGCCGCTCCGGTCCCTGGCGAGATAACGGTGAATCTGGATGACTTGGGGGATGTCCCTGAAGTGAACGGTGCTCCGACCTTTGTAGGTGGGGAAACGCCAACAGATTCCTGATAACGACGACTAACTGTCATTTAATCACAGGAAAGGCGGAGAGAAATCTTCCGCCTTTTTTTACGCTCGATAGGGAGTAAATTCGGTTAACTGAGCTATATATAGTACTGATAGTAATTAGTAGTGATAGCAAACAGTACTGATAGAAAATAGTACTGATAGCAAGCGCAAGGTAGAACTGACAGTAAACTCCAGCCGTTCATTGTTCGGAGGTCATCCAGTGAGTTTCCAACAAATCTTCGGTGCCGACAGGACAATGGTTCGCAAGAAGGTTATTAATAAGTTCCTAATGTTCGGTTTGCTATTAGCTCTTGCAATACCGATGTGGACTAACGCCCGATACGAAGGCTACCTGGATGGTTATGTCAGCCTTGGATACGGCGGTGGACAATTGGACTGGAATATTGCCGACACGGACGGTAGCCCCAATGTATTGTCCGAATTGACCTATAAGGCTGACGAAGTGGTGGTGTTGGAAGCGGGTGGCCGCCTGTTTATCGAAAGCGGACCACTGGATCGTGTCTTTGGCGAACTGCGGGGATGGGTTGGTCTCATTGAAGACGGTACTAACGAAGACAGGGACTGGAATTCGGATAACCGGACAGATCTCTACAGCCTGTCCGAGGCTGAGCTTTATGGGCACAATCTTAGGAAATACTCATTGGGGATTGGATATCAGTTTTCCCTCAATGAGAGGTTCATTTTGTCCCCCGTGGTGGGATATGCCCATTCAGAACAGAATACGAAGGCGCGCAATGGAAAGCAGGTGGTGTCCGAGCCTCCTGCTTCCGGAGCGCTTGGTCCTTTTGACGGGCTCGACAGTAGTTATGATACTGTGTGGAGCGGTCCATGGATTGGAGGCGAGCTGATGGCAACCATTGCCAGGATGCATGATCTGACGATCCGTTTCGAATATCACGCCCCGGACTATGAGGCTACTGCGAATTGGAATTTGCGGACTGACCTCGCTCAACCGGTCAGCTTCAAGCACCATATCGACAATCCTTCCGGTTACCTGATCCAGGTCCGTTATCGGTATCCTCTTTATGAGTCGTTCGCGGTAATGTTGGGGGGTGAGTACGAAGTCATGGAAGGAGAGGATGGCACCGACACCATATTTCTATCCGATGACACCTCAATTGCCTCCCCTTTGAATGAAGTCAATTGGGAATTCTGGCAGGTGAGCATCGGCGCCAATTACAGATTCTAGGCACGGTCGGTAGAATCTTGCCCTTTGTTCATTGTTGCGACTCTTTAGATACGACTCTGGCCTTCTAATCTAATCAAAAACCCCCTTCATAAAACTCATCAATGTACTGCTTTATCTTGTTGTCGCGTATGAGTTTGGCCAGTCCCTGGTTAAAACGGCGCATTATTCGGACGTTGGCTTTATTGCTTTTTGACAAAAGAAGATGAAGTGAACGTTCGGACTCCGGAGTCAGTGTTTTGGGGTGATGAGTAATCCGTTGTCTTTCATCAGGTGAAAAGTTTTGCTTCAGGATGAAGTAGCCAACTTCGGTGCTAATGGGGAATATATCAATGTAGCCGGCAAGCAGCATCTTGAAATTGATTTCATCTGATTTTGCACGGGTGATATTAAAATCAGGTGATTTTTCTGCTTGGATATAGTCATCGTTGTAGCCATAACCGATAGTACCACCAATTTTTAAAGGCATAAGCTCACTGAATTCTTGCCAATCAAACTGAAAAGACTTGAGGTGAAAAAAGACTGTCTGGCTTTCGATAATAGGATTGCTGTAATAAAAATCCTTTTCAAATTCTGTCTTGTAGCGCCAAACGGCCGTTCCATTCAGCTTGCCATTTTTCGCCATAACCATCCCGCGTTTCCACGGTAAAAATTGGTATTCGACCTGTATGCCTTCATTTCTGAAAGCCTCTGTAATAATGCGGGAAGCAATCCCAAAATATTCTAATTTTTTTGAATGATAGGGCGGCCATTCACCATTGGCTAAACTGACAACTTCAGTGGCTTTGGCAAGTCTGCTTGTCAGGAAAATACATCCAGCGACGACTATCAACAATCCCTGTATCAGCCTGGAATTTAACGACTTTCCGGCAAATACATCAAAGAGCATCAGGACCTCTCCAACGTTGCTAGGAATCTATATTGCTATTGAAGAATTAGTATAAGTGTAGCACTTCACCAAGGCCTTTAGCGCTTTAGTACGATGTTCCCGCTATTGATCTATAAGGGACCTGATATTAGGGATCTATTAGGATTCAATATGATTGCCAGATCTCATGCGCCAAAAGGGCGACTCGGGCCAACGCTTTTCTAAACTGTAAACATGGTCTCGATTCCGACGATAAACGTCATACTGGTGGTTGATCTGATCAGTAAACGGCGATGAATAGGATTTGTCCTTCTTAAACCAGGCCGTCACTTTATCAGCCGCCAATAGCCCGTGGCTCAGGCCCTTATATATGCCTTGTGCGGCGATAGGGTCAAAACTTAATGCCGCGTCGCCTATGGCAATCCAGTTGTTATCTTCCATGAAGGGAAGATAACCGGAATGAATAGGGCAAGTGTGGTAGCTATGGGATTCGAGAATGAGACCGGCAACACCAGGGCCGATAAAAGAGGTTGTTGTCAATGCATCTTCGAAGCGCCGATAGTGGTTTCCCCGAAGCACGTGAATGGATTCTTTATCCGTCACGATCATGCTGACAACTCTTTTCTCAGGAAGCAGGGCATGGTAATACCAGCCTTTAGGTACAGCTTCCAGCTGAATTTGCCTCGCGCCTCTACCTTGTGCCAAGTTGGCAAATCGAACGATGGCGAATAGCCGATCATCCACCCGTTTTTGAATGTTTCTGGTACGGGCAAAGCGGGCTTTAAATCCTGTAGCATCCACGACAAACCCTGCCTGTACCTTATGCAGGGATTTATCCTCTCCTACAGCGAGAGATAAGGTATGAGGATAGCTCTCACTGCAAGCTGCTTCCGCATCCAAAAAGCGGGTTGACCAGCTGATTTGGGTTCCGGACTCTACTGCCTTGTCTGCCAGCATCTTGTCAAATGCCTTTCTGTTCAAACGCCAGGACGGCCCCATGGGATTGACGATAAAGTCGTTGTACCCCGCATCAGCCCGCCCCCACACGGAGGCATAACCCGGACAGGTTTGGTGACCGCCATGATAAAAGCTTTTGGCAACACCGAGTTGTTTTAACAGCAATATGGTTTCAGGAGGACAACTTTCGCCTAAGCGTTCTTCGCCAGGCTGCTGTCGTTCGACGACTAACACAGAGGTATCGGTTTTGGCACGAATGGCAATGGCCGCCGCCAAACCAGCGGGGCCACCACCAAGGATCACCACATCGTATGTCGTGTTTAACATTTAAGCCCCGATGTTAAGCGCCTGCGGCATATATCTTTAGATAGCTACTTGTGTGGGCATCCTCTTCTTTTCTTAGGTGGGTTGGCGTTAAACGGCCATCCGGGCACAGGATCAGTTGCATCGCCTGGATTAGTGAGTTGGCTTTGAACTTCAAGGTAAAGTTCTGGAGCATACGTCTGTGTCTCGCTATCCACATTGGTACCCTGAACAATAATGCCGATTTTGTCCCAATCTGTTACCGACTGCAGGGGATCCTGAAAAGTTGCGGCAGAGGCGGGGTTTACCGCATAGGTACCGGGACCCCGAATGGACCACTTTTGCTTGGGTAGCACGTTGTTGAAGACCTCTTCTGCCACATACACGGCATCAGGCCGTTGTGAAGGCCAGGACCAGTAGAGAGTGGATTCTGCTCCGTTACTTTCATTGACGCCGTCGGTATTGATGGCCGTGGCATGAATGGAGCATGAGTTGTAATCAGTTTGCCAGGGGATTGCCATAAACTTGGACACATCACCAGGTTGCAGACCCTCCGTCATATCATGCAGGGGAATCCAATCGCTACTCAGGTAGGGCGTGTCCTTTTGAAGCCCAGTATAAGTCAGTGGATAATGCTTGATACGGAAAGGCCCGGCACCGGAAGTTTTCCAGTCCTGGATATAGATGTCTTTTTCCATAATGGTATAGCTAACTTCGATACCCGGCACGTATCGACCGCCCAGGCAGTTCGCCATGGAGGCCATATCCAGAATTTCGCCGGGCCCCAATTTGCAGGCTTCGCCTTTTTCAAAATTACTCTTGCTCCATTGTTCCAGCATAAAGTACTGGGTTTTAGTCACAGTGAGGAAGGAGGTGCCTGCCGCACCCAAAGACAATGGCATCAGTGGTGTACCTATGTTGGTTTCATCTTTATTCGGATTGCGGATAAAGTTGAGCGCCGCCATGATGGTCTTATTCGGATCGTCGTCCTCGCTGATTGTTTTAACCGCTGTGTGGGCATTTAAAGCCAAAGGAGGCAGGTTCGCCGTCCAGCGCTGCAGATTGCAGGCAATGAAGATGGGCTGTATGTCCTGGGTGAAGTTAGGCTTATAATGGCGGTTGTACCTTTTCTTCGCCTCACCATCGACTTTCGCATACAGGTCAGGCTGTAGGTCCAGGTCCCGTACAAACATGTTGTAAACATCGTCCCATACCGAGACAACATTACGAATCTGCGGTGCGTAGGCTGGGTCGCCACAAACTACCCAAGCACCAAAAGCTTCTTCGGTGCTGCCATCGTCGAAAACAAGGGTGACCTTCACGGGGCCATCGGCGGCAGAGTCAAACCAGCCCACGTTATTCAGGTCACCTGTCATCTGGATAGGCACACCATATTCGTCGTATTGGCCTACCGCGTTGCCGGAGGAAGCCAGAACCAGTAAACGACCCTTTTCGTCTGTTAACATTTGTCCCAAAGTATCCAAGGGGCCGCTGGGCTCAAAAAGCTCATCGTTAGTGTCTTCGGGAAAGCGAATAGGGTAGTCGGGCAGAGGTTCTATGACTCCCTTGTCCCGAACACAGGAAGCTTGCGAACAGCGGTTGAAGTCTGCACTTTCTTTATCCCTGGATTTAATGGCCCGTGGGCCGGCATCAATCATCAAGGCGTTTAGACGGCTGTCGGAATTAATGGTGCCGTGCACCTCAGGATTGCGTATTTGAGGGACCTGCCCATCCGCATAAGCTTCAATTCCTTTGTTGTTAACGACGTTATATGCCGCCGCTTTTTTGTTGGCTAAATGGCAGGACCAGAGAAGGTCTTGAACCACTCTTCCATCGGGCAGTTTTGTTCCCAGGGTCACTTCAATGCCGTCACCACCAGGGTAGGAATTAGAGCCATCGTTATCATATGCGTATATGCGAAAGCGGGCAGCCTGTTTTTTTAAGTTACCTTCTTCATCGCGTAAGTCTTTGCTGCTGACAGGTGTATTTTCTGTGCCTTTTTTAATGGGAAGGCCACCTGTTACATCAGTACCTTTCTGGGGTAACCCGGCACTGGTTTCAGGAGAAAGAATATAGTCTTCGCTAGTGCCAAAACGGGCAAAGTTAACAGTGGGGTGGACCCTGAATACGGTTTTTTTGTTCATCATTGATCATCCCTTCAATTTAAGTGGCTTAGCTGTATTTGGGCGTAACTCCATGCTCCCAACAGTTGCGAATGGCTCCTCCGACACTGGCCATAACAGGAAAGAAGTTCTCGGGGTTTTCCCCACTGAACAGACCTTCAAGAAGAGCGGTGAGCTGGGTGAATTGCTCGATCAAAATTCCCTCCAACTGTTTGTCTTCGTCTGTATATTCACTACAGGGTTTCGTCGAGAAGGTTTCAGGGAGAAGAGCGCCGTTATCCCCACCTTCATCCTTGATCTGGTTGAATTTGGTGAAGTGATCTCCAGCAGGCTCAATATCATCGGCCGTGTTCTGGAAAACACTGGGGATTGTTGCATCCACTTTACATTGGCCTTCGCCCTGGTCAGTGATGAGGTCAATCAGAAGCCCAACCTGATCAAAGCCTGATGCCCCTGAATCGGTCACCACCATGCTGGGCACATTGCGGTAGAAGCTTGAAAAATAATCGACTTGCCTGACCCCGCCTTTGATTTGTCCTTTCAAGAGAGAGGCGCCCAGCCGCAATGCTTGATAAAAAGCGCCAATACTGCCGTATTCTTCGATCCTGCTTTGCAGGACGAGCTGTTTTAAGGTTGTATCGTATTCGGGAATTTCCACCAGGCACATGGCATTGATATGCAATGTATCAAGCGGCCCTATCTCGGCAGTGTAGGGTTTGTAGGGGGCGGTAGACTCTGGTGGGTCAAGACTGAAGTTCAGGTGGGGGATATAGGTTCCCTCATAAACCGGGGTGGTAATCTTAGGTGATAGTCCGTAGGCATTGGCCATATTGGCAGCACATTGTAAGTGCAGCATTTCTTGATTAATGATGGTTCTTATCAACTGATAGGCTTCGGAATTGCGGTCTTTTATCGAATACATGGCGGACATGTAAAAGGGGATTGTCCACAATTCCAGATCCACAGCAGCTTGTAGGTGGGTTTCTAAATGCTCAAGAGCCCAATTACTGTGTTCAATTTTCATTAGACGTCGTCCTTGTTAATGAGTGAGTTTGATCCACATCTCCTGGCAGAAACGCTCGCTAAGTGCGAGCGCCATTACATGTTTATTTTTCAAGCATATGAGCACCTTTCCTTGTGTTTGTAGGCGGGAAATGAATCTTGATAGATGCAAAATCTTACAAGATAAATTGTCTGCATTTTGATCAGTAGGGTAGTTATAGACCCAGAAATATGAAAAATCCAATGGGGAAGCAAAAAAACAGATCATCCTGGTAACAAGTAGCAAGTAGCAAGTAGCAAGTAGCATAGAACGTAGATTCCTGGAAACGGCGTCATGAGTCGCAAGTATCTTTAAGACAACAGTTCATGCTCTATCTGTTGCAGATATTCGTTCGGCATTGCCGGATAATTCCAGATAAAGAGACCGCCAATACCTTTGCTCTTAACTTGATTGAGAAAATAATCCAGGTTTTCCTGATTCAAGCCGGCAGGGGTGAGCGCCAGGATAACCTGTTTTGCCGTGACACCATTGTTGATAGTACGATCAATCGCCGGGCCGACATTAGCCTCAATATCGCTCATGCTCCACATGCTTGAGGCGTAACACATCAGGCAAAAGCGATTAGCTGCACGAGACTGCACGATAGTTTTTACGGCCAGATTGATAGACTGTCCCAAGCTGGAGGCGTTCGGATTGTTGTAATCCCATCCGGCAAGAAAGGTATAACTACATTCCTTGCCTAGATACTTTAATTTACCCATCGTCTCGATCAGCATGTTCACATTCATACTGCACTCGTCATCAAAATCAACACCGGCCCAACTTCCTGTACCGGTTGCCTGTACTATTTCATCTACACTTGCAGGGCTTTGTGGCATATTGTCCGGCGTACATCCGCCCCCCCCGTAGGTCCACATTACTTTACCGGGTCCGGCAGGTGCTTTTGTATTATTAGGGCTCCAACCAGGCGACTGGGGTGTTCCCGTCGTTAATCCTGATAAGTTGGTTACCATGCCATACATTGTGAAAGAAAATGATTCGGGAGAAGGGTCTGAAGGGTTTTGTGTCCAGCCGCCAACGATGTATTCGCTCATAGCAATTTCCTTATTTCACTGAGAGGAAATCCTCATTAAATGAGCATAGCCCAAATTGAACAGGTTGATTTGGTCCTGTACACAGACAGCTGTTGAAAATATCCCGATGAGACTGTAAAGGGCCTCATCGGGGAAATACTTGTGTTAGTAGTCTGCACAGAACCCAAATTCAGTGGATGCACCAGCGTTTAATGTCGCGTTCCATGACACACCCGAGGCTGTCAGGACAGTGTCGGTTTGTGACGACTCCGCATTCCATAGGTTTGTTACAGTCCCATCGACGTCCAGAATGACTTCCCAGGTAAGAGACGTGTCATTAGCGTTGCTCACTGTGACGTTGGCACAATAGCCGCTATTCCACGAGCTTGTGACAGAGACTGTTGAATTCGCCGGTACTGTTGTGGGGTCACCTGCACTATCGTCACTACCTGTATCTGTTCCGCTATCACCGCTATCGGAGCCGCTGCCGCCACTGCCATCGCCGTCCGAAGAGTTATCATTCCCTTCAACATATACGGGGAACTGGACACCCGTATCTACTTCAGTGGTCAACACCAGTGAAATACCGCCTACTTCAACCGTTTGCCCCCAAAAGTCCGTGATTCTGAAATCGTAGGGCCCAACCCCGAAACCACTGGTGGCAACAAAATAGTTATAGGTCTTACGGGGCAGACTGATATAGTCGGAACCAGAGCCGGTAATTCGATATTCCACCGAAGACACAGGGTAGAGGTGATCCCTGATTTGCACCGCAGTCCACCATTGGCTGGAACCCTCTTTGAAGAACAGCTTTAGATTTCCAGCTTGATTATTGGCAATGTAGTGCCAATTGATGGGAATCCGGCCGGTTACAATATCCGCTATTTCTTCGAATGCTGCCTGGTCCAGGTCGACATCACCCTCTGCGCATTCGGGACATTGATCGTCAACACGTACCGTCACGCTAAGCCCAGTATCCTCATTAGTCACCACAATCACACCACCGCAGGCTGCAGAGCCGGCGTAATCTGTGGCGTTCATAGCTGCTGTTAACATGTTCTCCGGATTGGGAAAACTACAGTTCCCACCACCACCGTAGCCGTAAAATGTTCCCTCTCCCATGTGCGTAGAGCTGTCTGCATGTGCAATAGATGCATATGTGATCACCGATGTGGCAATAGCAAATACTTTGAAACTATCCATAGTTATTTCCTTATGTAAGGCAGGGCTGCCAAGTGCTATTTAATCATAAAGATGCAAGGTGATAATTCCCTATACTCAGTACGCAAACCAATGACGAGTGCGGTTAGCAAAATAGACCAGTGACAGCATCACCGGCACTTCCACCAAGACACCGACAACTGTGGCCAGAGCGGCCCCGGAATGCAGGCCAAACAACGAAATTGCGACCGCCACGGCCAGTTCGAAAAAGTTGGAGGTTCCAATCAGGCATGCCGGTGCTGCGATGTTATGGGGTAACCTGAGCAACCGGGCGCTGCCATAGCCAATCACAAAAATACCGTAGGTCTGTATCAATAACGGGATGGCAATCAACAGGATGGTTTGTGGTTGCGTCAAAATGGTTTCCGCTTGAAAACCGAATAACAGTATCACGGTGCCCAGCAGACCGATGACCGACCAGGGTTTCGAAGTGTGTAAAAACCCATTCAAGCGAGTCCCGTCATCACCGGCCTCGAGACGGTGACGGGTTAAGATGCCCGCGCCTAAGGGTAACACCACATACAACACCACGGACAACAGCAGGGTTTCCCAAGGTACCGTAATATCACTCACGCCTAGCAGAAATGCGGTGATGGGCGCAAAGGCAAAAACCATAATGATGTCGTTGACCGATACCTGCACCAACGTATAGTTGGGGTCGCCTTTAGTGAGCTGGCTCCAGACAAAAACCATGGCCGTACAGGGAGCAACCCCCAATAAGATCATGCCTGCGATATACTCATTAGCGCTCTGCGGGTCCACCAGTTGGGCAAAAAACACTTTGAAGAAGAGCCAGCCTAATGCGGCCATGGTAAAAGGCTTGATCAGCCAGTTGATCACCAGTGTCAACACCAATCCTTTGGGCCTTTTACCAACGTCCTTGATGACCGAAAAATCCACTTGCACCATCATGGGGTAGATCATGATCCAGATCAGCACAGCCACCACGAGGTTTACATGAGCCCATTCCAGGGACGCAATCCAGGCAAACTGTTGGGGGAAATAATTTCCAAGCAACACGCCCATGAAAATGCAAAGGGCGACCCAAACTGATAGATAACGCTCAAAAATTCCCATTTATTCTATATCCTCCAAAAACAGGAACAGCAACTTCATAGGCTCACCTTATATTGAAAAACATCTATCTTGGAAAATTTTTTTAACAACACGCCTTCATCTACGCTGGGGAGCCCCATGGCGATCGGTTATTTCCCGGAGAAACATTCCAATATCCCGCGTGCTTGAAATGGGCTATGTCTATTATGCTCTGAATGACTGCATTGGTCGGCTGGACTGGAGGGAATCAGGAACGATTGATGAAGTCGGAAAATATATGCAGGGTTTTGGTGACGGTTTTGTTAAATCAGTCGCAGAATGCTGTGTTAGATATACCGTGCCATTGCGTACTTTCCAGTTGCGGTTACCGCATACTCCGGATGAGTGATTGAAGTTTGTTCCAAACGGCAGGGTTACTCTCCATGGTACTTAAGATATCTTTGCTAAGTTCCTCAAATCTGGGATCCTGATAAATTTGTTCACCAAATTCCCAAGTCATGATGGTTTCAATAAACAATTGGGCCATTTTCTTATCATTATTTTGCTGGGAATAGATGACCTTGATACGTTCGGCCAGTTTTCGTTTTAATTCTTCGGTACTAAGCTTTTCGTCTTTCGCGGATGGCGGGGGAGCAAATTTATCAGTTTTACTGCTACCTGCCTTCTGTGTCGATGGACTGGCTAGTTTCTGACGTAATATCCCAATAATCTGATTCAGTCCATTCACTGGGTCCATAATATTACCTGTAGCAGAATGATCTGTTGTGGAGTGGAAAAGCGACGTACTCCATCATGAATTCTTGTCGTCCTCTCGCTCATAAATTGACAGCAACATTCGCTGGCCATCACCACCCTTCGAATTAAGGTTATCCTGTTTGGTCATATGGGGATGTCCAGCCGCATTTTCGGCATCTTGAAGGACCCGGCGCATATCATTATTCAGATCTTCATTAAATGAATTCACTTCAATACCTTTACGAAGGGTTTCTGCACATTGATCAAATTCATCTCTGACCAGGTGTAGCATTCCTGTTTTGAACAGATAGAGGGCGTGCTCATTGCCTAACTGATCAAGTGGTTGCCAGGTCGCTTCGGCTTCTGGAATATTTCCTGAAGTAATATACAGCAGACCAAGTTGAAAACGGGCCGTTTCAGGAAGGCTTGAGTCCAGCTCCAGCGCTTTAGTCATTTCATCCATAGCTTGTTTATGCATACCGATTTCCGCATGAAGCGCGCCCATCAGGTAGTATGCCTTTCCGTTGTCAGGGTCAACTTTAAGCAGCCGCTTAAGGTAACTGATCGCTTTGTCCGGGCTTTCATGCTCTGTTGCATGTAGTGCCAGGTGCATCAATTCCTCAGCATTCAGTTCAGTATCCATTGCCATATTGAATCCCACAATTGTGTATTGAAATGCCCTTACAAAAAAGCGGATCGACTATAACACAGTCTGTCAGTTGTCTGTAAAGAGACTCCTGCGCCGAAAATATTCATTCTTAATTAAGCATAAAAAATAATAATTTTTGGCCTAAACAAAATCTCAGCTTCCTGGATAACTTAATCAAACAGGTTTACATACCGCCCTTGAAAGCGCCTGTTACATCTTGCTTCAGTGGCCGGGTAAACAGATAAAAGAATTAAGCGTGCTACGTGCAAAGCAACTTAAAAGGTTTTTTGGGGCGGCAGGGTGAACAGTTGGTTTTACAACTGAAATAGAGTCGTAAAAGTAAAATCCCATTCATTTGGTAAAGGACAGATAACCATGAGTAGTGTCGATACATTAGAAATAGAACAAATAGACAATCCAAAGACGACTGGCAAACCTCTTCTGGACAATAAACTGGAAATTATCAAGAACGTTAAGGTCAAGCTTGAGGTTCGGATAGGCGAGGCCGAACTGTCGGTGGATGAACTGATGAATTTGAGCCAAAGTTCGGTCGTCCAACTGAATCGTTCCGTTGAAACGCCTGTTGATCTTGTTCTGGATGGGAAGGTTGTTGCTCGGGGGCATCTGGTAGCGGCTGACGATAATTTTGGTATTCAGATATCAGAATTGATTAGCTAAATGCGAGCGTCCACTTTCATCTTCATTTATCTGGTGCTGTTAATAGGTGGTTTCTGCTCGTTGTCCTATGCCGAGGTGGATTCTGTCGACCGTAATGTTCAACCAAACCAGGCAATTCCCTTTAAAACAGAAAAGACCACATCGGACGTGTCCTTAACGCGGGTGATGGTTGTTCTGGTGGTGGCCATCGGCCTGAGCCTTGCTGCCATTCTCATGCTGAAAAAATTTCTGCTGCATAAAGAGAAGGTCAACTTGAAGGCCGGTGGTCGTATTAGTGTGCTTGAAACCCGGCGAGTGACGCCAAAGCTCGTGATGGTACTGGTTAAGGTTGATAACGAAGAATACTTGCTGGCACAGAGTGAACATCAGTTACAGATGACCAGGCATGGGGTGGGAATGTCTAAGGAAGACCTGAATGACCAGCATTGAAACCCAAAATACTCCTTTGTTTTCCGGACCTGTTGGTGTTTGTCTGGCCATAGTGCTGATACTGTTAGTCGGATTATCTCAGGAAGCCTATGCTGATAGCCTCTCTTTGCCGGGCATAGAGGTACAGTTGTCAGACACTGGCGAGGGACAGGCGGAAACAGCCTCCGCCATTAAAATAATCCTGGCTTTGACGGTACTCAGTCTGGCTCCCGCCATTCTGATCGTTATGACATCCTTTACCCGTATAGTCATTGTGCTCTCAATGCTGCGTCAGGCTTTTGGCATGCAGCAGACGCCCCCGAACACGGTCATTATCAGCCTCGCGTTGTTTCTCACCATTTTTAACATGATGCCCAGCCTGCAAAAGATTCAGACTGACGCTTTTCAGCCTTATATTGCAGGGGAGATGGAGACTCAGGAGGCCTTTGATATCGGGGTTGGTCAATTACGCGGTTTCATGATTCGACAGACCAGGGAAGCTGACCTGATGTTAATGGTGGAAATATCAAAATCCGAGCGCCCGAAAAGCATGGAGGATATCAGCACATTTCAGCTGATTCCCGCCTTTATGCTCAGTGAACTCAAAAGTGCCTTCCAGATTGGCTTCGTTATCTTTCTACCGTTTCTTTTAATCGACCTCGTAGTCGCCAGTATTCTAATGTCCATGGGAATGATGATGGTGCCACCTATGATGATCTCCCTACCAATAAAAGTGCTGATGTTTGTATTGATCGATGGATGGAATCTTGTGGTCTATTCATTATTGAACAGCTTTTCCTAGGGGGCCTTTTGTCTGGGGCTGCTATTGTTCAAGTCGACCGGCTCTGGGAGCGCTACCGGAAAGGGGCTGATCAGGCAGCAAGGGCGGCACTAATTGGTAAATACAGCGAGCTGGTACGGACTGTAGCGGCTACGCTGTATTCCCGACGTCCCGATGATGAAGTGGAGTTTGATGACTATTATCAGTTCGGTACAGTCGGCCTAATCGAATCCATTGACAGATATGAGCCTGATAAAGGCGCTTCTTTTGAAACCTATGCGAGTTACAGAATTCGGGGAGCCATTCTGAATGGCATCGATAAAGTTACTGAAAAACGGAGTCAGGCGGCATATCGTACAAAGGCTAGAAAGGAGCGGCTGAATTCCCTGGCAGAGGAATCTTCCAAAGTCAGCCTTTTTGATGAAATGGTGGAGATAACGCTGGGTTTGGCCATAGGCTTTATGTTAGAAGACACGGCTCTGATTCGGGAACAAAATGCTGTCTCAGAAGATCAGGCCTACAAAAATAATGAAGTGGCACAGGTTAGCCGGCAGTTAATCCAGGCAGTCGAAAAGCTCCCAGACCGTGAACGGCTAATTATCCAGTATCACTATTTTCATCATACAAGCTTCGAACATATTGCAGAGATTCTAACCCTTACGAAAGGAAGGGTATCTCAAATCCACAAAAGAGCCTTGCATAAGATAATGGCAGACTTGAAGGGGGTTGGTAATCTAGACAGCTACTATTAATTAATAGGGATCAAGGGTGAACTACAGGCCATGAGTATGTTGAATGATTGCGCGACAGCCGGATCAGTGTTTACCTAAGGAGGGGGCTTGATGGCAACCAGAATATTCTGGCCACTTTTTTCTTGAAACCGAATATATATTCGGCTAAAGTGGCTCTTATGAAACCTAAAGATGAGAGAAAACTTGCAGCCGTGATTACCGCCACCTGCCGATTGGCAGTGGAACGCGGACTCTTCGGCTTGACTCTGGCCCAGATTGCCAAAGAAGCTGGCATTGGCACCAGTACGCTTTATGTTTATTTCCCAGACAAAGAATCGTTGTTCAATGAGGTTTATCGCCAGGCCAAGAGTGAGGCTCTGGACTTCTACTCCACTGGCATTGACCAAACCCTGCCGCTAAAAGGCAAAGTGCGCAATGTATGGAATAAGATGCTTGATCATCGGCTGCAACGCTTTGACCAGGTAACCTTTATGGAACAGTTTGTCGGTTCATCCTTCATGAGCGATGAAAGCCGCGCCTTTGTCGAACGACATAGTGAAGGACTGATACAGATTGTTGTAGAAGGGCAGAGAGAGGAAATCCTAAAATCGATCCCGATTCTTTTTATTAGCTCGCTATTCTTTGGGTCGATCCGCGAAACTGCGCGCCTTATTCGCGCCGGTTCGATTACCGACACCGAAGAAACCCGTGAGATTGCATTCCAACTTTGCTGGGATGGCATACGATCCTAAGTATTTTTTTAACTTATAACCGAATATATATTCGGTTAAGGAGAAATGTTATGATGACTGAAACTAACCCCGTTGTTCTGATCACCGGTGCCTCAAGCGGAATCGGGCATGCGGCTGCTGTTTTGTTCGCCCAAAGGGGCTGGAATGTTGTTGCCACTATGCGGAATCCCTCCGATGGTGAGGCATTGACCCAGGACCCACGCATAAAAGTGTACCCGCTTGACGTGACCGATTCAGCCTCTGTGGATTCCGCAGTAGCAGAAAGCCTTAATCAATTCGGGCGTATCGATGTACTCCTCAATAATGCCGGTTACGGCTTGTTCGGACCATTTGAAACCGCCAGCGAGGAGCAAATCCGTCGCCAGTTCTCTACGAATGTAGATGGTATTTTTTCTGTTACCCGCGCAGTCCTGCCGACAATGCGAAATCAGGGGAATGGCACCATTATCAATGTAGCATCGCTAGGCGGGATTATCCCTCTTCCTTTCTTCTCTCTTTATAACGCGACTAAATTTGCCGTGGTTGGATTTACCGAAGCTTTGTCCTATGAGCTCGCTCCATTTTGTATCCGCGCCAAAACAATTGCACCAGGGGGCGTGGCCACCGATTTTGCCGGTCGCTCCATGGCGCGAACCTTCGGTGACGGAGAGAACCCCTATAGCGCCACTCTTACTAAAGCGCTAACAGCAATGAGTGAGCGTCGCGGTAACTATTCCACACCTGAGACAATTGCCGAGGTTATCTACACGGCGGCGACTGATGAAACAGGAAAAGTCATGTATCTCGCAGGACCGGACGCAGAACAGGGGTTTGAATTGCATCGAAGCCTTCCAGAAGAGAAGAGATTAGAGATGGTTCGCCAACACGCAGGCTTGTGATGGACACGACATACCACTGTGGAGAGGTTCCCCCCTATTCCATTAGAGGGGCAGCCTCCTTTGTTGAAATGATGATCCTGACAATACAAGGGGATGAGGCTCTCAAACGCAGGGTTTTATGGTTCAAATCAGTTAGCTATATCCAACCTGACTCCAGTCGGATCACACTCTCCAGACCAAGTGAAAAGGTACTTGACAAATGAAGCTTCCCTACCGGTATTTAGTGCTTAGCGCCCTTGTCGTGGTTACCGCAGTTGGTATGACATCCTGCCAGAGCTTTCCTTATGCTGATTCACCGCAGGCTGGGCAGAGTGCTTTTGGAAACACTCGGCCAAGGCAAGCTCCCGGCTTTGTGAAAACATTCAATATCTATTGGGATTTTCTATTTAACAAAGGGGAGGACACTGTACCGAGTGAAGCGCTACCAGTGCAGATTGTGACTCAGGAAATGCTGTCGGCTGCGCCGGATGGCAGCCTATATCGGCTCGGCCACTCCACTGTTTTATTGAAGCTGCATGGTCATTATTTTCTGACAGATCCGGTTTTTTCCGAACGTGTCTCGCCGGTGCAGTGGATAGGGCCAAAGCGCTTTCATGCTCCTCCGATAGCGTTAGAGGATTTGCCGGTGATTAAAGCGGTTATTTTATCGCACGACCACTATGATCATCTCGACTATGAAACCCTCCTGGCGTTGGCTGATAAAGCGGAATGGTTCATAGCGCCACTCGGCGTTGGCGATCGACTAATCGATTGGGGCATTGACGCGCATAAAGTCAAACAACACGATTGGTGGCAATTCACTGATATTGCCGGAGTGCGTTTTATCGCTACTCCTGCTCAGCATTTTTCCGGTCGAGGTTTGCTGGATAGGAACAAAACGCTGTGGGCGTCCTGGGTAATCATTGACGATGATCTGCGCATATTTTTCAGTGGCGACACCGGCTATTTTAATGGCTTCAAAACCATTGGCGAGAAATACGGGCCGTTCGATATTACTCTGATCGAGTGCGGTGCCTACGACATGAAATGGTCAGATATACACATGCAACCGGAAGACGTCATAAAAGCGCATGAAGATCTCCGTGGCCGCTGGTTGCTTCCTATACACAACGGCACCTTTGATCTAGCGATGCACACTTGGTATGAGCCATTTGATCGCATCGTCGCACTAGCCAAGAATCAAGGTGTGGCGCTGACTACACCGCGTATGGGAGAAATACTAAGTCTACAAGCACCGCATGTCGCATCGCAGTGGTGGCGTCAGATGATAAATGAACCAGTGCAACAGGAAAACGCTTCCATAATGGCAATGGAGTAAGACAATGATAAAGTTCAGAGTCAATGGAGAAGAACACCGCATCGACGTTGCTCAAGATTCCCCCCTATAGAAGGTATTCTGAAATCCTGACATCCGATCGGTTGGCTCGGGCCAGGATAATAAAAAATTTCTGACTGAATTTCCGCTCAAAGAGGAGTATCGACGTATGACAAAGCGAACTGTGATCATTGCGGGAGCCACCGGCTTGGTAGGGGAGGAGGCTCTGAAGGGGCTGTTAATCGATGAAACGGTGGCTGAAGTGCATAGTCTGGGCCGTAGAGTTCCAACAATTCAGCATCCCAAACTGATTCCCCATGTAGTCGACTTTACCGCGCTTCCTCCGCTGCCACCATCGGACGAGGTCTATCTAGCTTTGGGAACGACAATAAAAAATGCTGGCAGCCAAGAAGCTTTCCGTGCTATCGACTTTGATGCCAATCTGGCGGTTGCCAAGGCGGCCCTGACTGCAGGTGTCACAAAAGCCGGTCTGGTAAGTGCAATGGGAGCTGACTCCCACTCGAAGATCTTTTACAGCCGTGTCAAGGGAGAGTTAGAGAACGCATTAGCGCAAATGCCGTTCGAGGGGCTGGTAATTGCACGCCCTTCCATGCTTGTCGGGGATAGGGAGGCTATCGGGCAACCGGTCCGGCGGGGGGAGATTCTTGCATCTGTGCTTGGTAAGGCGGTTAGTTTCCTATTTCCATCAAACTACAAGCCGATCAAAGCGGCGGCGGTTGCAAAAGCACTGCTGACCACTGTTCCAACTTCCAAGGGTAAATCGGTTTTACTATCCGGTTCGATGCAGCGGCCACCGCTATCATGAGACTACAACCGTTTCCATGAAACCATCGACGTGCAGACCGCGTCTGCTAATTAATAGCAGATCTGCCGGGGTAGGTCGCCCCCTGTTAGTAATACGGGGGGAAAGTTCTCAGGCACTGATTGATGACACTTACCGGGTGCAAAAGCTCGATAAAGTCGGCATGGCTAAACGCTATCAAGGGTTATCTATAAGGGGGCAGCAACCGACCAAAAGGTGGGTACACCTCATCGAACCATCCAAAGGTGGCGAATCGTGGGCACGACTAATGATCGCTTAATCTGGGGTCTGAATCTGGTGAGCATGTTATTAATGGATCTTATGGGGTATTAGAGTCAATTTTCAAAGGTATGTATCACTTCAGCGTCCACGGAAGTGACGGAATCTCTGCAGCTGGTAGTCCATAGCAAGTTGACCACGTCACGTCCGTCGCATACAAATCAAAGTATGAGTATGTGAGGCGAGTACCTAAACTGTGTTAAGTTTAGGCGGGTGATCAAAAATCATCCAATAATGTTTAGTGTATTTTGTCACCTTCTCATAACAGATATATCTAATGAGTTGATGAGTTCCGGGGAATATAACAGACGGCCACATCGTTTCATGAGGCGTTTCCAAGGTGAATACTGTTAGGGGAAGTAAGCTTCTGTGTTTCTCTCTGATTTGTGAGGCGAGGGCGGACCGAACCGGTTCCACCAAAGACGGACTGTCTCATGGCTGAATCAATACCCCGTTCAAACAAGAGGTCTTCCACTTGCCGCAAGGAGAGGGGATTTTTCACATAAAGAAGAATAACGATAGAAGCTACTTATGCGCGGACGCTAAAACGTGCTTCCAGATATGGCAATAGGTTACTTTGACAGTGCCCACCCGTGTGGTGCTGCGCAATCAGCTCGCACTCGGCGGCCAGATGCTTCGGGGAATCGGCGGACAAAACCCCTGTCTGTTCGGCTATCTCCTCTGATTTGATTGTTGTCCGGCTCCAGACGGCATGCAGCACGCCCGCCTTATGAAAATTCAAGCCATACCCGCGCCCATGGCGCCGAGGCCGATTACTCCGACTTTCATTCTATTTCCTCATGATGGTTGTGTATCAACAATGTATTCCGAAACAGAAACCATTGCAGAAAATTTTAGGGTGAATAGTTAAACACGATTAATACACGGTTTCAAAATGTCCCGCGATAACTTCCGCAGCGCAACAAGTCAGTTTTTTCCCGTCGGGATGTGCAGGAACTCATTAGGGCCTTGGGCATTGGAATGGGGGCAGAGTACACCGGTGATTGAAAACTGTGCTTCGGGAAACTTTTCCCCGAGCATGCCCATAAAGGGAATACGGAAAAGGGTGTTTATCCTTTCTATACTCAAATTAATGTTATAGCGCAGTATTCACAAAGCCGATAAAATTTTATCCGAGTCCATCAGCCCGGCCCGTAGCGCATAGGCCATTAATTCGGCGACCGAGTGCACATCCAGCTTTTTCATTAAGTTGGTACGGTGGTTGTCCACCGTCTTGCATACTAGCTCGCATCAGTTCTGGCGCAGGCATTTGTTAATGGATACTAGGGCAGCCTAAATGCGTGAGTACCCAGCGGCGTTGGCTGTAGCAAATATTCATCAAATATTAGCGGCATGGAAAAGTGTGGCCGTACTTCAATCGGGGTTCGCCAAACCTCTTCTCCGGTTTCCCCGTTGAGCGCGATAATTAAATTCTCGACAGGGGTGGTTTTGGAAACTACTCCTACCACAACGGCAGAGCCGGAATTTTCTGAGTGAGACATTACCGGGTGGGTATAAGTCAATTCATCGTGGGTCTCAAAGCTGTGCGCCCACAGTATGCGTACTTTTAAATCTTCGGTTACCGCATAGGCGACAACAGTATCATTTTGAAATAATTCTTCATTACGCAAATCGCGTTTCACTTTATACAAAGGTTGGTAATCTTGCCCTATATCAGGACATTGCTGAACGTCTTCCAATATCTTTAGGTAGCTAAAATCAGCGTAGGTTTTGCCTCCAGAGATTCCAGGGCGATCGTAGCCACCCATAAAGAGCGGCAAGGTGTTACTAAGCTCCATAGTGAGCTTGCTTGTATCAATGGCGTCTGCCGCTTCGGCAGCGTTAACCGAGTAGCCCAAAACGCGATCAGGCTCATAAGGTGACCACAAGCCCTTCCAGTAATAACGTGTACCCTTGGAACCAAACAGATCCGTATAGGGCGAGACCATCTGCTGACTGTAATGACTGCCATCAACCGCAACAGCATAGTCCTTTTTGATATCACCTGAGTAATACAGGCGTAACGGTGACGACTCACCCTGTTTTTTGACGTAACCGTAACATCCTAGGTTTTCGTGTCCGTCATACGAAGTATCCAATAACTCGTCTGATTGCTGCTCGTAGTATTCAACTAATGCGTCTTCCCGATCATCAACCAAGCTTGCTTTGCCCCTAATGCCTGCGATGAATACCGCCTCGCCGTTACGTTCATACGCCAGGGGAGTACCATAGGTTGATTTTCCTCCGGCTTTAATTTCCACAGCAGCCGACGTGCCTTTGGCCATTAAATCCGGTTTGAAGAATACAACCGAACCATCTTTTGCTTGTGCTGAAGCAATCAAAGTTCCATTGATGTTGACGACACTGGTCGACCCGACGGTATATTCCAAGTTCTGCAACCAACATTCTCTGCCTCCCTCTTTTTCATAGTTAATAGCGTAGGGTTTACCGCTCTTATCGTGTTTAAGGGAAAGATCCGGGGTTAGCCGAATAATTGCGCAGCCATAGTTACCTTTGGATATGTCAACCGGGCCGTTACCCGTTGTTATGAGCAGGTCATTGTTGGGTAAAATAGCAGGCTTGGCTCCGGCCATATAAACGCCAGTGTCAGCTTCACTCGACATAGGCTGGATATGGGTCTTACATTGGTTGAACTCTCCCTGCTTGTTGGAGCTGAGTGAAACTACTACGCCAGGAGGTCCATTTGGATCTGCGTACATATAGTTACCACCGCCAATACGGATGGAGCAACCGATGTAAAGCGTTCGTTGTTTATCGCTCTTGGTATAAGCAACTGCTGTTTTACAATGAAGATGCTCAGTTAAAGCATCCAGAGAAAGGTTATTGTCGGTCACATAATCAGACTGCCAAACAGGGCAGAGTTGTTCCAATTCACCCGTGCTTGAATCAACAATGGCAAAGTTGTGCAAGAAACGACCACCCTCTTCTTCCTTCTCCCAACCAACCGTAAGTCCATACAACTTGTTGTTTTCTTCATCCAGAGCAGGCGTTGAATAGAGTTTATGTTTTGGTATTACCTGGCCGTTGTGTTCTGCCGGTAAATGGGTTTCCCATATTATTGATTTGTTATCAATATCATAGGCACGGATATAACCATCCTGAGTGCCATATAAAATCGCTCTGTCATGACCGTTGAATTTTCTTGCAAAAAGGCTGGTAAATTTATTGGCGTAAGATAGAGCTGGGTGATCCTCTTCGACCAAAGTACCTATATTCGATGCACCTATATGGGATTCTACTACTTTCGAATTAAAGTTATCGTAACCGGAAGACAGGACTTGATTTGAAAAGTGTGTATAGTCTTTAAAATTTTTCCGGTATGTGCCAGCACTCTTGGCAACTTCGTCATCCTCGAAGACATGAGTCTCAAGGTCATTCATGATGAACCTAGTGACTAGGTTGAGTTCATTTTCTTGGAGCAGTATCGGCGGCATATTAAAGCCGCCAGTCAAAATTCTAATTTCCAGCTCTTTCTCCGTTTTACGTCCTGGCCAGGTAGTTATCGGACGAATGGCCGATGAGGCATCTCCACGCCCATGGCACGGCATGCAATTCTCCTTATAGACACCGAGGCCGGTTAATTTTTTTTGGGAATTAGTTTCCGCCTGAACGTCGTATCCGCGGAAAAAACACAATACAATGATCAATGTGGACATTTTTTTGAATTTTTTTACTGGAAATTTTTTCATTTTTAAGGCCATAAGAAAATCTGTATTGGGTTAACTAGTCTGGATAAAAATAAATGTTACCACCAGATCAATTTTGCATAGTTTCCTATAGATTACCTGCTTCAGACTCGCTTGAAAGACTTAAACTTTCCATCGATTTGGAATGCCTTCCCTCACGTAAATTCATCAAAACTAGATTAATAACACCTAGAAAATAATAAAGGATGACACTGGCACTAATGACGATTAATGCATCCATAGCTAATCCGTAGAAGAGTAATAACGAAAAGATGAAAACATTACTTGAGATCCATCTGAACACAAACCTCCTACCAAATCGGTTTAGTTTTTTCTGCAATAATTTTTCTTCTTCTGTTAAACCTACCTGTTTTTTCTGCAAACCTTTCGTTCCCCAACTGCTGTCACTCATGTTTGTAAATGCGTAAAAGTTCAACATAAGGTATATAGGAAGGGAGCAAAGAAAAAATTGAACGTAGGTGCGTTGATAAATTTTCAACGCGTGTTCCCCAAGCATGGTTGCTCCCAGAAAAACAATATGCGAGAACAACATAAAATACAGAGCCCAGGGGTTAAGGTTTGAATGAGTTTGCATATTTACGATGACGCTGCATACGCTTAGCGCGACAACCAAGCCTGTCGCACTGGCTGACACTGCAATCACTTTTTGAACTGTTTTCTTCGACTGTCGCTGTAATATACCCAGCAAAGCCAATGCTGCGGGTAACAGCCAAAGCAAGCCTACACTGCCTGCTCCGAGCACGCTCCAGAGAGGGGCCATAGCAAAATGCTCAGCTATCCCTTTCATGGACAAGCCAATTCCATACACTGATAACATAAGAGTTATGGGCATAAACCAATCGAAACAATGAGACCAAATCATTGAAACATACGAACCCATCGCTTGCAGCTTTTTATGGGTGGCTGTACTGGAATCGCGCCAATAACGGCCCATATTCGCCATCGTCCAACTGCGACACACAAAAGCACTATTTACCCACCTACGTCTTTGCTTAAGCAACTCCTGAAGATCGTCACAAGCGTCAGTGAAACAATCGGCGGATGTGGAATAAGAAAGACGGTTATCTGAACCTTTATTTGCCATTAGCTCAAAACCCATTACCCGATCTTCTGCTAAAAACATAATTTTTTCTTTAGCAGTTTTACAGTTCATGCCTTTTAGGTAGCGCGATAATGGTGACCCGCGGTCTCCAGTTTCATCAGAGAGAGAGGGCCAATGTATCCCACAGCATTGACCGGGCACCACTGAAAGGTAACCCCATAGGTTTTCTGCCGGCCAATAAATACTCCGCTGAATAATAAAATCCATACACTGAAAGCTCTGAAGTAAATCCTTTGGATTACTAGCTTCGATCAATACATTACTGGCAACAGCTGCGTGTGAGGAATCTTTCTGTAAAGTAAGAAGCATTGAGTGTAATGTGTTTGACTCAAGCTTTGTTCCTGCATCGACTTGAAAACAATATTCGGGATTAAAAAATGAGCATAATTTGGTAAAGAACCACCAATGCGAATCCAACTTCCCAGAATTTTTAGATTTAGTGCAAAAAAGCAAATCAAAATCAGAAAGTTGAGGCTGAACGCTCGAGCGCAGAGCGTCCTCTCCCTTAATGGTAATTAACGATAAAGGTTGATTAACAATATGAATACCATCAAGGTTTTCAGGGTAATAATTCGGAATTGAAATACCCAATTCCTTCATACCTCTTATAACCCCTGGGTTCAACCTATCCAAACCGTCTGCGATGATACAAACTTTAACCTTTTGCTGCGATATGTCGGTATTAATAAGGTGTTTTATGCTTTTTCCGATCGAGATCAGGGTTTCCTTTAGGTATTGATAAATCTCGTTATACAGCGTAATGCAAATGACGATATCCGCTTTTGATCCGTGTATGTTGCTAGTAAATGCCTGATTCCTTTCCAGCCATAAAGAACGAGGGGAATTGTTAAATGGTATGTACTCAATACGCTCAGGTTCCGACCTGGTAATAAAATTCTTCATTTTTGTCCCTAAAAATTTAGTACGAGAGAGTTCGTTTGAGAGCAGCTTTAGCGCTTTAACCTGACGCGCATCATCGTTGAAGCCACCACGCAGAACATATTCACTTTGCTCCGACTGCTGGTTAAAAGCATTTTGGGCCAATATTTCTGCACCGGCTTTACTGCGAACCACACTATAGTCTTCGCTGTGTTTATCCTCATGGCTGATAAAGACCAGCAAATGCGCTTTCTTCGACTGCTCGTCTTTTTCAAGGCGTAGTGTTGCATCAGAAAATGTAGAATCCCTGTTGAATTCGTCCTGTTGAATGAGTGTGACGCCTCAGGCGGCGGAAACCCTCATTCCATTTCGTACGATACCATACACTCATAACCATACGCAGCGATATCGGCTACATAAATATTTGCGATCGTTTCAATATTTTTCTGGGTAAACTGAGCACGAGCCTCCAGCGGATTGCCGGAAGTCTGATTTTCACGCGATAAGGGACCGATGTGAGCGATGCGCATGCCTATTGATTTCCAGGCTCTGTCAAGGTCTTCATACCGGCCGGCATATATATCCTTGGCTCGTGCAGGATAGTTACTGAGTATCACGCTCTGCGGACAGTAGTGTTCGTCCAATGCGCAGATGCTGGAAATAAGATCAACAAAATCATCAAAATTTAGTGGGTGTGACTTTTATAAGATTGTAACGGATAAAATCCAAATCAGAAAAGCGCCACTGACCATTAAAGTTATCGTCGTGGCAAGTGAGTGCAGGTTTTTTTATCGGATATTGGCTCAGCCTTTATGACACCGGGTAAAGCGTTGGAGAGCCATAGCTCCTGACGCTGTTCCGAGGGAATAATTGCACTTGTACAAAAAGCTTGCTGGAAAGAATCCGCTACAGTCTCTGAATGAATGCCAGTCATGGATGCTACTTCCTTGTAATCATAAACACAGGTGTCTCATTAACACGCAGGAACAATTAGCGCTCTACTTTAGCTAAAAATAAGCGCGAAGCAAATCTACCACTTCGCGGCTTTAGCCTCGTCCGGGACGGAGAATCCTTGTTCTCGGGCCAGCACAGAGCATTGATAAGTTGCCAGTGAGCTGGAAACCCACCCCACGACAACCGACTTATGGACGCTAGACTACCCCGATTGCTCAGCTACCGTATTGCGAAATCTGGCCACAATGTCACGCAATACAGCCAACATCAGTGCGACAACGCTTCATCCTAGAAACTGCAGTTGGGCGCGCAAATACTGTGCATATTATTGATGTGCATGGCAGATTTAAAAAATTCGTGGTCACCTTATGGGTGATGAAAACTTTTTTACTTACGTTAAAGGCGTTGGTGTCAGGTGCATTAAGAAGTTGTGCAGACTTGCGTGACCCAACTGCTGTTTCTAGGTTCAAACAAGAGGTCTTCCACTTGCCGCAAGGAGGGGGGATATTTCACATAAAGAAGAATTGCGAGTTGGGTGATCTTGGGTAATGTTTTGAAATAACGATAGAAGCTACTCATGCGCGGACGCTAAAACCTGCTTCCAGATAGGGCAATAGGTTACTTTGATAGTGCCCACCCATGTGGTGCAGCGCAATCAGGCGAAATCGAAAGGGCACTGCGCCTCTGCAATCGCTAGTTTCCTCAGCGAGAAGCTTCGGTCACATTGCAATTCAATCGATCCGATGCGGTCCATACGGAAATGCCGGAATGCCTGTTTTTCGATGTCAAAGCCAACCACATACCAGACCGGAGGTAAAATAAGGATACCTTGGGGTTCAACCAACCTGCTTGTTTCGACACCTTCCTTGTCCCGGTAGACTAGCTCAATGCAGACCTGATGAAAGAATGCCTCCTCAAACTTATTGAAGGCGCGGTCGGCGGCAACCGTTGGCGCGAAATGCAAATAGGGCTCGCCGTTGGCCTGCCCTACATGGACGCGTGCGCATAGTCGTCTCAAGTCCCGGATGGCGTCGGCAGGAAGACTGGCCTCGATCTTGTCGATCGCCGATTTGACACGTGATGGGAAAGGCAGAGGTGCCAACGCCTCGGCAACAGCGGAATGGATGAGCAGCGCAAGTACCTCGGAGACCAATAATCTTGGTCGTGAAACGATTGACCTTGGGTCCAGTGCGAGCCCGCCCCCGCGACCAGGCTCGGCCTCAATACAATATCCCTGATCTCTGAGGTGACCGATATCCCTGATGAGTGTTCGACGCGATGTGCCAACACGCTCCGCCAGGCCATCAATCGTATGATGGTCCCGTCTTCTCAACTCCGATAGCAGCTGCTTGTGGCGTTCCGCTCGCGTCATGCAACAAAGGTGTCATGATTTGGCACCTTTTGCAATTACAATCCATCGTAACAACAAGTTGGAGTTATGAATGAAGAAGGCAAAACTACAGATTCGCAAGTCCATCCTGATAGACGCGACCTTGGATCAAACATGGGATGTGCTCCTCGATGCTCACCAGTTGCCCCGCTGGATGCCCGCTGTCGACGAGGTGCTGGAATCGGATGCTCGGAGAGAAGGGCTCGGGTCGCAGCGGCGATGCCAGGCTAGGCTTGCAGGAAAGAGCGGAACGATTGTCGAGAAAGTGGTCGATCACGTTCCAGGACGATCGATCCGATATGGTGTTATCGAAGACACTTTTGGCATGAGCAAGATGTTCAGCGATTACAGCTTCGAACTAAGCACGGAAACAATCGATGGGCGGACACAAGTCACCATCAGCACCTATTATGACCCAAAGAATTTTATTGTTTCACTGTTGAACAAAGCCATGATGAAGCGCCAGTTTTCAAGCGTGCTTGAGGCCATGCTTCATGGCCTCAAGAGTCATGTGGAAGCGGCAGATTAGGAGTGTCGGAGCCCGTTTTATTAATCAGGTAAATGTTCCTGAAGATGATCCCGCTTATATCAACGGGGCCAGGACAAAGTTGAGATTTGAGTGGTGAGTGGCCAATAAAACTGAGCAACTCAGCCATTAAATTCAGTCAGTTGACCGATCAAACAGCCGGTCAGCTCTGCAGACTTAAACATTTTACCGTCTTTGAAACCAATGGATTGCCTATAGCCAATGGATTCTATTGTGCTGTTTGGGTATTGATCTGCGAGATATTGTTCAAATGAAACCCATAGCTGTCCCTTATCGCACACGCCTTTATCAGCTTCAGGGCATATTTTCCTCTGTTCAACCAGTTGGTTATTAACCGACACGATAATGTCCTTCCCCTGACATTTTGAAGTAGTCAGAGGCTGGGAGTTGGACAGGTTTCCAGAACTGGACTTCTTCAACAATTTATTTGAGTCAAGGTTGATAGGCCCCGTTAATACATTTCCTTTTCCAGATCTCGATTATCACCAGTTATTGCCATGCCTGAGACAGAAAAACTGCAATTAAGACAAATACAAATACCCTCATGGTTTGGATCTCCTATCAGATTTAATTTATCCCCCACACTGATTTTTTCGCCTCACGATGATATTGCCAACCCTGATGTACGAGCACCATTGGCCGTTGTTGTACTGACGATTTATCGGTTTAAACCGTTGTTAACACGTCCGCAGCACCTAAATATCCCCGTTATTAAAATTATTTTACCACCCCGTGAGAGTTTCGTGAGGAATGTGAGAGTTTCGAGATGAATGCCGCGGCGTTGTGCCCATAGACTAATCCATATAGCAGGGAGTTGAAATCGTCATTCCGACAGTGTGTACGCGGAATAAACCCCCGCTGTTGTGTGTGATTAATTTCCGCACTGAATGAATTAGGCAAGTGTGCTGTACCAACGCTCAATGATGGCGGCGGCTTTGTTCACCACGATCACACTCTGGTCTGGCTTATCGGCCGCAACAAGAGATTTGAGCAATTCACTGATAACCAGGAGAAACTACCATGAAAGAAAATCCACTGCGGTTAAAGCTCGGCATCGCCACTGTCACGGCCTTTGTTGCTTATTCATTTCTGGCACTGCAAGCGTCGGCTTCCGATGAGGTTCGGCCTTCGCCGGCATCGATCGGGAGCGATATTCCTGTAACCTACTTTGGACCTCCACCCTCTTCAGTAGAACCTGAACTTATTGGCCCGCACCAACTGCTTACAGCCGGCGTGTTGGACGAAGAAGAAGGCACGATTACGTTGCCATTGTATCGGGGCGAACTCAAGGAAACCGGTGAAGCAGTCTGGTACATCGTAACCGATACGACCGATGCCGATACAGCGGCTGCTTTGGGTCTCAACCATGCAGCTAAGCTTTCATTCGCGAATACTGACAGGGCGGTGCGTCTGGGGGAGTATCGACAGGACGGTACACTTTTGTTTCACTGGGGTGCTGTCGATTTTTCGCCTGAACGAGTCGTCATTCCTGGGAATGTGGACAACCCCAGTCTGCCGGCTTTCCCGCCACAGAGCGCCAGCCCGGGCGCGGTTGGCGATGAACTCTACTCACCTTTAGTTAAAATCCTAAACGCCGGTGACCACATCTATAACGCGCCGATGGTTGCTTTCAATGTCGAAGCCGATCAACTCGATTTTTGCGACGGCAACGTGGATCACAGCATCGTTCATGACTCCGTCACCAGGATCTGCCCCGACGATGAAACAGTGACCTTGTCGCTGGTCCCGGGATTCAGCTTTGCCCGCCCTGTCCTGTATATGTCCACAGATGCCAATGATCCGCTGCCTGCAGCTCTGGAGGGCGCTGTCTATGCACCGGGCCTGCGTGACGTGGCGGTGGGGCGAGACGATTCACTGTTAAGCGCAGTTGAGCGGATCTTCGTTATCACCAACGGACCGATCAACACCGTCGAGGGTCAAACCAACCCGCAACGTCAGGGATTGAACAGCGCATTAAGGGGCGAAGGCGGTCCTCTGAATGTGTTGGGTGGTATTCCGACGTTCGCCACTGACTATAGCCCGCTGTGGGACATGAACATAGGTGAATGGTCCCAGCTAGCCATCGACCGAAACTACCGCGCTCGCGTTGATGAAGAGTTCCAGATTCTCGGACTGGTACAACGCGGCTTCATCACAGGACCGGGT
>JBNKWQ010000013.1:0-2094 GCA_050299855.1 Hahella sp.
CCGGACGATTCCTACAACTCCGGCGACACACTGACTGCAGGCAGCCTGAATTCCAGGTTCAACGAGATAAAAGGCGCCGTTAATGACAATGACGCAAAGAGCGCGAGCACCCTTGGTAATTTGCCATGCACCGGCGGACAGATTCCTGAATATGATGGTGCCAGCTGGATTTGCGCGGAAGATGCAGGCACCAACACCACTGCCGGACCGGGTATCGATATTAGCAACGATGTCGTGTCCCGGGCTGCCGGTCATGTGAGCGTTCACGGATTTGCGTTCAGGCATAATACTGCAGACACCGGATGCAGTACCGCATTTGATACCACAGGCTTATGGATGAATAATGGAGTCGATTGTGAAGCTAAAAATTATGCGAATTTATTCGCCCCTGTGCAATTACCCGATGGAATGAGAGTAACCCGCCTGGAGTGTGGAGTTTATGACAACTCACCGAGTTATTGTCAAATCTGGTGTTCAGGCACTTGATCAAGCAGCGGCCTGATCGACTGTTGTCACCTCGATACCATCCTTGAACTTCACTCCTGTTATGACCTTGGCAAGGTAGTTAAATCCACGCTGCCGCCGCCAGTTTTTCTCTGCACACTCCGATAACTTGAACATCATATGCAGCATGCCATCTCGACTCAGACAGCCTTTGGATCGTTTCGTCCGATGGCGTATCGTGCCAAAGGTCGATTCGATCGGATTCGTCGTTCTCAGGCTTTGCCAGTGCTGCGCCGGAAAATCATAAAATGCCAACAGTTCTTCCCGGTCTTCCTGTAGCTTCATCACGGCTTTCGGGTACTTGGCTTCATAGGTCTGAATAAACAGATCAAATGCCATGTAAGCATCATCCCTGGTCTCTGCCTGCCAGATCTCATGCAGCGCCTGTTTCACCTTGGGCTGAATGGACTTGGGCATGGCATTGAGTACATTGCCTGTCTTGTGCATCCAGCAGCGCTGATGTCTTGTTTCCGGGTAGACTTCATCCAGTGCCGCCCAGAAGCCCATCGCGCCATCACCAATACCCAGTTTCGGTGCCTTCATGCCGCAGGCTTTGAGACTGAGCAAAACTTCTCGCCAGCTCTGAGTCGATTCACGGATACCGTCTTCAATCGCCAGAAATCGCTTCTCACCACGCTCATTCACACCGATAATAACCAGTGCGCAGAGCTTGGCATCCTCGGCTCGCAAGCCACTGTAAACACCATCAGCCCAGATATAAACCCACCGGTCTTTGCCCAACTTTTTCCCGCTCCAGGCCTTGTAATCCTCCGCCCACGCCTGTTTCAGACGGGCCACGGTACTGGCTGACAATCCCGCCGCTTCTGGCCCAACAAGCACTTTCAGGGCATCGGCCATTTCGCCCGTGGAAATCCCTTTCAGATAAAGCCAGGGTAATGCCGCTTCCAGTGAAGCCGTCTTGCGCACATACGGCGGCACCAGGGCCGATCGAAAGGTCACTGGCTTTCCATCTTTGGACCGTACCTTCGGTATCTTCACCGTTACGGGTCCAATACCGGTCTGTATTGCCCGTTGTGGCAAGTAGCCATTGCGAACCACAGCAGCCTGTCCATCAGGCAGTGTCCGGCCAGAAAACTGCTCCATAAAATCGTTCAACTCAGACTCTACAGCCTGCTGGATCAAGTCTCTGGCGCCTGTTCGTAACAATTCGGTCAATGAATCGGTAAATACTTCTCGACCTGGTAACTCAATAACGGTATTCTTTTCTTTCATAGCGGTGTATTCCTCGTAGCTGATTAATTTGTTTCGCAACAACTAATCAACCAGATACACCGCTATTTTTCAATACCTCAAAACACCAGATTCAGTTATAACTCGCCTGAACATTACTGAGCTCAAAACCCGCTTCCCGACGTGCACCTGCCGGGAACTGCCTGAGATCATCCAATGAACTGCCCACAAAGCGCACGTCTTTCATAACGCCATAATACAATATTTTATATATATATCAAGTTTTATATATTATTGCGTGTCGGACTTCGGGCAAGACGCACTGGATTCCAAATACCATGAACAACGCAAAACGCATAGCATGGTATTGGATCACCGCGCTGATATTGAGTGCGGTGA
>JBNKWQ010000014.1:0-3323 GCA_050299855.1 Hahella sp.
GGCCGAGTTGATTGATGCCTTGGAACTCTCATCGGGTAAGTCTTTAGCTGTAGACAAAGATATCCTTGAGAAAGCATCAGATATTGAGCAATTGGAAATCTTGCATCAAACAATAGTCAGCACGGGGCAAACCCCCGCTGACACTCCTCCAAGCGTGTTCCAATGTGTCTTGCGTAGTTTCGCAGCAGGAATTCGTGCGCGCTATAGGCCTTCACATAGCTTCCAACAGCCGTTGCATTTGGTGCTTTGTCCAGATCGCAGAAATGACGATGAAACCATTCAAAAAGAACTTGAGCAGCAAGTGGAGACCTGGAGAGACTTTGCGCCAAATCTGCGCTGTTGGAATGGGACGGGAGATCATTTTTCTATTTTGAGACCTCCATTCGTTTCTGATTTGTCCGATTGGTGGAATATAAACTGTGACACGTAAAGACTAAACCGCGATCCAGTGCAGACTGGCTTTTGACCTTGATGAAGAGAATGATGGAACCAGCGCTGCTGCTTCGATATGGACGCAGTCAAACTAGTACCCACTATCGCTGGATCGTGAGTCGTGATTCAAGCTTACAATGACTTACATATCTGCAGCGACGCAGATCATACTGACGGTTGCAGAACGCGCTGAGCTTGAGGGTCTGACGCGTTCAACGAAGACAGAGCACCGTTTGCGCCAGCGAGCGTGGATTGTGCTTCTGGCGGCGGAAGGGCTCGCGATACGGGCGATCGGCCGCAAGGTTGGGTGTACGACGGACACCTCGAAATCTGAAACTCCCCCGTACCGGTGCGTGTGGCGCACTGGCCGGTGCTTTGAAAGTGAGTGTGAAACATGCCCGAAGCCATGCAAAAGTTAGTTGTTGAAGCGGAACGCGTTGAAACTCTGGAGGCCCCTCTCAAGGATTTCCATGCTTACTTCGACAAGGATATTTCCAATAAAGCGAAAGCCTGGGCCGTGTTCATGCACCAGTTTCGCAAATATTATTTTGTCCTGCCGCCGGCATGGCGCGTAGCGATACGGGCCATTAGCGCGAAGAAGCGGGTGGTCCCGGATTTTACATCTACTGGCGCAGTTCGATCGGGCACATCCAATATATCCAATTATATTCTGCAACATCCCTGCATTGCCCTGCCCTTGAGCAAGGAGCTGTCCACCTTTGTGCCCAAGGAAGCCTTTATCAAGGCGCAGTTCCCGCTGCAACAGGAGCTGGAGAATCTGAAAGCCAAATACGGTGTAGCACAAACCGGTAATTGCTATCCGGTATTGCCGTCGATTTCCTGGATTTATTGGGCCAAGGCGCTGAACCCGGATATGAAATTTATCATTACGCTGCGAAATCCCGTTGACCGGCTGTTTTCTCATTGGCGGTGGAATAATATGATCACCTCTTCTATCAGGACTGACCCGATTTTCGGTGAAATGCCGGGTTTTAATGAAAGCATGCGAATCGAAATGCAGGATCTCGACAAGGGTGGTTGTGGTTTTCATCTGTTCACTGGTGCCGGATTGTCCAGCTTTATGCGCCACAGTATCTATTTGCCCTTCATTAAGGTATTTCATCAAACCTTTGGCAAGGATTACCTGAAGATTATTAATGCCGATGAATTCTTCCTCGATCCGATCACCCAGGTAAAGGAAATCTACGATTTCCTCGGCTTGCCCGAAGTTGAACCGGTCAAGGTGCAGGAGAAAAATGCTGCACCTCCGGAAAACCTGGACCCTGCCATGCGTGAGGAACTTGTTGCGTTTTATGAACCTTATAATCAGGCCCTGTACGATTATCTCGATCGGGATATGGGCTGGAAATAAGCGCACTTCCGGGTAGGAGCCGCCCTTTCGAGCGGCGCCCCCCACAGATCCGCGGTAAAAAGGGGCGGGGCCAGGTCTTGAGTTTCACATCAAGCCCCCGCGTTGCTACAACCTCAATTCCAATTCTGATAACACCCCAGCATAAACCTCATTCCGGCAGCAGCGTCTTTTGATTCATAAAAATCCACCATCATTTGATCAAACTCGTCCTTGGCGGCCCCTGGTACGGTCAGGTAATAGTAGCCCTCTCTGAGCAGGATGATATTCCAGGAGCATTTTCTGCATCGTGAAAGCTGGCATGCGACTATCGTTTGCCTTGTCCGGCATAGTCGATAGGTCGATGTTCCATTTTGACCCCATGCTTTTCAAGTTCGAGCCCATTCTTAGATCAGCTCAAATATTTTTTATGGGACTTTATGGAACTTTATGGAACTTCTCTTCACTCATACTTTACTGGCTCGAAACTAGAATAATCTCCGACACTCCAATTATCAGTCGTATAACAAAGGTGTTTCAATTGCAAACAAATAGGTAGTCAATTGCAAACAAATAGGTAGTCAAATGGACACAATAAGAGCGCAACTGCTAAGCGACCTAGAAACTGAATTGAACATGAGCATACCAATTCAATCCGGAGCGGTAGCCCTGACCATCAATAAAAACAGATTCTGAATCGATTTTGATGAAGAAAAAAACTATATCTGCACCCACTTTCTAATTGATGAGCACTTGGAAGGTAACAGTCAACCATCTTCGACCATACCTACGCGAAGGTATCTGTCTATTAATTTCAACAATGCCTTATCCCTAATTCGCATTCCGAGTAGACTCATTAGAAAATCGTGGTTCACTCGGTCAAAAAAGCAATAAACTAAATACCCACTTCAATAACCCGCAACAATCTGATAGGATAAAAGTAGTAGATCCCTGCCACCCTCTCTATGGACGTACTTTTGATCTATTCTCTGTCGACCACTACGGTTCCAACTCAGCTAACCATGTTTTCGTTCAATATCAACCCGGGATGACCATCAGAATTCTCATCACGGCAACTGAGCTAGCCTATTGTTCCAAAAAACTCTGCACCAAGTTAACCTACCATTCCGTAGCTGAGTTAATCAACGCTGCGGAACGGTGCTCGCTATGTCAAAACCTCCAGAAGAGGTCTGGTGCAGTCTGTCCGGACAAACCCAAGAAGAAGTTATCCAAAAACTGCTCTTAGTCTGCCAGGAGATTATCCATGAATGCACATACATTGGTAACACCGAATCATCTTGCCAAGAAAGCAATAATTTACATTCGACAGTCGACCCAAAATCAAGTCATTAGCAATCAGGAAAGTTTATCACTACAATATACCCAAAGCGTTTGAGATTTAGGCCTCCAGAGCACACCCCTTTTTGCCCCTGGCCGCGTCGCTCCTCCTTACGTGGGGCCTGCCACGCGGCGTCGTCGCTCCCCCTGTCCTTAAAAGAAAAGGGGGAACAAAAATTGACGCACTCTGAAAACCTAAATCTCA
>JBNKWQ010000015.1:0-4653 GCA_050299855.1 Hahella sp.
GGCGGTGACACAGTTGCAGTACATTTTTACCTTTTCAGTGCTCCCAACATAGTCCTTGTCGATTTCTAACGCAGAATGGCGCTCATAATTCTGTAATTGGCTCGAATGGTAGGCCACACATATTGCTTCATATGACGCAGAGGTGTTGTCGAATCTGATCACAGGCGAGGCTTCGAACATATGCCGCAACAGCGCGTTCTCCTGTTGGCTACGCTGCTTACCGGCTATTGCCAAGCGATTCAAGTATTCATCGGTCATTTTCGGGTTATCGGACCAAGGAGCCGTCATGTCCATTGAACTATTTCCTATTCAACCTTGAGAGTGTTAACTTCCCTTTTTAGAGCATCCAGAAACGTCGCCACATCATCCCATTCACTATGCTGCAAATAACCTGCGTAAAACATCTCTTCTAAGCCGCTACGACTAAAGGTATCCCCGGATGGTAGAGCGGACTGATCCGGAGGAACGCCAAGCGCATCCAGGACATAATCGTATAGAACATCGTGGACACCTATTTGGTCCAAATATCCAGCCTCTTCAAGTAGACGTGTTCTCTCTGCCTCGTGTTCGATAATTGATAGCAAGTCTATGATCGTGGCTTCGTCTATTACCCTGAGAATAGAGCGGGAAAACGGCTGTTCCTGTAAATAAATATTGAATGCCATAGATTGGTCCTTTTATACGCCCAATACCTGTTTCCCGTGGTCCCTTAACTCACCTTTAGGCCCAACATATCGATACAGCGTTTGCCTTGAAACCCCCAGTTCTTGGCATAACTCACTGACACTGGTATCACGGCTTTGCATGGACGCTTGGGCCAGTCGGACCTGTCCTTTTGTGAGATTATGCTTGCGACCACCTTTTTTGCCTCTGGCACGAGCGGCGTTAAGCCCCGCGATAGTTCTCTCCCGGATCAGTTCACGCTCAAACTCTGCCAACGCGGCAAAGATACCAAACACCAGCTTCCCGGCTGCAGTTGTGGTATCAATGTCTGCGCCTTGTCCGGCCAGGACTTTGAAGCCAACACCCCGCTCGGACAGCTCCTGGATGGTGTTAACCAGGTGCTTGAGACTCCGACCCAGGCGATCCAGTTTCCAAACGACCAAGGTATCCCCCTGCCTTAAGGCCTTGAGGCAAGCTTCCAGGCCGGGCCTTTGATCCTTCTTGCCGGAGATTTGGTCACTATAAATGTGTTCGGATTTTACACCGGCGTCGATTAACGCATCCTGCTGCAGGTCTAAGACCTGCGAGCCATCTGCCTTTGAAACCCGAGCATATCCAATGTACATGTATGATTCTCAACGGCCTTTCATCGATAGCGAAGATAGTTTTACGGTACCGCCAGACTCTCTCAAGTCGATGATGTACTCCGGTTCGGTGGAGAACCAGGCATAGGAACCCCAGGCTAACTCCGGAATACTCTTTTTAAATGGCTGGGTGCTTCTGTCCAAAAAGGCGGTTAAAAATGCCAAATGCTCTTGGTCAAAGCCTGCCTCGGTTGCCAACGCGGTGAGAACATCCTTGCGTTGCTGATTTATCGGTCCATCAGAGGCGACAACTTCCGTAAATACCACCAAAATGTCGGCACCGCCCTGATCTTCTCCAAGATCCACCAAGATAATGTCCGGCAGTGCCCTGGAGGGATCAATGTTTAATCCTAACGATTTTGCCAAATCATTATCTTGAACACCGACCTTATTGCCTGACTCTGATAGCCAAAGGACTTTTGGGCGCTTCAAGAAACGGGGAGCAAACTCCTCAATGACCGCTTTGGATATCAAACTGGACGGACCTGCCTCCATTGTCCGGAGTGAACCATCTGGAAATCGAATTTGGACCGCTTCTGAGGCTTCATGGTGATAGTCCTTCATCAGCCTTTGCCGTGTGATCGCGGCTTTTGAGAGATGGCTTGCTTGCCACTCTTCTATGGCTTTTTCAAGCCTGTCACCGACCAGGTCCGACGAAAACAAATTGGCGAATTCGCCTTCCAGTGCATAAGTCGGTTTTGACGATGTTGTGGGTATACCTGGGCGAACAACAACAGCTCTTACCGGAATTAGCCCGGTCCTGATGGTCTCGTCGCGCACCGGTTCCCGACTGTTAGCCGCATACCATGGATTCGTCGGTTTGGACTTTTTATTGGATAGCATCATTTTGACCCAATGTTCGCGGCTGTTGTCGTCGGTCAACGCCGCCTGTTCATCGGTCATATCTGTGACTTGGCTAGGCCTCACCCAACGATCAGTCCCTTCAATCGCACCCGCGTAAAACATCACGTAAATGGTCTTAGCCGCCATATCGCGGATCAGATAATTTCGATGAGCAGTCGCCTCGGGAAATATAAGGAGTAATCGTTCAGCAATTAACGTCAGCGTTGGAACTCCAGGAAGACTCACAACAATTTCTCTCCATAATATTTAGCTACTTGGCGCTCAATCATTTCCTGCGAGCGTCCGGCGTCAATCATCGTCTCAAGCTCTTTCATCTGCTCGATTGTAGGCAATGGCAAGGCATTAAGTTCATAGGCTGAAACCGCCACACTGCCACTAATACCCCTGAATGCTCTATCCACAATCTGAGTGTTGAGAAGGATAGCAACAGTGTTTGCCGATATGTGAGCCATTTCAGGCCAGCTTGAATAGATCATATTCAAGTGATTTTCCACAACGGCACCGCCATTCTGGTCAAGGAACTCCTGCGGAACCAGAGCTGAAATCAAGCGCCGATTTTGTTCCTTGGCAGTTGTTCTCTGCAATAACACGCATGACTGACGAGTAATCAAATGCGGCTGTTTTGAAGTGACGGCAATATACGGGACATGATTTCTGCGATTGGCGCTAAATTTAAAACCCTCGGCAGTCACGGACTCAGCCCATATAAGAGGCAAGGTATCAGCGCTCGGCATGGACCTGAGTTGTTTCTTGTGTCGGTTCCAGACCAACTGACCTGTCGATACGGCAAACCCAAGATCCGCGAGACGCGTAGACATTTTCGCCAAGCGGGCAACAAATTTGGCGTCTTGAGATGATCTGGGTAGCACCCAGGGCTCTCCAGAAAGGGGCACTTTGGCTTTGCCAATTTTCTCAACCTTGGCAGAGTTCAAGCCTTGTGTAACGAGCAATGAAACTTCAGTTGCAGTGGCATGTTTGTCTTTGCGGTAAGCCGTCAGCAACGTTTCCTGGAGAACGTCATCAAAAACACCATTGCGGTCGGAAACAAAGCCGATAGCTGCCGGTGTCGTTTCGTCCGTCAACAGCTTGCGCAGGGATTTAAAGTACTGGCCACCCAGGAAAGAGGTGGGGGTAAGGTAAGCGACCACCCCTTGATCCTTGGATAACCTAAGCGCCAGGTCGGTAAATAAACCGTATAGGTTTGCGTGCCCATACAGCGACCGCGAGAATCGTTCACGGAGTTCTGTATCGAGAGTCACGCGGCCATAAGGTGGATTTCCAATCACCAAATCAAAGGCACCAATGTCCTCTGTTTGCAGAGCATCTCCCACAATAACGACGTCGGGTAATCTGCGCTTGGCGGCTGCACAAAGATGCATAAGGGAAGCTTCCAGGATGACAGAAGTCATCCAAGCTGCGAAGGGATCTATCTCGATTCCCTTCAGGCGTTTGGCAAGACGTTTTAAGGTCCACTCGGCGGAGGCCTTCGGCATTTTCTTTACCATACGCAAAGCCACAGGAGCCAGAAAAGCCCCACCACCACAAGCTGGGTCAATTGCAGAGCCATTGCCAAAATCGAATCCTGCTTTTTCCGCCAAATCCAGTAACCTGGTCACCAATGGTGGTGGCGTATAGTAAGCCCCAAGGCTGGATCGAAGGGCAGATGGAAGCATGACTGTATAAATAGAGCCAATGAGATAGCCAGCATCTTCCACAGGGAATTGAGAGATTAAAGCTCCGGTATCCTCCGCGACCTTGTGAGCGTCGGGCTCAATGTCGAAGTTCAGATAAGGTGACCCCTTTATCTTCATTCTGGTACCATGCCGCTCGCAGAGCACCGACCAATAGGCTCCAATAACCGAAGCGCAGAATGCCCGAGCGTGCTCTACGCGGAGATCATCGGTTTTACGGGAGTTTGCGAATCCCTTGGCCATGGCTTTGCAAGCATGGTATCTGACGAGGGGGTCAAGATGTTGGGCGACGTCCTGCGTGGCGAGTGCCGTTCCCATGGTGATTCAATCCTTATGCCGTTCTTTTAATTTTACTGTTCCAAAAACGTTCGTTTATGGAACACAACTGTTTGAGTGCTGGTGGGTAAGAATATGTGTATATTAATTAGTAACATATTCTATGTCTAATAAAGGTGCCCTATCACAACTATGTGACACCTGTCGGTGATCAGAATTTCTCATCGCATTAAGTGTAGACGCTTTCTCTCATAAGACTGTACATTTATATAGTAATTATCTATTCAGTCCATTCGACTTTAGAAAGCCTGATTAACAGATGCATACACTGCAGAAGAACCCCCAGGAATGACGAAGCTGCCTCGCAAACCTCAGTTGCAAATAAAGTGGGCAGGAATTCTTGTTTGCGGGCAGTTGGCTATTAAAGTGGGCTCATTGGCAACGAATGTGGGCTGGCCGCAGAGCCTGGTTGCAAATAATCCGGGCAGAGAGGTGACCTGATTGCAGGTTAGGCC
>JBNKWQ010000016.1:0-24546 GCA_050299855.1 Hahella sp.
ATATCCAAGCCCATTCACTGATCGACTACTCGTAAAGTGATCAGAGATAGATTTCACGTTTCCAACCTTGTCAAAGGTATAGCTGAGATCAGCCACGGTCGTGGCACCATTTACAGCACTTATGTGCTCTACAAACTGACGCTCATTAAATTGTTGATCACTCGTCTAAAATAGATCGGTCACCTTTTATGTTGGTGATGGGGATATTTTGCCATAGTATTCAGCCTATTACAGGATAAGTTGGCTGATAGGCCACGGATTCAGGTGTTATTCAGCCCCTCCCTAGATTAGTTAGCGTTAATCAGTTGGTATTTAAATTTTATGCCGGCACCGTCAATAATACTGCCCAACTGACTCAAAAAATTGATAGCACTTTCATCAGGGGGATATTTGCACACAACATTGATTAAAACATCTCTTCCTTTTGCGTCAGCGTACGTACTTAGAATTTCGCCGCTTTCAACAAAACTTAGATAAGTATTAAGCTTTTCTTGTAGCAACAACAAATGTTCATTGCTCCCCCATTCCAGGTGATCGGTAATCGTCAAAACTACATCACCCGAAGCGTTATCAACGCCTATCGCGTCAACAACCTCTGTTTGATCTACTGACATTAAACTCTCCTACTCGGGCCTCACTATATTTATTGTCGTAGGTGGGATTTGCGTTCCACCTGGGAATCCAGGTTTACCCTGCCCGACAATTGTAGCCCCTGTTTGCTGTATTTCTGGAAATGCTGCTGTTTGGTTCTTAGTTAGAGGAGCTGTAGCTGACGCCTTACATTCGGTGCAAACGATATTAGCATTTGCGTCTCTACTCATCAGATCAATTCGCGTTTTTACACCACTTTGAGTTTTAACAGTTACTTGCTGAACTACACCAGACTGTGTTTTTTGTAACTGCCCCATGACTTGCTTCTCAAAAGCATCACCGGCAGCTTTATTCTTAGCTAGTTGGGAGGCTAAATTGTTTGTAACACTAACAGGCTTTTGAGCTTCTATAGGATTAGTTCTAGTCGAAACTACATCTGTCACGTTTTTGTTTACACCTGTCGCGGCAGTGGAAGGGGCTGTTGTACCTCGCCCTAAACTTATACCGGGCATCGTTTCAGAAAGACTTACTCCTCCGCCTCCAATCCCAGACATCTTTGGATCATCGTCATCTCCAACAGTGTTTCCAATCAACCCTGTAGGGTCCGTGTATTTATAAGGGTTGTTATACACGTAAACATACCGATTCAGGTGCTCAACCCCGGCGTCCAATGGCCCAACAGGGTCTATCGCCATAAACCGCCCAACGACAGGATCATAGTAACGGGCATTTAAATACGATAATCCCGTATCATCATCATGCAGCTTACCGGTGTAGGCGACGCGATCTCCCGAGGCTTCTGGAGAGTTGTCCAGCTTTTGTCCATAGGGTGCGTAGTTTTCGCGCCACAGCAGGTTACCGTTCTGGTCGGTGGCTGCTACGGGAGAACCCAGGGCATCTGTGTGATAGTAAGTCACCACGGTCTGGGCTTGGGCCGTTGAGGTTCCCATCATCACTAAAAGAGTCAGCAGTGTGGTGGCCAGTGTCTGGAACAGGTTTGTGTTGTTCATTTTCAGCTTAGTCATCAGTCACGCCTCCCTTAGTTCAACAGCAGGTAAAAAATAGGTACCAGTTTGGCCGCTAGCGGCACGTTCAACGGATCATGGGGGTCCGTATCGTTCTGGTATTCCTGCAGGTTGGAGGCACCGTCGCCGTCTATATCAGCGCCGGAATCATTGACCAGCGGGTTCAGGTCATAGCGTTCTTCCCAGCCGTCGGGGATGCCGTCGTTGTCGGTATCGGCATCACGGGGGTTTGTGCCCAGCTGAATCTCACGCAGGTTACTTAGGCCATCGCCGTCATCGTCGGCATAGGCGTCGGTAGGAGTGAAGATGTCATAGCCCAACTGCTCTTCCACACAGTCATTCATGCCGTCGCCGTCAAGATCATCGGTGCTCAGGCAGCTATCCATTTTCGCCAGGTTTTTGCCGTCAAAACGGATGTACATGCTCTTCTTGTTGGTGATGCTGTCTTCTTCATATAGCAGGTCACCACCTTGGGTATGCATCTGGTAAATGGATTTGTCGTTATTGATTTCCCAGACCCGCAACCCTTCCGCATCGTAGGTGTAATCTCGGGTGAGATCCTCACCGGCAACCTTGATGAGTTCCCCGGCGTCGGTGTAAGTCATGGTCAATCGACCGTTATTCACCACATTGCCGTAGGTATCGTATTGGAAGTTGTATGCCTCAGCGCCGGAGATGCTGGTCAGACGGTTGGTATTGTCATCGTAGTGGTAGGTTAAGGTACCGAAGGACCCCAGATTCTTAGCGACGAAGTTGCCTTTGGCATCATAGCTGAAGTTGCCATTACCCCAGCGACCAGTGGCTGAGGTCAACCTGTCTAGACGATCGTAGTTTAGTACACTGATCGAATTAAGATTGTTCAGATTGTCCGTGATCGATTTCACGTTGGCATTTTTGTCAAAGGTATAGTTCAGGTCCATTGCAGTGAGCTGCGCACTGGAGCTTTTGATACGCTCAACAAACTTACGGGCATTCAAGGTGTAATTCACTTGCTGGCCGTTGCCATAACGCAAGCTTTTTACCTGACCTGTCGGGTAATACTGAATATTCGACGCAAATTGCCCGACTGAGGTCGGCCGCCCGAAATCATCCAGGATGTACGTTAAAGTTTCGTTGTTCGGATACTTCACCCGATAAAGCTGACCGTGGGTATTATAGCTATAGTCCAGTTTGAAGGTTTCGTTGTTGACTTGTAGCTGTTCCCAATTTAACGCGCCCCAGGCGGTATAGTCATAGGTGCGCACGACACCACCTTTGGTTTGGCTTGTCACCTGCCCATTGTTGTTATAGGCATAGGTGATGTCCGGCGTGGTGCCTGGATAATCCAGAGTTACCAGGCGGTTTAATTTATCGTACTCATAGGTTGTATAGCCTTTGCTTCCCACCTTACGGGTAATCACATTCCCCGAGGCGTCATAGGTTAGCAGTACCTTGCCTCTTTCCGGTTCGGTGATGGCCTGCAATCGGCGGGTACCGGGGAAATAGGCATAGCTGCGAGCCACACCATCCTGCACCACTTTCGTGATATCGCCAATTTTATTGCGGGTAACTGTGGTTTGCTGACGTGCAGCCGAGGTGATATCGCGGATAATGTACCTGTTCCAGGCATTCTCCGGCGAACCGAATCCTTGTTTCAGGAAAGCCGATTTATAGCCACGGGCATTGGTCACCACATAAGCGTCATCAAAGGAATATCCTGATAAGTAACTGGCGCAGCTGATGCCATAACAATATTTGGTCACGCCATTATCTGCAGTCGTCACAGATGTCAGGGGGCGATTGAGGGCATCATAGGTAGTGCGAACCCCCTGGCTTTCAGAGCTGCTGTTTGAGGCATAGGAAACAAAGGTTTCACGCCCGACTGTGTCGTATTCCGTGCGGATATATACAGGGGAAATGCCGTTAGCCAGCTCTTTGGTCAGGACCGGCCTGCCCAGGCCATCAAGAGTGATCTCCTTACGGTAACCGCTGTTGTCACGGGTGATCGTTACTTTATTTGGCGCATAGCTGATATGGGTCGCGGTTTTACCTGGTGCTTTTACGCGAATTACGCGGTTCAGCGAGTCATAGCTATAGGAGGTGGTATTCCCTTCGCCATCTGTTTGAGTGGCGACAGTGCCTGAAGGATTAACTGTAGATTTAGTGAAGATACCTAGCGGGTAATCTACACGGCGGGCAGTGCCGCGATAATAGTTGGTGTAGGTTTCCGTCGATGTGCCTAGCACGTTGTAGTATTTATGTTGATACAGGTTACCGGCATCGTGAGTACCGCTTGAATGATATGAAAAGACCTCATTGATGCCGTTGACTGTGCTGGTTATCAGCTGGCCTCTGGAATTGTAGGTATTGGTAGTGACCCAGGTTTCGCCGTTAACGCCTTCGATAGTCGTTTTTAGCGGTAAGCCGATAAACTGTCGTGCAGTTGCGGAACCCTTCGTATGCTTATATTCGTAACGGGTTATTCTTGCGGCGCTACCAGTTGTTTCTGTTTTGGTTTGCCATAAATCAGTGCTATCCAAGTCTGAGTATTCAGTAGTGAAGCGACCATCAATGACTGTTTTTTTCAAGAAGTTTCTAAAGGCGTACCTTTCTACACCAGCAGTTTGTCCTGTTCTGGACACGTATCCTCGCTTGCCACCCTTATAGTATTCATATTCAACTGTACGTAACGGACTACTAAAGCTTGAGTCTGCAACCGACGTCACTACCATCTTTTTAAGCTTTCCATATAACCCATTGTCGGTGTGACTGGAATCGTTATAGAAGAGATTATTGAAGTAGTACCTGGTTCTTGAGTAGGGCCCAACAACAGTGGTGTATTCCGCGCCCCGCGTGAACAAATTGTTAAACGACGTCCAGGATCTATCAAAAGACCCTTCTTTCGTTTGGTAGGTCCAAATGGCATCTGGTTGAGAGGCTTCCTTAACTGTCTTTTTTATATCACCATTATCATAGTTATAAGCTACTTCACCACCAGTCGGAAATACGACTCTTTTCAACAGAGGAGGATCCATGTCCTGAGATTTGAACTCGTAGTTCCAGACCTGGTTTTCAGGGTCTGTCATTTTCGTCAGTGTGTAGTAGAAATCCTCAGTCGCTGTACCCTCACACTCCTGCCTTGAGTCTTTATCGCCTGCCTGTGAACAAAAGAAATAATTGTGATAAACAGGCTCGTATTCATAGTCCCATATGCGAACGCTACTACTAGTATCATAAACCTTCATTTTTGACGGGTAGGCGTAATTGACATATCCCTCAATGAAGTTTTGTAGTTCGAATTCTACTTTACGCCCATCGCTGGCTTCTATTTTGTATATGCCACTGGCATTACTGTAGTAAGTAATTGTATTCCCTGAGGGATCCGATATAACAATATTGGAGTGATAGTGAGTGTCTAACTTTCCAATTAAGTAGTTTTCTTCAAGCTTGTGATAGCCGGTAAAAACAATCTTTCTCCCATTTGGGGCGTAGGCTGTAAAAATTAAATCTTCATCCTTATCGAGGTTGTATCCCAGCCCCTTCACAGTAACCGACCAACGTTCTCCGGTAACACTGACCAGTGACCCATACATATAGGAACTACTACCATACTTGGTCAGTATAATCGGGTCCTGCCCAGGCAATGTTAAAGTTCCGCCGCCAAGCAATTCTCTTTTCCATTTTCCACGGCATTTAATGTCAGTGTCCTCACCACAAGTCATTTTTGTCGCGACATCAATCCTCGGCATTTCAAATACCCATCGACCCGCCACCTGCTTATTGAATGAGCGAGCCAAAACAATATCCATTCCAGCAGGCCCGGGAATCGTGGCATCCACATTTCTCCAGGAAACCTTTCCGGTAAACACATCGATGGATTCTCCAGGTAGCTGCTGCACATCAAAACGTACCTGATCCAAAATTTCTGCATCTTCGATGGCATTTGCTGAAGAAACAAAAAGGACGGACAGCATTAATGAGACCAGCATTTGCATGCTTAACTTCATATTCATTCCCATTTGTGGCGACTTGATAAGGGCGTAGCTCAATGATTGAGCTTCTTAGTGAAAAATTTTGTTTAACTACGAAAAGAGAAAACTTAGGCAGGACCCAGTCCGTAGGTAACGCTTCCATGTAGATTTAGGAAAGAGTCTAAAGGTGATAATCCCTCATTTCAAGCGGAAAATTAACAGAAATTTAGGCTTATAGCTTAAGGGATAAAACTTCCGTTTAGCCTAAGAAATGGGATTGTTTTAGGTTGGGCAATGAAGCTCAATTGGGGTAACCAAAGGAATTACTTTTATAGAATACGCGGATACTCTCTACCCCAACATCCCCCGATAAACCTCCAGATACGACTCCGCCGATTTCGCCCAGCTGAAGTCCTGGGCCATGGCATTCTGGCGTACTCGTTTCAGCGCTTTGGGGTCAGCATATAGATCCAGGGCTCGGTTCATGGCGAAGGCCATGTCGTCGGTGTTGGAGTGCATGAAGACGAAGCCGGTATGGGGGTGATCGCCGCCTTCCCAGACGGAGTCTGCGAGGCCGCCTGTTGCTCTGACGATGGGCAGGGTGCCGTAGCGTAGTGCGTATAACTGTGTGAGTCCGCATGGTTCAAATCTTGAGGGGACCAGGAAGAAATCACAGGCTGCCTGGATCAGGTGCGAATAGGGTTCGTCGTAACCGATAGTGACAGAGACTTGTTCGGGATATTGGGCAGCCAGGGATTTGAACTCTCCTTCGAAATACGGATCACCAGATCCTAGTACGACAAACTGAGCGCCGCGCTCTACATAAGTCGGAATCAGGCGGTAGATGAGGTCTAGCCCTTTCTGTTCGCTGAGTCGGCTGACAACGCCGAATAAGGGCTTATTCGGCGCGACTTCCAAACCACATTGTTTCTGCAGTGCCGCTTTGTTTTTAGTCTTACCAGCCAGAGCCTTCGCCGTGTATTTATGGGGGATCAACGTATCAGCTTCCGGCGACCAGTGTTCATAATCTACACCATTGAGAATGCCGTAGAGATGTGAAGACTTATGACTCAGCAGGCCGTCCAGGCCACAACCAAACGCGAGGGTCTGTATTTCCTGGGCATAAGTCGGACTGACAGTGGTAATGGCGTCACTGTATTGGAGCCCGGCCTTCAGCATGGAAAAGTGACCATAGTACTCCAGCCCCTCCACCCGGTATTGGCTGTCTGGCAAACCCAATTCTGAAAACTGTGCATGGCTGAACATGCCGGTGAACTGCAGATTATGCACGGTGAACATCACCGGCGGGTGCCGCTGTTGCCAGGCTTTCAGATAAGCTGGGACGGCACCGGTCTGCCAGTCGTTACAGTGGACGATATCAGGTTGCCAGCCGATTAATGCACCATGCTGGGCCAGCATCGCAGCCGCCCAGGAGAGAATGCCGAAGCGCCGGTAATTGTCCCAATGATCCCGTCCATGCTGGTCCAAATACGGCCCGCCGGTACGATTGAACAAATGTGGACTATCCACCAGCCAGACAGGTGTGCTATTTTCGAGACACTTACCGGTGAGTAACTGCACCTCGCCAAAGCCGTAAGGGTCACCCAAGTTTGGCCCCTGTTTGACATCGACCAGCTTTTCCGCGATGCCTGGATAGGCAGGCATCATGATCCTTGCGTCACAGCCCTTCGCAATGAGGGCTTTTGGTAGTGTGCCTGCCACATCGGCAAGTCCCCCTGTCTTGATGAGAGGAAACACTTCTGACGCAACGATGAGAACTTTCATAAATGTCTTATCCTGAACGGCTGCTGGCAGTGATACCAAAGATTGCTGCTAAGCACTCTAACCTAACCCATTCGCGAACTGAACAGGACGTTTGCATAGTCTCGCCTACCTGCCCTCCCAATGATCCGGCAGCAAGCTCTCTAACCAAGCCAGCCCTATTCTTTATTCGCTCAGGACTCTTACAGCCTTCACTCAATCTGAAAACATGTAGAGCAGACTCATGATGAATAAGAAAACAGATTCCGGTATTGACCTCAATGGCGCTTTGAACAAAACCCTGGCATTGATTCTCGCTGGTGGCCGGGGTTCCCGGCTCATGCAGTTGACCGACAATCGCTCGAAACCGGCCGTACCGATTGCCGGTAAGTTTAAGATCATTGATTTCCCCTTATCAAATTGTGTCAACAGCGGCATGCGACGAATAGCGGTACTGACCCAGTATCGATCGCACACACTGAACCAGCATGTGCAACGGGGCTGGAACTTCCTGCGTCCGGACTTTAACGAATTCATCGAACTCTGGCCTGCTCAGCAGCAAACCGACGAACATGCGTGGTACCAGGGTACGGCGGATGCGGTTTACCAGAATCTGGCTTTGATTAAACCCCTGGGGCTTGAGTACATTCTTATCTTGGCAGGCGACCACGTTTATAAACAGGATTACAGCCTGATGCTGAGAGACCACATAGAATCAGAAGCGGAAATGACAGTTGCCTGTATCGAGGTAGACCGCGAAGAAGCCAAAGGTTTCGGCGTTATGGGGGTAGATGAAAACAACGTCATTACCAGCTTTGTAGAGAAACCCAGTGATCCACCCGAGTTACCGGGCAAGCCCGGGCGCTGTTTAGCCAGTATGGGAATATATATTTTCAATGCGAGCCAGATTACCGAAAAACTGAAACGAGATGCTGAAAGTCCGAATTCCAGCCACGATTTCGGCAAGGACATCATCCCTTCCATGATTGGCAATGGTATGTGCCATGCTCATCAATTCGGCAACAGTTGTATTCCCAATGAGGCTTACGACGAACCTTACTGGCGCGATGTGGGCACACTCACAGCCTATTGGGAGGCTAACATGGACCTGACCCGGCTGGTGCCCCGGCTGAACCTCTACGACGACAGCTGGCCAATCCGTACCATGCACTACCAACGCCCGGCTGCTAAGTTTAATCATAATCAGGATGACCGTGTCGGTACCGCCGTCAACTCGGTGGTATCAGCCGGCTGCGTGGTGTCCGGCGGCTCTGTAGCACAGAGCATCCTGTTTAATAACGTGCGGGTGAATTCCTACGCCAACATCAGCGAGTCAGTCATTCTTCCCAACTGTGATATTGGCCGCCACTCACGCCTGTCGCGGGTGGTGCTTGATGCTAATTGCCGGGTACCCGCAGGGACCATTATTGGTGAAGACGCAGAACATGATGCGGCACGTTTCCATCGCAACGCAGAAGGAATCGTTCTGGTCACCCCGGAAATGTTGGAAAAATTATAGCGCCACTTTTATACGTGGATGCGAAGCCCAGGAATACGTAACCGAGGGCGGACACACAGGTCCGCCCCTACATTCACCTATACCCAGGCCCATGCCTCTGTACTCAGGTAATAACGGTCGGTTCTGAGCGGCCGCAAATAGCTTCGATCCTGGCAATCGACCTTGCCAATGCAATCAGATCAGCCAAGGTTTCCTGGGTGTCAGCCTGTTGCAAAGCGGCGTCTTTCACCGGCTTTTCAACATAGACCCTCAGAGTCGCCCCAACGGTACCCGTTCCTGAAAGCCTGTAGATCACTCGGGAACCGTCGCTGAACTGCAGCCGGATACCCTGCTGACGACTTACGGAACCGTCAATGGGATCGGTGTAGGCAAAATCGTCCCCTGACTTAAACTCCAACTGCGGTGCATGTTTTTGCAGCCAGTCAGCCACCTTACCCGCCTGCCCGACCATTTCGCGCAGATTAGTCATGATGGCCTCACCTTCATCCTTGGCGATACCTTCATAGTCGTGTCGGGTGTAGTAATTACGGCCATAGGTCGCCCAGTGTTCAGACACAATTTCAGCGACGCTCTGGCGACGCTCGGCGAGAATATTGAGCCAGCATAACACTGCCCAGACTCCGTCTTTTTCCCGCACATGGTCAGATCCGGTACCAAAGCTTTCCTCTCCGCAAAGAGTGATTTTACCGGCATCCAGCAGGTTGCCGAAGAACTTCCAGCCAGTTGGGGTTTCATAGCAGGGTATTCCCATTGCCGTAGCGACTGCATCTATGGCAGCCGAAGTCGGCATGGAACGGGCCACCCCTGCAAGTCCTTCTTTATAACCGGGGATCAATCCGGCATTGGCCGCAATCACGGCAACACTGTCACTGGGAGTGACATAGAATTGTCGCCCCAGGATCATATTACGGTCGCCATCGCCATCAGAGGCAGCGCCAAATGCAGGGCCGTCGTCAGAGAATAATTTAGCAACAAGCTCTTTGGCATGCGCCAGATTCGGGTCGGGGTGATGGCCGCCAAAATCTGTCAGGGGTTCACCGTTAATGACTGAACCCTTTGGGGCTCCCAGCTCTTCTTCAAAAATTGCCGTGGCATAAATGCCGGTGATGGCCGACATAGCATCAAAACAAAAGCCGAAATCCTCAGACTGCAGTAACCGGCCGATCTTGTCGAAATCAAAAATCGATCGCATCAGGCCTGCATAATCGGTAACCGGGCAAAGAACCCGAATCAGCGTACCGCCCAGATGCACATCGCCCAGGCGGTCCAGGTCAATGTCGGGCACATCACAGGTAGCATATTCATTAATTTCTTTCGAGGCCGCATAGATGGCATCCGTCAGCGTTTCCGCTGCTGGCCCACCATTGGCAGCGTTGAACTTCAGCCCGAAATCTTCGTCGGGACCACCGGGATTATGTGAGGCGGAAAGCACAATCCCCCCAATGGTTTGGTACTTTCGAATCAGGCAGGAAGCCGCCGGTGTGGATAAAAAGCCATGCTGTCCAATGATCAACTCACCAAAACCATTGGCAATAGCAATCTTGATAATGGTCTGAATGGCTTCACGATTGAAGTAACGACCATCGCCTCCCACCACCAGCTTAGCGCCCTTCCTATCCGGCAGGGTGTTAAAGATGGCCTGCACGAAATTTTCCAGATAACCCGGTTGCTGGAAATGCCGCGTCTTTTTACGCAACCCGGAAGTTCCTGGCTTCTGATCATCAAAAGGCTGGGTGGCAACGTTGTTAACTGTGATGGTCATGCTTCCCCCTGTGATAGTCATGCATGCTTCCCCTGAGAAAGTTATCTAGCTTTGATTCTGCTGATCGTTGGTCATGCCCAACCAAAGCGCAATGCTATTGGCAGGACACAAAAAGGTCATGGATGCCGTTTCCGACTGCCCCGGTTCCGGGATCTTAGTTTTGTCCTCAGCCCCATCATTAACGGTAATCATCAGTCGGGTCCATTGATGGTTGTTGGGTACTTGTGCCGAGCGGAACTCTTGCGCATCGTCGCCGGCATTAATCGTCAGCACCCAAACCTGGTGTTGTGCCCGGGAACCACGAAATATCATCAAACTGAGGAACGACTGGTGCGGATCATGCCAGTGTGCCTCAGACATGAGCTCCCCTTTTTGGTCCAGCCAGAGCACTGTGTCCCATCCTTCCAATTCATCGGCAGAGATCGGGGGTTGATAGCCGAAGTGATGTTCGTCAGCTAATTGCAGTGCACTTAATGACACCTCCTGACGTCGAAGCCGAATCAGCCGGCGGCAAAAACTGAGTAACGTTGTCCGGTGATCGACACCCGACCAATTGAGCCAGGTAGTCGAATTATCCTGACAATAGCCGTTATTATTGCCCTGCTGGCTCTGACCGAATTCATCCCCCGCCAACAGATGAGGCGTACCCCGGGACAACAGAAGCAACGCCAGCAGGTTCTTTTGATGCAACTCGCGTCTGGCCAGAATATCAGGATTATCGGTAGGGCCCTCCACACCATGGTTACAGCTGAGGTTATGGCCATGGCCATCCCGGCCCTGCTCGCCGTTAGCCTGGTTGTGGCGATGTTGATATGACACCAGGTCCTGCAAAGTAAAACCGTCATGATAGGTCACGTGGTTGACACTGGAATAACTGGGGCGGCGTCCCTTAGGAAAGATATCCCTCGAGCCCATTAATCGCGTGCTCAGCTCTGCCACACCGGTTTTGTCATGGCGACAGAAGGCGCGCATCGAATCCCGGAACCGGTCATTCACCTCCAGCCAGTCACCCGGAAAAGCACCAAGCTGATAGCCGTTAGGACCAATATCCCAAGGCTCTGCCAGCAACAGGGCCTGTTGCAATACCGGGTCCTGGGACATAGCCTGAATCAAAGGCGCCATCTGGCTGACTATTCGTCCTTGACCGCCATCCCGTCCCTGATCGCTGCCCCATCCGTGATCGCTATCAACTGCCCGCCTCAACAAAGGCCGTACAGCTTCAGCGTCATGGCGTAGCAAACTGGCGCCCAGATCAAAACGAAAGCCGTCGATGCCGAAAGTTTTCACCCAGTGCCGCAGCGAATCCATCACCAGGCGCATCACCACCGGATGCTCCGTGCGCAAACTGTTACCACAGCCTGAATAGTTCAGAAAAGTACTGGTTTGGTGGGTATTACTGGTGTGCAGATAATCAGGAACTTCAGGCGCATGATGACGATAGTAAAGGCCCGCATCAATTCCCTTGTAGCTCAGCATTCCTTCCTTCAACTCACCTTCGGCAGTATGGTTGTATACCACGTCCAGAATAACTTCCAGCCCGGCCTCATGGAGTCGTTCCACCATGGTACGGAACTCGGCCACAGGGTCTGCTACTGCATAGCGCCAGTCAGGCGTAAAAAAGTTGATCGGGTTATAGCCCCAGTAATTCTGCATTCCCATATTTGCCAGCCGGGCTTCATCCATAAAGCTGAAACAAGGCATAAGCTGCAATGTGGTTACTCCAAGCGACTGCAGATAGGCAATGACTGCAGGCTGACACAATCCCAGGTATTTGCCCCGGTATTCGGCAGGTACTTGCGGATGCAGCTGGGTGAAGCCTTTGACGTGTAACTCATAGATGACCCGCGAGTTTGGGTCTACTGCGGATTTTAGCTGAGGCAATGCGCTGAGGTTTTCAGTCACCAGGGATTTGGCAATATGAGGCGCGCTATTTACACTTTCGACACTATTTACGCTATCCACACCATGCAATTCATCCTGCAGCCAATAGAAGCTCTCATGCCAGCGCAAAGCCGCTGAAAGTGTTTTTGCGTAGGGATCCAGCAGGAGTTTGTGGAGGTTTCCAGGCGCAAATCCCTGTTGCTCCACCCGATAGCCGTAGGCCTGGCCCGCTTTCACGCCGGTAACATGGGTATACCAGAGGCTGCCATGACGTTGGTCCAGCCGATAGCGTTGCTCCTGCCCTTCTGAATCAAACAGACAGAGCCAGATGCAGCGGGCGGATTCACTATAAATCGCAAAGCTACAACCCGTAGGCGTCAGCGTGGCGCCGGGAAGTGGAATACCGTTAATGCCGTTAGCGTCGATTTCAGCCACTCACTATGCTTCCCTACGAGGTTACTATTAAGCTGTTATTGGTCCCGCTCCGGTTTCAGGAACACAGCCGCCAGCGGCGGAATATCCAGGGCAATAGAAAAAGGTTGTTTGTGCAGGGGCTTTTCCTGCGGCGGAAAGTTGTCTCCTACACTGTAATTACTGCCCCCGTAATAGACCGAGTCCGTATTCAGCACCACCTTGTAGTGACAGTCTTCCGGTACACCGATCGCATAATATTCCTTAGTTACCGGGGTCATGTTGATAACAATCACCAGGTGGTCACTAGCGTCTTCAGCAAACCGGATCATTGAAAGAATGCTGTTGCCGCTGTCATCCGGTGCCAGCCAGCGAAAACCGTCGGGATGATAGTCCCGCTCGTAAAGACTGGCTTCATTGAGGTAAAGATGGTTCAGGTCACGGATCACTTTCTGCTGACCCTGATGGAACTGGTGCTCCAGCAGTTCCCATGACAGCGGTCGGTTGAAGTCCCACTCATTGGACTGAGCCAGTTCACTGCCCATAAAATTCAGTTTCTTGCCCGGGTGCGCATACTGGTAGGCACTGAAGGCCCGCAAATTGGCAAACTGCTGCCATTCGTCGCCAGGCATTTTCCGCAACAACGAACGTTTGCCATGCACGACTTCATCGTGGGACAAGGGCAACACAAAGTGTTCTGAAAACGCGTACATCATGCCGAACGTCAGCTCGTTATGATGGTATTTTCGATAGATATGATCACGGGACATATAGCGCAGGCTGTCGTTCATCCAGCCCATATTCCACTTGAATCCAAACCCCAGACCACCTTCAAAGGTAGGCTTTGAAACCCCCGGATAGGAAGTGGATTCTTCAGCAATGGTCATTGCCTTGGGATAATTCAGATAGATGGTTTCATTGAGGCGCTTGATAAAAGCCACGGCTTCCAGGTTGTGATTACCGCCGAATTGATTCGCCACCCATTCCCCGTCCTTACGGGCATAGTCCAGATAGAGCATGGAGGCCACGGCATCCACCCTGATGCCGTCAATATGGAAACAGTCAAACCAGTACAATGCATTGCTGATCAGGAACTGACAGACATGCTCGCGGCCGTAATCATAGATCAGTGAGTTCCATTCCTGGTGCCAACCCTTACGCGGATCGGGATATTCATACAAAGGTGTGCCGTCGAAATTGGAAAGTCCATGACTGTCCGTGGGAAAGTGGGCCGGAACCCAGTCGAGAATCACCCCGATCCCGGCATGGTGGCAGGCATCAACAAAGAACTTGAAATCATCGGGAGTGCCATAGCGGCTGGTAGGTGCAAACAGCCCGACCGGCTGATATCCCCAGGAACCACCATAGGGGTACTCGGACACCGGCATCAGTTCCAGATGGGTATAGCCCATATCCTTCACATAAGGGACCAATTCTTCAGCCAGTTCCCTATAGCTCAAGGGGTGCCCATCCCGGAAACGCCAGGAGCCCAGATGTACTTCATAGATATTCAACGGCTTATTCAGCGGCGAAGAGGGAGCTTGTTCCTGCCAGGCCCGGTCTTGCCATTTATAGTCCTGATGATCGTAGACCACCGAAGCAAAGGACGGATGCTGATCAATGGAAAACGCCATGGGATCAACTTTGTGGGGTAACAAATCGCCCTGGGGGCTGCGAATCTCAAACTTATAACGGTGACCGCTATAAACATCAGGAATAAACAGTCTCCACAGGCCATCTCCACTGGCGCCCATGGGATGGACCCGCCCATCCCAGTGATTGAAATCACCCACCACACTTACCGACCGGGCGTGAGGTGCAAACACGGCAAAACGCACACCACTCACCCAGCGTCCATCGATCTCCTGAGAGCACAAGTGCGCACCCTGATTTTGATACAGAGTTGCTGCATCATGGTGAAAATCCCTGAAGGTGATATCGCTGAACTGATAAGGGTCGAGCTTTTCGAAACTCTGGTCACCGTAGGTAACCCGAAAGCGGCAATACCGGGTGGCTGTGAAGAACTCATGAGACATCGGCAGAACAAGCTCAAACAAGCCTGCATCCTGGACCTGCTTCATCTCTATACTTTTCATCTCTGTACTTTCCAGCTCTGTACTTTCCAGCTCTGTTTCTGCAGCCCAGGGTAAAACTTCCACTCTGTCAGCATTGGGGAACCAGCAAATGATATGCCGTTCTCCAGAAGTTTCCTTCACGCCCAGCAGGTCAAAAGGCAGTGCGCAGCGTGCTTCGAGCAGTTCTTTTTGATGGCGGTTATGCATTATGTTTTTGCTTCTTTTTTTGGATGCTGAGCCCATCGTTTGAGCTTAGTGCAAACTAGTCCTGATGATTTCCCCACAGACTCTTTTTCCCTACGAACACTTGCTTTCTAAAGCCCCTATTCTTCCTCTTCCTGATCCACCTTTTCCTTCTGTTTCAATTGGGCGATCGTTTTACGAAAATAGCTGTGTGCCGCATGGGGCGGAAGCTGCATCAACAGATCCAGATTACGTTCCTCTGCCTGCTCCAGAGATTCAGCCGCCACGTATAAATCCGCAGCACTTTCAATCAATAAACTCAGATTAATCGGCCCCTCGAACATAACGTCAGGGTGATCGGCACAATACTCGGCATAGGCATAAAGCGCTTCCACCACCGTACTCTTGTAGTAGGCCGGGTGTAAAGGTTGCAGCATATGATCAATCAGCCTGGCGAAACTTTCTTCGCCCGGCGTCATGGAGCTACGCACCACTTCACAGTCAAGCACTGAATCCGGGCTGGCTTGCTCGCCAAATATGAGACTGTCGGCATGAGTCAGGCTTTGCCAGATCGACTTCAGGAAAGTACTGTCAAATCCGGTCAGCATGCCCCTGGCCACACGCCACTCCAGCCAGTCAGTATCCACCGCTGCCGATGACTGCAGATGATCGTCATAAAGCCCTTTATGCCCTTCTGCGTCGGTCTTGAAGCTGTGACGGACGCCGTAGGAAAAGTGTTCTTTCTGAGCAGCCAGAATATCGCGAATCCTGCCGTAAAGCCCAAAAGGCGACATGGCACCCAGTTCGGCAACGGCACCTTGTATTTCATCAGCATGGTCGTCCCGATTTTCCGCGCAGGCAATGATCAGGTTACGCAGCTGAATGGTGCGCAGGCCCTCAAAGAGTTCCGGCTCGGTACGTAGCAATGATCCCAGGGTGACGATCAGCTCCTGATGAATAACCCGCTCCAGAGGGTCAGTTACCGCGCCTGATATATCCCGGGTGATTTCCCCATCCGCCAATGGTGTTGCTGCACAGAGTGCAACCTGAATTCCCTGTCCAATGGTGACGGACAAATGCCGGGAATTGAGGCTGGTAAGGGCATCGGCCAAGCCGACATGGGAATAATCCAGTAGTGCAAAACACAGCCTGGCAACCGACCAATGCTGTCGGTATTGCGCATTCAGATACAAACGCTTAAGCAATTCTCGATGTTCAACCAACGGCTCGGGCTGCAGACCTTCCAATGCTGCCTGAATTGCCAGAATGTCCCTGAACTCCTTCCCGGCATCCGATTTTGTCGGCGCAGGAACTTTGAAGAAAGCCTTAATGGCCGCAAAGTTTTCCGCCTCTTTGCTGCTGTTTACCAAGCGCCTGACAAGTACACCCGCTTCATCGGAGGCTGTCTCAACTTCGAGTTGACAGGTCTGAATCAGATGGGGATGCGTACGGGCTACCAGCGGCGCTACGCAGATGCCGGGAATTGATAGATGATTCACTCTGGAGGCCCGGTAAGCCAGGCTTGCTGAGGCATAGCCTACCTGCTCATATTCACTACGCAGCTGTAAATCCCTGAGTGCGTGGAACAAGTCCGCAGCCCCCGGCACCATGCAGGAAACCTGGTCCACCATCAAAGTAAATACTGCCACCTCTGTATGATACCAGTGCTTGCGGATGTGCCTGATTTCCCGTTTGACCTTTTCGATCACCAGATGGGTATCGAACTTACGGTAATCACCGTATTCACTTTGCAGCCAGGACAGACAGAGCACGATCTGACTGTTGATCTTGTATGTCTGCGAAGTCGCCAGACTCTGCAGCCGACGGCGCGGGCGTCCTGTTAGCCCCAGTGTGCTGTTGGCCCCGACTTTCCGGTAAGCCTCCACCAAATGAGTCGCCGACACCACCGCCAGGGGTTTTATGTCATCAAGTGTCTCGGCGATAACACCATAATCAGACAACTGACGTTTAACCTCATCGTTCTCTGCCAAAACCACCAGCGCCACTTCGGCATTGATGTAACGTGTGGCTCGGCGACGCATCTTAAGCGGATCGAGATCATCCTCACTAACCAGGCCTTCATCAAGCATCAAACCCGTCAGGTAAAGGCTCTGGGCCCAAACAAGAGGAATGTTCTCATTGGGTATCCGCTCCTGGGAATGGGGAGCCTGTTTCTCCGCCTTAACCAGATCCCGGGGCACCAGATAAAGCTCTGGTAACAGTTTCTGCCCTTCCACTTCCACTGTCAGCGAGTCCAGTTTTTCCCGGTAATGTTTCGCAGTTTCCGTATCCCCCTCGAACAGGGCGGCCAGATAGAGATAGGTGTAAAACAACGGCCACTCAGACTCCACGTGTTCAAAGTTGGCCAATTCCGAGTGCTCATAATGAATGCGGGTGCTGTCTTCAAGCTCTGTCTGATGCCCGTCCCAGAGGAAGCGTTTGCAGCCGTATCGGCCTTCCAGCTTGGTGAGAATTTCCTGCCGGGTTTTCTGCACCAGCGCCTGGTCACCCACAGCAAAGGCGGGATAGCCGATAATGCTGAGCAGAGCACTATCCACCTCCTTGGAAACGGATTCGCGGGGCAGCAGCGCCGCCAGGGTTGAGCGGGCCCGGGACACGGCGTCGGGGATAGTATGAATGACTGCTTGTGGATCGGCTCCGGGGCCAAACAGATTCAGCCCGTCCAAGGCCTGCAAAGCCGCCTTGGCCATGCCTACGGAACTGGCGTTAATCTCGGTTTTGCCGTTGTTGATTTTGTTACCCCGTTCCCAGATGCCGAAGTCGGCAACCCGATAGGCGGTGGAAATGTAATAAACCAGATTCTGGACAAAATCCACTTCACTGAGCGTACAGACAATACGCAATCCCGAGGCGGTCATTTGTGCCAGCATCAACATGTAGACCGAAGTGGCGTCTATCTGTAAATGTCCCCAGGCGTCGTCGGCCACCACTTCCAGTCCAGTGGCAGTGTCGTATTTGGCGTGCAGGGAATCCAGGCGGTCCTGGGTGACCTTAAAGCGTTCGACCTTGGCAGCCTGGCGCATCATTGCCTGTAGCAGGCCACGCATTAATTTGATGCAGGCCTGCTCCAACTGATCGCTTCTGATCTTGTCGCCTTCATGGCGATAGGCCAGCGCCAGCCCCCAGACACAAATAATGGAATAGACATTATCCCGAACCCAGGCATCGGTATAGTTGCCGTGAACATTAACGCTGGTGCTGGCAGGGAGAAGCCCCGTGACTGGATGCTGACGGGACAAAATGACATTGGAGATTTCACCATACAGCTGATCCAGAAAGGCGGTTTGTTTCATTGCAGAGTTCGCCTAATCCAATCTGATTAGAAGTATTATCAGTCAATCAATCTGCAAAATATACACCACCAAAGTGGCTGTATCTTTATCGCCTTGTCTCCAACCTTCTTTACTGTGGCTGAATTCTGGGCAGTATTAACCTGAGCTGCGCCTGTTCACCAGCCAGACGGCGGCCTCGACCCTGGATTTCATGCCCATTTTTTTGAGGATGTGTTTAACATGCACTTTTACCGTACCGTCTGATATGTCCAGATCCCTGGCGATGACTTTATTGCTATGACCTTCAGCAATACGGGTTAAAATTTCATATTCCCGGCTGGTCAGCGATGTGGAGGGGTCTGTGTCGCGGTCACCGGGCTTACGCAAAGCCACGGCCAGAATTTCAGTAAGCCGTTCGCTGATGGCCATTCTGCCCAATGTCGCCTGTTTGACTTTTTCCAGGATATCTTCAGGCTCCATATCCTTCAGCAGATAGCCGTCTGCACCGGCGCGAAAACAGTTCACCACATCCGCCTCGTTATCCGATACGGTCAGCATAATCACCCGGGAATCCACGCCGCTGGCCCGGAGCATCCGCAAAGTATCCAGACCGTCCATGCCCTGCATGTTCAGGTCCAGCAAAATCAGGTCGGGTTCCAGCTCCCGCGCCGCAGCCAGGGCCTCCTCGCCGTTTTTTGCCTCGGCCACAATGCTCAGCTCGTCCTCCAGCTCTATTAACTGGCGAATTCCCTTACGAAACAGTGGATGGTCGTCCACCAACATCACCGTTGCTTTACTCATACTCTAATTTTCCACATCAAATGAACGCTTATTGAGAAGAATCTTCGGCCTTCCCCAGCAAGGTTTTCACAGCAGAGGATATTTGATCCAGATCAGGTTTCGGAATAACTCCACCGTAACAGAGATAACCCAAGGATACGCAATAGAGAGCAATTGTGGATACCTCTTAAGAGATAGATACATTCACTGCAAGCGACTAAAGCAACCCAAACACCCCCTATCAGGCATTTCCCGATGTAGAAACACCTACCCCTTAGTGAGCATTGTGACAGGCCCTCCGTCTTCTTACCTTGGACATGAACAACCACCGACTTCAATCGCCAAGAGGTAATGCTTATGGCTGACATCACCACAGGCTGGAATCCGGAAGATAGCCACTTCTGGGACAGTTCCGGCAAACAAATCGCTAATCGCAACCTTTGGATTTCTATCCCCAGCCTGCTGTGTGGCTTTGCCGTCTGGCTGTATTGGGGAATTATCACAGTCCAGATGCTCAACCTGGGCTTTGCCTTTTCGGCGTCGGAACTGTTTACACTGATGGCCATCTCCGGGCTTACCGGAGCCACCCTGAGGATACCCAGCAGTTTCTTTATCCGACTCTGCGGAGGACGCAATACCATCTTCTTTACCACCGCCCTGCTGATGATACCCGCCGTCGGAGCCGGTATAGCCCTGCAGAACAAGGAAACGCCTCTCTGGGTTTTCCAGGCATTGGCATTACTCTCAGGCCTGGGCGGAGGTAATTTCGCCTCTTCCATGTCCAATATCAGTTTCTTCTTCCCGAAAAAACAGCAAGGACTGGCACTGGGCCTGAATGCCGGGCTGGGTAATTTCGGGGTTACCACCATGCAGATTCTGGTGCCGCTGTTTATGACCTTTGGTGCCTTCGGCGCCATGGGTGGTGACCCGATGACCCTGGTGAACTCTTCCGGAACCCTGATCGGCAAGATCCCTGCAGGTTCTGAAACCTGGATTCAAAATGCCGGATTCCTGTGGTTGTTGTTCCTGGTTCCATTGGCCTTCGCCAGTTGGTTCGGTATGAACAACATCCGCACCGAGGAAGTCTCCCCGGATATCGGTGGTGCACTGGGCAGCTTCAGCAAAATCACCTTCATGCTATTGATCGGATTCTTCACCGCCATCGCCGGTCTTTGGATGATGTTGCCTGAGTCTGCTAACGGGTCTGGATTTGGCGTTCCCAAGGAAATCGTCCTGTTTGGTGTCATTGCCGCCACAGTGCTGCTGTTGAAAATGATTCCCGGCCAGATCGGCACCAGCCTGAGCCGTCAGTACAAGATATTCGGCAACCGCCATACCTGGGTGATGAGCCTGATTTACACCATGACTTTCGGCAGCTTTATCGGTTTCTCTGCTGCATTCGCCCTCGCGATCAAGGTCATCTTCGGCTACAGCCATATTGAAGTCGCCGGCGTAATGACTCATGACACCATTAACGCCAATGGTCCAAGTGCGCTTATGTATGCCTGGATGGGCCCCTTCATCGGAGCCCTGATCCGCCCTGTCGGTGGCTGGATAGCTGACAAACTCGGCGGAGCCTTGGTCACACAGGTTTGTTCCGTCGTAATGGTGGTCTGTGCCCTGGCAGTTGCCTACTACTTAAAGGCAGCCTACCAGTCAGCCACACCTGAAGAGTACTTCGTTCCCTTCTTTGTCCTGTTCCTGGCTTTGTTTGCCGCCAGCGGCATCGGCAACGGCTCCACCTTCCGCACCGTCGCCATGGTGTTCCCCAAAGAACAGGCCGGCCCGGTACTGGGATGGACATCTGCGGTGGCGGCTTACGGTGCCTTCTACATTCCGCAGGTCATCGGTGAACAGATCAAAGCAGCGACACCTGAATACGCGTTTATCGGATTCGCGGTGTTTTATGGAGTATGCGTGCTGATCAACTGGTTCTTTTACCTACGTAAAGGCGGTGAGTTTTATAATCCGTAATACATCCCAGTCATTAACTTTCATTTCCAGGGGCAGACTCACATGTCTGCCCTATTAATTTCCAAACTACACAAACCAGAATTAACGCCTCCTCCGACCAAAACCCTCAAGAAACGAGCGTCACCAGCCTCAATACCAAACTAAAATCACCGTTTTTTTAACACCCCATTCGGTTTATTTCTGTCTTTGGTTGTATCGAATTTTGCCGTCTAAGCCACGCCATGGCTGGGCTGAGCAGGTTTACAGATGGTTGTGGTTTAGGGTAAAAACGTTGAGGTATAAGAATTTTAGTCGGTTGAGGTAGCTGTTATGTGAATAAGACCGAGCTAAAGGCTCTAGATTTGTTACAAGATTAAATAAAACAAAAGGTAGTTTATGGGAGATTTATTAGTTTGGTTAATAATGGAAGTGATTTTTGGCTATCTGTTTTATATCACCGGGGCTGTCATCCTTCGGATAGTTTCTTTTGGAAGGAGCAAGGTGGAAATCTACTCGTTTGGTAGTTATAGAAATTTAAAACGATCAAAAGCGCGTATATTGTCGCGAGCGTACTTCGTTGGGCTGCTTTTCTATTTGGTGCTTATATCTACATTAGTAACGTTGCACTTGAACTTCACATAATAAGGAATTACAGCCGGCGGCTGTTTAATGCGTTATAACCCACAGCAGATATGAAAACTTGTAAGTGTTTTAGTTGTGGTGATTTGTATCCTGATATGAATGGACCCTGCATCGCTACATGAGTTCGTCACCAGGATGCTGGTCGGTTTACAGTAAGGTGTTAGCTCGCGAATATAGTGACCCTACATATTTTGAAGTTCATCGCTTGACCGTTGATGTCTACTCAGCCCAGCATCCATGCTCAACAGACCGCCAGAGTATACAATCAGTGGGCGTACACTTGATTAGGCTTTGCCTGTTCTTAGAGCATGGACTAACAGCCGAAAATGCTAATGACGCCATGCTGAAAGCTGGTAAGGATAAACATTCATTTATTTTTCTTGAGCCACCACAAAGTTTGGGCTCAATTACGGCTGCCGATGTTTATAAAGCCGGATCGGCAAAAGAGCACAAAGCCATTGTTAGAGAATGGGCGCAAACAACGTGGGAAGCGTGGTCAGTACATCACGACACTATTAGGGAAAGGTTGCCTAACGATGCGTTGCAGTAGCGAAGTGAACCCACAAGAAAAAACTCCCATCTCACCACTTTTTGCTATGATGGCAACCCCCAACAAGCATCTGTTGCCACGCCAAAATTCAAACCTAATGTTAGAGGGGATGTCCTATGAATTTCTCGTGTTTCTAGTCCTAATTCTCGTCAATCATCCTCGTCCCATTCAGGCCAATTCCCCTTAAAGAACTCAATCATGGCAGAAGTTGAGCTGAATCCTACAATGCGATAGGAATCCGGCACCGGGTCTTCGTACAGAGAAAGCCACTCCCCACGCCAAAACATAAGGTCAAGGGATCCTAAGCCATTTGGATATGGAACTGCAACGAGATACAGACCTTCAAATTCTGGCTCGCCCTTTTGCCATTTAACTGTCTTTGCATCAATAAAATTTCCTAAATGCTTCTGCTCGTTTAACTAACTCATTCATTTTATCTAATGAATTTGCCAGTTCATGAGCGTTTCCCGAAAAAAAGTCGAGAACGCAATAATATGTGTGGTTTACAAAACCTTTTGTGTACACCAGCGCCCGGTCATACTCTGGTTTATCCATATCGCATGTTAGAGTAAAGGTATCTAACGGACGACCCCGGCTGATGGCGCTCTGCTGGCGTTTAAATGCCCGGGACGAGTCATGAAGAATATGGATGTGGATGAGCTCGGATGCAACTACTGAAACGGGACGGTCATAGCCAGCATCCCTGCCGAAGTGCCAAGCGACGGGATAGATGTCTCAGAGAGCTTCGGGATATCCATCCGTTTATCCCAAATGTCATATTTGTATGGTGTCCCCTGATTATGAGATGCCGGAAATTGTTCTGGCGTACTGCGATCCTCGGTCGCTATGGAATACCAAAATTAAATGGCTGTCCCGAAAGTTGCGTTCACCACTCACTCCTGCCAGGATTCAAAGGCGCTAAACCCTACCACCAAGCTTGGGACAAAGGCGTCAAACTGGTAGGTGCCACCGCGCACTACGTCGATGACGACCTGGATGAGGGGCCGATTATTACTCAGGGTGTGCAGACCGTCGATCATAGTCACTATCCGGAAGATCTGGTTGCTCGCGGGCAGGATATTGAAAGTCAGACATTGGCTCGTGCGGTGAAATTTCATACCGAGAGGCGGGTGTTTCTGCATGGGAACCAGACGGTGATGTTTTCGGATTGAGTTGGTAGTTCTCGTACCTGATTAAGCCTCCTCTTTCAAAATGTTATAAAAACACATGCAAAAGTGGGGAGCGAAAATTAATTGGCTCACCGAGAAACACCCTGCCTAGACAACATCCACAGGGCTGACCATCCCTCGCTCATGAAGCCCAACCACATGTGTATAGATCTGAGTGGTCTCAATAGAAGCGTGGCCAAGAATCTCTTGGATATTACGTAAGTCGGTACCTTGATGCAGCAATTCAGTGGCGAATGAATGCCGAAAAGTATGACAAGTAACGCGCTTATTGATGCCAGCCAAGTGCGCCGCTTTTTTAACAGCCCGTTGAACTTGCTGCTCGCCAATGTGGTGGCGACGTTCGGCACCACTTCGTGGATCAACTGAGTATTTAGCGGCGGGAAATAGGTACTGCCATCCCAACTCAAACTGAACCGCTGCCATACATAAGTTGAACGACCAAGCGATGCAGCGCTGGGATATGCGCAATAATCGCATTGGCCTCATCGCGGGTGAGCACGGTGGGTAGTTTGCGTGGCTTTTTGGCTTGACTGTAATTAAGTTCACCAATGTCTTTCTTTAGAAATTCACGAAACAGGAATACCAGCGCATTAAGCGCCGTCCGTTGCGTGTTGATGGATGATTGACGATCTGCTGCAAGATGACTCAGAAAAGGCTCGATATGAGTAACCTGCATTTGACTGGCGCTCCCATATGAATGGAAACGAATAAATCGTCTCACCCATAGACAGTATGTTTTTTCAGTACGATAAGCCAAACCACGGGAGCGGATAAAAAGAGTAAATTGATCTAAAAAACGAGTGGATTGGCTGGAAACCGGCCTTGGTATGTCCATGTGAATATCCTTATCGTTGATGGAACCTGTATATATATCCAATTGACTAGAATGAAAGCGTGATTCAGATCACAGTAATCAGACGAGGTAGGATGCATATCCCAGCAACTCTCCGGGATATGCGTCATAAGTGATGGAATATCCG
>JBNKWQ010000017.1:0-3082 GCA_050299855.1 Hahella sp.
TGGGTTGTTGGGGGGCTCGAATAATTACCAATATGCACCTAACCCAATTACGTGGATTGATCCGTTAGGGTTAAGTTGTAAGGAAAATACTTGGAATGATTTCCAAGAACATCATAAGGGACAATTTGACAACCCAACTGACGCAGCGAAAGCATATAAAGACCTAAAAAATAAGGAATCACCTTGGCCTATTGGGTTTGCCCCCCCCTGAAGCAACTCTTACACCAGGAACTCAAATTAAGATGGCGATGAGTCCTGGACAACAGTCTACTCGACCTGGAGGCTTTGCCACCTTTGACGATGTTCCAGATGTGGATTATGTGAGAAATGAATTAGCGGTTAAACAGGCATGGAAACCAAATATTGATCGGGTAGTGACCTATGAAGTCGTTAAGCCACTGCCAGTCAAAATAGGACCCGTTGGTCCACAGATTGATGAAGGTTTAGGTAAATATCTGGCAGGAGGGGGACAGCAAGTCGAGATGACCGTTCCACCTCCCGATCGAATTAAGTATCTAAAAGTTGTTGAAGAGAATCCAATCAAGTAATGAGGTCGAATAATGTCTGATATTACTGATGTAGTCGCTAATAAGAATAACGGGACATTAACATGGAAATGTCGAGGTCTTAATGTATCAATTACTCTAGACGGAGTTGATCAAGCCATAGCAGACGTAAAGGAAAATGTTGTGGTCGTTTTAGCTGATGTTAGTGATTTGCCCGAAACCCTATTGGTTTTTTCATGTGATGGGAAAAAGCTAGCCAGTTTATCTCCGCCAGAAGGGTTCCAATTTTACTATTTAAGTGAGCATCCAGAATTAGGAATCTCTGTTGTATGTGTCACATCAGATTCTATTGATGGTTGGCATGATTGGCATTTTGGTGTGGATTTGAAGGGCCATAACCTTTTTCGACATTGCCCATCATATTGATGGAAGATAGGGGCAATTTCCATGGCTACTGCCCAGTTTCAGGCCAAACTGGTGTCAGGCGACCTGGATGGTATCAAGCAAGACCTGAAGGCATTGGGAGTTGCGGCGGACGAAGTCATGGCCAGCGCCGAAGTCTTCAAAGCCAAATCATGTTCACCCAGCTCAAGGAAGATCCCCTTACCCGCGAACTCCTGCTGGATTACTTCAGCAGCCTTTATCAAAGCATTCCCTATAGGGACAGCCGCACCATCGGCGTCAGGATCGTATCTGAAGTCGGTATCGAAGTGCTTCTGGCACTGGCAACAGCAGGTGCAGGCAACGTCGCCCGTCGTGCCGCCCAGGTTGGTGCTCAGGGAGCGCATGCGTTAAAGGCCACTCGAATCGGACCCTTTACTGCAAAAGCCATCGACCTGATGGCTGATCTTACAAAAGCCTTGAGACAAGCCTCCAGCAAAACACCGGATGCGCCCGGTACTAAATGGGTAAATGGTAACCGGGGTTGGGAGAGCGTGCCGGCTGAGCCGAGACGTGTTGAAAACTCCTCACCGAAAAAGACGAAACCTGAAAGAACCATGAGACAACGCCGGGGAGTTCCTCCTGCCTCCTTAGAGGATGGGGCTAACCGGCTCAGATCTATGCGTGATGAAATCAAAGTGCATGGCCACCAAAACAAGTATAGCGACTCAGAGTTAACAGCATTGGGGCAATCAGGCTCAGTAGCAGCAGAACGTTTTCAAGTGCGATTTATGGAAAAGTCCTACCTGGCTGACCACAAGACTCCAGACGACCCTCTCAGCGGCAAAATGGGAGGCCCCTTCAAAGGTGAAAGTGGAACCGGTGTAAAATATTGGTCTACCAGCTTTGATCAGCTGGAAGACGCGGATACAGATCCGAAGCTGATCTCTGAGAAGGTGGGCATTAAATATGATCCAAACAAAGAGTATGCCCTGGTGATTGTTGACAATGAAAAAGCCGCAGGAATTTCCGGAACCAAATCAATAACTCCGACATTTAAAGACCTGGGAGATTTCGCCAAGGAAGAGCTGCCGGACCAATTCAGCCCAAAAACCATTGATCAGATTTATACTCCTGAATACCAAGAGAAATATAATCAACTCTACAAAGAAGCCGAGGGATCTGGAATTAACATTTGGGATAAGAACGGCTTGAAGGATTATAAGGCTATGCTGAAGAGTCAGGGTGAAGATCCCGCAATGTTTGAGAAACGGTTAAATATTCATGGAAAGCTAGGTAGCAATGAAGACTTTCTGGGTAATGGATTAACTAAGAATCTTATAGAAAATAGCAATAATGAGTATGGTGTTGTGGAAACTTTTACTTTTGAGCGTACTCCCCAAAACTTAGCTGCTTTGAAAGAAAACGGCGCGATTACAATCATTGAAAATTTAAAGCCAATAGGTCACTAGAATGATCATTCCTCCAGAAATTTCACATCCCTTGAATATACCTCTGGGATATACGCTTTTAGATAAAGCTGTTAACCCTGAACAAGCTTCTAAAGATTACCTTTTTCTGAAATACAAAAATCTATTAGTGACATTCGTTGGGGGTGACTGGATTAATAAAATTACTGGCGAGAAAAAGTATTCGTATTATCAAGCATGTTTTCCATTAGAAGCACTTCCGTGGGTCGCCAAAATGTTTGACTATTTCTTTACTGCACCAAAAGACGGAGGTCTTCCAGCGGGAAAAATTGCTACTACCGATATAGTGAAAGGAGAAAAGCTTCAGTTTAATCGGGGAATGTGTGTAGGGAGCCCTAACAATGGAGGATATACACTAACTAATCTTAGCCGGATAAACTATGGCGAAGACAACGATAGTGAAAGCTTTCAAGAATTTGATTTTCCAGATCCCTGGTTATTTAACGGTGGCCTGTTAGAGTTCTGGAAGGATTTAGCTACCCGTTACGAGCGGGGTGAATTTCCCGAACAAAATTAACCAATTATATTCCCTTCTGACCTGGACACCTCCCCAATGCTTGTTCAGAGGGTGTTCAAAACTCTGTGTCAGCCAAGTTACAGATCGATGTGAGCGTCTAGCCGCCCCTCAAAGTGAATCGATAGCTGGGACAGTGTGAGGTTCCAGTTTTGCACCGGATGCGTCCACCGCTCTGAGGCGTTCAACAT
>JBNKWQ010000018.1:0-317721 GCA_050299855.1 Hahella sp.
CAAGCGCCTGGCTGTCACTGTAGAGATTGGCCTTCTTGCTGACATAGGCTTCCATGGCATGGGTCAGGGCATCGATACCGGTATCGGCAGTAGTACGTTTAGGCAGACTCAGGGTGAGGTTAAAGTCCACCAGGGCCGCTATCGGCATGAATCCGATACCCACACAGAGCATTTTTTCGTCGTTGCTTTCATCGGTGATAATGGTGAAGCGAGTCACTTCAGAGCCGGTACCGGCGGTAGTGGGGACCGCAATGATCGGCAGGCCGGTTTTATCAACCACACATGGAAACTTATAGTCCCGCATCTCGCCGCCGAACTTGCCAAGGATGCTGATAGCCTTGGCGCTGTCGATAGGGCTGCCTCCACCCAGTGCGATGATGCTGTCATAATCGCCGTTGCTGACCTTTTCCATACCGGCCTGGATAGAGCTGACGGTTGGCTCCGGGACAGTGTCGTCGAACACGTCCGCCGTCAGATTCTGCTTTGCCAGGCACTGTTGGATGGTGTCGGTGTATCCCAACTTCACCATCATTGTGTCGGTAATGATCAGCGGACGAGTACAGCCCAGACTCGCGAGCACAGTCGGGATTTGTTCTGAAGCCCCTGCTCCAAGCTGCATGATGCGTGGAAGAATTATTTGAGTAGACATAGTCACTCCTCTCCATTTGCGGCGAACTCTGTAGTTAGAATTCTGTAGTTAGAACTCTGTAGTTACAGGCACTCGCCTTGTCGAATTTCAGGCAAGCAGGCCCTCTGGCCCAGTTGCCCACTCATGAATCAAGGGCTCAGGAAGGCTTGGCGCCATTGAGGATCAGTCCCGGCCATTGCTAAGACTGCTGGATGCCGTCGTTGGTAGCGGTTCATTTGCTCCTGTCTGGTCACGCATGTCTGCGCTTCGGGAAAGTGCCGATTCAGGCAGTCGCTCTTCACGCAGTGCTCCCGCCTGGTCACGCATGTCTGCTCTTCTGGAAAGTTCGGATGCAGGCGGCCGCTCTTCACGCAGATCTTTGAAAAGTCCGTAGATTCCCATAATCAGGATGAAGGAAAACGGTAAGGCGGCAAGGATTGAAGCGGTTTGCAGTGCTTTGAGCCCACCGGCCAGAAGCAGCACAGCCGCCGCAGCGCCGATGGCCACTCCCCAAAAAACCCTGTAGCGCGTTCGCGGATGTTCATCGCCCATGGAAATCAGGGTGCAGATCACCAGGGTCGCTGAATCTGCAGAAGTCACGAAGTAGGTCACCAGCATGAAGGTGCAGAGGCTGGCCATGATGAGGACCATGATATGGCTGCTGGTCATCAGTTCGATTGTAGCGAACAGGGCCATGGTGATGTCCTTATTCACGGCTTCGACCACACCGGCTTGACCAAAAAGCTCCAGATACATGGCGGTGTTACCGCAAATGGTGATCCAGATTGTGGCCAACAGCGTTGGGGGGATCAGAACACCGAGAACAAATTCACGAATGGTGCGACCCTTAGATATGCGGGCGATGAAAATGCCGCAGAACGGAGCCCAGGAAATCCACCAACCCCAATAGAAGAGGGTCCACGAGCCCTGCCACGGGTCTTTAGGGTCTGGGTTTACCCAGAAGCCCAGTTCAACGGCATGGACCAGATAGTCACCCAGGTTGGTGACCATGGCGCCCATGAGGTAGACAGTTGGTCCGACCACGATAAACAGGCCCAGCACTACCATGGTCAACTTCATGTTTATTTCACTGAGCAGGCGTATCCCCTTGTTGACGCCACTCATTACCGATAGCGTGGCAAACACTGAAATAACAGCGATAAGGGCTATCTGGGTGCCGGTGGAGACTTCCACTCCAAGCAGATAGTTCAGGCCGGCGTTCATTTGCTGGGCCCCCAGACCGAGGGAAGTGGCAATACCGAAGACCGTGCCGAATACCGCCAGGAGATCCGCCACGTGGCCAATGGGTCCGTAGATACGGTCACCGAAAATGGGATAAAGGCTGGAACGAATCGACAACGGTAACCCCTTGCGATAGGAAAAATAGCTCAGGATCAGACCGGTCAGTCCGAATAACGCCCAGCCGTGCAGCCCCCAGTGGAAAATGGCGATCCGCATGGCAACCTGGGCTGCCTCAGACGTCATGTTCTGACTTTCGCTGATCAGCGGATTGCCTTGGAAATGGTAGATCGGCTCGGCAATGCTCCAGAACAAAATACCAATGCCAATGCCGGCACCGAACAACATGGAAAACCAGGCAAAATTGGTAAATTCCGGCCGGTCGCTGTCCTTGCCGAGGCGCATGTCGCCGAAACGGCTGAACGCCAGCCAGACGGCCAACAAGAGGGTAAAACTCATAAAGCCGATGTAGTACCAGGCCAGGTCCCGGGCGATAAAGTCCTTCATGTCGGTGTATAAAGAATTGGCGTAATCCGGGTTAACAACGGTAAATAGCACGAAGGCGAGCACCAGCAGGCCGGAGCCTACTGACATCACTGGATGGGTTCCGGCCAGCAGGCCAGACTCATGTCGCATCGGTTTGTTATTCACTTGTTTGTGCCCCTTTCGTTCCTTTCGCCCCTTTCATTATCGCGGACCACCATCACCGAACATTTAGCGTGTCGAGTAACGTATGCGGCATTGGCGCTGATCAGATAGTCGATGGGTTTGGGGCGGTGGGAGGCCATGACGATCAGATCGGCATTGACCTCTTCGGCGATGTGCAAAATCTGCTTATCGATCCGCCCCTGGCTAACGGCAACGTTGACCGTGACGGTTTCAGGTATCTGGTCTTTCGCCAGGGATTCCAGAATCTCGCGTCCCTTGTTCAGGAGTTGTCGGTCGATATCCTTGGGCAAGTGAACGGCAATCGCGGGGATATCGGCATAGGGGACTACAGTGACCAGATGCAGGGTGGCTTGATGTTGCAAAGCCATATCAATGGCCAAAGGGAGTGCCGTGCGCCACGTACTTTCATGGTGAGGGGCTATTGGCACAACGATATTGTTGTACTTGTTACTCATACTTCGTCCTCATCGTCTTGTAGTTATGGCTCTATTACAAGAGCTGTTCAGTCAGTTGGGCTGCCTGGCTCGAAGTGGCCTCTATTTTCGACAGAACCGACCGGAAAATTAAAGCAATAAAATCTACCCCTAAGACCCCGTTTTTTTTATGGGCGCACATAAATCGCCAGCCATAAAAAAAACGGGGGCTCAGGGCAATTTTTTATTGCTGGTTTACCACCCTTGTCTGTTCCTAACATGGCGCCATCAAAAAACAGTATTCAACCCAGTTCTCACCCGCTGCCTTCTGATACAAGCCGTGGGTACAGGTAAGTTGCCAAAGGTTGGATACAAGTATATTCGCAAACGTAAAGAAGGACAGACTGCTATGAACAAAAAAACTCCATTACCGTTAGCAGGTGTGCGTGTAGTCGATTTTGGGCAGCAGATAGTGGGCCCTGCCGTGGCCATGGTGCTGGCAGACTTCGGTGCCACCGTGATCCACATCGACCCACCCGAAGGCCCACAATGGGATCATCCGGCCAACGCGATACTTAACCGGAACAAGAGCTGTGTGCGTCTGGATTTGAAGCAGGAAACAGGCCTGCATCAGGCACTGACGCTGATTGAGAAGGCTGACATTGTCATTGAGAACTTCCGCCCCGGCGTGCTGAAGCGGCTGGGCATTGACTTGCAAAAACTCCGTGCCGAACGCCCGGAGTTGATCTCTTTGTCCATCCCGGGTTTTGCCAGCAATGACTCGTTGCGGCGGGAGTGGAAAGCGACAGAAGCCGTTGTTGCCGCAACCTGTGGCGTTTTTACAGACATGGGTTTCAACCGGGTTTTGATGGGCGTGAACCCCAGCTTCTCACCATTGCCATTGGGGTCATCCTATGCCGTCTCCCTGGCTGCCAGCTCGGTGGTCCTGAGCTTGCTGGAGAGGGAGAAAACCGGTCGTGGTGACAGTATCGAAGTGCCGGTGGCGGCAGCGCTAATGGAGGGGCTTTCCTACAATTCCTATTTGATCGAAGGATTGCCGGAACGCTACAAGACCATGCGTGAGGAAGAAATCGAATACCGCAAGGCCAACAACATGCCGATGGACCTGAGTTACGAACAACTGCAGGAATACCTCGACCCTTTCTACCGAACCTACGAATGTGCCGACGGTCGTTTGTTTTATTGTGTCTGTCCTTCTCACCGCAATCACGCCAAGCGTTGTCTGCAACTGTTAGGCATCTACGATGAACTGATGGCCACAGGACTGCCGGACGTGAAGGACCTGCACATGCCGATCTCGGAGTGGGATGGTGAAACGTCCATTGGTGTTTATCCATTGCCGAGGAAGTGGGCCGATATTATCTCCGCTAAAATGAAAAAAGCCTTTCTGACCCGGACTTCCGAGGAGTGGGGCAAGCTGTTTGGTGAAGGCCAGATTCCCGGTGCACCGCATCGTAGCACCCAGGAATGGGTCAATGACGAACACACCAATGCGGCGGGTCTTATTGTTGAAGTGGATGATCCGGAGTATGGTCCCATGAAGCAGGGTGGCCCCATCGCCTGGCTGGAAGAAATCAGCGAGGAAATGCTGACCCCGCGCCCACGCCGGAATGTCAGCTTTGCCGAGGCTCTGGTTGAACTGGGCAGCGTGGCCGACCAGGAAGAGATCACTCGCCCCACAGGTAAGGATATTCAACCTGCCAGCGGCAAAGGCTGGCTGGATGGTCTGCGTATCCTCGACCTCACCAATGTTATTGCCGGTCCGCATTCCACCGCGTTCCTCAGCCGCTTTGGTGCTGAGGTCATCAAGCTGGACCCGGTCACGCCGCTCTACGATCCGTTGATCGGTACCCTGTTCGCCTTCCAAACCGGTGTTAACAAGAAAAGTGCCCTGGTGGATATCACCACTGATGAAGGCCGGGAAGTGTTCAATCGTCTGGTGCGCTCGGTCGACCTGGTGGTGATTAATGCCCCCGAACGGCAACTGAAATCGCTGGGGCTTGATCATGACAGCCTGCAGGCAGTGCATCCTGGCGTTCTGTTCTGTCGTCTGGACTGCCTGGGTGGTCCACGCCGAGGACCCAAAAATGACTACATTGGCTATGATGATATTATCCAGGCCAACAGTGGCATTATGACTCGCTTCGGTGGTGCGGCCACGCCAGAGGAGCATGCCCACTTGGGTACCCTGGATGTAAACTGCGGCTTTGCCGCCGGCCTGGCGGTGGCTGTCGCATTATTTCGCAAGCTCAAGACCGGCCAGACCTCCCGGGCCAGAACCTCCTTGTCCGCCGTTACCAACCTGGCACAAGTGACGTTTGCCTATGATTATAACGGCCGAGCGCCCTTCGATGAGCCCTCCGGCCGGGAAGTCCTGGGTAATCACGAGCTGTCTCACTTCTACCTCACCGGTGACGGCTGGATTTTCATCGACTCTGACCGCTCCGAGCTGAATAAGCTGGAACAGGTGGAAGGATTGCAGGGCATTTCCCAATCCAAGGATATTCGTGGATTCCTGACCGAGGCTCTGGGCAAGGCGCCAGCCAGTTATTGGGCCAAACAGTTTGTGGCTGCCGATATTGCCGCCGCCATACCGATCTCGATCGAAGATCTGCGCGCGCAGTACAGCCGCAAGGCGGATGGCCAGCCAGGAACAGATCTGGGCAGCTTTGCTTTTTCCATCTATCCAGACCACCCCAGTGGCCACTGCATCACTCAGGTTGACCACTATTCGATTCGTCCACAGGAAGCCTCAATCCGTGCATTTACGCCGACGGAACGGTTTGGCCACTCCACCCGTAGTATCCTCAGCAATGTTGGCTATAACGATGCAGAGATTGACTCCATGATTGAGCGGAAGATTGCCGGGCTGGGCTGGGGTAAGGAGTTTCTGCCCAGCTAACTGATTGCGGCCAGTAGAATTGCCTGGATCTCCGGGCAATTCTACTGATCTTTGTACCAAATTAGGTAACACCTTAAAGGCTTTCCAGCTGAAAGAGCGCTTATAAGGTTCCCCCTGTATTTGATAGAATCGTCGCCCCTTCGCAAGAGATCTTCTAATTGCGTATGGACACAGGGTTATCCCATATTCCCATCACAGTGAGGTGAACAAATGAAAACAAAATGGTTATTGGTTGGTCTGTGTTGTCTCAGCAGCTCCGTTATGGCGAACTGGAAATTGAACAACGAAGCATCCCGTCTGAGTTTTATCTCCATTAAAGCCACAGATGTGGCGGAAGTGCATCGCTTTGGCCAGCTCAATGGCAGCATCAATCAAGCCGGCCAAGCCGTGTTGGAGATCGATCTCGGCAGTGTTGCCACCAACATTGATATTCGTAATGAGCGGATGAAGAAAGAACTGTTCCAGACAGACCGTTTTCCCAAGGCCGTCTATAGTGTCCAGTTGGATCCCGAGATGCTCAAACAGACCGTTCCTGGTCAGACCGCAGTTACTAGCCTGTCCGGTACTCTCCAACTTCATGATGTGAGCAAGGAAGTCACTGCTGAGGTATTGATCAACCGTATCTCCGACAAACAAGTGGTGGTTTCCACCCTGCAGCCATTGGTCATCAACGCAGCTGATTTTGCGCTGAATGACGGCGTTAAGAAACTGCAGGAGATTGCGAAACTACCGTCAATCAGCATCGCCGTTCCGGTCAGCTTCAATTTGACCTTTGACGCGGAGTAAGATTCCGATTTCTTTCCTCGGGCAGTATACTTTGACGAAGCTTTGATACGAATTTGTAGTCTGTAGACAGGCGAGGTAATCAGAGGAATAAAGTTATGAATCTGGATCTTTCGATCTGACTTAAAATCGATACCTGACGCTGTAAGAAAGCGGCCGACCGGTTTAACTTGAGAAGGCAAAGCCGGTCGGCCTTTTTTTATCTTCTATACTTTTGATAGGGTCCAGTACTTTGATAAGGTCTGGCGGTAACAGAAAATCTGTAGCGGATGCAATTCTGCTCCTAACAATGTTAAGTACCAATACATAAGTCTCCAATAGAAGAATGGATGCTATGGCTGATAATCAGCAGAAGTGGTTTAATCATTTCCACCATGCTCAATTCACCCGATAATTAATCTCCTCCGTCCTGACTGATGGACGCTGATCACTAAACACAATCTCTGCCTGGGCGATAAATTTTCCCTTCGCGACTTTCCAGTCGTAGGTGAGTTTATCGGTGGTGGCAATCAGTTCACCATTGATAAACCATTTCACTGATTTGAGGTGTTCAACTTCGCTGAGGGCGAATTCAAAGTATTCGGCGTCGTCGGGAATGCGTGGGTCCATGGCCAGCATCAGGCCTTTGCTGGGTTTGCGAATTCTGATGTCCTCTTCAGGAGCACCGTTGCCGCTGGGTTCGGTGCCGGGGAGGAACCATTCGTCCCGTGCCTCGCAGTCGTCTTCGGCAAGCAGGCCGGAGTTGATGCAGATACGTTGCTGCACCAGGTTGCGGCTGAAGTACATGGGGCGGACTTCGCGGTTTTTGTTTAGCTCATTAAATACTGCTCGCAGGACAAATGCAGGTCCGCGAGAGCCGGTGATTTCGTTCATTTCCGTGTAGTCCAGGTTACCGATCCAGACGCCGACAGTGTATTTGTCGTTGAAACCGATTGACCAGGCATCCCGGTAGTCACTGGAAGTGCCGGTTTTAACCGCCGTTTGATAAGGAAAGTTCAATACTGAATCCCAACCAAACTCTTTCGCCCGTGCCGCAGGATCAGACATGATATCGGCGATCAGGCTGGCGACATCTTCAGAGAGTACCCGATGACTGCTTTTCCGTAATTGAGCGCCTTCAATAAAGGACAGTGGCTTAAAGTCTCCCATGCGTGCCATCACGGTATACGCCTGGACCAGTTCATAAAGTGTCAGCTCGCCGTTGCCTAGGGCGAGGCCATCGCCATAAACGTTAGGGTGACCTGCAAGACTGTTAATACCCAGGTTATGAAGGAAGGACAGAAACTCTCCAGGGCCGACATACTGGATAGCACGCACGGCGGGAATATTGAGCGAATTGCCCAGTGCTTCGCGCACTGAAATCAGGCCGTAATGATCGCGGCTATAGTTGTGATAGGTATGCATACCGAGGCCGACACTTTCTTCCAAGGGGGAATCATCCAGCATGGTGGCTGCCGTCCAACCCTTGCGGATAGCATTAGCGTAGAGCAGGGGTTTGAGTGCAGAACCTGGCTGGCGGGGAGTGGTGACCGCATCGATCTTGTTGAAATCGTGATTATCCTGGCCTGCATAGCCGACTACCCAGGCCAGAATTTCATTACTTTCATGATCCACCACCAGCACCGCACCATTGTTTACCTGATACTTTTGCAAACGGCTCAGGCGGTTATCGAGAATTTTCTGGGCTTTCACCTGCAGCTCAGTATCGATGGTGGTGTGGATGATCCCTACGTCCGCGATCTGGTCGCTGGGATGGTTATCAGCATACTGAATGAAGTGAGACAGATTGTAGGGAATCTCGCTTTTATGCAGTTCCAAGGGCTGTTTGGCGATATGATCTACGGTGATATGATCTAGGGTGGTAAAGTCAGCTGCTTTGGTATCGCTGTTCAGGCGCTCGATCAGGTTCGTAATGGACCGGTCGAGATTGGCCAGCTGCCGCTTCGGGTCCAGCCAGTGGGGAGAGCGCACCAGAACTGCCAGAGCGAGCATTTCTTTCTGGTTCAGGGTGGAAAGGTCACGACCAAAATAATAATCGGCGGCCTGCATGATGCCCCGGCGCCGGGCCTGATAAGGCACCTGATTCAGGTAAAATTCAAAGATCTCCACTTTGGAAAACTGTTGCTCCAGAGCACTAGCTTCGAAACCTTCGACCCAGCGAGACCAGAAGGTACGCGGCCGCGGGTGCAGCATTCTGACCACTTGCTCTGTGATGGTGCTGGCGCCACGCACAACTTCCCCGGACAACAGATTTTGACGCACGGCATTGAGCCGGGCCAGCCAGTCAACGCCATGATGGGAATAAAAGCGTTTATCTTCAGAGAGGATAAACGCTTGTTGTAAAAACTCCGGGACATCATGAATCCTGACGGTGTCATGAAGATTCCAGGTGTTCTCGTAAGTCACATTCAGGCGTTTGCCGAAGCGGTCCATGTAGACATTTTTACTGCTACCGGCAATAGCGATGTCGAGATCCTGAGGTATTGGCTGGATGGCAACATAGGTCGCGCCGGTTAAACAAAGCGCTATTAATAATGTCACTGACAGCAGGCAATGGAGCAGATGTTTCCGCCAGAAAATCGGACGTTTCATTGTTGGCCTGACTTTCATAACCGCGCTCTCTAACCTTCTAAATACTTTCTAACCTTCAGCTAGCACTCTAACCTTCAACTAGTACTCTAACCTTCAAGTTACCCTCTACCTTTAAACCGGTATCCAACTTTAAGCTAGGGGCCCACCTTTAACCTTGCGGGCAGGCCTTTGCCGTAGACATCAGGGTCGTACATTTCCTCGGCCTGAATCGGCATCACGGTAAAGTCTCCTTCTGCAATCGCCTGGGCGGTGTAAGACAACGCATATCGACCGGCCGGCAGATAATCCGCATAGAAACGTGCTGAGTCATGTCTCAGCTCTTTATGGTAGAAGCTCCAGAAATAACCACCGTAATAGGTCCAGTCGGAGAACTGATAGAACCAGGAGCCCCCAGCTGCGGTAAAGGCACCTTTGTTCCCATCAACCTGAGATGCTGTGGCCAGATCTGTGTTCACCGGTTCCAGTCCGCCGGGGATCGGATCATTCACTACCACAAAGTGGCGGGCGGTAGGCACTGCGACGAAGATGTTCACTTTGACCAGTTCACCCCGATGGATTTCCATGGGACTATCCAAAAGGACAAATTTACCTTCCCGTTCGACAAAATACTCCCGCCGTATTTCGATACCGGAGTTGATCCGCGAGGCGTTGTCTTCCTTCAGGTCGTAGGCAATACGGGCGGAATAATACAGACGTCCGTCGCCTTCTTTCTGGATATCAATGGAGGTGGCACGGCCGGGATCATCGCCCTGGATCGGGCGACTGAGTGTCACCGGTGGATTGGTCTTGGCGGTGAATTCGGCTTCTCCCAATGGCTGTTGATTGAAACTGACTGTTGCCTTGATGGTGGGGGTGTCCCGCTCGTAGATCTTGGCATAGTCAATCAGCGCATTCAGGCAGAACACATTTTCCTGGGTGTTCTCCCAATGGTCACGGTTACCCCGGCTTTGGGTAATGCTGCGGACCAGCTTGAAGGGAACATCCCCGATGCTGTCGCCTAAACCGGAATCCACTTGGGCACTGAGGAGGCTCCCCAGAATTGAGCAGTTGGATCTCAGCGGTGTGGCCAGAATGTACTTGTAGCTGTCGTCCCATGTTTCATTGAACTGGAACTTGCCGCCGGTCTGGCTGGCCTGGCCCAGAATACTGTTCAGGGTGTTGCTGACTGCGGCTGGATCTGCTTTGGGCGTTTGGATGGCGGCCTGTAGGAAATGCGACTTACCGAACAAATCCATTTCCGGCACATGGGTTTGGTAGCGGGCGATATCGTTAGCGGTGATTTTACCTGCGGCTGACAAGGCTGCCAGCGCCACGGCCCGTACAGAGGACGACATACCTTTGCTATAGAAGGTGGGGAAGTCATCCCGACGCAACAGATTCAGCAGATAGCCGTGCAGCCTGTCCTCAACACCTTGGGGAATTTCATAGCCACTTTGCCGCAACCAGTTGAAGGCGATGGCCGTGTAGGCTGAAAGATAGGGGCTGACATGATTGTTGGACGGTACCCAGTAAACCATACCACCGTTAGGTGCCTGGAAATTGGCTGCTGCTGCCAGGGTCTGTTCAACATCGCCTTTGGCATCCGGCCACTGGGTGGCTTTATCCAAATAATCTTTCAATTCAAGATAGTCGCGGGCCACCACCGCCTTGGTCAACCGCTGTTCCCAGCATAGATAGGGATAACCTTGGATGTACTGCAAGGCTCCGTCGAGGTTGCCCAGTACTGTCGGAGACAGCACGGCACCTATATAACCCACATCAGTATAGATACCCTCCGGCACTTGCACCGCTTCGCTGACACCCGGGCTGTCACTGGGCAGGGTGCCGTAAGTGGCGGCTGTTTCCAGGGAACGTCGTTTGTTCACCGGCACTTTATGTGCAAGGGCATCGGTATCCGATTGGTCTCCGGCACTGGCAATAAAGCTCAGCTCGCCAAAGCCTTTGGTCTTCAACGGCAGCCAGACGTTCTCACGCTTATAGGGCTCAAGGTGAAGATCAAGATGAAAAGTATCGGCAGAGTCTTCAGCCAGAGGTCCTTTAACCTGCACTTTGACCTTCAGGTCCCGAGGTTGGTCGGTGCGGTTCATGACATTGAATCCCGCCTGGAATTGGTCACCCTCAATCACCTGGTTCGGCATCACCGGGCGCACTTCGGTTGGGCGATTAACCTTAAAGTTGCTGTCTCCGAGGCCCATGTGATCCGAAGGGGTTACCGCGAAAGCCAGGATACGCCAGCCGGTGAGGTTGTCAGGAACTGTAAATTCGACACTGGCTTCGCCGTTGGCATCCGGCTTGATGGATGGATTCCAGTAACTGACGAATTTGAACTGGTTTCTTAACTGGGTATAGGAGCCACCATCCCCACCGGGGTTAGCGCCTTTTTTCTCGAACTTCTGGCGTCCGATCAGACGGCTGATCAGGCTGTAGTTATTGACGTCCAACGGGTCCAGCCGGTTGAAACCTTCATAAGGGTCGTAATAACGTCTTCCGCTTTGATTCAACGCCAGCACAGACTCATCCACCACGGCCACGGCTATTTCATAGGGCTCATTGCCGGTGCTTGAACCAGAGCTAAAAACATGCGGTTGGCTTACCTTAATCCTGGCTTTGACGGTATCCCTGGGTTTATAGACGTCCAGGTCAGTTGAGACATTGATCGTGAGTTCCTTATACGGATCAGACACCTTGGCGCTAACATAACCCATGCGATAGCTCGGCTTGCCAAGATCCACCTGGCCCGGCCCCAAGGGTTGTTCCACCCGCGGTGATACCACTACCATGGACAGATAGAAGCCGGGCAGGTAATCGGGCTTGACGGGTATCTCGATGACCGGTGTGCTGGAGTCCAGAGTTTGTACCCAACGGTCCAGAACGCCGTAGCGTTCCACCGTGACCAGTGCTTTGGCACCGGGGAAGGGGTTTTTGATCAGGTAGCGGGCGGTGTCGCCGATCTTGTAGTCGGTTTGTTCCGCAACAATCTGCAAGGTGGCATCATTGCTCTGATCCCATACCACATTGCCGCTGCCGGTCACCCAGCCATAAAGTGTCGTGCTGTGTTCCCGCTGGCTGGTATCTTTGATGGTGGCGACAAACTGATAGTAGCCGGGATGCTTGGGCTTAAACTGACAAAGGCTGGCCTCCACGGCACTTTTTAATCGGCACCCGGTTTCCTCCACCCAGGCCATAATGTTTTTGGTGAGGTAAGCGTTACCCGGACCTTTGACTCGCGACGCTTTGTATTCGCGGTGGTTGATGACGATATTGATGTCCACGCCGGAGACCAGTTGGCCGGCCTGATCCACCACCAGGGTCTCCAGGGTAGCGGTCTCGCCTTTCTTGTATAGCCAGTTGGTATTGCGCAGGCCGACAAACCTGTCCCGACCGGCGTAGTCGGCACGGGTAGAGGCGGAAATGAATTTACCCCGGTCGTCTTTGACGGCGGATTCCACCATCAGCGTGCCGAAATAGATACCGGAATCCGGCAGGGTAAATGCGTCCACATACTGACCTTTATCGTCCAGCTTATTACGCAGGTCGAGCAGGTTGTTCTTGTAGCCGGAACTCTCACTGCCACTGCCGAAGGTGAACCCTTGGGCGCGGGGGGTATCTGTCGTAAAGGTTTTTTCGCTGAGCCTGGCGGTCAAACGGACTTCCGCTTCAGTGAAGGGGCCTCCGGAATGCAGGGTCGCCAGGGTGGTCACTTCCACCTGATCGCCTGCCTTGAACAGATGTCCGTTAAGCTCGTTTTTTACCTTGAATGGCGCGGGGGTGAAATCGCTGACCAGTACCGACATCGGCGACCAGGTGAAGTTTTGTTGTGCGCTATCGGTATCCTTAACCGGACTGAGCTGGAACTGGTACCAGCCCACCGCGCCTTGTTCTGGTACTTTAAACTCACCATCAAAGGCGCCGAATTCGTTCAGGGTAATGTTCTTGGCTTCGTGCACCATTTTGTACTGCGGGTCGAAAACCTGCAGCTGATAACCGTCCTTGCGCGGTGACACCCAGTGCTGGTTGCTTTGCTCACGAACATATACTTTGAACTGGATATTGTCGCCGAGTTTATACACACCTTGAGCTGTAGTGCCCCAGGCGTGAGTGTGACCACCTTTCTGCTGGATGTATGGATAGATACCACCGCCCCTGACGGAAAAATCACCCGTTAGCGGCATCACTGCAATATCGTTATCCTGCTCGACCCTAGCAAAAAATCCCGGATACTCAGCACGGTGACCGCCCCAGATCAATTCAAGGTTTGGGTCGATCTGAGATAGTCCGGGTAATACCGCCAGTCCGTCTTGGTCGGTCACCGCAGAGGTATGCAGATCCTCCAGGCCCGGCAGGTTTTCATAGGAGCCTTTCCACAGGGAAACATCCGCATCCGCCACAGGTTCGCCATTGTCGAACCGTGTTACCCAAGCCAGTGAGTTAAAGTGACCGGCCTTAAAGTGGACCTGATAAGGCGTGACGGCAGCCAGAATGCTGGGGTCCCGATACCAGTTGGGAGGTGTCGGTGTCGGATGCAGCCGGCCATAGAGAACACCGGTTTCACCTCCCAGCAGACTGCGCACATCCATCGGCACGGCATAGGATATGTCCTGAGCCTGATTCACCGGGAAATCGCCTTGAAGATTCTGCCCAGTGACAATACCGTCAGGACCGGATTCGATTTTGTCATAGCTGACGGTCACTTTGTCGAGATTGGTGATGTATACCGGAACCTCACTTTCCACGCCTTTTTCCAACACGGCAACATGATGAGACATGCGCAGGTTGGGCTCACGATGTCCCGTATAAAAATCGAAACTGGCGTCTTCCTGATTCTGCAGGCGACGCCCGAATTCGTCCTGAAGCTGTTCGGTATCAATGTTGACGGAATATTTCTGGAAAGCTTTTAACAGCTCAGGCAGCCAAACCAGATAAGTGCGCCCACTCTGGTAGGGCGAGCCCAGATAGGTCCAGTCCTGGGTGTTCTCCCAGGGATCATAATCGGTACGGCCGCCATCCAGCCTGGGGGCAAAGTCGACATGGTTCTTGACGATGGAATTCACCACTGGAGATGAAAATTCCAACGCGACAGGATTAAGCGGCGCACATTGCTGAATGGTCGAAGGATCTTCCTGCCACTGCTTTAACTGGCTGGGTGAAATTGAAAGGGAGGTATTGGTACCCTTCAGGGTGCAGCGTAAACCAAGAAACTTAAATTCAGGGTAAGTTTCAAAGTTCAACAGCGTACGCCGTTCAATGCCGGTTTCAGAACCTTCACTCGATGCGAGGCCGGGCACGATATCCAGCCGGATGCTCTGGTTCAGCGGTAATTCCCGTTTGGGTTCCACCACCCAGACCCGACGGGCTTCATCCTCCTTTATCTGGTTAAGCTGATCGTCAACATTGGGTTGTTCTGTCTCATTGGTTAAGGCCATCCACCAGGGCAGCTCTCGGGGAAGATTATCCGGGTAAGCGATGATATTTACAGGCTGATTGCCCTCTGCCTGGCCTTCCACCATCTGTCCAGCCGTCATTGTCAGGGTGTTTTCAACCGAGGCTTTGGTGACGGGCTGGTTAAAGCTTATCTGAATCAACGGCGTGCCAGGCGATAACCAATTGACAAAGCGCAGGTAGGTTACCTTGGGGCGGGCTGTGGTAAAGCTGTGAGTGACAGCCTCTTTCAATTGCACACCATCCAGGGTGTTTATGCCCGGCTGCATCTCAACGTCATAATGGGTGGCCAGTTGCATTTTATCCTGTTGACGCAGTTGGCAGGCCAGCGCGCTGGTGTTCAGCCAGCGCCATTCACAGGCAAGTTGAGGCTTGATGGTGACAGGGACGTCTTTTGAATCCCGCTCCATCTGGCCGATCGGCACCACAGGGCGATCAAACTGGAAGACAATTTGCTGGCCTGGGGCGACATCATCACCTTTGGGCGTGATCCGCAAAATCTTCAATTCATCGTTATCAGGCCGCGCAGAGGAATCGAAGGCCAACATGGCAGCGAGCTCTTCATTACGGGTAAGGTAGCGCTCCAGCAGGCATTGTTGGGCAGCCTTCTGGGTGAGGTTGCATTCCCGGTTGCGGACTGCGAGCCAGTCCAGTTGTTCGGTTTTAAAGTCGTCGCGGGCATCTTGCGGCAGCTTTTCCATCACCTTTTTATAGCGCCTGGCAAGCTTGGTATCTTCGGTGGCCAGCTGGTCTGACTGGCAGATTACATACTCCACATTTTGCGAAGCCTGGTCACAATCGAAACTGGGTTCGGCGGCAAAGGTGAAGTGGCCGGCACTTAAGGCTAACAGCAGGAAAATCATTAACCTTATCATTGATCCTGGCTTCGACCTTTCCATTGTTCTACCCACCGTGCCTGTCATTGTTTTTCCTCGCTCCGGACCATTAACCGCTCCATCTTCAGATGCTCACAGCAGTTGGCGCTGTTAATACCTGCAGGTTGCGTAGTATAGAAGTATTACGTAAAAATCGGGCGAAATTGTGGCAGGATTCTGATGAATTTTATCTGGTAAGTGGGTATCGGAGCAGATGCACGGCAAGGAGCAAGAGGTGCTGATGATTATAATAGCGCCGTTTTCCGGGGAGGCAGGTTTAATCGCTCTCAAACACTTTGAGCCACTGCCGGAGTGTACTGTTCAATGCTTCTTTTTGTTTGGCTGTTAACCCTGTCAGCAGTTGGTCTTCGGTTTTCACATGCTCTACAACGGCCAGATCAATCAGCTCCAGCCCTTTGTCAGTCAGCGAGACCGTCACACTACGACGGTCCTGATCGCTGTGTACCCGTTTGATCAAACCTTTGTCGGCCAGCCGGTCCAGGCGGTTGGTCATGGCACCTGAACTGAGCATCATCGAGTTGAATAACTCTGAAGGTGTGAGCTGGAAGGGTTCCCCGGATCGACGCAGCGTGGCCAGTACATCGAACTCTCCCGGCTTCAGGCCGAAATCCTGGTGGCACTTTTCAACGGCCCTGGAGGTGTATTTGTAGATCCTGGAAAAACGCCCAATGACCGCCATGGGAGTGGTATCCAGCTCCGGGCGTTCACGATTCCATTGTCCGACGATTCTATCTACAGAGTCATGTTCAGCAGTCATTGATTGATCCTGATATATATCTTTAAGTGAAGATACTTTACCTAAAGCCTATGCCTCTGTATAGTTCGTCAATTATATCTTTAAGTAAAGATAAGTGATTTAAAGATAGTTGATATTGATACAACCCGGACGGAGACCATTCTTCGATGACGGTTTAACAGGAGGTTCAAACCATGAATATATTTCTGGCTATGTTGGTCGCGTTTTTCTGGGGCACCACTGCGGCGGCGACCCACATCGGTTTTCTGGATTGGCCGCCATTGGCGCTGGCAACTCTGCGGGCTCTGCCTGCCGGGCTGCTGCTGTTACTGCTGCGGCCCAGACTCCCGGAGCGGGGGCAGTGGCGAACCATTCTGACCAATGCCGCAATCAACGTGACTTTGTTTTTTACCTTGGTATTTTTAGTGGCGCAAAACCTGCCGGCTACCCTGGCAGCAGTAGGGATGTCTGCCACCCCCATAGTGGCATTGGTTGTGACGTTGGTTCTGACCCGTAAGATTCCCAGCGTCGGACAGGGGCTTGTCGCGCTATTACTCGTTGCCGTGACGGCGATGCTATTTGATCCTTCCATCAGCGGCATTACCACAACCGGTGTGGTGGCGATGATTGCCGCCATGCTGGTGATGGTGTTGGGCAGCCTGTATATGAAGCAGTCTCTGCAGTCCATTGACTGGTGGACGCTGATCGTCTGGCAGTTAATCCTGGGGGGCTTGATGCTGCTGCCTCTCGGTATTGTACAGTGGTGGCTGAACCCTGCAGCCTATGTTGGTGCCTGGAGCTTGGACACAGATCGAGTGCTCAGCGGCCTGTGGCTGGTGGTGGCCAATACCGCATTGGCCTATGCGATCTTTATGTGGGTGCTGGCGAGGATCAATGTGGTGCAGTTTGCCTTTGCCAGCATTGCCAACCCGGTGGCCGGTATATTAGTGGGGGCTCTGTTGGTTCATGAGGATTTTTCCACACTGGATTATGGCCTGATGCTGACCATGATCGCCGCTTCCCTGGTAGCACAGATGCTGTCTCAGGACCGGAAGCCCCAAAGCCGGCAGAACCAGGAACAGCAACTGGATACTGCCAAGCCGGCACTGGAAAGCTAGCGATACAGGCGTGAATTAAAAGGGGGGGGGGTGAATCAAAAAGGGGTGTAAAACATGACGGCTTCTTTCAATCGGCCTACTGGGGCAGTACATTACCCCCGTCAAACCTCAGGTGATCTATACTCCTTGTTAACCTGAGGGTTCCGATTGAAAGAATCTGCTGAATTATATGTCCCGATATCTGATTGAAAAACCCACCCAATATGTTTACCGCACCACTTATAAAGTGGTTTACAGCGACATCAATGCTGCCAACCATCTGGGGGCTGACCGGGTGCTGCCGATAGCCCTCGAAGCCCAGTTTGGCTTTGTACGCTCGTTGGGTTATGAAGATGCGGTGGTGTTCGAGAACGCGGGATTGATCATGGCCAATTCCCAAATCGATTACCTTTCAGAAGCCCGCTATGGTGCGACTCTTAATGTGGACGTGGATATCACCGTCGCCTCCGATAAAAGCCTGGACTTTATCTACAGCATTACCGACGCAAGATCCGGTGAGGAAGTGGCACGCGTCAAAACATTGTTGCTGATTTTTGATTATGGGGCGAAGAAGGTATCGACCATTCCCAAAGGATTTCTTGAGCGTCTCAAGCAAAAAATGGCCAATGCCAAACCGGCGGGATAGGAATGCCCGACACGTCTGCCTGGCAATAAATCCAGTTGAACCTGGCATTGCCATGCCGTTGCGACTACTCAAGGAAACTCAACATGAGCCCGAAACGATCCGCGTCTGCAAAGAAAACCTCTAAGTCCAAACCATCGGTTGCCTACCTTTGCATGGAATTCGCCATCGATTCCAAGATAAAAACCTATGCTGGCGGGCTCGGTATTCTGGCCGGTGACTACCTGAAAGGCGCTAAAGAAGGAAAGTATCCGATTATCGGCGTGGGCCTGAAATGGAAGCAGGGCTACACCTCCCAGACGGTGGATGCCCATGGCGCAGTGGTCGACTCCTATAAGCAGTACCCCTACGACAAATTCACTGATACCGGCAAAACCGTTACCGTCACCATCCGCCAGCGTGAGGTGGTGTGCCGAATCTGGCATTGCAAAGCCTATGGCATGAGTGAGTTGATTCTGCTGGACACCGAACACCCGGATAACCCTGACAGCCTGATTACCGGCCAGCTCTATGGTTGGTTTGGTGAAGAGCGGGTTGCGCAGGAAATCGTGCTGGGGGTGGGAGGTGTCAAAGCGTTGCAACTGCTGGGCAAAGCGCCGGATGTCTACCATTTCAACGAAGGCCATGCGGTGCTGGCAGCGCTGGAGCTGATACGCCAGAAGCGCGAACAGGGGCTGTCCCTGGCGAAAGCCAAAGCGGCTATCCGTAAGCAATGCGTCTTCACCACGCACACACCGATCAAGGAAGGCAATGAATCCCACCCTCATGAACTGCTGCAGTACATGGGCGCAAACCTGGGCCTGAGTGTGGAGCAGATGCATGAGATCGGCGGCACGCCTTTCAATATGACGGTGGCAGCTCTTAATCTTTCCCGTGCGACCAATGCCGTCGCCCAGCTGCATGCTGAAACCGCTGAAGCCATGTGGCAGGAAGTAGAGAGGCGCAAACCTATCATTGGCATCACCAATGGTATTCACCGGGGAACCTGGGTGGACTCACGCATCGAGAAAGTGAAAGGCGATCCGGACAAACTTTGGAAACTGCATACCAAACTGAAAGCAGACCTGATCAAGTTCGTTGAACAGCGCACCGGCACCGTACTGAGACAGGATAAATTACTTGTCGGCTTCGCCCGCCGGGCAGCCCCTTACAAACGTTCCAACCTGATTTTTACGGCTGGTAAAAAGGTGATGAATGCGTTGAGTTCGGGGGAGATTCAAATAGTTTTTTCCGGTAAGGCGCACCCGAATGATGATACCGGCAAACGTATCGTGGAAGAGATATACGGCTATTCAAAAACCATGAAGGACAGTGTTGTCTTTCTACAAGACTACGATATGGAAATCGGTGCCATGCTCACCCGTGGTTGTGATGTCTGGTTGAACAACCCCAGACGCCCGCTGGAAGCCTGTGGTACCTCGGGAATGAAAGCCGCCATGAACGGCGTGCTGAACGTCAGCATACTGGACGGCTGGTGGCCTGAAGCCTGCGAGCATGGTATCAACGGATGGGCCATCGGCGATGACCAGATTGCGGTTGCCGGTGATAAAAAGTCTCTAGAGAAACAAGATAAGCGCGATGCCAAATTCCTTGCCGAAACGCTGCTCAAGGAAGTCCTGCCGGTCTATTATCACGACCAGGATAACTGGGTGCGCATGATGCAGCACAGCATCAATTCAGTAACACCGATGTTTGGTGTCGAGGCGATGCTGAAAAACTACTACCGGAAGCTCTATCTCTGAAAAACCGTTTACCCCGTTAGCAGGTAGCAGGTAGCAGTTAGCAGGGCCGCAGCTTCCAGGGTGAAGGGTTGTCTGCCCGGGCCAGCAGCGATACTGGCCGGGTTAATGTCATATTTCAGATAGTAAGGGTTCAGCGTGTCGCGCCAATGCTGTTCCCGGGCCTGATCTGCCGGCGGTGTCTGATGGCTGAAGAAGTTCACGTTGTAGGGCTTGTTGGTAGCGGCCCGAATGGCACTCAGCTGCTGGCGCAGGCCATCCATCGTCAACATGGCACAAGGTAGCGAGCCCAACCCCCCGGCGTTGGAGACAGCAATGGCCATGCTGCTGTCCTGCACTCCCGCCATGGGCGCCTGAATAATGGGAAGGTCGGTTCTCAATAGGCTGTGTCGTAGCATGTAACCTCCTAAGCTTATAGCCCCTATTTATGTCTGCCATTCCATACAGTCTGTCCGGCAAATCTGACATCCTTTGACCTGGAACGCTCACCTTATCCGAGATTCCGTACATCTTCGACTGATTCGATGTTGAAGCTGCACACTCTTTTACCTGAAATCTTCCAGCTGCCATTCCAATAGGTTGAATTTTATGGAGTTTATGGTGAATGGTTATCCTGTTGCTACAGTCGGTGGCGTTATATCTGCAGCCGTGCTGAAAAGCCAGGCCCTGGTTTTCAGAGCCTTAGTTTTCAGGAGCCTAGTTTTCAGGGGTCTGGTTTTCATTCCCACGGACTGTTTGGCAAAACAATAAAAAGGACCTGGTGTTATGTCTTGCAACCTCGATTCTCTCAATATAAAAAAGCCGTTGCGGCTGATGACTATGGCGGTAGCGGTTACCCTGGTTACCGGCTGCTATGAACTTAACGACAAACCTGCCTATGTGGCCGGTGAACCTCAATCCCAGTATTACGATGGCGCCGACGATGACCTGCTCACTGCAGGCCTGGGGGTGACTGGACTGCAGGGGGCCGCACCTGCCGTGCTGGATCCGGCTAGCCCCACAGCCGCCGAGTTGCGCCGACTGGCGATCTACAATAACTACCGGGCGTTGCTGGACACCACCACGGCTGGTGGTTTCGGCAGACTTTATGGGCCAAATATCGTGGCCGGAGTGGAGCAGGTCCATGGCGGCAAAATTTCCGGTACCGAGTATCTGGTCAGCACTCTCCAGCAAGCCTATGACGATGGGAGCGTCACCGTCATGGTGCAGATTCCCGACAGCTTTAACCCTGCCAGTCCCTGTATTGTGTTGGGGGCGTCTTCCGGGTCACGGGGTGTCTATGGTGCCATAGGAACTGCCGGTGAATGGGGATTGAATCACGGCTGTGTGGTGGCTTATACCGACAAAGGCACCGGTAACGGTATTCATGATCTGGATTCCGATCAGGTGACCCTTGGCAATGGTTTACTGGCAGCAGCCGTAGTCGCGGGAGCAAATTCGCAGTTTACCGCTGCTGATCCGGACCTGGACGATTTCAAGGCTGCATATCCTCATCGTGTTGCCTACAAGCATGCCCATTCCGGGCAAAACCCGGAAAAGGACTGGGGTAAGTTCGTGCTGCAGGCGGCGGAAGTCGCGCTTTATGTGTTGAACCTGCCGGAAAATTATGGATTTGAACTGCCTACGGGGCAGGTAATACGCACCCTGACGGCAGACAACACCTGGATTATCGCCGCCAGTGTTTCCAATGGCGGTGGTGCCTCACTAAGAGCGGCGGAGCAGGATCACAAAGGCCTGATCGATGCTGTCGTGGCTTCCGAACCCAATGTCACCCCCCGGGCCAGTCTTACGCGGAAGTTGAAAGTGGTGCATGGCGATTTGACCTGGGATCATCTGGGACGCCCTCTGTACGACTACACCTCGCTGCTCGATTTGCTGCAACCTTGTGCCAGTGTCGACGCTGACCCTTTTGCTGTACCCGCGGGCAGTGAAGCTCGCTGCCAGGCGCTGGCGGATGCCGGCCTGATCTCCGGCATTACCATTGAAGAAATGGTCGCCGACGCCCGCCAGCAATTGCGGGAATACGGCCTGGTGCCGGAACAGGATTTCACCCAGCACGCCAACAACACCATTCAGGTGCCACAGTCCATCAGTGTTACCTATGCCAATGCCTATGGCGGCTTTGGTGTGGCGGACAATCTGTGTGATTTCTCCATGGCATTTACCGACGCCACGGCGGAACCGGCTCCCGCGCAACAGGCCCAGATTGCCCTGGCCTTCGCCACCGGCAACGGTATTCCACCTACCGCTGGCGTACAGTTGGTCGATAACAAAACCGGGCTGATTGACCGCCTCTCCAGCGCAGACCAGAACCTGGCCGGACACCTGTGTCTAAGGGAATTGGCGATCGGACATGGCGCGGAAGCACAGAAAGTGGCCAAGGGCATCAAAGCCATCGAGTCTGATCCCAGACGGTTGAAGGTGCCTGCGATTATCGTCCATGGCCGTGCGGATGCGATCATTCCCATTAACCATGCTTCACGGCCATATTCAATCTTAGCGGTTAATAGTGAGGCCAAGCATTCGGCAAAGGGTGATTTGCGTTACGTCGAGGTTTTGAATGCTCACCACCTGGATCTGTTGAATGGTCTGTTTCCGGGCTATCAGACACGTTATGTGGGCCTGCACTATTACTTCACCCAGGCTCTGGACCAGATGTGGCTGCATCTCACTGCAGGGGAGCCATTGCCGGGCCATCAGGTGATCCCGACAGTTCCGCGGAACCCCGGTGAGCAACTTGAGCCGGCCAATCTGCCGCCAATTAAAGCAGTCGACCAGGTCGCGGATAACTGCCGTATCCTGATCGCTGAAAAGCAGATGACGGTGCCTGCGGACTGCCGTTAGTCGCATCAGTAATCTTTTATTCAGGCTAATCTTTTGGTCAGGATTACTCCCCATCATTCCAGGCCGTTCTCCGCATATGGAGAACGGCCTTTCCTGTGTTAAGTCAGATTCCGCTCAGGGATAAACATCGCTAAATCTACAGATATCGACTTCCTGTCTATACTTGAACTGCAATCATTGAATAAATTTTTGATCGATCGTTGAAGGCGAGATCTATCATCACTGTGTGCTGGGTGAGGACGTTTAACTATGACGGGCAATGGTCTGATGCAGTTTGCCGACGAAGCCGACGAAAAACAAAAGACGGGCGAACGTCTCAGATACTGGCAGATTTTGATTGTGGACGATGATCAGGATGTCCACGAATCCACTGTTTTTGCGTTACGAAACACAGAAATTCTTGGCCGTCACTTGCGGTTCGAACATGCTTATTCTGCGGCTGAAGCGGTTGTAAAGCTTCGTTCCAGCAAAGACTACGCAGTTATATTGCTGGATGTGGTCATGGAAGACGAGCATGCCGGGTTGGGTCTGGTGAAAGTGATCCGGGAGAGCCTGGGCCTGCTGGATGTACGGATCATACTAAGGACAGGGCAACCCGGTTATGCGCCGGAAACGGAAGCCATTTGCCAGTACGACATCAATGATTACAAGAATAAGGCCGAGCTGACCCAGACCCGTCTATACACCACTTTAACTGCCGCTATTCGCTCTTATTCCCAGATTGCCGCCCTGAATGCCAGCAAACACGGACTGGAAATGATTGTGGATGCTTCCAGCGAGCTGATGTCCTTGCGCGGCTTCCATGAGTTTGCCAGCGGTATTATTACCCAGATTACCGCCATTTTCGGCATTGCCGGTGATGGCCTGGTATGCCTGCGGAGTAAACCTTTGACCGTTGAACTGCCGGGTGAGCAGGGCCAGGCCAAACAGAGGCAAGCACCGGTAGACGCCAGCAGCTTTACCATTATTGCCGCCTCCGGCCGCTTTAGCCAGAAACTGCACCACAGACTGGGTGACATTACGGATGCCTCTATGCGCCACCTGCTGGAAGAGGCTGTGAAACTGAAAAGCCACCGCATTGAGGAAACAGCCACGGCACTTTATTTTTCCAACAGCAGCGGCGATAACATGCTGGTGTATATCGAAATCATGCGTCCCCTGGAAGAGCCCGAACGCCAGTTGCTGGAAGTATTCAGCGCTAATATTTCAATCTGTCTGGACAATGTGGTCATGGTGGAACAGCTCCACCGTTATGCTTTTTATGATTCCCTCCTGGGGATGCCCAATCGCCTGTATTTTGCCAGCCAGATTGACCGGGCCTTGGATAATGGTGAGCAGGCCAAGCGCATCATACTGCTGGATCTTGATGGCTTCAGCGAGATCAACGATACGCTAGGCAGTCATCAGGGGGATAGGCTGCTCAAGCTGGTAGGGGAGCGACTGACCCTGAGCTATGCTGGCACCGGACTGGTGACCCGCATGGCGGGAGATCAGTTTGGAGTATTGGGGGAACCCGCAGAGGTGAATCCTGCCAGGATTAATGAAATCTTTACCGAGCCTTTTGTCGTCGATGGCAATGACCAGATGATCTCGGTTACCCAGGGCTATTTGTCTTTGTCGGAAGCTGGAAGTAATGCCAATGAAGCGATCAAACGGGCCAGTATCGCTCTCAAACGTGCCAAGGAAACCGTCAAAGGTGACAGTATCGAATTTACTCGGGAAATGGAGATTGCCACTCAGCGTCGGGTCAAACTTTTGCAGAGTTTGCGTAAGGCTTTCGATGTCAGAAATCTGTTTCTGGCCTACCAGCCGCAAGTCAGTCTGATCGACGGTACCATCATCGGCTTTGAGGCGTTGATGCGGTGGCGCACAGAGAGTGGGGAGATGGTACCGCCGGACGCCTTCATCCCGACGGCTGAAACCTCTGGTTTGATTGTCCCGCTGGGGGAGTGGGCCTTCAGCCAGGCCGTCAGTGAAATGCAGCAAATTAACAAACAGTTCGGCCTTAATGTTCGCATGGGCGTCAATGTATCCCAGGTGCAGCTGCGACATCCCAAGTTCATTGATAGCATTGCCGCCATGCTGGATGACCTGCCGGTTGACCGGCGCCTGATTGAGCTGGAAATTACCGAATCGGTCACCATGCACGACCAGAGCAAGGTGAAAGGAATTCTGAGTCACATGAAACAATTGGGCATGACCATTGCCATTGACGATTTCGGCACCGGTTTTTCGTCGCTGAGCTATTTGCAGGAGCTGGAAGTGGATCGCCTCAAAATCGACAAGTCATTTGTGTCACGGCTTAACCAGGCCAGACAAAACCGTAGTATTCCCGAAATGATTCTGGGCTTGGGGCAGCAATTTGGGCTGGCTGTTATCGCCGAAGGTGTGGAAACCGAACATCAGGCCAAACTGTTAAGGGCGATGGGATGCATTGAAGCTCAGGGCTATCTCTACGCCCGGCCTATGGAGCCAATCCTGTTGCACGAGTGGGTGGAGAAGCATCTGGTGGTCCAGTCCGCAGATGAAAACTAATAGCTTGAAAACTAACTAATCTGCAAACCAAAGCAAAGAAGTCGCCGACAAAAAGGTGCCAATTATGGATGCTATACCGCCAGCTGTAGCTACAGCGCATCTATCGAAAAAACTGGGCGTCTTATTGCTGTCGGTTGCAGCTGTTGTTGTGACGGCCTGCTCCGACGAAAAAGCCGTCACCCTCGGATTTGTTGCCGGCACCTCCGGGCGTGTTGCTGATCTGGGGATGGAGGGACGCAATGGATTTCTGCTGGCCATTGAGCAACAGAATGCCAGGGGTGGTATTCACAGGAAGTCCATTGAAGCCATTCTGAAAGATGACCGACAAAATCCAGCCAGGGTGAAACTGGTCGTGCAAGAGCTTTTGGAGGCAAATGTGGATGCCATTATTGGTCCCATGACCAGTGCCATGGCCTTGGCATCTGCGGATCTGGTGAATAATACTGACCTGGTTTTGATGGCGGCCACCGTCACCACAAATGCTCTGACAGGGCTGGACGACCAGTTTCTGAGGACCCTGGCGCCGGTTAAGTCCCACGCTTCGGTGACGGCCCGCTATGTGTACAATCACCATCACCCGGCAACCGCCAAAGCCCTGATTGACCTGGATAATGAAGCCTACACCCGGGACTGGCTGGAAGACTATCGGGAGGCCTATGAAAAAAACGGCGGTACTTTTCTCGGCATGGAGACATTCCGGTCCGGTAATAATGTCGATTTTGTGGCGTTGGCGGACAAACTATTGCAGGACTCTCCGGAACTGGTGGTGCTAGTCATGAATTCCGTGGATGCGGCGTTGATGGCCAAGGCGATCCATACCAGGATTCCTGATGCACTGATTTCCGCAGCGGAGTGGGCCGGCACGGAAAGGCTAATTGAGTTGGGCGGAAGCTATGTGGAGGGGCTTTATGTCGCGCAATACCATGACCGGGCAAGTACTGACGAGCGCTATCTCAAGTTCCGTGAAGCCTATTTCCGGCGCTTTGGTCAGGAACCCGGCTTCCCCAGCATTGCGACCTACAATTCCACCAATATTGTCCTGCAGGCCCTGCGTAATAAAAGTGAGGCGCAGACACTTAAAAAGACCATACTGGATATCGGTGAATTTCAGGGAGTGCAGGGTAAAATTGTCTTTGATGCCTACGGTGATGTGAAGAGCAAGACTTATGTTACCCGCGTGATAGATGGCAAGTTTGTGGTGTTGGAATAGTCTCTGCTGTGCCGATACGATATTGCCGTGTGAATAAAAAATGAGCACTTAATGGCGGGCCATGACACGTAAATTAGGCTGGAAACTCAACACCATTCTATCCGTGCAATTTCTGGCGGTTTCCACTATTCCTGTGGTGGCCACGGCATTGTTGATTCTGTTCCTGTTCTCTCCCCGTATTGCCAAGAATATTGAGCAGGAGCATCTGGCACTCTCGCGGGTGATTGCCGGGCAGGTGAATACCCAGCTTTCCAATGCCGCCAATGATCTGCAGATGCTGCTGGCGTTGTTGAAGCTTGACGCAACCGTAGGTGTGCGACGCCGGTTACTGGATACCTTTGCCACTAATCAACATTTCTATGAGGCTATTTATTGGTTGAATGGTGCCGGACAGGTGGTTGATGTCGGCCTGCCCGAGAGCAAACAGCCTTTGCGGCTAAACTTTATCGGACTGGACATGAGTCGCAAGCCGTTCTTTGAAGAGGCCGTCAAAGAAGGAACCAACGTCTGGTCGGAAACCTTTCTGTCTGCCGTGGGCGGGCGCTTGTCAGTCGCCTATGCCATTCCCCAGGATGAGGGAGTTCTGGTCGGTGAGATTGCCGTGGATGAACTGCCCAACATCGTTGCCGATATTGCCGAGAAGCACGCTATGACGGTGATGATTCTTGACCAGTTTGGGCAATTGATTGCCCACCCGGATGAGCGCCTGAGCCAACAGCAGATCAATCTGACCAATATCGAACTGGTAAAACGCAGTCTGGCTGGTGAGATCGTCAGCCTGCCGTTCCGTTTTTATGGCCAGAGCCTGTTCGGTACAGGTATCACCATGGAAAACCCCCGTTGGCTGATCATCGCCTCGCAGCCGGCCGAGGTCATTATGGATAAGCGCCGGCCACTGACTGTCATTTTATCAGTTGCCATGCTTATTGGCCTGCTGGGCGCTGCCGTTATGGCCGCACTGGTCACCCGCGCTTTGAATCGAAGATTTCGTGGGCACGCCAAACAGGCCCAGGCATTGGCTGAGGGGAAGTATCAGCTGGAGAAGGCGCAGCCTTCGCGGATTATCGAATTTCAGCAACTAAGCGAAGACCTGATTGCCACCGGGCAGGCCATCGAGGAACGGGAAAAGGAACTGGTGACCCGAGAAAAACGGTTTCGTACGTTGGTAGAGCAGAGCCCGATGGCCATTATCGAATGGGATACCCGTTACGAATTAAGTGTGTATAACCCTGCTGCGCGGGAATTGCTGCATCTGGGCGTTTGGAAAAGCGGTAATGAGCATATTTCCCAGAATTTTCATAAGTTGGCCCAGGCGGTTAAGAAACAACTGGACCAGGCCGAAAGAGGGACCCAGGAACTCACGCTGAGCTACAAGCCCGGGCAACCGCTAACTCTAATGATCTATAGCACCACCCTTAAAGACAGTGCCAACCGCAATATAGGCTATCTGAGCCTGATCCAGAATATCACCGAACAAAGGGCTTCCGAACGTGCTATCAGGGAACTCAACATTGACCTTGAACAGCACGTGGAGGAACGGACCCATGATCTTAGCCAGATCAACAGGGAGCTACGGGACGCCCTACGTAACCTGACCCACACCAAGTCCGAGCTGGTGCGCTCGGAAAAGCTGGCAGCGCTGGGGGCGCTGGTGGCGGGTATCGCCCATGAGCTCAATACGCCTATCGGCAATAGTTTGATGGCCACGACGTCGATGCGTGATGAAGGCAAACAGATAGCGAAAGACTCCGCCGAAGGCAGGTTGACGAGATCCCAGTTCGACAGCTTTATTGAGGGTTCCCAGAAAGGCCTGGATATTGTGTTTCGCAATCTTACCCGTGCCTCGGAATTGATCTGTAGCTTTAAGCAGGTGGCGGTCGACCAGTCCAGTTCACAGAAACGACCTTTTGAGCTTGGGCAGATGGTTCAGGAAGTTTTGACCACCCTGCACCCGATGCTGAAGAAATCTGTTGTGAAAGTGGTTACCAATATTGCCGGAGCGGTGCACATGAACAGCTACCCCGGTGCGTTGGGGCAGGTGTTGACCAACCTGATTCAGAATGCCCTGGTGCATGCTTTTGACGGACGTGACAGCGGTCAGATCACCATTGATCTAAGTAATCATACCCAGGACATGGTGACTTTGGTGGTGCGGGACAACGGCGCGGGCATTCCACTGCAACATCAGGGAAGTATTTTTGATCCCTTCTACACCACTAAACTCGGAAGAGGCGGCTCAGGCCTGGGGCTGAATATTGTCCATGGGTTGGTGCATAATGTGCTGCGTGGCAAGATCAAGGTTTCCAGCGTCGAAGGCGTTGGCACTGCCTTTACCCTGGAACTGCCGCTGGAAGTTGCAGAGCCACTTAACTGATTTGTCAGGTCAGCTATCTGTCAGTCACGTCAGCTATCTGCCGGCCTGGCCGGCGTAGTTAACCAGGAACAATATTCGCCGCACGGGTCCAGTCTATCTAAAGGAATCAATATGTCATTGGGACTTTCCGGCGTTCACCATGTCGCCATTATCTGTCTGGATTATGAACGCTCCCGTTATTTCTATACTAATATTCTGGGCCTGAAAGTGATTCGCGAAACCTACCGCAGTGAGCGAAAATCCTACAAACTGGATCTGGCTATAGATGAGCATACCGAACTGGAACTATTCTCCTTTCCTGATCCACCGGCCCGGTCCAGTAATCCTGAAGCTGCCGGCCTGAGACATCTGGCCTTCTCAGTCAAAGACTTGGATGCTTCCGTGCAGGTTTTACAGGACAAAGGCGTAGAAGTTGAACCCATTCGGCTGGATGAACTAACGGGTAAACGCTTTACCTTTTTCCAGGACCCTGATGCATTGCCGCTGGAGCTATATGAGTTGTGAGGTTGCTGGCTAATTCACAAAATTTCCATTGCGGGAAATAAAAAGAGATCCAAAACGGTATTTTTAACTTATAACAAGGGGTTGTTCTCACTCAACCGCGACTCATTCCAAAAGGAACTCTTAGCGCATGATCATTCTCCACCACCTTAATAACTCCCGTTCCCAGCGAATTCTGTGGATGCTGGAAGAACTCGAACTACCCTATGAAATCAAGCGCTATGAGCGTGACCCCAAAACCATTCTGGCACCTGCCAGCCTGAAAAAAGTCCATCCGCTTGGGAAGTCACCGGTCATCTGTGACGGTGATATCACCATGGCCGAGTCTGGTGCCATCATTGATTATCTTGGGCAGGTCTACGGAGAGGGGAAGCTGATTCCCGAACCCGGAACGCAGGCTCACCGCGACTATATATATTGGCTGCATTACGCTGAAGGCTCCTTTATGCCGCCATTGTTGCTGCGGCTGGTATTTGAAAAAGTAAAATCGAATCCCATGCCGTTCTTCGTCAAACCTATCGCCCGGAAAATTGCCGACGAGACCACCCGCAAGTTTATTGGGCCGCAAATTAAAACGCATTTTGATTATGTGGAGGCACACCTGGGCAAGCATGAATGGTTTGCTGGTGACAGTCTGAGTGGTGCGGATATCCAGATGAGCTTTCCCCTGGAAGCTTCGGTTGCCCGTGGCGTAGCGGGCCAATACCCCAATATCACCGCCTATGTGAAACGCTTTCAAGCCAGGCCAGCCTATCAGAAGGCGCTGGAAGCCGGTGGTGCCTACGATTACGCCTGAGTTTCATTCATCTTACATAAATGCAACACTGGTACCGCTCGACTCTGCTACGAGCTAACCCAAAGCAACAGTGGATAGTGATCGTTACCAGCAACACCCATAGCCATGTCTGATAATACTATTGCCATCAATCAGCAAATGACCCATTTCGACCAGCATCAGAGTGTCTGGCTGTTTGGGTATGGTTCGCTGATTTATAAAGCAGATTTTCCCTATATCGAACGACGACCGGCGAGCATTGGTCACTGGGCTCGACGCTTCTGGCAAGGTTCACATGATCACCGCGGCACGCCGGACTCCCCAGGTCGGGTGGTGACACTGATACCGCAGCAGAATGCCGTCTGTGAAGGCATGGCTTACCTGATTACACCGGAAGAATTTGCCCACCTGGATTACCGGGAAAAGAACGGCTATCTGCGTTTGCTGACAGCTATCAGTTTCCGGCAGGGAGGGCAGGCAGAAGGTGTGGTCTATATTGCCAGGGAAGGCAACGCTGCCTTTCTCGGCGATGCTGCGGTTGAGGACATTGCCCGACAGATTGCCCAATCTCACGGGCCCAGCGGATCCAATATGGATTACCTTCTCAAGCTGGCTTCTGCCTTAAGGGAGTTGAATGCTGATGATGAACATGTCTTCGCAATCGAAGCGGCACTGGAGGCGATGGAACCGGAATTGGGGCACGCCTGAAACCTACTGCCTATGATCAGCTCATCCATGTTCTAACGAATAGACCCGTTAATTAACAGGGTGAAAATTATGTACGGTACCTGGGAATCGGGTCCAGATCAGGTTCAACAAACCTGGCCCGGGCTTCGTCGGAAAATAGCAGCTCTGCTGAGTAGTGGGTCATCATGATCCTGGCATCGAGCATCATGGGATGCTGATCGATAAAGTCGTCTGCGGATTCGGCGTCAGGCGTCTTTTCCATGAAGTGCCTGACCGCTAATACCCAAGCCCTGGTCATGGTGTCATGGTATTTGGACAAATCGATGCTGTGATGCTCCAGAAAACGTTGCAGCGCATCGCGCATCAATTTATAGGCAGCTTCAGTGTCATGTTCTGCAAGGTAAACATAGGCCAGTTTCAGGTGAGCGCGGTGGTTGAACTCAGCAGGTGGGAAATTACAGGATTCAAATTGTTTCTGAAATTCCCGATCTGAATCTGATCGTTGATAGGCCATGGAAAATTCTCCTGTTCCAGATATCCAACTCTGTAGGGTTTGTGCAATTGAGGTCTGTAACAATATAGCGTAACAGTGCTGCAAGGCCTCACTTTCGTTACACAAACATTTCTGAACGCTTAACTCAATCATGCAAAATATGAATTAATGGATATAGAAACCCTGGATATAAAGACTCGTGATAAAAAAGTGATACTTTTGTGATAACTCCAGACGTGGAATTTCATAGGCTTTGAGGCGCAGTCTTCAATTAGTTCTATTCAAATTCAAGGAGCGTCCCGATGAAAATAATGACAATGGCCGCAACCACTGCCGTGCTGGTAGCATCCACCAGTGTCTATGCTGGAGGTTATGGCAAAGTTCAAACCTATAAGGTGGAAGTCACCAATATCACTAAGGGCATCAGTTTTACGCCCATACTTGCTGCAACCCACAAAAGCTCAATTCGCTACTTCGAACTCGGTGAACCGGCCAGTGAGGAACTCTCTTTGTTGGCGGAAGGCGGGGATACCGGGCCATTAGCGGCAGTGTTAAACGGTATGCCGCACAAGGTTTATGCCACGGCCGGCACTGCAGGATTGCTGGGGCCGGGTCAGTCGGTGGCGTTTGAAATCGAGTCCAGCCACAGGTACCACTACCTCAGTTTTGCGGCCATGCTGTTGCCGACAAATGATTCTTTTGTCGCCCTGAATACGGTGCCGCTGCCATGGTTCCGGTCCAGCACCTTTCTAGCTCGGGCTTATGATGCAGGTTCGGAGCCGGATGATGAACTATGTATCAATATCCCAGGTCCGGTTTGTGGTGGAGAAGGTGCATCACCCGGTGTTGATGGTGAGGGCTATGTGTATATCAGCCCGGGTATCCATGGTGAGGGAGATTTGTCGCCGGCTGCCTACGACTGGCGGGATGTTGTTGCCAAGGTAGTCATTACCCGCGTGCATTGATGTGACGGGTTTGTTGTACGACTGCGGAGACATACAGCCTGTATCCAAAAAGTCATGGATGCAGGCAGATAGGTGTGCAAATCAGTTGATTACCAGGGGAGTGGATCGCCGTTGGCATGGTGGAAACTACCGGAGGTGCTGAGTTCCATCTCCTCAATTCTTTGTAGCAAGCGGCCGGCGGCAACACCCGGAGTTACATCACCCTGATGGCCGGTCATATCGGTGGCCACCATCCCGGGGTGCAACAGTGCAACACTGATTCCCCGACTGCGCAGGTCCACGGCCATGGATTTACCGACGGCATTCAACGCCGCTTTTGACAGGCGGTAGCCGTAATAACCGCCGGATCCATTGTCTGCAATCGATCCCATGCGACTGGTGATATGAGCCACCCTGGCACCTTTGCTCAGGTTGGAAAGCAGGGCATGGGTGACTCTCAGTGGCCCCAATGTATTCACCTCAAACTGTTCGCGGATACGCTCCCAGTCTGGCCGGTCAAGATTTTCGTTGTGCAGTACTCCGGCATTATTAATCAACAGGTCCACGGACTGGCCTGCAAGTGCTTTGGTGATAATCGGTATGCAGCCTTCCTGGCTGACATCAATGCCGGCCACTATGTTCACCCCCAGTGCTTTGAGTTCTGCTGAAGGCTGACGACATAACACGGTGACCTGATGGCCTTGCTGACTGAGTTGCCTGGCAAGCTCAAGGCCAATCCCACGATTGGCTCCTGTAACGACGCAATGAGACATATCGAGTTCCTTGTCTTAAATATGGTTGTTTATATCGGGCTGGAATCCAGATCTGCAGTGCTATTCGAGCCTGGACCTGCAGCGGGATCAGGCTGCGTTTCAGCAGACTCTTGTTGACTCAACACCCAAGCAAGGAAGCGTGCGACTCCCTGCAGCATCAGTTCACTGCGCAGGGAAGGGAACATGTCAAAAGCGTGCTGAGCCCCAGGCAATTCCACATAGACCACAGGCTGCTGCGAAACTTCGCGCAGGCGGTCGGCAAACATGCGGGTTTCCAGAGGTGACACCAGGGAATCCTTGTCGCCCTGTATCAACATGAATGGTGGTGCGTCTTCGTGCAAATGGGTAATGGGCGAAGCCAGTTGATAGAGTTCAGGGTTTTCCTGCTTGGATACCTTGAGTACGGATTTGGCCAGAAGATCATTCAATCCGCTGTGGGTTTGCAGTTTTTCAGTGTCGAGGAAATCATAGATGCCATAGAAGCTGACACAGCCCTGTACCCGCGTATCAAAATCCTCAAAGCCAGGCTGAAACTCCGGCAGGTTGGGAGTTAGTGCAAGCAGGGCACTGAGGTGTCCACCGGCTGAACCTCCTGTGGCTATGATCAGGTCCGGATTGCCGCCGTAACTGCCGATGTGCTCTTTTACCCACTTCAGCGCCCGTTTGCAGTCGATGATATGATCGGGAAAGGTCGCCATAGGGCTCAGGCGGTAATCGATGCTGACACATACCCAACCATGCTCCGCCAGATAATTCATCAGCGGTAGTGCCTGCTCATTTTTGCTGCCCATTCGGTAAGTCCAGGCGCCACCGTGTATTTGAAACAATACAGGACAGTTTTTGGGGTGATCCCGATGATGGCGGATATCCAGTTTCAGGCGCATACCGTCCATTTGGTGATATACCTGGTCTCTGTGACAGACGACATTGGGAGACTGGAATGCCTTGTGAGGTAGCAGCAAACGCTGGGGATTGATGGTCTCCACCAGATGCTCGCAGAGTTCCGGCCTAAGCTGTTGATGGTAGTCATTCCCCAAGCCTTGCCGCAGACCTTTGTCGATATGGGCTCTGGCAGTATCTGAGCGTAGGTAGTAATAGCCCATCGCTGCCCAAGAGCATATCAACATGCCTAATCCAAGCGCTCCCCAGCCTCCTGTGACATTCCCCGCCATAACGAAAAGCAGGGTAACCAGCACTTGTAACACCAAATGATGAAGCGCGAGCTCTCCAACTAACCAACCCGATAGGAAACTGATAGCTGCGCCATGCTTTTGCGTCAGAATTGGGTGGTACAGATTGTAGCTGCACCAGCAACTCATTAATGCAAAAGCTGTAAAAAACATCTGGAACTCCCGAAGATAGTGTTAACGATACAGGCTGAGAAAACAGCCTGGACTAAGAAAGCCTAATAGCCGGCGCCATACTCGGAGCTGATGGAGTCGCTCTAAGCGACTAGGCTTTCCATCAGGGAATGACGCCAGGCAACTTGACCAAACGGTAGCAGGTATCTTCTTTAAGGGGGTGATTCCTCCTGGCCAACGTTAGCCCAGAATGATGCCAGTAGCTCATCATAATGAGGGGATGCTCGAAAAGTCTCAATGGCCTGATCAAACGCTTTTACGAAGTCTAAATTTGTCGGATGTTTCTGCAGATAGTTTACGCTGTAGCCAATAACAGCCTCCTGCTCTTGTACCACCAAGGCCTCCTGCAGGGGCAGGAGTTTGGTCTTGAGATTGGCGTTGGCAATTTTATGTTGCATGCGTGTGTAGGAAGCGTTGATCGACTCGCGATCATTGATATAGCAGTCAGCAGTTTTCAATATGGCTACGGCGATAATATTTTCGTCATTGCCCGCATGTTCCACGCGCTGAATTTTTCCTTCTTCCACGGGGTTCCAGAAATCCGTATCCAGCAGGCTAAAACCCAGGTTAGTTGTAACCGTCAGTCCCAGAAAATCCTGTGGCCAATGTTTAGGTCCGTCCGTGTCAAAAGTCCCGGCTGCACAAAAAATGGTGACAGATTCCCTGAACAGAGCGTGAGAATAAGGACGCATGTAAAAGCGGGTTTGTTCCAATCGATAGGGCGGGTAGAGCCCCAATATGCCGCCTTGTTCTGTGAGTAACAGACCACGTTTCCAGGGGATTGGCTTCAGTTCAAGACGATATGCAGGGAGCAATTTGGCTATTTCCAGCAACATTTGGGTATAGAGCCCCTTCATTTCTCCGTTGACCTCATACGAGTAGGGGAAATAGTTACTGTCACCGTAAAGTGTCATTACCGGAAGTGCTTGCTCTGATTCGGCGGTGTAGGTGGTTGAGCTGACTAAGCCCAGCATTACCCCCAGCAAGGCGGCGAATCGGCGTGTCCAGTGAAACTTGACTACCCAAGTCATACTATCAGCGGAGCTTATGTTGATGATCTCCCGAAAGGTGAATTCTTGGAACTTGAAATCAGTATAGTGGAGTTTTTGCACGATTCCGAACGGGAATTCATATCTTGTGTTTTTGGTTATCGGGCACTAATTGTTCTCGGTGGTTTCCACGACCTGCTGCCCAAGCGCACTTTTCTCTGAACAGTAAGTCCACTGGCAGGCTGTGGTTTCTTTAACTTGTTCTGTCTCGGGAACCGAATCCAAGGTCAATTTTGCTTCGCTGCGGGTCAGGTGAGTTACCTTATAGATGGCGGTGATCATCGCCAGGCTGCCAAAGACAATGCCTCCGGTAATTTCGCCGGCCAACACTCCGATAGCGCCTAACTGTGCTGATAACAGTGCTACAAAAGGAATCGTACCGAGGAAGGCGCGGGAGAAATTAAACAATGTGGCCAGATAGGCTGTATTGGTATTGTTAAAGCAGGCGTTGGCAACGAACAGGAGGCCGTTGAAGAAAAATCCGGGCGCAATCCACAGGCAATAGTGACTGATCAGATAACGGGCGTCCTCAGTCGCATCAAAAGCCGTAATAATAAAGTCACTGAGCCCATAGAGTAATGCCCAGACAGAGGCGACATACACAGCCGCAAACTTGCAGGCATTAATCATGGTGTCTTTGACCCGCGAAAAGTCGCCGGCCCCCATATTCTGCCCAATGATCGGACCGATCGCGCCGGAAAGGGCAAACAGACCACAAAAGGCCACGGGGACAATTCTGCCGATGATTGCAGCGCCCGCCACCGCGTCGTCGCCAAACTCAGCCATGGTTTTCATAACATAACTGCTGCCGACAGGTGTCGCCAGATTCGTCAGCATGGCTGGGCCGGATACACTGACCAGGGCTCGCATATCTGCCCACCAAAGACTTGCTTTGGGTGCTGCCAGCAATTGGTGACGGTGCAGAATAAAAAATCCGGCAATACCGAGAATAGCGAAGCGGGCAATCAACGATGCCCAAGCGGCCCCGGCAATATTCATTTCCAGGCCAAATATCAAGATGGGATCCAATATGGCGTTAACCAGGCCTCCTGCCGCAATAGCATACATGGATCGCTTGGCATCCCCCGCAGCCCGCAAGGCACTCGCCAGCCCCATGGCCATGGCCAGGACTGGCGTTGACGGTAAAAGAATTCGGGTATATTGCAATGCCAGTTGCAGGGTTTCGCCTTCGGCACCTAGAAACCTGAGTAGTATCTGTGCCTGCAGCCATACGGGAGCGGCTACCAATGAGGTAAACAGGAAGCTGAATATCAGGATATGCACGCAATACTGACGGGCTTTATCAGGATTGCGCTGTCCGAGGGACTGCGACACCTTAGCGCCCATCCCGATAGACAGGGCAATACAGATCGCTGTGAGAAAGAACAGTAAAGTTCCGGCAAAGCCCACGGCGGCAGCCAGTTCCTGTTGTCCGAGCAGACTGAGAAAATACATATCCACCAAGTCAACCAGGAACAGGCTTAACAACCCAACGGTACTGGACAGCGTCATCACTAGAATATGACGCATGGTAGAGCCTTGGGTAAAAACTGCCTGCATGTCGGAGCCTGTCTTTTTATTAGACCTCTAGATTAGCAGCTATCCGGTTATGGAGGACAGTAACCACGTTAATGGAGGGCAACTACCACGTTAAAACGTCAGGCGTGCACCAGCGCCAACCATAAACATGTCAGATTCGCCGGTTTCTTCTTCATCGCCGGCACCTATCAGGTAGTCCATCTGGGCGACAAAGCCGAAGTTCTTGCTCACAGGGATATGGAGGCCGGCACTCGCAATGGGTGACAAACTTGTGCTGTCGACGCTGACGCTGTTGTCTGTCGCGTTCGCTGTAATTTCAACCTTTGCCAGTGCAAACCCGGCCTTGCCGAACAGTTCGACATATTGCGTTGGGATAATCAGCCCGCCCATGGCATAAATGGCATTTACTTCAGCTTTGGCCGTAACGTCCTCAGAAAAGCTATCACTGAAGTCATAACTGGTTTCACCAAAATTCATGTAACCAAGTTCCAGGAATCCCTGTTGGTTCATTTGGTAGCCGAAAGCCAGGCGTAGACCTGTGTCTGTGTCGTCACATTGATCGTTGCCAATACCGTCACAGCCATCGATGGCTTTAACAGCGCCGATTGTTGCATCAAAGTAAGGGTGAGGCTTGAACGTTTCCATTTCGGTGGCGGTCTCCGCCCAGGTGAAAGCGGGAGTCAGGGCAATTACTGCCATGCAAAAGTACTTCTTCATACTGCTAACCTTGTTTACATTAAGTCTTGCCAATTCACAGCGGTATTTCATGTCTGAGATCCGTGTCTGTATTTGAAACAGGTGAATTTCCATAGCGGACAAAGTGTTGGTTTGTCCGAGCGGTCGCAAGATTAACGAAATTTGCTATCCACTGCTATAAACCTAAGTTTAGCTGTTGGCAGTTAATGACCGGCCCTTGGAGGCTAAATATTTCCCAGTTGGCTGAGTAGCCGGCGCAAAAAAGCTACCTCTTGCCGAAGTTGTTCAACTTCTTCCAGCAAGTCCAGGGAGGTTGCTATTCCAGCAGTGTTGATATTAAGGTCCTTACGCAGGCGATTGGCCCGGAGCAGGCGAGCCAATGCCCGGCTGTCAAAACGCAGGGGTTCGGTTGGTGCTAATGGGTGCAATACCCCCAGGTCCACCAGATCCAGAATAAAATCCGGACTGCTGCCACTACGCTCACTCAGTTCTCCCAGAGTGAACGAAAAGGTCATCTCAATTTGCAGATCCCGCGCCATGGTCAGACTCCCATCTTTTCTCTGGGGTTGTAGTATTTTTCCTGTTCCGCCAGCTTGGCATAGAGGTCCTCTGAGGTTTTGCTATGTTTGGCAGGCACGGCAATTTGCAGGATCACCAGTTGATCGCCTTTAATATTACCTTGCAGGCCTTTGCCTTTCAGTTTCAACTTCTGTCCCTGAGTGGCACCCTTTGGAATTTTGAGATTTACCTTGCCGGCCAGAGTCGGTACTACCACCTGGGCGCCGAGTGCGGCTTCCCATGGAGTAATGGGCAATGTCAGTAATATGTCACTGCCCTGTACGCTGAACAACGGGTGAGGAGCCAGTTCAATTTCCAGGAACAGGTCGCCGTTTTCGGCTCCACCAATGCCTGGTGCGCCTTGCCCCCGCAATCGTATATGTTGCCCTGGAGCCATGCCCGCTGGAATTTTAACATTCAGGGTCTTGCGTCGGTGACTGACCAGGCCGTGCTCATCAACCTCCGGTACACTCAGGGAGATCTGTTTGCTGCCACCGGCAAAAGCTTCTTCCAGGAATAATGGCAGGCGCTGATGCACATCCTCGCCGCGCATACGGAAACCCGCCTGTTGACCGCGAGGGTTGTAGCGCCGGTGAGCGGTGCCGCTGTGGCCAAATATGGCTTCGAAAAAGTCACTGAAGTGTTGCGAATCCGCTTCGGTAAATCCGCCGGAAGAAAAGTGTGAAGCAGACTCCCAGCCGGGAGGTGGGCTGAAACTGCCATCGCGGCCAAATGCTCCCATGGTTTGCAACTGATCATACTCGGCCCGTTTTTCAGGGTCCTTCAGCACCTCATAGGCTTCCCCAAGCTCTTTAAACTTGTTCTCAGCATTGGGCTCTTTACTGACATCCGGGTGATACTTGCGCGCCAGTTTGCGGTAGGCTTTTTTGATGTCTTCCGCACTGGCTTTGGCATCCACCCCCAGGATGGCGTAGTAGTCTTTGTATTCCATCTGATCCAGTTCCCCATACGGTATTGAACATCGGAATAATTTCAGTCATGCCTGAACCGGCCACACAGTTTTTAATACTTTAGCCGCTCCCTCATTCGAAATATTGCTATGAATCAGATATATTGGCGATCCTGCACATTACAAGGTCCTATTTCCGAAATCGCGCCATCTTCGGGTGGGACATTCAGATTTTTCTTGAAGACCTCCAATGCTGATTGCGGCTGGTGATCCTGTGGCCCAAACTCTACAATGTCGACTCTTTAGCTCATCACTTGCCAGCAGGAAAAACTCAATGTTGAGTTACCAGCACGCCTACCATGCCGGAAATTTTGCCGATGTCCATAAACACTGGATGCTGGTATTGCTGCTCTCGGCACTGAGTCGGAAGGATAAACCCTGGTGCTATCTGGATACTCACGCGGGGCGCGGTAGTTATAATCTGGAATCTGAGTTGGCACAGAAAACAGGCGAATGGAAACAAGGGATTGCACGTTTGGTCGCCCGTCAGGAACAAGCGCCAGACGTCTGGCAGCAATATTTGCAACTGGTGCAGAAAGCCCAGCCTTCGCTGGAAAGGTTGCTGGCTTATCCCGGTTCCCCACAGATAGCGGAATGGCTGCAGCGGGACCAGGACCGTTCCGTTCTCTGCGAGTTACACCCGCAGGAATTTGAGCATCTGAAAACGCATTTTCGACGCTCCCATCGCAGTCACCTTCATTTCCGTGATGGCTTTGAAGGTGTGATGGCATTGATTCCACCGGAGGAAAAACGCGGCCTGATCCTGATTGATCCCAGCTATGAGTTGAAGCAGGATTATCTGGGCATACCTGCCTATCTTGAGCAGGTTGCCAAGCGTTGGTCCGGAGCCTGTGTGGCCATCTGGTATCCTGTATTAGCTGATCATCGCCAGGAAGCCATGTTGGAGGCGTTGCTGGACGGACCATTGAACAAGATCCTGCGTAGCGAAATTCGGTTGCAGGATAAAACGTCGGGCATGCTGGGTAGCGGGATGCTGGTGTTTAATCCCCCCTGGCAGCTGGATGAGCAATTACAGCAGGGCTGGACATTCTTAAGCGAGAGTCTGGCACTGGACTCGGCTCATTCGATAGCAGCGGACTGGTTGAAACCTGAGTAGACCGCTTGCAACGCTTGTAAAAGAGCAATGTACCCGGGAGTTTTGGATTACTTCAGGTAAACCGTGATTTGGCCAGAGCCAGACACGCAATTGATAGCAGGCCGATGATTGAGGCTTTGCAGATACAGAACAAATAGTGGGAGTTATGACGCCGGTTAATGATGGAAATACAGACAACGGGGACCAAACCTGGACTCGCCAAGGCCGTATATTGATCACCGGAGCTGGCCAGCGCGTGGGGTTGCATTGTGTCCGGCAGTTGCTGGCCAGGGGCGAGCAGGTGGCCTTGACTTATCGTAGTGAGCGGCCTGTTATTGGCGAATTAAGGGAGCAAGGCGCTATTTGTCTTCAGGCCGATCTGGCCGATGCCGGGGAATTGCAAATACTTCCAACCCGAATCCGGGAAGAAGTTGGACCGCTCAGGGCGCTGGTGCACAATGCTTCGGCCTGGCTGGCCGACCGCGATGCCGGGACTGACTTTGCAAAGGTGATGCAGGAAATGACACAACTGCATATGACAGCACCTTACCTGCTCAACCTGAATTGCCATGAACTTTTACTGCAGGGGAAAAATCCCTGGTCGGATATAGTGCACATCACCGACTATGTCGTGGAAAAGGGCAGTGATAATCATATTGCCTATGCGGCATCCAAAGCCGGGATGGCGAATATGACGCGTTCTTTTGCTAAGCGCTTTTCCCCGGAGATCAAAGTGAATACCATTGCACCCTCGCTGTTAATGTTTAACGAGGGCGACCCTGAGGATTATCGCGCCAAGACCCTGAAAAAGTCGGTCATGGGCATAGAACCGGGTCCCGAAGTCATCTTTAAGGCGCTGTCCTTCGTATTGGATAATGCCTACATGACCGGGCGTGAAATTAAACTGGATGGCGGTCGTCACATTCGTTAGTTGAGGAAAATCAATGTTAGATAAGCTGGCTGATAACTATAGGGCCATTATTGATGGTTTGGGTGAAGACTCCACCCGGGAAGGTCTGGCCAACACACCTATGCGCGCCGCCAAGGCCATGCAGTTTCTCTGTAAGGGGTACCAGGATGACCTCGATACTATCGTCAACGGCGCCGTCTTTGAATCCGATACCGACGAAATGGTGCTGATCAAGGATGTAGAGCTGTACTCCATGTGTGAACACCATCTGATGCCATTTATCGGCCGTTGCCACATAGCCTACCTGCCCAGAGGTAAAGTTCTCGGCTTGTCAAAATTTGCCCGTATCGTGGACATGTATGCCAGGCGCATGCAGATTCAAGAGAATCTGACCAAGCAAATCGCCGAGGCGGTGCAATCAGTGACCAATGCCCGTGGCGTGGGAGTCATCGTGGAGGCCCGCCATATGTGCATGATGATGCGTGGTGTGGAAAAGCAGAACTCTTCTATGGTCTCTTCGGTTATGTTAGGCAGCATGCGCAATGATATTGCTACACGCGCGGAATTCTTGAATTTGGTGCGCGGCAGAAATGGGTTTTAGCCTGCTCTTGATTAGCACTTGAGGGACTCTGGCAACTGCCATTAGGATGAAATAAGAAAAAGGCAGCCCCAGTGCTGCCTTTTTTATGGAAGTCTATTGGTTGAGGAATGTTCTATTTTTGCAGCTCAATTTCGCCGTTGATCATCACCGTTACCGTTTGGGTGCCCAGTTCTACTGCCGCAGGGCCGGCATCGGCCATTTTAGCCGCGCTGCGCATCATCTCAACGCGTTGATAAGGTTGGGACTGGTTAGTGGAAATATTGATGGTCGTGATCTTATAGGCTTCGGCTTTTAGACTGCGGGCTATGATCTGGGCACGGCCTTCGAAGGCCGCCAGGGCATCCACAATCAGATCATTTTCTTTCTGTGCGCGCAGGTCATCAGAGGCCTCATAATTCATCGCATTCACCGACAGCTTTTCCTGTAATTCGCCGGTCATGTCAGCCAGTGCTTCGATGTTTTGGCTTTCCAACTGCAGCTGCTGTTCAGCTTTCCAGGCCACTATGCGCTGATCCCGGTATACCGGCTGGGTGCGATAACCCAGAGTCTGACTTTTGATGCTGTTTTCTTTGCCTGCCTTTTTTAATGCCCATTGCATGGCTTCATTGACGATCTTGGCGGCAGCCGCTGAGTCCTTCTCCTGTGCATGGGCATAAAGTGTAACCTGTAGGGTGTCATTGGCAAGTTCCCCTTCGCTGCTGACGCTCAGACTGATGCGATTATAATGAACTTCATCAGCCCAGGCGGAGCTGCTGGCGGCCCAGCAGAGTCCGAGAATCATTAGCCAGCCAGTTAGTGCTTTCATACCCATATTGCCTCCTTGGTACGGCGTTGCTTACGATGTTCGCCGAGGGTTTTTAACGATGCTGTTTCAGGTTTGTATAGATGCGGTTAAGTTTGACAGGAGGGGGTGGGTTGGCAAGTAAAGAGCGTGGAAATGACAGGGATTTAATTCTTAATGGCAAAACTCAGGGCAAAAAAAACCGCGTTAAATAACGCGGTAATGTGCACTTTCATCAGGCTGGAGTATTAAGGGATCACATCAGCAATAGTAGATGTTGTCCAGGTACTCGCCCAATGCATTAAGATTGGCCTGTTCCTGATCGTCGTGTGGAATACAAACTTTCCATTCGTCATCGTACATCATGTGATTTGCTCCCAAAATATGAAAGGTCTGAAAAATATTCAGGGACCTTAGAAAGCCAAAACAGTAGAAGGTCACTGTTTACATTTAGGAGTGTAGTCCTCCTATATGCAAACTGCTTGACCCCCTGTGTTAAGGTTTTGACCATCTGTTGCATTCTGTAGCCGACACCGATCAAGGCCTATGTCATAGGGATTACACTGTGTCATGCAGGTTACAGAGGATGTCATCAATATGAATGATTGGTGACTTATCCTCCTTCGCGCAACAAGCTATAGTTATCTCTACCCAAGAGGTCTCTGCAGGGATAAATTGGGTGAGGCATTCCAACAAAAATAATGGTAGGGGCGGGCTTGTGTTGAAGCGGTCTGGTCCCATGCAGTTTTATTTGAGTCCGATATATGGATCAACCGACAGTTTCAGGATCATCCGTCAAGGCCTTGTGCTATTGGCTGGCGGAGCGTGATGTAAAGCCTGAGCCTCTTCTTGATGCTGAGCAGATAGACCCCGTCCTGCTCGATGAACAGGATACCCGTGTCAGTCTGGCTGCCTACAACCGCTTGTGGGACAAATCCCGTGAGTTGTTGGAGGATCCGGCAATAGGCCTGCATGTCGGGGAGTGTGTGGACTCCCGCCGTATGGGGGTGATTGGACACATCGTGTTTAATAACCGCACTCTTGGTCAGGCATTGCGACAATACGAACGACTGTCCGCGCTGGTCAATGAGGGCGTTGTAACCAGCGTTCATGTGGAAGCGGATGAGGCCATCATCGAATACGATTGTGACGGAAACCTTTATCACCCATCCAATATGGAGCGACTGTTGGCATTAGCGGTCACCCGGGCACGTAAATATGTGAGTGAAAAAATCTATCTTACGCGGGTTGGTTTCAGCCATTCCGCCCCTCCATACAAGGAAGAGTACGAACGTATATTCCAATGTCCGGTCAGTTTCGATCAACCCAATTGCCTGTTGGCTTTTAACTCCGAATTTCTGGAATTTGAACTACCTCATCGCAATCCATACCTGCATCAGGCCTTAACCCGTCAGGTCGAGGCGTTGTTGCAGAAAGTTTCACTGCGGCGTTCGATCAGCCACAAGGTAAAGGGCATAGTGGCTCGACGCCTTTCTCGGGGAGACATTGACGCGGGCAGGATCGCGGAAAAACTCAATATGTCCCGTCATACTCTCTACCGCAAACTCAAACAGGAAAACCAATCCTTCCAGGACTTGGTAGAGCAGGTGCGCCGCGAGCGGGCTCTGGAATATTTGCAAAAGGGTAAGTACTCATTGAGTGAGATCGCTTTTTTGCTGGGTTTTTCCGAACTCAGCGCCTTCAGTCGTGCTTTCAAACGCTGGACTGGAGAAAGTCCGGCGCACTATCGCAACCAGAAGTAAGCCACCGGCAGATCCGGTTACGCCGTTTGGCCAGGCACTGATACGATCTTTTCCAGGACGGCAGAGACCAAAGTTAGCAGGTTGACCATTTATGGCTCACAAGAGACGCCGACAGCAGGCTGATCAGGGTGCCGCCGATAAAGATAACCAAGGCCATCTGACTGTCAAACCGTTGGGTGAAATCGGCACGGGGAGCCACTTGCAACAGCCACTCGCCATTGGTGCTCTGTACTGGGTTCTGGAAGCGCCATTGGCTTGCACCGATCAAGGTGTCTGCGATGGCTTCTGTCTGGGCATTCAGCGTCAGGAAGGGATCGCTGGAATAACGCTTCAAATCAAATAGCATTAGTTTCAAGCCTTGATTGGCCAGCTGCTCCTGCACACCCTCAAGTAACTGGGTCAGGTCCGCACCGATGCTGTAAACCTTATCATTCACTCTGATCAGCCACATAATTTCTGCCCGCTGCCCTGTCAGCTTTTCTGCACCTATGTGTGGTGAGAGCAGGATCGGGTTGGTTATTGTAGTTTTTGCGAGAGTTTCCTGAATATTTGTCTCACCGAGAATGCTGTTTGCGGGTTGCAACTCAAAAAGTGCCCCCGGGGGACTTTCGGAGACGTAGCCTGATTCTGTCATCTGCAGTATCTCCAGGCTGTTCACGGCACCCCTATGTTGTGCCAGGAAGCTGGAATCCTGTTCGCTATTGGCAAGCAGTTGGACATAAAGCAATTGGTAACGCCGGCTTTGTGCCACTATACGCTCAACCCGGCTTTGCAGTTCTTGTGCTTCACTAATAAAAGCGCTGTAGGCTCTGTTTTGCTGGTGCTGAACCATCAGGTAAGTGGCGGCAGCGGAAATGATCAATCCGATAATCAGGGTTGCCAGAGCCGAAAGGGTGGTTATAAAGCCACGGATTCTGTTGATTGGGGTGGGCGTGATCAAGGTAAAAGTCCAGCGGGATGATGGGTTAGTGCCAGTATCAGTGCCAACTGAATGCGCATTCTGAGCAACTATAGAAGCCGCTCTCCTGACCTTCAAGGTGAATAGTTTGAAAGTGCGCCTTATTACTCAGAGTTGATCGTCTTGTTCAGAGTTGAGCATCAGGTTTGCTGAGTCTGCAGCCATTGTCCTCTGCTATAAGACAGCAAGAACATTGTGAATGCGGATACGACCACGGAGGGACCGGTAGGAGTGTCAAACCACCAGGACATGCCTAGGCCTGCAACTACGGCAAACACGCCGCAGGCGGCTGCCAGCAACGCCATGCGCTCAGGGGTCGGGGCATAAAAACGGGCGGTGGCTGCCGGAATAATCAGCAGACTGGTGACCAGCAACACCCCTACTACTTTCATGGCTAGGGCAATGACCAAGGACATTAACAGCATCAATAACAACCGGGTACGCTCTATGTTTATACCTTCAACGGCGGCCAGCTCTTCATGCAGGGTTGTCATCAGCAGCGAGCGCCACATCCTGGTCAGCAGGACTAATACGGTGGCGGCACCGGCAACTATCCAGGCTACATCCGTAAACGTCAGAGCCAGCAGGTCGCCAAACAGATACCCCATCAGATCTATTTGCAATTGAGGCATGAAGCTCAACGCCACCAGGCCCAGTGAGAGAGAGCTATGGGCTAAAATACCCAGCAGCGTATCAGTGGCTATCTGCCGTTGTCCTTGCATGACGCCAAGGACAATCGCCATGGTTGCACACCCCAGAGTGATACCCAGGGTTGTATTAATCTTCAGCAGCAACCCGAGTGCAACTCCCATCAATGCCGAGTGTGCCAGAGTATCACCGAAATAAGACATTCTGCGCCAGACCACAAAACAACCCAACGGGCCGGTTATGCAGGCGAGGGCAATGCCGCCGAGTAGAGCGGGGAGGAGAATTTCAAGCATGATGATGTTTTGTGCACTCGCTGCCGTCGGCAATAGTGCCGTCGGTATGATGGTGGTGATCGTGATGGTGATGGTAAACCGCCAAGGAGCGCGCCGTCTGATTACCAAACAGGTGGACGAATGCGGGGTCATTGGAAACCTTTTCCGGATGCCCTGCACAGCAGATATGGCGGTTGAGGCAAATCACTTCGTCAGTGGCGGCCATCACCAGATGCAGGTCATGTGAGACCAGTAGAGCCCCGCAATGAAGCTCGTCCCGCAAGTCACGTATCAATTGATAGAATTCACCCTGTCCGGTAATGTCCACGCCCTGGGCCGGTTCATCCAGCACCAGTAACTGAGGTCCGATCTGCACTGCCCTGGCCAGTAACACCCGTTGCATCTCACCGCCTGACAGTGTGGCCAAAGGTTGCTCAGCCAGATGACGGATATCCGTACGGGAAAGTGCCATTTCCCAGTGTTGAGAATTGTGAGCCAGTTGCATAAAACGTTTGACTGTAATCGGCAATGACGGATCTACATGAAACTTTTGTGGCATGTAGCCGATACGTACTCCCGGTTGCTTCACCACCACCCCTGAACTGGGCTTGAGTAGCCCCAGCACAACTTTTGCCAGCGTAGACTTGCCGGCTCCATTGGGTCCGATGATCGTAATAATTTCCCCGGGATTCAGGTCCAGCTGAATATTTTCCAACAATGGCTGGCCTTTGATCTGAACCGAGATATTCTGCAGCCGAACCAGTGGCGTCGCTGTCATGGGGTGTCCCTGCAGCGAGGGCAAAGCCCGCTGACCTCAAGTGTCATACAGTCCACACTGAAACCTTCAGCCGTAGCGAGGTGGTTCACCTGAGCTTCCAGCGTTTGTGCGGTTAATTCCTGGGCCATGCCGCAATGTCGGCAAATCAGGAAGCTTCCCTGATGGCCGTGTTCGGGGGAGATACATCCAATAAAGGCATTCAATGAGGCGAGGCGGTGTACCAGGTTATTTTCCTGCAGAAATTCCAGCGCACGATAAACCGTTGGGGGCGCTGAATTGCGACCTTCCTCACTAAATTTCGCTAAAATCTCATAGGCGCCGACTGGGGCATGGGATTGCCAGATCAGTTCGAGAACACGTAAGCGAGTATCGGTCAGGCGCAGACCTTTATCGCGGCACAGTGATTTGGCCGTTTCGAGGGCATCATGAATACAGGTTTTATGATCGTGCTGGCCGAATGCAGTAAGTTCTGTCATGAGAGTGACAATTCAGTCCGGATGCTGATGAAATACTTGATAATGTTACATTATAACGTTGCGGGGGCCAACAGTCGGTCGCTATGTTTCTCTTTGCACAGGGTGTCGCATTCCCAAGGGCGATTATCAACTTGAGCCTTGGTCATCGCCCCGTCAATTTCTCAGAAGCTGGAAACTGCCTCGGCGGCAAGAGTTTCCAGTTGTTCCAACTTGGGAATAACGGCTTCCTCACCGCTTACACGCACGGCGGTTTCATCTGCCGGCCCCAGAATAACGTCATCACGTTCGGTTATTTCTTCCTTGGTTACTTTCATCAGGCGGGGTAAACCTTCGGTCACAAATGCAATAAAAGGCAGATTTTTATGCTGGTCGCCAATGGTATTGGTGACGGCAATCCGGGAAGAACGGGAAGTGTCCGGAGTTGCCTCAGGGTTGTTGGCGCCGTCATAGGACACCAATGGTAAACGCAGGCCACGCCAGCGAATATACCCCAGGAACCAGTTTGGAAAGCCGTCGCTTTTTTCCGGCTCCTGAAAGTCCACTATCTCTGCAACACTGGCGTTGGGAAGCAGTAGCTGTCTGTCTCTCACCGGGATTAACAGACAGGAGATTTGGCTGGGTGTTTCTGCCATAGGGTGGTCCTCAGTGGTGCTGTTTGTTTGCCCGGCTGATACTCATCAGTACCGACCCGGTCTATTATTCAATTATCAGGCTGCAGATGATGACTGTTTTGCCATGATCCTGCAGCAGGTCTATTTAGACTATGCCTCGACGTCGCCTGGAAAGTTCTTCCAGTTCAATCGTTTTTACCAGTTTATCCGCCAACTGCGCCGGGGTTCCGCGAAATTCCACGCAACCAGTGTCGGCCACTGAATCAGGCATGGAACTGTTGGCGCAGGACTCTGAAGCCTGGGTCCATATCCGGCTGCCATAGGCTTTGAGCAGCGGTCCTGCAATCGCGCCATCGTTGCCCATGCCGCTGAATAAAATGGCATGCACCCTGGCGCCAAAATGATTGGCGACATTTAACATCACCTGGTCAATTGAGGGTCCATAGGGACCAGGCCAGGGATGTTCCTGTAGGCACATGCCGCCATCTTCATCAAAAATGACTTCCTGTTCCACCGGCATAATAACCACTTCACCATTGTGCAGCTTGCCGCCTTGTTTGGCCTCTGTCAGCCTTACCGAAGCATGGCGTCCCAAAACCCGCACCAGGACATTGGCCGAGTTCTGGTCAATATGCTGGGCGTAGACATAGGCGGTAGGCAAACCTACCGGTAGACAATCCAGAAAACTTTTCACTGCCGCCGGTCCGCCTAGTGAAGCCCCCAGAATGACCACCCGGGTGATGGGATCAGCGGCAGTCGCTGCTTTTATATGATGAGGCAGAGGAAGTGCCTGAGGATTGCCGGCCGCCAGGGCTTCCAAACTGGAAAGCGTGTCCGAGTCCTCGGCAAGATGCTCCGGCTCGCCCACCAGCTCTACCAATTTGCTGTATAAGCGCCTTTCCCATTTTGGGTAGTCCGCGCTGTTTTTCGCAGGTGCTTCACCCAGACCAAATAGAATCGGAGCTTCTGTGTGCTCTATCAACAGGTCGACGGGTTCTGTCCAGCGATCTTCATCAGCCAGAATAACCACCCAAGCCTGAACTGATTGAAAACGCTCCAGGAATTCCTGGTCGATGCGGGCAGGATCACTAGTCGCGCCAACAGTAAATCCATAGCCTTCAATGGCTGCGTGCATGATGTGACGCTGCAGCGGGCAGTCAGACACCAGCCCGATTACGGCTCCCTGGACCGACATCAACTTTTGTCCACAAGACTCTCTATTTTTTCAAGCAGAATGCTTTCCTGGAACGGTTTGCCCAAGTATTCATTGACGCCAATGGAAAGGGCGCGCTCCCGGTGTTTCTGCCCGGTACGCGAAGTAATCATTATGATTGGAACTTCCTTGAGGCGTGAATCATGGCGCACCAGACTGGCAACCTCAAATCCATCCATCCGTGGCATTTCTATATCCAGCAGCATGACATCCGGCTTGTGGTCCTGCAGGATGGCAATAGCATCCACTCCATCTTTGGCGGTAATGACCTCCATGCCGTTACGTTCCAGTAGACGGGTAGTAACTTTTCTCACCGTCACAGAATCATCCACCACCATAACCTTAGCGGGTCCTTTGGAGCGGGTGGTTTCTGCAGAGGGTTCAACTTCCTTGAACAATTGTGTGGTGATGTCGCTACGCAACAGTGCCGGCAAGTCGAGGATGACAACTACGCTACCATCCCCAAGGATGGTAGCACCGGACACGCCGCGAACATTGGCAAACTGAGGTCCGAGACCTTTAACCACAATTTCGCGAGAACCCATCAAACTGTCAACCTGCAGTGCCAGTGGCTGATCGCCGCCGCCACGTACCAGGATGACTGGCAATGGCAATGCCTGGCCCTGCAGTTTGGGATGGTGTTCACTGTTAAGCAGGCTACCCAGATACTGCAGGCGATAGCTTTGCCCTGCGTATTCGTAAAGCGGAGCGTCTGGCTTGTAGAATTCTTCCAGTTCAAAGGTACTGACCCGCACGATACCTTCGATGGTATTCAAAGGAATGGCATAGTAGTCCTCACCGGTATTCACCATCAGGGCTCGGTTGACCGATACGGTAAATGGCAGGTGAACCACGAAACGGGTTCCTTTGCCTGGTCTTGAGTCGATGGAGACGCGTCCACCCAACTGTTTGATTTCGCTGGCTACCACGTCCATACCAACTCCGCGGCCGGAGATCTGGGTGACTTTTTCCGCCGTACTGAAGCCTGCATGGAAAATAAATTGCAGGATATCGTGATCGGAAATGTGGGCACCTTCGTCCAAAAGCCCGTTGGCAATAGCCTTCTTGCGGATAGCATTAACGTTAATGCCGCCGCCATCATCGGATAGAATCAGTACAACGTCGCCACCTTCGCGGCCGATGGATAATTCAATGCGCCCAGTCTCAGACTTACCGGCTTTGACCCGATCGGCGGGCATTTCTACGCCGTGGTCAACCGCGTTACGCAGCATATGCTCCAATGGGGCAACCATGCGTTCAAGTACGGTTCTGTCCAGCTCCCCTTCCGGGTTGTAGACCTCAAAATCAACTTTCTTGCCTAGTTCTGTACAGACCTGGCGGATAATTCGACGCAGTCTTGGGACGGTGCTGGTGAATGGGACCATCCGGGTTTTCATCAACCCTTCCTGCAACTCGGTATTGATCCGGGATTGTTGCAGCAACAAGGTTTCCGCATCACGGGTCTTGTTCATCAGGGTTTCGCGCAAGTCGGTTAAATCCGAGGATGATTCACTTAACGCACGTGACAACTGTTGAATGGATGAGTAACGGTCCATTTCCAGCGGGTCAAAGTCTTCATATTCAGGCACCCCTTCTTTTTCCATACGGAACAGAACCTGGGCTTCGGTCTCCATATCCATCCGACGCAGCTGTTCACGCTGACGATCTATGGTGGCCTGCATTTCCTCAAGGGTGTAGCCAAAATCACTGATCTGCTGTTCCAGCAAGCCTCGGGCAATACTGGTTTCACCTGCCAGGTTAACCAACCCTTCCAGTAAAGGTGCAGACACACGAATGGTATCTGCCGGTGCCTGACGGGGCTGTAATGTCTGCGGCGCAGGGGTTGCCGGTTTGTCCTGGACAGCCTTGGCAGGTGCGGTAGATTGTTCGCGCTGGAACTGCACCATCTGTTCGGCGGTTTTCTCATCGCTGGACTTTTCAGGTGCAGCGGCGGGTGCAGCAGGTTCGACTTCTTCTACGGAAAGTCCTTCGAAGTAGGCTTTAACTCGACCTGTTTCCACCTTCAAGCGGTTGAACAGAGTTTCAATTTCGCTACGTAGTCCGTCGTCGAGCTCATGTTTGTGGCTGACGGCATCCAGAACTATGGACTCCAGTTCCTGGGTCAGGTCGCCGATATCGGCCAGCGTGGCCAGACGGGCACCACCTTTAAGGGTGTGCAGGGATCTCGACATGGATTCAGCGTGAGAGGAATTGCGTGGCTCCCGTGCCCAGTCAGAAAACTCACGTCCCATAGCTGTCAAAAGCTCATCGGCTTCTTCCACAAAAACCTGAAGAATTTCCGGATCTACTTCCAGCTTCAGTTCTTGTGTGCTGATGAGCTCACCGCTTTCCATGCTGCGTAATTCGTGGATGAGCTCGTTGGGAACCTCAGGTTTCTCCAACTGCTCAATTTGATCCAGCAGACGGGAAATGTAGCGCATGGAACGATCAACCAGGGCAATCAGCTCGTCAGATACGAGATGCTTACCGTCAAGTACAGACTCCATACAGGCAGTCAGTGCTTCAGTCAGAGTACTGACGCTATCTGCATGGGCCAGTTTGGCTCCACCATTCAGGGTAGTCAGGTCTCGGGTCAACTCACGGGCAGGGCTAACGTTGTCCGGGTTTGACTTCCAGCGGTCAAAACAGTCAGTGACTGCATCCATGATATCCCTGGACTCATCCAGGAAAATGCTGCGCAGTTCATCTTCGCTGGTATCGCTACCTAGCGCCTGCAGTGATTGCTGCTCCCGTTCAATGGCTGAAATGGTATCGTCGGATGCCATACCTTTGGTGTGGTGACTGTAATAATGTGTCACCTGGGCGACCAGGTCATTGGCTTCTTCTACCGGCTGCTGGTCAGCCACTTTTTCCACCATAACCGCCAGGCGGTCATGGCATTGGAGCATAAGGTCAGACAGAGAAGGTTCTGCTTCAAAGCGGCCTTCAACAATGCCTTCAAACAGGGTTTCAAGTTCATGGGAAAGGTCACCTATAGGCTTGACCTCAGCCATGCGCGCACCGCCCTTCAGGGTATGCAGGGCACGCTGCAGCTCTTTAACGTGTTCAATATTGTTAAGTTCGGACAGCCAGTTTTGTAAGTTCTGCCCGGTGGAATCTATCAGCTCCTGGGCTTCTTCCAGGAAGATGGAAACCAGTTCCTGATCAAGATTGCTGGTATCGTAAACGCGATTCTGAACGTCGCTCAGATCCAAGGCAGGCGCCACAGGCTCTGAGATCTCCTGACTATCCAATGCCTCTTGATGAGTAAATACGGCATCCCGCTCGGACTCGCCTTCCACTTCTGGTAATTCTTCAGGTGTGTCGGTCTCTTCCATCTCCAGAGTGGGCAGATCAATATCTGCATCGTCGCCGCTGCCGACGGATATTTCCTCATCTTGTGCCGGAGCCTTGCCGGAAATCAGTGCTTGCAGGCGGGCAATTAGCGCAGTGGCAGGTTGAACCGGATGATTCTGTGCAACTGCTTCTACCATGGCAGCCAGGCTGTCCTGGGATTCAATGGCCAGTGAGGCCATGGCCGGTGCAGGCTGCATGCGACCTTCGGTCAAACGTTCAAACAGGGTTTCCAGTTCGTGGGCAAGATCGCCGATGGGCTTGATCTCAGCCATTCTCGCACCCCCCTTAAGGGTATGCAGGTCACGTTGCAATTGTGCCAGGAAATTCAGGTCATCAAGTGCATAGCTCCAGTCATGGAGGGTATCGGCAGTCCGGTTGACGATGTCCTGGGCCTCTTCCAGGAAAATTTCCACCATTTCCGGGTCCAGTGAGGCGACCTCTTCCAGCACTGGAATGTCATCATCATCTTCCGTCAGTTCCGGCATGGGCATAAGGTCTTCATCCAGGGTGTTTTCTTCCCCTGTTGAATGGCCGCTGATATAAGACCTCAAGGCATCCAGCAAGTCCGGTGCACTGCCGACGCTGGATGCATTGACGACAGACTCAACCATACCGGCAAGAGTGTCGTGGGCCAGCAAGGCCAGATTTGCGGCTTCATCATCAGTATTGACGCGCCCTTCGACAATCCCTTCAAACAGGCTTTCCAGTTCATGGGCGAGATCACCGATGGGTGGTATGCCCGCCAGTCTGGCACCGCCTTTTAATGTATGCAGATCACGTTGCAGGGCCTGCACCAGTTCATGGTTTTGCAGGTCTTTGGACCATTCCTGAATTGTCTCACCGGAGCTGACAATAATATCGTTGGCTTCTTCCAGGAATACATCAGCCAGCTCTGGATCCAGGGTGTAGATACCTTCTTCCTGTTGGAAAGCGGGCTCTTCTACGGTTTCTTCCAGTACTGGAATGTCTTCTGCCTGAATTTCCTCTTCCGCTTCGGAAGGCTCTTCCACGGCTTTCAGGGACATGGCCAGTCCATTCAGTTCGGCAGTAAGCTCAGGCTGTGGCTGTGTCGCCAGACCGGCGGCTACCTGATCCATCATGCTGATCAGGGCGTCATGGCCTTTCTTGGCCAGGTCAAAGAAATACTCGCCACCGGGTTCGTTGGCCAGGGCGCATTCGTAGAGATGTTCCAGTGTCTGTGCCAGTTCCGCTACATCATCCAGCCCAGCAACATGCGCGCCATGGGACAGGGTGGTCAACTCGGCGACCAGATTATCAATGTCGATGGTGACATCCGGTTCCTGCCGCCATTCGTTCAGAATGCGTTCTGCATCCAGCAGAATATCTACGCCTTCAGTGAGGAAGAGATTAATAAGTTGCGGATCGGGCTTGTCTACTGCCTCATGGCCGCCATAACGGTTGTCGTCTGCCAGGTAGTCCGTACTGACTTGCGCCAGTTTTGCGAGAAAATCTTCAGTGCCTTCGAGGGGGCGTAAAGGTGTTGAATCCACCTGATCCAGACCCTGGCGCACAAAGCCCGCAGTTTGTGACAGCATCTCTGCAATACGGTGGTCCACTCTGACGTTGTGTGCCCGCGCCTCTTTAACAAATTTTTCTACAGGCACAATCACGGCCGCGATAGGTTCAATACCTGCGGTATTGGCGCTGCCTTTCAGCGTGTGCATGGCGCGGGAAATGTCGTCGGTTAGATCAATGGCTTCGTCTGAATTCAGTGCTTTGCGGACAAACTCCCCCAGTGTTTCCAGATGGCTTTCGGTTTCCGCGAGGAATATATCCTTGAGCGCAGGATCGATGTCCAGTGACTCTTCTTCCGGCTCAGACTCTTCAACCAGCATCTGGTGTACTGTCAAATCGGCAGAGTCAACGAACTCAGGTAGTTCATCGCCGGTTGGGATTTCCGGCAGAGCAGATGGCAGCTCGCCTTTGGCAATGGCATGAGCCTGATTCATCAATGGTTCGACGTCATGACTTGGCGCACGTTGCAGCTTGAAGTCTTCTACCAGGTCTGGAAGCACTGAAACAACACGATTGATCAGATCACCGATCATGTCGCTCATAAACACGGTGCCATCGATTATCCTGTTCAACAGATTTTCAACGGACCAGGACAATTCACCTACATCGGTAGCGCCGACCAGACGGCCGCTGCCTTTAAGCGTATGAAAGGCGCGACGCACTTCTGTCAGCGCTTCCTGGTTGTCATTACTTGCCAGGTATTTGGGCAGGAATTCGGTGATGGTTTCCAATACTTCAGAGGCTTCTTCGACGAAAATCTCGATGATCTCATCATCGATCATATCATCATCGTCGCGTGCAGCCGGAGACGGAGCCGCAACGGGTTCCGCCGGTGCTGCAGCCTCTTCAACAGGTTGTTCGCTCAGATCTGCATCCAGGCCCTGCAATTCTTCACTAAGTTCTTCGGTTTCTTGCAAAGGCTCTGTCGTCAGGTTTTTGTCCGACGCCGTACCTGGTTCAGGAGAGTCTTCTTCCTCTTCTTCCAATGTCGGTAAGGCGCCGCCTGATATAAATTCAGCGCTGCCATGATCCAATGAAGGTGCAACCATCTTGTCTGCAACTTCGTCGCTGCTATCGGCTCCCTCAATATCTTCATTGCCGGTTTCATCGGCGTCATCCTGGGCGGCGCGGGAGAGTTTGCGTGCCGCAGACAGGCGTTCTGCAGTGGCGATATAGTCAGCAGTATCAGCAATCACCACACCCGATTTATAGTTTTCAATAAGCTCAGGTAACTTACGATTGACTTGTTCCAGCAGCTCAAACATTTCCATGTCGGCGTGAATCGAGCCTTCTATGACCCGGTTCAGCATATTCTCCACAGCCCAGGCCAGTTCGCCTACGGCGGTGGCACCAACCAAGCGACCACTGCCTTTCAGGGTGTGATAGGCGCGACGCAGCTCTGTCACCGCATTACGGTCATCGGGATTGGTTTGGAAGCTGGGATAGAATTGATGGATGGTGTCGAGAACCTCTGCGGCCTCTTCAACAAATATCTCGATAATTTCGTCGTCGATCAGTTCCTGATCAGATGCCTTTTCACTCGAAGCTTCGGGCGCCGCAGTGGGTGTAACCAATGTATCGTCGGTCGGAGCGGCTGCCGGACTACTGGTAGCGGCTGCAATTTTGGCCGCATCGCCTACCGGATATCCAAGTTGAGCCAGACTTTGCTCCGCCACTTCCAGGATCATGTCGTTGTCGCGGCTGCCTTCGCTTAAACGCTCAAGATAGTATTCGATGCTGGTGATGGCATCGGCCAGAGTGTCGAGCTGGCTCCAGTCAGGTGCCTGTTTATTTTTCAGCAACTGCTCATCAATATAGCGGGCTGAAGCGTCCAGCAGATCGGCGGCCTGTTCCAATGGAATGATTTTAAGACCACCCCGGACGCTTTGCAGCAGTGCAGGAACACCCTCAATTTCGGACTTGTCCCAATGGGAGGCAATGAATTCAACAATGTCTGTTTTCGCCTGCTCCAGGCCGTTTCGCGCTTCACGAATGACCGCTTCATGCGCATTATTAACCTGCTCTTTGGGTACGATGGAAGTCATCACCGATTCTTCGGATTCCTGGGATTCCTCACCACCGAAACCACTCAGTGTGGCTTCTATATAGAGCAAGGCGCCGGCAATATCCATGAGGGCGTTGTCATCGGGTACTTCATCGTTCTGTACCAGATTCTGAATGGCCTCAATTTGTTCACCGATGACTTTGCGTGGAATACCAAGTCCCAAAACCGCCATGGTGTTGGATACCTGATGTAGGCCGGGTATCAGTTCTTCAAGGTCGGCTGAGTTCTTAAACTCACCACGGACGAATAGATCGAGCTGATCCTTTACTCGTGCCAGCTCTTCATTAAGCGCATCTACCACAGAGCTGATAGCACCTTTGTCCGGGCCGGCCATGCGCTGGCGCTCGGACTCTACTTCCTGGTCGGAAGGTAAGGCCTGATCCAGGCGATAATCCTTGTTGATACTGGCAATCGCGGAGTCGCTATCGTTACTGCGTGCGAGGTAATACAGCAGATGCTTGGCAATGTCTTCAGGAGCTGGTTGTATGAGAATATCGACATTTTCATCGATCATGCGCTTGATGATGACATCAAGAGAACGCAGAACATTTTTAGTGCCTGAAGACAACTCAATGCTATGGGAAACCAGGCCGGTAACGAAGCCGGCACCCAGCCGCCAGAGTTGACTGAATGGAGTGTCCTGACAGACGACTTCCAGGCGCTTGAACACTTTGGTCATGTAGCCGAAGTTGGCATCCAGGTCCGCTTCGCGGATAACGCCAGCAAGGGCAAACTGATACATCTGGCGCAGCTTGCGCAGCTGCGAGACTATTTTTTCACTGTGCAGGCGCTGTCGGGCGGATTCTGGCGCAGGGATACGTAGAATAGATAGGTCAGGAGTGAATAGAGAAGTGTCAGACAGCAGCTTTTCGCCACGAGATGCCCGCAGGTCATTCAATAACGGCAGCAGTACAACCGGCAGATCGCGCTGGCTGCTTTGCAGGCGGCTGAGATAGTTCGGTAATTGCAGAATTGCCTGCATCAGGACTTCAATGGCCTCTCTTGGGTTAGAGACCTTTTCCTGCAGCAGTGCTTTGGCCAGTTGTTCCATTTCTTCAGCCAACAGGGCTGCGCCGTAGAACTCGACCATCTGCAGGGTGCCGTGAACCTGATGGATATAGTTCAGGCAGAACCTGAGTTTGGCACTGTCTTCAGTGTTGTTCACATAGTCTTCAAGCGCGAGTTGCGCCTGATTCAATGTGCTGTCTATCTCGCCCTTAACCCACTCAAGAGCTACGTAGTCATGGTTGCCCGCCATAACTTCTCCAGTTAATTATCCCGCTCGATGTGCCTGATAAATGCCAGTGTATTGTCGTTGGGAATCCTCTCCAGGAGGGGATTCTGCCAGTCGACGATTTCACCTTGCCCCAGGACTAGAAGTCCACCGGGAACCAGGCGTTCAGCAAGGCGGTTAAGTATTTCTTTACGCCGCCAGCGTTTAAAGTAAATCAACAGGTTTTGGCAGAATATGATGGTCATACCATGCATGGGAGCGTCTTTCAGTTCGAGTACGTTTACTCTGGAAAAACACACCCGCTCCTTTAACCTGGGTACTACAGCAAATTCGTTTGCCGACAGTTGTTCAAAATATTTCTCTTTGCGCTCCTGGCTCAAAGTCACCAGTTTACGCGCTGGATACACTGCCCTCCTGGCCTTGACCAGGGCAGGGATGCTGATATCCGTGCCTGTGATGCCGTAGTAGCCTTTCAGTTGCAGTGATGCGAGAGTTTCCTCAATCATCATTGCCAGGGTGTAAGGTTCTTCTCCGGTGGAGCATCCCACGCTCCAGATCTCAATACTTTTCCTGGTCAGTTGTTCGGGAGGTCTGGTGCACAGGTAATCCTTTACGAGATTGAAGGCATCGGCATCCCGATAAAACCTCGTTTCCTGCACCGTCAGCCTGTCGACCAGGATGGTCCATTCGACCATGGCTTTAGGCCCGTGGGCCACCAGATCGAAATATTCCTGGTAGGAGGTGCATCCGATCTCCCGCATACGGATGCCCAGGCTTGTCTGAAGGAACACTTTGCGCTCGGCGGGAAGGTTCATTCCCGTCCGTTTTTCTATCAGAGCCTGCCAGCGGACGAGTTCATTGTCGTCCATTGGTAGCAGGCTTTTAAGGCTCCATTGTCCTTCCGTTACTTGACCACTATTGTTCGCCATATAGGCGCCCTAACATAAAACTGGCCTGTATTGACCTGTCGCCAAATTGTTCCGGCGACATTGCGTCGGTTTAAGCCGCATCCATGTCAGCGTCGTCGATATCAATCTCGTCGCTATCATCCATGTCATGACCAAGTTGATCGGGCAGTTTGAAACCTGCAACAGAGTTACGCAGCTGGTTTGCCAGTTCTGCCAGTTTACCGATGGATTTGGCCGTTGCGTTGGTACCTGCAGAAGTCTGCGAGGTAATTTCCTGGATTACGTTCATCGTATTGGAAATATGACCTGCAGACGATGACTGCTGACGGGCAGCATTCGAAATGTTCTGGATCAAGTCAGCAAGGTTTTTCGATACGTTCTCGATTTCTTCCAGAGCAACACCCGCGTCCTGTGCAAAGCGAGCTCCACGTACCACCTCGGCAGTGGTTTGCTCCATCGAAATAACTGCTTCGTTGGTATCCGTCTGAATGGTTTTTACCAGTGCTTCGATCTGTTTGGTCGCCGCAGAGGAACGTTCAGCAAGTCGCTGTACTTCGTCCGCAACAACCGCGAAGCCCCGGCCTGCATCACCGGCCATGGAGGCCTGGATGGCAGCGTTCAGAGACAGGATGTTGGTCTGGTCGGCAATGTCGTTGATCAGGGATACGATGTCACCGATCTCCTGGGAAGATTCACCGAGACGCTTGATCCGCTTGGATGTTTCCTGGATCTGTTCACGTATGTTGTCCATGCCGCGAATAGTCGACTGTACGATTTCCGCACCTTTTTTCGCGATCGCAACCGACCGCTCCGCAACCGCTGCTGATTCGGCAGCGTTGGAAGATACCTGGTCGATAGAGACCGCCATCTCGTTGATCGCAGCAGAAGCCCCGGCAATTTCCTGGGCTTGGTGTTCGGATGCGTCGGCAAGGTGCATGGCTGTTGCCTGGGTTTCCTGGGCAGCGCCCGCCACTCTCACAGCAGTCTCGTTTATAGAGGTTACCAGCTGGCGCATCTGGTCTATCGCAAAGTTGATAGAGTCAGCGATCGCACCGGTGAAGTCTTCGGTTACTGTCGCCTCTGTGGTCAGGTCACCATCAGCGAGGTCGGCCAGTTCGTCCAGCAGTCGCAGGATCGCGTTCTGGTTCTGCTCGTTCTGGGAAGCTTCTTTTTCATAACGTTTTTTCGATTCCTGGTTACCCAGTACGCCGATAAAACCAATGGCCACAATGATGACAAACAGCAGGAGGTAACCAAGCTCGTCCGAGACGATTCGAGTTTCAGCCTGGGTTTGGAAGGTGTTGTTCAGTTCAGAGGTTTCAGACAGCAAGCCTTGGGATTTTTCAAAAATGCTGTTGGCAGCTTCACGCACCCTGAACAGTTCGGGTGAGGTTTCAAGGATGGTGTCGACGTTCTCGTTAACAAATTCAAACAGTTCGGCAATGGCCTCTAGGCCGAAGACGGCGTCTTCATCTTCTACCATACTGATACCCATGACCTGGTTGCCTTCCACCATGCCATTCAGTACCCGGCCGAAGAGGTTTACGTCACGGCCAAACCGGTCTGCCGCCGTTACAGCGTCTTCGCCACCCGCCAGAACCTTGTTAACACTTCGAACAATACGTTCTGCCAGCAGTGACTGACGCTGGGCAACTGCTACCTGATCAGCAGGGGCATCATTTTCAAGAAGGATCTGAACTACGTCGTCATACTCAACCTGCAGCTGGGGGATAGTGTCGTTGAGTGTGATGGCAACCTGGTGGAGGCCAAGAACAGTATCTTCGGAATTCAGAATCTGGTCAGCGTTCGAGCTTACCTCGGTCCACAGCGATGCCACGTTGCTCATCTGCGCCATTTCTACCGGCGGCAGATTCTGCTCGGGATTACCCTTGTCCAAAACATCCCACAGGTTCTGGAATTCATCCCGCGAACGGTGCAGCTGGTTAAAGGCTTCAGCTTTACCATCCGCCGCCTCCGAGGCGTTCTTCGCAATTTCCTGCGAGAGTACCCTTAATTCGGAAGCGTAACTGATATAGGTCTTATCCCGGCTGGCGTCCAAGTTAACCGTAAATATGACATAGAGCAGTGCGATAACTGCAATCACTACGATGCCGTACATGGCAAGCTGTAGCGGGTTTGACCCCTGTCCGGATGTCGATGTTCCTGCTTTTGATATCATTGCTTTGGCTCCCCAGCCGTTTCAACTCTTACCTGTTAAGCGTAGCAGACGCGTATTACAGGTGCCGCAATCACTGCGCAGATGTTACTGCGCCACGTTTAAGAAATTTGGGTTATCTATCAGACCATCAGTATTGAAGACATTCCAGCGATCCTGGCTGCGGTCATAGTAACCGCTGACAAAGTGTTGGATCTGTTCAGGAATATCCGAACCTCCGGTTTGAAAGCTGTCTATCGGGAAATACTGCATTCCCAGAACACCATCAACGATCAGACCACTAAATACATCGTCTTTTTCAATGACCAAGACTCGCCGATCGCGAGTACTTCTGGATTTGTAATTGAGTCCAAAAAAACTGGTCAGGTCCATGATGGGTAACAGTCGGCCACGTACGTTTGCGATCCCTTCCATCCAGTTTTTGACACCTGGAATCTGAGTGAATCGGGGAACGGGGAGGATCTCTACAACCTCACCCATGGCAGCGACAAATTTATGACCGGCCAAGGTAAAACCGATGCCATTCCATAACTCAATGACATCTTCCTGGGCGGGTAGGCCCTCAGCTAAGGCCCGGCTTTTGTTCTCGATCTCGGCAATAACACTAAACGGGTCTGTCTTGGTTGGCATAACTTCAGGCGACTCCTTCAGGCGACTCCGATTTCATCGGTGTTTATCCGATAAGGTCGTTGATGGTCTTGATCAGATCGCCTTCATTGACGGGCTTTACCAGATAACCTTTAGCACCTTGCCTGGTGCCCCATACCCGGTCAGTTTCCTGATCTTTGGTCGTAACGATCACTACCGGAATATTGGCAGTATTTTCCCCGCGGGTCAGTTGGCGAGTGGCCTGAAATCCGTTAAGACCGGGCATAACTACGTCCATCAGGACCAAATCGGGTTTTTCAGCGCGCGCCAGAGCAACACCATCAGCACCGTTGTCCGCGGTCAGAATTTCGTGATTGTGCTTTTCCAGAATGCTGGTGATTTTACGTACTTCAGTAGGCGAGTCGTCTACGATAAGTATGCGAGCCATAATTCCCCCAAATAAAGAATGATAAGCCTGTAGTCCTACAGTTTAGCTTATTTAAGCAATGCTATTTGTTTACGACGTGATTTCGAATGGTTCCCAATAACTCGTCTTTGCTGAATGGTTTGGTGAGATATTGATCCGATCCGACGATGCGGCCCTTGGCTTTATCGAACAGGCCATCCTTACTGGATAGCATGATGACAGGAGTTTGCTTGAAGGCACTGTTATTCTTAATAAGCGCGCAAGTCTGATAACCGTCCAGGCGTGGCATCATGATGTCGACAAAAATGATGTCCGGGTGAGAGTCAGCAATTTTTGCTAATGCGTCAAAACCATCCGTCGCCGTGATCACGGTGCAACCGACTTTTTTCAACAATGTCTCGGCCGTTCGACGAATAGTTTTACTATCGTCAATAACCATGATCTTGAGGTTTTCAAAGTTATCTTCCATCTCAATATGGCCCTGAAATTAGGTCACCTTGTAATAATTTTGGTTAGTAATGCTAGCTGAAAATCAGTTATTAGATCGGCTGGCTTTTGTTCGCGTTGGAAAGTGGTTGCAGGCATGTTAATGGCCTTTTTTAACATAGAATTACAACGCAATCTATATGTAAATACTATTTATAGTGCATGTCCGTAAATAGACAAAGAAAATCTTTGTATATAAATGTCACCAAGCACCTTCAGGTACGCAACTGCCAGTGGATGACAATTAATTAAGCCGACCCTGAATGAGGAGCATAGTACAGATGTGGGAAAGCTGCCTCCTTCATGGCATTATTAGCGCCCCTGTAAGTGAGCTCTCAAATTAGGGTTCTTGTCCTATAACCTGCTGCGTTAGATCCGGGTGGTGGCAATTGAGTATCAAAATCGGTGTGGTAATGGATCCCATAGGGGCCATTAACGTCAATAAAGATAGTACGCTGGCAATGCTGCTGGCAGCGCAGCGTAAGGGTTGGAAGCTGGTCTACATGGAGCAGAAAGATCTGTATCTGGATCAGGGACGCTCCTTTGCTACCATGAAATCCTTGAGTGTCGAAGACAATCCTGATGGCTGGTTTGAATTGGGAGAGGCCTACACCGGGGCTATGGCAACCCTTGATATCGTTCTCATGCGCAAAGACCCGCCCGTGGATGGCGAGTTTATTTTTGCCACCCATATTCTTGAAGCGGCAGAGCGGGAAGGGGTGTTGATCGTCAACAAACCGCAAAGTCTGCGCGATTGTAATGAGAAGTTGTTTGCCACTCAGTTTCCCGATCTATGCCCTCCGGTATTGGTGAGTCGCGATACTGCCCGGCTACGGGACTTCTTTACCGAGCACCAGGATGTCATATACAAGCCTTTGGACGGGATGGGCGGACGTTCTATTTTCAGGGTGAAAAGCGGAGATTTTAATCTCGGCGTTATTCTTGAAACTCTGACTGACCATGGTCAGCGACAGATTATGGCGCAGCGTTATCTTCCGGATATCAAGGATGGGGATAAGCGCATTTTGCTGATAAACGGCAAACCGGTACCCTATGCTTTGGCTCGTATTCCGTCTCAGGGAGAAAATCGTGGCAACCTGGCAGCCGGTGGTCGTGGTGAGGGAAAACCCTTGTCGGCGCGGGACCTGGAAATCTGTGAGCGGGTGGCGCCGGTGCTCAAATCCAAAGGGCTGTATTTTGTCGGCTTGGATGTCATTGGTGACTATTTGACAGAAATTAATGTGACCAGCCCTACCTGTATACGTGAGCTGGATAAACAATACGGAATTGATATCGCAGGAGAGCTGATGGATTTTCTGGAACAGGAGCTTGCCAATAAGCGGGCATGATTATTGTTTTTTGCTGTGGCAAGTCTGTTAGTACGGAGTTTGGTGGCATGGATCAGTGTAAAAGGCTGTTTATATTGGCTGTAAGAGCAAAGTTGAATGAGTAGAAGTAAGAGCCGTCTATGGCGATAAGTTCAGACATACCAGCGGAGGTGGCAAATGCTGGTGTTACAGATAAGGACCGTCTGGGATTTACAGTGTTCCTTGCATTGGTGCTGCACGCAATTATTGTGTTTGGCATTTCCTTCGCGGCGGAAGAGCGGCAACCGGCTCCCCACACTGTTGAGGTGACCCTGGCGCAGTATGAAGATCAGGAAGCACCGGAAGAAGCTGATTATGTTGCGCAGGTTAATCAGCGGGGTAGCGGAACACTTGAAGAAAAGAAGGTGTTGACTGTTGCCGAGCGAGCCAAAATGAAAGACGTTGAGGTCCGGGAGGTCTCTCAGGTTGAACCCGATTCTGCTGTTCCCCGGAAAGAGCAGAAAGCCAAGCAGGTGGTTGTCACCCGGGCTGAAACTTCTGACCCTGTGGAGACAGGTAAGACTGAAAAAGTAGTCTCAAATCCTGAAAAGAAAAACAAAATTAGTCTACTGCAGCGCAGTCTTGAAATTGCCAGCTTGGAAGCTCAGCTTGCGGAGAAAGCCAATGCTTATGCTAAGCGTCCTCGGGTTACCCGGCTGACGGCTGTTTCAGCCCGCCAGTCCAGTAGTGCCGCTTATATGGATAGCTGGCGCCGGGAAGTAGAGCGGGTGGGTAATCTCAACTATCCGGAAGAAGCCCGGCGGCGGGGGCTGAATGGTCAGGTCCGGGTTGCCGTAATGCTTTTGCCGGATGGCCATGTGCAGAAGATTGATGTACTGGAATCCTCTGGTTATAAGATTCTGGATGATGCAGTCATCAGGATTATACGTCTGGCCGAACCCTTCCCACCCTTTACCGAAGCCATGCGCAAGGAATCTGATCTTTTTGAGATTATCCGGACTTTTTCTTTTGGCCAGCAAATGTCCAGTTTCTAAGCGAATGTCCTGCTTTTACGGGCTTTTATAAGTAGTCTGATGGATGTAGGTAAGGGTCGCTTCTTGGATTCTGCTTTTGCTGCAATACGGTCAGTAGTTTATGCTAATAGACACTATCCGGTTTCCCAGGAGGATCAATCCTCATGAGTGAGTCCATGCCCAGTCTTCGTAATCAGTTCCTGATTGCGATGCCGCATTTAAAGGACCCCAACTTTGAGGGGACTATCAGCTATATCTGTGACCACAATGATGATGGTGCCATGGGAATAGTGATTAACCGCCCACTGGATATCAGTCTCAGCGATATGCTGCAGCAGTTGGACATTCCAGGTATTGAGTTGGAGATCCCCGTATACGGTGGTGGACCAGTTCAGAGTGAGCGCGGATTTGTGTTGCATACCCCTCTGGGCGGCTGGCAATCCTCCATGAATATCAGCTCTGAAATTTGTATTACAACTTCCAAGGATATTCTCCAGGCCATGGCCGACGGACGAGGGCCTTCCTCTTCGCTGGTGGCATTAGGTTATGCGGGTTGGGGAGCTGGACAACTGGAGAAGGAAATTGCCAATAATTTCTGGATCACCTGTCCTGCTAATGTGGAAATCATGTTTCATACCGCTGATGCGCAGAAAGTTGTTTCGGCTTTGGGGAAAATAGGTGTCGACTATAGTCGCTTGAGCACACACAGTGGTCATGCCTGATCTATGGTTGAGTATTCTTTGCGGTAATTTCAGCCAATGTTAAGCGAGATTCTGTGACCACTGTTCTTGGGTTTGATTATGGTTTAAAACGTATTGGGGTCGCCTCGGGGCAGTCTGTCACTGGTACGGCCTCACCTTTGCCAGAGATTAGTGCCCGGGACGGAGTGCCTGACTGGCAGGTCGTTGGCAAGTTGCTGGCAGAATGGCAGCCGGCCGTTGTTCTGGTAGGTGAGCCAGCCAACATGGATGGCACTGATAGTGACATGGCCAAGCGGGCACGCAAATTTGCCAACCGAATTCATGGTCGCTTCGGTGTGCCTATCGCCATGGTGGATGAAAGACTCACCAGCTTCGAAGCCAAGCAAATGATAAAGGAAAGATATGGTGCCAAGGATTTTGGTGTCTGGGCCGTGGATTCTATTGCTGCAGTGCTGATCGTTGAGCATTGGTTTGATTCCCATGAGGGATGTGTAGATTAAGGATGTTAGATGACTTCATTAATTAATGTCGAAGCAGTGATCGAGACAATGGCCGCCGAGTTAAAGGTTGCCTTGTCTCAACAGGGCATTAATAAACCTGCTATGGTCGGTATTCGTACCGGAGGAGTCTGGATTGCCCGCCGGCTGCACGAGATTCTGGGGCTGCAGGACCCGGTAGGCGAGCTGGATATCTCATTCTATCGGGACGACTTCACCCGCATTGGTTTGAACCCCAGTGTAAAGCCGTCCTCGCTGCCGTTCGAGACAGAAAACCGCCACCTTATATTGGTAGATGATGTTATTATGAGCGGCCGAACGATCCGGGCTGCGATGAATGAGTTGTTTGATTTTGGCCGTCCAGCCAGCATCAAACTTATTGCCTTGATTGATGTGGGTGCTCGCGAACTGCCGATACAACCTGATATTGTCGGTCATCGTGCTCATCTGCAATCTAATGAGAGATTGAAGCTCGTGGGGCCTGACCCATTGCAAGTGGAGCTTCGGCAAAAAGTCTAAAAACTGTCGGAAGGCTAGCGGCGAGGGTGCTGTTCAGCAACCCTTCCGGCACATCGGTACAATCTCAATTTCAGAGCGCGCCTATGTCAGATATTGACGCATACGAACCAGTATTGCAGCTTAATCGCTTCCACCAACTCCGCCACTTCCTGACCATTGATGGTCTAAATCGGCAACACCTCACCGATATTCTGGATACAGCCGAAACTTTTATTGAAGTCGGTACCCGCTCCATCAAAAAAGTGCCATTGCTCAGGGGCAAAACAGTGGCCAACCTGTTTTTCGAGGCCAGCACCCGTACCCGAACCACCTTTGAGCTGGCGGCAAAACGGCTGTCCGCTGACGTTCTCAACATCAATATCAGTACCTCTGCTACCAGTAAGGGAGAGTCGCTTTCGGATATGCTGCAGAATCTGGAGGCGATGGCGGTTGATATGTTTGTTGTACGCCATGCTCAAAGTGGCGCTCCCCATTTTATTGCTGAATCCGTCACTCCTGCTGTGTCCGTTATAAATGCGGGTGATGGCAGACATGCCCATCCTACCCAGGCCATGCTGGATATGTTGACCATTCGGCAGCATAAAGGACAGTTCGCCGGTCTGACCGTGGCTATCGTAGGGGATATTCTGCATTCCCGGGTCGCTCGTTCGCAGATTAGTGCATTGAATGTTCTGGGCGCCAAAGAAGTGCGTGTAATTGCTCCAGATACCCTGTTGCCGGTGGAAGTGGAAAGTTTCGGTGTCACCGTGTTCAACGATATGAATAAGGGGCTGGAGGGGGCCGATGTAGTCATTATGCTGCGTCTGCAGAAGGAGCGGATGGAAGGCGCACTCTTACCCAGTGAGAGTGAATTTTTCCGCCTTTACGGTTTGTCACGGAATAAACTGAAGCTGGCAAACCCCGATGCAATTGTTATGCATCCTGGCCCTATTAATCGCGGCGTGGAAATTGATTCGGATGTCGCTGACGGCAAGCAGTCCGTTATTCTGAATCAGGTAACCAATGGAATCGCAGTCCGAATGGCGGTGTTATCTATGGCAATGAGTGGCCAGATTGCAGAGCTGACAGCTAACGAGGAGGTTGAATGAGTTCGCGGTTGATCATTAATGGCGGACGCATTGTCAGCCCCGGAGCACACACGGGACAGATCGCTGATATTGCTGTTGCTGACGGTAAAATAGTGGGCATTAATGACGTGCCCGAGGGATTCGTTCCGGATCAGGAGCTTGACGCCGCTGGCCATTGGGTTAGTGCCGGCTTTATCGATCTTAGTCATAGCCTGCGTCAGCCGGGTTTGGACCACAAAGCAACAATCGCCAGTGAATGCCTGGCAGCTGCCAAAGGTGGTTTCACCACAATCTGTACGCCGCCGACCACTTCACCCATTAATGACAGTGCTGCATTGACCAATCTTATTTCTGATCAGGCTTTGTTGGCCGCCAAGGTCAGGGTGTTGCCCATTGGGGCTATGACCAAGGGGTTGCAGGGTGAACAGCTCAGTGAAATGTATGCATTACGTCAGGCCGGGTGTATTGGCGTGACCAACATGCGGCGTCCGTTCAAGAATAATCAGATCCTGAAACGATGTCTGGAGTATGCCTGTTCCCAGGACATCAAGGCCTTCGTTTGTCCACAGGATGCTGCCTTGGCGAAAGATGGGTGCGCTCATGATGGTGCGCTTGCCAGCCGCCTGGGACTGAACGGTATTCCGGCAATCGCAGAGATACTATCTGTGGCCCAGTGGCTGATTTTGGCCGAAGAAACGGAAGCTCAAGTGCATTTTTCACAAATTTCCTGTGCCCGTTCAGTTGCTATGATAGCTGATGCTAAGGCGCGGGGATTACAGATTACCGCAGACGTAGCTATCGCCAACCTGGTTTATACCGATGCGGCGCTAGCGGGCTATAACCCTATGTATCATGTTGAGCCGCCTCTGCGGAGCGAGTCGGACCGGCAGGCTCTGCTGGCGGGTGTCCATGCGGGTACTATCGATGCTATCTGCTCTAATCATGAACCGCACGAGAGTGCCGCCAAGCAGGCTCCTTTTGCAGAAACAGCTTCAGGAATGAGCCAGGCGGAACTGTTATGGTCCCAGGTAGCAGAGTTGATTGCGCAGGGAGAGCTGCAGCAGGCCACTGCATTTCGAGCATTAACCGCGGGTCCGGCAGCAGCTATTGGGCTGGATACCGGTAAACTGGAAGTGGGGGCTGCAGCTGATATAGTCGTTCTTGATTCAACTTCGCACTGGAAAGTAGCTGAGGATCGTCTGGTATCCCGTGGCAAGAATACGCCTCTGGTGGGGGTGTCTGTTCAGGGAGCGATACTTTACACGCTCTTTGGCGGGACTATAGTTTACGCAGCAGAAGGGTAAACTTTCCCGCATAACAAGAGGGGTAAACTCTCCCGCACAACAGTAGTACGGAGAGTTACGAAGAATGGCAGCTATAACTTGGTAAAAAACCAATAATTCGGAGAATACAGGATGGGATTTATCGCATTTATTGCACTGCTGGTGGCTATTTGGCTGCTTTGGAACATCTCGCGGAATACTGCGGATGCATTGGATAAGCAAACGGCGTTGCAGTATGAAATTGTGGCGCTGGAAAAGCGTCTCGATGAATTAAACGATTTGATGAAGAATTCAGTGCTAAAAAATAATCCGTCACCGGTGTCCCCTAGTTCTGTAGAACCTGCAAATAGTGCTGTAGAACCTGCAAATAGTGCTGCGGGACCTGCAAAACCTGTCAATTTGAATACAGCCAGCTTAAATGCGCTGACCAATCTGCCAAAAATCGGTCGGGCAACTGCACAAAAAATTATAGACGCCAGGCCATTTGCTTCGGTTCAGGAACTGTCCGGAGTGCCGGGAATATCTGATGAATTGATGGCGGAACTGGACGGTTTGGTCTCAGTTTAAATCTGATCAAACCTAAGAGTGCTGATTTAAATCCGGGCGGCTGAGGTTCCGGATATAAATGAAAACAGGCGCGAGTCAGTGCTCGCGCCATGACAAAGATCGGTCAGGTGTCAGCCATTCAGGGCGTCCTTCAATGCCTTACCTGGTTTGAATCCCACACTTTTACTGGCGGGTATCTGTATGACCGCCCCCGTTTTTGGATTTTTGCCACTACGGGCACTGCGTTGACGTTGGGTAAATGTCCCGAACCCGATCAGTGAGACTGGGTCATTGCGGGATACGGCGAGGGTAATTTCGTCGGTTAATGCATTAATCACTTCGGCAGCCTTGCTCTTAGGGATGCCTGCTTTTGCTGCGATTGCTTCTGCGAGTTCCGGTTTGCGCATTACTATCTCCTGAGTAGGGTTGGTCGGTGTTGCCGTTACATTGAGCGGTCTGTGTTGATGCTGCAAAGTCAGTAAACTGGATAGCCACTGTCGCTTGGAGGGCGAGGTGGGGCATCTCCCTGGATGACCTTATTTAGCCAGAGGTCTGGTATTGAGGCGAACCTGCAATGTATTCAGAACCTTCTTATTTATAGTGTCTGCCGGCTGTCTGTCAAATGGTGATCCGACCATGCTGATCATTGCTGTGTAAGGCTTTGTGGACTTTTTTGAGCTTTTTGTTTCGCTATTGTTGCGCTTTGTGTCATTCATCTCACAAAAGCTGACCCTATTTCGCGATAATCCTCCGTCAGAATTAAAACAATTCGTCCTAACGGGCATCCGCTATGGATAAAGCGATACAACTGGGAGGTTTCTGTGACTTTACACAGAATTAGGCAGTTACCTGTGTCATCTGTGCTCAAGGTGTTAACAATTTCCGTTGCTGTAGGCTTTTTATCTGCCTGCGGCGCAGTTCAGCACATGATGTACAAGACCACGGGTGACGTCATGGTCAACTTCGCGGCTGATCATCAGGTTCCATTTACGCTGGCCACTGACGATATGGGCATAAATTGCGCAATGTCAGAGGCGTTGACTCCCATGCTGATGTCATTCGGGCGAGTTCGTGATGAACCTCACCAATTAGCCGTCATCACGTACGGTTCAGCGGGTCTCTGTGCGGAAGCGTTATCGTGGGAAGAAGAATTGCGCTACATGAGAGCAATCAAGGCCCAGGATGCGTTCGAAGCAGAAGACGCCCTCATTGCGCAAAAGCGCCTCAATGTCATTGCTGCCAAGCGAAACTATATTGCCTACCAGCATCTGGTGGCCCAATACGGTGAGCCGGGTGGTGAGTGTCCTGAACTTGAAGAGGACCTGGATCAGTTTATCTGGATCATGGGAATGGTTTCCGGATTGCAGGCACTAAATAACGAGATTACCTCCACAACCGGCCTGGGTGTGCCTAAAAATATCGCTGCAAAAGTCGAACGTGCCGCGACCTGTGTCGACGATAGCAAATGGTGGGGCGTGCCTATGGCCCTTCGTGCAACCATTTGGTCAATGTTGCCAGGTGCTGAACCTCAGGGCGAAGATGCCATGAAGCGCCTGGAAATTGCTGCCAGGAAAGGCGAAAAGGCCGGGATACGATTACCCCATGTATTCCAGGCATTGGCCCATTATGGCAAAGGCGATATTGAAGGGGTCAAACAGGTGATTCGTGGCCATGTCAAAGCAAAGAAGAAAAAGGATCCCAACCCCGACTTTATGTTGCTGGATGAATTGGCAACAACCCTACTGACTGCTATGTCGGACAGGATGTGGACTGAGGCTAAGGGATATCGTACCCCGGTCGGTGGGCTTGGAACCTTTTGGGATGATCAGAAGGAATCGACAACCGAGTCCATTGATCTGGATGACATCCTGTAGAAATAGGCAAATTACCCAGGTCTATCTGTGACTGTCTCTGGTAATTATCTATCAGTTACCTTTACTTCGTTTGCCATGAATTCGCAGTAGAAATTGCCATTAGTTCGCAGTAATAGTGCCTGGAATTATATTCCAGCAATTCATTTTTAGGCCTGAACACCTGCCATATTGGTCGTCAGGTCAATAATAACGATAACGAGTTTTCATCAGCAAACAGGTAAAGGCGAACCGGCATGACGGACAGCCGTACCGGAGTGGACATTAAATTGTGGAAGGCGTAAGTACATATTCAGCATCCCAACGGTTTTCGAACCGATCTATACGCGAATGGCTATCTTCTTTACCTGCGTGTTTATTGTTGCTGTCAGTGGTGGTTTTCAGCACCAGCAGTGATATTCACAACAAAATACTCAAGCTCGGGCAATATACCTGGCCTGGTTATTATGAGTTGCGAGCTGACCCGGTAGTGCCTGAGTGTAATCCCAGTATTGATCTGGAATCCGAGCTGGCGCGACTGGTTGCCGAAAGGGAGAGCAGTTCAGATGATCTTGATCTGTTCGAATCAGAGCCGGTTAATCCTGATGTGCTGCGCGCTTCTTTGTTGAATGCCCAAACTGCCTGCCAGGAAAAATTTGCCAAATATGAGGATACCAAGGATCGGATTACTCCAGGCTTAAGAATGTTTCGTGGTGTGGAGCTGTTTATTGGAGAAGTGATTGCCTTTGGCCTGACTTCTCAGCGCTTTATTCTGGCTATGCTGGTTGTGGTATGTGCTGCCACAGCGACCTTTACCCGTCACCATATTTCCATGCGGCCGATGGAAACTCGAATTGATCATCGGGTGTCTTCGTTCCTGCAAATGATCGCTAACGGGTTTTTATTCCTGTCTTCATACTCGTTCCTGGACCTTACCCATGTACATGGCGGTAAAGTGCCGCTGGACAAGGATATTCTTCATTACATGTGGATACTCGGGTTTGGTTTTTTGACTCTGGTCAGTGCCTGGCAGTTGCTCAATGTTCCCAAGGATGCCAGGGGTGGCGGCAATTTTGGTAACGCCATGCTGAGTGTGCCTCTCTATACCACCATGTGTCTGATATCTGGAACCTACTTCACCCTTGGTGGCCATGTCGCAGGCGTGGGTATCTATCTTGATAAAATGATGGACCTTTCTGACATGTTCCTGAATGTCGGACTTTATGTCTGGATTGGGATGATGCTCAAGGAAACCAGGCTGGCCGAACTGGTATTCAAATTATTCCAACCCTGGAAAATGCCTCCCGAGCTGCTGGCACTTGCCGCTATTGCCATCGCCACGATACCCACAGCCTATACCGGCGGTTCCGGTATTTTTGTTATCGCTGCAGGTTCTGTTATATATATGGAGCTCAGACGGGCAGGCGCGCGTCGCCAATTAGCCCTTGCGGCAACAGCGATGTCTGGCAGCTTGGGTGTTGTGCTGAGACCCTGCCTGCTGGTGGTCATCATCGCCTATCTAAACAGGGAGGTAACGACTGATCAGTTGTTTGGCTGGGGTGTATATGTGCTGATGCTGACAGTTGGGTTGTTTGCACTTATTGGCCTTACGATTAACCGTCAGTCAGCTCTTACTATAGCTCCGGTCAGCGAAGCACTGCCTGGCATGATCCGGGCCTTTAAGCCTCTGCTGCCTTATATTCTGGTCATTATTTCAGTCAATCTTTTCTACCGTTTTGCCTTGGACGTTAAGCTGAACGAGTTCAGCGCTGCCCGTATTTTGCCGGTGATGATGTTGGCGATTCTGATGTTCGAGCATTTGGCGCAGAAAAAAGATCGCGTAGTTGCGGCGACCAATGGAGGTGACAAGGCTGGCGGTGTAGAAAGGGCGCTGCGGGTTGCCACCAATGAAACGACGACTCACATTGGGGCTCTGCTTTTCCTGATGGGCTTGTCGGTGAGTATTGGTGGGGTTATAGAGCGCTCCGGCATAATGGAATTGTTCCCACAAAGCTTTGCCAGTGTCTGGACAGTGATGTTCCTGTTGGTGGGTATCCTGGTGATTATCGGGATGGTGATGGATCCCTATGGTGCAGTCATTCTAGTCAGTGCAACAATCGCCAAGGTCGCGTATGACAACGGAATTGATCCTATCCATTTCTGGATGGTAACTCTGGTGGCATTTGAACTGGGCTACTTGAGTCCGCCAGTTGCGTTGAATCACTTGTTAACCAGGCAGGTTATTGGCGAAGAAGAGGTTCGCTTGGCGCAAATGGAGGAAGGTACCTTCTACCAACGCCATGAACGCATCATTATGCCTCTTATCGTCATGGGTAGCGCGCTGCTTCTGGTGGCATTCGTTCCATTGATCGTGGGGTATCGATAGTATCAACTGCAGGCAGGGTCCAGAACGCTCCTCTATTTAGAGGGGCAAGGGAGAAGACCAAGAGAGAGCGGATAATGGCAATAAAAAAGGCGGCTCATCAAGGCCGCCTTTAATAATTTCAGGACCTGTTACGCAAGTCTGGGGCCTGCGTTTACTATTGCCTCGGATACTTCGAATTTCTTGAAGTTCTCAACAAACTGATTGATCAGATCTTTGGCCTTGGCATCATAGGCAGCTTTATCAGCCCAGGTGTTGCGCGGGTTGAGCAAATCTGTGTCTACACCTGGAACTGCTTTTGGCACATCCAGATTGAGTAAGTCCAGATGCTCTTTCTCAACATCAACCAATGCGCCATTCTGGATGGCTGCAATAACCGCACGTGTGGTTGGAATGCTGAAACGCTTGCCTTCACCGTAAGAGCCGCCTGTCCATCCAGTGTTCACTAGATAAACGCGACTACCGAATTCTTCCATGCGCTTCATCAGCAGCTCCGCGTATACGCCGGCTGGGCGTGGGAAGAATGGTGCGCCAAAACAGGTAGAGAAAGTGGATTTCAGCTTGGAGCTTGATCCCATCTCAGTGCTTCCCACCAGCGCGGTATAGCCGCTCAGAAAGTGGTATGCGGCCGCTTCTTTACTCAGGATTGAAACAGGTGGTAAAACGCCTGTCATATCACAGGTCAGGAAGACTATCGCCGTAGGTTCGCCTGCCCGGTTTTCCAGAACGCGTTTTTCAACATGTTCCAATGGGTAGGCGCAACGGGAGTTTTCAGTAAGAGACACATCGTTGTAATCGGGTTGGCGGGTGTCGTCATCAATAACCACGTTTTCCACTATGGCTCCGAAACGAATTGCATCCCAGATTACCGGCTCGTTTTCCTTGCTCAGGTCAATACATTTGGCGTAGCAACCACCTTCAATATTGAATACAGTGCCGCGTCCCCAGCCGTGTTCGTCATCGCCGATAAGGAAGCGAGACTGGTCCGCTGAAAGTGTGGTCTTGCCCGTTCCGGATAATCCAAAGAACAAGCAGGTCTGACCGTCTTCGCCCACGTTGGCGGAGCAGTGCATGGGTAAAACGTCCTTTTCAGGCAGTAGGAAGTTTTGCACTGAAAACATGGCCTTCTTCATTTCGCCGGCATATTGCATGCCTGCCAGCAAAACCCTGCGGCGTGCAAAATTGATGATAACCGTACCTTCGCTATTGGTGCCATCGCGCTCAGGTTCACAAACAAAATAGGGCGCATTGATGATCTGCCATTCTTGCTTGTCGGCGGCATTGTAACGTTCTGGCTTAATAAACAGGTTACGGCCAAACAGATTATGCCAGGCTGTTTCTGTGCTCATCTTGATCGGCAGGTAGTGATCTGGATCTGCGCCGACATGAAGGTGAGCAATAAAGCGATCGCGTTCAGCGAGATAGCCTTCAACTCGCTCCCAGAGAGCATCAAATTTATCTGCATCAAAGGGACGGTTGATAGGTCCCCAGTGAATTGCATCTGCAGTACTGGGTTCCTGAACGATATAACGATCCATCGGGGAGCGCCCGGTTCGTTTGCCTGTGGTTACAACAAGAGAGCCGTTGTCTGCGACTCTCCCTTCTTCTCGTTTAATAGCCAGCTCGACCAGCTGAGCCGGATTTAGATCTGTAAATGTATTGCTCACTTCGATCTCGCCCTCATTCGCAATCATAAGCGCAGTCATCGCCACTTATATAATTAGTATTTGGCTATTGGCGAAGCTGCATTGGTGATAAAGTGGGGCGCCATTATGACAAAAGCCTGTGTAAAAGACGATCTTTTCGGCCCGTCTACGACGAATAGCCGGTATTCACCAAGTTTATGCGAATGCTGCCACATATAGCGTCAGGAAATTTAGATGGGCCTGAATGGCTAATGTACGGTCGGGTCAGAAAACAGATGCACAATTTTGTCACGATCAAAGCTGTAGTGCTGGTAACAAAACTGGCAATCGATTTCGATTTGGCCGATATCATCCAAAATGGAGAAGGCTTCTTCAGCGCCCAGTGACTTAATGACTTCCAGCGTACGTTCTTCGGAACAGCTGCACCAGAATTCGGTAGGCTCGTCCTCCAGGACCCGTACGGTTTCTTCATGGAATAGACGGTGCAAAACAGTTTCGGCATCCAGTCCCAGTATTTCGTCGGCGGTTAAGGTTGCTGCTAAAGTGCAGACTCTTTCCCAGTCCTCACGAATATGTTCAGGACCTCGTTGGTCCGGTAGTTGTTGTAGTAGCAGGCCTCCCCATTGATTTCCTTCCTGAAATAGCCACAAGCGGGTAGCTAACTGTTCGGAATGGGAAAAATAGTCCTCAATACAGCCAGCCAAATGTTCATGGGAGAGGTCGACAACGCCCTGGTAGCGTTGTCCTTGATTGGGAGTGATGGTCATGGCCAGGGTTGCTTCATCTCCGAGGATGTTTCTGAGAGATGCACCTTCAGGTACTGCATTGTAGCGGGCTATGCCACGACAGGTCCTGCGATGAGTAGCTTCTGCCATGATGGTAGTGACCGGGCCTGAACCGGAAGCCTGTATACCAACACTTCCCTGGATTTTCAGAGTAGCACTTAGTAGCAAACTGACGCATGCCAGTTCTCCCAGTAATTGTTTCACAGCAGGGGGATACTGGTGCTTGGCAAACATCTCCTCGGTAGTTTTATTCAGGACGACAAGTTCTCCGCGAATGTTCAGGTTTTCAAAAATAAAACGTTTTAGATTATCGCTACTCATGATTTCCCTTAAATGACTGGATCAACAGGCGGTTCGTATACTGTTTAGCCTGATTGATCGGAATTTTCTTTGAAACGGTGTATCTGGCGACGTTGTTTTTTCGTTGGTCGTCGCGGTGGCGGCATGGTGGCGGCCTGAAGTTGCTTGCGTTGCCAGGCCAGTTCCTCACGATGCTTTTCACTTTCCTCTGTCTCCCGGTAAAGCTTTTGCGCTATCGGGGCAGAACCTCTGCGTTCAGACAGGTCCAGTACCTCGACCACCTTTTCAGACCAACCTTGGCGAATTTTGATTTCTGCGCCTATATCGACGATGCGCCCAGGTTTAGCTCGGGCACCGTTATAATGGACCTTTCCCCCCTCGATGGCTTCTTTCGCCAATGTACGAGTTTTGAAAAATCGGGCTGCCCATAGCCATTTATCCAGCCGGACCTTGTGCTCTTCTTTGTCGGCTTGATTGTTTGTGGAATGTCGTGATGTCATGAGTGTTTCAGCTTGCTGGGCAATATTTGATCGAAATGATCAATGCCTAGAATGTGTTTGTTTGCCTCATCCAATTGCCGTCGCGGCTTTTGACTGTCTGGCTGCATAATAGTTAATAGATGTCTGATTCCGTAACTTTGGGCTGAGTGCAATACGGCAAAACTGTCGTCAATTAATAATGTGGATTCTGGGTCGAAGTCCTCAACCTCTCTCAGGTGTTCCCAGAACTTGGGATCTTCTTTGGGAACCTGAAAATCATGTGAGCTGACAATTCGATCCATGTATTGTCTTAAATGGGCATGCTCAAGTTTTAATTCCAGGCTCATGCGATGCGCATTGGTGGCTAAAATTACCCGGTGATGAGTATTCTTGAGCTCTTCAAGAAAGGTTTCCACTTGGGGTCTGAAGCGAATCAGATGCTGAATTTCGTGCTTTAGAGCTGGAATATCCATGTTCAACTCCCTGCTCCAGTAGTCCAGACAATACCAGTTGAGTTTACCTTGCTGCGCATTGATGATGTTAGTCAGGGTCTGAGCTGCTTCAGTTTCAGAGATGGCTTTAGCTTCGGCGAAGCGTTTGGGTAGATGTTCCAACCAGAAATAATTGTCGAAATGCAGATCGAGTAGGGTTCCATCCATATCGAGAAGTACGGTGCTAATCTGCTGCCAATTGACCATAGGCGATGATTGCTCTCTGTCGTTTATCTAGTTAATGAATCCGTGGTCCGGACCTAATTCATTATGGCCCGGGGAAATTACCTGGAGCTACAAATCTGACGGCTTTGATAGGTCGGCAAAGCCTGTTGGATTCCAGAAGTGCCCATTATGTGCACGGCCTTCGTGTTAGAGCTTAACTGGCAGTCCTGTTTGCCGGGCACCAGCCAGGGTTTTGCTTTTCCGGTTACTTTGTGGGATTTTACCGCCTTACAAACCCAGGTGATAGCTGCGGGGCTTAGATTTTCGGAAGTCCAGCAAAGGGTGTCAGTTATAACGTTCAATGACGATACTGTCTCTTGGCGCCAGGGTTCACTTTATAAACAGTTATTGGATCAGGTTGAATACATGTCGCATCAAGGAAATTATGCTGGTTACCACGACGCCGTACGTCGCATCATGCACGATGCGGGAGCGGCTATTCTGGAAGTCTATAATTCTGCTGAGGGAGTGGAAGTCATTACCAAAGCTGACGACTCGCCTCTGACGATTGCAGACCAGCGAGCACACAAGATTATCGTGGCAGGTTTGCAGGCAATAGACAGTTCTATCCCGATCCTGTCGGAAGAATCAGAATTGCCGGCCTATGAGGAGCGTCGACATTGGCAGTGCTATTGGCTGGTGGATCCGCTAGACGGAACTAAGGAATTCATTAACCGTAACGGTGAGTTTACAGTCAATATCGCCCTGATTGTAGGTGGGCATCCGGTTGCGGGATGGGTATATGTTCCGGTTAAAGAACAGCTCTATTATGGTTGGAATGACGTTGAAGCGGTCGAAGCCTTTCGGGAAGATAGTGCAGGTGTTGAAGCCATTCACTCTCGTTCATTGAATCCTGCCTCCAAGGTTGTGGTTGTAGCCAGTCGTCGCCATGGTGGTGAGGCATTGGAAAGCATGTTGGGAAAAGCCAAGGAAATATTTGCTGATATTGAACTGCAAAGTATTGGTAGCTCGCTAAAAATCTGTTTGGTGGCTGAAGGCAAGGCGGACTGGTATCCACGCCTGGCGCCTACTTCTGAATGGGATACTGCCGCAGCTCATGCGGTGTTGCTGGGGGCGGGAGGTGTGATGGTGGATACGCAGTTGGCTTCGCTTGACTACAACCAAAAGGAATCAATATTGAATCCCCACTTCCATGCACTTGCCAGGACAAATCCGATCTGGAAGGAATTGCTGGGTAGCTAATCGCTGCAGAGAACTATGACGGGCGCTTCTGATGAAAGCGCCCGGGTTTTAACTGGCATAAATTAGTATTCTTCTTCGAGTACGACGACCTCTTCTTTCTTGCCTACGCGTGTACAGCCCAGGCAGCGAACAAAGGTTGCTTTGGCAGGGCCTACTACCAAAATCTCACCGGCTTCGGCCATGTTGCCGCCCAGGGCAGAGAAGGGTAAAGATGCAACATAGACCACAGCCCCAACTACTGTCATGCCAAATAGAACCGGGCGGGCGAAAAGAGCATCGCCGGTCATGGCCAGTGCCGTCGGCTTTTCTTCGATGGTCTGGGTAAAGCCTGTAGTAGGCAAAGTAAGAGCCACAACGGCAGTAAATATGCTAATCCAACGTACAAGCGACTGGCGCATGGGTGTAATCTCCCAAAAGAATCAATTCCACTGATCATATAAATATAACAGGGATTTGCAAAGTTTCTAAAAAGAATCAGAAGTTTTCCGTAAATATTTGTATTTAATAGAGAGCTGGGGTCGGAACGTTGTCACAAACCTAACGAATTAGCGCTGGCAGGCGGCGCAGAAAACAGTGCTGCGCTGGCCTAGTCGAATTTCCTTCAAAGGCTTCTCACAATTGTGGCATACCTCGCCCGCCCGTCCATAGACCAACAGAGTTTGCTGAAAATAGCCGGGTTTACCGTCGCCACCCACAAAGTCTCTCAGCGTAGTCCCTCCCATCCTAATCGCGGTTTGTAGTACGGATTTTATTTCCCCGACTAATTTTTGGTAGCGAGCCAAGCTTATCTGGCCAGCTGCTCTGTTGGGATGGATGCCGGCCTTGAACAGAGCTTCATTGGCATAAATATTTCCCACGCCAACAACAATTGCCTGATCCATGATAAAGGTCTTGATAGGGGCCTTTCTGCCGCGAGACAACTTATACAGGTATTGTCCGTCAAATTCCTCCGAGAGGGGTTCCGGCCCCAGGTTCGCCAATAATGGGTGTCCTGTACCAGATGCTGAATTCAGTGGAAGTACGCAACCAAAGCGCCTTGGATCATTGAATCTCAGGCGGGTGCCGTCTTCAAAATCGATTTCAACATGGTCGTGTTTAAATCTGGGCGTGGCAGAGTCCACAATACGTAAATTGCCGGACATTCCCAGGTGGATCAGCAAGGTCATCCGGTTCAGTCGTAGCAAAAGGTATTTGGCTCTACGTTCAACGGCCACAACCACCTGGCCTGCTGCTTGGGTTGCTAAATCAGCAGGTATGGGCCAACGCAGTTTCGGGTTGAAGACTGCAAGTAGATGGATTTTCTTGCCTTTTATATGGGGCTCGATGCCGCGTCTGGTGGTCTCGACTTCAGGTAATTCTGGCAAAATGCGACTCTTTCGCTGACGGATATAGAATATTTGAGGTGCCAGTGTAACTTGGCTATATGTGGCTGAGTAGTTCACCGTCACGACTTTTAGGTGGTGTTTCTACTTCTCTATTGCAATATTACAGGGTGATGCGGATAAAACCAGAGACTGGAGATAAAGCTTGAAATGGTTGGGTGTTGATACTGGAGGGACATTTACAGATTTCGTGTTGCTGGAAGAATCAGGGCACTTGCGAATACACAAGGTGCTTTCTACTCCTCAAGCTCCGGAACTGGCAATTATGCAAGGTATCCATGAAATGGGGCTGGATGCTGAAGTGGTGGCCGGCAGTCTACATATTATCCACGGTAGTACCATTGCGACCAATGCTGCACTGGAACGAAAGGGCGTCAAAACTGTCTATATCGCCAATCGGGGTATGCGGGATGTGCTCACCATTGGGCGTCAAGCCAGGCAGGAACTCTATAACCTGAATCCTCAGCCGATTTTGCCCCCGGTTCCCGAAGAGCTGTGTCTTGAAATCAATTGTCGCATGGATTCAAAGGGACAGGTGCTGGAGCCTTTGAAGTCAGAAGAGCTGCAGCATCTGCAGCGGCAAGTGATGCAGCTTGGTCCACGGGCTGTGGCCATCAATCTGGTGTTTTCCTTTCTTAATGAAGAGCATGAAAAAAACATCGCTGAGATGTTGTCAAAAAAGGCGCTGGCTATTGATACAGAGTTGTTTATCAGTCGCTCTTCAGAAGTGTTGCCTGAATACAAAGAGTATGAACGAGGTATCGCTACCTGGCTGAATGCCTGGTTGGGGCCTATTGTGCAGGCCTACTTGATGCGCCTGGAGCAAGAGGTGGCTCCCTGCTCTGTCGCCATGATGCAGAGTTCCGGTGGGACTATCGCGTTTGACCAGGCGGCAAGCCGAGCTGTGCACCTGCTGTTGTCAGGCCCCTCCGGTGGCCTGGCTGCTGCACTGCATATCGGGACGACGACGGGCACATCCCGACTGCTGACTTTTGATATGGGCGGCACCTCCACCGATGTAGCCTTACTAGATGGTCAAATCAAGCTGACCAATGAGGGCAAAATTGCCGGCTATCCGGTGGCTGTTCCCATGGTGGATATGCATACCATTGGCGCCGGAGGTGGTTCCATCGCTTGGCTGGATGTCGGTGGCATGTTGCAAGTGGGTCCTCAATCCGCCGGGGCTGCGCCGGGGCCTGCCTGTTATGGCAAAGGCGGAGCAGAACCCACGGTCACTGATGCCAATCTGGTGTTAGGCCGGATTCCGCACCAGGTGCTGTTGGGGGGCTATCTGAAGTTGGATGTTCAGGCTGCCCGCGAAGCGCTGAAACCTTTGGCTCTCAAGCTGGGGCTTGGTATTGAGGCTTTGGCGGAAGGGATTGTCCGCATTGCCAACGAGCATATGGTGCGGGCCTTGAAGGTTATTTCGGTGTTTAGAGGACAGGACCCGAAACGCTTTGCGCTCTGTTGTTTTGGTGGCGCGGGCGGATTGCATTTATGTGAGCTGGCAGAAAGCCTGGGCGTGACGGACGCTATTGTTCCCGCGCATGGCGGGGTGTTATCGGCCTTCGGTATGTTGGTTGCTCCCAGGCAGAGGACTTTCACTCACACTATTGTGCAGCGTGCAGATGGAATCAGGTCAACTGAGGTGGAATCGTTACTTGAAGAGTTGAGGGCGAGAGCATTGGAGGAGTTGGCAAAAGAGCACGTTAATGAGGCAGAAACACAAACTGATACGACCGTTGCATGCAGATATCTGGGCCAGAGCTTTACGCTGGATCTGGAGTGGCAAATAGGATTTACCAATCCTGTAAGTGTTGAACAGGCCTTTCATCACGCCCATCAGCAGCGCTACGGCTACCAGCTTCAGCGTCCGGTTGAGCTGGTAACCCTGAAGTGTCGTGTTTATGCCGAAACCAAGGCGCCTGAGTTTGCTTCGGCTGAGAGTAAACAGATTCCGATTTTTAAGGTCCGGGTATACGGAGAGGAAGGCAAGGTTTCTGTTTCTGCTAGGGAAGCTTTGGAAATCGGAAAGGTGTATATGGGGCCAGCTATAGTGGTGGATAAAGTCTCTACGCTTTATATCAAGTCCGGCTGGAGTTTCAGGCGGGATAGTGAAGATCACCTGCTATTGACTAACAACTCATTTACTCAGCTTTAATGAGCTTTTTATTGTCGAAATGAGAGATAATCAAAGCTGCAGGAATGATGTCAAAGGCTATACAGGGTATGTGCAAATTTACATTTTTTCTGTGCGCCTAAAATCTTTTTAGCGTACACTTGTACGCTGAAATTATAACTACCATCCGGAGACTCTTTTCATGTGGTATGAAGGCCTGCTGCAACTATCGGCTTGGCAAACTGTCATCGTTACCCTGATTCTGACCCAGGTTACTATTGTGAGTGTGACTGTCTACTTGCATCGTCATTCCGCTCATAACGCTGTGGACCTGCATCCTGCTTTAGCACATTTCTTCCGCTTCTGGCTGTGGCTGACCACCGGCATGATTACCAAAGAATGGACTTCCATTCACCGTAAACATCATGCCAAGTGTGAAACTGAGGAAGATCCCCACTCTCCGGTGGTTAAAGGATTCAAAACCGTTATGTGGCAGGGTGCTGAGCTATATCAGCAAGCTGCGACACCAGAGACTCTCGAAAGATATGGACAGCGCTGCCCGGAAGACTGGCTGGAACATAACGTTTATACCAAAAACTGGTTGGGTATCAGTATTATGGCGGTTCTCGATCTGTTGTTGTTCGGGGTTATGGGGATTACCGTCTGGGCTGTGCAAATGATCTGGATTCCCTTCTTTGCCGCCGGCGTCATCAACGGTATTGGTCATTTCTGGGGATACCGCAATTTCGAGTGCTCTGATAACGCCCGCAATCTTGTGCCCTGGGGGGTGATTATTGGTGGCGAAGAGCTGCATAACAATCATCATACCTACCCGAATTCTCCAAAATTATCTGTCAAACCATGGGAGTTTGATATCGGCTGGTTCTGGATCAAGGTGTTTGAATTTTTCCGCCTTGCCAAGCCTAAGCGGGTTGGCCCCATTGCCCATCAGGTGCCAGGCAAATCGATGCTGGACCTTGATACTGTTATGGCGATTGCCAATAACCGTTTTCAGATTATGGTGCAGTACCGCAAAAAAGTATTACAGCCTATTCTCAAGGAGCAGCGGCAGCAGCTCGACGGTCAGGAGCTTACAATGCTCAAACGGGTGAAGAAGCTTTTATACCGTGAGGAATCACTGATTCCACCCAGGGACAAAGAACGGCTGGATGCGGTGCTGGAGCGACACGAAATGCTGCGTGTTATATACCAAAAGAGTAAGGAGCTGCAGGCTGTATGGCGACGCCAGCCAGGTCTGAAATACCAGGATAAACTCCATGAACTGGCAGAATGGTGTCAACAGGCGGAGCAGAGCGGTGTTGATGCTTTGGCTGATTTTGCCGCATGGCTGAAGACATTTTCTCTAGCCCCCGCGCCGGCAATGGCTAGAGCCTGAATCTCTATCCCTAAAAGGCGGGTTTGATACCCGCCTTTTTTATTGGTGGCTACTTTAATCGGTAACTACGAATTGCCCTCTGCTTCTGATGTATTAGTTTCTGATACAAAGAGCGTATTGCACCTGTCCAGCCTGTTTATGTCGGACTATTTCCCAGTTCGGTGGCAGTGGTAGTGAGGTCAGTCCAGCTTCAGCTTCCAGGTAAATGCGGCTCTGCGATTTCAAGTAGCCTTCCGACTCCAATAACGCGCATACGGGTTGCAATAAATCATGGTGGAAAGGCGGGTCCAGAAATACCAGGTCAAAAGGCTGTTCCGGCTGGTTGGATTTCAGCCAACGCAGGGCGTCACTCAATACGACTCCGGCGTTCTCAGCCTTAAGTGTTGCAATGTGTCCCTGCAGGCTTTCGACGATAGCATTGGCGGCATCTACGAATAGGACTTCCGCGGCCCCTCTGGACAGGGCTTCCAGTCCCAGCGCCCCACTGCCGGCAAATAGATCAAGGCAGTGTGCACCTGGGGTCTGCATTGCTAACCAGTTGAACAGCGTTTCCCGCACCCTGTCGGGAGTCGGGCGAACGCCTTCCAGAGCCGGGAATTGTAGTTTTCGGCCACGATGGGTGCCGCCAATGATGCGCAGGGTGCCGAGCTCAATTTTGGGTTTGCTTTGCCTTCTCATTGGAATTATTCGATTCGGGGTTGGGTTAGGTGAAGTTTCAAGGCTAGAATAGGCGCCCATCGTAGCGCGGTTGGGTGTCCCTTTGAAGGCGTTTTTCGCACGCACCACCGCTTCCCCAATTTTTAATATCACTATGGATTCACTATGGATTCGATGATCAATACGTTGTTTTTGATACTACTGGGCGGCATGGCGCTAGTGTGGTTGCTGGATAGCATTAGACGCAAGCAGTCTCAACCTAAGCCAAATGTTTTTGAATTAAAGCCTGAAGAAAAGCAGACAGCCAAAGTCCAGCCGATTAATCGACAAGCTCAGACGGTTGCTCAAGAGCCGCTGCCGGCAGTAGTTGAAGCTGTCGGACCTGCTGTAGCAGAGCCGGCTGAGCCTGAACCTCTGACCGCTCCTGCTCCAGCCGTTGAACCAGAAGGGGCCCCAGCGCCGAAAGCGGCTGCAGTACAGGAAATTGAACCGGAAACGCCACCTGCTCCTGCTGCAGGGGAAGTCGCCGAAGATAAGCGCAGCTGGTTTGGTCGCATTCGCCAGGGATTGGGTAAGACCCGTTCACAACTGACAGAAAACTTGGCAACGTTGTTTGCCGGTACCAAAACTATCGATGATGATCTGCTGGAAGAAATAGAAACCCTGTTGCTGACTGCAGATGTCGGCATAGAGGCGACGTCCCAGATTATTGGTGCCATGACCCAGAAGCTGGCACGAAAAGAATTGAAAGACTCTCAGGCATTGCATGATGCCCTCAAGGAGGAACTGACTAATCTGCTGGAACCCTGTACCGGAACACTGGCGTTGGACGACAAATCACCTTTTGTGATCCTGGTGGTAGGCGTTAATGGTGTGGGTAAAACAACAACTATCGGTAAACTGGCCAAGCGTTTTCAACAGGAAGGAAAATCGGTGTTGCTGGCAGCTGGAGATACTTTCCGGGCGGCGGCAGTTGAGCAACTACAGGTTTGGGGCGAGCGTAATCAAGTTCCTGTAGTCGCGCAGCATACCGGCGCTGACAGTGCCTCAGTTATCTTTGATGCTGTCCAGGCGGCCAAGTCACGTAAGATTGATGTGGTCATCGCAGATACGGCGGGTCGATTGCAGAATAAGGACAATCTGATGGCCGAGCTGGAAAAAGTCGTTCGGGTGATCAAAAAGCAGGAGCCTGAAGCGCCCCACGAGGTGTTGCTGGTTTTGGATGCAGGTACTGGGCAGAATGCTCTAAGCCAGGCCCAGATTTTCCGTCAGGCAGTAGGCGTGAGTGGAATTGCATTGACTAAACTGGACGGTACTGCCAAGGGCGGAATTCTATTCGCCATTGCCAAGCAGCACCAACTACCGATTCGGTATATAGGCGTTGGTGAGGGAATCGATGACCTGCGTCCGTTCCATGCAGGAGAGTTTGTTGAAGCGCTTTTTGATGTCTGATAAAAGCCAATTAGAGCTGATGTCCGAGTAGTCCTATGAGTAATGATCCCATGATTCATTTTGACCGGGTAACCAAGCGTTATCCGGGCGGCTTTGAAGCCCTGGCCGATGTCAGCTTCAAGCTGGGGCGAGGTGAAATGGCCTTCCTGACAGGTCATTCCGGTGCCGGTAAAAGTACACTGTTGAAATTGATCATGTTGATGGAGCGGCCCAACAAAGGGCAGGTTCATGTAGGCGGGCAAAACCTGGAGCGATATTCCAAACGGCAGATCCCTTATTTTCGTCGTCATGTGGGAGTGGTATTTCAAAACCACCAATTATTGTTTGACCGTACGGTATACGACAACGTTGCGTTACCCCTGGAAATTGCTGGTGTCACACCCAAGGAAGTCGGCCGTCGGGTTCGGGCTGCTTTGGATAAAGTCGGTCTACTGAAAAAAGAAAAGTCCCTGCCGATTACACTATCAGGTGGTGAGCAGCAGCGCGTGGGTATCGCCCGGGCGGTTGTCAATAAGCCACCGATTCTTCTGGCGGATGAACCTACCGGAAACCTTGATCCGGAGCTTTCGGAAGAAATCATGCGCCTGTTCCAGCAGTTTAATCAGGTGGGCGTCACGGTTTTGATTGCCTCCCATGATCTGGCGCTCATTTCTCATATGCGTCACCGTATGATTCGTCTGGATCATGGTCATCTTGAGCTGAATTAGCAGGACAAAGTCGCATGAAAGAACCTACTAGCCGAGGCGCCAGTCCATCTCAAAGCGTCAAGCGTCCGGCGGCGTCAGTCAGCGAAGTTACCAGCCGGCAGGGGGCATCTGCAGGGCTGGAGCAAAGCAGTCTCGAAGCCTATGTCAGTCATCATCGGCAGACGGCGCGCAGCAGCTTTTTGAGGTTGCTGTCGACGCCGTTGTCGAGTCTTATGACGTGGCTGGTGATTGCAGTCGCCCTGGCATTGCCTATGGGGTTGCTGGTCCTATTGGACAATGTCACCGGATTGACTGAAAACCTGGAAGGATCTTCACGAATTTCCCTCTATATGCAACTTGACCAGGACGACCAAAAGGCCTTTAAACTGGCTCAGGAGGTGAAGTCTAATCCCGGCGTGCAGGATGTTCGGTTTATCAACCGTGCTGAGGCCTTGGATGAATTCAAAGCATTGTCAGGCTGGGGGGATGTCCTGGCTTATCTTGATGACAACCCGTTACCTTCGGTCATTGTTGTGCAGCCTGGGCCAGAGATTTCCAGCGCGCAGAAGATGGAGGTGCTGGCAGCATCGCTGGGTAGCCTGCCGGGAGTGGAAAGTGTGCAGGTGGACTTACAGTGGGTTAAGCGGCTGAACGCCCTCTTTGAAGTTTTGGGGCGCAGTACTTTGGCCATTGCCTTGTTATTGGGAGTAGCGGTTATCCTGATCATTGGCAACACCATTCGTTTGGCTATTGAGAATCGTCGAGACGAGATTCTGGTGGTCAAATTGGTCGGGGGGACTGATCCTTATGTGCGGCGCCCCTTCCTTTATACGGGATTCTGGTACGGTGTCGTTGGCGCAGTTCTGGCCTGGGTGTTGGTGAATCTTGCGCTCTGGTGGTTGTCTGGACCGGTCAATCAGATGGCCACACTCTATTACAGCCGTTTTCAGCTGTCTGGTCTGTCAATCGAAGCTACAGGGCTATTATTGATAGTAGGAGCTTTTTTGGGCTGTTCAGGTGCCTGGGTGGCGGTTAAACGCCATTTGGATGAGATTGAACCGAAGTAAAAGGGCTTGGCGAGCGGGGTTGTTCCTGGCATTTGATGGTTTTGCCCCTAATATCCAGAGCAATGAAACTTTTGTAATACTGCTTGAATTAACAAATGGCTGGTCCAATATAAAGATGCTTGAAGGAACCGGTCTAAGTATGACCGATTTTCTAGGGAGCACCGATGCTACGCGTCCTAGGACGCAACGACTTTCAACTCGCGTTTCCGCATCAAAGCCTGGAAAGCAGGTTTGGTGATTAGTTCGATTACAATTTGTTACATAGGGAACTTTTTGGCGCGTTGGCAGTCCAATGTTCAGATGTTATATTCCCTTTCCTTGCTGAATAGTGGAGATTTAAATGGGTACAAGTTTACGGCCGGTTGAAATGTTAGCCCCCATCGGAAACCTGGAGGGGTACATTCATGCAGTAAACTCGATTTCAGTGCTGACTGCTGAAGAAGAGCGCGATCTTGCTGTGCGCTATCATCAGGAGGAGGATCTGTATGCAGCCCGCCAACTGGTTATGGCGCACTTGCGTTTCGTTGTCCATATTGCCAAAAGCTATTCTGGCTACGGACTTTCCCAGGCAGACCTCGTGCAAGAAGGTAATATTGGTCTGATGAAAGCCGTGAAACGATTCAACCCAGAGTATGGTGTACGACTGGTGTCGTTTGCCGTGCATTGGATCAAAGCTGAAATTCATGAGTTTATCTTGCGCAATTGGCGGATCGTGAAGGTCGCCACCACTAAAGCCCAGCGGAAACTGTTCTTTAATCTGCGTTCAGCCAAGAAAAAACTTGCCTGGCTGACCAATGCTGAAGCTCATGCCGTGGCTGCGGACTTGGGCGTTGAGCCTAAGGTGGTTCGTGAAATGGAGAGTCGTCTTGCAGGTCAAGACACTTCATTTGATGCCGGGGTCGATGATGATGACGATTACGCCTATCAGGCACCTGCCAATTACCTGGAAGATCGCCGTGCAGATCCTGCCCTGATGCTGGAAAACGAAAATTGGGAAGAAGATTCCAATGCTCGTTTGCATCATGCACTGACACATCTGGACGACCGCAGTAAAGATATCCTGCAAAAGCGTTGGTTGGCCGAAAGCAAGGCCACCTTGCACCAACTGGCTGACGAATATGGTGTTTCTGCTGAGCGTATCCGACAGCTGGAAAAAAATGCCATGAAAAAAGTGAAAAACCTGCTCGACGCATAATTGCCGCTCGGTCCACTTTTAAAAAACCGCCTCATTTGGCGGTTTTTTTATGCTTAAATTCTATGAGGCATCACAGTTAAGGGTAGAATGCCTGAGAAATTATCGCTGTCAGGCGAGGTTATTGTCACAAATAGGGATTCCGCTATGTCATTTACGATTGCCTTTTTAGGCATTGGACTCATGGGGAAACCCATGACTGAAAACCTCATTAAAGCCGGGTTTAATCTAAGGTTATGGAGCCGCACTCTGGCTAATGCCCGACACTTTGAGGGGCGTGCCCAAATTTGCGCTACTCCGGCTGAAGCCGTAAGTGAGGCCGATATTGTTATCACCATGCTTGAAAATGGCCCGGTGGTCGATAGCGTCCTAATTGGAGAGAAAGTCATAGAGGTGCTGACGCCAGAAACTCTGGTGATCGACATGAGTTCCATCCCCCCTGAAACGGCACGTCAACATGCAGAAAAAGTGAAAGAGGTTCAGGCACGCTATCTGGATGCGCCAGTAAGTGGCGGTACTGTAGGTGCTGAGCAAGCCTCCCTATCTATTATGGCAGGTGGTATGCCGGAGGACTTTGCGCGGGCAGCCCCAGTATTTAGTGCTTTAGGTAAGGCTACATATATTGGTCCGGCAGGCTCGGGGCAGCTAGCAAAGTTGGCGAATCAGGCGATTGTGGGGATCACCATCGGTGCGGTTGCAGAGGCATTGTTGCTCGCCGCTAAAGGTGGAGCCAACCCCGTTGCCGTACGGGAAGCCCTGCTGGGTGGTTTTGCTTCCAGTCGGATTCTTGATTTACATGGTCAGCGCATGCTGGAGCGCCATTTTGAGCCAGGTGCCACTGCCAGGGTGCAGCACAAGGATCTAGGAATGATTCTGGATGAAGCTGCTGGCTCAGGACTGCAGCTCCCCCTGGTAGAAAGAGTATATAGTGAGTATGAGGCACTGTTGGCTGCTGGATTGGAAAATGTTGATCACAGTGGACTCTTGCTGCATCTTGAGGCGCTGAACCATACACAACTAGCGTCAAGTATATCGGCAGAGCCGCTTAATTAGAGATAGTTCCTATGCCTAAATTTGCCGCGAATCTATCCATGTTATTCAATGAACTGGAATTTATGGATCGTTTTGCTGCTGCCTCAAAAGTGGGATTTACCGGTGTGGAATATCTGTTTCCTTATGGCTATCCTCTGGCAGAACTCTGTGCGAGACTAACCCAGTCCGGTCTGACACAGGTGCTACATAATCTTCCGCCAGGAGACTGGCAGGCTGGTGAACGGGGAATTGCCTGTCTGCCTGACCGCAGGGATGAGTTCCGGCAAAGTGTGGAGTTAGGATTACAGTACGCCACCGGACTTTGTTGTCAGCAAGTCAATTGCCTGGCCGGTATTCGTCCAGTCAATGTTGATGAAGTCCATGCCTGGGATACCTTACTGGAGAATCTGGACTATGCGGCGCAACAGTTTGCGGCTCATGAATTGACGCTGACGATTGAAGCGATTAACAGCCGGGTGGATATGCCGGGATTCTTGATCGACAATAGTGCCAAAGCCATGCAGGTGATAGAAACCCTGAACCGCCCCAATCTTAAATTTCAGTACGATCTCTACCATATGCAGATTATGGAAGGGAACCTGATATCGACGATTGAAGACCTGCTGCCTAGTATTGGTCATATTCAATTTGCGGATAATCCCGGCAGGCATCAGCCTGGGACTGGTGAAATCAACTTTGACTTTGTTTTTGCTCAGCTGGACCGGATGGGCTATAGCGGATGGGTGAGTGCCGAGTATCGTCCTTTGGGGGGCACAGAGACTTCCCTTGGGTGGTTGTAAACTGGTCAATCGTCCCCAAATTACTAATTCTTAACTGGGCTCCTAATGGCGCCTTTCCTAGACTGAATCGGATATTTTTTCAGCCCACTGTGCGATTTTAATGATATTTACGTGCCCAAGGCTGTTTTAGGGATACAGGAGACTCTCAAGTAAATGAGCTGGTGGGGCAAACTACTGGGCGGAGCCTTTGGCTTCGTTCTTGGCGGTCCGTTGGGGGCTGTTCTTGGGGCCGCGTTAGGACATTCACTGGATTCCGGAGTTAAACAACTGGAATTAGGTGGCAGCGGTTGGTCTGGTGGTGACACCGAGCGGGTGCAGGCGGCATTTTTTACAGCTGTTTTCAGCGTAATGGGGCACCTGGCTAAAGCAGACGGCAGAGTCAGTGAAAGTGAAATCCAGGCTGCGCGCCAGATCATGGATCGCATGCAGTTGGACGAATCACAAAGACGTCTTGCGATGGGGTTGTTCAATCAGGGTAAGCAGGACGATTTTGACCTGGCCTCGGTGCTGGCACAGTTTCGGCAAGAATGTTCTCGCCGTACCAATCTGCTGCAGATGTTTCTGGAAATTTTGATCGTGACGGCTCTTGCAGATATGGAGCTGCATGCCAACGAGCAGAAAGTCTTGTATCAGGTGGCTGAGTCAATCGGCTTCCATCATCGCCAGTTTGAGCAGTTGTTAGCCATGGCGGTAGCGCAGCAGCGTTATGCCGGAAAGCAATATGCTGCAGCTCAATCCAAGGGCCCCAGCCTGAAAGAAGCTTACCAGGCAATGGGTATTGAGCCTTCGGTATCAGACGCAGAATTGAAAAAAGCCTACAGAAGGCTGATGAGTCAACACCACCCGGACAAATTGGTTGCTAAAGGATTGCCGGAAGAAATGATCAAGCTGGCAACAGAGAAAACCCAGGAAATCCGGGCCGCATATGAGCAGATTAAACGTGCCAGAGAGCATTCATAAGGGCGCGCTAGTGAAGGAGGTTGGAATGCGAATTTTGGTGATAGAAGATGACAAAGAGGTAGCCTCTTATCTCAGCAAGGGGTTGAAGGAAAGCGGCTTTGTCGTTGATCTCTGCGACAATGGTAAATCAGGTCTGCATCTTGCGACGAATGAGAGTTATGACCTCTTGCTGATTGATCGCATGATGCCTGAAATGGATGGTTTGACCGTCATCAAAATGTTGCGGGCAGGCGGCTCCAAAGTTCCTGTACTGGTGCTCAGCGCGCTTGGTGAAGTGGATGATCGGGTCCAGGGCTTGCGGGCCGGTGGCGATGACTATCTGGTCAAACCATTTTCGTTCAGTGAGTTACTGGCCAGGATCGAAGCGCTGACCAGACGCAGTTCACAGCAACAAGAAGTGGTCACTGCGCTGAAGGTTGCAGACCTTGAGATGGATTTGCTGGCGCGGACGGTTAAACGTGGTGGACAGAATATAGACCTTCAACCCCGTGAATTTCGACTGCTGGAATATTTTATGCGCAACCCGGACCAGGTGTTGACGCGTACTATGTTGCTGGAAAAAGTGTGGGACTACCATTTTGATCCTCAGACCAATGTGATTGACGTTCATATCAGCCGGTTGCGAGCCAAAATAGATAAGGATTTTGAGGTACCTCTACTGCACACCATTCGGGGTGCAGGATACGTATTGCGTGAAACTGCCTAAGCTTCTTCGAACATCCGCCTTCCAGCTGGCGCTGCTATACACTCTGTTGTTTGCAGCGTCAGTTTTCATTCTCCTGGGATTCATCTATTGGGCTACAGTCGGGTTTATGTCCGATCAGGTGGACGAGACCATTCAGGCTGAGATTCAGGGGCTGGCAGAACAATACCGTCGCCAGGGTCTGCGCGGTATGGTCAGCGTCATGAACGAACGGGTCCTGAATGATCCTCAAGGCGAGTCCATCTATTTGCTGGTTAATGCGGATGTGCAGCCACAGGCAGGTAATTTGAATGAGTGGCCGGCGCTGGTGGATGATGATGACGGCTGGATCAGTTTCTATCTGAATCGTTCCGGTGGTCGCTTTGCCGCGCCCCATATGGCCAGGGCCCGTGTATTTACATTAAGGGGCGGGTATCGATTGTTAGTGGGCAGAGATGTCTTTGCCCTGTTCCGGGTACGGGAGCTGATTCAGCGGTCACTGGCCTGGGGTGTCGCTATTACCCTGGCTTTGGCGATAGTGGGCGGCGCTGCCCTGGCACGCGGCACGCGGAGGCGAATTGAGGCTATCACCTCAACCAGCCGGCAAATCATGCAGGGGGATCTATCTCTACGGGTCCCCATCCGGGGGACCGGCGATGATTTTGATGAGCTAGCTGATCACCTTAATCGCATGCTGGATCAGATAGAAAGTCTGATGGCTGGAGTGCGTCATGTTTCAGACAATATTGCCCATGATTTGCGAACACCACTGACACGCATGCGTAGCCGTTTGGAGTTGCTGCAATCCAAGACTTTGGAAGAGGAATCCCGGCAAATTGTTCAGGATATTATCGCTGAAGCGGATCACCTTCTGGTTACCTTCAATGCACTGCTTCGTATTGCCCGCATTGAGTCAGGGGGTTATAGCAGCCGCTTTGAAGATGTCGATCTCTATGAGCTTGTGCTCGATGCAGCGGACCTTTATGAAGCCGTCGCTGCCGATAAACAACAGAATCTGGCTATGGACTTGGCTAAGGGAATTGTAATCAAGGGAGATCGTGATCTGCTGTTTCAGGCGATCGCCAACCTGCTGGATAATGCGATTAAATACACACCGGAAGGTGGCTCAGTTGGAATCCGCCTCAGGGCATTTGATAATGTGGTGATCTCTGTTTGGGACGAAGGCCCGGGTATAGCCCCTGAAGAGGTGGAAAAGGTTACTCAGCGCTTTTACCGGGTAGATAAAACCCGTGGCCTGCCGGGCAATGGCCTCGGATTGAGTATGGTGAAAGCGGTGTGTGAGATGCACAAGGGGCAACTGGTGTTGAAAGACAATCAGCCAGGCCTGCGGGCTGAATTACATATGCCATATGTAAAAGCGAAGAAGGCCTTGGGGGGAGGGCAGGATCAGACTGCTGAAGTTCCAGGCCTGCCAAATCCTGAAAATGTTACATGAAGCATGAGCCGGGGCCTGACTGTTCATCAGTCAGGATTCTTCCAGCCCAGCGCTTCTTCATTTGGTCTATTACTGTAGACGAGTTTTTACCAGATCAAGAGTGTTGCGAATTGGATGGCTGGCAAAATTAATTCCACTGCTTAGCAGCCCTTCTGCTTGCCTGCGAAGACGCTCGACTCTGGCCTTCTGTTGATCAATTCTGGCATTCAAGCTGTCCAACTCGCCTTTCAGATGATTTTGTTCTGCAAGTATGAACGCCAGCGTGGTGTGACGGTTAACTTTATCGGTGACACCATAAAATTCCAGCTGGTAGCCTACATAATCCAAGCCAGACAATGCTTTATTCATCAGATCTTGTGTTTTCATGGTCCTTCTACCCTGAACTCAATTGAGGAAATTGATACGCCTCGGAGGGTCAAAATGCCCGGGCGGGATATGGTGAGCCTAGCTCACGATTTCCAAACATTGGTGGAAGAAAGTAAAGATTATTTATAGGTGTGGCAACCTAATTTGCCTGCTCCTACGGCAGTGAATGCGTCTGTCGCGTACCGGTATCAGACCTTGGCCGATTGCAGATGGCGCTCGATAAACCGTTCCAGCAACAAATCCAATATATGTTCATAAGTGGTGACCGGGCTATCGGTAAGTGAGCTGGTATTGCCGGTCAGATGAAGGCTGACCATGCCGTGTAGAAGGCTCCAGAGTTCGATGAGCATTGTTCTTCTTTGCTCGTCTGTTACTGGTAAGCCGACTTTATCCATGACCAGCTGTATACAGGTTTCGGCAAATCGTGCGACTTCCATGCTCAAGGCATACTCCTGCTCGGAAAGGTCTTCGACTTCGGTTCCTTTGAATTCCTGTGCCTTTGGGCCATGAGAGGAGAACATCAGCTCATAGTGCTGTGAATGGTTCAGGCCAAATTCGATGTAGCCCCGCATGACCGCCCTTCCTCTGGCCACGGGATTATGATGCTCTTCTGCCACTTTCACCAGATACTGTCGCAGCTTGCTGAACCCTTGAATCATCAGGGTGATATAGATCTCGTCCTTGCCGCGGTAATAGTTGTAGAGGTTAGGCGCGGTCATTCCCAGGCTTTTCCCCAGGCGACGCATGGTCAGGGCTTTAAATCCTTCAGATACAATCAGGTGGAGTGCTACGTCAAGGATCTTCTGTTTGAGCTCTTCGACTTCTTCTACTGGTCGTACAGGACGCATTTGATTAAAGATCTCCAGGTTGAACAGGGGAGAAGGCGACTGCTCGGCACACATTAGGTCGCGGGTTACGCATGGGATCCGCTGTCCAGCATAGGCTAAATCGCCCAGCCACCGCGTTACCAAAGGTTAATACCCACTCCACCTCTTGGCAATATTCATTTAGCTATAGTCTGTATCAGGTTACCGAACTGGACTTAGGTAAGTTTAAGTAGATGTAAAGTCGTTTAGTTGTTGTTTGAAGTTGAATGGTTGTTTTTCCCGTCTCATAGCACCTTTGGTGCCTTATGCCACTGCCTAGCATTCCCCCGTTTATCGGGGGATTTTTTTTGTCTGATCACCTACAATTCCTCCAATGTTTAATCAAGCTCTAAGGTCGCTATGGTGTTGAATTTTCGGGCAGTCATTACCGGTGTAGTTATTGATATTGTGGGCTCGTTTGCCGGTAGTATTCTAGTGCTGTTGATCTACTCATCCATACTGGCTCAGCAGGGTATGGAACAGGCCGCCATCGAGCAAGTGCTGACTAATCCTGCCAGTTCGGAAACTCTGGTATGGATGCTGATTTTAGTGGGCATATTTTTTGATGGCCTGGCTGGACATGTAACGGCTCGTATTGCTGGCTTTCTGGAATATTGGCATGTTTTAGCAATGCTCGGCCTGATGCTGATCATTCAATTTGCCTTGGGTGGCAGTTCTATATTCCCTGCCTGGGTGCAGGTGACCGGCCTGTTTAGCGGAACTATAGCCGCTTTCTTAATGGCATACAGAGTGAAGCAAGCCCGTGCTAGCAATCCTCCTAACTAGTCTTCATCCATAAACGGCTTCCCTGCCATTAATGGGAGTCGCAAAGCCAAAATGTGAATTTGGCAGCATATCCTTGTGACACGCTAGTGTCCGTCTGGAAACCGGTGTTTCTGGACGGGCACTAACGAAGTCAATGGATTACTTAAACCTGGCAATGACAAAGCCCGCAGGAGTTGCCCCAATCATCATTTCGATCAATGCCACTTATCAGCAGGAGTAGTGAGGATGGGCCGTTATCGCCCCCCTGGACCGCCAAAAGCCAATGTCATCACCCCGGAAGGGGAAAAGGTATTGCGTGAAGAACTCCACTATCTGTGGAAAATCAAACGTCCTGAAGTGACCAAAGCTGTTTCTGAAGCCGCTGCTATGGGCGACCGCTCAGAGAATGCCGAGTACATATACGGGAAAAAGCAGCTTCGTGAAATCGACAGCCGTGTACGTTATCTCACCAAGCGACTCGAAGCGTTGCAAGTGGTGAGCCGAAAGCCGGACGATCTGACTCGCATTTACTTCGGTGCCTGGGTGACGCTGGAAGATGAAAATGGAGCCGAATTTCGCTATCGGATAGTCGGCCCTGATGAGTTTGATGTCAAAAAGGGAATGATCAGTATCGATTCGCCACTTGGACGCGCGATGCTGAAAAAGCAGGTTGATGATGAAGTCTGTATTGCTACCCCTGAAGGGCGCAAGTCATTTTACGTGTTGCAGATTGACTATGATTTACGTGCTGCAGACTGATGATGAATAATGGCTGCGCGAGGAAGACTGGACTTCCGCAACCGGCGAAATAGCTTTCCTGACCTACACGTCTTGTGATGCTGGTCACGAAGCCTGGAGAAAGAGCATGATCTTTACCAATCTGTCTATAAAATAGGCACTAAAGGAATCAGAATAAAATCTGGTAGCAAGAATGCATCAGACAGCGGGTGGCGAAACGGTATGAACGCGCTTCAACTGCAAAGGTTTAAATTGGTTCCATACCTTCTGGCGGGACTGGGGATGGTTACTGCAGGGTGGGGGCATGCCGCAGGCCAGGACCCATTAGCGCCTCTGCCAACCTTTCAGGATAAAAGTACCCTGGAGTCTTTCTCTTTACCCTCCCTGGATTCAGATGCCCTGGCAGATGCTGTTATCGGTGGTGCACTCGACGCGCCGGCCGCCGGTGAGGAAACTGATGCCCCCCTGCACCTACGCGAGCGCAATAATAAATCCAGTGATCGGTTAATAAAGGATGAATTTACGCAAGCGCCTACACCACAGCTCAACCTGCCTGAACCAAGACTACCTCAGGTTGTCCCCACCAACAGCGTGGTGTACGACACCTTAAATATCACTCCGCGATAGCCTGGTCAGGGGCTGTTGTTGTTTAGGCTCTGTCTGCAGATGCCAGCATGGGTAACGGCCGCTTTAATACGTTTTGATACATGAACTTCAATGCCTGGAGTGCCTGTTTGCACTTGGCAGGTGATGCCTTGAGCTGAGTGGCGACAAACTTAAGGAACCGCAGGACATCACTCTCACTCAGCTCACTGGCGGCTTTATGCTGGTGAAAAGAAAGGAATCTTGCTACCCAGTGAATATAGTTTTGCTGGGTTCTGGTGCTGAAGCCAGCTTCCTGTATAGCGTTTTGCAAATCAACGTAAAGGTCTTGATTAGACTGTATAAACAGTTCAGCGGAATCCATGGTTACAAATTTCCTTAACCAAATATTGATTGTTATTGTATTTGGATTCTATGACGGAGAGATGAAAGTGCCGTCGAGGATGGCATCCTCATAAGCACCGGTCTGATCCGAAAGAATAGATGTCACGAGGCATCGTCGCCGACACCTCGTTCAGGTCGGGTTCTCCACAGTATTCCGGGAGCTCAACCGCCAAAACGCTTCTTAAGGTCGGCTATGGTATCAACATAGCGCTGCATGGCTTCGTCGTTACTCAGGCCTTTCAGCTTGGCCCAGGCATCATATTTGGCTCGGCCGACAAAATCCATCATGCCAGGACGATCTCCAGAGACATCGCCGTCAGTGGCCTGTTTGAACAGGGCATACATATCCAGTTTCATTTCGTTGGATGGCTGAAAATCGCCATCAGCTGTTTTAACAAAGGCCAATGCCTCTTCGAATGCTTGTTTCAGGTCGCTCATCTTATTCTTCCCAGGTTGATGAATTCGCACATTATAGTGACCACTGTCAAAAATCAAAAGGCTCTAAAAATTATCAGGTGTGTTAGGTTTTTAACCTTAAAGCGAGAATGCTCTTTAACAGACCCTAATCTAGCAGCCGCACTTTTACCGAGGCTCCATCAGAGAGTCGAAATGCCACCCCCAAGCTTCCTTTCGGAGTTGGGTCGGTTTCGCTGGAACTATAACGAGAAAGACAGGAACTATCATGAATCAACTCAGCACCATTGTGAGCAAAATCAATTTGCTGCCAGACATTGCCCGGTCCAGAGCGTTGACCTTATTTTTCGGTCGCACAGTGAAATTTGTCGGCACGGCCGGTGCCAAAGTAAACACACTGAACAACAAACGTTGTGTGGTAACCCTTAAAAACCGCAAGCCGATCCAAAACCACATCGGTTCGGTGCATGCGGTTGCCAACGCCTTGATCGCTGAAACCGCGACCGGTTTTGTGGTGGGAATGAATGTGCCGGATTCGGCAGTGCCCGTGATAAAGAGTATCAAGCTGGACTACGTGAAACGTTCCGTCGGAGATATGCGTGCCGAAGCATGGTTGACGGATGAGCAGGTTGAGGCTATCCGCACTCAGGAAAAAGGGGAGGTTTCAGTGGCCGTGTCCTTGACTGATGCTGAAGACAAAGAACCTGTCATTGCCGAAATGGTATGGGCTTGGACGCCCAAACGCCGCAGCTAATATCCTGTCCGCTAAATAGACACCAGGAACTTAGTTGTCACTCTCCGGTCGAATAGAACATACGGCCGGAGAACTATCATGGCGCAGAAGTCGACCAAACTATTTCAGCGGCAAAGGCCCTCTCAGTGGTCAACGCTACCTCAGCTACCTCAGCTACCTCAGCTACCTCAGTTGCTACTGCTGTCACTGATGGTTCTTGGTCTGATGTCGTCATTAGCCTTGGCGCAAGAGCTCAATGGGTTTCAAATTTCTGAGCCGCTGATACCTGCAGATGAAATTCTTCGAGGCGGGCCTCCAAGAGACGGCATTCCCTCTATTGATCAGCCGCACTTTATCCCGATCTCCGAAGCAGGATATTTAGAAGCGGATGATCGCATTTTGGGGGTCGCCTATAACGGTGTGACAAAGGCTTTTCCAGTCAGAATTCTCAATTACCATGAAATTGTGAATGACCAATTTGCTGGTGAGGCTGTCGTCATCAGCTTTTGTCCGCTTTGCGGTACGGGGATGGCATTCAACGGTAGTTTTCCTGCTAATAAGGATTCAGGGCAAGAGGCCGGAACCCTTGAGTTTGGTGTATCCGGGCTGCTCTACAACAGCGACTTGCTCATGTATGACCGGCAGACTGAGTCACTTTGGTCGCAGATCGAGGGTCGGGCCATTAATGGAATGCTGAAAGGAACTAAGCTCCGCCGCATACCTGTGCAGCACACAAACTGGAAAGACTGGAAGCAGCGTTATCCTAACTCTTTGGTGCTGGATCTTGAAACCGGGTTCGCCCGTGACTATGGCCGTTCTCCTTATCCCGGATATACCGAGTCCAGCTACGTTTATTTTCCGGTAACCTCCATGGACCGTCGTTATCATCCAAAAGAGCCGGTATTGGGAATTGAACTCCATGGTGTCAGTAAAGTTTATCCGTTCGTTGAGCTGAGGAAAGGTCCTGCAAGGCTTCAGGATAAAATCGCCGGCCAATCTGTCACAGTGGTGTTTTCCGACGAGTATCAGAGTGCGCGAATATTTGACGTACAGGATCAGGAATTACCAGGTCTAGTCGCCTTTTGGTTCGCCTGGATGGCTTTTCACCCGGATAGTGAGATCTATCATTACTCACCTCAGTAGTCAGATTTCCCAAGCGTAGCGGGGTAGTGAGGATGCCCAAAACCTGGAGACAGCAGGAACATGAGGTCAATGATGACGTTGGGCCAAGACCTGGCCTGTTAGCCATGGCGTTTATCACTTCTCAATATCTGCCACTACTCGGGTTTTTCGCCGCATTCAAGTAGACTAGTCATAATTTACTTTTTGGCTGTCTGAGTAGACTGTTAAGCCTTATGTCTGAGCCGCATCTATCCAACCCCAGTTCAGTGGGGCAAAATCCTCCCAAAGTCTATAGCTGGGCTTACATTCGCCGGTTGGTCTTGTGCCATCGTAAAGAATTGGTCAAAGCCAATGTTATCGCCATCCTAGCCACTCTGGCAGCGGTACCGGTGCCTTTACTTCTGCCTCTACTGGTTGATGAAGTTCTGCTGGAAAAGGCGGGTCCTGTGGTGCCTTTTATGAATGCCTTGGCACCTGAGGGTTGGCAGGGGCCGGTGTTTTATGTGGGGATAATGGTGGTGACAGCACTGCTGTTGCGTACCATTTCACTGGTCATGAATGTCTGGCAAGGCCGCCAATTTACGATTATTGCTAAAGATATCGTGTTTCAGATCCGCTCCGGTATGCTGCGGCGTCTACCCCGGATATCGATGGCTGAATATGAAGGTCTTGGCAGTGGTTCGGTGGCCTCACGTTTTGTCACTGATCTGAACACTCTTGACCAGTTTCTCGGAGTGACAATCAGCCGCTTCTTAGTGGCGTCCCTGACAATCATCGGTACTGCTACCGTGTTGCTCTGGGTGCACTGGAAGCTGGGTCTGCTGGTCATTTTCTGCAACCCCTTTGTGATTTACCTCACCACCCGCTTGGGGAAAAAGGTTAAAGAACTTAAGCGTCTTGAAAACCGGGCATTTGAAGTGTTTCAGGAAGCGCTGACAGAAACTCTGGATGCGATCCATCAGATTCGTGCTGCCAATCGCGAAGAGCACTACTTCCATCGTCTGGTCGGCAACGCCCAAAATGTGCGCGAGCATGCTGTCCAGTATGAATGGCGAAGTGATGCGGCTAACCGGGTCAGCTTTATGGTGTTTCTGTTTGGTGTGGATGTCTTTCGGGCTACCGCCATGCTGACGGTGTTGTTCTCGGACTTATCTATAGGCTACATGTTTGCGATATTTGGCTACCTTTGGTTCATGATGGTGCCGGTGCAGGAAATTCTGGGCATGCAATACAACTATTTTGCTGCCAAAGCTGCGCTGCAGAGAGTCAATGATTTACTGGCTCTGCAGCTGGAGCCTGTCTATCCCATGCGTGAGAATCCCTTTGAAAAAGGCCGGACGGTGTCAGTGGAAGTGGAGGATGTACATTTTGCCTATCAGGATGGACAGGAAGTTCTCCGCGGGGTCTCTGTTAGCATAGGTGCCGGCGAGAAAGTGGCCCTGGTCGGTGCAAGCGGTGGTGGAAAATCCACGCTGGTGCAGGTCCTTCTGGGCATGTATAGCCCGACGCGGGGTTCAGTGCAGTATGGCGGAATTCCAATAGAACACATTGGTCACGACAAAGTCCGGGAGAACGTTGTCACTGTGCTGCAACATCCGGCATTGTTTAATGCCAGCGTGCGTGAAAACCTATGCCTGGGGCAGGACCATAGCGATCAGATGCTGTGGGATGCATTACGCGTGGCACAGTTGGAAGATGTGGTCGCAGCGATGTCCGCCGGGCTGGATACTATTGTAGGGCGTCAGGGAGTCCGGCTCTCCGGAGGTCAAAAACAACGGCTCGCTATTGCGCGTATGATTCTTGCCAATCCGAAAGTGGTTATTCTGGATGAAGCGACTTCCGCTCTGGATGCAGAAACTGAATACCAATTGCACCAGGCGCTGGCGGATTTTCTCCGCCAGCGCACCACTATCATCATTGCCCACCGGCTGTCTGCGGTAAAACAGGCGGATCGTGTCTATGTATTTGAGGGTGGCCAGATTGCAGAAGAAGGCAGTCACAGCGAATTGTTGGCTCAGGAAGGTCTGTATGCTCAGCTGTATGGCGTCCGTCAGCATTAGTACGTCGGCCTAACCTAAGGTGCCTGGAAGCTATGTTGGCTATATGTGGAGCCAAGGTAGGCTGCATAGTGACAGATCTAAAAACAACACTGGAATGACCGGTCAGGAAGAAGAATCAAGCGCCCATGGGTGAACAAAAGCATTCGCAGATATCAGTGTCTGAACAAGTGACCCTGTGTGTTCAACAGCAGCAGTTGCACGTGCGGCTGAGTGGGGAGTGGAGTATTCACGAGCCGCTGCAGCAACCTGGCCCCGTACTTTCCCTGCTGGAAAGCAATCCCGACATTCAGGAAATCCTGGTGGATGGATTGGCGCTGGGACAATGGGACAGCGCCCTTGTTGCTTACCTTCGTCAACTTAGTCTGCTGGCCACGGCGCGCAAGTTAAGTATAAAAGAACAATCCTTGCCGGATGGGGTTCTCCGTATTTTGGCATTAACCAAATCCGTGGATAAAGCCAAACCTCATCCAATGCCTTACGTTGCCAAAGGCTTTTTTGAGCAACTGGGATTGAGAGTGGTCCATGGGCTTGGCGAATTCATGCGTTTTGTGGAGTTCCTTGGGGAATCGATTATTGCCTTCCAGCGATTTGTGCGGGGGAAAGCAGTATTTCGCGGTGAAGATCTCAAAATATTTCTACAGGACTCCGGTCCTTCCTCGTTGGGAATCGTCACTCTGATCAGTGTGTTGATCGGGATGATTCTTGCCTTCGTCGGGGCTGTGCAGCTGGAAAAATTCGGTGCCAGCATTTATGTGGCGAATCTGGTGGGGCTCTCAATGGCGCGGGAAATGGCAGCTATGATGACGGCGATTATCATGGCTGGGCGGACCGGCGCCGCCTTTGCTGCACAGCTGGGCAGCATGCAGGTAAATGAGGAAGTGGATGCACTGAAAACCATGGGTATATCACCAATGGAGTTTTTGGTCGTGCCTCGTCTGGTTGCCCTCGTCATCATGATGCCGCTATTGACCATCTATGCCAACCTAATGGGTATTCTCGGTGGCGGTTTGGTAAGCGTGGGGATGCTGGACTTGACCTGGAGTGTCTATTTCCAGCAAATCAGCCAATCTGTTCCCTTGGTGCATTTTGCAATCGGTCTGTTCAAGAGCCTGTTGTTCGGTATTCTGGTGGCCTTGTCCGGCTGCTATATGGGAATGAATTCCGGCCGCAGTGCGACCGCAGTCGGTAAAGCCACTACTTCGGCAGTGGTTATGGGCATCGTACTGATCATCGTTTTCGACTCGTTGGTCACCATTATTACCACTGTGTTGAATATCTAAGCAGGACCATCAGATACTATGAGTTCGTCGGTCAATACGCAGCCCCCTGCAGAAGCAGTTGGTGACATTTCTGCGGATCAAAGCAGTTCAGCTGCGCATATAAAAGTGCAGGGCCTGACCATGCGCTATGGCCGCAAAACCATTCAACGGAATCTCAACTTTACCGTAAACCGGCAAGATATCTTCCTGCTGATGGGGGGCAGTGGCTGTGGGAAAAGCACATTGCTGAAACACATGTTCGGGCTCTACCGGCCAGCCGAGGGGCGAATATTGGTAAACGAAGCCAGCCTGTGGGAAGTTTCGTTGGAAAAACGACGCCATATAATGCAATGCTTCGGTGTTTCCTATCAGGCTGGAGCATTGGTCAGTTCCCTGACGCTGGCGCAGAATGTCGGCATGCCGCTGGAGATCTATACTGATCGTACAACTAGTGAGATTCGGGAGCTGGTGGAACTGAAGCTGTCGATGGTCGGCCTTACCGGCAGTGAGGACCTTTACCCTTCAGAAATCAGCGGCGGCATGCTGAAGCGGGCGGCCTTGGCTCGGGCCATTGCGTTAGACCCGGAAATACTGTTTTTCGATGAACCTTCTGCGGGTCTGGACCCGATTACGGCGCGGCGGTTGGATGATCTGATCCTGGAATTGAGTGCAAGCCTGAAATCCACCATAGTAATCGTGACCCATGAGCTGGCGAGTATTTTCAGCATCGGTACCAACGCTGTTTTTCTGGACGCTGAAACCCGGACCATGCTTGCCTGTGGTCATCCGAAAGCCATGCTGGATCATTGCGATCACCCGAAGGTTCAGGAATTCCTTCGGCGCGGGGAAAAATCACAATAGCCACATTGAGTTGAAACAAGGAGCTTCACGAGAATGTCCGCACCTATCAGTGCACGTATGATCGGACTGTTTACCATCGGCGCAATTGCCGTGCTTGTGGTAGGCATCCTGGTGTTCGGCTCAGGCAACTTTATCAAGAATGAATATGCGGTACAGATGGTTTTTACCGCTGACGTCAAGGGGTTGAATATAGGTGCGCCTATCACCTACAGGGGAGTCAGGGTCGGTGAGGTCACCGGAATTGATTTCTACCTGGAGAAGCCCGGTGCCGACATCATTATTATCGTGTCCGGTAAACTGGTGCCACAGCAGAGAGATTCGCTGCGTACCAAAAAGGAAATGGAAGAATTCCTGGCCCAACAAATAGAAAAAGGCTTGAAAGCACAGCTGGTGGCCAAAAGTATTCTGACCGGGTTGCTGGAAGTGCAGTTGGACTATTTTCCAAATCTTGAAGGTCATGCCATTCCTTCCTTGGATTCCCAATACAGCATTCCCACTGTCCAGACAGACTACGAAATTATCACGGATACGGTGAAATCACTGGCCTCTCAACTGGGCAATATTCCACTACAGACCATGATGAATGACCTTGGCATCCTGATCGCGGAGATACGTAAACTGGTGTCTAACGACGACGTGCGGCGCTCGTTCACCAATTTCGCTGAAGCCGCAGGGCACCTGAACAGCCTGACGGCCGAACTGGATTCCCGTAAGGAAGCTCTGCTGTCACAGGTGACTGAAACTGCCCAGGCATTGACGAAAATGTCGGAAGATGTTTCCGGGGCCGCACTGCATAGTGATGAGGTGTTGAATACTGGCGAGCAGGTCCTTTCCAACAGCGCTATTGCGCTAAAGAAATTTGAACAGACGCTGGTTCAGGCGGACGCCACTTTGCAGAGTTACCAGAAATTTGTGGAGCCGGGTTCGGAAGTATCCGTTACCTTGATTCAGGCTCTGAGATCTTTGGACCGTGCCTCGGAACAGGTACGGCAACTGGCGGAAACCCTGGAGCGGAATCCGGAATCACTATTAACCGGCAAGCAACGATAGGACACATGGGCGTATGACAGAATTGTTTTTCTCCCTAAAGCAGCGGCATGTTTTTTGGATCCTGATATTGGTTTTGATTACGGGTTGCAGTCTGACTCAACCTTCTGCTGAAAGTCGTTACTACATGTTGTCAGGCGCGTCTCTGACATCGACTCAGCCTGTCTCGGCAGTTGGCCCGGTGTATGTTATCGGGCCGTTGAATTTTGCCGACTATCTGCAGCGCAGCTCGGTAGTCACGCGGTTATCGGATAATGAATACAAAGTTGCCAAACTGGAGCAGTGGGGTGGGAAGGTTGAAGATGAGTTCCAGATTGCCTTGCTAAAGAACCTTTCAGGTTTAGTGCCGAAGGCGCGCTTTTTACGTTATCCGAGTCTGATCAATCTACCCGATGCCACCAGCCTGAGAGCCGATATACTGCGCTTTGACAGCCGTCTCAACGGTCATGCGCGGCTCGAAGTCAGTTGGGCCTGGCTAAGACAAAACGACGTTATTGCCAGCGGTACTTTCGCAGAAACGATTGCCGCCGGCAGCTCCACCGATTCTGCTGTGGCGGCACAAAGTGCCCTGGTGCAGGCTTTCGCTGAAACCATTGCCCAGGCAATGCATCCCTGATTTCACGATTTCCGGCCTCATACCCATGAAGTTGCGGAAAAGCACAATTCCTCAGGCTGTGCTAACTTAAAGACAAGGACCTTAATCGGGGATTTTCCCCTAAGGAAGTCTTTATGCGTCATGTCTTTGAAGCCAGTAATATGTTGGAAGCGCATGTGGTCAACGGAGTACTACAGGCAGAAGGCATACACAGTTTTATTCAGGGCGAGTATCTGCAGGGCGGCATGGGGGATTTGCCGGTGTCGGGTTTGGTCAGGGTCGCCGTGAACGATGTGGACTATGAACAGGCTCGAGCCATTGTTCGTGAGTGGGAGGCCGGGCAACAGGAGCATGAGGCTCTGCCTAAAAGGGAATCTGCTAATGCCTGGTTATACCCCTTGGTCATTGGCTTCGGTCTGGGAATTTTATTTGCTCTCTGGCTCTTCTAGCCGCTTAGGCACAGGCCGGTCACCATCGTTCAGGCAATTCACTAGTGCAGTACTGGTGCTTTGGTTCCAGCTGCCGCTTGGGGCTTTTCCATCGTATCGCTGTCATCGACAACAAAATACAGATGTGCACTTTTCTTACTGAAGCGCATCTTGCTACCATCGTTAAATTCCATCTCAAAAGCATCATCCAAATCACCGCAGACTTGCCCTGGCCCCAGGATGGCGTGGCGTAATCGAGGGTGATGCCATAGCTCCTGCGCCTGATCAGGGGTAGTGCGCTCAGGAGCCTGATAACGAACCTGATGCCAGTCCAGGTAACGCTTTAGGACGGGGGTCAGAGGTTTGGGACTGTGAAAAATAGAATCTTCTTCCAAACACTTGCCTTCGTCCAAAAATGCACCGGCGGCGACCGTTAGCTCCGGGTGCATTTCTGCAAGAAATCGGCTTGGCCGTGTGTCCTTGCTGGTTGGGTTGGCCGTGCCGGGCCGGTATAAGTAGAGTGTTTGCTTCGCCCGGGTCATGGCAACATAGAGCAAACGCCTTTCGGCCTGCAGATGAGCACCGATGTCCTCGTTGGAACGCAGGGTGTAGGGCAGATATTGCTCATTCAGTCCCAGTATCATCACTACCGGCCACTCCAATCCCTTGGTTCTGTGCATGGTGGCCAGGGTCAGGCCCGCATTACGCTCCTGCCGTTGAGCCCTCAGGCGCAACTCATCAAAGTGGGCCAGAGCATCGAGAGTAGGCAGATTCAAGGTTTGCAGGTAACGTTCCATGCCCATCACATGGTTAATACGCTCGTCAGCATTTTCGTGGGTCAGGGCGAGCTCTTCCAGATTTTTGAACAATTCAGTGTCATTAATATACTGCCGAAGAATCGTGGCTGCCGGCGCCTGAGAGTGTTCCGCCTGTTGCCAGGCCTGGGCTGTTTGTCGCAACTTGCGCTTTTGAATGGCATGCAGGGAATCGGGAATCCAGTGCAGTATCTGCTCTCCCCAGCCGCGCTCAAGAGGCACCAGTGTTGCAGCCAGCTCGCGTAGCAGGTCATCCTTCAGCCCTACATGTGGAAAACGCAGTAGGTTTACCAGCATCTCCATGCGCTTTTCCGCCGACTGCAGATAAATACGGCCGGCGCTCAGTTCCAGCAGCGCCAATACCTGATTCAATTCCCGATTGGCCAAGGCGCCTTTGCCCTGATCCACATGATAGGGGATCTGGGCAGCGAGCAATGCCAGTTCTACTGCCACCACCTGAGACCAGACCCGAAACAAAATTGCGATGTCGGTCAGCGGCACCCGCTTTTCCTGCATCGACCTCAGGTCGGCGATCAGAGCTTTGATCTCATCCTGATAGGCTTTGGCGTGTACCTGGGTTTTGGGGGTGGAAGGATGCGAGCGGCATAGCACATCCTTGCGACCGGTATTGTGGGTAATCAGGTGATTGGCCAGCAACGCCACCTGATGGCCGTAGCGAAAGGTGTAGGAAAGAGTAAAGTCGCGCGGGCTTTCAAACTCTTCGGCAAAACGGTTCAGGATAAATTCCGGCTGGGCGCCACGGAATTCGTAAATGGTCTGGTCCGGATCTCCCACCACCGTTACCCGGGCCCGGTGGCCTGCAATATAACCCAGCAACAGATGCTGGATTTCATTGGTGTCCTGGTATTCATCCACCAGAATCATATCCATCTTGTTGGCGACCAGCTCTAGCAATTCAGGCTTTTCCGCCAGGCATTTCACCGGCTCGTAGAGCATGTCGGCAAAGCTGATGCGGGCTTCCTGCTTGCGCCAATGTTCAAAGGATTCCACCACTTCTTTGAGGAAATTGTGCTGTTTGGGGTAGTTCAATTGCTCAAAGGTCAGTGCCAGAGGTTGCAAAGTGGTCTTGCTCAAATCCAGTAGGGTAGACGCCAATTCGATATAGTCTTTCTTGTTGCGCTTAATGGCATCGTGGTGGGATTCAGGCGCCATGCGTCTGAGCAGATTCCACAACTGAAAATGGATTTCATGCTCGGAAAGAATATCGCCTACGTAGCGGTTTAATGCGCCTTCCTGAATAAAACGTTGATAAAGCCGTAGTCCCATGGCGTGATAAGTGCGCACTTCAGGCAGGTCGATAAATCGGTCTCCGGCCACCTGGTGCAGCTTGCGCTCGAAGTCTTCTTTCGCGGCCCGGTTGAACATCAGCACCAGGATGCGTCTGGGATCATGCCCCTGGGACAACAGATAACAGATGCGGTGGGCCAGCGTTGTGGTCTTGCCACTACCAGCCACGGCGGTGATGACACTGTGCTCAAAATCCGCTTCGACGATCTGACGTTGTTCTTCGGTGAGCTGCATCTATAGGGGATTCAACGAGTTTAATGGATGGCCGGAATGGGTCAGTATTTTAACCGCTTGCACCCTCACTGGCGAGGACTGTCTCGGATATCTCGACTTAGGTGCCATGGACGAAGGGTTTCAGCGGGAGGAAACATGATAAGCATTGACTCAGCGTTTACCAGGAGTCTCTGATTTTCGGTAAATAATGCGACGAGAAAAAAAGGGCGCACCGATATTCCGGTTCGCCCTGATAATTGCGGCTTACTGTATTTCAGAAGCCGTACCTTAGGAACGGTACCTTAAAAACGGTACCTTAAAAACAGTACCTCAGAACTTGTAACCAACTCCTACCATGTAAACCAATGGGTCAATCTCAACATCTGATTTAATGGTACTACCGCTGTCCAGGTTGATCGTTGCTTCGGTATCCAGATCTATACTCCAGATGGCGGCGTTCAGGACGATATTGTCAGTCACCATCACATCCACCCCGGCGTTAAGGGCGAAGCCGAAAGAGTTTTTCAGTTCGATGTTGCCTTCTCCTAAGGCATCAACAAACTCTGGCTCCAATTCTTCTGAGAAGAAAACAGTGTAGTTAAAACCCATTCCCACATATGGCTGGAACTTTGATTCCGGCGACATGAGGAAGTAGTTTAAGGTTACCGTGGGCGGCAGGTGTTTTACCTCAGCGGTTTTAATGCCGTCTACTGGTGCGCCTTCAGCTGTCACTGTGTGGGAGAAAGGTGTAGCGCCAAGCACGCTGATACCGACATCCTCCAACAACATGTAAGTCAGGGTCAGGCCCAATTGGGTATTGTCGTCCACGGTCACTTGAGTACCGGTCAGTACCGCGCCGTCCAGGCTCAGCATAGAACTGCTGTCCTGAGGGTCGACCATGGCAGCGCCGGCTCGGAGGATAATGTCGCCTTTTTCGTAGGCCAGTGCGGAGCCGGATACCATGGCAGCACTGAGCGCGACAGCTGAGGCCAGGATTGATACGTTACATTGGGATGGCGTTGCGATTTTATCTTGCATACAGCTACCTGCCTTTAACATTCAAAATGTTGATATTGGATGGCTTAAAAATGAGTAGTTGCAGTTTAAGAATCACCGCATGAGACAATATGACTTGAGTCAAAATCCGCTTCCAGACAAATCCAGAAAGCAGTGACAACTGACTCAGATCAATTTTTAGGAGTGGGTAGACGCGTCCGTGATCCATTCCGTTGGAGAGATCCCCAGTTTTCGGGTAAACACCCGGGTAAAAGCCGCCGGGCTGTTGTACCCGACTTTGGCGCTGACGGATTTCACTGACTTGCCCAAACGCAACTGTGAAAGAGTACGCAGGCTTGTCAGAATCAGTTGTCCTGGATGCCCACGCATTCACCTCTGGTCCTGCCACGACGGTGCCAATCAGGTATGGCTACGCGGCACCAGTAACTCTTTCCGTATCTCTAATGCCCCCAACATGGCCTTGGATATCAAAGATCCGTTCTGGGGGGACGGCATGCGTGCCCATCTTTGGACTTTCCACGGGGGAAAATCGCAGCGTTGGAGTTGGGATTAAGTGGTCAGTCTCTAGAGAATAGGCAGACCTAAGAGTCCGCTGTGCTCTAATCTCGCAGCGTGAATATATCAGGAAAACCCACTCATCATCTTGCGCATTAACGGCCCTTGGCCGGAACTGTTAATGGTACACAACTGCTCTACGTAACCCTCATAGCCGCCCAGATCCAGCAGGTAGTTGATCATGGAGGTTACGGCTGCAAGCACACAGTTAAATGAATTATTGGCATTGCCACCCGTCAGGGAATAGATATTGATTTGATCCTGATTGGCCTGGAACCAGGCGGGAAAGCCGGTGGCGTGATTGGCTTGTCTTAAGGGAACTTCAAAACTGATACAGGTGGGGTCGGAAATCATACCGATATCATCCTGCCAGGTACCGACTCCGCCGTTGCCCAGGAAGGCGCCGGGGTAGCCGACAATTCTCGGTACAAACCCACGGGCAAAGGTGGCGACACCGGTAACCCGAGTCATCACCGCAGTATGTCCGGTAAATTGCTCAGTCAGGGGAGTGCGCTGCAAACGTGTGGCACCGATGCCCAGGTTGTTTGCCAGCCAGGTCTGGAAATTATTGTCGGGTGCTGTGGAGTGTGGGACATTTGGGGTGTGCCGCCAGAGACCCTGGTGTTTTGACATGGCGATCAAGCCAATACTGTGGTCGTTTGCAGATCCTGAGTTTTGTTGAACCGTCATAGCCAAATCCTCTTGTCGAGACTGTGAGATGTTTTGGTGCTCCTTATCCTATAGGGTAGGCGTTTATTTAATGTGCAACCCTTAAGGCAGGGGAAATTTGAAATCAGTTTTGAGCTGACTGTTATTAGTGCCGTTTATTCGGCGCGCTGCTGAGTTGGGAATTTGTATGCGCGGGTGAGAGCAAAAGGATCGGTCGATCCACCACCTGGTTGATTGAAAAAAGCACCTATGTGGCTAATGATTAGTCAAAGTTAAAAGAAGCTGTTAAAAGGAAGGGGGTTTCTTGCTATTTCTTAGATTTGCAATTTACGGATTTATTTTTTTCAGTATATCCGGGTACATCGTATTTAATCCTACCCAGAGCAATGCTGAAGGTCTTGGGAATGCTTTGATGGTAGGCGCGTTTGGTGCTGGTGCTAGTGTGATTGCTGCTTTTTCGGCGAGACTTCTATTTCAGTTCTATTCAGAGCTTCTGAGGAAAGATCATGAGTGATCTCGAATTGGATACCTTCATGTCTTTTTTCATTGAGCCGTTACTGGTTTTATGGCCATATTTTTTTATTTGGTTTAAAAAGGGTGGCAACAAATTTCTATTCGTATCGGCGTTCTTCGGCATTCTTCTAGTTACGGGAATGTTGCTCACTGCCATTGCTTTCCCTTTCGGCATATTTTTCATCAAAATAGCTCCTCAGCTAGAAGCATCGGCAGTCGGTAAATACATCGAGCCTTTGATATCACTATCTAATGTCGTGCAAAGTTGGTGGTTTATAGCAATTTTTCCTGTGTTGTATTTTGTGCTTCCGTTCCTTCTATATCGGAAGTATGAAGTATTCAATTTAACAAGTGCAGGCAAGGGACGTTCGTGATCTCGCAGTACTTGCTGCAAAGCGTTACGGCATCAGACCTGCCTGCTACGCTGGAATTGGTCGCCTTGTTGCATTCATTGGGATGATTACTTTAGTGGCGACAGGGCTGGCAACCGTTCTGCACACCTCCGAAAATTTATTTTTTATTATTTTGAAAGTTCAGCGTATGTATGACGATGCCAAACGCATCATGTCCATGGTGGAACTAACTAAAGACTGACTTTATCCACGCTAAAACTACTGCTATCGTCAGTCATAACAGGCAAGGAAAGGTTGGGACTTGCGCCATAGGAAACCGGCTTAAAGATTAATGACGTTTCCTAAAACATTAGAGTCACATCTACATTCTGAATCTGGATGCTTACTCCATTTCAGTATGTCCGTATCTATACAGTGCCTTGTTGGGCGCCGATCGCTACTAGTGCATCGCGAAACAGAAGAGCTTCGTCTGTGTTGAATCGGAACTCGATCACACCATTCCACTCCGCCCTAAAGTTTGAGGACTCAAACGAAAGCCATAAGCTTTGTTCATCTGGAGTATCAACATACAAATTCGCTATCTTTGGGTCATCAACAGAAATGTTGATCTGACGCTTCCCATAGGTGTAACAGATTACTCGCGACTTGGTTATAACCAAGCAGCCAGAAAACCCCTCTGTGCGGTGACGATATCGCTTACCTGGGCCATTGACATGTTTTGCTACAAACCGGCCACCGATACCTTCATCGCAGACAACAATTCCCTCTTGCTCAAGTACTGGGCGTAGCTGTCTGGGAACAGAACCGAACCCAAATAACCTATATAGGATTGTCTTCGTCACAATGCATCCCTTATACACTTGGCAGTTTACTGGACAGCGTCCTACCCATACCTGTCCCGACAAAGAGAGTTCCATTAGGATTCGGTGGCCAATTGGTCTAGTGCGGCGAAGACTCCATCCAAATCCTCGTGATACGAAGCTATGTAGTTGTGAGTGACTACTACCGCTTTTGACGCGAAGTAACCCTCTTCATCTCTGCTAGAAAAAAAGCCATTACTCAAATGTGAGAGGCAATGGTCGAGAAACAGAAGGACATTTCACCATTTGATATTGATATAAAAGATAGCACACCCCCCCAAAGTCCGCTCTGTCCGACTAACATACATTCAAGCCCTAGACGGTCTAATTCCAACCGAAACACAACTTTGAGAAGCCCCTGATAGACGACGCTATGGCTAACAAACCGAAGGCTTATTCAGATAGCCCTTATGAGCCAATGTTTTGAGGGGCGGCACATTGTTAACTGTTCTAGTAAATAGACAAGTATAGAAAAGAGGTGGTCAAGCCAACTCTATCGCCAGCTTACTCGCTAACCCAATCAGCACGACGCCAAATATGCGGTCCAGCCAGACGGCTTTCTGTTGCAGGATTGCCAGCCAGCGGGGATTCGAGAATAACCAGGCGACGATGACGTACCACAGGCCGTCAATCACCATGGCGGTTGCGGCATAGATAAATTTGCCCAGCAGGGTGGTGTCTGTTCCAACCACTTGGCTGAAAAGCGCGATAAAAAACACGGCGATTTTCGGGTTGAGGAAGACGATCATAAAGCCGTCGCGCATGCTGGTGTGGGTTTGCATTTCCGGCAGGTTTTGGTTGGGGTTGTTACGGCTGAGGATTCCTTTGATGCCGAGCCAGAACAGGTAAGCGGCACCGCCCCATTGAAGGACCATAAACAATTCTTCAGAGGCAAAGATCACCACCGCCAGGCCCGAGATACAGATAAAGGCATAAAGCCCAATCCCGAGACCATGTGCAATGGCCGCTGCCATGCCCTTGCTGCGACCACCGGCTAGGGTATGCTTGAGCACCACCGCCAGCGATGGTCCCGGTGACATGGCTCCAAGGCAACAAATACCTGCAATGGTGAGCCAGGCCGGCAGTGACATAAAGATCTCCAAATACATGTAGAAGCAGGCGGTAAAGTGTCAGTCGATTGTTGATCGAATGCAAGAGCCTGGGAATGGGTTACTGCAATGCCGAAGCTAGTTCACTCCCCTTCCTATGCCCTCTCAAATATTGCAATGAACTATTCCGCTTTTTGGCTGTGACTTGCCTCATTTTTTGCTCCTGTCTTGCCCTCTAGGCTGAGAGTACACACAGTACAAGCATACCTCGCCGTTTTTGGTTGTTTGATTTTGACGTGTGTTCATCAATCGACGTCTGAGGTAAGAGTATGGATAAGGAACTCAAGAAGGCGGTGCGAAAGTCTAAGGTTGCTATGCAGGCTGAACTCGCCAAAGAACGTGAATCCTTCAAAACATTATTGCTCAAGAATCCGAATTATTTCGGTAATCTGATCGATAGTCCCTTCAAGCCCATCAAAGCAGTTTGTTGTAACACCTATTATGAAGAGCTGGTGTGTGTCGGTTTTCAGACCCAGCAGGAATTCCTGGAAGCGGTGGTGTATGTCTATCAGCCCAGCGGATACGGGACAGGGGTTTGTGGTAACGGTACCACCGAGTTTGTGCGTTTCTATTTGTCCCATGATAACGGTGCCAGTTGGCAGGACCAGGGGCTGACCAGTTTCCAGGCGCACAATATTCCTGAAGGCACCAAGGGCAGTGACCGCCTGGAATACGCGACCTCTCTGAAGGTAAATCCGCCCAATCATTTGTGCTTTTTGGGGGATCACCTGATTCAGGTAAGGGCTATCCTGTCCTGGAATAGTCCGCCACCCGCAAACCAGCCCAACTGGAAGCCGGTATGGGGGAATGTTCTGGAAAGAAACATTCAAACCGAACCCCTGAATTTGATTTTCACTACGGATCTGTTGGCTTCTGTAGGGGCCAAAGTACCGACGGCATTGGCAGATATTCTGGCCGACACGCCACCAATTCCCCTGGAGAAAAAGTCTCTGGAAGTGGCCGACTTGGCCCGTATGTATGATGATAAAGGCGTGCCGATTAAGCGCTTCGCCTTTAAGGAACTGCATTCCTTTGTCACCTCCCAGTCGCAATTGTCAGTCGAGTCGGTATTAGAACTGGTGCCGGGTATCACTCCGGAGCTGGATATTGATGATCTGGTGCTGGTGACAGATGACGGTGACGGTGATACCAGCTATGAAGAAATGCATTGCATTGGCTTGGACCCCAATGACCCCAATGTTCTGGTGGCAGTGCTGGAGATTAAAAAGACGGCAGGGTACTCCGGTGGTCCCTGTACGGACGGCTCGAAAGAGTATGTGAGTTTCTGGGGTGACTTCAACAACAACGGCACCTTTGAAACCTTCCTGGGAACGACATCGGTGCAGGTTTACGACTTGCCCAATGTGCCTAACGATGGCGTGCATTATGCGGTGCGTTTGCCGGTGGATCTGTCTCAATACCGCAAGCCCTGTCATGACGGTCCGGTGGTGATTCCTATTCGGGCAATTATGTCCTGGAATGTTCCCGCGCCCGGCAACAACCCTAACTATGTGCCGACCTGGGGTAACCGGGAAGAGACGCTAATCCATATCTCCCCACTTGGATTGTCCTCTGCGGGTAAAATAGCCATTCTCGGCGGTATCCCCACAGGTCATATTCATGACCTTAATGGCGTTACTACACCTTCGGCTGTGTTTGCCACCAACAACCTGGCACCGGATAGTCTGGGACGACCCTGTCCGTTTGCCGGTAGGGTCAGCGTCCAGGGTGCACCGGTACTGGGTCATAGCTATAAAGTGGAAGTCGTACCTGTCGGTGGCGGTGTGCCTGTGCCGGTGGTGAAAGATCTGGTACTGACCCGCTTTGATGGCACGACCTGGACCCATACGGCTAACCCCGCCACCGGTCGGTTTAACTATGTGCCATTCTGGCAAAATGTGAACGGGCTGATGGCGCAATGGGATACTTCTGGTGATGATCTCTGGATCGTTCGACTGCTGGTCTATAATGCCGGCGGTATTCTTGTGGGTGTTGATAGCCATCGGATACAGCTCGACAATACAGCTCCGGTCGCGTCGATTGAAATTACCTCCGGTACTGGCGATTGCGGCAAATTTACGATCGGCGAAGTTATCACCGGTAACTTTGTTGCCCGTGATGCCTGGTTCGGGCACTACAGCCTGGGTGTTGAACCGCCGGTTAATCCTGCGGGTACGTTCCTGCTGACCCCGACCAGCGGTAATGTGCAGACACCGGTCGCCGGTAGCGCCTGGTCCCTGGACACCAACGGGGTGCCGGATACTGCCGGTATGCAGTCCTGCGGCTATGTTATCCATCTGTGGGCCGTTGATCGGGCTATTCGCAATAGCCAGTCTGTTGGCCATTGGGTGCCCGCCACCGTCGGCTTCTGCCTGGAAGAGTAGGGTTTAGTTGCTGTAAAAAAGCTAAGGCCAAAAAGCAAAAAGGGACCAGTACGTTTGCCGGTACAACTTCGGCAAAATTACTGGTCCCTTTTATTGTTGTCATGGCCCAGGGGAACACAGGGTTCGGCTATCAGGGCTGATGGCAGACCGCTTCAATGTTATGCCCGTCCGGACCGATCACAAAGGCACCGTAATAGTTGGGATGGTAGATCTCTCTTATTCCCGGAGCTCCATTGTCTTTTGCCCCTGCTGCCAAGGCTGCTTCATAAAACGCATCGACTTGGTCACGGTTCTCAGCACTGAATGCAATATGCATTGGTTTTTGCGCTTCTGTGTGCATTCCGAACCAGAACTCAGGTTTGCCGTCACGACCGAATCCGGCCCATCCCTGAACTTCCATTACCTGTTCGATGCCCAGTGGTGCCAAAGCTTTCGCGAAGAATGCCTTGGACGCCTCGAAGTCGCTGACGGCTAGTCCTACATGGTCGATAATCATGCTTATATCCTTTTAAGTGATTAGTGTTAGCTCCTTGTATCTCTTAAATACGGCAGATTTCTAGTCTTAATTTACCCGAGATTTGAAGATGAGTGTTCCCCCCTGTCCCCGGACAGGACTAAAGAAGTTAATGCCATAGTTATCCATCCCCGGGCAGTTATTCACTTCAGCCCGTAATTTAAGTTGTCCACTTTCAAGATTTTGATATTCGCCACTACCTCCCACCATGTTGATGGTTTCCCAGCCTTTGATAGGAGTGCCCGAGCTGCAGAATGGGTCTCCGCTGGTCGGAATCAGTACATCATCCTGAGTGTATAGTGCACCGCTACTGTTTTCGTTTACCACAACATGTTGAGTCATAAAGGTAGCGGTATTTACCAGGCCTCTCAACTGACCTTCAATCACCAGAAGACGGCGTACCCTGAATTGGTCCGCATAGGGCAAAGACCTCCAGTTATCCCTCAGAAAGTACATGATCATCGAACCCAACTGTTCAGGGCGGTCCGGTGTACCTACTTCTCTGGTTTGGATATACCCGTCCATGAAGGTGTAGGTTCCGTCCAGCTCACCGGTAAATGTTGCTGCGTGGTTGATCGTCGTTGCAGCCATAAGACCGGCTGCTAATATTAGTTTTTTCATTCCCTATAATCCTTGAAGAAAAATGGTGTCCGCTCAAAATAATGCCTATGAAGGCGGGCATTAGTATAGGCAAATGTGGTGTCAGAAAATATCGGGTTTTAGTACTAATGAAAAATGCTCACCATTCAAGCTAATGCCGTAGTCCAGGCAAGGCCTGAACTAGGATACTTGGTACTCTTTCAATAACGAGGGGAACGGTGGGCAGAAACTGGCCTCCAGTCTGGCCCTACCGGATTGGTCCAATACGATATAGTCGATGTTGCCGTCAGGCGTAATGTAGGAATATCCATGCAGTTCGCCGGTTCGTGGGTCGTATTTGGGGTGGGCGGTAAAAGTCATCTTTACTACGCCGTCCAAAAACGCCGGTGCAATAGGTTTCATATCCCGCATGCATGGGAATACTGACCTTCCTTGCTCCTGCTCACACAGAAACTTGGGTGTACGGATATAGCGGTTTCTGTAGCTGGCTCGGCCATCACGAAGGCTGAGAATATGCAGCATCCCGTCACCCTCGTACATGTGATATTTGTCTGACCAGGGTTATTGCGGATTTGGGCCATTGAGGATGAAAGTCCCGCAAATCTCCGGGGGAATTTCACCGCTGACCTGTAGGTTGATAAGCGTAAGTTCGTTATGCTGGGCTTTGAATATTCCATTGAGAAACGGATTGACGGCAGGAGTCTTCATGATAACTCTCTCTGAATCCGATTCTCCGGCCGCTGTTCAATCCAGGCATCTATTAATATCAGCCTGGCTTTTCTGTCCAGTGGCTGCACCATGTCGTAGCCAATCTGTTGCCATTCTCTGGCATCTGGATCAAATCCAAACTGGCGGATGTAGGTGTTGTTACAGACATAGTATTGTTGCTTGTCCGTACGGCCACTTTTTCGGTAAGGCAGCAGGTAGCCCTGTTCGGATTCCAGATGGCTCCTGGCTTCTGCGTAGCCGGCGTACCAGTGGTTGAGATAACCGCCTGCATAGTGCGACGCTATCTGCTCCATGGCGCGTGCTTCATAGTCGGCTTTCAAAGATGCCCAATGTTCAAATCCCTGTTCCATGGCAATCAGGTTCAGGCAATGCTTGAGCCTGGCCTGGTCCACAAAATCAGAATGATGAGTCGAGGAAAAAATATCGAGTGTCTGGAGGCGTTGCAGTACGGCAGGATCTCCCTTACGGATTTCCTTCAACAAAATGGCCGCTTGATGACGATATCGGGTGAGGCTTATTCGCTTCATAAAATGTACCTTATTAGCAGCCACCCACGTATGCTGTCTGGTCCATTTTACTGGATTGCCTATTTGATACTGACTGATGGTTCGAGGTGAGATGCTCTTTTGTGGGTGCAGGCGTCCTCGTCAAGCCTGCGGCCATACTAAGTGATCTATGGAATATGTCAATAGCCCAATATTTGCACTCATGACGAAACGTCAACAGACCCCAGCCACTTGATTCTTATATAATCCCCGTTAATTGATCACTGAAACTTTATTAAACATGAAACCTTGTTAAACACTTGTTGGAAAATATCCAGATGTTACGAATACGCCATTTGTTCACCCTTATTTTTATACTGCTTTCTACGTTGTTGCTATCGGCATGTAGTGGAGATTTGTCATTCCGCATTGCTTATGAAGAGGTTGATGGACTGACAAAGGGAGCCCCGGTAATGCACGATGGGAGCGAAGTCGGTCGAGTAGAAGACATTCTTTATACGGAGCAGGGAAATTTCCTGGTCGATGTGACTGTTCAGAAAGCCTTTGCGCCTTTGGTTAATCACTCTGCGCTTTTCTATATCAGTGATAATGAAGCCGCGGATGCCAAAGTGATTGAGCTGGTTGAAGGTGAGCCGGGGGATGTCTCTTCCATTGAGGAAGGGCAGATCGTCCAAGGCAGCAACCGTTTCACCGGTATGGCGCAAAAGTTCCAGAATCAAATGGGGGATACACTTTCATCGCTCACTGACAGTGTTAAAAATACCATGAGCCAATGGAAGGAGCAGACCCTGGAACAGCAAATGGAATACGTGGAGTCAGAACTGGATCGTCTGATGGCCGCCATTCAGGACATGAGTGCCGACGCACGTCATCAGATTGAAACCCAGATTATTCCTGAGCTGAATGAACAGTTTGAGACGCTCAAAAAGAAACTGGAAGAGCTGGGAAGAGAAGACGAACTGGACGGCATTGAGCAGAAAATGGAAAACCTCAACGAGTTGATCGAGGCCTGAAGTTACCTTCAATTCCCTGGTTCAGGACCTTGTAAATAGTCCTGTGGTAGAGGACCTTAGTGGTTCTCTACTTCACAAAAATCTAAGTGGTTGGCTTCAACCGATAATAGATGTCGCGTTTAACTTCTTCCACAAAGTTCATTCTATAAACCAGCGTCTTCTCATCGTTTTCTTTAATCAGGAGTTTCGCATGTTGGATATCACTGCAATGCAGTTTCGCCACATACTCATATCGCATGCCATAGCTGGACTCCTTTTCCCTGAAGTACATCGGTGTTAGCTCGGTCGTTTCAACTTTGATATCAAGGTGGGACAAGTCGACGTCCAGTTCTTCCGGACGCACAACCTCGATATAAAACACGTTATCGGCGAGGGATTCATGAGGTTTGGCATCCAGAAAGTTGTCCGTTGGAATCGGGATGAGTGGAAACATGCTGATCCCGAGCGTAGTTCTCTTGTCACAACCCAGGTACAACCGGACATTCTTATCTTTCCATAGCACGGCGTAGGGCCGATATCCTGCCGATTTAGCCACCACGTCGGGCCCTTCAATCTCGATGGCTGAAACATAGTACTTTTCATGCATGGCACAGCCGATAGTTGTCGCTGTTGTGCCTGCCAATAGGCCCATCAGTCCCATAGTCTTTAAGCACTTTCCTAATTCTATTCGAGTCATTTCATACAGCATCCTGGATTTGGGCTTCTGATCAGTATAGCGATCAACCGGAAACTTGTACTTTGGGGTTTTTCTTGTACTTAAGCGATTTATTTGCCTGTGCAATCTTGGTATCGAGCCGGGGTTAGGTCATGGGGACGAGCACCTGAGGGAGCGAAACTCCTTAACGAAAGATGTACCGGCGCCTGGATCTGGCGGCAAATCAGGGAAGTTTCTGTAGTTTGGCCAGGTAATCCAGCAGTACTTTATAGCTGAAGGGCTTGACCAGGAAGAGGTCAAACCTGGCCTGGTCGATTATCTTCTTTTCTGTCTTCATGGCATGGGCGGACATACCGATAAAACAGGTATCTGTCAGTGCAGGCTCCTGCCGCAACAGCTGAGTGGCAACAAGTCCGTTCATACCCGGCAGCATGATGTCCATCAGAATAAATCTCGGACAATGTTCCCTGGCCAGGTGAATGCCCTCTTCGGCAGTTTCTGTAGATAAACAGTAAAAACCCGCAGTCTGTAGAACATCTTCCAACAGTTTTCTGGTAGGAGCATTGTCTTCAATGATCAGTACATCCAATTCGGTGGCCATGACTTCACCATAGTTCCGAGGTGTGAGGTGTTAATTAACCCGGGGGATTAGCCTGCAGCAGTGATATAAGGCAGTGTCACGGTAAAACGGCTGCCTTGTCCCAACGTACTTTCTACCTCCACTATGCCGTGATGCAGTTCGGCCAGTTTGTTTACCAGCGCCAATCCCAGGCCGGTGCCTTCTACGTTTTTACCCTGCAGGGAAGATTCGGCCTGTTCAAAAGGTAAAAATATACGTTCTATATCCGGTGCAGAAATACCACAACCCTGGTCGGTGACGGAAAGAACCAATTCATCAGTCTCTTTGAGTTGAACATCAAGGCGGACCTCTTTTCCGTCATCGGTAAACTTGATGGCATTGGACAGCAGGTTGATCAGAATCTGTTTGATTCGCAGTGGGTCAAGAGCCGCAGGGGCGATGCCGTTTTGAATAATGGTGGAAATTTTGATGTTGTGGCGACTGGCTTTTTCCCGGATTAGCCCTGTAATACTGTCCACCAGCAGCTCGATATCAGTCGGCTGCAGCTCCAGCTCCAGTTTCCCGGCTTCGATTTTAGATAAGTCCAGAAGATCATTGATAATGATCAGCAGAAAGGACCCGCTATCAAAAATTTCCTGGCAGTATTCTTTCTGTTTTTCCGTCAGGTCACCGATCATGCCGTCGATCAGTACCTCGGAATAACCCAGTATGGCGTTCAAAGGTGTACGTAATTCATGGGACATGGAGGAGAGAAAGTTGACCTTATGTTGATTGGAGGTGTCGAGCATACGATTTTGTTCGCGCAACTGTTGCTGGCTCAGCTTTAGTTCGTCGTCGAGCTTCTTGTGCTCCAGATGGTGCTTGATCCGTGCCAGCATTACCGGGAAATCCACTGGTTTTTCGATATAGTCATTAGCCCCCATCTCAAACGCCTTAATGATGTCCTCATGAGCATTCTTGGCGGTGACCATCAGCACCGGCAGCTCTACCGAATTATATGACTGGCGCAGGATATGCAAGACCTCGAAGCCGTCAATTTCCGGCATCATGACATCCAGCAGAATAATATCCGGAGGTTGGTTCTGAACCATATCAAGTGCTTGATGCCCACTGTTGGCCATTGCACAGGAGAAACCCTTGCGGCTAAGCCTGCGATTGAGTAAATCGCAATTATCCTGATTGTCATCGACAATCAGGATGGAGGACTCTTCGATATTCTTAGTCATTGCATCCTCCCAGATAGCGTTCGATTTTTTCGAGCAACCTCGGGAAGTTCACCGGCTTGGTTTCGTAGTCGTCGCAGCCTGCTGCTAATGCCTTATCCCTGTCATCGGCCAGGGCATGAGCCGTGAGGGCAATAATAGGTACATTGGATGCCTGCCGGGTCCTGATCTGGCGGGTTGCCTCGTAGCCGTCCATTTCCGGTAAGCTGAGATCCATCAGGATTAACGACGGATTGCACTCGACGGCCAGTTGCACCGCCTGCTGTCCATCACGGGCCAGGGTTATTTCGTAGCCCCTGCGGCGAAGTCTCCGCAGCAGCATGTCGGCATTCATCTCGTTGTCTTCCACCAACAGTAATACGCTCATGTCTAATCCCCTTCCCTGGAACTTAATGAAGGTTGTCGATTGAGTACCTGCTTGATACTGCTGACCAGGGTATTCCTGTCATACATTCCCTTACGTATTATTGCCTGGGCATGATCCACCAGGAGTTGGCGCTCCTGCCGGGTAAGGTCTCTGGCTGAAATAACAATAATCGGAATATTGCCGGCAACCGCCGATTTGCTACAGGCCTCGATAAACTGGAACCCATTCATTTCCGGCATAACCAGATCCAGCAATATCACCGCATAATCCGGCTTCTCTGTAAGTATCTTTAAGCCTTCGCGGCCACTATCTGCGGTGGTAACCTCCCAGTCCGGCCCATTCAGGTAAGCCAGAATCAGCTCCTGACTGTGAACATCATCGTCAATGGACAGGACCTTCAGGCGCTTGTTGGGTTTCTTGTAGCGCCCCAGGGTGCTGAGCAGTCGTTTACCGTTGATCGGCTTGATCAGATAGTCAGCAGCGCCCAGGGAAAAGCCCTTGGCTTCATTGGATTCTATGGTATACATCACCACTGGTATCTGGGCCGTGGAAGGGTTTGATTTCAATCGCTGCAAGACCTGCCAGCCATCGATACCGGGCATGAAAATGTCCAGGATAATGACAGCAAACGGCTGTGTTCTGGCCATTGCCATGCCTTCTTCACCTGACATAGCGGAATATACGGCAAAGCCATGTTTGCCGAGGTGGAATCGGAGCCGATCATGGGTGGCTTCATCGTCGTCGATCAGCAGCACGCGAGTTTCTACAGGCTGTTCACTTTCATCGTCTGACTTATGTCCAGTTTCCGTCGGTATTTTTGCGTTCTGCCTCGCCTGAGCTGTCAGGTATGTCGGCAGGCCTGCAGGGTCCGTTTTTATGCTGTCGTCTGCATTAGTGTCGTCCTCAATCATGGCCTTTACAGGTAGTCGAAAGGTAAACTTCGACCCTTTACCTTCCCGGCTTTCAGCTCTGATATCCCCGCCCAGCATCGTGATGTATGAACGGCTGATCGCCAGGCCCAGACCTGTACCGCCATACTTGCGTGTGGTTGTCGGGTCAGCCTGGCTAAAGGGTTTAAACAGCTCTTTCAGGGCCTCATCACTAATGCCGATACCCGTGTCCCTGACACAGCAAACCACCCAGTCTTCATCCGCATCGACCTCGCGGTAGCAGCTTAGCTCTACCTCCCCGTGCTGGGTAAATTTGACGGCATTACTCATCAGATTAAACAGGATTTGGCGCACCTTAACCATATCGCTGTGAATAGTGCCGACATCACCGTCTATAGAGGTCATTAATTGGTCATGTCTTACGTCTGACAGGGGCTTGAGCGTATCAACCACATCCTGCACCAGATCCTGCATGCTGAAAGCCTCTATGCTGATCTGCATTTTGCCGGCTTCGATCTTGGAAATATCGAGTATGTCGTTGATCAGGCTTAGCAAGTGCTTCCCTGCAGATCGCACCTTATCGATATCCTGGATGATCTCCTCAGCTTCAAAGTCATCTTCGGCGACGATTTCCTGCAGCATTTCGCTGTAGCCGATAATGGCGTTCAATGGGGTTCTCAGTTCATGACTCATATTGGCGAGAAAGCGGCTCTTGGCTTTATTGGCTTCCTCAGCCCTGTTGCGCATCGCGATCAGGTCGCATTCGATCAGCTTGCGTTCCTGAATTTCCCGTTCCAGCTCCTGGTTCAGGGACACAATCGTTTCCTGTTTTGCCAGTTCAGAGAGCATTTCATTCAGGCTGTCCACCAGGTGGCCGATTTCGTCATCGTTCTGTTTATGGGCGCGGGCGTCAAAACTCTTGTGTTGGGAAACCTGTGTTGCCCATTCTGACAGTGAGGCAAGGGGATTGGTGATATTGGTTTTTAACCAGTAGGAGATCAGCAGCGTTAACAGCAGCAATCCGACAAAAAGGAAGGTGAACAGGGTCAGTAAGCCTTCCTTGAACTGTTCCAGCTCCGTGAGGTTGGATTTAATCACCAGTTGCCCGACTTGTTGATCGTTCACCTTCACTGGCACTGAGGTCAGGTAAAAAATATCGTCCAGCCAGACCCCGCTCCGTTTTGCGATGGCCTCCAGGCCTTCTGCGGCACCAGGGCTTGGGTATTCCGCAAAGACTCCAGGTTCCTCCGTTCTATATAAGCCGGAGGCGATGACGGTGGTGTTTTCCTTAAGGGCGGCCAGAACATTTTCAGCGGATTCGGCATCATTGAAAGTAACTGCGGCTCCACTGTTTTCCGCCAGGATATTGCCCAGCATCTGTAAGTCCTGGCGCATCTTGTTGTGGAAATAGAGGTTTCCCACGACAGCCAGCGTTATGGTGCAAATCAACAACAGCAAGAGAGAAAACCCTAGAATACTGAGTTGCATTTTGGTGCGGATACTGGTGCTTTTCCACCAGCTGGTTGTGCGAGGGTTGTCAATGGACATATTAATTCACCCCCAGTTGAACGAGTTGGGCGGCCACTTTAAATAGCGTTTCTTTCACCAGCGTTTCATTGATTCTGAAGCGGATTTTGTCGTTTTCCTGATAAAGTTCTATCAGTCCGCCATAGGGTATGAAGGGGGAAAAATCGCTGATAGTGAGGATTTTATGAGCATCCACTTTGGCCAGAATTCGCTCTGTAGTGGCTGATTCCGATATTGAAAAAAACAGCACATTACAGTGCTCTAGTCGGGTGCTCGACCTGTACGGCCCCAGCCTGCGGATTTTTACCGTGCCCTGAGGGGTTGTCGCCCCTTCCAGTTCATCCAGTGCCCTGCCAAACAGGTCTTCCCCTAGGAGGCAGAGTTGTATTTTCTGCTCATCGGCCAGAAATTCTTTTGGGAAGCTGACAAACTGGAGGAAATTATAGAGATAGGATGCTTTGATCTGATAAGCCACATCAGCTGCCTGTGTGTTGATCGGCAACAGTTGGCTGATCAGCAGCCAACAAAACAGCAGAGCAGGCCTGTTTAGTTTATCGGCCGACAAACATGTCCGGGCTAAAAGCCCACGGCTGAAAGCAGTATATCGCACGAGGTTAGCAAGCCTGCCACTGGTCAGCATTAGAATTGCCAGCTCAGGTAGATGGCCGCATCCTGCTCGACCTGACTTTGAGCACTATTGGATTCGTAATGCTCATCGCCCAGATGGCGGCCAACCAATTGGACTCGCGCGGCTTCTATGGGCGTCCATACTATCGATAGATCGACCACGGCATAACTGGGTAAATCGGCACTTTGGATTTCATCCATATAGCGCAGATAGGTGTTTAATTGCCAGGAAGCGCTGATATCCCAGTAGGAGACAATCTGTAGCTGGTTTCTTGGCGAGCCGTCCTCCACACTTTCCGCTGACGTCAGGCCCATGCTATCGGGGCTCAGTTCCATATCCATTTCGAGGTGGCTGGCATTCATGCGGATAAGCCATTCCTCTATGGCCTGATAGCTTAGGCTTACTTCGATTCCCTGAGTATTTCCCGACATTTCATTACCCAGAGTGGGAAGCTCAATACTCTGAAGTTCCTTATAGTCCCCGTAGTAAGTGGCTAGATCCATTTGCCATTTGCTCCAGGATTTGCGCCAGCCAAGTTCGTAAAACTCTGCCTGTTCAGGGTTCAGGTTCTGCTCCCCGGACAACGTGAGGGGGGGCACTGCTATGATGACGTCGTGCTCCAGTCTCGTCGGCACCCTGACCGCATGTGACCAGGCGGCCCAGATAACAGAATCGGTGAATTCGTAGCTGAGCCTCAGGCTGGGCTGCCATTCTTCGCCGGAATAATCGTTTACTTCGTATTTGGTCCCGATGATGAAGTGAAATTGTTCACCGAATGGGGTGATGTCATCCTGAATGAAGGCGCTCTTAAGCTCATCTTCCCGGCTTTTCGGGTCTACAATAAACGTGGAGCTCCCATCAATGTTATCCGAAACAATGCGATAGCCAAGACCGACCACAATATCGTGGTTACTGAACTGATGCTGGTACTGATACTCTAGATTCCAGATTTCACGCTCATCGAACAGATTCGTGTTCTCAAGGGTGGTGGTATCGTAATAAAAAAGGAGTTGCTGTCTCTGTACCTCAGAAAAGTTATGATTCCAGTTTACCAATAGGTTGCCGCCGTGATATTCCTCGCCGTCTCCAACGCCGAATCCCTGAAACCCCGACCCGTTTTCACCTCGATAGTAGTCACCCTGGAGAGTTACTGAATCCTGGCCGGGTTTGGTGAAGTCCATACGGAAGCCGGTTTGTTCATGCTCGCTGTTATCCTCCACACCTAACCCTGGGTCTGAGGTTTGTACGCCGCCGCTATCATCTCTGTTAACCGCTTTGCCATAGACCCTGGCGTAGCTTTGGTTGCTCATCTGCCAGCCGTAGCGGCCTTGCACCAGCCCTCGTTCCTCGAGGCCGCTGCCTGCCGTCAACAGGCCTCCCTGGGTGTCTTCGGCATTTCGGGTGATGATATTGATGACCCCATTCACGGCATTGGCTCCCCATAGGGTTCCGCCGGGGCCTCGCACAACTTCGATGCGATCGACATCATCCAGGAGAACATCCTTCTCCTCCCATAGCACTCCGGAAAAGAGTGTGCTGTAAATACTGCGGCCATCGATCAGCACCAGCATTTTATTGGAAGAGCCGAATCCGCGAATGCCGACGTCCCATTTTCCGGCTTCATCGCGGGCAACTTCAACACCGGGCACATAACGTAGCGCTTCAGCAATATGGGTGACACCCATGCGGCGGATATCGTTCCGGGTTAGAACATAGACGGCAGCAGGGGCCTTTGCCAGGGGTTCTGATTTGCGGGATAAAGTGGTGATGCTCAAGTTCATCAACTGCTGGAGGCTGGTGCCCTTGATATCAATGGCCATCCCATCGCCATTTGCAGACACTATAGTAGAGCCTGCACAGATTAAAGGCCCCATGATGGCTACGATCAATCCCAAATGACAATCCATCTTTGCTGACTCCCTGCATCCCTTTGCTTCAATTCAGTATAGAAACTAACTGGGAATTCACAAAAAGTACCCAATAGTTGTTGCTAATTCTGCTTGTCCACCTTGAGAGTTCTTCAGCGTATATGAATATTAATATAATCAGTTGATTAGATAGATTTCGTGGCAGTGGTATTTTTTCTTTTCGTGGCAGTTGGTAGGTAATACAGAGTCGGAAGAGCGTAAAACTTAATTTTCAGAGTGATTAAAATTTATACGTTTTAATAATTGTTGGCTAGAATATCTGTAGGAAGTAATAGGACCTACAACCATGCTCCAGCTTGCGGGAAGTAGATTGCTTATCGTTGACGATGAGCCACGGAATACAAAGCTTTTGGCGGATATCTTTCGCGTTCAAGGATGTGATGTTTTTCCAGTCAATCAAAGCTTACAGGTGATTGATACGATTTCCTCTTATGAACCGGATCTGATTATTCTGGATGTCATGATGCCGGGGAAAACGGGTTTTGAACTCACCCGGGAGATTAAAGCTCACGATCAATGGGAACATATTCCGATTATCCTTCTCACCGCATTGGCAGACCGTGATTCCTGCATTGCCGGACTGGAATGCGGTGCGGAAGACTATGTCTGCAAACCCTTTAATCGCCGTGAACTGAGCGCCCGCGTCAACAGCCTCCTGAAACTCAAGAAGCTCCATGATTTTCAGCATAAGAATATTCGCCTATTGGAAGAATACGACTCCATCACCGGACTGCCGAAACGGGAAATATTGCTGCAATTTGCCGATACCCTGCTTAAGAATCGCAAAACCAGCAGTATATGTGTGGCGATCTGTGAGGTCGATATGGATCAGTCCCTGATTGGGCTGGTGGGAAAGCAGGACTATGACCTCCTTGAACAGCAGATCAGTCGCACGGTCGTTGAGCGCATCTCGTCTATTTTCCCGCCGGGATTTCTGGTCGGATGCCTGGGACCCAGCAAGTTTGGGGTGGTATTGGAGGCTGAAGCTGAAGCTGGATATGCTTTATTAAGGTTGCTGCAGCATAAGCTGACACAGCCCCTGACCATCGCTTCCCAGACCTTTTTCCTCCGCTTTTCCATTGGCTATACCCCGCCGCCGCATCAAAGCCTGCATTGGCAAACGCTGTTCAATAAGGCAGAAATGGCCCTTATTGTCGCCAAGAGAGAAAACGGCAATGTGGTTAAGATGTTTGTGCCGGAAATGGACAGTGAAAATTACGAACGCTGGTGGTTGTCCCAGGCACTCTTCCAGGCAGTCAGGGAGCAGCAGTTCGAGGTTTACTATCAACCGCAGGTCAATGTAAAAGAAGGTTGTATTGAAGGGTTTGAGGCTCTGCTACGTTGGCCTCATCCTGAAAAAGGCTTTATCAGTCCAGTAAAATTTATACCTTTGGCGGAGGAGAGCGGCCAGATTTATGAATTGAGTTTGTGGATGGTGGAGCAGGTTTGTAAACAGATTGTGGAATGGAAGGCCGCAGGGCAAAACGTCCGGGTGGCAATAAATGTGTCTGCTGTACAATTGCATCATGGAGATTTTACTCGTGATTTCCTGGAATTGTTTGGCTGCTATAACCTGACGACCGATGATTTTGAACTGGAATTGACGGAGAGCAGCCTGATGGACCCCGAAAGTGGCGGTCAACTGCAGGAGCTCTGGCAGCAGGGGTTCGATATTGCGATTGATGATTTCGGCACGGGCTATTGTAATTTGGAGTACCTCAAGAAATTCCCCTTCAACCGTCTGAAAATAGACCGCTCTTTCGTGAATAATATCTGTGAGTCCAGTGATGACATCGCCATAGTCAAAGCAATTCTGGCGATTGCCGGACATATGGGCTTGAAGACTATTGCAGAAGGAATAGAAACCCAGGAACAGCTGGCCAAACTGACAGAGCTGGGCTGTTATGAAATCCAGGGATACTACTTCGGAAAACCCTCTCCTGCTGCTGAAGCGACGAAAATGCTGATAAACGGATTCCAGCCGGCTCAAAACCAACCGATTGAGTGAAATACCGGTGCCTTATTCCCTGAGTGACAGAGTAAGAAACCCCTGGAATCACTTTGGTGGCGTCGCCTCAGTCTTCCAAGTATCGCCAGGAACTGTGTGATTGGGCAGGTACAAATGTCGATATCCGACATGCATTAGTCTGACTCGGGCTCCTGTAAAATCTCCGGGTACTTTCGCAGCGCCGCTCGCAGTTGGTGATAGGTTAAGTCCAGTGCGGCTGCTGCTCGTTTCTGATGGAACTGGTTGTTTTGTAAAGCTTCCATAATAAGGCGCTTTTCCAGAGCGGCTAGTTGGCTACGAAGACTGGTGTCTGCACTAGAGCTTGTATCTTTCCCGGCGCATACGGATGTGGCCTCAGATATGGATTCGGTGTTTTCTTCTCTCTCCCGCAAGGGAGGAACAAATTTTTCCTGCCAGGGGGTAACGAAAGGATTGAGAAGTATCTCAGGGATTGGCGTATCTGGTGAGGGATGGCGATAGACACTGCGTTCCACGACATTTTTTAATTCACGGACATTGCCTGGCCAGTGATAGTTCCACAGCTGCTCCAGGGCGGTCTGGCTAAAACCGGCAAACCAGTCATAACCGAGTTCCCGGCACATTCGTAAGGCGAAATGTTCAGCCAATTCAGAAATATCGTCCTTGCGGTATCTTAGTGGCGGTAAGTTAAGGACATCAAAGGCAAGGCGGTCGAGAAGGTCGCTACGGAAGTGATTTTGTTCTGCCAGGGCCGGCAGATCCGCGTTCGTGGCAGCGACAATGCGTACATCCACTTGCAGGGTTTTATTGCCACCCAGACGTTCAAAGCGTCCATATTCAATGATTCGCAGCAGCTTCTCCTGTACTGACAGAGATGCTGTGGCCAGCTCATCCAGGAACAGTGTGCCGCCATCCGCACGTTCGAACAGCCCTGCACGGCCGCGTGTTGCACCGGTGAATGCGCCCGCTTCATGTCCAAAGAGTTCCGATTCCAGCAGATTTTCACTCATGGCGGCACAATTGACTTGCAAGTAGGCCTGATCCCACCGGGAAGACAGATAGTGTAGCCGCGCAGCAATCAACTCCTTCCCGGTGCCTCTCTCTCCCACCACCAGAATCGGACGGTTCAACTTGGCGACTTTTGACACCTGATCCAGCACTAGGTGAAGAGCTTCTGAGCTGCCGATCAGGGGTTGACGAGTAGTTTCCATGATTAGATATTTGAATTGACCTATAAATAGTCAAATAAACCATATAATGGCCAAATAAGCCAATGAATAGCTATCGTAATAGCCCGTATTTAAGAGGATTTAGAAAATAATCTATATCTATCATGTGGTTATGAGTATTGGCACAAGTATGGCAATAGAGATGATGAGTTGAATAAACGGATGCCTGCCAGTTACCTGTGGGCTAACCAACGGCTGACTAATAGAGCGCTTGTTACCAAGGAGATTGTCATGGGTATATTTTCCCGCTTCGGCGATATTATTAATGCCAATATCACAGCACTGCTGGACCGGGCTGAAGATCCGGCAAAGATGGTGCGTATGATGATTCAGGAAATGGAAGAAACCCTGATTGAAGTGCGTACGACTTCTGCCCGGATTATTGCGGATCGAAAAGAATTGGAACGTCGCATTCAGTTCCTGCAACAGGAGGTTGAAAACTGGGAAGGTAAAGCCCGCCTGGCATTGAGCAAAAACCGGGAAGACTTGGCCAGGGCAGCCCTGGCAGAGAAAGGTGTCATTGAGGAGAACCTGCAGATTGCCAGTAAGGAAACTCAGGCGATAGATGAGCAGTTAAAAGTCCTCGATGAAGAAATCACACAACTGCAGCAAAAACTTGATGATGCCAAGGCCAAGCAGAAATCGATTGTGGCGAGGGAACGTACCGCCCGTTCACGAATGGACATGCGTCGCTCCGGAAATCGCAGTAAGCTGGAGGAGGCCTTCAATAAATTTGAGGCCTATGAGCGCAAAATGGATGATCTGGAAGCTCAGGTGGAAGCTCAGGATCTCGGACAGGCTCGGGACCGGGATTTGCTGGATGAATTCTCTGAGCTTGAGCGGGACGACAAGGTCAATGATGCGCTGGCACGACTCAAGGAAAGCATGGCAGGTGATACCTCTGGCAAAGCTTCCTCCGGTGCCGGCAAGACAAATAAAAGCAGGAGCAACAGCTAATGTCTCTGACAGCTTTCTTTTTTGTACCGGCAGTCATCTTTCTCGCGTTGGTCGCACCTTTATGGTTGTTGTTGCATTACTGGACTCAGGCCAAGGCACGTAAAGGTCTATCCGATGAAGAGCGGGAATTGCTAACCAACGCAGTGCGTGTGGCTGAGCGACTGGAGAAACGAGTGATGACTCTGGAAACGATTCTTGACGCGGAACACGATGGCTGGCGCACTGCCGATAACCGCGCCGATGACGATCAAAGACCACGGGAGCACTGAAATGAAGGACGCCACAAAAATGAACGGTTACAACCGTAATCTGTATCGTGATCCCGCCAAAGGCTGGATTGCCGGAGTCTGTGCTGGTGTGGCTGAAGCCTATGGTCAGCCAGTCTGGCTGGCTCGGATATTGATGCTGACCATCTTTATTTTTAGCGGAAGTCTGGGGCTGCTGTTATATATTGCCGGGGTTTTTCTGCTCGACAAACGGCCTCAGGGGTTGGAACAACCACACCATAGTCAGCCGTTGTTTCACTACGGAGAGGGTGCCGCTGTCCGGGCCCGCCAGCTCGCCGAACGTTTGCGGACAGTGGACCAGCGGGTGCAAGCCATGGAGCGCTACGTCACTTCCAATCGCTATAAGGTCAATGAAGCTTTTAAAAGTCTGTAGGTGTGGTTTTTGTCAAATGAGGTATGGAGTTGATCGGGGTAAGCCTACATACCCCGATAAGCACAATATTTGTAGAGCGAGATTTGTAGAGCGAGATTTGTAGAGCGATCTGCTGATGGGTGTTAGTTTACGCCCTTAATTCGTGGCCGTGGTTGGTGTTGAGATAGCATTGCCTGAATCCAGTCCGGGATCAAACCACAACTCTTTGCGATCCAGAGGTGTTTCGGGTGACAGGTAAGGGTTGGGGATTTCAATTAACTTGCGCTTGTTCAGTTTGGCCTGCGCAATCAAGTGTCCTTTTGAGCTATAGAAAAACTCATCGAAGCTGCCATCATCTATCATGCTCATCAAACCACTGTAGACTCTTTCAGCCAGCTGTTTCCCGGCAGGACTGCGCTGCACGAAGAAGTACCTGGTGGTCGGGAAATGCAACAGCAGTGATTCTTCTACAGCCATCGTAGGTAAATCCCTTCTCCGCTCATCATATTCCCGATAGGCTTCATCCACACTGCGGGAAAAGAAATCAAAGCGCCCTGCCACAAGCATCCGGAATAGACCTTCGTAACTTTCCCCGACCACCACATTAAAGCCGCCATGGCGTAGAATCTCAGTGTCCGACCAAGTTGAGTAAGAGCCTACGCTGAGTTTTTGCAAATCGTCCAATGTTTCAACCGCTGAGAACAGCTGTTTATCCTGTTCACGTATCAGGAAGACGCGATAACTGATCAGGCCCTTATTAATTGGAATCCTTATCGGCAGCATGATCCTTTCTTTTTCTGTGGAAGTAGACCTGGCAAATATGGTGAGGAGGCCGTTGCGCTTGATGACCTCTTCTTCAGATCGGGATTGATTCATGGGCACTGTGCTGGCGTGCAGGTGAAAGGGACCAAATTTATCCTGGGATCTAAGCAGGGCGCGCCTTAGCAATTCGTAGTCATACAAGTATTGGGAGTCTTTAGGGGAAATGCTGCTGGGATAGATGATTTCCAGTGCATCGGCAGATAGGTCTAAGTCCGGTGTCTGGCCCTTTACAGGCTCCATTAGCAAGGATGCAGCAACACTAAAAGCTACCACCAAACCTGCAATATAACCACGTAACATAATACTTCACCTCCCCAGATTCAGTTATAGGCGGTGTCCATACGGAAATATAACTTTGATTTTTTTATATTTATTTGTCTGGGACTGATAAGGTTACTTCAATTAACAGGTATTATTTTAAGGCTAAGACTAAAGTTGACAACTTGGTACATTCTGCCTGACTGGGGCTTTGCATTAGACTGACTGTCTTAAAATAATGGGTTGTGATTTTATCCCACAGGCGTCGAAATATTTCAGGAGTCAGTCAGAATTGCTTTGGGTGAGCGACGCGATTTGAACAATCCCAGAGAGATGAGCAGGCCAAACACGACAAAAATAACGCCGGCATATTCCGCGTTGGTGGGTGTTTCGTGGAGGATCCAGTCGCCGAAAACCACTGCCAGTCCCGGGGCTAAAGCAACAAAGACTGCGGCTTGCGCGGCACCTAATATTGCCACCGATTGGGTGTAGCAGACTAACGCTATTGCTGCAGCCAATATTCCCTGGAACACTCCTTGTATCAGCAGTTCTTCCACGCTGGCTTGCCATAAATGGATTTCCCCAACGGTTGTTCCGAAAATTCCGTAGGCAGGTAAATAGAACACCATCGAAAGCACTGAAACAATTGCCGCACCCATAACCGGTGATACGTTGAAACGTTTGCTGTTGACGGTGTATGAAGCCCAAAGGAAACCTGAAAATACGAATAATAAATCGCCGATCCAAGCTTCTGCCAGATCGCTGGAGGTGGTAGTGACGCTGCGGTAACCAATACTGAGAACTCCAAGGATGATCATGACAAAACCAGACCAGCGTTGGAGTGTCGGTCTGTCACCCAGAAGCCATATACTGCCGAGTGTGGAAAACAGGAAAGTACAGCCCGATATGATGACACCGCCATGGCTTGCCGGTGCGAAGGTCAGGCCGGTGACACTGATCAGGACGTAGGGAGCTCCGGCACCGCAAGTCAGGATCAATGCCTGTTTCCAATTAAGGCCGCCTAGTCTCGACTTTAAAATCCAAGGGAGGAAAATCAGTCCGGCGACTGCAAAGCGGATGGCGGCAACATCGTAAGCGGTCAGGGTCTGCTGAACGCCCAATCGGGAAATCACCGGCCAGATTCCCCATATCAACACAGCCAATATGCCCATCGTAATACCCTGGCTGATTAGCAGTTTTTCGCTCATCATTTGCTACCTGTCATAAACGGTTTAGACCTTTTTAGAAGTCTGACTTGGCTGGATTGTGGTGTTATTTTAGGTCCAGTGCTGTGATCTTAAGATGCGTTCATATGGCAATATATGCGTAAATAATGCTTATATTTAATTTTGGCGCAGAAAAGAGGCGAATATGGAGGCTTTGGATTCTTTTGACATTTCCTTGTTGAGGTCGCTGCAGGGCAACTGCCAGCAAACGTCCCAACAACTGTCTGAACAGATAGGCCTCTCGGCCACGGCCATACAGCGGCGGATCAAGCGTTTAAGGGAGCAAGGGGTTATTGCCAGGGAAGTCGCGGTGCTGAATCCTCAACTTCTGGGAAATCGGATGACGGTGATTGTCCAGGTAATTCTGGAGAAAGGGGGCCCGCAAATTGTCGACGCTTTTAAACGTCGCATGCGCAAGCATCCTGAAGTGCAGCAGTGTTATTACGTCGCTGGAGAGTACGATTTTGTGCTGGTAGTGAATGTGGCCAATATTTCAGACTATGACCTTCTGACCCGACGCCTGTTTCCGGATGATCTGAAGATCAGTAAGTTTTATACCGTTATTGCCATCGAAGCGGTAAAGGCTGAGTTGAGCCTGCCCATTTAACGGGCAGGCCAGCCAACTTTGTCAGCTCATGCCGTTTTTTTTTGCAAAAGAGATGCTTTGCGTGTCCGCTGCAGGTCAAGGAAGGAGTCGGCAGCTACAGTGCAATACCGATCTCCAGAGTGGCAGTATAGCCATCACTGACGCTGCCGCTGATGTTAGCCTCCTGGTGCGCGCACAAAAAAGGTGCTTCCATGGTGTTTGGCGAAATAAGTGCACCATATCGGTGCTTTTGTGGGCTCCTGCTTTTTCCTGAATTCATTCAAAGCCCTTTGTATTAGGGCTCTACAGCCAGTTATAGCGGCTTTCTAACAAGGCTGTCCAAAATGGTTCATTTTTTGCTAATCAGTTTTCATTGTTCTTTGAACTGACTTTTTTAATCAGCAACCAACAGTTTCAGACTCCCTGTAATGGGGGTTCGTTACGCTATTTGATACGGCTAAAGCTGCTCCCTCCAAGTCGATGCTAGCTCTCCCAAGACCAGCTCTTCGCACTCCAAAGGACTGACTTTTCCAGGTCACCTAACGCTAGCGATTGAAATAATCTATGACCCAACCTGAGGAATAAACGATGAGTGGAAATGAAGCACGTGTTAAAGCCGTTAGTAGTATTGTTGGCCGCAAGCCGATGCCGGTCACGATGCCCAAGCCTTTGAATCAAATCTGGGCGACTGACGTTTTCAATCTGGCCAAAATGGAAGAGTGTCTGTCGAAGAGCGCTTTCAAGGCAATGAAGAAAACCGTTCGTACAGGTGCTGCACTGGATCCCGGTACGGCAGATATTGTCGCTGCTGCAATGAAAGACTGGGCGCTCGGCAAAGGGGTTAAGTTTTTCTCGCATATTTTCTATCCGATGACCAATGCCACCGCTGAGAAGCATGATGGTTTCATCGTGACCAATTCTGACGGCGGGGCCATTACCGAATTTACCGGTAGCCTGCTGATCAAGGGTGAACCGGATGGGTCCTCTTTCCCTAACGGCAGCTTGCGTATGACGAATGCAGCCCGTGGCTATACAGCCTGGGACCCGACCAGTCCAGCCTACATTATGCACACTGATAATGGTGCAACCTTGATGATCCCGAGTGTCTTCATGTCCTGGACCGGGGAAGCTCTGGATAAGAAAATACCGCTGTTGCGTTCCAATACCGCTTTGAATAAAGCGGCGCAGCGGGTGTTGAGTCTGATGGGAGAAACGGACATTGCCACAGTCGGTTCGAGCTGTGGTGCGGAGCAGGAATATTTTTTGGTCGATGCTCAACTGGCCGGCGCACGACCTGACTTGTTGCTTGCCGGTCGTACTCTGTTTGGTGCGCCACCCGCGAAAGGCCAGGAATTCGATGATCACTATTTTGGTGCAATTCCAGAACGTGTGCAGGTTTTCATGCAGGACCTGGAAGACAAACTCTATCGCCTGGGCATTCCTGCTAAAACCCACCACAACGAAGTAGCGCCTGGACAGTTTGAAGTCGCGCCTTATTTTGAAGGTGCCAATGTCGCTTCCGACCACCAGCAAATGTTGATGACCTTGCTGAAAATAACGGCGAAAAAACATGGTTTCATGTGCCTGTTGCATGAAAAACCTTTCGCTGGTGTGAACGGTTCCGGCAAACACGTGAACTGGTCCGTGGGCAATTCGACCCAGGGCAACCTGCTGGATCCTGGCAGTACCCCTCATGAGAACCTGAACTTCCTGTTGTTCTGTGGGGCTGTGATTCGCGGGGTTCATACCTATGGTCCGTTGCTGCGCGCGGTTATTGCGTCCGCAGCGAACGATCATCGTTTAGGTGCCAATGAAGCGCCTCCGGCAATTTTGTCAGTTTATCTGGGTGATCAGCTGGAAAAATTGTTTATGGATATTAAGGGCGGGTCAATTGGCGAGCTGTTGAACGGTGGCGAGATGGATATCGGTCTGGCCCAGATTCTCAAATTCGAGCGTGATCCTGGTGACCGTAACCGCACTTCACCGTTTGCCTTCACCGGTAACCGGTTTGAATTTCGTGCCGTTGGTTCCTCGCAGGCGGTGTCTGGTCCACTGATTGCCATGAATACCATGTTGGCAGACTCGCTTAACTGGGTTGCTGATAAGCTGGAACCCGCGTTGACTTCGGCAGGAAGCCAGACAGAAGCTGTGATTCTGGTTCTGAAAGAGCTGATGAGCCTACATGGCGATGTGGTATTCGGCGGTGACGGCTATTCCAGTGAATGGCACAACAGGGCGGTTGAAGAACGCGGCCTGAAAAATATTCCGACCACCGCTGATGCTTTGCCGGTGTTGCTGGACGGGTCTATTCAGAGCCTGTTCGAAGCCACGGGTGTGCTGACGCCGAAGGAATTGATGAGCCGCTATGAGGTTTATGCCGAACAGTATGTGTTGTCCATCGAAGTTGAAGCCAAGTTGGTGGTGAACATGGCTACCACGCTGATCTATCCGGCCGCAATCAAATATCTGTCACTGCTGACCAAGACACTGAGTGGGGCGGCGGCATTGTCCGTCAGCCTTGATACAAGTGTTCTGAAGTCTGTGGCGAGCGAAATTGATGGTATGATGGCCGCAGTTGGAAAGCTGGAAACCGCGATGAGTAAGCATGACTTTGCTTCCACTGAAGAGCATATGAAGTATTGCGCCTCTGAGATTCGCAACCTGATGCTGGACGTGCGTACCCACGCTGACGCTCTGGAATTAGTTGTTGCCGATGACCTTTGGCCGCTACCCAAGTACCAGGAACTGCTTTTCATGCGCTAAGCGCAACAAGCTTATAGTTCACAGACAGATCCGTACCTTTCAGGAGCAAGGTCTGTCTGGTCCTGTGATGCTGGGCAGTGAGTTGCGGAATTCACCGTAATCGCTGCCCATCTTTTGATTTCTCCTTCAACTCTTTCCTTCAAATCTCTCAAGTGTTGCCTAGTCGATCGGGCGGTGCGTTTTCATCACATTTTTTACAGTTCAATAAATGCCCCAGCATACTTTCGCGACCCTGGCTGGTGCTCACCCACGGGCGGTTAATCCAGGGCGGATTATGACGCACATGCTGATTGTGTCCGCACTGTAATTCTGCCACCCAGTGGTGTTCTTGATCCTGATGAAAGCCGGTGATCGGTTGTTGCATATTCGGGCATGTACGTCAGGCTCAGGATATTGAACGACTGGTGAGCCTGACTTCGCTAACGAGTTGCCTGATAGTATTCGCGGCATGTTGCCCCCAAATTTTGTAAGCCGCCGGGCCGGGATGAAATCCATCCGTCGCCATATACGCCGGTTCCAGGGGAAAGGGGATTGCAAGGAATTGACTTGCAGATTGTTGGCTCGTCATCTGCGCCATCCAGGTATTCAATTGTTTGGCTCGCTGGCCGAGATACCATCTCAGCGGCTGGGGGAGGGCGGGGAATTCATGCATCGGAGGCACACTGGTGAATAACAGGTACCTGGACTGGAAGCGGGTCCGCAGTTGATCCGCCAGCCTGTGGAGCCCGGCTATCCAACGTCTCTGACTGGTGCCGCCAGTCACATCGTTGACACCAATAGATATCAGGACTGCATCAAATTGCCCGTCAGGTATTTCCTGCAAAGCGTCATTGACATCCTGCAGGGTGCGGCCGGTTTGAGCAGTCAGGGTCCAGCAAACCTGATGGGATGTCGCTAGCGCAGCAACGAGTTGACCGGCCAGTGCTTCTCGCTGGGTGTCAGCTCCAACACCCGCTGCGGCCGAGTCGCCGATAATCAGCAGGCGAATTTCCGGGCCTGAACCAGCTATTCCGGTGCGCTCACCAGCGGGTTCCGGCAGCCTTGGCGTGACCCGACGTACAAAGAGCCCTTGAGGGATAAGAATGGGTGCCAGAGCCAGAGTCGTTATAATGTGCTTCACAAATATCTCGTGGTTTTATTGAACCGGATGCGATTATAGCCCTAAAGAGAGGTGGAGCAGCCACTCTAAATTTACATGTAATCCGGGATGGCTCTTATATTGACGCCGGATGATGAATTCTGAGCATCCGTTCCATAGTAATCCCTATTTATTCTTCGTAAACTCCTAGCTTATCCAGCGTGGTCCGGCGAATCAGCAGGTCATCCGCCCCCAAAACAATAAAACGGATACATGTGGCTCTGTCACAGAGCATGTGCACAAAATCAGGTAAACCAATGCAAGCAACTGTTGTTCATTTTACACTTCGAAAATGTGTTCAAAGTCAGGTCATCAAAATCAGATTGTTTTTGTTTGCCGTTGGATTGGTTGGTCTGGCTGCATGTCAGACCGTATCAAAGGAAGTTCAGCTTTCTGCAGGTCAGGTGGATGAGCCCACGCCATTGATGTCTGCAATTCTGGATCAGGATTTGGATCGTTTGCAGTCTTTGATCAAATCCGGCAGTAGAGTAAATGTGGTCTCTCCTATTGGTTCACCCCTGGACGTTGCCGCGCACCAGAAAAATGTACCGGCTTTGATGGCGCTGTTAAAAGCTGGCGCCAACCCTAATATCGGGCTCCGTGATGGTCGGATTTCTCCACTACATACCATGGCCCAGGTTGGTGAAACCAACGCGGTCAAAGCACTAGCCGTCGCGGGAGCTGAGTTGGACTACCCTCTGGTTTCCGGCGCAACGGCTTTAGCTCTGGCCATCCAGCATGGACATTTGTCCACTGCCAAGGCACTTATTAAGGCAGGTGCGGATGTCAATGCACAGGTTAATGACAAGTCTTTATTGATGGTGGTGGTGGAGCAGAACTCTCTGCTTATGGCTCAAATGCTGGTGGATTCGGGAGTTGATGTGAACTTTCGTAATGACCGTGGAGAGTCGGCACTGACCCTGGCGCAGGAGAAAGGATTTGTCGATCTGCAAATGCTTTTGCTACAGTCAGGTGCTCGTTCGTGAGCCTGATTTTTGGTGTCTCCGGCTAATCAAAATTTTCCTTGGACTATCCGGATGCATATCCCCGTTTATTTTGTTCGTGCTTTTACCGACTCCGTATTCGGGGGTAACCCCGCTGCGGTATGCCCCCTTGAAACCTGGCTGCCTGATTCACTGATGCAGGCCATTGCCGCCGAAAATGCTGTCGCGGAAACGGCCTTTGTCGTCCCTGTTGCGGACGCTGAAAATCCAGGTCACTTACATATCCGCTGGTTTACACCGGAGATCGAAATGGATCTGTGCGGACATGCGACATTGTCGGCAGCCCATGTGCTGCATCGTATGAATGATAGGCTGTCAGGCAGCCTTTTGTTTGAATCAAGCAGCGGCCCGTTGGGTGTTGACCTCTCTGGAGCAAAGGATGGTGACCGCTATACATTGAACTTCCCTTCGCGACCGCCGGGACCTTGCAGGGATTTTCCTGAGCAGATACTGACGGCTTTTAATCTTCAGCCTGATTTGGTGTTGCAGTCCCGGGACCTGGTACTGGTCTATCCTGACGAAGCCAGTGTGCGGGCTTTACAGCCCAACGAGCTTTTTTTACAGCAGTTCAATCTTGATACTGGTGGTATTGTCGCAACGGCTCCCGGGGATCAGGCGGATTTTGTTTCGCGATATTTCACTCCGGGTGCCAGCATATTCGAAGACCCGGTGACCGGGTCAGCCCATTCGACCCTGGTGCCTTATTGGGCTGGACTGTTCGGCAAGTCCCGGCTGAATGCCCGGCAGATATCCACCCGAGAAGGTGTGTTGGAGTGTCAGTTGGTGAAGACGGAGGAGGGTAGTCGGGTGCTGTTGACCGGCCAGGTGAAGGACTATCTGCAAGGTGTGATCAGTATTGACGGTCAGCCGACTATATAGGTGGCAGTGCCGACAGCGATGTCCTGGCCACGATCATTAGACAAATGCATACGGGTCACGGCTATCTTCTGTCCGTGCCGAATCACCTCTGCAGTAGCCGTAAATACTTCACCGCGTCCGCCGCGCAGGTAATCCACACGCATGTCGATGGTGCCGATTTTTCTCAGCTTGCGCTGGATTTCCTTGGGGTCGACTTCCGTGATGCGGTCGATAGTGTGAATCAGCGCTACCAGGCCGCCGGCTACATCCAGCATGGTTGCGGTAACACCACCGTGCAGTATTTTCTGCAGCGTATTGCCAATAAGTTCCGGTTTCATGTGACACTGCAGGGTCACTGACTGGTTGGTCACTTCCGTGACTTGGATTCCGACCAGTTTATTGAAGGGAATGTGTTCGTTGAAGTATTGGGTGATGGTGGTGATGAGTTCGTCTTTGGTCATGGGGCGCAACTGTCCTGAATGCAAGCGCCTAGGTTAACTGTTGATCAACAAATTGGAAATGCGCTAAAGGTCATATGAGGATGATGACTGCAGGTGGTTTTCCTGGTGGCCGGCGGCGCCCTAGAAAGGCCACCACCATTTTTTCTCTTCTTTTTCAGAGGATGCCAGTGAAGCAATGTAGGCGTCTTCACGTTTATTCAGCTTACGCAAATCCCGATCCGCCTTCACTGCCTTGGTGGGTCCGCCACCGAAGGGCCAATACCATTTCGGGCTGCGCCAGTAGCCTGCTTCCTTGAGTTGCGCCAGTTCGATCTCTTTGCGCTCTTCCAATTCTTCCCGTTCTTTCTTGAAGTTATCCAGGCGGTTGATTTCAGCAATGGAGACTGCTGAACTGTTCTTTGCAAACGGTGCCTGGCTTTCGATAAAGCGTGTAGTAATGATTTCCTCGTAGGCAACGTCAGACGTCACCAACTGCATATCTCCCTGAGCCAGCGCATCGTCTTCGTCCAGGTTCGGATTGGGCTCACTGGGTTTATCTATTTCTGAATAGCGGAAGTAGTAAATCTTGCCGGCTTCCACCTCAAAATCGGCGTCGACTATTTTGCTGAGGTTAAAATTGCCGATGCCCTCAAAGCCGAGCAACAGTCCAATGGGGCGGCGCATGGTGATATGTCGGATGCCAGGTGCCATTTCCAGCCAGGAATAGCCGTTGGCGCGAATGCTGAAATAGCGGTGGTCATCGATGAACACTGATGGCGCGTCAATTTCTTCAGCACCCCAGTCACTGTCGGGACGGTAAAAATACACCAGGGCATTGTTTTTCTGGTCCCAGTCGATATCCGGGATGTGGACAAAGTTGTCGCCTTTCACCGGCGCAATGAAGGCGCCGCCATGTTTTTCGAAGGCCATATAGACAGGGCAGCCAGACAATACGCTGACAATCGCCAGAAGCGATGCGAATTGTAGCGTTTTCTTCAACATAACGAGCCTCGGTGCTGTGTTCTGGGGGCATTCACGGGTGGTGTCCGAGTTATGCTGCTTTGCTGTCGCCCGGGGGGGGTGCCCATATTTCCTGAATTTCAGTGGGAATGCTAGCAAAGGGACGGCGGAAAAACTGAGATGCACCTCAAGAGATCGGATACAAAAAGTTACTATTTGATGAAAATTTACACAGTTCTTATTTGGCTGCGGCAGATTGATTTATCGCCGGACTATGCAGCAGGTGTGCCCGTCTCCCTGGTAGTCGAGAACGAGCGACAGGCCCTTGCTTCGGTAACGACTGCTGGCCCTGGTCATTCCTTGAGTAGCTGAAGGATGCTGGAAAAGTCCAGAGTACCGTTGCCCTTACTTTGGTGCAGTTGATACAGCGATTTCGCCACTGCACCCAATGGCGTGGATGATTGAGTCTGGATCGCGGCCTCCTGTGCCAGGCCCAGGTCCTTATTCATCAAGTGAGTGGCGAAGCCTCCTTCATAGGCTCTCGATGCCGGAGCCTGTTTCATGACGCCAGGATAAGGATTGTAGACTTCCAGTGACCAGTTTTTACCGGAGCTTTTCAACATGATCTCAGACAGTACCTGTGGGTCCAGGCCCAGATTGACGCCCAGGTTCAGCGCCTCGGAAGTCCCTATCATATGTACTGCCAACAGCATGTTATTACAGATTTTGGCCGCCTGGCCGGCGCCATAGCTGCCAGCATGGAATATGTTTTTGCCCATGGCACTCAAGACAGGATGGACCTGTTTCAGTGCACTGTCCTCGCCTCCGACGATAAATGTCAGTGTTCCGGCTTGGGCCCCGGCAGTGCCACCGGATACGGGTGCGTCGAGCATCTGGAAGCCTTTGTCAGTAGCTACTTTGGCAATTCGACGGCTGGCTTCCGGTGCAATAGTTGAGCTGTCGATTAATAAAGGAAACAGGGATCTGGCAGCTAACTGTGCCAGCAAGCCTTTTTCACCCAGATAGACGGCTTCAGAATGTTCACTGGCGGGTAACATGGTAATGACGATGTCAACGTTGGTTGCGGCCACCAGAGCTGAATCCGCAATAACTGCCCCAGCCTTGCCTACTTCATGTAAGGGCTCCGTCACCAGATCATAGATTTGTAGTGAATAGCCTGCCTGCAGCAGGTTCATGGCCATGGGTTTGCCCATATGGCCCAAGCCGATAAAGCCGATCTTAGTCATGGTCTGTCTCCTGTGTGGTTGTCAGGTGATGGAGCTAATGAGCAGACAAATCCTGTAAGGGGTGCTTTTCCCAGGGCGGTTCATACATTTGCGCGAGAGCATCTTCCGGTACCTCTCCGATAGTGCCGAATCGCCACTTCGGCTGCCTGTCTTTGTCTACCAGCAAAGCCCTGATGCCTTCCTGGAAATCGCCAGCACGGGTGGATTGTACCGCCAGCACAAGTTCCTGCTGGAAGACCTCCGGCAAGCTTAGCTTTTTGCCCTGCTGAATTTGTCGCCAGACAATGTGCAACGAGATGGGACAGGCTGCGACCAGAGCTTCCTGAGACTTTCGGAACCATTGATCCTGCGCTGGCAGGGCAAGGATAGAATCAACCACTTCCACTAGCGATTGCCCCTGGGTGACCTGCCGAATCAGGCCCCGATGCTCGGCAATCTGCCCAAGCGGTAACTGTGATTTATGCTGCTCTTGCCAGGAACGCAACAACTGGGTAATGCGTGTGTGATTAGTTTCCCCTGTGGTCCAGGGCAATCTCGTCAGCGCTTCCAGGAGAGCTCCTTTCTGGCTACTGGGAAGGAAGTGATCCGCCCAGCCGACCTCCAGTGCGTCGCCGGCATTGCAATGGGCACCGGTGAGCCCGAGATAGAGCCCGATGCCTGTACTCATATGGCTTAAAAACCAGGTGGCACCGACATCCGGAAACAAGCCTATGGTCACTTCAGGCATAGCAACCCTGGATTGCTCCGTTACCAGGCGATGGCTGGCTCCGGTCATCAGCCCCATGCCGCCTCCCATGACCACTCCGTGACCCCAGCAAATGATGGGTTTTGGATAGCTGTGGATGAGGTAATCCAGTCGATATTCCAGGTTGAAAAAACGCTCGGCAAAGGGATTAGGACCCTGCGGATGTTCGCACATGGATTGGTAGAGATGGATGAGGTCCCCCCCAGCGCAGAATGCCCGGTCGCCACTGCCTTCTAACCAGATAAAAGCGACATCCGCATCATTCCGCCACTGCTTCAGAGCGTTGGTCATAACTTCGATCATCGGCAAAGACAATGCATTGAGGTTGTTGGGGTTATTCAGACAGATATACCCCATCTTCTTGCCGTTATTGCAGGGACGCTGCTCTACCAAAGCGACTGGGTTGCTCATAGTGATAACGCTTCTCCTTTAATATTAATAATGCCTAATATCAGTGATGCATTTTCCAATCTCCATGAATCCTTACTACTGGTTCTTCCACGTGGGTGAGCGTTTCTGCAGAAAGGCATTCACTCCTTCCTGCTGGTCCTCTGTATCGAACAGGTCTACAAATAATTCCCGCTCAACCGGCAGCGCCTGGCATAGTGGGGCGCTGCGGGCAGACTGGATTAACCTCTTGCAGGAGGTGACGGCCGCAGGACTTTGTCCGGCCACTTTCTCAGCCCATTCCATTGCGGTTTCCAGTGACTTACCTTTACCCGTCACATGTTCCACCAGGCCTATGGCTATAGCGGTAGCAGCATCAATGCGTTCACCCAACAGGATCATTCGTTTCGCCCAACCTTCTCCCACCAACCAGGGTAGATTTTGGGTGCCGCCCGCACAGGGCAGCAGGCCGACGCTGGCCTCGGGTAGAGCCATTTTGGCCTGCTCCTCGGCAATACGCAGATCACAAGCCAGCGCGCACTCCAGTCCTCCGCCCATGGCATAGCCATTGATGGCGGCTATAGAAACACCGCGATATTGGCTGAGGGTTTCAAAAGCATCACCAAAGCTCCTGGCCATTTGCCTGGCCTGGGCCTTATCGCCGTCGGCAAACAGGTTGAGATCTGCCCCTGCGGAAAAGAACTTATCTCCCTCACCGGTGATGACCAGAGCGTAAATATCCTTGCGCTCATTCAAATGGGAGACCAGTCGTTTGAGTTCTGCCAGGCTTTGTTCATCCCAGGTGTTGGCCGGAGGATGGTTAATGGTTATCAATGCAGTGTGTTGAACGTATTCCAGACGAAGTTTTTCATTTCCGCTCATCAGCGAATAACCTCCAGACTGTGTTCAAGTAAAATTCTGCGGGCAATAATCAAACGCATAATCTCATTGGTGCCTTCAAGGATCTGGTGAACACGGCTGTCCCTGACAAAGCGCTCCAGCGGGTATTCCCGAATATAGCCATAACCTCCGTGGAGTTGCAGTGCCTCATTGCAAATGGTAAAGCCGGCATCGGTGGCAAAGCGTTTGGCCATCGCACTATAGGTCGATGCCTCAGGGTCCGCCTGATCGAGCTTGAAAGCGGCCAGGCGAACCATCTGCCGGGCGGCCACCAGTTCTGTTGCCATGTCTGCGAGTTTGAACTGCAGAGCCTGGAACTCTGCCAGGGCCTTACCAAACTGCTGCCGCTGCAGTAAATAGGCGCGGGCAGTTTCCAGTGCCGCCTGGGCAGTACCAACGGAACAGGTGGCAATATTGATGCGGCCTCCGTCCAATCCTTTCATAGCGATGGTAAAGCCTTCGCCTTCTTCACCCAGGCGGTAATCCAAGGGCACTGATACTTTGTCGAAGGTGATGGCACGGGTGGGCTGGCAGTTCCAGCCCATCTTTTCTTCTTTACGGCCGTAGCTGATGCCTGATAAATCTGCCGGCACAAAAAACGCAGAAACACCTTTAGGGCCCGGAACGCCGGTACGCGCCATGACGACCAGTACTTCGGTGCTGCCAGCGCCAGAGATAAACATCTTGCTGCCAGTGAGTTCATAAGTGCTGCCGTTGCGAATGGCAGTTGTGCGCAGGGAGGCGGCGTCTGAACCTGAGCCCGGTTCTGTCAGGCAATAGGAAGACAGATGTTCGCCGGTAATCAGTTTCGGTAGCCACTGGTGAAGAACCTTACCCTGGCCGAAGCTGGCGATCATCCAGGTCGCCATATTGTGGATAGTGATATAGGACGTGGTGGCGGTACATCCTCGGGCTAATTCTTCAATAATGATGGAACTGTCTAGACGTGACAGGCCCATGCCCCCCAACCTAGCCGGGGTATATAGCGAGAGAAAGCCCATTTCACCCGCCTTGCGAATGGTTTCCAGCGGAAAATGCGCACTGGCATCCCACTCAGCCGCATGGGGGAGTAACTCTTTTTCAGCAAACTGGCGTGCACTGGTGGCATAACTTTGCTGTTCTTCAGATAAGTTAAAATCCATAACGCTCCCTATTCACTACAGCCCGTGAATGGCTTCGGCACTGGCCACCGGACCAGATTAACGCATCTGAATGGTCAGGTTCGGACCTTGCACCTCTTCGCCGTGATGGAACCAGCGACTGATCACGGTCTTGGTTTCAGTGTAGAAGCGTACCGCCTGTTTGCCATAAGCATGCTGGTCGCCGTAGAAGGAATTACGCCAGCCGGTAAAGGAAAAAAACGGCAGCGGTACGGGAATGGGCACATTAATTCCCACCTGTCCTACCAATACATTGCGTTGAAAATGTCGGGCTGCTCCACCGGAATTGGTAAATAACGAGGTGCCGTTACCGTAAGGATTGTCGTTGATTAGCTCCAATGCCTCCTCCAGTGTGTCCACCTGCAGGGCCAGCAGCACCGGGCCAAAGATTTCCTCCTGGTAAATGGACATCTCCGGAGTGACTTCGCTGAACAATGTCGGCCCCAGCCAGTTACCGTCCGGGTGATTGGTATGGGTATAGTTCGAACCATCCAGCAGGCAGGCAGCCCCTTCGGTTTTGCCTTGTTGAATAAGGGCTAGCACTCGTTCTTTGGCGGCAGTGCTGATTAATGGACCGAACCCAGCGTCTTCTTCATTCCAGAGTCCGGGTTTGATCTCTGCCATGGCCTTGGCGAGGTCAGGCAGCCAGGCTTTGGACTCACCGACAAAAACCGCCACTGAAATGGCCATGCAACGCTGTCCGGCAGCTCCTATGGAAGCCCCGACCAGGTGGGATATAACTTGGCTCTTGTCCGCATCCGGCATGATGACCATGTGGTTTTTAGCGCCGGTCATGCACTGCACTCTTTTCAGGTGCTGGGTGCCGGTGCGGTAGATATGCTGGCCAACGCGGGCGGAGCCGACGAAGGAAATCGCCCGTATATCGTCATGGGTAATCAGCTGGTCGACCTGTTCACGATCTCCGTGAATCACTTGCAGGACGCCTTTGGGAAAGCCGGAATCCTGGAACAATTCAGCAATCTGGACCGGTGTCAGAGGGTCTTGTTCTGAGGGTTTGAGGACAAAGGTATTACCGCAGGCCAGGGCGAGGGGGAACATCCACAAGGGAATCATGGCCGGAAAATTGAAAGGGGTAACACCTGCGCATACACCCAATGGTTGTAGATAGGAGCTGGTATCAATATCCCGGGCAATGTTCTCCACTGTTTCCCCCATCATCAGGCTGGGGATATTACAGGCGTGCTCCACGACTTCAATACCGCGCCAGACGTCACCTTTGGCATCGGCGAAAATCTTGCCGGTTTCCTGGCTCAGCGTTTCGGCGATATCGTCCTGATGATTTTTGAGGCGCTGGCAGAAATTCATCATCAGCCGGGCGCGTTCCGGTACGGGGATATCCCGCCAGGTCTGAAAAGCAGCCTTAGCACTGGCAATGGCCTGATCCACTTCTGTAGATGTCGCACAGGGTACCTGGGCCAGGGTAAGCTGGGTGGCGGGGTTGATGTTGGGTATAGTGCGGGTTGTCTTGCTTTCGACGAAACTACCGTCGATAAACATGGGGACTGTGTGAGACATATCGGGCTCCCTTGCTATTGTTTTCGGTTACAAAACTCACGTCAGGTCGCAAAATCTGGTTCACTTTGGATTGATAATACGCTCGTTCGCCAAAAGCTGCATCTGCGGCGGACAAGCGAGCAAATCGAGAATTCAGGAATGGAAATTGATGTTGGCGGTAACGGTTGGAAAAGATAGGGATATATATAAAGGCGGCTGACGAAGTGAGCAAGATGGAGGGTTCAGCCGCCCTTAGTATCGAATAAGCTTTTAATAGTTAATTATATGCATCAGCGTCAAACTATATGCATCAGCGTTAAACTATAGGCATCAAAGTCAATCTCTAAGCATCCGCCAAAGAGTTATCGGCCTCTGCATTTTGTGCATCGCGACGCGCAATGGCACGGGCAATCAGATAATTGAACAGGCTGCGGGCGCTGTAGGTGATGCCGATCAATACCAGGCCTGCGGCTAATGTCGATTCGATAGGTGCTTCCAGTAACATGTTGAACTCCTGATAACTTTAAGAAAACTATGATTAGTTCACTGCTACCATCAAACTAATCACAGGCTTCTTTGGTCGCCTCAGGAGGTGGAAAAGCTAGTCAAACATGTGTTTGAAAAAGCGGTCGCAGAATATATAAATCGGGTCGTTTTAGCAACCCGACTGTTTGTTAATAATTGCAAATAAATACATACATAGGTAGGGGCAGTGTTGGGTGGGTGAATTTTTGTTTTATTTGAAGAAAATTATAGGGTCCTGGATCAAGCCATTGCCGCTGTCCGTATTGCTGATGCTCATTGGAGGATTGCTGCTGTGGCGCCAGCGCCAACGTTGGGGGAGGCGCTGTCTGGCGACCGGAGTAGCACTACTGCTGCTTTTCAGTAACGGCTGGGTTGCCCAGAAACTGGTAGCTCCGCTGGAGCAATGGTACCCCCAGTATCAGGGGCAAACTGTAGACTACATCCTGGTGTTAGGAGGCCTTCATCATTCTGCTGACAATATCCCCTCTTCAAGTATATTAGAACGGGATACCTTACACCGCCTGATCGAAGGGTTGCGAATAGCGCGGCTGAACCCAGGGGCGAAACTGATTCTCTCGGGTTATGCGTTTGATGACGATATATCCAACGCCGAAGCCTACCGCCGGGTGGCTCTTTCTCTGGGGGTGGAGCCTGCTCGCCTGCTTCTGATGGAAGAGCCCAAAGATACAGGTGAGGAGCTTTCTTCTGTGGCCAAGATTGTCGGGGAGTCACCAATGGCACTGGTCACTTCGGCTTATCATATGCCCCGCAGTATGGCTCTGGCGCAACATGAACAGTTGGATGCCGTGGCAGCCCCTACCTGGCATCAATATAAACCTGATGATGAACTGGAATTACCGGGTCTGCTACCCACGCCCGCGGCCCTGGATATCAGTCAACGGGCGGTGCACGAATATATAGGTATGGTTTGGTATCGCCTGACGGGCAGACTCTGAAGTTTATAGCGGAGGGAGCCGCCCCGGACTTTCTTAGCGATTTGTTAACCCAACACCTGTTATTCTTGGATAGTCATTCGCCACTCTATGAATGAGTAATTTAAGCTTAGTATCCATAACACAGTTGTAAAACGGGCCAGAAATGTTCAGCAGGGAATATCGTAATACCCGATTTTTAGTCGTTGATGGCAACACCCAGCTACGAATGGCTCTGGAAAGGATGCTCAAGTCCTTTGGCGCCTGGTATATCGATCTTGCATCCAACGGGGAAGATGCTATCAGTAAGTGCGAGACCGGTTTGTTTGATGTGGTGATATGCGATTACCAACTGCCGGGCCGCAACGGTCAACATGTTCTGGAGGAGCTACGCGAGCGCAAATTTCTCCGCCATACCTCGCTATTTATCATGCTGTCATCCGATACCACACGGGAAATGGTGTTGGCTGCTATTGATCATCAGCCAGATGCCTACGTCAATAAGCCGGTGACGGTGGATACGCTAAAACAACGCCTGGATAGCCTGCTGGTTGACAACGAAGTCTTGTATGACATTAAGCATGCGCTGGACATGGAAAAGTGGTCTGAGGCGATTAACCGGTGTGAGGAAAAAATTGCCAAGGCCAGCAAATATGCACGCTGGTGTGAAAAAACGGTGGCGGAGCTGTATTTCCAGAGTGGTGAGTATACTGAGTCGATGAGGGTATACCGAAGTGTGTTGGAAGCTCGGGTGCTGATTTGGGCGCAGGTTGGTGTTGCCCGGGTGCATATGGCTCTGGGTGAATATGAATACGCGGAAGTATTACTTCGGAAAGTCGTCAATGCAGCCCCCCACTGCCTTGTTGCAGGAGATCTGCTGTCCGAAGTGCTGTTGTCGTTAGGGCGCGGCAAGGAGGCTCAGGAAGTGTTAGTGGAAGCTGTACGTTTGTCCCCTGCCGCCATACGGCGTCATGCCAGATTAGGCGAAATTAGCTGGAACAACCAGGATATTGACTGCTCTGCGGAGGCATTTCGGAATGCCGTCGAACTTGGCAAGATGAGTATCTTTGATGCGCCGGAAAACCATATCGGATTTGCCAGAGGGTTGTGTGAAAAAGCTGAAAGTCTGCCAATGCAGATGCGTGAAAGTCATTTGACTCAGGCATTGGAAATACTGGAGAAGACGGCAGAACGTTTTAATCTTCATGAGCATGACCGTTTTCAGTTTGAAGTTACCGCATCCAAGGCCTATCACTCTGTAAAGGCGATGCCGCAGAGGGATGAGTGCCTACGGCAAGCCGGGTTACTGTTTCAGCGTGTCGGGCATAGCCTATCTAAGGATAACTTACTGGATTACGGCAAGGTTTTACTGGTCTCAGATAAGGAAATGGAAGCCGAGTCTGTATTTACCCAACTGCAGTTGCTGAATGATCAGGATTCGGGACTGTTGCGTAAAATAGACGAATTACGCGACGAACCCGTCAGCCTGGCTGCCAGGCAAAAAGCCGCAGAGTTAAACCATGAAGGTATACAGGCAGCTGAGACCGATGATCTACATCAAGCGATCGCAATATTTGAAGAGGCGCTGGAATATTCACCCCGACATCCCGCACTCAATCTCAATACGGTGCAGGTGCTGCTAAAAATTCTTGCCCGGGAACCGGAAAATCTACACTGCAAACAGATAGGCAAGGCGTGTCTGGAACGGTTAGGCAGCTTGAATCCCAACCATAAGCAATATCCGCGTTACCAGCACCTGAAATCACGGTTTGAAGCAATAGCTTGCTAGAGGTGGTAAAACCTTACAAGCGGCCTGATCTTGGTGACTAACATGCCGGTAGGCTGGCAATAGTTATTCAGGCGATGCCGAAACCGCAATAGGCTCTAGTGGCATGAATCCAGCTGTGATATAAAAGTGGGGCCGTGAATTCTGAGTCTTCTCACCTGGTAGCAAATAAGTGCATACGAGGGAGGAGAAAAATCAACATTTAGTATGGATCTATTATGAAACTGATGAAGAGTGTTGCCCTGGTGTTTGCCGCCAGTACCTTAATGAGCGTAGTCAGTGTTGCCAATGCTGGTGATGCTGCAGCCGGTAAAGCAAAAGCCGCCGTTTGTGCCGCATGCCATGGTGCCAATGGTAAGGCTACTATTCCTACTTACCCGAACCTGGCCGGCCAGAATGAAATGTATATTGTTGAGGCCCTAAAGGCATACCGCGCCAAGAACCGCACCGGCGGTCAGGCTGTGATCATGCAGGGGCAAGCGGCGGCGCTGTCTGATGACGATATTGCCAATCTGGCGGCTCACTTCTCGAGCCTTTAAGCAGCCAAAGTTTTAAATTCAGAATCATGCAGGAGCTCTTCTCCTGCATGATTTTTTTATGCCTTTGCTAAAGGGCTATCTTTTTGGCATTCAGACGACCTTGTAGCTGGGCACATATTTTGCCCCAGGCAGCTTCATGCGTCCCTGCTTCACAAAAGAAGTCAGGAGGGCGTTGAATGGTCTGATCAGACTGGATTCTCCACTGATTTCGAACGGGCCATGTCGAGTGATCTGCCGCACACCATCTTCCTTAACGTTTCCAGCCACAATGCCTGAGAAGGCACACCGCAAATTGGACGCCAACTCATGAATCGGCTGGTCATAATGCAGCTGCAGATTACGCATGCTTTGATGGGTGGGATTGAACGGCTGCTGGAATTCCGGAGCGATATCCAGCGTCCAGTTGTAGTAATAAGCATCGCTGGTGGTTTTACGGAAGTAAGTAACGTCCTGCATTCCCTTCTTCATGTTAAGTGCCACCAGTTCGGGATCATCAATGATGATCTGGTAGCGTTTTTGCGCGGTCTTGCCCAAGGTCAGGCCAATGAATTCGTCAATCTGGCCAAAATATTCTTCATTCGCTTTGGACCCGGTAAAAATTAGCGGGAAGGGCAGACTGTTATTAGAAGTGTTGGTCAATACGCCCAGGATATATAGAATTTCCTCTGCAGTACCCACGCCACCTGGAAATACGATAATGCCATGCCCCATGCGGGCGAAGGCTTCCAAGCGCTTTTCGATATCAGGCAGAATCACCAGTTCGTTAACTATCGGATTTGGCGACTCAGCGGCGATAATGCCCGGTTCGGTGACACCCACGTAGCGCCCCCCCCGGATCCGCTGTTTGGCATGGGCGATGGCAGCCCCTTTCATGGGCCCTTTCATAGCGCCGGGGCCACAACCGGTGCAGATATCCATACCTCTTAATCCCAGAGAGTGTCCCACTACTTTGGTGTAATCATATTCTTCCCGGCTGATCGAGTGACCGCCCCAACAAACTACCAGGCTCGGGTAACGTCGCGGGACCAGGACGCCCGAATTACGTAACAGATGAAAGATAAAGTTGGTGATGTCCTCACTTTTGTTGAGGTCCAGCGACGAACTGGGTGACATCACATTGCCGGTGTAGAGGATGTCCCTGAGCACAGCATAAAGATGGGACTGGATACCTTTGATCATCTGGCCGTCCACGAAGGCGGAGCCGGGGGCGTTAATGACTTCCAGTTTGATGCCACGGGCCTGTTCGATCAGTTCGATGTCAAAGTCTGCGTAGTCGATGAACATGGCTTCGGGGTCATCGGACTCATTGCCACAATTCAATACTGCGAGGGCGCATTGGCGAAACAGCCGGTAGAGACCTTTCTGGCCTTTATCCATTAAGAGCTTTACTTCATGTTGGGAAACTAGATCCAGGCTGCCTTCCGGGGCAATACGCGCGGTAATTTTCTCACTCATAAATCAGATATTTCCTTACTCAATCAGTTCTGAAGCGTTTCTATTCAATTAAACATTCGCTCTCAATTATCTGTTCAGGAAAGGCTTCAATGCCAGATTGGAGAGCCGGGTTTAATTTGTGCTTAGAACTTGTTAGTCGTTGCTGAGCGGTTATCAATTCCCGTTGATGTCCCAGTGTATCTCCCTGATACGCAGCAATTGTGTCGGGGAGACGCAAATACGGGTACACTGTGGGCCCTTTTTTGATCAAGCCGGATACATGCCAGTAGCATGGAATTCGGCTTACTGTGTTTGATTAGGCTCCTTATGAAATTTCTCGTCAAATTATTCCCTGAAATCACCATCAAGAGCCGGCCTGTCCGCCGGCAACTGGTGAAGCAGCTACGTCTCAATATACGCAAGGTTTTGCGCCAGTATGATGACACCCTTGAGGCGGAAGGCTCCTGGGATAAGATTGAGGTGCATCTGCCCAATATTGGTGATCGCGCAGAAGCTGCGATAGCTGCTATGCAAAGGGTCAGTGGTATCGCTCACTTCATGGTAGTACAGGAATACCCTCTTGCAGATATACACGATATTTATCTGAAGACCAAGGCGCTCTATGAAACCATGTTGGAAGGCAAGCGTTTTGTCGTCCGTGTCAAGCGCGCGGGTATACATGACTTTACCTCCATCGATGTGGAGCGATACGTAGGTGGCGGGCTGCGCCAGCATACCGGTGCGGCCGGAGTGGATCTGAAGAACCCGGATATCGTGGTGCAGATTGAAGTGCGGGATCAGAAGGTATACATCGTCGAGCGCCGTTATGAAGGGCTGGGTGGTTATCCTATCGGCATGCTGGACCCGGTGCTGTCGCTTATTTCCGGTGGCTATGATTCCAGTGTGTCCAGCTACCTGACCATGAAGCGCGGAATGCGCACGCACTTCTGTTTTTTCAATTTGGGTGGTGCGGCCCATGAGGTTGGGGTAAAGCAGGCCGCGTTTTATCTTTGGGAGCAATACGGCAGCCGTCAGCGGATTAAATTTGTCACTATTCCTTTTGAAGATGTGGTGGGCGAAATCCTCACCAAAGTACACCATTCCAACATGGGGGTTGTACTTAAACGTATGATGCTGCGGGCGGCAGAATCCGTGGCCCGTCAGTACAAGCTGTCAGCGCTGGTCACCGGGGAATGTGTTGCCCAGGTATCCAGCCAGACATTGACCAATCTTAACGTCATAGACAGTGTCGCCAATATGCTGGTGCTGCGACCATTAATTACGACAGACAAGCCTGAGATAATTCGCCTGGCCAGCGACATCGGCATGGAAGAGTTTGCCCGCAATATGCCTGAATACTGTGGAGTGATTTCAGATCGCCCCACGACCAAGGCCCGTCCATATCGAATCGAAAATGATGAAGAACGTTTTGATATGGCCGTGCTGGCGCGTGCCGTTGAAAACAAGCGAGTGGTGAATATCGATGAAGTGCTGCAGTCAGTCACCACCATTAATGATGTGGCCATGGTGACTACGCCCGGCACTGAAGATGTGGTGGTGGATATCCGTCACCCCAATGAGCAGGAGAAGGCTCCGCTGCATCTGACTAATAACCAGATTCTGTCAATACCCTTCTATGAGCTGGAATCGCGTCTGAACGAATTGACGGGTGGGAAGCGTTATTTGTTGTACTGTGACAAAGGCATCATGAGTCAGCTTCATGCTGGTCACCTGAATTCAGGTGAAGGTCCTGAGATTCAGGTTTACCGGCCTCAGGCGTGATCTTGGTGAAGGCAAATCAAGCCTGAATCCAGTTCTATCTATAAGTAATTTAGAGAATCATAAGTAACTCAGGGAATATCCCGCCTGCAGTCTGGTTATCGCAGGCGGGGAGCTGGTTTTACTGGTATTGATATTCTTCGAATCCTTCTGCACTGAGGCTGTAGCCTGCATCGGTATACTGACTACTGACCGTCTCCACTTTCAACGTGCCTTCTACCCAGAAGGCGTCGTAAATCATATCTACCGGCAGCGGATTCTTGGTCTTAACGTAGACAATTTGGTTAACCGGTGGGGGAGGCACATGAATGCAGGCCCCCATGTAAGGCACCAGGAGAAACTCCGTTATTCCGTCGTCATCACCTTCCAGTGGTACGGCGAAACCGGCCATTTTGATCTTCTGCTGATCCAGCTCCTGTACTACGGGTATATCGGCCGGTAGCTGCAAGTCGGGACTTATTTGATCGTGCTGAACGGTGCCGGTCCTGGCTTCCTGTCCGGAATCTGCAGGTATCAGGTCTTTCCATTCAATCGTCCTGTAACTGGCGGCCTGGGCTGGTGAATGTAGACACAAGCTCGTTATGAAGAGCAAGAGAAGGTAGGTTCGTTTCATGAATTTCCCCGGAGCTGAATTGGCATCGATGCTAAAGCAGCCTTGCTGTCAATGTCCATAACTTGATCCGTTTGCCGCTTGCGATTCTTTCTTAAATGCTGTTATGTTATAACATAATTTATCGGCATTGAAGTGTTTTCGTTGCCGTACCAACCTACAGGAAATGATGATGAACAGATTTGTGGTTGTGGCAATTTCCGCCGCAGTTATGGGTGGGGTATCCCTTATACACGCAGAGGAGTTTCATGAGCATGGTGCTCACGAACATGGCGCTGCCAAACTGAATGTTGCTGTGCAGGGCGGATCTCTATTCCTTGAAATGGATTCTCCCGCTGTTAATTTTGTTGGTTTTGAACACTCACCCGGTAATGATGAGGAGCAGCATCAGGTTGATGAGGTTAAAACACGGCTTCAACACCCGGAAAATCTGTTCACAATGCCGGCAGCGGCCGCATGTAAAGTGGCGGAGACTGAAGTCAGATCCGAGTTATTCGGTAATGCAGCAGCTCATAATGACGATCATGGCGATGAGCATGAAGGGATGGAGGACCACGACGCAGACCACGATGAGCATCGTCCTGAACACGCCGATATCCGGCTCTCATATCGCTTTGACTGCCAGTCACCGGAACAACTGAAATTCCTGGAACTTAAGTTGTTCGCACATTTTCCATTGACCAGAGATGTAGATGCCCAGATTATTAGCGACAATGGCCAAACCCAATTGGAACTGAACCCGGAGAATACCAGGATTGATTTATAATGACGCCTGTTACTGAGCTAGAGACTGATTCAAACTCTATGCTGTCTTTACAGGAAGTACGATTCAGCTGGCCTGGTCAACCCCAGCCGGTATTGGATATCGAAGCATTTTCGCTTGCGCCTGGGGAAAGGGTATTTTTGCAGGGGATTAGCGGTTCCGGTAAGACCACGTTGTTGAGCCTGTTGGGGGGTGTAATAACCCCGCAACAGGGTTCCATACGGATATTGGATACAGAACTTACCAAGCTCAATCACGGGGGGCGTGACAGGTTTCGAGCCGATCATGTAGGCTTTGTCTTCCAGCAGTTCAACCTCATTCCGTACCTCTCACTAACTGCCAATGTGACCCTGCCGTGCCGATTTTCCCGTAAGCGCAGGGATAAAGTGCTTGCCCGCAGCACTAGTCTGGAAGAGGAAGCCCAACGCCTGCTGGCGCATTTGGGGCTAAGCCTCAACCAGCTGGGACAGCGCAAAGTTACTGATCTCAGTGTGGGGCAACAGCAAAGGGTCGCAGTGGCCCGGGCGCTGATAGGGAGTCCGGAGCTGATTATTGCCGATGAGCCGACATCCGCGCTTGATGCCGGAGCCCGCTTTGCTTTTCTGGATCTGTTGTTCAGGGAGGTGGAGGACAGCGGTGCCGCTTTGTTATTTGTCAGTCATGATCCGGCTTTAAAGGAAAAGTTTCAGCGCAGCGTGCAGTTGACTGAGATTAACCGTATTCCGGTAGTAGAGGATTAGTGATTCATGTCGATCTATAGCCTCACTTTTCGAAGCCTCCTTAACCGCAAGACGACAGTCGCTTTAACCCTGTTATCGATTGCGTTATCCGTGACCTTGCTGTTGGGTGTGCAACATATTCGCAAGGAAGCCAAAGACAGTTTTGCCAATACGGTATCCGGGACCGATCTGATTGTCGGCGCCCGCAGTGGTTCTGTACAGCTGTTACTGTACTCGGTTTTTCATATCGGTAATGCCACCAATAATATCTCCTGGGATAGCTACCAGAAGATTGCTCAGGCTTCGCAAGTGGCCTGGACCATCCCGCTGTCATTGGGAGATTCCCATCGGGGTTATCGGGTGCTTGGCACCAACCAGGATTTTTTTACACACTTCAAATATGGTCGCAAGCAATCGCTCGCCCTTGTTGAAGGGGGACCGTTTAAAGGCGTCTACGATGCCGTTCTGGGTTCTGAAGTGGCCACCAAACTGGGTTATAACCTTGGTGATGAAATTGTCTTAGCACATGGCGGAGGCAAGGTCAGTTTTGCCATGCACGCCAATAAACCCTTCACCGTTGTCGGTATCCTGGCACCTACGGGAACGCCGGTGGATCGCACCGTACATGTGAGCCTGGAAGGTATTGAAGCTATCCATATCGGCTGGCAGGAAACCGGTCGCAGTACAGTGTCTGCTGAGGAGGCACTAGATTACGATCTCAGTCCCAGGCTGATAACGGCCGCGCTGGTGAGCCTGAAATCGAGAATTGGTGTATTCGCCCTGCAACGCAGTGTTAACGAATACAACCAGGAACCGCTGCTGGCTATTCTGCCCGGTGTGGCCCTGCAGGAACTATGGGGCCTGATGGGCGTCGCGGAAACGGCATTGCTGGCAATTTCGGCCTTTGTTGTCGTCACCGGTCTGCTGGGGATGCTGACGGTTATCTGGTCAGGGCTTAATGAGCGGCGACGGGAAATGGCCATTCTGCGCTCCGTTGGCGCCCGCCCGTATCACATTCTTGCATTGCTTTTGCTGGAGGCAGGATTCCTGTCAGCAGTCGGTGTTGTGGTGGGAGTGGTGTTGCTGTTGGCTATCCTATTGGTTGCCCAGCCCGTGATCGAATCAGCCACCGGCTTGCAAATCAGTCTTCAGTTTCTGACGGCCACCAATCTGTGGATTCTGCTGGCGGTGGTGATGTCAGGCATTCTGGTGGGGCTGGTTCCGGCGTTGAAGGCCTATCGGTTATCAGTGGCGGATGGCATGACAGTCAGAGTGTGAGAACTGCCATGGATAGGCGTAGTACAAGATACATCTGTCGACTTACAACAAGGTTCGTCTGTAGATGTACAGGTAAGTCTATAAGTGTATCAGCTCGTCGGGCGGGTAGACCCTTGCTGCTTCCAGGCACAGTTGCGCCTCTGCATCGCGGCGGGCGAGTAAGCCATCCAGCCCTTTGCCGATCCAGAGGCGTTTCATCTTGCGTATTTGTGCGGCAATACCCGGGTAATCCTGCGCGGTGACCAGCGGCTGTATCGCTTTCATTTCAACCCGATGGCTGCCACTTAGGCGGGTGCCACGGTTGTACACCAGTGAGAGCAGTGCTGTTTGTGCATCGGCAAACAAGAGTTCAACTCCCGGGTAGGTCTTCGCAGTGTCTTCGGCATATTGGGGAAGGGTGCTCAGATAAAAAACCTCGTTGGCAGCCGACAATGGCACTTTAATATCTGCGACTGAGGGGAGAGCCTCCTGGGCAGTGTCGCCCTTGAGGCGAGTCACCTGCGTCAACCTTGCCAGGTCAGCATCACTGATTTTCCCTGACCATGCCTTGCTGCATTCGGCAGTACTGCAATAGCCCAGATCATAGCCGATGCCAATCGTGATACCGCTAGCGCCGCCAGGCCAGGTAGGGGATTGCAGAAATTTGCGATAGTAGCCCTCAGAACTGATTTCAAACTGAACCAGTTGTTTGATCCCTTTGCGGGAGACATGAAGAACGGTTCCCTTTGAAGATTGTGGAGGCAGAATGCGCTGTTCTATTGCCGTTAAAGTATCGGGACCGATGACGCCATCGGCTTCAAGGTGGAGAAAGGTCTGAAGGTGCATGATGCGTTCGCGGACAGTAGCCATGGTCTTCCCCTGAGCTGGTTGGCATCGGCAATGCCGCCAATGCTTCCTGATAGGAACTGCGCACTTCTCCAGTCTGGTTAATTTATAGTCATCTTTGCAGCTAATGCCAAGCTGACCCCTTGCACTATTGACTCGCAAGGGACATTGCCCGATCCTTGCGGCTTTTATCGGGATAGTGTTTACAACCACTTATTTACAACTTGTCTCATCATGGCGGAAACACAACATGACGTCTGCGCCCAGTCGTAAGCCTGCGAACCCCAACTTCTCATCCGGCCCTTGCAGCAAGCGCCCAGGATACTCATTAGCGAATCTGAGCACAGCCACGCTGGGCCGATCGCATCGTTCCACCATCGGTAAGCAGGCGCTAGAAAGAGCCTGTTTCGATACCGCCCGTATACTCGGTCTACCGGAAGGATACCGGGTAGGCATAGTGCCTGCCTCAGATACCGGGGCGATGGAGATGGCCATGTGGTCCATGTTGGGTATCAGGCCGGTGGATATCTTTGCATGGGAGTCATTCGGCAAGGAATGGGTGACGGATATTACGAAGCAGTTACGTCTGAGCAACGTTACCCTTTACGAAGCGGAATACGGAAAATTACCGGATCTGAGCCAGGCCAATCCGGCTCACGACCTGGTCTTTACCTGGAATGGCACCACAGCCGGCGTCAAAGTACCCAATGCTGACTGGATCAGTGATGAGCGGGAGGGAATCGTTATTTGTGATGCTACTTCCGCCGTCTTCGCCATGCCCATGGATTGGGAAAAACTGGATGTCGTCACTTTCAGCTGGCAGAAGGTACTGGGTGGTGAAGGCGCCCATGGTGTCTTAATCCTAAGCCCTCGGGCGGTTGCACGCCTGGAAAGTTACACTCCACCCTGGCCGATGCCTAAAATTTTCCGGCTGACCAAAGGCGGGAAACTAATTGAAGGTATCTTTGAAGGTTCGACCATTAATACGCCTTCCATGCTTTGTGTCGAGGATTACCTGGATGCCCTGGACTGGGTGGAGAGTATGGGTGGTTTGTCTGCCTGCATTGAAAAATCCCGCGACAATCTCGCAGTTATTCAAAAGTTTGTTGCTGAAAACGGCTGGATTCACTTCCTGGCAGGTAGTGAGGAGACCCTATCCAATACCAGCGTTTGCCTGACGCTGGATCTCTCTGAAGCTCAGGTGAAAAGCATCATTAAACTGCTGGAACAGGAGCAGGTAGCCTACGACATCGGCGCTTATCGCGATGCACCGGCAGGGCTGCGGATCTGGTGCGGCAGCACGGTGGAGCGTACGGATCTCGAAGATCTGATGCAGTGGTTGTCCTGGTCCTACCAGCAGGTACAGGCGTAAACAGTCATCCTGATCTGCCTTTTTGATCCAGTGTTAAAACCGTCCGTCCGCTGGCGGTTTTAACACTTGCCCTGTCTGATAAACCACGATTTTAATCCCCTCAGCCAGAATTCCTGGTGCCTGGCCCTTGATCGCTCTCAACTCATTGTTCATAGTTTTAATAGTAGCGGCAGATAGGTCGTGGTTTGTCACTCTCAGATAATTGCTTTGCCACTCACAGATCGTTGTTTTGCCATCTCGGTCGCAGCATAGCCGATAGCTGCTAGAGGACTAACGTTACTGCAACTCGATTACAGAACATCCGTAGATCAGCGCTCAATCCCTGGGGAGAAGTGTTTTGCGAAAGATGATTTCGAAAGGCTTACATTATTCACTCAGGCTGCATTTATCTACAGCATTTGTGCTGACATTGTTGATCTTTGGATCAGTCCTCGGTTGGTTTCAGTATCAGAAACTGACAGATCTTTTAGTAACTTCCAGTGAGCAGCTGTCTGATCGAATTGTGGATGAGGTAATCAACAGATTTAACGTTCGCCATCAGGCCACAGCAAATATTGTCGAGCTGCTTGCCCTTTCGCCCTTAATGGAAACAACCAATCTGAATGAGCGATTCAGCCATTTGCCATCTCTCGCTTTGGCCTTGGATAGTCAGCCGGATGTGGTAGCTCTGGAGATCGGTTTTGATGACGGTGATTATTTTATAATCCGCAAGTTAATCAATGATCGATTGCGGCAGCGCTTTGAGGCACCGGCAGATGCTGCCTATGTGGTTGACAGTATTGAAGGGTTTGGTGGTGAGTCATTTTTAGAGAGGTTTTACTTTGACGATCAGGTGCTGCAGCTTGATTATGTGGCACCGGTTGCTACTGATTATGATCCCCGGGTTCGCCCCTGGTTCAAGTTGGCTCTGGAAAATCCAACGGTAAAAACCACTACCCCTTACTTTTTCTTCTTTATTGGCGAAGTCGGAGTCACTGTGGTGAAAAGCAGTGAATTCGATCAGCATGTATTTGGTGCCGACATCACGCTGGAGGCTTTAAGTGAAGCTCTTAAGGCTAATCCGGTATCTGAGTCGTCAGAAATGTTTATCGTGACGGCTGATAACAAGGTTATCGCAAGCCGACGCAGTCTTCGTGAAGACCTGGGCTCGTCACCGACAGATGGCGGATTGCTTGGTTTGAATGATGTCGACTTGCCAGTGGTTAGGGACTATCTCACATGGAAGGGCCGATCACCTTCTATGGATTTGGTTGATCCGGAACAGAACCAGCTGTTCACCTCTGCCAATGACAATTGGTTTGCGGTCACTCGGCCGCTATCTTTGCCCGGTATCACTGCGCATTTATTGATTCTTACGCCAGAACGGGAATTGCTGGCTGACGCTTTCACCATCCGCAATCAGTCCGTCATGATCACGACGGTCATAATACTGTTGTCCATTCCATTCTCATTATTGATCGCCCACTTTATTGCCGCACCTCTGCGGTTATTGGCAGCAGAAACACAGCGTATTATTCGCTTCGACTATAGCTCGGATATTCAGTTGGATTCCGCTATCAAGGAGATCCACGAACTTGCCATCACCATGAATGATATGAAGAAAACTATTGCGCGTTTCACCGAACTTATTCGATCGGTGTCAGCGGAAAAGGATTTTAATCCCTTATTATCCCGGGTCACTTTTGAAACCATGCAGGTGAGTCGTGCGGATGGCGCTTTGCTTTACCTGATGAATGATAAGGGCACAGCAATGGCACCCATGAGCATGCAGAATGAAGAGGGTGAGCAGAGTATAACGGCGCTTCCAAGTCTGTCGCTTGATATGGTTCAGCATCCTCTGGTGAAGGGGGCAGGAGCTGAAAATGTATCGGTGCTGTCGCTACGCCCGGAGGATTACCAGGATGATCCAACCGTTGCTGCGATTCTACATATGTTGGCTGCTGAGGAAATGCAGATGGTGCTGGTACCACTGCGCAATCGCCTGAATCAGAAAGTGGGCCTGCTCTGTCTGTTATTCGACTCAGCTCAGGAAGAAGGCAGGATAATTACCGAAGATGCGCGTATCGCCTTTGTAAATGCCCTTTCCGGGTTCAGTGCAATTACTATCGAAAGCCGTTATTTGCTTAAAGCCCAGAAGGAGTTGCTGGAATCATTTATGCAACTGATTGCCGGTGCTATCGATGAGAAGTCTCCCTATACCGGTGGTCATTGCCAACGGGTGCCAGTACTTACCAAAATGCTAGCCAGGGCTGCATGTAACAGTCAGGAGGGTAGTTTTGCCAAGTTTCAGCTCAGTGATGAAGAATGGGAAGAATTGCATCTCGCTGCCTGGATGCATGATTGTGGCAAGGTGACCACTCCCGAATATGTCGTAGACAAAGCCACGAAACTGGAAACCATTTACGACCGTATTCATGAAATACGCATGCGGTTTGAAGTGATCAAGCAATCACAGGCAGTCGAAACCTGGAAACGAATTGCAACAGGAGCAGGGAAGGATGCTGAACTGGAGAAGCTGCAACAGCAATGGCTGCAAGTGAATGCGGACTGGGAGTTTGTCGCTGCCTGTAATGTGGGGTCCGAAGGGCTGTCCGATGATGACTATCAGCGACTTATGAATATTGCGGATCGCACTTGGATACGAACACTGGACGATCGCCTGGGGATTTCATGGGAGGAAGCGGCACGTCGCAATCAGGTGGCTGCACCTGAATTGCCCGTGGAAGAAAAGTTGCTGGATGACCAACCTCACCATATCTTTCCATGGGGGAGCGGAGAGCGTCTGGCGGAAGACAACCCCTATGGATTTAAAATGCTGGCACCAGAGGTCAAATATAACCGGGGCGAGCGTTATAACATGATGATTCGACGTGGCACTCTTACCGAGGAAGAACGTTTCATCATTAATAACCACATTGTGCAAACCATCGTTATGCTGGAAAAGCTACCTTTTCCCCGGCATTTGCAGGATGTGCCTGCGATTGCGGGAGGTCATCATGAAAAAATGGACGGCACGGGTTATCCTAAACAGCTCACGCGGGAGCAGATGCCGCTAACCGCCCGAATGATGGCAATCGCGGACATTTTTGAGGCGCTGACCGCTTCTGATCGCCCTTATAAAGAACCCAAAAAACTCAGCGATGCCCTGGCTATCATGAAGAAAATGGCTCAGGGCCGGCACATAGACGCAGAATTGTTTGAGCTTTTCCTGAGGTCGGGTGTTTATGTAGACTATGCACGTCGCTTTCTGCATCCAGGTCAAATTGATGTGGTGGATGTGGAGTGTTTGTTAGCTGGCTGATCCAGAGGAATGTGCTGTGAAAACCCAAACTTTAGGTGCGCCTGTTTACCACAGTTTTGCAGAGTTCTATCCGTTTTATCTGAGTCAGCACGAGAATTTAACCTGCCGGCGCCTGCATTTTGTGGGTACGGCTTTGGTTATTTTGCTATTTCTTTATGCACTATTCAGCCTGCAGCCTGGCTGGCTGTTACTGATGCCCTTGGCAGGCTACGGTTTTGCCTGGTCGGGCCACTTCTTATTTGAAAAAAACAAGCCTGCCACCTTTGAATATCCTTTATGGAGCCTGTGGGGGGACTTTGTCATGTTCAAAGACATTCTTACCGGAAAAGTCCGTTTTTAAGTCGGTTCAATCCATTTCCTTTTCATCACTTAATGCTTAATGTTACAGAGATTTTCCGGAATGCAGCCCTGGATTTCTCTTCATTGCAAGGCTTTCTGTGAAGTACTGAGCGCTTTTCCAACCTTCCGATTGACGCAGTCTCGGGGTCTGGATATAACCTGTAAGCCTTTGGGGGGAAAGACAGGTCGTCGGTCACTGATTTCGTATCAACCTCCCTCTTTGCCGGGTTAGCAGCAAGCAATCCAGGCACATAATAATTCTTACAAGCAATGAAACAATCAAGGCAGTCTCGATGGACAGCAAAGGAATCCTCAGTTTTCTATGGATGCGGGTTGGCAAAGTGGCGTTGGCTTGCAAAGCCACGCTGGTTGGCACGATAACTCTGGTTGGCACAATAACGCTGGTCGGCTGTGACAGTGGAGGTGTGCCCCGCGTATCCATTGATCGCAGTTCGGTAAAAATAAATTCAGTGACTGCTGATGCCGATGTCATGGAACGTGATATCAGCTATGTTACCGTCAACTATACCGCCAAAAAAAGCCTCTCCTGGGAGGACTACGATATTACCTGGAGGGTAGTGGATGGCGTGGAGGAACTTAGTGTCCCCAGTTGGACTTCTTCCAACGCCTTTGGTGGTGATACCGCGGAATATGCGGCCTGTTTTGGTGTTGAATATACCAGTAGTCCCACCCTTGCGACCACGGACGACCCGGATTCAGACGAACCTGTGGACGTCGTTATCTCATTTCTTGCACCCAGTGTAACCGAAGATGTTGAACTTACGGTGGAAGTCACTGTCACCGGTGATGAAGGTGTTGCTGAGGAATCCATTGTCGCCAAAACCAGTCGATTTACTATTCTGGTAAAAGCGTTTCCTGAAGCTGCCGGACTCTCAGTTGCGGATGCGGCTCTTGCAACTTGCGTAAATAGTCAGATCAGTGCCTGCCCATACGCCGACCTGGGACTATTTCAGCTGAGCTGTGACTCAACAGTGGCTGATCTCAGTGGGTTGGATGATTTAACCAGGTTGCAATTATTATCACTGACCCAGCTTGATGCGGATGACCTGACGCCGGTCGCAAATCTGGGTGATCTCAAAATCCTGGATCTTGAAGGTGAAAGTGACCAGAACGGCTATTCATCACTGGCCGCATTGTCAAATGTACGTGACCTGACATTGAAAATGGACATCACCGGAGCAGGGAGCTTTCTGTTAGCTGATCTTCAACCTCTTTTGCCGAACCTTGAGTCATTCTCCCTGTGTATTGATGATCTGGCTGATATCAGCTTGTTGCCTGAAGCAACTGCTGTAAGCTCGCTATCAATTTGTGATACCGGTGATGATGGAATTGATGACGCTTCGTTTATCAGTCAACTGACGCAACTGACCAGCCTTGAATACCTGAAAAACCGTACCAATTCTGATGATGCTGAACTGTTGGTCGACTACAGCCTTTTTCAGCCACTGAGCCTGCTGCAGAATTTGACAGCTCGCAGTCTGCAATTGCCTGCGACCAATGAACAGGGTGCGGACCTTTCTCCATTATCAGAGTTGGAGTATTTGCAATCTTTGGATGTTCAAACGTCTCAGGTGGCTGATCTTTCTCCGCTCACCAGTATTTCAACCTTAGAGATATTGAAAGCTTCTGAAAACTATGTGGTTGATCTGAGTCCGTTCGCGGAGATGATCGGTCTGGAGGAGCTTTACCTGGACAGTAACCGTATACCTGATGACCTGAGCGGTCTGGAACCACTTGAAAGGCTGGTGGTGCTGGATCTGGCCAATAATGCGAATATCAATGACCTCTCGCCTCTGGAGGGAATGAGATTCCTTGAGACACTCAACTTGTCCGGAAATGCAGTGGATAGTGTGGTGAGTTTGACTCGTTTGTCGCGTTTGACTGATCTCGATATAAGCTCCAATGACATCGCTAATTTTGTCCCAATCCGAAATCTCGGGCTGGAGACACTCAATGCCAGCGATAATGCGATGGCAGCCACTACCTTTATCGCAACCATGGATGATCTGCTGACTCTGGACTTCAGTTGTAATGCGGGTCTAGGTGATGTAGATGGCGTCATTGCCAATGAAAGCCTGGAAAACTTCACGCTGAACGACACTTTGTATGCGGCATTGTCTGCTGATGATCAGGCGGCGATTGCACATCTAAATCTGACGCAATTCGACTCTGGAACCTGTCCTTGAAGCAATGTGGCCCCTTTTGGGGGTTGCACATACAAGTCTGCCATTGTGGCAGATTTTTTCTTAATTCAAGTTCGATGAAGTGTTTTGCAATCAAATAGCGCTTTAACATAGGTAACCTCAAAATTTATCCCTGATTCGGACACAAATGTCCGGTTTGGAGCCACTGGTGCCTATATCAAACCGTCTATATTGGGTGCTGCATTCGCTTGTTGGCCATAAGGTGCCTGCTGTTCAACGCTCTGCTGAAACTTCCGGGGGATTTTGTACCTGGCAATTCTCACAAGTGCGGGATCCGGTGAAATCACTGATCTGTAGCAGTAGTGATTCTGCGGGTGGAATATGCGAAATGCTCGCCGCTAAATGGCTGGAAGCCCACGCCAACAATGGATCAATTGTGAATTGGATGCTCGACGCAAGTGGTCAGGTTAATCCTGATCGTGTACGACAACTGATGCAATGGTTCGCGATTGGCACCACCATGCGTGCCGGCGCCATGATCGGCAATCCCGGTTCCGGTGCTCAGGATCAAACTCTGGCAACGGAGCAATGGCTGCGCAGCCACGGCGTCGTCAGGCGTCGGCATATTACCGGTGGTATTCCGTTACATGGCGGCGGATATTTTCACCCATCCCGGAATTCCACTGGCCAGCGTGGACGTAGTTCGCGTCCTAACTTTGCCGGAGAAATTGCCCGCGCAATCACCAATAGCCCCGGTTCATACAAGATGATCGGTATTACAGGGCCCAGATTCGCGCATGCGATGGCAGCCTGGAGCGACCAGGATGTCAGTTTCTTCGACCCCAATTTTGGGGAGTTCTGGTTTGCACACCCTGCTGATTTCCACGCATGGTTTCCCTTATTTTGGCAGCTTGCAGGATATGCGACGCCGATGTTGGGATTAAGCGAATCCTACGAAATTGACGAATACGGGCATTCTGCCTGAAGGCTTCCTAATTCTCTTCCCAGGTCAGCTGGATATGTGATCCGTTGTAAAGATAGGCAAAAGACAAGCGGTCATCCTGTTTAGTGACATTTGCCGGCACTGGCCCATTATCAATCCAGGTCAGGTCATTAGTAGAGGTTATTCTAAGTAGCCATTGTTGATTTTGCTGATAGAGCAGGCCGGAATACAGGAATACTTCCGGCATACCATACACGTTGTAACTGTCCAAACTAACCATCCACTGATAGCGGTTTTGATCTATCGGATAAATCTCCATACTGCCGGTAAGGTCCTGAGGGACGTTATTGATTCTGTAACCCACCAGGTCAAAAGCCCCGGATAAGGATGGCTTAGGCTGTGTTTCTTCTTGTGCAATTGTGGTCATACTGGGGGTTTGATTAGTGCTGGATGAATGATTATTTTGAGCTGAGGCATCCGGCAGGTCTTTCCCCGGACTTGAGTCATTGGGCGAGGTAATAACCTCCGTGTTTGGTTGATTGGCTGGGAAGCCTGCGGCGCTGGGAGGAAGGTTCTGAAGCGGGTCCGGTGCGGGCAGCAGGCGTGGAACCAACACCATGCCAATTCCTGCCACCAATAACATCAAGGAAGGGTTATTAAAGTTAACCTTGATGCCGAAAGCTTCTACCTGGTTATTCTGACTGACAACTTTACCGGTGATAAACAGAATGACCCCGGCAAATATAAGAACTACGCCGATGATAATCACTATAAGGTCAAAGTGCTGCATAAGCGGTCACCTGGTTAACCTGATCTGGTCGGAGCTGGTTAAATAATAGCCTCTTTTGCCCAAGGTAACAAAATCGCTCCTGCCCAATTATCGTGTGGTTTGTGCTTAGGCCTTGGATATATACAGGTTACGCACGGCCAGGTTGAAAGCTTCGACACAGGCCGGCTCGAATAGGGTGCCATTGCAGGAGTTTACGTATCTGACCGCTTCAAATAGCGATTTTTTGTAGGAGCGGTCCGCACGTTCGCTGGTGATGTCAAAAAAAGCGTCACAGAGTGCCAGGATACGGGAGCCTACGGGAATATTGTCGGCACGCTGGCCAAAAGGATAGCCGCTGCCATCATAAGCTTCATGATGGTGTAAAATGATCTGTGCAGCTTCCTCCCAGTGATGCATACGGTGAAGAATCTGAGCGCTGGTCGCAACATGGGCTGATAGTATTTTCTGCTCTTCCTTGGTCAAATCGTTGTCATGCTTGGCAATAAGTGCTGGGGGAATGAAGGCCATGCCCAAGTCGTGAAGCAATACCGCTGCAATCATCTGTTTTTCGTCGACAATTCCACCCAGTTCGCGATTGATTTCCTGGCAAAGCTCTAATTCTTTTTGGGTGCGATCCTTGCGGTAGATGCTCAGTTGATCAATTTGCTGCGATAAAAAGCGGAAGAATTGCAGGTCCTCATCCTGACTCAGTAAAAAATGGCTTGGGAGCCCTGCCGGTGCTCCGGCGTCGCCACCCGGTGCTGCCGGCCCTGACAGAAGTTCATCCAGCCCCTCGTCAATGACTTTGTTAACATTGCCCGGAGCAGCCTCACGAACCTTAATTATCACTTTCAGCAAGGTCTGGTGCAGGTCGCTGTCGGCTTCACCATCGCTTGTAAGTTGGCCGATCAGTGTTTCGACGTAGCCAATAACACTCATGAAAAATACGCCAAACATCGGCTGATAAGGGAGCTCTCCTTGGCGCATTTCCGACACAATTTCTTCAAGCTGGTGTATGGCGTCGACCATGGGGTCGAGAAACACCATCCGGCAATTGCCTTTCAATGAGTGCATGCTACGGAAGAGTTCGTTAATCAGGTCTGGTGTGACTTCGTGTTCCAGGCTCTGTACGGTTTGTTCGATTTCCTCGACATTTTCCTGGAAGCAGGTAACAAATTCATTCACCAGGTCTTTTTCAAGTTCTACGAACTGCGGGCAAGTGATCTTGGTCATCAGGACTCCGTAGTGGCGGCCTCCGATTGAATGTTCAAGCCTTGTCGACTTGCCGCTGGTAGTCTCAAGACTCATTAGCACTGCGAAAGGCTCATCGGTGTGGAATCAAGCCTTCAGATGATAAGTATAGTCAGACTATCCGGAAACGTTGGAATGGAGCAGGATAAGCCGTGTAAGAGGGGGAGTGCCTTAGCCGGTATCGGTAAAGCCGGAGGCAGGCAGAGGCGATCAATTGCCTCTGCAGTAGGTGATAAGCGTTAAAAAATCAGTCTAGATCGAAATCGTCAATGGATTCCTTCAGGCGTTTGCTCTCCATATAATCTTCTATCGCCCGGCGGGTTTGGAGACGGCGTTTGGCGGTATCTTTTTCTTTAGACTTCTTTTCTTGCGGGCTCAGATCAAACAATGCCTCAATCAGAGAATCGCTGCCTGCGCTGTGTTGATTGGTATTTTGCATGGACTTCCCCTAACCAGTTCCACTAGGTGAGACTAATGTAGTTGTTGTTCTTGAAGGTTCTGTGACAGCAGAAGCTGCTGTTGTCCTTATTCCATTTTTATTATTCATTCAGCCCATGGTGCAGCTAAATTTTGCATATCAGGCACTTCACTGACCTGCACGTCGCCCGACCGCATCAGTGTTTTATCACGATTGGGGGGGCGTCACAAGGACGAATCATCAGCGGGAGTAGGTTTAATTCTGCGAGTTAGGCTGCCTGTAGCTGTTTCTGGATGGGCATCAGTACAGTAAAGTGCAGGGTGAAATGTGCCGTCTGTTTGAGAAAGGACTTTTGGGTTGAATCAGAAGAAGTAGGAGGACTATTCAACAGACTGAGAAATGCTGTCCGACGTGGACGTAAGGCTCTGCCGCTGCAGCAGCTCCGTCATTTTGATGGCATTAAGAGGCTTGGCAATCAGGAAGCCCTGAACCGTGTCGCAGTTATGTTCCCTCAAGAAATCAAGGTGTTCCTGTAACTCAACGCCCTCGGCGATAACTTCCAGATTCAAGCTGTTGGCCAGCAGAATGATGGCTTTGGTGATGGCGGCATCATCGACATTTTTGTGGACATCACTGATAAACATCTGATCTATTTTCAGCGCATTAATAGGGAAACGCTTCAAATAGGATAGTGATGAATAGCCTGTCCCGAAATCATCGATAGTAATACATATTCCCATATTGCGTAATCGACTCAGCATGGACTGTGTATGGCTCGCATTCTCCATTAGCGCACTTTCGGTAAGTTCCAGGTCCAGTTGCTCCGGACTCAGATCCGTAGACCTCAGCACATCCCTGACGACTATGGGCAGGTTAGCCTGACGTAGCTGGTAGGCAGAAACATTCACGGCTACCCTGATACCCCCAAGACCCTGGCGGTTCCACTCTTTTGCCTGGGAACAGGCTTGGTGCAGCACCTGCTCCCCGATGGCCATGATCAATCCGCTTTCTTCGGCCACCGGGATAAAATCATTGGGGGATATCATGCCTAATTCCGGGTGATTCCAGCGTACCAGGGCTTCGACACTGGTTATCTGGCCGGTACGCAGAGATAACTTGGGCTGATAGTAGGCTTCCAGCTCATTGCGCTGTACTGCCTTGCGCAGATCCGATTCCATACTCAAACGCTGACTGGACAGATTTTGGAGCATACGGCTGTAGAATTCGTAGTTATTCCCACCAAGATACTTGGCTTGGCGTACAGCGGTGTTAGCTTGTAGCAGCAATGACTGAATTTCACGGCCGTTGTCCGGGGCCTGGGTGATACCGATGGAGGTACTGATGAAATATTCCTGCGGACCAATCTGATAGGGTGCTTTGAGGTCCTCCAGCAGAATTTCACAAAACTTGGCCACCTGTACCCGGTTCCGCGCAGTAATGATGATGGCAAACTCATCACTGCCCAGGCGTGCCACAGTATCCGCGTCCTGGGAGTTTTCTGAAATTCGCAGGGCAATTTGCTTGAGTAATTCATCGCCGACATCGTGGCCAAGACTCTCATTAATCTGACGGAAGCGATCCACGTCGATCATTAACAAGGCTACTTTGTCTCCGTGCTCACGCATTTCCCGCAGACGCTTGTGCAGCCTGTCCTTGAACAGTACCCGGTTGGCCAGGCCGGTGAGGTCGTCATAGTTCAGCAGGTAATGCAGTTTTTCGTTGGTTTCCTTGCGTTCGGTGAGGTCGGAAAACAAACCTGTATAGTGGGAAATTTTGCCATCGTTATTGGTAATGGCTTTGAGGTGCAGCCATTGGCTGTAGTAGTCGCCTGATTTGCGCTTTTCATAGAGCTCTCCCTGCCAGCTTCCTTTGAGTACCAGCTCCTCCCGGATAAGGGAGAATACCTTGGCTTTGTTCGGGGTATTACTGAACTCTTCCAGGCCTTTGCCTATGATTTCATCCGCTTGGTAGCCGGTGATGTGCTGGAACGCATTGTTGACCGTCAGAAATCGCAGCTCATTATCCAGGGCGAAGATGCCTTCAGAGGTATGGTCGAAGACGGACTTGGCCAGCCTGAGTTGCTCTTCACGCTTTTGGTCGAGGGTAATATCCCTGCGTGTGCCGAGTATTCTAGTGACCCGGCCCTTGTTGTTAACGTTGACAACCTTGCCGCAATCTTCCACCCACATCCAGGTGTTCTCGCTGACTTTGACACGGTATTGCATGCGGCAGCGCTCTATCAGTCCCTTGGCACAATTGCTCAACTGACGGGAGGCTTTTTCCAGGTCATCAGGATGAATCAGGTCCCTCATGCGCTTAATAAAGTCAGTGGCCGAGGTTTCCCGAGGACCAAAGGCCGGGTGGAAGTAGGACTGATAAAGCGAATCGCTGGGAATATCCCAGTCCCATAGCGCGAGGCCAGTCGCTTCGATGGCCTGTGACAGGCGCGACTGGCTTTTGACCAGGGCATCGCTGATATTCTTGCGCAGCTTCATTTGCTGGCTCAGGGCTCGATTGGTTTCTGTCAGGGCCTCGGTACGGTCCCGGATAATGTTTTCCAACTCCTTTTGGGTTTCACGCAACTCATATTCCACCATTTCACGCTGCGCGATTTCGTGTGCCAGCTTGGTGTTAATTTCATCGGAAGCAGTTCGGGCATTCTCCTGATAATCGATGAGTTTCTGGAACTGTAGCTTCTGAATCAGATATCTACTGGAGGAGACATACCAGAAACCGGCCAGAGGGTAGAGGAAGCCACATATGATGGCGGTTTGCGCGAGCAATAAAGAGCTGAGATCACTGCCGGACATAAATGCGGTGGCCAGCCAGAGTATTGGAATCAGCAATAACAGGATAAAGGGAGTCAGCCAGATTCCCAGGAAATAGGTCAAAAGGCTCGCCCCACCAAAACTGATCAGCGTCAGGCTTTGTACCCAGGCAGGATTAAGCTGCTGCACCGCGTAGGCTGCCAGAGGACCCAGAGTCAGGACAATGGAGCCGACAATTGATGTGAACAGTATGCTCAGGGTGGAAATATTCTTGGGGAGATTGATGGCATCCTCACCGAGCCGGTGAGGAATAAGGCGACCCAGGAAAACAACCAATGCCGCTTCGGCCAGCGTCAACAGTACAAATCCAACAGCATTGCCCAGACTACCTTGCCAGCCAAGAACCACCAGCAATGCAAAGGCAAACCCTGACATGGCCATGGCCGCATAAGGGGCCATGTGGCTAACCCTCAGTAGCTGTTCACGGCGTACTTCCAAGGATTTTGGACGTGCCATGGCCGACATCAGCTGCAGGCTATGTATCGACTTATCGATGTTTTGCTGGTGCATATTTTAGTATGGTAATTTACTCCCTCGGGAGTACTGCTGCGCTTAATAATGGCCGAGGGCCATAGCTTTGACTCAACTCAGAACTGACCCGTTGCACCTTCCGTGGCTGATCTGAGAGTAAGCCTTGCCGGTTTGTCCGGACAGGAGCTCCATCTTATACTGCCGATGTCGCACACTCCACCTGCCATCATTATATTCTTTAGAGTTTGGTGGAACTAAACCATGTAACCTTTTGTTATATTTTGCAACTCCGGTTATTTATAACCTGATCTGCAGTAGGGCACAAGCAGCATTTCTAGGCTTAACGGCCTAGTCGGCGATTTCTCTGAGTCTGTACATTTAATGTGCCGACTTAAAAATCCGGTTACCTATTTCGCCCCCCGACTATAAGCCTCTGAAATTCAGACAAAAGTGGATCTGAAACCGGTTAAACAGGTGAATCTCAGGGTATACGGGGATAGACTGTGCTGTTTTTTAGCCCGAACAATGAATTTGAGAGGTAGTTCCACAAAATGGATGTCACCGCTGTAATTGATCCGCTAAATGATGCTCAGCGCGAGGCTGTGACGTCCAGTTCCCGGAATCTGCTTGTGCTGGCTGGAGCGGGCAGCGGCAAAACCCGCGTGCTGGTGCATCGCATGGCCTGGCTGATGCAGGTGGATGGTATTCATGCCAATGCTATTCTGGCAGTTACCTTTACCAACAAGGCTGCCAAGGAAATGCGTCACCGGGTGGAAAGCTTGATGCATCTGCCGACCCGAGGCATGTGGATTGGTACCTTTCACAGTCTTGCTCATCGTCTGCTGAGGGCGCATTGGCGTGAAGCCGGTTTGCCGGAAAACTTTCAGGTCATTGATTCGGATGACCAGCAACGTTTGATCAAACGCATCATCAGGCAACTGACACTGGATGAGAGTAAATGGCCGGCACGCCAGGCGCAGTATTTCATTAATCAGCAGAAAGATGAGGGGGTGCGTCCTGCTAATCTGGACCCCGGCTCGGATCTCTGGCAACAGACCATGGCAAGGATATACGCACTCTACGAAGAACAGTGCAGGCAGTCGGGACTGGTGGACTTCGGTGAGCTTTTGCTGCGATCGCATGAGCTATGGTTACAAAAGCCTGATTTATTGCACCACTACCAGCAACGGTTTCGCCATATCCTGGTTGATGAGTTTCAGGATACCAACACCATTCAATATGCCTGGCTGCGAGTGCTGGCCGGCCAGCAAGTGCCGTTGACCGTCGTTGGTGATGACGATCAGTCGATTTATGGCTGGCGCGGGGCTCGGATAGAAAATATTCAGCGCTTTCAGGATGATATGGCTCCAGTCGAGTTGGTGCGACTGGAGCAGAACTACCGCTCCACCGGTGCTATTTTGCGTGCTGCCAACAAAGTCATCGCGAACAATCCCAGCCGGCTTGGCAAAGAACTCTGGACTGACCAGGGGGAAGGCGAGCTTATTGACTGTTATGCCGCTTTTAATGAGCAGGATGAAGCCAACTATATTGTAGAAACTCTACAGCAGTGGGTGGAGCAGGGGCGATTCCGTTCTGAAGTCGCTGTCTTATATCGTTCCAATGTTCAGTCCCGGGTTATGGAAGAGGCCCTGATTCGGCATGGTGTTCCCTATCGAATTTATGGCGGGCTGAGATTCTATGACCGTATGGAAGTCCGAAATGCCCTGGCCTATTTGCGTTTAGTGCGTTTCCCCCATGACGACGCCGCATTTGAGCGGGTTGTAAACGTGCCGCCTCGCGGTATTGGTGCCAAGTCCCTGGAAGTGTTGCGGGAGTGCGCGCAACAGCAGCGCAGCTCATTATGGTTAGCGGCGGAACAGGTGGTCGCCAGGGGCGATCTCAAAGGTAAAGCCAAGCTCGGCCTGCAGGCCCTGATTGATGCGGTGAAAAGCCTACAGGAATTTTCCCTGGAAAACGGACTTCAGGAACTGACCAAGGAAATGCTTGAAACAACCGGGTTGCTTGAATTCCACGCCAGTGAAAAGGGAGAAAAAGGCGAGGCTCGCAAGGAGAACTTGCTGGAAATGGTTAACGCCGTTGCGGAATATGAGCAATCTGAAGATGAACCGTTGACAGAATTTTTAGCTCAGGCTGCGTTGGATGCCGGTGAGCAGCAGGCAGACAGGGATCAGGATGCGGTTCAGTTAATGACCTTGCATTCCGCTAAAGGACTGGAATTTCCGCTGGTCTTTCTGACCGGGCTGGAAGAAGAGCTGTTTCCCCATGCCATGGCGCTGGAAGAAGCCGGAAGATTGGAGGAAGAACGCCGACTGTGTTATGTGGGCATCACCCGGGCAATGGAAAAGCTGGTGCTGACCTTTGCTGAAAGTCGGCGTTTATATGGACAGGATAAATATCACAGTATTTCGCGCTTTGTCAGGGAAATACCACCGGAGCTGTTGCGTGAAGTCCGGCTGCGATCTGTGGTGAGCCGGCCTATGTTTTTTGACCGACAACCCGGAGCTGCTTTTGGTGGGGCAAGCGACTCGAGTAGTTCCGACGGTTCGCCGCAAATTGTGCTGGGGCAAAGGGTTTCCCATGACAAGTTTGGCGAAGGTGTGGTACTGAATTATGAAGGTCAGGGACCTCATGCGAGGATACAGGTGAACTTTGGCAACGAAGGCAGTAAGTGGCTTATCCTCTCTTACGCCAAACTCAAAATCTTATAAACATCGTTAGGTTTGCTGACGTTACATCGGGTTTTTCAGCGGCATTTTTCCAGTATCAGGTTCAGCAGTCACTCAAGGTGTTCAATGGCTCGATATTGGGGTTATACTCCTGCCTCAAGGGTTTAGAAGATGATCCCGGTCATACCCAAAGACACCTGTTGCCGTGCTCCTGTAGTGCAAGGCACTGGTTGATGGCATGGCAGTCAGTCACGCCTCAGGGGTCAAAACAAGAATAACTAGAAGGAGAAACACCAATGAAGTTCCGCCTATTAATGTCTATCGCCGGCGCCGGCCTGCTGAGTGCTATGTTGCTAGGCTGCTCACAGGAAAAGCAGGAAGCGGCACCTGTCAAAGCCGAGGCTCCTCAACAAACCTTTCAATGGAAACTTGTCACCACTTGGCCTAAGAACTTCCCGGGCCTGGGTGAAGCTCCGGAACATTTTGCTGCCAAAGTCGATGCCATGAGTAATGGTCGACTGAAAATCAAAGTCTATGGTGCCGGTGAATTAGTTCCTGCTCTGGAAGTTTTTGATGCCGTTTCTCAAGGCACAGCCGATGCAGGACATGGTGCTGCCTATTACTGGAAAGGCAAAGTTCCTGCTGCACAGTTTTTTGCCACTGTACCTTTTGGTCTTAACGCACAGGAATTGAACTCCTGGATCAGTTACGGCGGCGGCATGGAGCTTTGGAGAGAAGTCTATGCTCCCTTTGGTGTGATTCCCATGCTGGGCGGAAATACCGGGGTGCAGATGGGTGGCTGGTTTAACAAAGAGATCAACTCTCTGGATGACCTCAAAGGCCTGAAGATGCGTATGCCAGGGCTGGGTGGCGAAGTACTGCAACGGGCTGGTGGTACGCCGGTACAATTGCCTGGTGGTGAAATTTTCACCGCACTGCAAACAGGGACTATCGACGCGACTGAGTGGGTAGGCCCGTACAATGACCTGGCGTTTGGTTTGCACAAAGCCGCCAAGTACTACTACTACCCTGGCTGGCATGAACCCGGCACTGCGCTGGAATTTACTTTCAACAAGAAATCATTTGAAGCTCTGCCAAAAGACCTGCAGATGATTGTTGAAGTCGCAGCTCAAGCCATCAACCAGGATATGCTGGATGAGTACACTGCCCGCAACGGCTCGTCGCTGGAAGAACTGGTGAATAACCACGGTATTGAGGTGCGCCGCTATCCAGATGAGGTATTGGCACAGCTTAAAACAATATCTCAGCAAACGATCAAAGAGATCGCTGACAACGACCCGGCGGTGAAGAAGGTTTATGACTCCTTCGAGAACTTCCGTTCCAAAGTTGAGAAATACCATGAGATCTCAGAAAAGGCCTATATCAACGCCCGTTGAAGATTGATTTCAGCGCAGGACCTGAGCGAGATTCTCATCTTGCGCCAAAAGCAAAAGCCCGCTTCTGAGCGGGCTTTTTTGAATCTCACCATATAGGGGATGGTGCTAATTCTGATTCGGGACGGGGCGAATGCGTCCTGCCGCATCAATGGCGACCAGGATAAAGCGGCCTTCCGTCACTTTGCGCTGTGTCTGGCTGGTTGCGTCTCGAGTCCAGACTTCCACTTCGATATGGATAGAGCTGGTGCCAATATCACCGATGCGGGTATAGCAGCTCACCTCAGCACCCAGCCGGACGGGGGAAATAAAATCCAGTTGTTTGATGGATACGGTTGCAGTGCGGCCTTCCGCAATGCGTCCAGCGGCACTCCCCGCCGCAATATCCATTTGGGAAACCAACCAACCGGCGTGGATATCACCATTGGCATTGGTATCCTTTTCCAGGGCAATGACTCTGAGAGCCAATTCACCGTTGGGACCTGCACGTTCAGAAGCAGCCATCTTTAATACTCACCATAGTGCGAGCGAGACTCGCGTTTGTATTTATTATGATCTCGTTGCCAAGAAGCTTGTTTGAAAGCCAGTATATAGTTATCAGCTGACGGACAAAATTAACCATTTGATAGCCGACGTCAACAACACTTCTGTTAAGGTCCGTAAACCAGGTTCGGCAGCCAGGTTGCCAGATCCGGCCAAAAGGCCAATACCGCCAACATCAGTATCTGAATCCCTATAAATGGTGCCACTCCTTTATAAATATCAGTGGTCAGTACTGAGTCCGGCGCTACCCCCCGTAAATAAAACAGCGAGAATCCGAAAGGCGGAGTCAGGAATGATGTCTGTAAGTTTAGACCGATCATGATGCCCAGCCAGACGGGGTCAACCCCCATTGTCAGCAAAACAGGTCCGACAATTGGTACCACCACGAAAGTAATCTCGATGAAATCAAGAATAAAGCCCAGCAGGAAGATCACCACCATCACCACCAGGACCGCCATGAAAGTGCCCCCAGGCATATGGTCAAACAGATGCTTGATCAGTTCATCCCCGCCATAGGCACGGAACACCAGAGAGAATATTGTTGCGCCGATAAGAATCAGAAAAACCATACAGGTGACGCGGGTAGTCTGCTGACAGACTTCCCGCAAGATTCCTATATTCAGCTGCTGTCGTCCAGCGGCCAGTATAATCGCACCGAAAGCACCCACACCTGCCGCTTCCGTCGGTGTGGCTATCCCTGCCAGAATGGATCCCAATACCGCCACGATCAAAAGCAAAGGTGGCGTCAGGTCTTTGATCAGAGACAGTTCGCGTTTGTGTAATTCATTAGGATCGACCTTTACTCCTGACGGCACCATGTCCGGCCTGACAAATGCCATTATCAGGATGTACGAGATATAAAGACCGACCAAAACCAGGCCAGGTATCAAAGCGCCAACGAACAGATCGCCGACTGAAATCGTTTTAGGGCTGAAAATTCCCATGTCACGCTGTGCTTGCTGATAGGCGCTGGAAAGTACATCACCCAATAAAACCAGTGCAATGGAAGGGGGGATGATCTGGCCCAATGTGCCGGTTGCGCAAATAGTGCCGGTGGCTACTGACGGTGAATATCCGCGTTTCAGCATGGTAGGCAAGGAAATTAGCCCCATAGTGACCACGGTAGCCCCTACAATTCCTGTGCTGGCTGCCAACAGCATACCGACGACGGCCACTGAAATGCCCAGACCGCCACGAATTCCGCTAAATACAACCGCCATACTCTCCAGCAGGTTTTCCGCGACTTTGGACTTTTGCAGCATGCAGCCCATAAAGACAAATAAAGGGACGGCGATAAGGGTTTGATTGTTAATCAGGCCATAAAGCCTGCTCGGTGTGGCCTGCAAAAAAGTCGGATCAAAATTATTCAGCAGTGTACCTATCCCGGCAAAAGCCAGCGCTGTGCCTGCCAGTGAAAATGCCACTGGATAACCACAAAGCAGAACCAGGCAGACTACCGCGAACATGATGAGAGACATGTACTCAAGCATCTTCAGTCCCTCCGCCAGGTTGCATGATCGTGGTTATGCTACGGAGAACCTCTGCGACACCCTGGAGGCCAAGAACAAAGACCATGCCGAGGATAAACGTCTTGAGTACATAGACATAAGGCAGGCCGGCGGCTTCTGAGGATACCTCTTTGAACTGCCAGCTCTGCATGATATAGGGCCAGCTTTCGATGCATATATAAGAGAGAGTAGGGAGCAGAAGCAGCAGGGAGCCCAGCAGGTTGATAACGGCTTTTCCGCGAGGACTGAATTTCTGATAAAGAATGTCCACCCGCACATGCTCATTATGTTTCAATGTGTAGGCCGACCCCAGCAAGAAGATCGCACCGTGTAGGTAAATAACGCCTTCCTGTAGGGCGATTGAGCTATTGTTGAAAACGTAACGCAGAATGACCACCAGCACTGTACCTACTACCATGCCGATATTTAGCCAGGCAATAGCTTTGCCGGTGTGTTCGGTAAAGGTATCTATCAGACGGGTCAGGCCGATCAAGGGCTGAAGCATAGGTAAGCTCCCGAATTATTGTTTTGTTTTAGAGCAAGGAGTTTCACAGTTTAACCAGTGTGTTAGCGAATTGCGATGAGGATGTCAGAAATAAAAATGTCACCCATTAAGGGGTGTAACAATAGTGTCATAAAGCATTTGTATAGTTTTCGCCAGTCCGACGAACCCATCGGATACGTCGAAACAACACTAGGAGTTATTCCCTATGCAATTCAAAAAAGTCTTCGCAGCAGCCACTGTTGTAGCAGCATCTTTCTGGGCCACTACTGCCTCTGCAGATGTTGACCCTAATCTGGCGACATATAATAAAGCGAGCGGTGTATCCGGCAACCTGTCTTCAGTAGGTTCTGACACTCTGGCTAACCTGATGACATTGTGGGCAGAAGAATTCAAGCGTAACTACCCTAATGTGAACATTCAGATTCAGGCGGCGGGTTCTTCTACAGCGCCCCCGGCTTTGACTGAAGGCACTTCAAATCTTGGGCCTATGAGCCGGAAGATGAAGGACAAAGAACTTGAAGCCTTCGAAAAGAAGTTCGGCTACAAGCCTACCGCGATTCCTGTTGCAATTGACGCTCTGGCAGTATTCGTACACAAAGATAACCCGATTCAAGGCCTGACCATTGACCAGGTTGATGCAATCTTCTCCGCTACCCGCAAGTGCGGCTATGACAAAGACCTCACTACCTGGGGGCAACTGGGCGGCACTGGTTCTTTGGCTGGCCAAACTTTCCAGCTGTTCGGTCGTAACTCAGTATCCGGTACTTACGGCTACTTCAAAGATCACGCATTGTGTAAAGGCGACTACAAAAGCAACGTAAACGAACAACCAGGTTCTGCTTCCGTGGTTCAGGGTGTTTCTGAGTCAGTAAATGGTATCGGTTATTCAGGTATCGGTTACAAAACAGCCAGCGTTCGCACTGTTCCTTTGGCTAAGAAATCAGGTGATAAATTCGTAGACGCCACTCCAGCAATGGCAGTTTCTGGCGAATACCCGCTGTCACGCTTCCTCTACGTTTATATTAACAAAGCACCGAACAAGGACCTGGACCCTATCGTTGCTGAGTTCGTAAAACTGGTTATGTCCAAGCAAGGTCAGGAAGTTGTCGTTAAAGATGGTTATGTGCCGCTGCCGGCTACTGTCGCTTCCAAGTTTCTGAAAGAGCTGTCTCTGTAAGCGAACCATCGAGCGAGATAAAAAGCCACCCATTGGGGTGGCTTTTTTGCGTTTTGCAGTGGTCGCCCCTCCATCTTACATTGCAGTAAGGTCGATACACTTTTCTCCAGACCCTTGCTATCTTTAATAGCCATATTCCTCCAAACCGGTACAAGGATTCGTCATGCGCGCTCTCAAACTGTTGGGTTATTTATTCGCCCTGATTCTGCTGATTGTTATTCTGGCGTTATTCTTCCTCGATGTGATCGTGAAATATGTGATTGAAGAAGAAGGCACAAAAGCCGTAAAGGCAAAAGTGGAGTTGGAGGCCGTTGATGTGCGTTTTTTCCCGTTAGGGGTTTCACTTGAAGGTTTAAGAGTGACCAACCCGCAGGAACCTATGACTAATGCCTTCGAAGCCGGTTTGATTGATGCCAATGTCGCGCTGCAGCCTTTACTGAATTCTAAGGTAATTGTAGAAAGCGCAGCGCTGAGCGGATTACGCTTCAATACCGCCCGCACCCAGAGTGGTGCGGTGCCAGGGCTGACGCCGCCGCCGAGTAATGAGCCTTCCATGCTGGATAAATTCAAGCAGGACTTCCAATTGCCGGCGTTCACCCTCCCAGATCCTAACCAGTTGCTGGCACAGGCAGACTTACAGACGGTCAAGATGGCAGGAGAGCTGGAAGGGTCTATTGCACAGAAAAAAAAGGATTGGCAAAGCCGAATTAATACACTGCCCAATCAGGATACTATTGATGGCTATAAGCAGCGAATCAAGCGGCTAAAAGAGGAAAAGAATCCACTTAAGCGTATTCAGGCTTTGAAAGATGTGGCAGATATTCAGAAAGACGCCAAGAAGGACATCGATAAGATTAAGTCTGCCCGGACAGACCTGCAAAAAGAAATCGCCACCATCAAAAAAGACATTTCACGCCTTAAAGCAGCACCACAGCAGGATATTGATAAGATGTTGGGTATGGTGGGGCTGGATGCCGATTCAGTGCAGGGCCTGGCCAAAGGGCTTTTTGGCGACCAGGTCGCCAAATGGGTAGGTAATGGCTATACATGGTATGCCAAACTTCAGCCATATATAAGTGGCGATGGTTCGAATCCCTCAAATGCTGAGCCACAGCCTGACACCACCGACTATAGCGATGGTCTGCCTAAGTTTTTGGTTAAAAAACTGAATATCGACGGTCTGTTGCCTTTGCCTGGGGAAGAGGTGCCCTTTGCCGGAGAATTCACTGATTTGACCGATCAGGCAGCTATCTGGGGTAAACCGGCCCAGCTAGCCCTCAACAGCCAAGCTAAAGCTATTGGTGGTTTCGACTTTAAAGGCATTCTTGACCATGTCGTGCCGTCTAAGGCTACCGATAGTTTTAATTTCAATCTCAAAGATTTTCCGGTACAGGACATCGTGTTTTCCAGTCGAGAGGAATTCCCTGTCACCATGTCGAAAGCCCTGGCGGCTGTGGCTGGTCAGGCTGTCATCAAAGATGGCAACCTGGACCTTAAAGTAGATACCAAATTCCTACAGGTACAAATGGCCAATTTACTAACCGGTGATGCGGCGCCTTTAAAACAGGCCATGATCGATGCTCTCAAGGGGCTGAATGAACTGGATATCAGTATGCTGGCTCAAGGCGCGCTGCAGGATCCGAATGTACAGGTGTCCACTAGTCTGGATAAAATTTTTAAGCAAAGCCTGAAAGGCCTGATAAGTTCAGAGCAGGATAAATTGAAAGGTCAGCTCCAGGGCAAGCTCAATACTTTGGCGAACGAAAAGATTGGTGGATTAAATTCCGAGCTGTCTGGTCTGGTGGATTTGAACGGATTGCTTGGCGACCGTTTGGGAGATTTTTCTTCCCTGTTGTAGTTTTGATGAATGTTGTAGGTATGGTAATTGATAAAGGTTTGATCATTTTCTCTGCGCCAAAGATGCAGCACGGCAACGGATTGTCGTTTATACCGCCGTGCTGACAAGTCTTGGAAGCCCTTTATAAAGCCGCCCATATCCGGGCGGCTTTTTTGTCGATTGTCTCTTGAGCCCTTGTCAGCGTTGTGCAGCTAGTGCCGTTTATGGATATAAACTGGTTAGACGGTCTTAAAAACGTCAAACAAATATGACAGTGCTGTAACATAAATGTCACATTCAATCGCTAAGGTGTCCGTGATGTAGCCTGGAGCAAAGCTCTATCGGTCCGTTCTTGCTGTTTCGACAGCTTAATAAACACCGAGCTAATTGCCTCTAAACCTGCTCCTGGCTTGTCTTTGCTGGGTTTAATGACTTACCACCGTAGGAAATAATGATGAACGAGGCCGTCACGGCAAAAGCCCCGGAACTGGATTTTGATACGCCGCAACTCAAGCGATACCGTAACATACGGGCCTTAAAAGATAAGATTGCCAGAGTTTCCATTGCCGCTGGTGGCGTTAGTGTCATCCTGGCGGTCACCTTGATATTTTTCTACCTGTTGTATGAAGTCTTGCCTTTGTTTAAATCCGCGGAAGTTCATCCGGTCGCGGAATACGCGCTGCCTGGCGAGGGCGACACTGTCTTCCTGGCGGTAGAAGAACAAGCCGAAAAAGCCCTGCGCCTGACAAGCGACGGCCGGGTGTTTTTCTTTAACACGTCTGACGGTTCGCTCGACAGTACTTATCGCCTTCCCATCCCGCCAAACGTTTCGGTTACCAGTGTCAATGATGGTGAAGCAGGGTCCCGCACCTTATCGCTTGGTTTCAGTGATGGCACGGCCCTGGTTGTAAAGCACGACTACAAGATTACCTGGCCGAATGACCAGCGCTTGATTACACCTTCCCTGGTCTATCCATATGGTGACGATCCCCTGATTCTTGATCCTCAGCGAGCGGCAATTAAATCCATCGCGTTAAGGGACAACAATGATTTTCTGTTTCTGATCGCGGCCACTCAGCAAAATGCCTTGAAGGCTTCTTACTTCGAGAAAGAGGAAAACTTTATTACCGGTGATATCACACTGGAACCCTCCGAAGTGGTGATGCCGGTCATCAACGGCGACATTATTTCCATGCAATTGTCACCTGATACCCGTTGGCTCTATGTGGCAACCAGTAATGGCAAGCTGGATATGTATGACCTGGGGAACCGGCAACTACCGGACCTGAACGCGCGGGTTGAAGCCGTTGCGGCAGGCACCAGTATTGTGGATATGCGATTCTTATTAGGCGGCATCTCGCTACTCATCGCCAATGATCGCGGCGACATCGTGCAATGGTTTCCGGTGCGCGATGTCGATAATAAATTCCATCTGCAATCTGTACGTCAGTTTGAGCTGGAAGGTGGCATGATCAGCCAGATCGGCATTGAGGAACGCCGCAAGGGATTTTACGCCGTCACTGAAAAGGGAGAACTAGCCCTTTACAATTCCACTGCTGAACGTGAAGCACTGCTGGAAACGCTGGTGGATAAACCGATTTCTATTGCCGTCCTGGCTCCCCGCGCCAACTTCCTGTTGTTTGAAACTGCTGATGGTCGACTGAATTTCTGGAAGGTGGAAAATGAGCACCCGGATGTTTCCTGGTCTGCTCTTTGGGATGAAGTCTGGTATGAAGGTTATGGTGGGCCGGACTATGTCTGGCAGTCATCAGCAGCGACCAATGATTTTGAGCCCAAATACAGCCTGATGCCTTTGGCTTTCGGTACTTTGAAAGCAGCTTTCTATGCGATGTTGATCGCGATGCCTCTCGCCATTTGCGGTGCTTTGTACACAGCCCACTTCATGTCGCCAACCCTGCGTCGTAAGGTAAAACCCGCCATCGAGTTGATGGAAGCTCTGCCTACCGTCATTTTGGGCTTCCTGGCCGGGTTGTTTTTCGCCCCGTTCATGGAGGCTCATTTACCCGGCGTATTTGCCGTACTTCTATTGTTACCTATGGGCATTATCGCGTTTGGGTTTGGTTGGGCCAACCTGCCCCAATCCATTCGCCTGCGTATACCTGACGGCTGGGAAGCAGCGTTACTGATCCCCGTTGTTATTGCCATGGGCTGGTTAGCTTTCGTGATGAGCCCTGGTTTGGAACATCTGTTATTCAACGGTGATATGCGCTCCTGGTTGACGAACGAAGTTGGTATCGACTTTGACCAACGTAACGCGCTGGTGGTCGGGGCGGCCATGGGCTTTGCTGTCATCCCTACTATTTTCTCAATCACTGAAGATGCCGTGTTTAGTGTGCCAAAACATCTTACCTATGGCTCTCTGGCGCTGGGCGCCACTCCCTGGCAAACCATGGTGCGGGTTGTCCTGCCAACGGCCAGCCCGGGTATTTTCTCCGCTGTGATGATAGGCCTGGGCCGCGCCGTAGGTGAAACCATGATCGTTCTGATGGCTACGGGCAATACCCCCATTATGGATGTGAATATTTTTGAAGGCATGCGTACCCTGGCGGCTAATATAGCGGTCGAAATGCCGGAGTCTGAAGTTGGGAGTTCCCACTTCCGTATCCTCTTCCTGGCGGCTTTTGTGCTCTTCCTGTTTACCTTTGTGGTTAACACTCTGGCGGAATTCGTCAGGCAGCGTTTGCGTAATAAATACAGCGTCATCTGATCTTGGGTCAGGTTGATCACTAAAGAATACTCAGAATTAACTATAGAGAGTCATCGATGCGAGTTTCAGTAAAAGATTGGACAGCAAAAGGCGATCCCTGGGTGTGGTTGAATGCGGGCGCTGTTGCCATCAGCCTGGTGATGGTCGTGGGTCTGCTGGCGCTGATTGCCGTGCGTGGACTGTCCCATTTCTGGCCCCACAGCATTATGGAAGCGGAATACATTGCCGATAGCGGGCAAAGTAGTCTGTTAATCGGGGAGATTGTCGAATCGGAAGAAGTACCGGCAGAACAGTTGATCAACAGCGGTGTCAAGGTGCCGGAGAACGTGGAGTATCTTGACCGTTTGCTGTTCAAAACCGGTAACCGGGATGTGCTTGGTTTTGATTTTCGTTGGGTTTTGGCGGAAAACCTGAGGGACCGTCGCTATCCGCTGGATCTGATGGCCCTTGAGCGTCGCGAATGGGGTAACTTCTATGGATACCTGGTTGATGTGAAAGAGGACGGTCAGGTCGTCGCTTCCGGTCCTGGGGCCATGGATGAATTCCAGCAGCGAATTGATCGCGCCCAGGCGTTGCATGACAAGATTTACGATATCGAAAAACACCAGATTGGTAGCGTGAACTATACATTGGAACGGTTGCGCCTCAAGGAGCGCAGCCTGGAGCTCAAAGGTAACAAGACTCCGGCCAATATGGCGGATATTGAGGCTGAGCGCGCAGAGCAAGATCGATACTACGCTGTGCTGCAAGAAGAACTGACGGATCTTTACACCCAGATTAATCGTGATTCGATCACTGCCCGTGGGATGACCGGCGCAGAAGTTGAAATCTCCCTGGCGAAGGTCGTACGAGCCTTTCAGCCTAATAATATGAGCTTGTTCGAAAAAGTCGGTTTTTACTTTGCCAAGATCTGGGAGTTCGTCAGTGACGATCCCCGCGAAGCGAATACGGAAGGCGGTATCTTCCCGGCGATTTACGGCACTGTCTTGATGGTCATTATTATGGCTGTCATGGTCACCCCGTTGGGCGTCGTTGCTGCAGTTTATTTGCGCGAATACGCGACTCAAGGTGTACTGACCCGAATTATTCGAATTGCTGTCAACAATCTGGCGGGCGTACCTTCCATCGTCTACGGTGTGTTTGGTCTTGGATTTTTCATCTACTTTGTTGGAAGTAATATTGATCAGGCGCTCTATCCGGAAGCCCTGCCGTCTCCAACCTTCGGTACGCCTGGTTTGATGTGGGCCTCCATTACCCTGGCAATTTTGACTCTCCCCGTGGTAATTGTGGCGACGGAAGAAGGATTGTCACGTATTCCAAGATCGATTCGTGAAGGCAGTCTGGCCCTGGGAGCCACCAAGGCAGAAACCCTGTGGCGGGTGGTGATACCTATGGCGAGTCCCGCCATGATGACCGGCGTTATACTGGCTATTGCACGAGCGGCAGGTGAGGTTGCGCCCTTAATGCTGGTGGGTGTGGTGAAACTGGCCCCCTCCTTGCCGTTGGACGGTAACTATCCCTATTTACACCTTGACCAGAAATTCATGCACTTGGGCTTTCACATCTATGATGTCGGTTTTCAAAGTCCCAATGTTGAGGCCGCCCGTCCGCTGGTGTATGCCACCGCTCTGTTGCTTGTGGCGGTTATCGCGTTGTTGAACCTGAGTGCGGTGGCTATCCGTAACCACCTGAGGGAAAAATACAAGGCGCTGGAAATGTAATCACGAAAGGCGGGCGGATTCGACCATCAACACATGGTCGTTTCCAGTGACGTTTTTAATTAAGCTTTTAAATGTTTTAAGTTTCACAGAACCCTAAGGGGAGAGCTGTAATGAATGACTCAATGACCCACGCGACTGCGCGCACTGAAGCCAAGAGCCGGACACACGGAATTGATATCAGTGCAATCGAACGCTCTGCGGAAGATATCTCCATCGCCGATGAGACCATTGCCCTGCAAGTCAATGATCTGAAGCTATACTACGGCGAGAAGGAAGCGCTGCATGGTATTAACTTGCAGATTCCACAAAAGCGGGTCACTGCCTTTATCGGTCCGTCAGGTTGCGGTAAGTCGACCTTATTGCGTTGTTTTAACCGGATGAATGATCTGGTAGACGGCTGCCGCATTCAGGGTGAAATCACCCTGGAAGATGAAAACATCTACCGTAAAGGTGTTGATGTTGCCGATCTGCGTCGCCGGGTGGGTATGGTGTTTCAGAAGCCTAATCCGTTTCCCAAGAGTATTTATGAGAACGTTGCCTACGGTTTGCGTATTCAGGGTATCAGCAAGAAGCGTGTCATCGACGAAACTGTCGAATGGGCATTGAAATCTGCCGCACTCTGGGATGAAGTCAAAGACCGGTTAAACGATAGCGCTTTGGGTTTGTCGGGTGGTCAGCAGCAGCGTCTCGTTATTGCGCGTACAGTGGCTGTAAAGCCCGAAGTATTGCTCCTTGATGAACCGGCCTCGGCTCTTGACCCACTCTCTACTTTGAAGATAGAAGAGCTGATCCACGAGCTGAAAAATGACTATACGATTGTCATCGTAACGCACAATATGCAGCAGGCGGCGCGGGTCTCGGATTATACTGCCTTCATGTATATGGGCGATCTGATTGAGTTTGGCAGTACTAACCAGCTCTTCACCAACCCGAACACCAAACAGACAGAAGACTATATTACTGGCCGCTACGGCTAAGCCGGGTGGTAGATTTAAAAGTGTCTGACACCTTTGACGCCGGTAAATACATCGAAAGGATATTAGATATGGCCCACAACAGCGATGTGCATTTGCAGCACATTTCCCAGCAATTCAACTCTGATCTTCGGGATCTGCGCAACCACGTGCTGGTTATGGGCGGGTTGGTCGAAAAGCAGGTCACGGATGCTACTTTAGCGCTTGTAAATGCAGATACCGAGTTGGCCGGCTATGTAAGGCAGACTGAAGGGGACATCGACAAGCTCGAAGTCACCATCGATGAGGAATGCACTCGGGTAATCGCCAAGCGCCAGCCTACGGCCAGCGATCTGCGGTTGGTCGTTGCCATTGCCAAGATGGTGAATGACCTGGAACGCATCGGCGATGAGGCAGAAAAAATTGCCAAAATTGGCATTAAGCTTACCGAGGAAGGACAATCCCCGCGTGGCTATATTGAAGTGCGCCACATCAGCAGTCATGTCAGCCAGATGGTGCATGATGCGTTGGATTCCTTTACGCGCTTTGATTTGGGGCTGGCGTTGCGGGTCATGAAGGAAGATAAGGCAGTAGACACCGAATACAAAAGTGCCATGCGCTCTCTGGTCACCTTTATGATGGAAGATCCGCGCAATATTACGGCGATCCTGAATATCATCTGGGTACTGCGATCACTGGAACGGATCGGCGACCATGCCCGCAATATTTGTGAGCACGTGATCTATATGGTCAAGGGCAAAGACGTACGCCATGCCTCGCTGGAAAAAACCGAACAGATTATCGAAGAAAAACGCTGATTGTCTCAATCACACCACAGTATCCAAGGCGCCCGCAGGCGCCTTTTTATTTGTCTTCCACAAGTTCCTTGCGGGTGTGCTACCAACGATGTTATGCAGATTGTGTGTTTTTGTAAGATCCTGACCATTTTGCCTTCCGTTGTCATAGGGAAGTCTATACTGGTTAATATGTGAGCAGCTGTGAGGTGGGAGGTTCACAATGTGTAAATGGCGGTTTCCCTCATTATGTACGATTCTGCTGAGCGCAGGGACTCTCGTTCAGGCAGCCGCAGATACCAGTGCCGATGTGTCGCTACGGCACTCTTCCAAAGCTGTTAATCCCCCATCCCTTGTGGATGAAAACTTATCTGTCAGTCTTACCGGCCAAACTGATCACGTGCATTATGATGGCAGCGGGAGTCAGTTATCGTCACAAATGTTGGCACAAAGCGGCCTGGATGAATTGCTGACCCACTATCCCGTTATGCTTAAAAATGGCCTGCGGCATAATGTCCGTAGAGTAGGAATGCCTGAAAAAGTGGCACGTATCTTTGATCATGCCATCGATGGCACATTCGATACCGAAAAAATGAATACCCAGGTTTTGCAGCGAATTGAAGCCGGCATGTCAGAACAACAGATGCGGGAAGTAATGAGCTGGTTTCGTTCTCCATTGGGGCAAAAAATCAGTCAGGCGGAACTGACAACTGTTTCCAGCAGTGATTATGCCCGATTGCAGCAGGAGCTTGATGAACTCGCTGATCGCTACGCAGGCTCTGACAGGGCCGAACTATTTCCGGCGTTTGATCGTGCAACCCGCGCTACGGAATCCATGCTTGATAATGCCTTATCAGTTGAGTTGGCTATGGCTGCCAGTCTGGCCGCAATGATCAAAGGGCCTGATTTGCCTGATTTTGCGGAGCTTAAGGCGCTGATATCAGAACGCCGTACCACTTTGCGCGGCAGAGTTGGTCAGCAGGTATACGTCAATTATCTCTATACTTACCGCGATCTTTCACTGCAGGAATTGCAGACATACATTGCCTTCGCTAACTCAGATAGTGGCAACAAATTTTTGGAGGTGGTGACCAATGCGGTGTTTGAGGTAATTGAAGAGCACTCGGAGTTGCTGGGGCAGCGGCTCAATCCTGTCTTTGGCAAGAGTTAGTCTGAACGAATATTAGAGGTAAATAAAAAAACTCATTCACCGGCGGGAGGAGGTGAGAGTTGCCAGTGAATGAGATCGGCTAAGCTGCAAACTCTCAACCTAAATAGTGGCCGGGAGAGCGCTCTAACGTCTGATTACTTTAACCCTGTCTGTTATGCTGGAGATTGATCCAGGTCAAGAATTGGATTTACGTTAAAGTTCCAAATTCAAAGGTGTCAGGCCCTACCATCAAACTGTCGGTGTTTGCCTGGCAGTCGCAAGATTATCTAGAATGTAATGCTGATCTGAGTAAAGATAATCAGAATATGAAGCTCGGTGAATCGCTCAGTGTAAAGCTTCCGTTCACCCTACCAAGCCCCCTGCTCAGGAAGATACAGATGAAGATGATTTGGATCTGGTTAAGTTGCTTGATTTCCATACTACTGCTTGCCTCACCTGTGCAGGCTGCCACTGAACCTCTGCTGGTATTGGATGCTACAGGAAGTGTGTTGGGCTGGGTTGCTGTAGGAGTGTTTGTACTTGCCTATATTGCGGTAATGGCAGAGGAGGTGCTGCAACTTCGTAAATCCAAACCGGTAATTCTTGCAGCAGGTGTTATCTGGATACTGGTCGCGATGGTAGCGCAGGACATGGGGCAAACCAGTGAGGATTTGCACGCTGCTATTTCTCATAACTTGCTGGAGTACGGGGCACTTTTTCTATTTCTCCTTGTCGCCATGACATACATCAATGCCATGGAAGAGAGGCATGTCTTTGAGGCGTTAAGATCCTTTCTGGTATTAAAGCAGCTTAGTTTCCGTAAATTGTTTTGGGTGACCGGTGCTCTTGCATTTTGCATTTCACCTGTCGCGGATAACTTAACCACGGCGTTACTTATGGGGGCGGTGATCATGGCTGTGGGCGCAACCAACTCTACCTTTGTTTCCCTGGCGATGATCAATGTGGTGATAGCCGCCAATGCCGGTGGTGCCTTCAGTCCCTTCGGTGATATTACTACCCTGATGGTCTGGCAATCCGGTTGGGTACAGTTCGAAGAATTCTTTTCGTTGCTGCTGCCTTCGCTGGTGAATTTTCTGGTGCCGGCACTCATTCTGAATATGTTTCTTCCACAAGGGTTACCTAAGGGCGAAGGCGGGTATGTTCCCATCAAGCGGGGCGGCGTGCGAATTTGCCTGATGTTTGTCAGCACTATCGCACTGGCTGTTTGCTTTGAGCGTTTTTTCCACCTGCCCCCGTTTCTCGGCATGATGACCGGGATGTCGCTGCTGATGTTTTTCGCGTTTTTCCTGCGGGTGTCGGGAACCGAGGAAGACGATATACAGTTCGATATTTTTCGTCCCGTAGCGCGCGCCGAATGGGATACTTTACTGTTTTTCTTCGGAGTCATTTTTTGTGTTGGTGGCTTGGCCTACCTGGGCTTTCTGCAGATTCTTTCCAGCCATATGTATGAAGCCTGGGGGCCGACATACGCAAACATCGCAGCCGGCACAATTTCCGCCGTGGTGGATAATATCCCGGTTATGTTTGCCATCCTGACCATGAGCCCGGACATGGATCTTAATCAGTGGCTGTTGATCACCCTGACGGCAGGAGTGGGTGGCAGTTTGTTATCGATCGGCTCGGCAGCCGGCGTTGCACTCATGGGGCAGTCCAAAGGTCACTATACATTTTTTACGCACCTGAAGTGGTCCTGGGCTATATTGCTCGGTTATGTAGCTTCGATAGGAGTGCATCTACTGATCAATGGACAGTGATCATGACGAAACGTCAACTGACCCTAGCCCTTTTGGCCATGCAGGATGTCTCAGTTCTCAATCCGACAAGGTGTTGATTCTATCAATGAAACCAAGCTGATAAGATGATCCCTCCTGGAGGGAGATGCATGACAACTATAAAGGGATCCGGCACCGAAAACGCATCCAACGAAGATCTGGCCAAAAAGTCTGTTGCTACTGATAATCTGAATACAGAAGAGCTGCCTGCACCTGAGTCGATTCAAGTCGAGGCGGATGACCATGTATCTTCAACCCTGGCGCTTTATCGGGCGCAAAACAGTCATGCTCCGGTGGTGCTTGGAATGCCGGCAATGGGGGTTCGAGGGAAATTCTACGAGCCACTGGCGCGAAATTTTCAGCGTTTGGGTGTGAGCTATGCCTGTGCTGATTTGCGAGGCATCGGGACCAGTTCCATACGTGCCTCCCGTAAGGTCAATTTTGGCTACGCGGACATGATAAACCGTGACTATCCAGCACAGATTAATGCCTTGAAACTCTATTGTGCAGGTTCCCCTTTGTGGCTGCTCGGACATAGTCTGGGCGGGCAACTTAATGCACTGTACATGGCGACCCATCCGGAGCAGATTGCCGGCATGATACTGGTGTCCTCCTGCACGGTGTATTACAAAAACTACGAACAGTCCAGGCGTTTGTGGCTCTCGACGCAGGGCTTGCGGGTGTTTTCAGAACTATGGGGATATTTGCCCGGCAGACGCCTGGGATTTGGTGGCACCGAGGCTCGCCGGGTTATCCGGGATTGGGCCAGAAATGCCCGTGGCGGGCAGTATCGGCTGGAAAACAGCCCGTTGGATTACGATAAGTTATTGGCACGGGTGCGCCAACCCGTGTTGGGCGTATCCCTGGAAACCGATCATTTTGCACCCAGAAAGGCAGTTGACCATTTGTGCCGGAAAATGCCCAACAGTCATCTGGAGCGTTGGCATATAGCTGACGGGGAGTTGTCATCCCAGCGCTGGGATCACTTTAACTGGGTGAAGGATTCTGAGGCTCTTAGCCAGCGCATAGCACGCTGGATCGAGCAAAATTCTTCCGGTAATTTCAGCAACTTCTAAACTTTCAGTCTGTCTGTGTAGGGTGGCCAACCCAGAGGTTTGCCCGCAAGCACGTGTAAGTGAATATGAAAGACAGTCTGTCCACCATGTTGATTGCAATTCATGACTGCCCGGTAGCCGTCGTCGGCGAATCCCATCGAACGGGCCAGCTTGCCTGCTGCCAAAAATAAATGGCCGACAATCTCACGATCCTTTTCCGTCAGATCATTCATCGTGGCTATAGGCGTTTTGGGAATAACAAGAAAATGAACAGGTGCTTGGGGATTAATATCATTGAAGGCCAGACAAAGATCATCTTCGTAGATAATATCAGCCGGAATTTCGCGGTTAATTATTTTGGTAAATATGGTTTCGCTCATACTTGAACCCCAATAGCAGTAGTGGGTGGGTTAATTGTCGTTTAAGCCCAAGGCGTACTTCAGAACCTGACGCTTGGCCGGGGAAATATGACCGGCTGCACCTAATCCCAGATTGCGCAGTAATTTGAGTGGCGGCAGGTTATTGCTGAAGGTGTAGTAGAAACCGTCCATCAAAGTCATCATCCTGGCATTGGCAGGCCGCCGCTGACGTTCATAATCCTGTAAAAATCCGACATCATCCAGTGCGCTACCGGCGGGCTGTCGGCGCGGCTTTAATGCTGTATTTATGATGCATTGTCCCAATGCGCTGGCATCCTGGAAGCCGAGATTTACTCCCTGTCCCGCCAGCGGGTTTATGGTATGAGCCGCATCCCCCGCCAAAACTACCCGGCCGCTGAAATATTGTTGGGCGTGACGTTTTACCAGGGGGAAACTGCCTCGGGCCAGTATATGACGTATTTCCGGCAGAGCATTGGGAAATTCTCTATGTACGGTTTGAATCAGTTCAGCTTCCGGTAAGGCCAGCAACGATTGCAAACGTTGCGGCTTGTCATACCAAACCAATGAAGCATAACTTGCATCCTGGTGCTGCCATAGCGGTAAATACGCCAGTGGCCCATGGGGGGTGAACGCCTGCCAGGTAATATTCTGAGCTGGTCCGTCAGTCAAGACGGACAACACCATAGCATGTTGGTCGTAGCTATCACTATAAAGACCCAGGCCTGCCTTCTGGCGCACTACTGAGGTCGCACCATCTGCTCCGATCAGGAGACTGCAGCTTAGTACGCGTTGGTCGTTAAGTTGCACGTTAACCCTGTCCGCCTGTTGCTGCAGACTCTGGACCTGGAGATTTTCCAGCAGAGAGATATTTTCTGCCTGCTGCCAGCATTGTTGCAGAGCCAACTGGATGACTCGGTTTTCAATGATATGGCCGAGGTGGGAAGCGCCGACTTCAGTGGCATTAAATTCAGTGCGGTTAGGCTGCCCAGGCAAAAGCGTATCAAACATTGCGGGAAGTTTCTCCCAGACCGCCAGCTTTTGATAGGGCAGGGCTCGCATACTCAGAATGTTGTTCCACACCTTTAGTTCCCGCAGCAGCTTTTCACTGCCGTGATTCAGGGCCGATACCCGCAGGTCTGGAGGTGAGTCCGGGCTGAAAGGGGGGGGCAACTGCCGTTCAATCACCGCGATAGATAAATCAGAATCCATCAATGCACAGGCGATTGCGCCACCCACCATGCCACCGCCTACGATAATAATGTCATAGTGCTGTGCTGATGTTTGGTGCATGGAAATAGACGTTTTGGTTGTGGAATTTGGCATAGCCTGGCTCGGATAAAAGCGAGGTTACCAATGATAGGGAAGTGTCCGCGGTTTGCCTAGCCTGAACCCCGCAATGATGGGGGCATGAGGCAGACAAATGTGATGTTGCCTTAAATCAAAAGCGCTGTACCGGCAAACTTATCAGGCGTGTCTATGAGCCTGCAGCCGTCCCAGACGGTGGCGTTGAAGTGGCGGTGTACTTGAGGGCTTCACAAACCCTTCTGAAATTACGATAGGCTTTGCCAGTTCGATGTAATCCGATAATGCCATCGTCAAGGTTTCAGAGTGAGAACCGGCGCTGAAAGCTATCTCATCCAGTTTGCGCAGTTCTTCGTCCATATAGGTGGACATGCTGTAAAGATTACCGAAAGGCGGCATGGCGCCGAGTTCGCAGCCTGGGAAAGCATCTTTGAACTCATCCTCATCGGCCAGTTCAATAAAGTCAGTTTCCATGGAGCGGGATAAACGATCCCACCGGATTCGTGACGTGGCAGGCATCACCGTCATGGCCATTTTGCCATCCATTAGAATAATCACAGTTTTTGCCAGCATTTTGCCGCAAATATGAGCGGACTGGGCAATTTCCTGTGCCGTATAAGCCGGGGAGTGCTGCGTCAGGACGTAGCGGACCTGATGAGCGTCGAGAAAGTGTTTCACTGATTCTACAGGCATAAGGCACCTCCAGCCTGGTAAACAATCGATCTCTCCTTGGGTTGGGATTCTGGTCCCTGGAATATTATTCGTCAGAACCCCTTTAATCTTAAGATAGACCAGAAATTGAGCACTGGCCCGAATAGGATGGTTATTTTTTGTGAAAGTAACGGGGTCTTATGTGGTTCCTGTTGCAGTGATGGGACACAACTGGCTTGAAGTGTGATCCGAAGCGACAGTGGCGATATCTAAGCGCCAACTGCCTTGGGCATATCCAGGCCATAAAGAAGGGCCCTGAGGCCCTTCTTTAAGTGTGATGATTTTAAGACAGTAATTTAAGACTATTGTGATGCAGCCTTCACGTCCGCCACCACCCGCCGATTCTGGGCTCGCCCTGCGGCAGTACCGTTGTCAGCGACAGGGGCTTCCTCGCCGTAACCCACTGCCTGCAGTCGGGTGGCCTCAATACCATATTGACTAACCAGAGCATCTTTGACGGTATCTGCACGACGCTGGGACAGCTGCTTGTTATAGGCAGCGCTTCCGCTGTCATCAGTATGACCTTCAATGACCACTTTGCTGTCCGGATACTGGCGCATGAATTCAGCCAATTTTTCCAGATCATCAGCGTGAGTGTTTTGCAAATCTGCGGAATTGCTGGCAAAGGTCAATCCCAAAGTAAAAGTCGCTGCTTCCGCCAGGCGCTCGCGGCAACCGCGCTTGTCGACTTTTGCACCCGCTGGCGTGCCTGGGCAGGCATCTGAGCTGTCAGCCACACCGTCTTTATCGGAATCCAATGGACAACCCTTCAGGTCAACCTTAACTCCGGCGGGAGTATTCGGGCATTGATCCGCCTGATCCATAATGCCATCGCCATCCAGGTCACTTTCTACAGGGCAGCCGGTGTCATCCACTTCTGTACCTGCCCGGGTGTTAGGACATTGATCGGCCGAATCCAATACTCCGTCATTGTCAGAGTCCTTTTCAACTTCACAGCCATCGGCATCGACATCGGCCCCGTATTTAGTGCCGGGACACGCATCTTCATCGTCAAATACACCATCTTCATCACTGTCTTCCGGGGCCATGCTGCTGCCACCAAGCATGGTAACAAGGCCCAGATTCATGGTGGTGTCTTTAGATTCGTCTTCTTCGCCGTATACCCCTCTGACATCCAGGCGCAGATCCAGAGCTTCGCTGATTTCGTGTTTGATGCCCACACCGAGGTTGTATTGGGTTTCGATCTCTTTGTTATTTTCGGGGAAATCAAACTTGTTATGCGACACGCCGCCAATGATAAAAGGCCGCCAGGCTTCGCCGGGATTGAAATGATACAACCCATCCAGACGATAGAATTTCTGATCCACTTCAAAGGAGTTGTCGTTGTCGCCGGCCAGATCTGCAAACCCGCCGATAACTTCAGCCGAAAAGCGGCTGGTGAAATCGTATCCGAGCCCTAAACCGTAGTTTGGATCATTTTCCAGATTGCGTTCCTGGTCAAAAAAGGTGTAGCCCAGCAGGCCAGTGAGGTAAAAGCCGGTATCTCGTTCACGGGCCTGGGTTGGGGAGGAGGCAGCAATAGCTCCAGCCATGAAAAGTGCGGAGAAAGTAGTAAGTTTCATAGTGATCTCTATCTGTATATAAGCTCGGACTAAAACTGCCTGACCGTAGTCATAGTCCGAGGGGTCCTTGTTTATAGCCTGACTACCTGAAAAGACTAGTTTGACTCTTGATACATAAAGACTAATTTGGCTCTTGATACAAATGTACGTCGCGTTGTGGGAATGGAATGGAAATGCCTTCCTGGTCGAATTTCTTCTTCACGGTTTCATGCATATCGAAATAGACGCCCCAATAATCAGCCGTAGCCACCCAGGTTCTAACGGTAATATTGACTGAGCTGTCTGCAAGTTCCGAGACAACAACCAGCGGGGCCGGGTCTTTTAGAATACGGGCATCAGCCTCGATAATCGACTTGATAACATCCTTGGCTTTATCGATGTCATCTCCATAACCGATACCAAACAGCATATCCACGCGACGGGTAGCCTCTGCACCGATATTGATCAGTGGATTATTGGCAAGATTTGAATTGGGTATGATGACTTTGCGATTGTCTGGTGTCATCAACACAGTGGTGAAAATCTGAATTTCCCGCACCGTGCCTACATAACCGGCGCCATCGATCACATCGCCTACACGGAAGGGCTTGAATGTGAGAATTAGAACCCCACTGGCAAAATTGGACAAGTTGCCCTGTAGTGCCAGGCCAATTGCCAGGCCTGCGGCACCAAGTACAGCGATGAAAGATGTGGTTTCAATCCCGATCATGGATGCAACGCTTATCAGCAATAACGCTTTCAGCATTACGGAGGCCAAGCTGTGGATGAACTTGGTCAGTGTGGGATCAAACTTTTTCTGCAGGCTCTTATCGGTCAGGTTCAGCAGGCGGTTGATAATCCACAAGCCGATGATCAGTGTCAGTACAGCAAGCAGCAGTTGTGGGGCGTACTCGATGGCCAGCTCAATGGCTTTTTGAACATATTGATCAACATTGTCCATACATTCTCCTTATATGGCAGTCGTTGTAGTTATCATATTTTTTTGATTCTATCTTTGAGACATGGGTGTCGCCGGGGTAATACCCTGAAAGCAGTCTATCAGAACACCATCGGTTGCCAACTATTTTCATGATCACCAGATTCAAAATAGAGATTAGTGTCGCAAGCATATAGTCTTAATGGCTATCACTGGAGTCCTAATGGCTATTGCTGGAATCGACTGGAGAAGGGCTATTCGGAGCGCCAGGATCGTTGGCTGTTAGTTGGTAAATAGAAATGGGTTAAGTACGCTGTGCAGGAAAAACTGTTATCTAGGGTAGATTCGCAAGTGGCAGGATTATCGGCTGATTTGTTGGCGGCCGATTTGCTGGTAATGGCATTGCAAAAAACGTTGCCTAATGGGCGTTTGCTGGCAACCAGGCTTACCCTGGTCCCGGAAATAGCGCTACGCCTGTTTGACCCCGCGGTATTGGAAGGCCCCATACCCAGTGAGGTTGCACAGGCGGTGATGGCTGAGCCTGCCTATTGGTCTTTTTGTTGGGCCAGCGGCCAGGTGCTTGCACGGTTTATTCTTGACCATCCACATTATGCTGCGGGTAAAACCGTCGTAGATGTCGGGTCGGGGTCAGGTGTCGTCGCCATTGCTGCCGCGTTGGCTGGGGCTGGAAAGGCAATTGCCGTGGATATTGATCCGGTGTCCAGGCAGGCAGTAGAGGATAATGCGAAACTGAATCGGGTTACCATAGACGTTAGAGCTGCGCTCCCATCCGAACTTAATATTGAACTTCTAACCGCAGCAGATATTTTATATGACCGTGAAAATCTGGCCCTGCTGCCAGAGTTCAGGCAGCAGGCGGCACAAGTGCTACTAGCAGATTCAAGGGTAAAAAACCTCAATGAGGAAGGTTATACCAAATTAGCCGTGGCAGAAGCGCGTACCTGCCCAGATTTGAATGAATTTGAAGAATTTAATCAGGTGAGAATTTATTTGGCCGAATAGTGCTGATGGACGGTTTTAAACCTGTATTCAATCAGAGTAGTCTTAAAAAAATACAGGCGAAAAAAAAGGCAACCAAGGTTGCCTTTTAAAATAGGTCGATGACATCCAAGTCTCCCAATCCTTGGGAAAGTATCTTTCCTGATACTAGCGGTAGTCCGTGAAAAATTAAAATCCCTTAAGCTCAATCCGTTGTCCCTGCTTCCCTTCACATCATGTGAAGAAGCCATCCTGGATAATCCATCCCTGTCGTCCTTGACCAGAGCTACTATACTCGCGTTCATATGACTTTTTTGTGACAGCCTTTCCTCTGTATATCACAGACTGTTTCTTTTTGGGTTGGAGTTGTATTAAAAACAATAGGTTAGAAATAATAGGCTGGAACTGGATTGGAAGCGTACAGCAATAAAAGCGATTATCTTACTCTCGTGTGAGATATCTCGCACAAAGCTATGCGGCGATGTCTCAACTGGCGATTTACTGACCGTCGGAGACCTGGAGCCAATCGGTATTGGGGTACTGATGCTTAGCCCTTAACTTCCATTTAATGTCTGGCCGAGTAACTGCTTTCGGAGAAAATGGTAAAGCGTCAGACCTACTAGTATGCCCGCAGCATCTGCCGCCATGTCGGCGATGCTGAAACTGCGATAGGGTAGAAACCATTGCGAGAGTTCGATAAAGACTCCATATCCAAATATGCAGACTGCCAACTGCAAATTGCTGAATTTGGCATGGGTTAACCGATAGCTGATCAGCAGGGCAAAAAAACCGGCAAAATGGAGCAATTTATCGTTCATCGAAGGGCCAGGTGTATACTCCATAGGAACAACCGATCCGATATAGATCAGCAGGGTAAGCCCATAAGCGCACAGTCGGGTCAAGGGGTGTGAGCAAAATGGTCGAATGCTGATGCAGATCGTTTGAATAAAAGACAATGGCTGGGGCATAGGGTTTTCCTGAATAGTGTGCTGTTTGCGCTGATGCAGGGTGATTTGTGACGCTATATCTATTTTCCAATGAATTAAGTCTGCGAGTGCTGCGCGATGGCCGACTGCCTCTGGTGGCCGTTGACGCACTCACTGATCCTTTTTTGGATTCACGGCTTCCCCTGCACGAAACCCGGCAAATCCCGATTGCTGAATCTGAATTTAAGAATGAACTGCAGCGCCAGTACATTGCACTGCCTGAAGATCTTCGCAGTATCGTGAGTTTTGATTATTTTGTACAGGAAGCCTCGCGGCGGCGGAGCGATATCGAGTCTGCAATGCAGAGTCGCCGGCAAATAACCCCCTTGTATCTTGATCAGGCGTTACGGGCCAAATTAGTATTGGGGTGCTTTTTCGAGCATATCGACCAGCCTGATTTGTGGGAGCAATACGGTGGCCGGCATTGCGGTATGGCTTTGGAAATCGACGTGAATGCTGCCCAGTTCAATACGGCCACCTACGAAAATCAGCCACAGTATTTTGCCGAGGTAAACTATGTGGATGAGCGGCCAGTGGTGGGGCATGAAGTTCATGAATCTCCGCTGTTGCAGAAATTTCGCCCGCTTTTTCACCGCCCCATCATGTATGCGCATCAAGGAGAATGGCGTTTGGTGAGGCCGTTGTCAGCTGCCCAGAAAATGGGAACCAATCCGCAGGGACAAGCATTGGGGTTTTATAAATTTCCCTCCGCTGCACTGACAGGTATTGTGTTTGGTTGTTATGCCTCATCCCAGGAGGTTGAACATGTCAGTTCAGCGGTTGCCTTGGATATGCGCTATCGGCATGTCAAACTGTGGCAGCTGCATAAAGATCCGGTGCGGTATCTTTTCCACAAAGACCCTGTTACCCCTGGGTGATTTTCAATGCGGAACAGGTTTGGTTTGGGTGCTACTACTGAATCTCACTCTTTTAGTTATTCATTCATTTGTAAGTATAAGGAAGGTGTATGACGCCATTTATGACCGGCATACAGGATGTCGTCGACGGATTTAAAATGATCCAGGAACCTAAATTACGAATATTTGTGGTCATCCCCCTGTTGATCAATATTGTCGTTTTCGTTGGTTTTTTCTGGATACTTGGACATTATTTTTCCGGCTGGGTAGATAGTCTGATTAACTGGTTGCCTGACTGGGAATGGCTGGCCGTGATCCGCTGGTTGTTGTGGATATTTTTCTCTTTCATGGTCATCCTGCTGGTGGCTTATGCGTTCGTGTTTGTGGCAACGTTGATCGGCGCACCATTTTATGGCCTGTTGGCCGAACAGGTGGAACACAAGCTCACCGGGCAAAAGGTGAGCGAGTCGACTCCCTGGAAGTCAGTAATAATGTCTATACCCCGTAGTATCAGTCGTGAAATCGCCAAGCTGCTTTATTACCTTCCCCGTGCATTGGGTATTTTTATCCTCGGATTTATTCCGCCGGTGAACACGGCAGCACCCTTTCTATGGGCAATGTTCTCCAGCTGGACCATGGCACTTGAGTTTCTGGATTACCCAGCGGACACGCACAAAAAATCCATCTCCGAACTTAAAGTTTTTATGCGAGAGAACCGCGCCCGCACCTTTGGGTTCGGCCTGATTTCCTGGGTTTGTACTTTGGTGCCATTGTTGAATCTGGTGTCGATGCAGGCGAGTGTCGCGGGAGGGGTAAAATTCTGGCTACAGGTGGAAGGCCGGTTATCCTCCGGAGAAGATGCTTTGCGTGCATTCCGGTAAAAACCGGTCTAGCCTTATAGTGGGTCCATAATCAGGTAGGCAGCCTTAGGAATGTCAGTCAAAGTATTAATTGTTGATGATGCCAGCTTCGTGCGGGATATGGTGAAGCGTTCAATGCGCACCTACTTTCCGGATGCGAAGGTGGAAGAGGCTATAAATGGACGCAAAGCCCAGATCATGATGAGCAAGAGCCATTTTGATCTGATTCTCTGTGACTGGGAAATGCCCGAAATGTCCGGCCTGGAATTGTTGCAGTGGGCCCGTCAGCATGAAACCTACCAAAAGACCCCTTTTGTCATGGTAACCAGCCGGGGAGACCGCGACCACGTAGTGGAAGCGGTACAACAGGGGGTTTCCGACTACCTTTCCAAGCCCTTCAGTCCGGAAATGCTGGCACAGAAAGTGGTCAAGCAGATCGGCAAGAAACTCAAACAGGCATCCACCCCCAAAGCTTCCAGTTCACCTCTGGCTGGCGATTCTGCAAACGTTCTCACTGCCGCCACTGATAAAGCCAAGCAGGCACCATCACCCAAGGTGACCCAGGCGCTTGGTGATAGCGTGTCGGTGTTGACCGGCGGCGCCGGTAAGCCTGTTGAAGCTAAAGCACCCAGTGGCGCAAAGGCGACAATCGCGCAAATTCGCTTTGCTGACTTCAATCTTCCCTGTGTTATCAAGGCTATCACCCTTAACGAAGTCAAAGTCATTGCCAAGCGTGGTGAGCGTTTTCCGATGATTCTGGATCCGGCTGTGGTGGATATTGAAGTGGAAGAGGGAAGTATTATTGAGCGCATCAATGGCTACGTGCACATGCTGCAGGCAGTGGAAAAACGAATGGACACTGACCTTATCAGCCTGGTGATTCGCTTTGTGGATGAGGACCCTGAAAAAATGGCGTCGCTGTCAAAATTTATCGCCAAGTTCTAAACGTCAATTGGCCCTAGCCATATTCAGCAAGACTCCAATGATTGTGATTGATACAGCTTAGCTGTTTTCCAGTGCTTTCGCTTCCGGGTCAGGTTGGATTATCCGGCGTACGGGGAAATGGCAGATGAAAGTACTTCCTTCGCCAAACTGGCTTTTGATTTCCAACTCACCCTCATGGTTAATCAGAACGTGTTTTACAATTGCCAGCCCAAGCCCGGTGCCGCCGGTTTCGGATGCCCTTGAGGGATCTGCTCGATAGAATCGCTCTGTCAGCCGGGGAATATGCTGGGGGTCGATGCCAATACCTGTGTCCTGAACAGAGAAATGCACCCCATTTTCATCCTCATGCCAGCGTACTTTAATCTCACCTTTGGCCGGAGTGTATTTCACGGCATTCAGCAGAATATTGGAAAACGCACTCTGCAGCTGGGTGGTGTTGCCTTTCAGGTGGGCCTTGGAGGCGATTTCCAGAGTGATCTGGTGCTGCTTTTCCGTATTGAGAGTTTTGGCGTCGTGGCAGATGGTATGCAGAATCTGATGGATATCCACATCAGTTTGTACAAAATTCTGGCCATCATTTTCAATCTTGGACAGCAGCAGCAAATCATTGACCAGTGCCTCCATCCGTCGTCCCTGTTGTTCCATCTGAGTTAACGGGCGACGCCAACGTGGCGGCAGGGAATCAGCATTGTCGATCAAAGTTTCCAGGTAACCGGTGATAACGGTCAAGGGCGTACGTAGCTCGTGGGAAACATTGGATACGAAGTCGCGTCGCATTTCCTCCAATCGGAACAGGCGGGTGACGTCCTGCACCATGATCAGACGGTCATCCTCGCCAAACAGGGTAATCTGTACCTGCAGCTTGATGTTGGGATTGTTGGGGGCATTAATCAGCAATGGCTCCTGATATTTTTTGGAGCTGAAATAACGCTTGAATATCGGAGTGCGGATCAGGTTGTAGATCAGCTGACCGCGATCTGTAGGATGGCGAAAGCCGAGTAGCTTTTCGGCGGCTTCATTCCACCAGTCCATGGCACCAAAGCTGTCGGTCATGACCACGGCATCCCGCAGGGCGTTGGTAGATTCCTGAATGCGGTTGATCATCGCCTGTAGACGGTCGCGGGACTTATAGTGGTCTTTTTGCAAGCGGTGAATGCCGTCGAAAATATCACCCCAAAGACCGGAACTTTCTGGTGGATTGGTGACATCGGATTGGTAAAGCCACTGATGCAGGCGATAGGACTGAATCAGTGACCAGCTCAGGCAAGCGCCCAAAAACAGGACGAGTGTCCAGGCCGGCTCACCTAACATCAGTCCGAAAACGAAGGCAAACGCGAGGCTCGTCAGCACAAGTCGAATGTGATGGCCGGCTTTTTTATTCATAGTCTGGCGGCGCTGATGCTCTAACGGCTGATTAACTGGCTAAGGCGCTCTTGTCGAAAAGCGGTACCCTGTTCCTCTGACTGTCTGAATCAGATGATCGTAGACGGGCTCAAGGGCTTTGCGGAGGCGACGAATATGGACATCCACAGTGCGCTCTTCGACATAGACATTGCCCCCCCAGACCTGATCCAGAAGTTGCCCACGAGTATACACGCGTTCCTGATGGGTCATAAAGAACTGCAGCAATTTGTATTCGGTCGGCCCCATGTTCAGCGCTTCGCTATTGGCGGTCACCCGATGGCAGACAGGGTCCAAGCGCAGGCCATTCACTTCGATAGGGGTTTCCATGCCTTGCACTGCGGTACGCCTGAGTACGGCTTTCAGGCGGGCGACCAGCTCACGGGGAGAGAAGGGTTTGGTGATATAATCATCGGCACCTACTTCCAGACCCTGGATTTTGTTGTCTTCCTCGGTCTTGGCGGTAAGCATGATCAATGGTATTTCGGAGGTGCTTTGGTCCCGTTTGAGACGACGGGCGAATTCGATACCGCTGACACCGGGTAGCATCCAGTCCAGCAGAATCAGGTCAGGCTTTTGATCGATAATCAACGTATGGGCTTCTCGAGCATCCCCTGCCTCGAGATAGTCATAGTCCGCCATCTCCAGCGCGACGGCGATCATCTCCCGGATGGCGGGTTCATCGTCCACAATGAGAACTTGTTTGCTAGCCATGCAAAAACACCTTTTTGAAATCGTCAGTAGTGCGCATTCTGTTGCCGATTTATTACAACGGTGATTTGTTACAAGTATATGACAGTCGCCTTTTAATTGATGCTTTTATTGAATCACTGACGACAGACAGAATTCAGCGGAATAGATAATCGCAGGCAATGCCGGCAAAGATTGCTATGCCCACCCAGTTGTTATTCAAAAAAGCCTTAAAGCACTGCTCCCTGCTTCGGTAGCGGATAAGGTGCTGTTGATAAACGAACAGGACGGCAGCAGCAATCACGCCTAAGGCGTAGAAAACACCAAATTCCAGCCGGCCCCCTATAATCAACAGAATAATAATGGTCAGGCTTTGCAATCCGGCCACCATAATTTTGTCTGCATCACCAAAGAGAATGGCTGTCGATTTGACGCCGATTTTAAGGTCGTCGTCGCGATCCACCATGGCATACATGGTGTCATAAGCCACGGTCCACACCAGGTTGGCGCTATACAGCAGCCATACTTCTTCCGGTAGGGCATTGGCCTCAGCGGCAAAAGCCATGGGGATGGCCCAGGAGAAGGCGGCGCCCAGAAAGACCTGGGGAAGGTGAGTATGCCGCTTCATAAAAGGGTAGATTGCGGCCAGCGCAGCACCACCAAATGCCAGCAAGATAGTGAATTGGTTGGTAAGCAGAACCAGGATGAAACTTAAACCGAGCAAAACGGCAAAAAGCACCAAGGCTTCCTGGGTGGAAACCTTGCCGGTAACCATTGGACGTTGTTTGGTTCGCTCCACATGGCCGTCGAAACCACGATCGGCAAAGTCATTGATCACGCAGCCCGCTGAGCGCATCAAAAATGCACCAAGGCTGAAAATGACCAGGTTTTTCAGGGTCGGAACACCCGCCGCTGCAATCCACAGTGCCCACAGTGTGGGCCACAGAACCAATAAGGTGCCTATGGGGCGGTCTACGCGCATCAGGTGTAGATAGGTTCGCCACTGCGAAGGCATAGAAATGTTAGTGGATTTGGGCGTTCTGCGTGCTGCGGTCATGAACTGATTACTGAATCTTGTGAGTTTGCAGTAGTTTAGAGAGGTTCGGGTCTTAATGACAAATTTTAACCTGCCTGCCCGGAGAGTGAGGATAGCTGGGTCAGGCGTGAAGTGAAGAATTCGCAGACCAATAATGGCTTTTCGCCCAGGTAAAATACAGAGCGGCGCCCCCAGCCTGAACCCGGCTCCTGGGGAAACAGTTTTTCATAACGTGTCAGTTCGAGCGGCCCCCTATGCATGTCCGGCGCATTGAACAGAAAAGCCCCCAAAGGCTTATTGCCGAGATGGGCCAGACGCCTTGCCGAACCCGTGAGCGTGGTGGTGGGAACAATGCTGCGGGCATAAACCCAGGGCTCACCATGACAAAGCAGGGCCACTTCCCTGATAATGCAGGCTTGGCGCCTCCTCAACCCCAGCGCTTGTTGCTCGGTAGCGATAGGAAAGCCGCTGCCCTGACGAATGACTTCTACGCGAAAATCGCCCTCACTTTGTTCCACCAGCCTTTCGGTCAGGGAGCCGCGGTCGAGCACCCATTCCCGCCAGGGTTCGTGCAACAGGTGTTGGGGGACTCGTTGGAAGTGGTGCCAGTGAAGATGGCGAAGCTGGTCATGGTCAAACACGCATGGATTCCATTTACTGAGACTGCTTGGTTCCTATACCGCAGAAAGATTACGACATTTTCAGTCGTCGAGAATACTCTTTCGGGCCTATTAATTTCGAGCAAATTAGGTTCGCGGCTATCTTACTGAAGGCGCAGCCAAAGTTCATCCACCCAGTAGCAGATTCTCGGCCTGTTCCACCTGTTGCGCCGAGCCGTGCAATATGAGTGTGTCTCCCGGTTGCAGCTGCAGTTCCTGGTCTGGCGTTAGTTCCGTGCGCTCCCGGTGAATGCTGTCGACACTGCATTCACCCAGATTCAGGTGGGCAATGGTTTTATGGCAGGCAAAGGCGCCCTCAGGCAGGGTGACGGCGTGCAACTTTTCCAGTGGCACTCCTTTAGCATTAACGAGTTGGGATTTCACTCCAGGGAAATAACCGTGCAGAATTTTATAGCGACTGCGACGGGCTGCGTTCACCTGCTCGTGAATGCTTTCTGCCGGCGAACCCATTAGCGTCAGCACCTGGCTGACCAGCATGAGACCCGCTTCCAGTATTTCCGGTACCACTTCCGTCGCACCGGCAGACTGCAAACGCTCTACATGGCTGTCGTCGGAAGTTCGGACCAGGATCGGGACATCAGGGTGAAGTTCTCGTACTTGCTGAATGACTTTCAGACTCTTGTCGACATCGTTATAGGTAATGATCAGCAGGCGTGCACGTTCCAATCCCAAGGCCTTGAGGATATCTGCGCGCCGGGAGTCACCGAAATGCACGGGCTCGTCAGCGGCACTGGCCTCCTGAACGCGAATTGGATCGTTGTCGATAGCCACCAGCGGGAATCGTCCCTGTCTGAGAAAACGTGAGACCATCTGTCCAACCCGGCCATACCCGCAGACAATCGCATGTCCTTCCAGTGCTTCGCAGGCCAGACTTATGGATTCCAGGCGTGCTTCACGTTGGGCTTCGGGCCGTTTAAGCGTTCGTTTGCTGATGTGCCTGGCCAGCATCATCAGAGCCGGAGTCAGGGTAATACTTAAAATTACGGTGGATATAACCACGGCACCGAACTGCTTGGACACCAACTGATAGCGCTCACCCAGGGCAAACAGCGCAAACCCGAACTCGCCACCCTGGGCCAGGTACAATCCGGTCTTAATGGCGGTGCCGAGGTTTTTCTGGAACCGGTAGGCCAGCATCCCGATCAGTAGAGATTTAAGTGACAACAGCAGACAGGTGAACAACAGAATCCAATGCCAGTTTCTGAGCACTTCATTAAAGTCCACGATCATGCCCACACTGATGAAGAACAGACCCAGCAACAAATCCCGAAAGGGGCGGATATCGGCTTCGATCTGGTGTTTGAAGTGGGTCTCTGACAGCATCATTCCGGCGATAAAGGCACCCAGTGCCATTGACAGTCCAAAACTGTGGGTGAGGGCAGCTGCCAGTAAAGACACCATCAAAACCGTCAGGACAAAGAGCTCGTCCGACTGTGCCTTGGCCACCTCATGAAACAGAATGGGCAGTAGATATTTGCCGATGGCCAGCATCAGCACAAATAGCAACAGACCCTTACCCAGAGTGAATGCCAGGGCCAGGGCAAAAGACGTGTCGCTGCCACCGGCCAGAAAGGGTACCAGAATCAGGAAAATGACTGCGGCCAGATCCTGGAACAGCAGCACCCCCATTGACAGTATGCCGTGGGGCAGTCCCAGTTCGTTGCGGGTTACCAATTCCTTACTGACGACGGCTGTGGAGGAAAGTGCCAGCGCGCCGGCAACGATAATGGCCTCTTCCTGGTTGGCATTGAACATCAGAGCAATTCCGTAGACAGCCACGCTGCTGACAGCCACCTGCCAGCCCCCCAGACCGAAGACCACTTTGCGTAGTGCGATCATCTTCGCCAGGGAGAATTCCAGGCCCAGGGAAAACAATAGGAACACCACGCCGAATTCCGCCAGAATCTGGATCTGGGTAAGGTCGTTAACCCAGCCCAGGGCGCTTGGGCCCAGAACCAGGCCAACAGTGAGATAGGCCAAAACCGGTGGGATCTGCAGACGCCTGAAGACGGAAGAGACAATCACCGCGGCAGTGATTAGCAACAAGAATTGCCCTAAGCCGGTGTCATGCATGTGTCGTGTCATACGTCCTGGGTGATATTTGAAAGCCTGAGTCAAAAACCGGAAGCACCGGAAGGCTATAAGGGCCGGGACTAAACTCGGAGGTCAAAGTCCTTTGACGGCATAGATGCCGGGCGCATTGCGCCAGTAGCCCTTATAGTCCATGCCGAAACCAAACAGATAACGGTCAACCACATCCAGGCCGGTAAAATCGCAGCGCTGTCCGGGATAGGACTTACGTTCGTGCATCTTGTCCACTAACACACCGGTATAGACCTGCTTGGCGCCACGCTGCTGGCAAAAATCGCCAATCGCCTTTAGCGTAGTACCTTCGTCCAGGATGTCGTCCAGAATCAGGATATTGCGACCTTCCATGTTTTCTGCCGGCTCAACCTTCCAGTCCAGGATGCCGCCGGTGGTTTGCATTCTGTAGCGGGTCGCGTGGATGTAACTGAGCTCCAAAGGAAAGTTCAGCATTGGCAGCAGCTTACCGGCAAAAATCAACCCCCCGGTCATCACGCAGTAGACGATGGGATTTTTGTCTGCGAGTTCAGCGGTGATGGCGGTGGCCATGGCCCGGATAGCCTGCTCCACTTCCTGTTCGGAGTGGAGGCAGTCCGCTTCATCGAGTACTTGCTGTATGTTTTCAGTGGGTTGGGATTTTGCGGTGGTTTGTGACATTGGGGTAGATTGTGCTCTGTTTGAATGAAAAACCATAATTTGCATGAATAACCATAGTATAGCCAGTTTGACTTGAACTCCGTAACCTCAGCCCGTATAAATGCTGCTTTTAAATTGTCGGGCGTGTGTCGTCTCAGGCATCGGACTCAAAGGTCTGGTTGGTGAGCGAGTCACGAATACACAGGTTTCTTAAAGTAAATAGCAAGGTAATTACATGCGTAAATGGCAATGTGTGGTTTGTGGATTAATCTACGATGAAGCCCAGGGATGGCCGGAAGATGGTATCGCTCCCGGAACTGCCTGGGATGATGTCCCGGAAGATTGGGTCTGCCCCGATTGCGGTGTGGGCAAGGAAGATTTTGAAATGATAGAAATTGGCTGATACGCCTTATAATAGACCAGTAACACCGGTGTCTGAGTGCCGGTGTCCGTGTTTCAGGATAACGACATGGCTTTTACAGACGACCCCATCATCATCATCGGTACCGGACTGGCGGGCTATTCCCTGGCCCGGGAATTTCGCAAGCTTGATCCTGAGTCCCGGCTGTTGATGCTAACTGCAGATGATGGCCACTCCTATTCCAAGCCCATGCTTTCCAATGGTTTTGTTAAAGGCAAGAGTGCTGATGAGCTGTCCATGGGTGATCCGGGCAAGATGGCGGAGAGCCTGAAGGTTGAAATTCGTACCTTTACTACGGTTACAGAAATTGATCCCGACAGCAAAACAGTATGGATCGGTGATGAAGCACTGAAATATGCCAAACTGGTGCTGGCCTGGGGGGCGGACGTGATCCATCTGGATCTGCAGGGCAGCGGCGCGTCAAGAGTGTATTCGGTCAATGATCTGATGGACTACCGTAAGATCCGCGAAGAACTCGAAGGCAAACGCAAAGTGGCGATTCTGGGCGCAGGCCTGATCGGCTGTGAGTTCGCCAACGATTTGATTCATGGCGGGTTCGAGGTGGAGGTGATAGCTCCCTCGCTGACCGTATTGCCGACATTACTGCCGGAGATTGCCGGAAAGGCTGTACAGCAAGGCCTGGAGCAGGAAGGAATAGGCTTTCACCTGGGCCGTTTTGCCCAGGTGGTGAATGCGACAGACAGTGGCCTGGAAGTAGTGTTGGACAATGGCCACAAGCTGGAGGCCGATGTGGTGTTGTCGGCTGTGGGGCTACGCCCAAGGATTGCCTTGGCACAACAGGCCGGGCTCGACTGTGATCTGGGTATTCAGGCCAACCGTGCGCTGGAAACCAGTGCTCCTGATATCTATGCCCTGGGCGACTGTGCAGAAGTGGACGGCTATGTGCTCTTGTATGTCCTGCCTTTGATGGCCTGCGCGCGGGCGCTGGCAAAAACACTGGCAGGCCAGCGAACAGAAGTTGCTTACGGTGTCATGCCGGTGATTGTAAAAACGCCTGCCTGTCCTGTAGCTGTTTGTCCGCCGCCGGTAGGGCGCAATGGTCGGCCTGATCCTGAAGGCGAGTGGGAAGTGGAGGTTGCCGAAGGGCTGGATGTAAAGGCGTTATTCCGTACAGTCGAAGGCAAACTGACCGGTTTTGTAGTGACTGGAGGCCAGGTCATGGAGAAGCAGGCCCTGGCAAAGTCTCTGGAGCCGTTACACTCCTAAATTGGGGTTAACTCAGCGAAGATGGAGTTAACCCAGCCGCCTCCAATCAACTTTGGTGGAGGCCGGGTATCCTCAAGAGCGTCTGCCGTTAACGGCGGACACTATTCGTTAATAATCAGCACTTCCACCCGACGATTGGCGGCGCGTCCGTCAGCACTGTCATTAGTGGCGACAGGGCGGCTTGAACCAAATCCCTGACTTATAATTCTGTCTTTGGTGATATTGCCAACATTGGCTATGAATTCACCAACATTGGCTGCGCGTTCTTCAGACAAACGCTGATTCAGCAGAGCATCGCCGCGATTGTCTGTGTGTCCGGAAACCTGGAGGTCGGCATCAGGAAAAACTTCGATCGCATCGATGATTTTGTTAATCAGGGGAAGGTTATCCTGTTCGATAGTGCTGGAGCCGGAATCGAATTTAAAACCATAAGCGCGGATGAGGACATTCTGGCCCTGTTGATAGACTTCCGCCTCATTGAGAGCGAATAGTTCTCTGACAAATTCAAAGCGCCGTAGATTTTCAGCATTACGGCGTTTTTCCGCATCAGTTTCCATCTGTGCTGCCAGTACCTGCTGTTCCATATCAAGCTTGAGCGATTCAATGGTGGCAGCGGATTGCAGCTTGAGATTATTTTCCCGGCTTTCAGCCTCTGTCAGCGCCTGCCGTAGTGCGAGTTTTTCCGCCAGAATCTGGTTCAGACTGTGTTGAACCTCTCCTTTAACTGCCTCTGGCCCCTGGCTGAACGGCAATTGCGTCAAAATAGGTTCAACAGCATCGGCGACCTGTTTTTCATGCCATAGCAGGGCAGCCTCTACCGGGGAATTCTGGACAGGGAACTGCTTCATGAGTTCTGTCAGAATCTCGGCATGTTCAACTTCTTGAATGGCGGCCTGGGCTTGTGATTCGGCTTCGGCAATCTGGGTTCTGTCCTGGTTCAGAGTAGTCTCTGCCTTGCTTAAATGGTCTCTCGCCAGAGCCATGGTACGAGGTGCCTGCAGGCTGATTTCCCGCTCTGTTGCCAGTTTCATGGCCTGTTGTGCGGGGCCGAGTATCCTTTGCTTGATGCTGTCCAGCTCAATAGCCAGGTAGCGTTGTTCAAGTATCCCGGATTCTTCGTTCACTTGTTTATCCGGCGTGTCTTCAAGAATACGGGTGAGGGATACCAGCATGGCCTCAGCGGCTTCCCATTGCAGTGGGAAAAACGTTTCAGCATTGGCAAGGGTCGCGGCATTTCGAGCCTTGATAACAGGCATCAGGCGGGCGGCTGTGGCATCGCTGCTACTAATCAGCGCGGGAATTCGTGCAAGTCCGGCCAGTGCATACTGGCGTGCCTCTTCCGGGGCCGACGCCACTTCGCTCAAAGCCTGGCGATATTGTTCATTGATGCGATTAAAAAGTGCCGGAGCGAACTCGCCTCGGCCTTGTTCTTCCGCTTGCTGTAGGGCTTCGAACAGTTGATTTACCTCGGCAGGTACATTATCGAGCGGAGGTTTGGGGGATATTGGAGCCGGGCTGCAGGCGGCCAGCATCAGGCTGAGCAGCAACACTCCAGCGGCCCGAAAAGCGACAGGTTTCATGTGTGATTGAGTTCCATGCGAATAATTTATCGGCATAAGTTACTCATGCTGGGGTAGGGCTGCAAGTTAAGTGACTGATTCTGTGCGTTTGGCCATTAAACACTGACGACAATAGCATTTATCACCTTCCTGAAAGGGTTCTCGCCAGTTTTCCTGAGTTGGAACGGAAAAACACCAACAGGTAGATTTACCTTTCTCCTGATCGCACTTTGCAGGCTTACCGCACCTGGGACAGCTATGGGTATGTGCAGTCGGTTGCGTCGAAAGTTGCTGAGGGTCCATAAGACTGTTTCCTATAGCGTCTGGAAAATACGGTATCAGAGGCGCCCGATTGAGTGAGAGGGATATCAGGGCAACAAAACAAAAAAGACTAGAGCTCACTGGCATTCGGGTTGATTCCTGGAGAAGTATTCTGGGCTGAATTTTTTGGGTCTGCAAGTCAATGAAATAGGTGACATCGACCATAATTGGGGATAATAAACGGCTTTGATTTACTGGCCCTGAACACTTAGGTAAAGTCCTCAGGGATTAAACTTAACCCTGTCAAAACCTGTATTCAGTTTGCCAGCCGGGTTTTGTCTGTGAATGTGGAAGGAAACGTATATGGGCGATGTCGTTAAAAAACTCATGGATCTTCTAACGCTGGTACCGCTGGACGATTGCCTTTTTCAAGGTTCCAGTGAAGATCTTGGATTCAAGATCGTATTCGGTGGTCAGGTGATTGGGCAGGCACTGATGGCGGCTTATCAGACGGTAGATCCGGATCGTCAGGCGCATAGTCTGCATGCCTATTTTCTGCGTCCTGGAGACGCTCATCACGATATCATTTACGAAGTCACCCGTTTAAGGGATGGTCGTAGTTTCAGTGCGCGGCGGGTGGCAGCGCGTCAGCATGGCCAGGAAATTCTGACCCTGACGGCTTCTTTCCAGGTGCCGGAGGAAGGCTTTGATCACCAGTCTCAGGCCCCGGACATTAAAGGTCCCGATGGCATTGTTTCAGAGCTGGAAAACTACCGCCGCTATAAGGATCTGATACCGGAAAAAATAAGGGAGCGGTTCACCCGTGACCGTCCAATTGAGATTCGTCCGTTCAATCCGATGAACCAACTGTCACCGAAGGTTATGGAGCCTCACAAATATAACTGGTTCAGAGCCATCAGTGCCGTTCCCGATGATGTGCGCTGGCACCATTGCATGCTGGCCTATAGTTCGGATTTCGGGCTGATGGGAACCATTCTGTATCCTCATGGTGTGTCTTTCTTTCGTAAGGATATACAGGCTGCCAGTATCGATCATGCGGTATGGTTTCACCGCGATTTTCGCATTGATGACTGGCTGCTTTATGCCATGGATAGCCCGAGTTCCAGTAGCGCCCGCGGTTTGAGTCGAGGATCTATATTTGATCAGCAGGGGCGCCTGGTGGCTTCGACTGCACAGGAAGGGCTGATCCGGCTCAGACCGGACCGAATCTGAGCGATGGAAGCGGTCTTGTTGTAAAAACAGGCTGATGGCCACCACTATGGTCTCTGCCGGGAGCTGGTTTACTATTGGGACCTGAAATACTACCGGGATCTGAATTACTATGATGCACAAAATTTCCGCGGTCAGTTCCGTTGATGCCAAGCATAGTTTCAAGGGCAAGCCTCATCATCGCCGTGGGTATTATGTTTCTCCGCCGTCGCCCCATACAGATGGCCGTCACTCAAAAGAAATGGCCAAGGTGCTTTGGGAGCTGATGCGCTATGGCAATGCGCCGGTTGAAGATGTGGGTTATCATCGCTGGCCTGGTGACCAGGCGCTGGCAGGTTTGCAGCAGCATGATGCCGGCGATGACGGCAGCAGGGAAATTACATCAGACAAGCTGCTGGCTTTGACCTGGCTGGGGCAGAGTTGTTTCTATTTCCGATTAGGCGGGCTGGGAATTATCACCGACCCGTTCCTGGGTAATAGAGCCTCGCCGATTCGTTTCAGTGGTCCCAAGCGATTGGTTGTCTCCCCACTGAATCTGCACCATCTGGAAGTGGACATCATTGTCATGTCCCATAACCATTATGACCATTTTTGCGCTGAAACTCTGGCCAGTGTAACCAATAAATCTCGGGTAACGGTCATTACTACCCTGGGGCTGACACCCTTGTTTCGCAAGCTGGGCTATCAGCAGATTGTGGAACTGGACTGGTATGAACAGGTGAATGTTAACGAATTAACCTTTACCGGTATGCCGGCCTATCATTTTTCCGGGCGCAGTCTTTGGGACACTGATAAAACCCTTTGGGCCAGCTTTGGTATTTCCGGCCCGGAAGCCAAAGTCTTTTTTGCCGGAGACACCGGGTATGGCCCGGCCTTTCAGGAAATGGGTGAGCTGACAGGTCCCTATGATCTGGCGTTGGTTCCTATTGGCGCTTATGCACCCCGTACCGTGTTTGCCTCCGTTCATGCCAGCCCGGAAGAAGCGATTGCCATGGGAAGGGATTTAAGGGCCTCGCAATTAGTGGGTATGCACTGGGGAACTGTGCGATTGACGACCGAGCCGTTTTGGGAGCCGAAAGACAAATTTCTCAATCATCCCGAAGGGCCTGAGCGTACTGTTATGGCCATCGGGGAAACGCGAAAGTTCCCGCTTAAGCGTTGAAAGGGATCGGCACTCGGAACATCGTCCAGGCTGAGGTCCTTGACAAAATTGTCGGTTACCATGCTCTATGTAGATTGGCGGGCACTATCAGGCCTGGCTGCAAGATATTGTTCGGCCTCGTAGGCGTGTAGCCATTCCAAGGCAAACTCCCAGAGCATGGGCCGGGCCAGCCAATAGCCCTGAATCTGTTCGCAACCCAATTCTTGTAACGCTTCCAGGGTAGCTCGCTCTTCTACGCCTTCCGCCACGACGCCGTAGCCCAGCCCATGACACATATCGATTGCAGTCTTGGCGATGATACGATTTTCCTGGCTGAGTTGAATGTCATGGATCAATGTACGATCTATCTTGATTTTATGTAGTGGCAGTTTCTGGATATAGGAGAGTGATGAATAACCGGCACCGAAATCATCCAAGGCGATAGTGAAGCCCAAGGCATCCAATTGTTTTAGCGTAGATAGTGCCAGTTCAGGCTGGCGCATCAGCGCTGTCTCAGTCAGTTCCAAGGTTAACTGTTGCGGATTAATATCAAAGCGCTGCAGTACGGATTTAACCTCTTCAATCCAGTCTGGCATTTCCAGATCCACGGCGGATACATTGATGGATATACCTACCTCTGTAAAGCCTGTTTCACGCAGTTCTTCCAGCTTGCCCAAAGCATTCTCCATCACCCATAGAGTCAGTGGATGTATAGTTCCTGACTCTTCTGCAAGATAGATAAACTCATCTGGATTGATTTGACCAAATTTCTTGTGATGCCAGCGTATCAGCCCCTCAAAACAGGTAATCCTCCCGGTCTGTAAATTCAGCAGCGGCTGGAAGTTCAATACCAGTTCATTTTGCTCGATGGCCTTGCCCAGTTCCGCCATAAGCGTCAGACGGCGTTCGCTGTAGGGGTTGTAATCGGCACTGTATTCCGCCACACAGCCCTGGATGTGATGGGTAGCGTCCAGGGCAATTTTTGCCATCCGTAATAGAGTTTGCGGATTGTTGCCATGTTCCGGGTAGCGCGACAATCCAAAGCGCGGGTCAAGATCCAGGGACAGGTGACCAAACTCCAGGCGCTGCAGAAGGAATCCTGACAATGCTTGGATACTTGCGTCCTGTTCGCCGGTAAATGTGGGGGTAAAGAGAACGGCGAGGGTAATATCATCTACTGAAGCGACGTGCAGTGCTTCGCCGGCATGTCGCTCCAGGGTCATAATATTGGGAATCTCTTTAACAAAATCATTTAACTGCTGGGCGATCTGATAAAGGAGTTGATCGGCGTTGTCCTGCCCCATGGTGCGATCAATTTCCCGGTAACGATTCAAGCTGATCAGACATAATCCATAAGATGACTCAGGATTTAATCGAATTTGGTCCTTGAGAAAACGTTCAAGAAAACCGCGGTTAGGCACCTCTGTGACCGCGTGGTGGGTCATGTCGTAGAGGTTGCGCTGCTCCAACCGCTGCATTTCCTGCTGCTCTTCGATAATCTGCAGTTGTGCACCGAGGTGCTTGTTACGCTCAAGATAGATGCGTTCAACGATGGCTAGGGATATCAGTACCGCCTGGGTGGCTGATCCAATTTCCAAGGCATAAGCGGTGACAATATTTTGCGGAAACAGTCCCAGGATATACAGCAGTGTAATACCGGCGCCAATTTGCAGACTGGTCCAGGCGCAGGTAAACAACCTCGCCTGTGCCACGCCTTTGTACCAAAGATAAGGGGCTACCACGGACACTGCGATGACCGCCACCAATGCGGCGATCACTGAGATCTGTTTGGCCAAAAAGGACGGAATAATGGTCGCAAGGATCAGGCATAGCAGGCTCAATCCGCTGAGTACCTTGAAAAAACGGTCCGCACGGGGGGCAAACAGACCGGCCTCCAGAAAGCGGCGGGAGAATTCCGTCAATGCAAATGCCGACAATGGGACGGCCAGCAAAATACTAAGATTCTGCAATGCCGGTAGCTGGGGCCATAAAAACTGAAAAGTTCTGCCGCTCAGAGAAGCCTGAATGAGCAGAATCATCGACGTCAATAGCACGTAATAAAGGTACATGCTTTCCCGCAGAGCAATGAAAATGAACAAGTTGAAAATAATGATAAAAATCAGGAAACCATAGTAAATACCATTGCCCAGAGCTTCCTTGTCGTTCTGTAGATAAAATTGTTCCGGCTGCCATATCTGTAGAGGAAACAGCAACGAACCTTCGCTACGCACTTTGAAAAGATACTGCCGTTCCGACTGAGCAGGAATTTCAATGGCATACAGGTAAAAGGGATGATCCAGCTCGCGGGCATTGAACGGATAGTATTCCCCTGACAGGTTTTCGCGCAGCAGTGTCGGCTGCTCAGATTCGCTCTGTTGTTCAAGCTCAGCAAAATAGACGTCATCAAGATGTGAGGCCCGGACTACTAACAGGCGCCGCTGAGGCTTGTCGCTGGAGTTGCTCAGGTCTAACCTGAACCAGTAAGCATCCGGCGTATAGCCGAAATTCGCTTCTCCTGCCGGGATGCTGTTCCAGGTGAGGTTAGTATCCAGCAACTGGCGGGGATAGGGGACTGGCATGGAGGAGTCTTTTGCAGAGGATGGCGATTCCTGCAGGTATGTCAGAACGGGTTCCAGCATTGCCCTGTCGTCAAGCTCGGTAACAGTAGGTGCCGCCATTAGTTCCTGTGTATTAACAAGTGTACTAACAAGCAGTATCAATCCCAGAATAGCTTCGAAACAGGAAAAACTAGGCCGGTGCACAGGTAAAAGTTTAATGATCAGGGTCTCCGGCTGGTAAATCGTCTGAGTCGGTTCTGTCTACGGTAACTTGGCCGCCCAGGACCGGGCCCAGGGCACTGCTTCGTCCGCAGGGTCTGCGGTTTCCTGGACATCTATTTTTAGGAGTGAATCCACAGGCTGAGCCGCCAGCTCTGTCATGGCTTCGAACATTTTGTCTCCGGCACCGCCAAAGGAATCGAAGTAAGTGCTGTCGCCTAAGGTAATGACTCCAAAAGGACGGCCGACAATGTTGGGGAAGTCGCTGGTCAGTGCAACGTAAAGAGGCACGATGTTTTCCGGTAAATCACCGCTGCCTGTGGTGGAGGTGCAGATTAAAATGCCACCTTGTGTCTGGGTAACAGATTCCAGTGTGGGGTTTGCGTGTATATCAACGTTATAGCCGTCGCTACGCAACGCAATTGCAATCGCATTGGCAGTATCTAAAGCGGCCCCATAAACTGAACCGACGCAAATGGTTATGGACTTCACAAAGGTACCTGAAAATATTTGGAGTGACTTGAGCTATGATCTAATAAGGATGCAGGCAATCGCCAGTCGCCGATTATACCGGGCCTCGGCTGCGGTTGTCAGGCTGTGGCAGTCGCCATTGGTTACGGTATTCGTTATCTATGTAACGAAGATTGAAGATGTTAACTGTTTCACATTTTTGGAGCGGTGATTTTCCAGAATTGTGACCTGGACTACATCCGGTATGCTAAAGGCTTTAGCCCGCTGACGGGAATACTTTTAACCACTGACGATTCACACACTGAGGAGACTATGAATTACTGGCTGATGAAAACCGAACCTGACACCTTCAGTATTCTGGACCTTAAGCAGGCCCCGAATTCCTCCAGTATGTGGGAGGGAGTGCGTAATTATCAGGCGCGTAATTTTATGCGTGATATGGCGCTGGGCGATCAGGTGATGATTTATCACAGTAGTTGTGCTGTGCCCGGAATCGCCGGATTTGCTGAGGTCTCCCGGGAGGCATACCCTGATCCGACTTCCTTAGACCCGGAATCCCACTACTACGATCCTAAGAGCTCCACGGATAACCCTTGTTGGTCCTGTGTTGATGTGCACTGGCAGGCAACGCTTCCTGAAGTGATTCCGTTAGCTAAGCTGAAAGCTGATCCCTCGCTCGCCAACATGATGCTGATTCAACGCAATCGTCTTTCAGTTATGCCGGTCACAGCCGAAGAGTGGCAGCATATCCGCCATCACTATGTAGATTGACTTTGATTTGATGGTGAAATCAGGGCGAGGGGTCAGTATTCAGCTCGTCACTGTGCCGCTACTTTCGGGCTTTTGTACCACCAGTGGAATGACCAGATTGCGGCCTTTGACTTTGGCCTGGTACAGGTTGACATCGGCCTGCTTGAGCAACGCACCCAGATTTTTGGTCTGACTGATCGAACAGACACCACAACTGGTGGTGAAATTGATGAGCTGATTCTTGTAAGTAAACTTGGCCGACTCCACTTTTTTGCGCAGGCGTTCAGCCATGGCCAGTGCCTGCACCATTGAGGTGTCCGGTAGTAGCACTAAAAATTCTTCGCCGCCCCAGCGTGCAGCTGTGTCTACCTTGCGACAGGCTTCGCTGAGCATGTCGGAAAATTTCACCAAAACGAAATCACCGGCATCATGCCCGAAAGTGTCATTAATGGATTTAAAATGGTCAATGTCGAGCAGAATCACTGAAAAATAACTGCCATGCCGTTTGTAGCGGAAAAACTCTTTCTCCAGGTGCTGGTGCATGTCACGCCGGTTCGGCAATTGGGTTAGCTCGTCTGTGCGAGCTGCCTGCTCGTAGAGCTTAGCCATGCTGATAAGTTCTTCTCTGGCCTGACGGCGAGAGTAATCCAGCACAAATGAAAACACCGTCACAAAAGAGACGCTGGCCGCAAACCTCAGCTGGAAGTCATTGCTGTAGGTGGCCTTGATAAGGGGGAGTTCGGGAAACCTGAAAATAATGAAAATCACGGCGGACATCACTCCCATCATGACCCAGCCCCGGCGCAAACCAACTATGTAAAAGACAAACGGCGGAAATACGTAAAACCAGAGGATGCCGGTGTTGCTCTCGCCTCCTGAGGCAATCAAATACAGGCACAAACCACCGACAAGCCATAGGAAAACCGTGCGGAAGGTGTGGTTGTCGCGGGTTCTGTCATAGACCACGACATTCAGAGTCATCACCATGGCAAAGCCGACCAATGCAGCGGCATGCAATGGGTGGCCTGAAAACCAAGACTTAACGCCGATCGCAATGGCCGTGATGGCGGCCGCGTAGGCAATGCTCTTGATGACGTTGATGACACGGCTGTCATCGTCAAGCAGGGCATTGACGGTTTTAAATGTGGGGCGATCGATCTGCTCAGTCATTAACCGGTAGTGCCCTTAAGGGCGACATCTCGCTCTAGGAAATCATTGTTATTCTGCTTCAGATGCTGTTTCTGATGACGTCGATATCTTTGAAGGCTTCGATATCCAGTGGCATCCTGTACGGAATTAATCTCGACACGGCAGCCTGAAAATACTGACAACCATTTAATCTGCATAAGGGTTCATTCACCGCGGCAGGAGGAGAGCATCAAAATTGTGGTCCGAATTTAATTGCACCGATTTAAGTCACTATAGCACGGATATTCCTATCGTCTATCTGAGCAGTCCGGTGGTGGAAATCACTTGCAGGGATCATGACGACATTTGATCTGACTGTTTAATAGCGCTTGCTAAAGTGTATTCCGGATGAATTTCGTGGAGCGAAGTCTCGGTCAGTTCCTGGTCCAGAAAGTTGTTAAGCGCCTCAACGGAGGAAAATTGAAACTGACTATAGCGACAACGTCGATAACGGTCGCGGTATTCAACATACAGCCAAAAACGTTGTTCCACTTTGCCATTGGGGGCAATGAAACGGCCTTGGGCTGCCCAGAGATAAAGAGGGCATAGATAGAGTTTTGAAGATTGCAATTCCGATCGGAATAACAGATGCTGAGCCGGCGAGAGGCCGGGGGCAGAATCAAGTACATTTTGCATAGGGTTCTCCACGACGTAATAGTTACCGCGTGCAGAACTGACGATGATAGGCTTACCTGTAAATTTGTCAGGGATGACCACATCCCAAAACCAGCTGTGCCATTATTTAAAGTCGGTCCCGCAAGGCGGGTTTCAATGCCTTTGTCATCGGAGCTGGTAACCAGCAGGACAACACAACGAACAGGGGTTATTTACCTTGCGGTAACATCCCCTTGCTAATTCGTTTAGACATCGACATGACTTTCATTAACAACACTTTACTCAGTTGGTTTTGGCACCACCTTGCCCAGGTTGGCAGGTTGGCGAGGACGTCAGTCCTTCTCTTGATGCACGAACGGCTCGAATGTATACAAAATAACCAAAGATATCAATAGACTGTATAAAAATACTCGATTTAATCTAGTCTAAAAACTGACAGGACATACTTATGAAAGCTGATTCGGCTCCGTACTACGCCGTGATTTTCTCCAATAAATTAAAGCCTTCAGCACCGGAACTGGGCTATGCAAAAGTTGCTGAACAGATGCAGGCACTGGCAGAACAGCAGCCGGGGTATCTGGGAGTCGAATCAGTCCGTGACGCCCAACTGGGGATCACAGTGTCTTATTGGCGGGATGAAGATGCTATCCGCGAATGGCGGAACCATGTGGACCATCAGGTGGCCAGAAATCTGGGGCGTGAGCAGTTTTACCAGAGCTACCATCTTAGAGTTGCCAAAGTAGAGCGTGAATATCATTTTGAGGCTGAACCAATTGATGGGTAAGGGCATATACCCCCCAACCTGACTGTGGATATGAGGCGCTTATACTGTGGATATGAGGCGCTTATATAGTGAGAAGGTTTCATTTTGGTGTCATTAAAATAAAACATTTGTTAAAGTCGCCGCCTAATTTTTTGTGGAAATTGGCGGAGGAAATCATTTATGGAGTTTCGTAATCTAGGACAACTGGAAGACGCGGCCTCTACTGTGACTCAGGACGTCGCCCGGTTAGGTTTCGCACTTCTTTTTATCTTTGGCGTATTTCTCTATACCAGTTACCACACTCAAGGCTTGGAAGACGGCTATCTGCTGGTGGCTGCAGCCATCATCGGTGCCTATATGGCGATGAATATCGGTGCCAACGATGTTGCCAATAATGTCGGGCCAGCGGTTGGTTCCAAGGCGGTAACGCTGCTGGGAGCCCTGATGATAGCCGCAATCTTTGAAGGTGCAGGTGCGGTGATCGCCGGTGGCGATGTGGTTGGCACCATCAAAAAGGGCATTATTAATCCAGACTTTATTGCTGATGCAGATACCTTTATCTGGCTAATGACGGCCGCGCTGCTTGCCGGTGCGCTCTGGCTTAACCTGGCCACCTATGTCGGTGCGCCTGTTTCTACGACCCACAGTATTGTCGGCGGTGTGCTGGGCGCCGGTATTGCCGCAGGTGGTTTCGGAGTTGCCGATTGGGGACAAATGGGTGCCATTGCCGCCAGTTGGGTGATTTCGCCACTGCTTGGTGGGATGATTGCTGCTCTCTTCCTCTACTTTATCAAACGCACGGTGCTGTATAAGGAGGATCGGATTACCGCAGCCACTCGCTATGTACCGTTGTTTATTGCCATCATGGCCTGGGCTTTTGCGACCTATTTATTGCTCAAAGGCACGAAAAAGCTCATTAGTCTGGATTTCACTACGGCATTGGCAATTGGGGCTGTCGTGGCCGTTGTCGCCTACGCGATTCTTATGCCAACCCTGAAGCGGTCAGCGTCCCGGCTAAAAAATGATCGTAACAGTGTGAACAACCTGTTCACCGTGCCCCTCATTTTTGCGGCAGCTCTGCTGAGCTTTGCTCATGGAGCCAACGATGTGGCCAATGCCATTGGCCCGCTGGCGGCAATTAACGATGCTATTGTGAACCACGGTGTCGTTAAAAAAGCGGCTATCCCATTATGGGTGATGATGGTGGGTGCTATTGGTATTGCCATTGGTCTGTCGCTATATGGTCCCAAACTGATCCGTACAGTCGGCAATGAAATTACCGAACTTGATAAAACCCGGGCCTTCTGTATCGCCCTGGCAGCCGCTATAACCGTAATTATTGCCTCGCAACTGGGACTGCCGGTGAGCTCTACCCATATTGCCGTCGGCGCGGTGTTTGGTGTGGGGTTTTTGCGTGAATACCTGAAAGTCAGCTATGCCAGCCAGCTGCACCAGATTGTGGACGATCATGCCGGCCTCGAGAGAGAGAAGCTGCAAAAGTTCCTGAAGAACTTTGAGAAGGCTTCGGTTGAAGACATGAAGCTGATGCTGAAGCAAGCCAAGAAAAATAAGGAAGATGTTCCGCTGACCAAGAAGGAACGCAAACGTCTGAAAAGCGTCTACAAGGAAGAATTGGTCAAAAGGGCCAGTATCAAAAAAATTATCGCAGCCTGGATTATTACCGTACCTGCATCAGCAATACTTGCATCGATACTTTTTTACACCATCAAGGGAGTCCTGGTTTAGGCAATCTCTTCCCCCGGGGCTGGTCTTTCACCGGCCCCTCCCCGTATCATCTAGACAGATGCTTCTTTATGGCCTGAACTGACGATCAAGTCAGTCAGGCCCTGAGTTTTTTCGGAGGAATGGATGCGACCCATCGTAATTTACCATGGCGGAGGTTGCCTGGACGGCTTCGGCAGTGCATTGGCGGCCTATTGCTATTTTCGCTACAAGAAAGGTATCGAAGCGAATTTTTTCGCCGCCCAGCATAGCGAGCCGCCGCCGGATGTCGCAGATCGGGAAGTGTATTTGCTGGATTTCTGCTATCCGCGCAGTGCATTAAAATCTCTCTGTGAGGAGGCCGGCAAAGTCACGGTGTTGGACCATCACATCAGCGCCTTTGAAGACAGTCAGGGCCTGGATAAAGACTACCCGCAACTCGAACTTATCTTTGATATGAACCGCTCCGGCGCCGTGATGACCTGGGAGTACTTTCACCGGGAGCCTGTGCCCCGATTGCTGGAATGTATTCAGGACCGGGATTTGTGGCAATGGCGGGTACCCGAATCCAGAGACGTGACAGCAGCACTGGCCTCCTATGCACAGGAATTTGAAGTCTGGTTGCCCTGGCTGGAAGAGGAAACACTGCTACAGGACCTCGCTAGAGAAGGGCGGGTCATCAATCGCTATCGTAATCTGGAGATAGCTCAATATAAGAGACGTGCAGCCATGGGGCAGGTTGCGGGTTTTGATGTGCCCATTGTCAATTGTCCAACCAATATTATCAGTGAAGTATTGGGAGAACTGGCCCAGGATCATCCTTTCGCCGCAGGCTATCTGGATAAGCCGGATAAACGGATCTGGTCATTAAGGTCTACCGCGCAAGGTGAAAATGTGGCAGCCATCGCCACTCTTTTTGGTGGTGGTGGACATGCCAGGGCGTCTGGATTTTCCATGCCTCTTTCAACTTCCACCCGCTGTCTGGGTGTGCCGGATGACAATACGGCTATTTCACATTCCGACCTCTTAAAATGATTCCAGAGTTCGATAAGGCATGACCGATAGTTTGCCTTTATTCAGCATAGGCTACGCCACAAAACCTTTAGAGCAATATCTGGCGCAATTGCAGGAGTACCGGGTGGATGTCGTTGCCGATATTCGCTCTGTGCCATACAGCAAAGTCTTCCATGATTATCACCAGGAATCTTTGCAGCAGGCCCTGCGGGAGCAGGGAATACGCTATGTCTACCTTGGCCTGGAGCTGGGCCCACGTTCCAAGGACGCTGCTCATTATGATAAACATGGTCAGGTGCAATTTGGACGACTCCGACAGAGTGAGCTGTTTAAGAATGGCATCTCAAGATTGTTTCAGGGACGGGATAAGGGCTTTCGCATTGCCTTGAGCTGCGCGGAAAAAGATCCGGCCATCTGCCACCGTAGTTTGTTGGTGGGGTACGACCTGAATCATTGTCATAATATCGAGCTACAACACATTCTTCACGATGGATCATTAGAATCTCAGATGGAAATGGAACTCCGCCTATTGAGCCTGACAGCCACCTTCCCCGACATGTTGATGCAGGAAGCTGAAGCCATGGAGCTGGCCTATCGCAAACAATGTCAGATCTATGCTTACCGACGCCCTTGAAATTAGCTGTTTCAATCAACTTGCCATCTAATCATCTGGCCAACATGAGAGCCCTTGAGGTTTGGGAAGCTTGACGTTAATGTATTCCGGTGCGTGATTGACGCCACCGGCTCGCGGGAAGGGTTTAACCCTCAATCATTTTTACCTCCACATATTCTGGCAACCCTTTAGGGCCTGCTGAGGCGAGCACAGGTCGAATACGAGGGCTGTCCTATGTCACATTCGCTATTGGTAGCGCCTAAATTGTCGCTGGAATTTATTCGCAAAAGAGCCAAGCGACTGCTCAAACAAATCCAAAACCAGGATCAGGAAGCCCTGGCCTGGTTTATTCAATATTGCCCCAAGCCTTTCCGTCATTATTCTTCACAAGCGGATCATAAAGGCACTTCCGACGTTGGAAATATCAAGCTTAGTGACGTGCAATGGTCCATTGCCCACGAATACGGCATGTCCAGCTGGCCTGCGCTGGTCGGCCATGTCAACGCACTGGAGGATCACCGTCGCGCCATTGCCTCAGTAGCCCAACCCCTGGATACGCCAAACACGTTGCACTTGCGTTGCGGCAGTGATATTCGGGAAGGGTTGCAGCAGGCGGGGTTTGTCGGTGAGTTCTTCGAATTCTCTGATCCTTATTGTCAGGGGCCAGTCCCTGCGGAAAACCTTATCGCTACACGCATCGACTTTATCAGTCGCAGCTATGGTTTACCGAAAGATGAGACCAGCGTCAGGCTGCACAGAGAATACAGTTACCTGCAAACCCTGTGGAATGACTATGAAAATGTGGTTCTCTGGTTTGAACACGACAGCTACGACCAGTTGATTCTGGCACATGTGCTAGCGCATATGCCGGAAGAAGCCGCGTCAAAATGCCGGTTAATCTGCATTGACCGGTTTCCAGCAGTAAAGCGGTTTAACGGCCTGGGAGTGCTTGATCCGGAGTCTTTGCGTCTGCTTTGGCATCGACGTGAGCATATATCGCGTAAGGTTTTGAGTTCAGCTTCCAGAATATGGCAGGCACTCACAGCGCCTGCTCCCTCAGGATTGTCACTACTGGCGCAAGAGCCTTTAGCAGAATTGCCTCATATGCAGGGTGCGCTGATCAGACATTTGCAGGAGCTACCCAGCTTAAAAAACGGCTTGAGCCTGACACAGCTGCTGGCCCTCGAAGCGGTGCGTGAAGGTGCCCAGACCGGTGGTGACATTTTCCGCCAACTGGTGCTGGAAACTGAACCGAGAGTATTTTTGGGAGATTTGATGTTTTTTGCCGAACTAAATCTTCTGGTAAAAGCTGCGCGGCCGCCTTTAGAGGTACTGACCAGTAACCAGCAACAACCCTGGCCCAAGCGTCGGGTAACTCTGACAGAGGACGGAGAAAAGTTATTAGCAGGGGAATTGGACTGGTCTGAATGTGGTGCCGCAGAGCGCTGGGTGGGCGGTGTCCGTTTACCAGAAAACGGGCCCTGGTGGCGGTGGTCAATGACAGCCGGAAATCTCCAACTGTCATTAGCCTGACCGGTCTATCAAGACCAGCTTACCGAGATCGGTTTTTCGGGGACGCCTTCTTGCCCTGTTGCCTGGGAGGCAAACCCGTGTGCTGAGTCAGGATCTGGCCTTTGCGTGGTCCAGAGCGACGTGAGCCGGTAGCGCCTTTCGGATGTAACTTGGAACCGTATTTCTTGGCGCTAGGGTGATTCGCCGGTTGGGTAGGGGGCACCAGGTGCTTTTTCCCATAACCAATCAAATGTGACTTGCCCATTTTCTCCAATTCTTCACGCAACATTGGCCAGTTATCCGGGTCGTGATAACGCAGGAAAGCTTTGTGCAGACGACGCTGCCTTTCACCTTTGGGGATGGTCACTTTGGCCGTTTTGTAATTAACCCGATGTAAGGGATCCCGCTCGGAATGATACATTGCCGTGGCACTGGCCATGGGCGATGGATAAAACGCCTGCACCTGGTCAGCCCGGAAGCCGTTGGCCTTCAGCCAGATCGCCAGGTTCAGCATATCCTCGTCTGTAGTACCCGGATGTGCGGCAATAAAATAAGGAATCAAATACTGCTCTTTTCCCGCTTCTCTGGAGAAACGGTCGAACATTTCCTTGAACTTATCATAAGTGCCCATACCCGGCTTCATCATCTTGGAAAGCGGGCCTTCCTCAGAATGCTCCGGGGCAATTTTCAGATAACCGCCGACGTGGTGCGTGACCAATTCCTTGACGTATTCCGGGTCTTCCACGGCCAGATCATAACGCAACCCGGAAGCGATCATAACTCGCTTAACGCCGGGTAATGAACGCGCCCGACGGTAAAGTTGAGTCGTGGCACTGTGGTCTGTTTTCAGGTTCTTACAGATGGTGGGATAAACGCAGGATAGACGCCGGCACTTGGCATGAATTTCCTCACTTTTACAGTTCAGGTGATACATGTTGGCCGTAGGGCCACCCAGATCGGAAATAGTGCCGGTAAAGCCTGGCGCTGAGTCACGTATCTTTTCAATTTCCCGGATGACTGAATCTTCCGAGCGGCTCTGAATCCAGCGTCCTTCATGTTCGGTAATGGAGCAGAACGAACAGCCACCAAAACAGCCGCGCATGATATTGACGGAGAACTTGATCATATCAAAGGCTGGAATCTTGGCCTTGCCATATGCAGGATGCGGCACCCGCTGAAACGGCAGATCAAACACGTCATCCATTTCTTCAGTGGTCAGGGGAATCGCCGGTGGATTCATCCACAGATAGCGGTCTCCGTGGCTTTGCACCAGTGCGTGAGCGTTGGCCGGGTTCGTTTCCAAATGCAGTACACGGGAGGTATGTGCATAGAGCACTGGGTCGTTACGCACCTTTTCATAAGAAGGCAGCAGAATGAACTCAGGATCACTGCCGGGTGAAGGCAGGATATGGACAACCTGTTCTTCCACTTCCTGGGCTGGAGCCTTGGAAGCGCAAGCCGCGCCGTCTTCGTTGCCTTCCTCATTGCCGTAGACATAAGGATTCAGGATAGGGTCGACTCTGCCGGGTTTATCGATACGGGTGGAATCTTTCATCTGCCAGTTATTCGGCAAATGCGACACGATGGCCGCCGTGCCGCGAATATCCAGCATATCTTTCAAGGCTTCGCCCCGGGAAGCCCGGTGGGCGATATCGATTACGGCCCTTTCGGCATTGCCGTAAACCAGCAAGTCCGCCTTGGAGTCAAACAACACCGAGCGGCGTACTTTGTCAGACCAATAATCGTAATGGGCAATCCGGCGCAGACTGGCTTCAATGCCGCCGATTAACACCGGCACATCACTAAAAGCTTCCTTACAACGCTGGGTATAAACCAGCACCGCTCGGTCAGGGCGCTTGCCGCCCTCGTTGTTCGGTGTATACGCGTCATCGTGGCGCAATTTACGGTCGGCCGTGTAGCGGTTGATCATGGAATCCATGTTGCCTGCGGACACTGCATAAAACAGGTTGGGTTTGCCCAGGCGCATAAAATCGTTCTTGGAAGACCAGTCCGGCTGGGCGATGATGCCCACGCGGAACCCCTGCTTTTCCCAGGTACGCCCAATCACCGCCATACCGAAGCTGGGGTGATCAACGTAAGCATCCCCACTGATAATAATAATGTCGCAGCTATCCCAGCCCAGCTGGTCCATCTCCCCACGGGACATCGGCAAGAACTCCGCCGTGCCGAAGCATTCAGCCCAGTATTGAGGGTAGGAAAACAAGTTTTGCGCCGCGTGCATAAGGAGGAAACCGATTGATCAAAAAATGGCCGAGTATTTTAGTCTGTTTTTAATCGATTTTCTAACAAATCATTTGCTCGATGGCCGACAAGCTCAGTGATAAGTCGGAAAATCATATATCCAATGGCCCGATTACGCCTTTGCCGCCCTTGCCAACAACGTGCGCGTATATCTCTGTAGTCGCCACATCAGCATGGCCAAGCAGTTCCTGGATGGTGATTTGGAATAATCGACAGTAATTAAATTTCACCTGCAGTTTATTTCGGGAACCAAAACACAGGGATAATTTTTCAGACTACTGTGCTGCTGTGACTTTGATGGGATTTGCTTCGTTCTTCTGCTTAGGATAAAAATGACGGAATATCAAAATCAGCTGCAGCTGAATCAACTGTTAACTGCCCAAGGAATTACAGTGCTTAAAATATGTCGTTTATGTAATGAGAAGAAAGATCTTTGTCAGTCTCATGCAATACCGGACTCAATTTTCAATGTGCTTTTCCGTCGTAATTCCGGTAAGGCTATATTGCTCACGTCTGATGAGAGAGAGATAGAATACACTAAGGACAGCCTTGATACTGAGCAGCTTTGTGATGATTGTGAAAAATGGCTTAATCAATCATATGAGTCTTATTCAATTAACCTCCTTCGAAATGCTTACGGTAATACTGAAAAGAAAGATGATGGGGTCCATTTTCTTGAAGTGGATGTAGATAAATTTATGAAGTTTATCTTATCTATCTTCTGGCGGGCTGCGGTATCAACGCACGAATGCTACAAGGGAGCGGTTATGGATCAGGAGCTATTTTACAAGAATGGCGCTGAGAAGCTAAGAAAATCCCTTTATGAAAACTCAGAAATTCCATCTAACTTGTTTAGTATAAAAGTTAGAAGGCTGCGTGATTCTACAGGTTGTTGGGATCTTAAATCCTTGAAAGATCTAATCGTTATTCCTTTTCCATCCCCATATGGAAAAAATAAGAAGGTATCTGTAAATTTCGCAATCGAGGGTTTCTATTTTTCTGTTGTGATGCCTGGGTTATCCGATAAAGAGCGTCGTCAAGACATAGTGCTTTATCCTAAGGGTAAGCAGTTTGTAGCAAAGTATATAGACTTCTTATCAATAAATGAGATGAGGGAGCTTATTGCTTCTGTAGATCGCAAGGTTGAAGCGGGGCGCAGTCGTGTCAGCAGCTAATAAGGCCAAGCACAGCGCCCGCAAAAAGCGCGGGCTGGACCTCGCTTCGCTCGGCCCGTGTTGGCCGCGTTATAAATTTCTGAGGTAGAGAGTAAATATCGTGGTTGGAAAGCTAAATGCGTTAAGTGTTTTTATATCTTGGCTGGCAACACTGTCGTTTTGCGCATGGCTTGCATATGCAAAAATGTATCTTCCAGAGGATGTCAGCGTCTTTCCATTGATTTGGATTTTTGGTGTGTTCGGAGCATCAGTGCTTATTCACCTAGTTTTAGCATTCTTCGTCCGATGCCCACATTGTAGGAGGTGCTTAACTGTTCAGGGCATTAATCCTCCGCATCCGGCGACCACCGGAGGCTGGGGCAAAGTAGTAGTACGCTGGTTTAGCGGGGAGGTCCAGTGCATTCATTGCAGTGGTACAGTGAATACACACAATTTATAACAATCGCAAGCAGAATGCTGCGGGCGTTATGCACTAAAAATGGAAATATTATGAGCAGCTGGGTTCAATGCATTTGCGGAGAGAAGCTAAACAAGAATTTGTTCTCTGGCAATCAGTGGTCAATTCTAGTGCCCGAAGACTTCCTAGATAAAGATCCTCTCGCTGAATCTGATATAAACACTATTATTGTGAAATCTAAAATAGTAAAAAACTGCCCATCTTGTGATTGTCTAATCGTCATAGATGACCAGAGCAATAGAGTGAAATATTTTAAAGAGCAAACTGAGTAAATGCATAATAAATAAGAATAGGCCGCGCGAAGCCGTGGCTTTATCCAGTTGTTGAACGAGCCCGAAGTCCACTCAGTAGCTTATTTATGGGGATATTGTTGCCGGTATTGGCGAAGGCCTTGAGGTTGGTAACCCCGTACTTTTTTCAAGTCGAGCGTTAGCCTTGAACGCAAGAAATCCTTCCGCGCTTTGGGTTCGCCAGACGGTTGATGGAACCTGTTTATTCCCTCCCTGTTTGAGTGACTTTTATCCTGTACCGTTTTCCTTCAGAGGCCCTTCGTCAGCCCCAAACTCCGGGGCTTGGGTAGTATGCTGATTAACCGCATCGCCTGACCGCAGCAGGGGCAGAAAGGCTGAACCCGGACCTTCGGTTTGGCTTCCTTCGGCGCAGGCACCCGACATTGCAGTCGAATTTGTTGCCGCACCTGGTTCGCAGCACCGTGCAACAAGCCATAGTCGCGGGCACGCCGGAATCCGGTCGGTAAGACGTGTTGCAGCACCCGCCACAGAAACTGAAGTACCGGCACCCTGCTCTATATGCTGGCGCGAGGCTGCAGAGCACAGTCCATCATTGAATTCGGCACTTCATTCGGAATTTCAATCCTGCATCTTGCTGCGGCGTTACGGGACAATGGTGGCGGCCGCCTGATCACCACCGAGTTTGAACCGTCCAAAGTGGCTCGGGCCCGGAATAATCTATCGGCAGGCGGTCTTATTGACCTGGTGGAGATCCGGGAAGGAGATGCCCTAAGGACCTTGAGTCTTGACCTCCCTGATTCGATCGATCTTCTGCTACTCGACGGTGCCAAAGCCCTCTATCCCGACATCCTGAACCTGGTAGAGAACCGCCTCCGTCCAGGTGCTTTTATTGTTGCTGACAATGCTGACTACAGCCCGGATTACCTGGCTTACGTGCGCATGACTGAAAACGGCTATATGTCCACGTCATTTGGAGGAGATGTCGAGTTATCCATGCGCATCGGCTAAAGGATTGATTGAATCGGATCAGACCTGACTCACAATGGTCCGGTTCCGCTCGGCATAGTAATCCGGTTGAAAGCGGAACTGGACACAGGTACCACCTTCCGGACGGCGGCTGATACTGAGGTCGCCGTTCAGGTTTCTACTGCGTTCCCGCATGATGGCCAAACCATAATGGTTCATTTTGTTCGGATCGTCAGGAATCCCTATTCCGTTATCCTCAATTAGTATCATCACACTTTTCATCTGATCACTCGTCAAAGTCACCTTCGCTTCAGAGCCCTTGGAATGCCGCATGGCATTTTGCAGTGCTTCGCGCACCAGTTGTAGCAGATGGATTTCTTCGTTAGGGGTAAAAGGCACATCGGTAACGGAATATTTCAGGGAGAGCTTGATGGAGGGATGCTGCTCCTGCATGGATTCCACCGTATGCTCCACCGCGGCACGTAGCCCTTTTTCCGAGATGGTCAGCCGGAAGGTTGTCAAAAGCTCCCGCAGCTGACGGTAGGCGGAGGTTATGCCCTCTTTGATCTCTTCAGTAATTTCATCCAGTGCGGCGGGGTCCATGTCGTCACGCCCGATGACGCGGGTCAGTCGCGTGACCTGGATCTTCAGGTAAGACAACGACTGGGCCAGAGAATCATGCAGTTCCCGGGCAATGACATTGCGCTCATTCATCAGCGCTTCCCGGCGTTCCTGTTCACTCTGGTTTTTCAGGCTGAGTGCCACTATGACCTGATCGGCAAAGGATTGCAGAACCTGCTGTTGCCAATCTTCCAATGTCTGGCCTGGACTCAAGGTGCACACAATCACCCCGTATTGAATACCCTCTTTGAGCAAGCCAAAGCGAATCTCTTCTTTCTCGGCACTCTGTTCCCCCGGGTGGCACTCACTCAAGCCCACGCTCATGCATTTTTCGCAATCCTCACGGTCACAAATGGCAGGCAGAGGCTGGATGTAGTCTGAACGAACATGTTCGTATGGGATAATGGCTTCCGGTGTTTTCAGACAAAGCTCAATTCTGTTAACACCGGTGATTTTGGATAGGTCTATGAGCCAGTCCTGAAAATCGATCTTGTCCTGGGTGGATTCATTAATCTGCCTCGCCATCTGGTAGAGAAAGTTCAGCGAACCGGCACTGAGTTCCAGGGCGCGGGTTTTTTCCCGCACTTTGCTCTCGAGGGTATCGTACATCCGGTACAACTGTTGGGACATGCGATTAATCGTGTCAGCCAGAATGCCCAGTTCATCCTGGTTTTTGAGTTCAATTTCGCCGCTGAAGTCCCCTTCACCGATCTTCTCAGCCCGCTTGGTTAATTCCCGCAACGGCTGCTCAACATGCTGATGCAGAATGGTCAGCGACAGGGCGACCAACCCTAATGTCAGAAACAGCGCCACCAGTTGTACGATTCGAAGATTTTCCACCCGGTCTTCGGCTTTTTCCTGATAGGCACGGACCAACAGATCAACTTCATCCACAAAGCCGTCAATCATTTCCTGAAGATCCCCGGCGGCAATCTCCTCTTCATCAGCCAGGAAACGCTCCAGCCGTGGGCGAATCTGTTCTCGCCAGTTCTGGCTTACCGCGTAATAGAGCGTATTCAGTTCCGTTCCCATTTGCTTGTCGGCCTCAGTCACCAGAATGGCGCTGTCCAGACGGGACTCCAGTTTGTCAATCTGGTCGAGAGCCTTAGTCTGGTATTCGGGATCCACCTCCGTGGCCAACAGGGTCGACAATACCCGGTAACTTTGCATCCGTAGTGAACCTGACAGATTGACCGACTCTGCATCGCGATCAGCCTCATCAGCAATCAAATAGGAACTCAGCATCGCAGCAATAGCCACCGTGACCATGGCCACCATCAGTACGCCAATCCTGAAAACAATGGATTTCTGCATACGTTGCAGCATTAGGGATTCTCCTGCCTAAGCTCATCAATTGAAATCAAGAGAAGGAGTACCTCCAAAGACTCATGCTACCCCTCCATGCCCTATAGAACCGGGCTGATGTTACCAAGTCATTGTATCACCGATATTTTCCCAAAATAACTCATACCCCATAGGGGGTAGACACTTACCACCACAGCATACCGGCGCCTGAAACTCTTTGACCTGGATCAAACTTATTCACCAGCCCCTACCTAGAATGGTGACAACAGAGGTTTAACACAGACACAAAAAAGGTTTAACACGGCCGCCCCTGCTGTCATCAAACAGGAGGCTCTCACACCACGAGGAGTCGAGCATGAGTCACTTTCTGGATCGCCTGCAGTTTTTCAAACGCAAAGGCGAACCCTTTTCCGAGGAACATGGCGTCACAACCACAGACAATCGTAGCTGGGAGGACGGCTACCGGCGCCGTTGGCAGCATGACAAAGTCGTACGCTCCACCCACGGAGTTAACTGTACCGGCTCCTGCAGCTGGAAAATTTACGTAAAGGATGGCCTGGTCACTTGGGAAACCCAGCAAACCGACTACCCTCGCACCCGTCCTGATCTGCCCAACCACGAACCTCGCGGCTGCCCCCGAGGCGCCAGCTATTCCTGGTATATCTATAGCGCCAACAGGCTGAAATATCCAAAAGTCCGCAAGCATCTGATCAAACTCTGGCGCGAAGCATGTCTACAACATAGTGACCCGGTCGACGCCTGGGCGAGCATCGTTGAGGACCCGGTCAAAGCCAAATCTTACAAGCAGCGCCGCGGCATGGGCGGCTTTGTGCGCGGTGACTGGGATGAGATCAATGAAATCATTGCGGCCGCCAACGTCTATACCGCCAAGAAATACGGACCCGACCGGATTGTCGGCTTCTCCCCGATTCCGGCTATGTCAATGGTGTCCTATGCCGCAGGCGCCCGTTACCTGTCGTTGATCGGCGCTAACTGCCTTAGCTTCTATGACTGGTACTGCGACCTGCCGCCTGCTTCACCACAAATCTGGGGTGAGCAAACCGATGTACCTGAATCTGCCGACTGGTATAACTCCAACTACATCATCGTGTGGGGTTCCAACGTACCCCAAACCCGAACCCCGGATGCCCACTTCCTGACTGAAGTACGCTACAAGGGAACCAAGACTTGCGTCATTACCTCTGATTACTCCGAAGCCTCCAAATTCGGCGATACCTGGCTGGCCCCCAAACAGGGAACAGACGCAGCGTTGGCCATGGCTTTTGGTCATGTGATTCTGAAGGAATTCCATGTTGACCAACCCAGTGCCTATTTTACCGACTATGTCCGCCGCACCACCGACATGCCGATGCTGGTATTGCTGAAGGAGCATGAAGGTAAACTGATTCAGGATCGCTTCCTGCGGGCGTCTGACCTGGCCGGTAATCTGGGCCAGGATAACAATCCGGAATGGAAAACCATTGCGGTCAATGAACAAGACAACGAACTGGTCTCCCCATTAGGTTCCGTCGGGTACCGTTGGGGTGAAAAAGGCAAGTGGAATATCCAGCCTCGTGAAGGCAGTGACGGTAAAGAAGTCACACTACGCCTGAGCCAGAAAGATAACCACGATGCCCTAGCGGATGTGGCTTTCCCCTATTTCGGCGGTCAGGAACACGAGCAGAACTACTTCCAACATACCGATCACGACAACCTGATCTACCGTAAAGTACCGGTAAAAAACCTGACTCTGGCCGATGGAACCCAAGCCCAGGTAGCGACCGTGTTTGACCTCACCCTAGCTAACTACGGTGTAGACAGTGGTTTCAATGATCCCAATTGTGCCGGCAGCTTCGATGACAATCAGCCCTACACCCCTGCCTGGCAGGAAGCCATTACCGGCGTTCCCCGTGAGGCGGTGATTCGTGTGGCTCGGGAATTCGCCCGCAATGCGGACAAAACCCAGGGCCGTTCCATGGTCATCGTCGGCGCGGCACTGAACCACTGGTATCACATGGACATGAACTATCGCGGTCTGATCAACATGCTGATGATGTGTGGTTGTGTCGGGCAAAGTGGTGGCGGCTGGGCGCATTATGTGGGGCAGGAAAAGCTGCGTCCGCAAACCGGCTGGCAACCGCTGGCGTTTGCCCTGGACTGGCAGCGTCCGCCACGTCATATGAACGGCACTTCGTTCTTCTATAACCATTCTGATCAGTGGCGCTACGAAAAGCTGGAGATGGCCGAAGTCGTCTCTCCGCTTGCCGACAAATCCAAATGGACCGGCTCCATCATCGACTACAACACCCGCGCCGAGCGTATGGGTTGGCTGCCTTCAGCACCGCAGTTGGGCATGAACCCACTGGAGCTGACCAAAGCAGCAGCGAAAGCAGGCCAGGATCCCAAAGATTTCGCTGTGGAACACCTGAAAGACGGTTCGCTGAAATTTGCCTGCGAAGACCCTGATAACCCACAGAACTATCCACACAACATGTTTATCTGGCGCTCCAACCTGCTCGGTTCTTCCGGTAAAGGACACGAATACATGCTGCGTCACCTGCTGGGAACCAAGCATGGTTTGCTGGGGAAAGACCTGGGCGAGATGGGCGGCAAGAAACCAGAAGACGTCACCTGGCAGGACGAAGCGCCTGAAGGCAAGCTCGATTTGTTGGTCACCCTGGACTTCCGCATGTCCACCACCTGCCTGTACTCAGACATCGTACTGCCCACAGCCACTTGGTATGAAAAAGACGACTTGAACACCTCTGACATGCACCCGTTCATCCACCCGCTCAGCAAGGCAGTGGACCCGGTGTGGGAAGCCCGCAGTGACTGGGATATTTTCAAGGGCATCGCCAAGGCCTTTTCCAAAGTGGTGCCAGGTCATCTCGGTGTGGAAAAAGACCTGGTGACTGTGCCGATTCTGCACGATACCCCAGCTGAGATTGCCCAGCCCTTTGGCGTCAAGCAATGGTGGAAAGGTGAATGCGACCTGATTCCAGGTAAAACCGCGCCTAACATGGTGGTGGTGGAACGGGATTACCCCAACACTTACCATCGCTTTACTTCTCTGGGGCCATTGCTGGAAAACCTCGGCAACGGCGGTAAGGGCATCAGTTGGGATACCAAAACTGAAGTCGAATTTCTCGGCAAACTGAACCTTACCCATGAGGAGGACAGTGCCCGCGGCGGACGTCCGAAAATTGAAACAGCCATCGATGCCGCAGAAGTCATCCTGTCGCTGGCACCGGAAACCAATGGGCAAGTGGCCGTTAAAGCCTGGACCGCCCTGAGTGAATTCACCGGCATTGACCACACGCATCTGGCACGGCCGAAGGAAGAGGAAAAAATCCGCTTCCGCGACATTCAGGCGCAGCCACGCAAGATCATCTCCTCACCGACCTGGTCCGGCCTGGAAGATGAACATGTGAGCTATAACGCCGGTTACACCAACGTTCACGAGCAGATCCCCTGGCGTACCGTCACTGGCCGTCAGCAGTTCTATCAGGATCATGAGTGGATGCGTGATTTCGGCGAGACCATGTGTCTGTACAAGCCCCCCATCAACCTGAAAACCACAGATCCGGTGCTGAACAAGAAAGGCAACGGCAACCGGGAGATTCTGCTGAACTGGATCACCCCGCACCAGAAATGGGGCATCCACAGCACCTACTCCGACAACCTGTTGATGCTGACCCTCTCCCGTGGTGGCCCCATCGTGTGGATGAGTGAACGGGATGCCAAGGAAGCAGGCATTATGGATAACGACTGGATTGAGGTGTTCAACGTGAATGGTGCCATCGCCTGCAGGGCGGTCGTGTCACAACGTGTACCTCAGGGCATGGCGATGATGTATCACGCCCAGGAACGGATCATCAACACTCCGGGAGCAGAAACCACGCAAACCCGTGGCGGCATTCACAATTCGGTGACCCGCGCGGTGATGAAGCCGACCCATATGATCGGTGGTTATGCCCAGCAATCTTACGGCTTCAATTACTACGGTACGGTGGGCTGCAACCGGGACGAGTTCGTCATCGTCCGCAAGATGAACAAAGTGGAATGGCTGGACGGGCCGGAACACACCCTGGCTGCGGCCGAGTAAGGAGAATCGCGAGATGAAAGTACGTGCACAAATCGGCATGGTCCTGAATTTGGACAAATGCATCGGCTGCCACACCTGCTCGATCACCTGCAAGAACGTGTGGACCTCCCGTGAAGGAGTGGAATACGCCTGGTTTAACAACGTCGAAACCAAACCTGGTATCGGCTATCCCAAAGAATGGGAAAACCAGGATAAATGGAAAGGCGGCTGGTCCCTGACAGGCAACGGCACCAAAAAGCTGCAGCCAAGAATCGGTGGTCGCCACCGGGTGCTGGCCAATATCTTTGCCAACCCGGACCTGCCGACCATTGATGAATACTACGAGCCCTTTGACTACGACTACCAACACCTGCACAACGCGCCGGACATGAAGCACCAGCCGACTGCCCGCCCACGTTCGCTGATTTCCGGCCAACGCATGGAAAAGATTGAGTGGGGCCCCAACTGGGAGGAAATTCTCGGCACTGAATTCGCCAAACGCCGCAAAGATAAAAACTTTGATCAGGTGCAGGCAGACATGTACGGCGAGTTTGAAAAAACCTTCATGATGTACCTGCCGCGCCTGTGCGAACACTGCCTGAATCCAGCCTGTGTCGCGGCCTGCCCCAGCGGTGCCATCTACAAGCGCGAAGAGGACGGCATTGTCCTGATCGATCAGGACAAGTGCCGTGGCTGGCGGATGTGTGTCTCGGCCTGCCCGTACAAAAAAATCTACTACAACTGGAAGAGCGGTAAATCTGAGAAATGTATTTTCTGTTACCCACGTATTGAAGCCGGTCAGCCAACCGTTTGCTCTGAAACCTGTGTGGGACGCATTCGTTATTTGGGTGTGCTTTTGTATGACGCGGACCGCATCGAAGAAGCGGCATCCATGACCAACGATAAGGACCTTTACCAGGCCCAGTGCGATATATTCCTGGACCCCAATGATCCGGCCGTGCGGGCCGCCGCACGCAAGGAAGGTATACCTGAAGCCTGGCTGGAAGCCGCCCAGAATTCTCCGGTCTACAAAATGGCCATTGACTGGAAAGTCGCACTGCCTCTGCACCCGGAGTATCGGACGCTGCCCATGGTCTGGTATGTGCCACCTTTGAGCCCCATTCAGAATGCCGTTGAGCAAGGTCATGTCGGCATGAACGGTGAAATCCCGGATCTTAAAAGCCTGCGGATTCCCCTGCGTTATCTGGCCAACCTGCTCACCGCCGGAGATGAAGCCCCGATCGTCAGGGCACTGGAGCGCATGATCGCCATGCGTGCCTATATGCGCAGCAAGCATGTGGACAAGGTGGAAGACCTGGAAGTGCTGGCACAAGTGGGCCTCACCAAGGCGCTGGTCGCAGATATGTACCGGATCATGGCACTGGCCAACTACGAAGACCGTTTTGTGATTCCGACCAGCCACCGTGCCTACGCCGAAAATGCCTATGACATGAAGAGCAGTTGCGGTTTCAGTTTCGGTAACGGTTGCTCAGACGGCGATAACTCAGTGAATCTTTTCGGTGGCAAGCAGGCGGCTGTCAGGCATGTCATCCCTGCTATACAGGAGGATGTGTAATGATGTCCTTACGACTGATCGCCACGCTGCTGGACTACCCCACCGATGAGGTATACCCACACCTGGGATTAATTAAGAGCCTGTTCCTCGATGACGGCTCGCTACCGGCAACCACTCAGGCTTCGTTATGCGCCTTTGTTGACAGCGCCATGCAGAAAGACCTGCTGGACTGGCAAAGCGAATACGACGGCCTGTTCGAACGCGGGCGCTCTGTGTCACTGCACCTGTTTGAGCATGTGCATGGCGAGTCCCGCGATCGGGGCCAGGCCATGGTGGAGCTACTGAAACAGTATCGCAACGCCGGGCTGGAATTATCGGTCAAAGAGCTGCCGGATTATCTACCGGTGTATCTGGAATTCGCGGCGACTCAAGGCGACCAGGCACTGAGTTGGGTAGTGGATGTGGCACATGTACTCACCCTGTTACAGGCACGGCTGGAAGAAAGAAGCAGCGACTACGCGCTGCTGATCGGAGCCCTGCTGCAATTGGCGAACGTCAGTGTTGACCTGGCGCCGGTACGCGAGCAAGTGGCGGCGGAAGAACGTGACGATACCCCCGAAGCACTGGACAAAATCTGGGAAGAGGAAGTGGTGTCCTTCACCGCACCGGATAGCAGCAGCTGTTCAAGTCAGCGTTACCGCCCTTCCCCGGAACAGCGCTGTGACGATGTAACGACAGTGCAGCTGGTTGATTCCTCTGCACCACAGACAACCTTATCCCGGTCTTAGGAGAACCTCATGAACTATCTCAATACCTTGTTCCTGGCCGTATACCCTTACGTGGCAATAGCGATCTTCCTGATCGGCAGTCTGATTCGCTACGACCGGGATCAGTACAGCTGGAAAACCTCATCAAGCCAGATTTTCGAAAGCAAACAGCTTCGCATCGGCAGCATTCTGTTCCACATCGGTGTCATCGCTGTTCTGCTGGGGCACTTTGTAGGCCTGCTGACGCCTGTGGCGGTGTGGCACACGCTGGGTATTTCCGCCAGCTTTAAACAATTGGTTGCCATGGGCGTGGGTGGTTTCTTCGGGATCATCTGTTTTATCGGCCTGGTGATCCTGATCAAGCGTCGGCTGACCAATCCCCGAGTTCTTGCCTCATCTACAAAAATGGACATTGCGATTCTGCTGCTGCTGTTCGCCCAGCTCTGCCTGGGTCTTATCAGTATCATTGTCTCCGCAGGGCATTTGGACGGTGCGGAAATGCTGAAGATGATGAATTGGGCGCAATCCATTGTGACCTTTAATGCCGCCCAGGCCGCCGGAGTGATGGTGGATGTGCACATCATCTATAAACTGCACATTGTGCTGGGAATGACATTGTTTGTGCTCTTTCCTTTCAGCCGTCTGGTGCATGTCTGGAGCATTCCGGTGCGCTACTTTACCCGCAATTATCAGGTGGTGCGCGGTCTTGCCAAGCCACAGGCCTAAATATAAATAGACGTAGGTAAAACAGACGTAAAAAAGAAAAGAACAGCGGGCGGGTCAGGATCCCGTCCGCTGTATCGACTTCGGCCTTAGTGCATATTAATCAGCAAATACCCACTAGCAGCGGAACCAAACCATGAACAGCATCCTGGTCAACGGTACAGAAATCAGCCCTGAACAGATCTATGCAGAGATGCAGTACTTTCCCTCAAACTCTGCAGAACAGGCACAACAGGCAGCCACCCAGTCGCTCATTATCAAGGAACTCCTCACCCAGAAGGCCGACGCTTTGGGGCTGTCCGCTAACAATGCTGATGACCTGATTGAGCTGGTATTGGATAAAGACGTGACCGTCCCCGCGCCCACAGATGAGGAATGCCGACGCTTCTATGACAGCCATCTGGAACGCTTTAGTAGTTCACCTCTGGTGGAGGCCAGACACATACTGCTCGGCGCAGCACCTGATGATGCCAAAGCCCGCGGTGAAAGGCTGGACCAGGCGGAAGCGTTGATCAAGCGTCTGCAGGAAAATGCCAATGAATTCGCCAAACTGGCGGAGAAGTTTTCCGACTGCCCATCTAAAACTACCGGCGGCTCGCTGGGTCAGGTATCCCAGGGACAAACGGTCGCTGAATTTGAAAAGGCCTTGTTTCGGGCCAAAGCAGGATTGGTCACCAGTCCGGTAGAAAGTCGCTATGGCGTACATGTGGTATGGATTGACCGCAACATTCCCGGTGAAGCCCTGCCCTACAACATGGTTGAGGAAAAGATCCACCAGTATCTGGAAGAAAGGGCAGAACGTCAGGCTATTGCCGACTACTTGAGACGTCTGACCGACGATGCAGATATTGAGGGCGTTGAAATGGAATCAGCGCCGCTGATTCAGTAACTGAAGACCACGTATAGCTCAATAACAGATGGCCCAATAACGGGCCATCTCAATGACTACTCCTGCAGCGTATTCTGCTGCAAAGGAACCCGATACTGTAACGCCTGCCCTAACTGTTCTCCCCACTGGCGTGCGTCGATCAGGCGATTACTCCAGGCTTGCAACAGGTTCAAGAGGGTCGGCGGAATACGGTCAGACTCAATGCTGTCCATAAGGTTTTTGACTTCGTGCCCCAATTCAGTATCCCCCAGAATCAGCAGCCGACGTTGGAAGAACATGGTATCCGGGTCTGCGTTTTGCGTGGCAATTTGCAGAAAGGTCATGGCATCCGCACGAATTTCCGTATCGGCATGGGCACTGGCAGAGATACTGATTTCGCGCCTGGAAGACAATCCGAACCCCCAGCTAAGCTGCATATCCACCACGGTAATCCGGACTTTTTTATCTATCAAACAATCGAAATCACCTTCGGCAATGCGCCCACCCAGGACGCGCTCAAGTATTTGCCGCAGCATCAGGCATTGAATTCCGGCAGGCATGGCCCGAAACGGAACCCCCGCATAAAACATGGGGCGTTTGAAGAATTCGAGAGGACCCGGCGGCGACGGAAAAGTTTTTTTCAGGGACTTTAGCAATGACACAACTGATATCTCTCTGTTAGTCAGGAATGCTTCATTAAATCGACAAAATCCATGGCTTTCATTGATGTCCGTCAACTACCAAACAGCCCTTTGGCAATAGCCTGAAACACTCATACTCAAAGCAGAGATCACAATGAAAGAAGAGGTCGTAGTAAAAGAGGAGGTCGTAGTGAAAGAAGAGCACTTGGCGGAAGAAAGAAATACGATGGAACTGGTATGTCCGGCAGGAAGTCTCCCCGCCTTCAAGACGGCCGTAGAAGCAGGTGCCGATGCGATATATATCGGCTTTAAAGACAACACTAACGCCCGTCATTTTGCCGGTCTTAATTTCGATGATCGCAAAGCCCGGCAGGCTTTGGAACTGGCCCGGGACAAAGGCGTAAAACTCTTTGTCGCTATCAACACCTATGCTCAGCAAAAAGAGTGGCCACGCTGGCAGGCGGCGGTAGATCATGCCGCTGCCATTGGTGCTGATGCCCTGATAGCAGCGGACCTCAGTGTATTGCAATATGCCTGTCACCAATACCCAGACCTGCCGCTGCACCTTTCAGTGCAGGGATCTGCGACCAATTTCGGCGCCCTGGAGTTTTATGTTCGCCAGTTTAATATCAAGCGGGCGGTCCTGCCCAGGGTGTTGTCACTCAAACAGGTGAAACAGGTCGCCGCCGCCAATGTCGTAGACGTGGAAGTGTTTGGGTTCGGCAGCCTGTGCATCATGGCAGAAGGGCGTTGTTACTTATCATCCTATATCACCGGCGAGTCACCCAACACTCAGGGGGTGTGCTCCCCGGCCCGATTCGTGAAGTGGCGTGAAGACGGCAATCAGCTGGAATCCAGTCTCAACGGCGTAGTCATCGACCGCTATCAACCCGATGAGAAAGCTGGCTACCCCACCCTGTGTAAAGGGCGCTTTGACGCCGAAGGACAGCGCTATCACGTGCTGGAAGAACCCACCAGTCTGAATACACTCAGCATCCTGCCTGAACTTCACGCCGCTGGAGTGAAAGCCATCAAAATAGAGGGACGTCAGCGTAGCCCGGCTTATGTGGGCCAGGTGGTTTCCGTATGGCGTCAGGCACTGGACAGGCTGCACACAGATCCTTCTGCATTCAATACCGAAGAAAGCTGGATGCGTACTCTGCAAGCCCTGTCTGAAGGCAGCCAGACGACCTTGGGGGCCTATTCCAGGCCCTGGCAATAGACATCAGATAACTTTCCTTACTAACCATTCATATTGGGATAACACCATGAAGATTACCTTGGGCCCCCTCCCCTATTTCTGGGAAAAAGATAAGGTATTGGAGTTTTATAATGCTGCTGCAGAAGCACCGGTTGACATCATCTATCTTGGAGAAACCGTTTGTTCGAAGAGACGCCAGCTTAATCAGGAGGATTGGCTTTCCCTGGCCGATAAGCTGACTGATGCTGGAAAGCACGTCATTCTGTCCACACTGGCATTAATCGAAGCCGAATCTGAGTTACACGCACTGCGTCGCCAGTGTGAACTGGCCGTGGAGCACAGGTTGATGGTGGAAGCCAACGACATGGCGGCCGTCAACTACCTGTCGGAGTTGGACCATCCCTTTGTCGCGGGGCCGGCTTTGAATATCTACAACGCTCACAGCCTGGATTTATTGGCGAGATCAGGTTGTCATCGTTGGGTCCCTCCTTTGGAGCTTGGGAAGGATACGATCGAAGACATAATGAAGGCCAGTGAACAGAAACCGGAAACGGAACTCTTTGCTTATGGCCACATGACACTGGCTTACTCCGCCCGATGTTATACCGCGAGAGCCCACGATTTACCTAAAGACCAGTGCCGGTTTATCTGCCTGAAGCATCCTTCGGGGGTGAAATCCACCAGCCAGGATCGTCAGGAACTCTTTACCCTGAATGGAATTCAGACCCAGTCCGGCAAATGTCTCAATTTACTGAATCAATGGCAGGAAATTCGAGCACTGGGAATAAATCTGATCAGACTGGCACCGGAAAACCCCGAGGTACTTAGCCTGATCAAAAACCTGAACGACTCCATACAGAATGACCTAACCACTGTCACTCCCTACACTAGCCATCATTGCAATGGCTACTGGAACAGGCTTGCCGGGATGGAGCTACATAACTGACAACCTGATTTGCCTCTGCAACGTATATTATTAATCCGGCAGTCAAATAGCTTCGACACCCCCTGATAAAGATTGCATAGTGCGGAGAATATCAAGGGATTGGTAACATCAGTGCAAATACATCGGCACTTTTTAATCATTTAGTCCTTCAATGTAGGATTTTTCACTGCCCGTTCGTCTATTGCATGAACTCAACCAAAGAGGAAACGACACTATGCAATACATGCTATTGATTCATCATGATCCTGCCTGGCCAGACAGCTCCGTTAATATGGAGCCTATTTATGATCAACACAGAAAGCTTCAGGAGTTGAGCAAATCCCGGGGCCATTTTGTTGCAGGGGATCGATTACAGGGTATCGAAACCGCCACGACCGTACGGAAAAAGAATGACGAACTGGTAATCACAGACGGTCCTTTTGCAGAATCCAAGGAAGTGTTTGTCGGCTATTACCTCATGGAATGTGAGAATCTTGATGAGGCCCTGGAATACGCCAGGATGATTCCCGTACCAGAAGGCGGTGGTGTGGAAGTCCGACCAGTCTACTACTCGGCACCTCGCAATTAACTTATTCCAATAGCGGGAGTGTCTCCATGCAGGAGACGATAAAGAAAGCTCGCGGCCCGGCCCTTGCCACACTTATCCGTCTGATCGGAGAATTTGACCTGGCAGAAGACTGCCTTCAGGATGCTTGCCTGAAGGCAGTCGAAACCTGGCGGGACGATATTCCTGATAACCCCACTGCCTGGCTGGTAACAACAGCCCGCAACAGGGCCACCGATATTTTCCGGCGTCGACAGCATCACCATAAGAAAGTGGCTCCCTATCTGGAATTGGTGGAAACGGAGCCCAGCGCCCAGGATCCTCTGCAACAGGAGCAGGACATCCTTCGCCAACATCTGAAAAATGATTACCTGTGTCTGATATTCACTTGTTGTCACCCGGCTATGACTCTGAAAACCCAGATCGCCCTGACACTAAAAACGGTGGTAGGGCTAACTTTGCCAGAGGTTGCCCGGGCCCTGATGGTTGGCGAAAAGACAATGGAGCAACGCCTTTTCAGAGCTAAAAGTAAAATCACCAAAGCCCGAATCGCTTACCAGATCCCGGCCCCCAGACATCTTGAATCCCGACTCAGCGCAGTATTAAAAGTTATCTACCTGATATTCAATGAGGGTTATAGTTGCAGCCCGGGCGGTGATCCGATTCGAAAGTCTCTGTGTCATGAATCCATTGCTCTAGCTGAAACCTTGTCAGCACTCTACCCGAATAACAGCGAAGTGCTTGGTCTGACAGCTCTGCTGTATTTACAGGATTCAAGGTATGAGGCCCGAATTTCTTCGGATGGAGATCTAGTGCCATTAGCCGAACAGGATCGTCGGCTATGGAACCAGGCTCAAATCGAATCGGGTAAAGCACTATTGGATAAAGCACTCCAATTCAAGCACCCGGGGCCCTATCAGGTACAAGCGGCAATAGCGGCTCTCCATTGCACAGCCAGGGACTCAGTAGATACGGACTGGTCCCAAATATTAATGCTGTATGATTCCCTGCTAAGATTTGAAAACTCCGCCATTATCCATCTCAATCGGGCAGTCGCGCTGGCTCACGTTTACGGGCCGGAGGAGGCTATTACATTATTGAATGGCTATTCCCATGATATAACCATGCAAAGTTACTCTCATTACTATGTGGTTCTGGGACACTTACAGGAGCATGCACAAAATTACGCTGAAGCAGCAATAAACTTTCAGAAGGCACAGGTGCTCACTAACACCTCTGAAGAACAACGTTACCTTGAACACAAAATCCGTTATCTGAAGCAGCAGACCATCATCCCTAAAAAATAGTTTTATCTACCGTAGGGTTTGTCTCATCTCATTCGTCTAGTTAATGCAAAACCACAGAATGAGGTGAAAAATGAAAGCATATATGGTCTATGGATCGCCCAACTGCCGTAAAGTGTTGGCCACCATTAAACATTTCCAACTGGATGTGGAGATCGAATATCTCGAGTTCGACAAAGGCAATCTGATGACGCCCGAATATACAGCCATCAATCCAAACCGAAAAGTACCGGCACTGGTGGATGGAGATTTTAAGCTTTGGGAATCTAACGCAATCTGTCAGTACCTGGCATGTCAGTATGGTAACGGCGAGCTGTTTTCCGGCTCTCCCCGGGATAGAGCCAACATATCCCGCTGGCAGTTTTGGGAGACGGCTCATTTCAATCTGGCTTCCGGCACCATTCTTCTGGAAACCTTCTTTAAACCACTATTTATGGGCGCCCCCGGAGACCCAGCCAAGATAGCCGAAGGTAAAGAAAGGTTTCCGGTATATGCCCAAATCCTGGATGACCAACTGGCCCGGTCCCCCTTCGTGGCTGGCGACAAACTTAGCATCGCTGACTTCGCCCTGGCCTGTCAGTCAGACCACTGGGAAGCAGGAGGAGTGCCTTATCAACCCTTCAAGAACATTATCAGCTGGCTGGAAAGGCTGCATCAGGTCGATGCCTGGGTTTCCACATGTCAGATCAATGAAAAAATGCTGGAAACAGTGGCCGAAGCCAACTAGCCAAGTATAGATAATCGATAGGACATCAATGTCCAGAGAGCATAGAACTCTCTGGGCCGCTTCGGAAGGTTAAAAGGGGGGGCTGTTGATTGTACAACTATCAAAAGCCATATAAGTTACATCCAGAGTCGAACAATACAACTTGGACTATGCTGAAACACGAAGAAGTAAACAGCGCTCTTCCCCAAATTTTGATTTTAAGGACTGGGCCTGTCTCCAGCATAAATGCAGTGCTGAATGCCCATAGACGCGTTCACCACTGAAACCAAGTTCTACTAGGATTGACTATAATTCACAGGGCATCCACAGCAAGGTAAAAGCTGTGAAAGGTCAAAGTCGGCCTCAGCTGAAGTATTGTTAGCCATCCATGGAGTTTCGATGAGCTCTCAAGAACTGTTACCGAACGTTCGAAGGTTTGCATGCCCTGGTCGGTATCAGATAATGCAATCATTACTCGCCTCCCTCATTTCAGATAAGGCAGGTCCAACCATAGCTCAATCACCCCGACCCGAGGTTTCTTGGCGGTATAGTTAACGTAGGAACGAGTGATCATTTTGGTAGTGTCAGATTCAGGATACCCAAGCCCCTTAAGTGCATCGGTAATATCAGCTGCAAGTGCCTTGGCCTCTGCCTCGTCTTCGCTATGAAAGAAACGCACCTCATGTTTCCCTACCGCCGAGGTTTCGCGGTCCTCTCCGGGAACAATGTATCCTTTTTCCTTCAGCACCTGGGAGAGTTCTTCCGCCTGGCCTCTGGTGGCGCTGGCAAACTGGAAGAAGACCGTTGTTTTGTTACGCTCCCTGAACTGCTTGTTGACCTCTGTCGTTTCGGTGATCACCGACGAAATGGCATTCCCCCGGGTTTCGGAGCTATCGACATTCATTTCAGTTCTGGTAGATTCCTCCCCGGCAATAGCGTTCAACTGGTCAACCTGCTGAGCCAGCGATTGCAGTTGGTCGGAAAGCTTTTCAAAGTTTTCCGCCAGCGGTTTTACTTCTGTGGAATATAGGGCCACCAAGTTACGGGCATCCACATTCAGGGAGTTCACTTTGAGAATGGTTTCATCGAGCTGTGAGGCCTGAGGCTCAAAATCCTTGATTTTCTTGTCCAGATCCAGCACCACTTCGTTCGCCTGTTTGGCCAGAATCCGGGACTCCACAATCAGTCCTTCAATTTCCCTACGCTTCTCCTTGATATCCGCCACGATGGACTCATCAATTTCGGCGCGGATTTCCGCTTTAATTTCAGCCTTGATATCCGACACAATATCCCAGCTGACAAAGCCGAGTGTCGCGATTACGGTGGTGCCGATGGTGGCATAAACCCGAAATAACGCCGGTCTGACACGTTCGGTCACCTTATCAGATAACTGACGTTCGAGAAGTTCGAGCTTATCCTCGTCCATCATCACTTCCTCACTCCCTTCAAAATGCCTGCGTGAGTTTGGAGGTACCCTGGTTTAAAGCCCTACGCCGAGCTTTTTCAGGAGGTTCAGTGCGGATTTGGCATGGTTAGCCACTTTGACAACTTTCTGGTTTTCGTCAGTGGCACTATTAACGTCCTTGATCATGCTGTGCAGCTCTTTGAGCTCATCATCGTTGAATGCGCTGCGCAACTGGGGCTTGGACATGGGCAGGGAGTTGCTGACATCGTTGGCAATATCAGAAATTTCAGGACCAAATTCTTCTTTCAGGTCATTCAGACTCATGGTGGCTCTCCTCCGTTAGAATCCTGCGCTTTTCAGGGAACTGGCGATAAAGGTTGTGACACCGGGGGGAATGGGAACCAGACTACCGACTTCTTTCAGGGCCGACTTCTGCAGGGAGGATACCGCACTCGCACTGACCAGCAGGTCAGTAAGGCTTTCATTGGCATCCAGGGTATTCTTGACGTTCTGGGAAATGATCTCGCGCATGCTGTCCGCTTTGGTCTTGATCTTCTTACGGACTTCAGAACGAATCAAAACTGCCAGACCGGCCACGTCTTCCTGCTGGCTATAGCTCAGCGCAGCCGTCGTGGATAAACCTTTTTTACTTCGGTAGGTGGAGTCCGCTTTGGCGTAGACATTGGACCATCGCTCATCCAGCATGTTGTAGGCCGATTCTTCCCAGGCTTCCACCATTGCCAGACCATTGTCTCCAATCGTCGTGATCCCTTTGGACACCTGACGGTTAACATCGATAGCCGCCTGAGGAACGCTCACGCAGCCAGCGCTGACTCCCAAAATAAAACATACAACCAGACCAACCAGAACCTTGAAGGCTAATTCCCTGTTCATCACCGTTATCCCAGGTATTGGTGACTGCGCCATGCACAGTGTCGATTATTCAAGACTGCTTCATTGCTAAAGCTAGCTCATCTCGGGAAATCCGCAAGATCCTGCCGCCAGACCAAGGCAAAAACAGGCAAATCCCGGTATCAAGTCTAAGAACGTTCGGCTAACGAATGGGATTTTTAACCACAGAACTCAGAAGAGATACAGAAAGCGGCCAATTCCCTCTAACAATTCACCACGGGTATATCCCCTCTAAAAACAGGGCGACAGCTCCACTTAAGCCCCCAGACAAATACCCCAAAACTGACGATTACCCCGCCAGTCCAATAGAGCGTGCCGAGAGGATGTTGGCTCAAAGTGGCAAACTGGTATACCAGGCTGGAAATGATATAGCCAATAGAGGTTGTCCAGCTAACCACTGTCAACATCCACATCAGCCCCGCTTCACGCCGGATGGCGGCCATGACGGCAACACAGGGCGAATACAATAGTACCAGCAGCAGGAAACAGAAAGCGCCGAGGGCACCATCAAAGCCATTTTGCATTCGGCTCATGGTCGCGGTACTTGACGCATCTCCTGACAATCCCTGCATCTGATCATCAACCTCACCCAGGCCTAATGGGTCCAGAATGGCATTACTGAAACCGCGCAGGTTCTCTCCAATAGAGGCAACGGCTTCGCCCAAGGGCTGAGCCAGTTGCCATGTTTCCGGGGCAGGTTCATTATTCAGCACATTATCGTTTTTTGAGAGAGAAGAAGCTTCCGGGCTGTAGAGAGATACCATGGTGCCGACGACCGCTTCCTTGGCAAAAATACCGGTAATAAGACCGACGGTGGCAGGCCAGTTTTCCTCTTTCACCCCTAAAGGTTTTAGCAACGGTGTGGCTGACTGGCCCAAATAAGCCATCAGTGATTGTTCCCGTGCCTGGGTATCAAAAGTCCCTTGTACGGTCACTGAACTGAGCACCGTCATGAATGTCACCACCAGCACGATGGTTTTACCGGCACGCAGGACAAAAGCCTGCAGGCGATGCCAGGTGGTGATGAAGATATTGCGCCACACCGGTAGATGATAAGCGGGCATTTCCATCAGGGAAGGTTCTGCCACCAGGGCGAAAATATGTTTGCGGAATAGCCAGCCGGAAAATACAGCCACCATGATGCCGAATAGATAAAGCAGGAAAATCACATTTTGGCCCTGCTCCGGAAAAAAGGTCGCGGCAAATAACACATAAACGGTCAGCCTGGCACTGCAGGACATGAAAGGCGCCATCAGCATGGTCAGCAGGCGATCTGCCTGGCGGCTCAGTGTACGCGCCGACATTACCGCCGGCACATTACAGCCAAAGCCGACAATCAAGGGTACAAACGCCTGCCCCGGCAGGCCGATGCGCGACATCAGTTTGTCCACGACAAAAGCCGCACGGGACAGATAACCACTGTCTTCAAGAAAAGACAGGCACAGGTACAGACCGGCGATCACTGGAACAAAGGTCCCCACGATCTGCATAGCGCCGCCCATGCCGTCGGCCAGTATGACATGGATAAATTCCGGTGCGTTCACCAGGCTCAGCAGATGGTGAAATCCATCGACAAACAGAGCGCCGCCCAGAATATCGAAAAAGTCAATAAAGACGGCACCGAGATTGACCGCCATGGTGAACATGAGATACATCACCGCCAGGAAAATCGGTATGCCCAACCAGCGATGCAACACGATTCGGTCCATGATATCGGTAAAATTTCGCTGGCTTTCAGTACGCTGGACAACACCTTGCAGGGCCAGGGCAACCTGCAGTTGATGATGGCTGATTTGCGCCAGCATACTCTCGGTGGAATGACGACTGGTGGTCGCGTTCCCGAAGTCAGTCGTAGTGGCTGTGGCTTGCTCAGAATGAGCTTGCGCGTGATGAACCAGGTCACCCACAAGCACGTTCATCCCTTCACCGCTTGAACCCACCACCGGATAAACGGGTAATTCAAGTTGACGGGCCAGGATCTCCGCATCGATTAACAGCCCACCCTGTTGGGCGACATCGGTCATAGTGAGGGCCAACCACACAGGTTTACCCAACGCTTTCAGCTGGCTGGTGAGAATAAGATGACGCTGAAGGTTAGCGGCATCCACCACATTGAGAATCAGATCGAAGTCACCCTGGTTGAAGACTTCTTCCGCAACCCGCTCATCCGCTGTCGGTGAGGCACTGTTCAGGCCGTACAAGCCGGGTAGATCTATCACCTCAATGGATGATGTCCCTTTCCTGCCCTTCCTGATGAGGCCCGATTTCTTTTCAACCGTCACCCCGGCCCAGTTGCCGACTTTCTGCCGGGCGCCGGTGAGGCGATTGAACAGGGTGGTTTTTCCGCAGTTGGGATTACCTACGAGGAGAATACGCATGATAACTCCTTCTGCAAGCGGATAACCTGGGCATCCTTCCGACGCAGGCTTACGAGTGTCAGTCCGACCCGGATCTGCACAGGGTCACCAAGAGGTGCCTGATGCAGCAGCTCTATCACCTGACCGGGCACTATACCGAGCGCATACATTCGGCTGGCAAACTCAGGGTGGTTACAATCAATTTGCTGGATAATCCCTTTATCACCGGGACGGAATTCTGAGAGCGTCATTAGGGCCTCAATATGAATAAGAACAATTATCATTAATATATGCTAATTGATCCTACTCAGGTTGACCCAGGTCAAATTCTGCCGCTAGGAGGCTGTCGGACTTAAGACAGGCTCCGAGTCCCGCAGATCTGCCAGACGTCGCAATGCGGGAAGTACGGCTTCCGCCCAGACCCGCTCCACTTCGTCCTCAGAAGCATCTGTATGGTGGCGTTTTTTCACGCCATGATCGGCGAGTTCCAGATGTAAGGATGGGCTTAGCTGATGCCGGGCAAGGCAGTTCTTAACACAATGGAGTGGGCAACCATCCAGCGCCAGAATCTTGCGCCCCCGCTGAGCCGCCCTCACCAATGGAGGGACATCACCACCGACTCCGGCAATGCAGGACATTTCCGCCAGATGCTGCCGATCCAATTTAACGGCCAGAGTATTGGCCAGCTGGGCAGCGTTGGAACAGCCGGAACAGGCGTATACCAGCGGGAGTTCGTGGTAAGGCTTCTGCTGCTGCGCGGTAATAAATGTTTCCGAGGTATCGAGCGTGTTGTCTGTATTCACGTCAGGCATGCTTCCTCCGGTTATTTCAAAAAACGAAAATCACAAAATCAGGTAGGCCCCTGGCAGGAAAACAGCGTAACCACCAACACCAGTATCAGTACCCAGAAACCCGACAGAATCTGCCAGAACAACACTGGGCTGCGATCGTCACCGAGGCGGGGATCATTGCGGAGAAAGTCGGGGTTGGGCTTCAGCAGATCACGCAGGAACTGATCAATGGTGTGGTAACGCTGTTCAGGGTCGATGGCCACCCCTTTCTCCAGGGTGCGATCAAACCAGAGCGGGATCACCGGGTTAAACTGCGATGCTGATCTATAGCGCAAACGATCATAATCAAAGGCAGACCGGCACTCATTGATATGCTCACCATAGGGCAATTCACCGGTGAATATTTCGTAGGTAATCGTGGCCAGGGAATAAAGATCCCCCTGACGACCGCTGTTATGCCCCAGCAGGTATTGTGGATCAGAATAAGTGGCCGTTCCCAACGCACCTTCATGCTCCAGCGGGCGGAAGACTTCCGCCACTCCAGCCACATAGACGGAGCCAAAATCCACCAGCTTGATATCCCCCGAGGGCATGATCATGATGTTGGCCGGTTTCAGATCCTGGTGAACGGTATCCTGCTGATGCAGTGCACGTAACCCTTCAGCAACTTGCTTGACCAGTTGAATAGCTAGCTTGGGTTTGGGAAACCGATGACCGACCATCCATTTGTCGAGGGATTCACCTCCGACATATTCCATGAGGTAGTACAGCGCGGTGCGCGGACTGGACTGGGAGATGACATTAACCACCCGGGGACTGTGAATCCGCTTGCCGATCCACTCTTCCTGAATAAAGCGGTCAATATAACTCATGTCGCCGTCAAAATTCCGGGAGGGGGTTTTCATCACCAGTTCGTCGCCGGATGCCATATCCCGCACCAGGTACAGCTGGCTTCGGGCAGAGGCAAATATTTCCCTGATAACCTCGTAGCCATCAAGTTTCATTCCCGGTTCCAGATCAGGAGGAAAAGGCAGGCGGTGAAGTTCACTGCTGTAATCTTCAAGTGTGGAATCCGGCAGTTGAACTACCCTGACGACAATGGCACTGATATTATCATCACTGCCTGCTTCCAATGAGCTGCGTTGGATGTTTTCGGCCGCTTCCTGTGCGGTTTGAGGATCAGTGAGCAGCGCAATCAACTGGTTGGAATCCAGAAAATCATGAACACCGTCGGAGGTCAGCAGATAGGTATCCCCTGCCATCAAAGGTGATTGTCCGTAATCAATTTGAACCTGGTTATCCATCCCCAGCGCCCGCGCAAGCATCCTGCGCCCACCACCCAGAGTTGCGACATGATCACGGGTCAGCGGAGTCAGCTCCCCTTCCCGCAGACGGTAGAGACGGCTGTCGCCGAGATGAAAGAAATGAGCGGTACGGGATTTCAGGACCAGGCTGGTGAAGGTGCAGAGGTAACCCTTTTCCTGCTGGGCAAATTCATGGCTGCGTTTATAGAGTTGCAGGTTCAGGGAGCCCAGGGACTTACGCCCGGCATGCTCTACCGACCATGTGTCGGGTGTTATCAGATAGTCACGTTGAAACTCGGCAACGGCCTGACGGCTGGCCTCCTGACCAGCCTCACAGGAACTGACACCATCAGCAAGCACAAACACGACACCTTTAGAGACGCGCTGGTAGCTATCATCCAGCGGCGTATGCCCCACAGCATCCTCGTTAAGAGGTTTGATTCCTGCCGTGGAGACTTCGCCGACATCCAGCTCCAGTGTTTGTGTTGTTGCCTCCAACGCCGATTGCCTCTTTATCCCACATCAATCATATGGACGGTACCATTCTCGTCCACTTCGGCAATCTGACCTCTGGGTTCATCCAGGAACATGCAGGCCAGGAATATCAGCGCTGCAGATCCAGCAATAACCATGAAGAAAGTGCTGTAGTCTACGAAAGACAGGACCGTCAGGTAACAGACCGCACCAACATTGCCGTAGGCACCAGCCATACCGGCGATTTGTCCGGTCATCCGTCTTTTAACCAGCGGCACGATGGCAAATACCGCACCCTCACCTGCCTGCACGAAGAAAGAGCATGCCATAGTGGAAATTACGGCAATAGGCAACCACCAAGTGCCGTCAATCTGGCTCAGTACCATGTAGCCGATGGCGAGCCCACCGACCAGCAACAACATACTTTTACGGCGTCCGATTTTGTCGCTGAAATGACCACCGGTGGGCCGCGCCACCAGATTCATGAAAGCGAATCCTGAAGCGAGTAATCCAGCTTTGACGGGATCGAGTCCTTCAAAAGTTTCCAGGAAGAAAAGCGGCAACATGGACACCACGGCCAGCTCAGAACCAAAGGTAACAAAGTAAGCGAGATCCAGAATGGCGACCTGCTTGAATTTATAGTGCTCGTACTCCGGCACACCATCGCGTAGGTGTTCGTAGTTAACTTTCCAGATCTGGTGGGCCTGGAAGGCATAGAGTACTACCAGTCCGATCCAGAGAATATCTGTCGTGGTATCAGACAACAGACCCAACCCGGCCGGAGACAATTTCCACGCCAGTACCGCAAGTGCGACGTACATGGGAACATTCATTACCAGGTAAAAAATCAGGTCTTTCATGCTGGTCACTTCCAAACCGCCGGACTTTCTAGGCTTGAAATAAGTAGAGCCTTTAGGGGTATTGCGGGCCAGACGGTAGTATACCAGGCCGAAAAGTCCGGCCATCATGCCGGTAATGCCCAGCGCATAACGCCAGCCGTCATCACCACCAAACATAAGCGCAATGGTTGGTAGGGTCATAGCGCCGGCGGCAGAACCAAAGTTACCCCAGCCGCCGTAGATTCCTTCGGCGATACCCACCTGCTTGGCAGGAAACCATTCCCCCACCATGCGGATGCCGATCACGAATCCTGCACCCACAAAGCCGAGCAGGAACCGGAACAGTGCCAGCGCCTCATAGGTAGTGGCCGTGGCAAAGCCGATACAAATAAAGGAGGAGATAACCAACAGGCCTGAATAGACAATGCGGGGACCAAATTTATCCACCAGCATTCCAATCAGAATACGTGCCGGTATGGTCAGGGCCACGTTCAGGATCAACAGGGCTTTCACCTGTTGATCACTGAGATCAAAAGCTTCCTTAATAAATGCCAGCAACGGCGCATGGCTGAACCACACCACAAACGTCAGAAAGAAGGCAAACCAGGTGATATGCAAGGTTTTGATCTTGGGGTCACTGAACCGGAACAGGTTCAGACTGCTATCGTTCATATATGTCTCCTGATTACAGACCCATGAAATTCCCCTGCACTATCCCATTCCCACCTTTGCTGAAAATTGACCGGCGTCAACTGGAGACTTGCTCACTATTCAGCCAGATCACCTTATATATCTCTTAGGGAATAGCTGCGAATAAGTGCCGCCCCTTAGGGTGACTGGCAGTGTAGCGTCCCCCTACCTACAAAGAGGTAGCCTGCTTCTGGTTCAGGGAGTACCTATGAGCATTAGGGGAATGGGGGTTGGGATTACCGCGAGACTGGTTATCCTGAAGACATTCCAGGATGCTACAGGTTTTACGAAATGCCGGAAGTCGAGTCGCCATGACAAACAATGTTGCCAACTCACCATATCAATATACGGAAAAACTCGGCCAACGGGCTTTAGCAGCCGCCACCTTGGCATTTGCTGCCAACTTTTCGGTATGGACCCTCTATGCAGTATTAGGGCTCAGCCTCAGAGAACAGCTGCAACTTAGCGCGACTGAGTTCGGCCTGCTACTGGCAGCCCCCATGCTGACCGGGGCTCTCCTGCGCTTTCCTGCCGGTCTGCTCAGCGAGCGGGTTTCGTGCCGCAAGCTGTTTCTGTGGCAAATGCTGCTTATCGTCCCCGTCCTCTTCAGCCTGCCCTGGGTCACCAGCTACAAGGGGTATATCGTGGCCGGCCTGATGCTGGGTATATCCGGGGTTTCCTTCACTATCGGTATCCGCTATGTCACGCCCTGGTTTGAACGGCGCCAACAGGGGTTCGCCCTGGGGGTGTTCGGAGCCGGCAACGCTGGTGCTGCAATATCCCTGGTGCTGGCACCGCTGATCATAGGTTACTGGGGAGAATCCTTTGTCGGGCCATTGTATGGCATCGGCATGTTGATCATGGTGGTTGTGTTTTTGCTGGTGGCACCGGAAGACACCCGCTATATGCAGACTCAACGGAAGCTGAGCCTGCAGGAGCAATTAGCCCCGTTATCCCATCTGCAAATATGGCGCTTCAGTCTCTATTACTACTTTGTCTTCGGCAGTTTTCTGGCGCTGTTGTTATGGCTGCCCCACTATTATGTGGAGGCCTACCAGCTCAGCCAGCCACAGGCGATGTTGTTTACTTTAGTATTTGTCACCACGTCCAGTGTGGTGCGAGCGCTGGGTGGGTGGTTCGCGGACCGCTATGGCGGCCGCGCGGTAAACTGGAGTGTATTCTGGATTTGCCTGGTCTGCCTGTTCTTTCTCAGCTATCCGCCGACCAGCATGAAGATTCACGGAGTCAGCCATGACGTGGAGTTAAACGTTGCCATTAATCTGCCGTTGTTTACTGTGCTGATCAATGTCATCGGCATTGCCCAGGGCTTCGGTCGGGCATCGGTATACAAAATTCTTTACGACTACTATCCCAATCACATGGGAAGTGCAGGAGGAATAGTCGCCACACTGGGCGCTATGGGTGGCTTCACCCTGCCTGTATTTTTTGGGGTTGCCGTGGACTTCCTTAATATTTACTCCGCCTGTTTCATGGTGCTCTATGGCGTACTCGCCGGCTGCATGATCGTAATGCATTTTGCCAATCAGGCCGAACGTCAGAACCGCCGCCTGCAACAGGCCATTGAACACAACTTTCTGGAGGAGGACTAATTCTACCCACAAAGGAATACCCATTCTGCGCTGCTGACGATCAGGCGGGAATTGATAAAGATCAAGCCGCCATTATCACCCTTTTTTAACATGAAGGACATTCAATACACCTGTGTCCACCGGAGAAGAATATGCTCGATTATCCGCCAGCTGTAGTGCAATCGGGCACCACAAGGTCCGGGCAGGCATCGTCCACACTGGAGGATGCCCATGGCCGACGTTTCCAATACCTACGCCTGTCAGTCACCGAGGCTTGCAACTTTCGCTGTAATTATTGTTTACCGGATGGCTACAGCAGCAATTGCAAACAGCTGCCACTTTTGCCCCATGAGGTTGAAACCCTGGTGAAAGCGTTCAGCGCACTTGGTACCCAGAAGATTCGCCTTACCGGGGGTGAGCCCGGCACCAGACGTGATCTGGACAAGCTAATCGCAATCTGCAAGTCAGCACCCGGAATTGAAAAAGTAGCACTGACCACCAATGGTTATAACCTGAAACACAAAATCGACACTTGGCAACGGGCTGGGCTTGATGCCGTTAACGTCAGTGTCGACAGCCTTGACCCAGCCCAGTTTGCCCGTATCACCGGCCACGACATTCTGCCCAAAGTGATGACGGGGATAGACCGGGCTCTGGAACTGGGCTATTCGAATATCAAAGTCAATGCCGTGTTATTACGGCAGTTCAACCAGGATCAGCTTGATGGTTTTATCCATTGGGTAAAAACCATACCGGTAACCGTCAGGTTCATTGAGTTGATGGAGACCGGTGATAACCGGGTGTTCTTCCGCGACAACCGCATCACCGGCGAGTCTATCCAGGCATCGTTACTCGAACGGGGCTGGGTCGAAAAAAGCAGGGGGCCTCTGGCTGGCCCGGCCAAAGAGTTTTGCCATCCGGATTATCAGGGAGGCATTGGTTTGATCATGCCCTACAGCAAGGATTTCTGCCGTACCTGCAACCGTTTGCGTATCTCTGCCACCGGCAAACTGCACTTATGTCTGTTTGGTGATAGCCATACCGACTTGCGCCAACATTTAAGACAAAATGATGTGGTCGGCACCATCCGAGCCATAAGGCAAAGCCTGCACAGTAAGCAAGCCGGCCATTTACTACATCAGGGATACACCGGCACAACACGCCACCTGGCCTCATTGGGGGGATAACCGTCTTAACCAGTTTTCATCCATAAACAGCTTCCCTGCCATTTATGGAAGTCGCAAAGCCAAAATGCGATTTTATTTTGCTTGCAAAATCAATGGATTACACCATCAATTTTGGTGGTACTTTCCTGTGCCACGTTAGTGTCCGCCTATCATCGGGTGTTTATGGACGGACACTAACTGGAACCACCCCAAACAAAGCTGTTGATTAAGCACAACGGAATTGGCCGGGGTAAAAGTCACGAATAAAGTTAATCATTTGAGACCGAAAATATGAAAGCGAATCAGGAGTTTTTACCCTTACAAATTGCGGTGCTTACCGTATCCGATACCCGCAATCGCGAGACTGATACTTCGGGTAAGTACTTGTGCGAGTCGCTACAGGAAGCCGGTCATCGGTTTGCTGACCGGCTATTGGTAAAAGACGACATTTACCAGATCCGCGCCATGGTCTCTGCCTGGATTGCCGACCCGGAAATTCAGGTAATACTGGTAACCGGCGGTACTGGCTTCACCTCCAGAGACAGTACTCCCGAAGCACTACAGCCCCTGTTCGACAAGACGATCGACGGCTTTGGCGAATTGTTCCGTCAACTTTCCTACGAGGACATAGGCACTTCAACCATCCAGTCCAGAGCAATCGGTGGCCTCGCCAATAACACAGCCATCTTTTGTCTGCCCGGCTCCACCGGTGCCTGCAAACTTGCCTGGGAAGGTATTCTGCAGAAACAGCTGGATAGTCGTCAGGGGCCCTGCAATCTGGCGGGACTACTGTTCTGATAAATATCAGAACCCCTCTGAGGGAGCCTGCACTCCCTCGACAAACTGCACCACGCCTTCCGGCATTTTTTCCCAGCTTGCTTTGGAGCCGACATAAATATGACGGCCGATTTCAATATCAGGGTCCTCATTCAGGCAGCCCAGAGTGATACCGTGAACCTCGCCACGGAAGATGCCGCACAACGTCGATCCACAGATGCTGCAGAATTGTAAACCAAAGTCGTGCTGACTAACGTATGAAGTAAGCAGGCTTTCACCGCTCAACCACTGAAAATCCTGTGGCTCCACCAGCGCATAGGCAGAGGCTTGTGAACTGAACGCCTTGCGACAGCGGGAACAGTGACAGGAACGGGCATCTTTTAACGCACCGGTGATTCGGTACTTAACCTGCCCACAAAAACACTCACCTGTAACAGCCATTGGCTACACTCCTGTTTATAGTATCGGGTTTATAGTATCGGGGTTGTACTAATGGGTTTGTACTATCGAGCCTGAACTATCGAGCTTGTACTAACGGGTTTGTACTATAGAGCTTGTACTAACGGGTTTGTACTATCGAGCCTGAATTATCGAACTTGTACTTTCAGGTTTGTAATTTCCGAGTTTGTAACTTATGGATCGTAATTTCTGGATTGCTGTTTGCCTGCCGCTTTAGATTCGGGAGTTCAAGAGACTCCTACTGGATGTATTCTGATGTGCTACAGTTATCAGCTCAACTCAATCGCTAAGGAGCGTTCAGCATGGCGACCATCACCCTCAAAGGCAACCCTATAGAAACCATTGGCAATCTGCCAGCTGTCGGAAATGCAGCACCGGCTTTTTCGCTGGTAAAAAGCGACCTTTCCGAAGCCTCCCTGTCCGACTATGCCGGTTCCAGACTGGTGCTGAATATTTTCCCAAGTATTGATACGCCCACTTGCGCAACTTCAGTACGCAAGTTTAATGAAAAAGCCAGCGCCATGGCCAACACCAAGGTGCTTTGTGTATCGGCTGACCTGCCCTTTGCATTTGGCCGGTTTTGCGGAGCAGAAGGCATCAACAATGTGGATACTGCGTCAGTATTCCGCTCTGCTAATTTCGGCAAAGATTACGGCCTGACCATCACTACCGGTCCATTGTCCGGCTTGTTATCACGCGCAGTGGTCGTGGTGGATGAATCCGGCAAAGTCCTGCATACCGAACAGGTTAGCGAAATTGCTGACGAACCCGATTACGAGGCTGCTCTGGCAGTGCTTTAACTAACATACCTAAAGCTCAAAAAATAAAATAAAAAAGCCGGCAACAACTGCCGGCTTTTTTGCTATCAGCCCACATCCCTGTGCCGCTGATAAAGAGCCTTTATAGTCCGAGATACTCCAGGCTGCGTTTCATCAGTTCGACACGATTGTCGAAGCCATCCACGCCTTCCAGGCCAAAGCCTAAGTACACAGAGTTGTCACTTCTCAGCACAGGCCCGTCAGCAAAGCCTTCACCAACCTGACGTTCCCAGTTGTTGATATTGAAGGTACCTTCAGGTGCTGTTGGCTGCCAGTCACCATAGCCTGCTTCAAAATCTTCCGCGGCTGCGTTACCCAGTTTCACGTCGTCGACGAAAACACCCAGTCCCTGAGTTCCCCAGTCAGACGCGTAGGAGATATACAGCTCAACAGTCTCACTGGCATAGGCAGACAGATCAAATGCCAGCGCCTTAAAGCCGGAACTGCTGCCTTCCAGTGCATGCCACTCGCCTGTAGTACCTGTAGGACTACAGGCTGCATCCATGTAGTTGCCCAGGAACGGATGAATCTGATCCACCCATCCGGAAGTACAGCTGGAGCCTGTGTTTTGAGTCGTGGCACCACTGGTTTCAGGCAGAGTCGTCCAGATGTCTGATCCGGCAACTGAGACTTCGACAAAGGCAAAATCCCAATCCGCTTCAGTCTCGTAAGCCATGTTCAAAGTCAGAGTCGGGTTGTCTGTAGGAACAACAAAGGTTCCACCGAGCCGCTTGTAGCTCAGGTCAGCCTGACCGGTATAGACATAGTACTCACCCGAAGTCGGCCCAAAACCGCCGCCGGGACGCATATAGGTCGCACTGATTTGCTGGTCATAGGTAGACAGGAAACCGCTGGTAGCCAGGAAGGAATCGTTCCTGGTCTGGTTGTTGGCACTTTCCAGTCCGTTCAGATTGAAGACCAGTCCATCCATCAAGGCATCACCTGCAATGCCCGCAACCGGATATGGATTACCGTCTCCGTCTACACCGGAAGCTTCCAGATGAATATAGGAGCCCAGGTAGTATTGGAAAAAGTCATCAGAATAGAAACCAAAGACCGTGGAAAGCTCTGACAGGCCCTGTCCGGTGGCCAGTAATCGGCCATCGTAGTAGTTGAGATAATCTCTCACTGCCAACTTCGTGTTTTCATGCACGATGAAATCCGGGTTAGTGATGGCGTAGTCGTCACCGGTGTACCAGATCACGGCATCATAGTGAGACATGATTTCTCGATATTCCGGTGCAGCCAAACGCTCATCCACATTCCATACATCGTAGGAATAACCCGCAGCGTCCAGGGCATCTGTGTAGTACGACAGATAATTTGGCGCGCTGGAGTCGGCATACTCAGGGAAGTCACCGGTGTAGTCTTCCGCCGCGATAATCAGAACATCGGCCCCTGTGGCCTGTTCAACCGTATAAGTGAAAGTCCCAAGCTGCTGCCAAGGTGACCAGATGAAGTAAGTAACTTCGCTACCGGCGCCCTGGCCTTTAACCATGGCTTCATAGCGTGAATAGTAAGTGCCCTTTTCTGTGTTATAGCGCTTGCCTTTTTTCGCTTTGAAATGACCAAACCGCCAATGGCCGCCATCGACCTGATAAACCAGATAGGTAAATGGCGCGATGCCTTTCTGGGCCAGGATGTCGATGTTCTGGTTTCGGCCCCAGGAGTTGGTCAGGGCATTGTGGTACAGATCATCGGCAGTAATGCCCACTGGAGAAACCGGCTTTTCGGGACGCTTAGCGCTTTCAGCAAGGGAAATAGCAAACTCCAGGTTATCTTCGAACACGGTCTGCACCATGATCTCGTCATCCGGGAATTCGAAACCATAGAAATTACCATCAGCATCCTGACCTGTCGTCAGTTCGACGGTATAGGAGGGTATCCCAAGACCACCGTATGTGTAGTCGGTAAAGTCTCCGTTGGTGGTATAGAGATCAGCACCAACGCCGGGATCATAACCTTGATCCATCAAGCGATCGAAAATCGCAGGATTTTCATCGGTACCGGCCTGCGCCAGGAAAATAGGATCATCATAGGAAGTGGTTTGCACCTGCCAGCCCCATGGATAAAGAATCAAATCTCCATAGGTATGGTAGGAAAGTACAAACTTGAACTTATGCTGCTTGATGAATTTCACCAGCGACTTGTTTTCCGGCTCACTTTCGGGCTCTGTCCCGCGATAGGTGGCATCGGAAAAATTCGGGCTGGAACCTTCATCGTCAAGCCCCCAATTTTCTGCAAAGTTACGGTTCAGGTCGACACCGTCCAGTTGAGTAATCACTCCGTCGCCATCATTGTCGGCGAGGTTCTTACGCCACAGGCGCTCATCGGTAAAGGTGTATTCATATCCGTCCGGGTTGGCCACCGGCATAACCCACTGATCAACGGAGTTCAGCAACTTGGTTACACGCTCGTCTTTACCATAGTTTTCCAACAGGTAGTTGAGATAGCGCAGCGCCATTTGCGGAGCTACCCACTCACGGGCATGGTGAGTTGCAACATAGAGTACTTCAGGCTTATGACTGTGATGATGGCCATGTCTGGGATGATCTTTCAGTACCGGGCCACGATCGAACCAGGTATCCCACCAGCTCTTCTTACCGACTTTGGCAATGATCAGCGGACGCCCCTGGACTGATTCACCAATGTTGTATAAGGAAATAAGGTTGGGATACTTTTCTGCCATGGCATAGAGCGTATCCTTCACCCCGAGTTCGGGTTCATCGAAGCTGTGAAAAACCGGAGTACCGGCGGCTGCGATAGAAAAGCTGCGCGCCTGGGCCTGAGTGGCCACTGTCGCGGCGGTCCATTTAATTCCGGCTTTTTTAAGTTTGGATTTGTCCTTATCGGACAACACTACTTCGAACCTGAGCTTTCGCCCTTTGACAGTGCTGAGATCACGCACATTGGCAATGTCGAGATTCATGCTGCTGAGCTGCTTGGACGTTTCGAACGAGTCGACTTCAATAAACGCCATATCTAGCTGGCTTTTGGCTACTGCTAGAGCTGGCAAGAACAGGCTGAGTATGCCTAGCCATTTCATCAGTTTCATTGCTAAGTTCCTTCTTAATGAGGTTTCGCCGGACCTCAGCTTAACAACAGGAATTTATACTGCTTTTCCTTAAGCTCACGACAGAGTGCCACTTCTAGCGAACGTTATCGGTAGTTTTTGGGATTTATAATGGTTCAAAAACCGGTCCGCTTAATAAAGTGAACCATCATTCTTGTCTCACATTAACTTTTTGTAAAGTCATGGTAAGTACAATTACTTAAGGGTAATTAAACGTTATTTAATGCTGAATAGTCATCCTGACGAAGGGCCTGGATTTCTTTTCCTAATACCTTTCCTGAGCTAAATTTCATAGAAGTGAGCGTAGTGATGGCTGCTCACATACAGGCTAATTGAACCCAGAGGTCCGCCGATGACTACCATGCAAGCTCTGGTGAAACGTGAGGCTAAAGAAGGACTTTGGCTGGAAGAAGTGCCCATGCCGATAATGGGCATCAACGATGTATTGATCAGGGTACGGAAAACTGCCATCTGCGGCACCGACCTGCATATATACAACTGGGACGAATGGGCCCGGAAGACTATCCCTGTACCAATGATCGTCGGACATGAATTTGTCGGCGAGATTGTCGATGTCGGCTCTAACGTCAATGACTTTCATCCGGGACAGATTGTCTCCGGTGAGGGGCATGTCGTTTGCGGCCGTTGCCGTAACTGCTTGGCTGGCCGTCGCCATCTGTGTGCGCATACCAGCGGAATCGGGGTTAACCGGCCCGGTGCCTTTGCCGATTACGTATCTCTGCCGATGTCCAACGTCTGGGTTCACCATGAAGGTATCGATCTGGATGTCGCCTCGCTCTTCGACCCACTGGGTAATGCCGTGCATACCGCTTTGCAGTTTGATCTGCTGGGTGAAGATGTGCTGATTACCGGTGCAGGCCCTATCGGAGCCATGGCCGCAGCGGTGTGCCGACATGCCGGTGCCCGCCATGTGGTGATTACTGATCTCAACCCCAAACGCCTGGAAATTGCCCAGCGGCTGGGGGCAACCCATACTGTGGACGTACGCAACGAATCACTGGCGGACGTGCAGAAGTCTCTGAGGATGCAGGAAGGTTTTGATGTCGGGCTGGAAATGTCCGGCAATCCTGCAGCCTTCCGCGATATGCTGGTCAATATGTGCCACGGCGGCAAAATTGCCATGTTGGGTATTCCTGAAAAAGAAATCGCCATTGACTGGAATACGGTTATTTTCAACATGCTGACTATCAAAGGCATCTACGGGCGTGAGATGTATGAGACCTGGTACAAGATGTCGATTATGGTTGATTGCGGCCTGGATATATCTCCGGTGATTTCCCACCGTCTGCCCTTCTCTGATTTCCAGCAAGGATTTGACGCCATGCGTTCCGGTAATGCCGGCAAAGTGGTACTGACCTGGTCTGAATGAACATCCGGTTGATGACCAGCCAAACTATGATTCTGCCCCTGCAGCCCCTTTAGCGGAGTAGCCTATGTACACTGATTTCAAACAACATCTCGAGTCGGAGCTTGATAGCATCAGACAGGCTGGGCTCTATAAAAACGAAAGAGAGATCACCTCTCCTCAGGGGGCACACGTCGGGGTGACCAGTGGCCAGGATGTGATAAACATGTGCGCCAATAATTATCTCGGTTTGGCGCAGCATCCCCAAGTCCAGAAGGCTGCCATGGCCGGACTTGAAGAGTGGGGATATGGTATGGCTTCGGTGCGTTTCATCTGTGGAACCCAGTCTATCCATAAACAGCTGGAACATAAGCTCTCCACATTCCTCGGTACTGAAGATACCATCCTCTATCCTTCCTGCTTTGATGCTAACGGTGGTTTGTTCGAAACATTACTCGGCCCTGAAGATGCGGTCATCTCCGACGCCCTCAATCATGCCAGCATCATAGATGGCATCCGCCTTTGCAAAGCCAAACGCTTCCGTTATCAGAACAATGACATGATCGATCTCGAGCAGCAGTTGATCGCGGCCGATAAGGCTGGAGCCCGTTACAAGCTGATCACCACTGACGGTGTTTTCTCCATGGACGGCTACATTGCGCAGCTGGATAAGATCTGTGATCTGGCTGAGAAATATAATGCCTTGGTGCATTTTGACGATTGCCATGCCACCGGTTTTGTCGGCAATACTGGTCGTGGCACTCATGAATACCGTAACTGTATGGATCGCATTGATATTACCACCGGCACCTTGGGTAAGGCGCTCGGTGGCGCCAGTGGCGGGTATACCAGCGGACGCAAAGAAATCGTCGAACTTTTAAGACAGAGATCCCGGCCCTATTTGTTTTCCAATACCGTAGCCCCACCTGTAGTAGCCGGCGCGATTAAAGCTTTGGACTTGCTAACCGAAAGCACGGAACTTCGCGATAAACTGGAACAAAACACGCGTTTTTTCCGTTCCGAAATGGAAAAACTCGGCTTTGATATCCTGCCTGGAGAGCACTCCATTGTGCCGATCATGCTCTTCGATGCCAAAGTAGCGGCGGATTTTGCCGAGAGGATGTTAAAGCGCGGCGTTTATGTCGTGGCATTTTCCTACCCTGTGGTTCCCCAGGGCAAAGCCCGCATTAGAACCCAGATTTCTGCAGGCCACAGCATGGAAGACCTGCAGCACGTCGTACAACAGTTTAAGGCAGTCAAAGCAGAGCTGGCAGAACAGGAGACTTAGCAGGTCTATGACCAGCTATAAAAATTTACAAATCCCAACATTAAAAACAACTTTGGATTAGTCACAATCTAAGACCAAAGGAAATTCCACATCGAGCGTGAGGCACTACGCTTTCCGGAATATCTTGATATTTCGCAAAGCATTTTTAAAGTCTATAAATAAGTTTCTAAGGAGATATGTACTGTGTCGAAACATGTTCATTTGCTATTGACGATGTTGTTGTCAGTGCTCGCATTACAGGTAAAAGCAGCGGAAGTTCCTACTTTCAATTTGGTGACTGAGAACTTTCCTCCGTACAACATGAGCGTCAATGATGCTGAATATGAGCATAAAGAGAAAGCAATTACCGGGTTAATTACGGAAGTCGTACAGCTGATTTTCAAGAATGCAAAAATCCCCTACACGATGAAATTACGGCAATGGAACTATGCCTACAACTATGCCCAACGCAAAAAAAATCGAGGGGTGTTTGGCACGACGCTCACTGAAGAAAGAAAGCCGTTGTTCAAGTGGGTCGGCCCCATCGCTTCTGACGGTTGGGTGCTCTATGCCAAACCAGGATCAGATATTGAGATCAGCTCGATCGAGGATGCCAAAGCCTACACCATCGGTGCCTACAAGGGTGATGTGCGTGAACAGTGGCTGCTTGATAACGACTTTACCACCTCTAGCCTGGACAAGGACAACCTTAATCCGAAGAGGTTGGAAAATGGCCAGATCGCTCTTTGGATATCAGGCCCTGTCTCAGGTCCTTACTACGCACTACAGAATGGGGTTCGTGGTATCAAACCGGTATTTACCGTTAAAGAAACCCAGCTATATCTGGCAATGAATATTGATACTGATGACAAATACATTAATTTGCTCAATGCTGAACTGGAAAAGCTGCATAAATCGGGCAGGTTGAAAGAAATAGAAGAACGCTACCGCTAAAAACAACTAGTTCGGATGTCAAGGCATTACCAAGGAAACCAGGGGCCACTACAGATATAAAAAGGCATTACCAAGGCAGACAAGGTATCGCCATGGAACAAGTACCAAAAAGGGAGGCCAAGCAGCCTCCTTTTTTTATTTTACCCTATACCGTCATGCCTGATCAGTGGTCACCGTTGGCTGCGGCCAGCCTTCACCCCCGGGGAGTCCGGCAGCATGAGAACGAATCCACTGCTCCATTTCCGCATGCACGTCATCCCGATTACGGCCCACCGTAGGGATAGGTTTACCGATGATCATCTTAATCATCCCCGGCGCCTTGACCATAGACCCGGCAGGCCAGCAAGTGCCCGAATTGTGAGCGATTGGCAACAGAGGAACTCCAGCAGAAGAGGCAAGCAGGGTTGCTCCTTTGGTGTATTTTCCGAGCTTACCTCGACGAATCCTGGTCCCCTCAGGGTAGATTACCAACCAGAGCCCATCAGCCAATCGCTCCTTACCCTGTTTCAGTAATTGCTTCAGCGCCAGTGCCGGCTTGCTCCGATCTATGGCTATGGGCATCACTTTTTTCAGCGCCCAGCCAAAGAAGGGAATTTTTAGCAACTCCTGTTTCAGAACCGTGGCCTGGGGTCTGAACATAATACCCAACTGGTATGTCTCCCAGGCGCTTTGGTGATTGCTGACCACCACGCATGCGGTGTCAGGAACGTTTTCCAGCCCTTCTATTTCATAACGGACGCCACAAGTGATCTTCGCCCACCATATGACAAAAACATTCAAGCGGGAGATCAGGTAATAGCGTTTTTCAAAATCGACAAAGGCACCAAAGGCTGCACTCAGGGTACCGACAACGACCATGCCTAATGCATATCCGACATAAAAAACCAAAGATCTTAGAAAATTAATCATCTGCACTGTTATTTGCCCTAATTTTACGCGAAGCAAGGATAGCAAGGCATGGCCGGCTATCGCAATCAATCGCCTGTCCAGAGGTTAATAAATGTGTATTTAGGTGACCCGACAATTTGACTGGGATCAACACCCCTCTGAAACCCGGGAGTAAACTTGATGGCCATATAACAGAAAGATATAGGTGTTCTGGGTCCCATGACTCGAAATGACCGACATTTTGTCGCCCATACTTTGCCGGCCTCCGGCAATCCAAATACAGATACGATACATCCAGGGATAGAGTCCTTGAATACATGCCTGTCGGAAGGATTGCACGCCCACTGGCCCTTTTTGCTGAATACACCACCAAAAGCCATTGTTGCCGGACCCGAAATCCCTTTTCAGGAGTTGGACCCCAAGGCTTGGCTGGCCAACGAGATCTCTGCTCAGGACGACTCTAGCCTTGCGCTGAGTATGAGCCTGCCCAAACCCCGCTTTACACACATCAGTTCCAGTACAGAGATACAAAAACAGCCTGAACAACCGCTATCAGGAAGTAAAGGATATCCTTTTTTAAATTCAACCGGGCTGCAACGCTACATTGATTATGTCGTGAAGGAAATCCAGCTGCTCGGTAAATTGCTCGCCGACAATACCCGGCTAACCTATTTGCACTGGTCAGCGGACATGATCTGCCGCCTGACCAACAGCGAATTGACACAGCTCACTTACCACATCAACCGATCCTTTCCGGGATTTGTGATAGGAGAAGCCAAAGTTGTGGCAGAGTTGGATCAGCTCCCCACCTATGATGCCCACTTGGCGTTATTGGTGGGCCTTGGCATTAACAGTGTTTGCATCAACGATCCAGGGACCCACCGCAAGTCTTTTCCACTACCTGAACTGGCAGATTGGCTACGTAAATTTCGCAGTTACGGCATTACAGATATATATATCAGGTTAAAACTGACGCCGGAGGTATTAAAAACGATCGACTCTGAAATTCACAACATTCTGGCGGAAATGCCAATGGCTATTTTACTGCTGCCGGAGCCCTATCCCCCAGGCACATCGGCTGAACTTTTGCAAAATCAACAAATTGCTACCGCCAAAATCAGGCAGAAAATGCTGGAGCACGGGTACAGCCCCGTCACGGATAGCTATTTTGTGTCCAAAAACCACAATAATAGTACGACTTGCCAGTGGCTCATGGGACTGGGATTAGGCGCGCGCTCTTACACTCATACCGCTGAATTGATAAATACTTCTTGCCTGGCAGACTATTATCACCAACTGGATCGACAACAGTTGCCTTTACTGCGAGCTCGTAAGTTGGTGATGGAATTGTATTAAACCTGATCGAGTTAGTTCTTTTTTTTATCCTATTCGACTATCCTAGAAACCCTGAGCTGGGAGAGCCACTATGGATTCGAAGCAGATAAAAACGTCATCATCCTTTTCCATCAATCATGGTTGCCACGAATGCAGCCTGAGCAAGCTCTGCATCCCTATTGCAGTGGAAGCAGATGATATTGACCGTCTGGAAGAAATCATCCGCCAAGGTCGAATTTTATCTCGTGGGGACTATATTTTTGAACAACAGGCTTCGTTCAAATCCTGTTATGCCGTAAGAAGCGGTGCGATAAAGACCTTCACGGTTTCAGAAGAAGGCGAAGAACAGGTCACCGGATTTTACCTGCCCGGGGAAATGATCGGTCTCGACAGTGTCAGTATGCAGGAATATTCCTGCTCGGCTGTTGCTCTTGAGCGTACGACTGTGTGTGAAATCCCCTTAGCCAAGTTTGAAGAGCTCTCCACTCAGATTCCCAGCCTTCAGCACCACTTTTTCTCGCTCATGAGCAAGGAAATTCAGGAGAGCCGACAGCTCACCATGTTGCTGAGTAAAAATACCGCTGAAGAGCGGATTGCTTCTCTGTTACTGTCGCTGTCCAGTCGTTTTCAACGCCGTAAACTTTCGGGCACAAATTTCAAATTACCCATGTCACGAAGCGACATTGCCAATTACCTTGGCCTGGCAGTGGAAACTGTCAGTCGAGTACTCACCCGCTTTCAACAGCAATCACTGATTAATGTTCAGGGACGTGAAGTCAATATTGAGGATTTGGTAGGGTTGCAGAGCATTTTGAAAGAAGTGAAATGTAATGAGCATCGTTCCGACATGGCTGCGGGACAACGCTAATTCGCTGTTAACTTTAGAAAGAACATTCAACTCTAGCAGTAACATTCATTTTCGAAAGCAAATTAGCATCGCGGCTTAACGATTAATCGTGTGGGCCGCCTCCTTTTCTACCCCGGGGGTAATTGTTTTAACCAGCCCCATCTCTGCAAGATGCTCTACCATAGCAGGCAAATAACGGCGCCAGGGAAGCTGTTTTATGCCAAAGGTATTTCGCAATTTAATGCAGCCCAATACTCCATTTTTAGGCAATTTAACTTCACTTTGCTGTGACGCCAAATTGTCCTCGGCATCAAACTCTGCAGGTTGAGGTGTTGATACGATTTGCCCTTCGGGGGCATCCTGACCATAGGACTGATACTGCAGCGCTTGCATGAGTTCTTCGTGGGTCACCGACTCTGCGCTCGCGTAATGATAGATTCCCCAGACATTGATACCACAACCCAACTGCTTGAGAACGGCGTCAATTACCCGTGCAATGTCTTCAGAGGCGGTAGGAGCCAATTCAACATCCGGGTAGCAGCGCACTTTTTTGTTATCCAACCAGTCTTTTAGTGTGTTGGCGACCCAGCCATCAATTCCAGGATCTAGCAACCAGCCAAGTCGGATAATCAGCAGCTTTTCCAAGCGTGTCTGCAATAATTCTTCGGCCTGCATTTTTGTGCGACCGTATGCATTGAGAGGATGTCCTTTGTTGGCAGAGATATAGGCATTCTTTTTTTGCCCATCAAAGATTTGGAAACTTGAGAGATGGATGACCGTAGCGCCCCACTCGAGAGCCAACTCGATAATGGCTTCACAACTCACCACATTGGCCTGGTAGGCCAGATCAGGATGTTGTTCAGCTATATTGAGATCGCTTAGTTCAGCAGCATTAACAATATACCGGGCCTTACCCAGCTTTTTTAACTGGCGCACCAAAGCATCTGTGGCCAGATTCAAGTACTCAGAAGGCACCCCATTAACCACATAACCACTGTTTTCCAACCGCTTGGCAATCGCCTGCCCGAGCGCTCCATCAATACCTGTTACACAAACAACTTCTTGCCTTGTCACCAGTGATATCTACTCATCCTGTCAAGAACTGGGCTGTGCCGTCGGCACATAAAACCTGAGTTGTGCTTTGAGCACATAAGAACTGAAAAAACCAAGACGGCTCCCTTCAGCCCGTACTTATCATAGTGTAAAACACCGACAACGTCTTATTCGTCATCGTAACTACGGTCATATTCGGGGGCCAGATCCTCAAATTTGGTGTACTTGCCGATAAAAGCCAGACGTACTGTGCCAATTGGCCCATTCCGTTGTTTACCGATGATGATCTCAGCAATACCTTTGTCAGGGCTATCCTCGTTATAAACTTCATCACGATAAATGAACATGATGACATCCGCATCCTGCTCAATCGCTCCGGATTCCCGCAGATCTGAGTTTACGGGGCGCTTGTTGGGGCGCTGCTCCAAACTTCGGTTGAGCTGAGACAATGCCACTACAGGACATTGCATTTCTTTAGCCAACGCTTTCAGCCCCCGAGAAATTTCTGAAATTTCAGCAGTCCGCCCTTCGGTCATGCCCGGCACCCGCATCAACTGCAGGTAATCCACCATGATCAGCCCGATTTCACCATTGTGGTCACGGGCAACCCTGCGGGATCTGGAACGCAATTCAGTCGGGCTCAGCGCAGCCGTGTCGTCAATGTATAGAGGTTTGTCACGCAACATATTGACGGCAGAGGTAAGTCGGGGCCAGTCGTCCTCTTCCAGTTTTCCGCTACGGACCTTAGTCTGGTCGATTCGTCCCAGGGAGGACAGCATCCGCATAACAATGGAATCAGATGGCATCTCCATACTGAATACCAGCACCGGCTTTCCCGACCCCATAAGCGCATTTTCAACCAGGTTCATAGCAAAGGTGGTTTTACCCATAGAGGGTCGCCCAGCCACTATGATCAAGTCCGACGACTGCATCCCCGATGTGCGGTCATCCAGGTCGTTGAAACCGGTAGTGACGCCGGTAATTCCACCATCTGAATGGAATAGCTCATCGATTCGTTTTAGCGTTTTGGTAATGATCGGATTGACAGACTCGGGACCACCCTGATTAGGCCGGGACTCTGCTATCTGGAACACCCTACGCTCAGCGTCATCCAGCACATCTGAACTGGAGCGGCCTTCTGTATCATAAGCACTATCAGATATGTCATTGGACACACTGATCAACTGGCGCAACACTGACCTTTCGCGAATGATATCTGCATATGCCTTAATGTTGGCCGCACTGGGGGTATTCTTGACCAGTTCGCTGAGATAGGCCAGTCCGCCGGCTTTAGCAATCTCCTTACGGGACTCCAGTTGTTCCGAGACTGTAATCGCATCCGGAAGTTTGTCGTCCTTAATCAGTTGTTCTATCGCTGAAAAAATCAGCCGATGATCCTGCCGGTAGAAATCCTTGGCTGTAACCACTTCAGACACCTTATCCCAGGCCTCGCCATCCAGCATTAAACCACCCAGCAGTGACTGTTCAGCCTCAATGGAATGCGGAGGAAGTCGAAGGGACGAGGTATTGCCCTGCCCTTTGCCAGGCACGGACGAAGCGGAATCAAAACCGGAAGAGCTTTCCTGACTGGCTTGAACGTCTTTCATGGAATCCTGTCGTGATTAATTGAGAGATTGAAAAGCGGACTCGTATTATCAACGAATCTTGATCACTGCAAAAGGCATTGGCAACAATTAGAGAACTTTCGTAACCAAAGCGAGCATTCTTCGGGCAATAAAAAAGGCAGGTCGCATAGCGAACTGCCTTTTTCCATTCCGGTGCGCATTTCAAATGCGACATGCCGGATTGTCTGGCCCTAATTACTCAGCAACGATAATCACTTTAACAGTGGCGAATACATCGCTGTGTAATTGCAGATCCAGATCAAACTCACCAGTGTTGCGCAGAGCGCCTTCAGGTAGTTTAACTTCTGCTTTAGTCACTTCAGTGCCCAACGCAGAAATCGCTTCAGCGATATCACGAGTACCAATAGAACCAAACAGTTTACCTTCGTCGCCGGCTTTGGCCACGATGGTAACCTCTTTACCGCTCAATGCATCGGCACGTGCCTGAGCAGTCGCAAGCTTTTCAGCCTGTACCTTTTCAAGCTCAGCGCGACGCTGTTCGAACAGTTCAACATTGTTTTTAGTCGCTGGTACCGCCTTACCGTAAGGTACCAGGTAGTTACGACCATATCCCGCACGAACCTTAACTTTTTCACCAAGGCTCCCGAGGTTGGCCACTTTCTCGAGAAGAATAACTTCCATCTTGCTTACCTCAATTCAGTGCGGCACCGGCTTTTACCAGTGCCGCATAAGCTCTTAGTTGTCGTGACGATCGGTGTAAGGCAGCAGGGCCAGGTAGCGCGCACGCTTGATAGCAGTCGCCAGCTGACGCTGATAACGCGCCTTGGTACCAGTGATACGGCTAGGAACAATCTTGCCGGTCTCGGTAATGTAGCCCTTCAACAGTTCTACATCTTTGTAATCGATTTGCTTAACGCCTTCTGCAGTGAAACGGCAGAACTTTCTGCGGCGAAAAAAACGAGCCATAGTCAGTCTCCTCTTAATTACTCTTCGGTTTCATCAATTTCAGAATCGTCGTCGTCCGCATCGTTGTCGATTTCGGCATCTTCATGACGGGGCTGACGATCCTCAGAGCGAGGAGGACGTTGCTCACGTGACTCTGCGGTTTTGATCGGTGACACTTCAGTGACAGGACCTTTTTCACGCAGAACCAGATCACGCAGGATGGCATCGTTAAAGCGGAAGTTGTGTGACAGCTCGTCAATCACTTCCTGCGTACATTCGATGTTCATCATGATGTAGTGGGCTTTATGGATCTTGTTGATCGGGTATGCCATGTGACGACGACCCCAATCTTCCAGACGATGAACGGCTCCACCGGCAGTGGTAACACTGGAGGTGTAACGCTCGATCATAGCAGGTACCTGCTCGCTTTGATCAGGATGGACCATGATCACGATTTCGTAGTGACGCATTGTATCTCCCTTCGGATTAGCAGCCTTGTGTAGGAATTACATAAGGCAAGGAGTTGATGTTAATTTTGAGAGCGCAGCATTTTAGGCCCACAGCCGCCAAGTTGCAAGATATATGTTGGGGGGCAAGACCTGCACTCACACGAGCGCGTCCAGATCGCTGAACCATTTATCCAGTTCACTCAATTTAACCAATCCACTTAATCTCGCCAATTTAGCGAAATGAACTGGGCTGCTAGGATGTGGGTAATCGTTGACGAAGCGCCTCAAACAAACAAACGCCGGTGGCCACAGACACATTCAGACTACTGACCTCGCCCATCATCGGAATATTGGCCAGCGCATCACAATGCTCACGGGTCAGCCGGCGCATGCCTTTATCTTCAGCCCCCATCACAATACAAAGGGAACCGGTCAGCGCTGTTTGATGAATAGACTGTTCAGCCTCGCCAGCCGTACCCACCATCCATACGCCATAGGATTGCATATGTTTCATGGTACGCGAAAGGTTGGTCACGCGAATAAGCGGGGTCAAATCTGCCGCGCCACAGGCGACTTTGCGAGCTGCAGGGTTCAACGGAGCAGACTTATCTTTGGGCACTATGACCGCCTTCACACCTGCAGCATTAGCAGAGCGCAGGCAGGCGCCGAGATTATGAGGGTCGGTAATACCATCTAAAATCAGAAACATGTCATCGGGTGTCAATTGCTCCAGCATGTCATCGAGATCACCTTCATTACTAACGCGATCCATTTTTATCCTGGCCACCACTCCTTGATGTGAAGCGTCCGCCTGCCCCTTAAGCAACTTTTCCAGTTCAGCTTTTGCAATGGCCCGACAACTCACCTTCTTTTCTTTGGCCATCCCTAAAAGACCACGCACACGACCATCCTGGCGCTGGTCGACATAGACCAGCTCTTCAATTTTGCCCGGATGCTTCAGCAGAAGCCCTTTTACAGCATGAATGCCAAAAACCAGCGTTACGTCAGACACAGATTATCCCGTTTTGAATGTGATCAATTTCTGAAAAAGCGCGTAGTTTAACGGCGCCGCTTACTCTTTGCAGAAGTTTTTTTACCAGTGCCGGATTTGTCTGAGGGTTTGGCTCCGGGTTTACTCCCGGACTTCTTTTGCTTTTCAAAATCCGCATTCCATTCGGCCAGAATTTTCTGTCGTCTTGAACCACTTCCAGGCCCTTTGCCGCCTGGGCGTGGTCGGCGTTTTGGGTCTCCCAAGAGTTCGAGATCAACCTTACGGTCATCCAGATCCACTCTGACAACCTGAACCTGCACGTCATCCCCCAGACGGAATACGGTACCGGACCGCTCACCCACCAGACGATGATGGCTGGCATCAAAGTTATAGTAGTCACTCTTAAGTGAGGACACATGCACCAGCCCTTCGACATAAAGCTCTTTCAGCTCCACAAACAAACCAAAGGCTGTAACGGCTGAGACGATTCCTTCAAACTTCTCGCCAACATGCTGAGTGAGATATTCACATTTGAGCCAACTCATGACGTCCCGCGTCGCATCATCGGCACGCCGCTCTGTCATCGAGCAATGCTCTCCCAGGACCATCAAGTCTGCCATGTCGTGCTTATAACGAGCCTGCTTTGGCAGAGGCTGCGCTCCAGGCACCCGTTCCACCTGCTTACACGGACGTTCACCGCGAATCAGATCCCGAATAGCACGATGCACCATCAGGTCGGGATAGCGCCGAATAGGCGAAGTAAAGTGGGTATAAGCGTCATAACCCAGACCAAAATGGCCTTGGTTTTCCGGCTGATATTTAGCCTGACTCAGGGAGCGAAGCATCACAGTCTGTAACGTGGCGTTGTCCGGCCGTTCTTTTATAGCAGCGCAAAGCTGCTGATAGTCAGCCGGCTTGGGATTCATTCCACCCGGTAGAGAGAGGCTGAGTTCCCCCAGAAATGCGCGTAACTTCTCCAGCCGCTCTGCCGAAGGACCCTCATGTACGCGATAAAGTGCGGGAATTTCGTTTTTCTCAAATAACTTTGCGGCCGCAACATTCGCGCACAGCATGCACTCTTCAATCAGCTTGTGCGCATCATTACGGGTAATCGGCACTATCTTGTCGATCTTGCGTTCAGCATCAAACAGGATACGGGTTTCGACGGTTTCAAAATCAATGGCACCGCGCTCCTCCCGGGCTATCCGCAGCGCCAGATAAAGATTATGTAACTCTCGAATGTGCGGTACGAGATCAGCATAACGCTGCTGAAAAGCCTGACCTTCCATTGAATCCGGATCATCCAGAAATGCTCCGACCTTATTATAGGTCAGACGCGCTTTTGAAAGCATGACTGCTTCGTAAAACTTAAATCCACTCATACGCCCAGAAGCACTGATCGTCATTTCGCAAACCATGCAAAGGCGGTCTACAAGTGGATTCAGCGAGCAGAGTCCGTTAGATAATACTTCCGGAAGCATAGGCACTACACGGTTGGGAAAATAGACCGAGTTACCCCGTTCAAATGCTTCCTTATCCAGAGCAGTACCAGGAATTACATAATTAGATACGTCAGCGATAGCAACATAGAGTCTCCAGCCGCCGCCACGTTTACGAGCACAAAATACTGCATCGTCAAAATCGCGGGCATCTTCACCATCAATAGTGACCAGAGGAAGATCCCTCAGGTCGACGCGATGCTCCTTGTCTTTTGCGGGAATTTCCGGAGTAAATTTCTCAGCTTCACGATCAACATCGTCAGGCCAGCGAAAAGGGATACCATGGGTTCTCAGGGCTACATCTATTTCCATGCCGGGCGCCATATGTTCGCCGAGCACTTCTTTTACATGCCCCATGGGACCCGAGCGATATTCCGGCTGACGCACTACGGCCACGCTAACATACTGCCCATTCCTGGCACCATTAATGGCATGCTCAGGAACCATAATATCCTGGATCAGGCGGGGGTTATCCGGCACGACAAAGGCCACGCCACCTTCCTGATAAAATCGCCCTACCACCTCTTCAGTGCGGCGTTCCACCACTTCGACAATGACGGCTTCGCGCTTGCCCTTGAAGGAACGATTATCTTCGCGAACCAGGACAATATCGCCATCAAATACACGTCGCATCTGGCGGCTGGACAGATACAGATCTTCACCACCGTCTTCAGGTGTTAGGAATCCATATCCATCGCGGTGCCCTTGCACCCGACCTCGAATCAAATTCATACGTTTGGCAATGCCATAAGCACCCTTCCGATTACAGACCAACTGGCCGTCTCGGCACATGGCAATTAAACGTCGCCGCAGCCCTTCCAAGGGTTCTTCCTTGTGGACGTCAAAATGCTCAGCGAGTTCTTCTATAGTGGCTGGAGTGCCGCGGTCTTCAAGTGCTGCCAAAATGGCTTCACGGCTGGCGGTAGGGTGTTCATAACGCTCGGCTTCCCGCTGAGCATGGGGATCTTGTTGTTGTCGGCTTTTTTTAGCCATTGAATCTCTCTATTTCGTTTTGATTTATTGTGAGGCTCCTTTTCACCTATTTACAGGCAATATTGCAACCCGGAATCCATTGGCCTCTGGGTGAATTCCCGATATAAACGACTGTCTTCTTAATGGTAATTTCAAGGGGCTTACTCCCTGCTTTCAGCCGGATCGGTAACAATGTCAGGCACATTAGCACTATGCTGAAAAAAATACCAAGCAAAAGCATTGACAAACAAAATCAGGAAAAGTAAAGTGCGCGCCATCCTGAAGTGCCGAGGTGGTGAAATTGGTAGACACGCTAGCTTCAGGTGCTAGTGGGGGCAACCCCGTGGAGGTTCAAGTCCTCTCCTCGGCACCATTTCTCAAGATTTTTCTGATACCCTCAAGCCGCTGAATAATTTGAGTGCATTATAGCCTCAGAGGACTATTCCGGCTGTTCCAGGTTTTCACAGCGTTCGCAAGCTTACCCTCTCCTCGGCACCATTTCTCAAGATTTTTCTGATACCCTCAAGCCGCTGAATAATTTGAGTACATTATAGCCTCAGAGGACTATTCCGGCTGCTCCAGGTTTTCACTTATCCTTTTAGAATCAATAAAAGCGACTGGGCGTGTTCCGCTGCATCCAACCCCAGGCTGGTCAAATAACCTCCGTCTACTTGAGTAATCAAGCCTTTATCATGCAATCGCTGGGCTGCTGCCACGACTTTATCACCGGCGGTATGGTGTACTTTGATGCCTTCCTGCGTGGATGCCAGATTAAACAGACTCAATATTTCCAATTCTTCAATAAGATCAGGAGTGTAGGACATTATAGGCTCTCTTGTTTTTCTGGATTTCGTTAGCGAATTCAACTCAGTTGATCTTTAACACAGAAACCAAAGCGGAATCCAGCGTCTTTTCACCTCCCCTAACGTCTCGCACCTTTAAAATCGCTCTCTGCCAGCGATAAATTTACTCACTGACCATCTGAACGAATATCCTCAAATATCATGCCGAGCGGATTGAGGCTTAATTCCTTTAGCTGGGATTTACTGGCCCGCCCTTCATAAATCGCGAATATAACACCCTGCCGGGTTTGGCCTATTTGATTAGCCTTGTGGAAGATATGCAGCTGCGCCAGATTCACATCTTTAACAGCCTGCCCCTCAAAACATTGATGCCCGTCCAGGCATATCTGCGTACGTACACCACCGCCCATTGATATCGCCATATTGATCAGATTAAAGCGGGATTTTCGAGGCGACAATGCAGAAGGCAGCGCCACCAGATTACCGAGGATCTTCCCCCTGCTTGCATCAAACCTCAGGATAGATTGACCATTTTTAGTTTCGAAAATAGATTGGGCGCCACCTTCTCTGCCACCCTGCATTTCCGAAATCTCTGTGGGAAATTTATAAAAAGTAACCACCAGGGTTAATTCTTTAACCAGGCCTAACCCGCTAACAACCGGGCCACCGTTCACCACTACCTGCCCATCAATCCGAGCAAAACTGCCGGGAGAGATATCCAACTGCCTTCCTGATGCAAAATCCCGGGTCTCACCACCCTCACCTTCGACAAAAGGTAAAACCAGCTTGGGAGTCAGTCCCGGAAGGCTTCGCAGTTTGGACTCAGGCTTGATGTCAGTCTTGGAGATAATCCTGTACCCCCGGGGACGTTGTTCGGGTAGTTTGTATGCCCAGACTTCGCCGACCTCACCATCCCTGACACCAAAAAATCGGCCCGGCCCGACACCGACCCACTTCCCGTTAATCAATTCGGGGCCATCCTTGGGACCTGTAGAAGCAATATTCTTTCGCAACAACCAGCCGACGGAACTCAACCGTTCAGGAACGCTCAACTCCCAAACCACTGATTGCCCATGCTCGCCTCCCTGCCACAGGGTGGCCACTTTTGTGTCAGGGTCATAGTCAAAGCCCGCATCATAACTTAGAAGAGGAGCATCAGGTTTAGATAGATTGACTATAGGGATAATCACATCATAGTTACGCTTAAAATCGATAGATTTAATAAAAACTGCCTTTTGACTTGCATAGATTATCGATCTCAAATGAGGGATATAGGCACTTCCTCCAATCGTAGTGCTGGTACCTATAGTGCCACCCAGAGAGGAAAAAGTGTCACTTTTGCCGTTCTCGCTAAAATATGCGGCTATCAACTCGTCACGACCTCTTTTGAGAACATAGACTGTCCTGCTGGAAGCATCCACCGACACCGAGCGAGTTGAGAGAGATATACCAACTGTTTGAGGCCAATCTCGATTTTCCCAGGCACTCAGCCCACTGTCCTTAGCATCAACCCCCGTGCCGGACTGCCCACAAACCTTGTCTTCATCAAACAGCGCCGGATTTAACAAATAGGGACCGGTCTTTACCAGATGACTTGTGTCTGACAGGTTTGTTCCACCATAACGATGGGGAGTAAAAGCAAAGAAATTGCTGGGGTCAACCAACAGGTACTTACCCAGCCAGGGCAACCAGTTGAGCTTGTCATAGCTATGGGTAGAAGGCGGGGGATAATTCGCCACTGCCGTTGCCGGACCGATAACCGGAAAAATATGCTGCCGCTGACGATCAACGATAATATCCGATGGCAGGCAACCGCGGTGCCAACGCCGATCAACCAGCGAAAAATAATAGGGCTCGTTGCCCGGATAAGAAAAGTGCCCACCACCGAATGCTAAAATCTGCCCCAGGTCCGGATTCCACGCCACGCCCCCCCAGGCATTCAGGATCCCCGGGATACGTGATTCATAACCGGCCCCCAAACGACCTTGAACCCTTTTATTCTCAGGGGTCCAGACGTCAGATATCTGGTTTTCGTTGATACGCTTAAAACTGTTAGGAGGCATATCAGCAAATATTGCATCCAACAATGCCTCTGTCTGCCGGGCAGAAGCTACAGCGGGCCTACTTAAGGAAGCTGTCGTTGCGGAAGAAGGTTTACTGACGAACTCCCCCATCTCAATAGGAAGAGCCAGAACCGGCAGCGCGGATAGCGCCAATGCACAGGCGACCACCCCCCTGAACAGGGGGAGGGACTGAGTGTCTGCTCTAGTTTTGATGTTTGACATTAGACCGCCACTTTCAGAAAGCAAGGTCTTACCGTGCAATCCAACCTTAGTTCAGCGTAACCTTAGCTCAGCCAAGTGCAATGTGCATGCAGGCAATATCTTCAATTTGCCTGGAAGCTATTCTCAGTGGGAGACATCTTCCATCACGGACGCCTGACGTTTGATCATCCCAGCCAGATTGGCTTTATTCGGTTACCCCAGTTGCTCCCACAGCCCCCCTACAAGTTCACGCTCCTGTTGGGTACGCTCGTTAAAGCGACAAATAAAGGACAAAACGAATTTTAGCCACATCGGTGGTCACTATCCGCAAGTCGGGCTTGGCTTGTTTGACCTGAATTTTCTTAGCCTTTACCACCCGGTATAACTCTGAATTTCAATCAGGTCGCCGACATAAAAATTACGACCGCCGGCGCAAACAAGCAACCCCAGAAAACACAATAATAGTTCTTTGGTAGCGACGACCCTGGCCACGGCAAAGGTGGCCAGGGAGAGTGCCAATGACCGCAGCTCCGGCTGCCCAGATAACCATCAGGCTAAACAGACTGAAGACCAGCACCAGGTTTCTGATCAGGTTGGACCAGCGCAGCTTCAGCTCCATGGCCAAACCTTTGTCGCTATTAATAAATCTGAGTACCAGCTAGCGAAAACAAAACTTTATCTCGCTTTTATGCGCCTTTGCTGCCCATCAGGCCTTTCACGGTATTAAGAATATCAGAGGGCAGCACCACTGTTTTGGCGTTATCCGACGACGCCAGTTCCTGCAAAGCCATTACGTATTTTTCCCCTAACAGATAAGTCACCGGTAAAGAGTCACCCTGTATGGATTCAGTGACCAGGGTAATTGCCCTTTTACTGGCAGACGCCAGAACAACCTGCGCCTCTGCATCTTTGCGTGAAGCCTCCAGTCGACCTTCGGCTTCAAGGATGGTGGCCTGCTTCTCACCTTCGGCTTTGGTTACCGCAGCACGACGCTGACGTTCAGCGGCGGCTTGCTCTTCCATCGCGCTCTGCATGGTCACAGATGGGCTGATATCCTGAATTTCAACGGTCTTGAGGATTATGCCCCAATCGGCAATATCGTCGGATATAGCTTGTTTCAGTCGGGCCTTGATCTGATCACGGGAAGACAATGCTGAATCCAGAGTCATCTCACCAATAATGGAACGCAGTGAAGTCTGAATCAGGTTGCGGATTGCCAGTATATAATCTTCCACACCATATACCGCCTTTTCCGGGTTCACGATATTGATGTAGGCGACCGCATTGGCAACAATCACTGCATTATCTTCGGTGATAACCTCTTGGGAGGGGATATCAAGCACAATATCTTTGGTGGTGACTTTGTACGGCACTGTATCGATGTATGGAATAATAACATTCAGCCCCGGCATCAGGGTTTTGTGATATTTACCCAAGCGCTGCACTATGTATTTGTAGCCCTGAGGAACAATCCTCACGCCCATCATGAGGGTAACGATAACGACGATCACTAACGCCGCGACAATAACCAGTGCTTCCATTTACCTGACCTCTTATGTGGTTTAACTCACTTTTTTTGGCTTAATTCATTCAAGCTTCGATGGGCTGAAATCCTATATTTATAATCAGCTATCACCTGATGTCATACACCGGCTCAAGTACGGGGTATGACAATAAGCGAATTACCGGACACTTCCGTCACGATGACACGGTCTCCTGCCTGTAACTCACCCTCATAGATAAATTCCCATTCATCATTGCCAAGCAGTGGAGCAGGAAAACGCAGATTCCCACGGGCATTGACAGAAGAATAGTCAATCACCGTCCCTACCTGGCCGATAATAGCTTCACGGGATAATCCAGCCATTGTCTTGTTCAACATGCGGGGAGATACCAGCTTGTGCCAGAGCACCAGCAACACCACGGACAGGATACCCCAGGTCAATAGCTGTGCAGTAAAGCCGAGACTGACGATTGAGATAAGAATACCCACCAGGATAGCGGCAACACCAAACCATAAAATAACAAAGCTGGGCACAAATATTTCGAGGCCGACAAGCAGCAGCCCCACGACAATCCAGTGCCAAAAGGCAATATTTGTATCTAACCATTCCACCATAGCATGTCCTTGTTTAATTGATTATGTAATTGATACCTGGTGCCGGGCTATTTGTGAGCTCAGTTTTAGCCGGGATGGACTATCATAATCATTCAATCACCAAAAAATAGCTTATTCGGATAAATATCCTGCCCCCGAAATTACCCGATCCTTTCATTTGAATGATAATTTTTATCTTTGCAGCGCTTATCCATAGTAGCCGAGGTTGTCGTCAAAGCCGGACTTCTGATGAATGTTGGAGGTAATAGGACAGATGTCTGGTGCAGTTACTGAATCTCATCGCTTGCGCTGTTCCTGTGGCACTGACGGCTGTCGGTGAATAAAAATCACCACCAGGGTCAGACATAACAGCGTCAAACCTAACAGGTAGGGTTTGGCATTCAACAGATACATCGCCACTAAGCCACTGAGAGATATCATGCTGTAGGCCATACATTTGGCCTTTAACGGAATCACCCGATGATCACGCCAGGTTCTCAATGGGGGTCCGAAACGGGCATGATTCAACAGCCAGGCCTCCCGCTCGGGAGAGGATTTAGCAAATGCCCAGGCGGCAATGATGATAAAAATGGTGGTCGGCATTATTGGCAGAAAAGCACCAATCACCCCCAGCCCGAAGCTGAACCAGGCTAATATCAGATATCCGCTACGGCTCATTTCACCCCTCACCCACAGTCGGTCATATCACAATCCTTCGCTATCTGAGTATGGCAGCGAATCAGGAAAGATAAAGGGGTGATCTACTGTCTGGATGTGCCTGACTGAAGAAAATTGTGGGCTTTTACCTGCCATCCAGAAACTGCGCCAAAAGTGCTCCCACCTGTTCTGGACCATCTTCCTGTAAAAAGTGGCCACAGTTGCGCAATCACCCTACGCTTACTGGCCAGCAACGGCATGATATTACGCCAAAGATAAGAAGAGGTGGGAAACCCGTGCAGCAATATCACAGGCGGTGATTCAGAAGATTCCATAGGGCTGAGCTCTCTGTAGAAAAGGTTCAGAGCATCAACTTGCAGGGTGTCTTGTGTGATCGTATCGGACATTGGATAGTTCTCGCTCTGTGTCGGGTGAATAGCCGTTAGCTTGGGCTATTGTTAACCTACCGGGGTAGGGAGAGCGATTACCACCAAGGTAATAGGATTAACCAGGGGAGTCATTTCTGCACCATTCAGAGGATCTACATCCGTCCTGAAACACAAGTGCGAGGGTGGCGACAATCAGATCAGCTTTTGATCGTAGGCATATTTGGTCAGTTCTGCAGTGGTACTCATATTGAGTTTTGTCTTGATATTCTGGCGATGGGTTTCCACTGTACGAACACTGATATTGAGTTCATTGGATATCGCTTTGCTGCTCAGGCCTTTGGCAACTCTACCCAGAATAGCCTCCTCCCTGCGTGTCAGCCTGCTCGCACCTGCATCCCCAACCTCACCGTGGCGAAACAGGGTTTCAGTTGCTGCCCGGCAAATGTAGGTGGCACCGTCAGCAACTGTGCGAATGGCACGCACCATTTCTTCCACTGATACATCTTTCAGGATATAGCCCTTGGCGCCATGAAACATGAGCTGAGAAATATATTCGCGGTTGTCATGCATACTCAGAATCAGCACCTTAAGTTCAGGAAAACGTTCCCGAAAAATCTTGGTGGCTTCAATACCGTTCATGTTCGGCATGCTGACATCCATCATCAACACGTCTGGCTGCAGGCCCTTAACCTGCTCCAGCGCCTCCAGCCCATCAGTGGCCTGCCCGACGACCTCAATTCCCTCTTCCTGCTCCAGACGCGCCCGTATTCCTTCCAACACCAGAATATGATCATCCACCAGCATTACTTTGATTGCTGCACTCATTTCATTCACTCCTTTACAGCGCTCATCAATCTCACCGAAACCCTCACTCGCTCAGTCTGCTTGGTAGTGTCTGAAAGAAGCCATGATCTGGGTTCCACCACCTGCTTTGGACATCACTTCAAAATCGCCACCAAGAAATTCTACCCGCTCACGCATATTCCGCAGGCCGATGCCGCGCCGGGCAAAAGCCTGTTTTTTGACCATGCCTACACCGTTGTCAGTAAGACATAAAAACAGCCCTTCAGCGTCTTCTTCCAGACTCAGGGTCAGCTTAGTCGCTTCGGCATGTTTCTCAATATTTGATAGCGCTTCCTGAACAATTCGATACAGCGTGGTGGCCACTTCTTCAGAGATATTGGCCTGGGGTGCCTGCAGATCGATATCCATATCAATATTGGTACGTTCACGATAATCGTCCAACAACTGGTGCAAAGCCGGCATCAGTCCGATATCGTCCAACACACTGGGCCGAAGATCGTGAGAGATGCGCCGGACTTCCTGTATTGCCCGATTTAGGACTTCCGTGCCTTTGGACAAAGACTCACGGGCGCCCTCTTCTGCTACAGGGATACGATTCAACGCTGTTTCCAGCCGATATTTCACTGACACCAACAGCTGATTGATTCCATCGTGAAGCTCACGGGAAACCCGCCGCCGCACCTCTTCCTGATGCTGTACAGTCTTATGACTGAGCTCTTTGAGATTCTGGTCAGCCAAACGGTGTTCGTGCACGTTAAACCAAATAGCCGCGCTGACCACCACGCCAATGGATACAATCAGAGCGCTGAGAATGATGAACAGTGTTTTGGCGATATTGGCATCCACCCCGGCCTTGATCAGCTTCATTTCCGACGCAATGTCATCGATATAAAGTCCAGTGCCGAACATCCACGACCAGTCTCTCAATAGCTCCACATAGCCGACTTTGTCTACTTCGGTCTGAGTGGAAGGTCTTTGCCACAGATATTGATGATATCCACCACCCTGGTTAGCGATCTGCAACAGACTCTGGATCAGCAATTCGCCGTTGCCGTCCCTGAAATTCAATAGATCCTGCCCCACCAGCTCCGGCTGCGCAGCATGAACGAGATTCACCCCCCCCTGACTATAGGCATAAAAGTAACCGTCATCACTGAAATGCATTTTCTGCATCAGGGCAATCACCTGAGCTTTGGCTTCTTCCTCACTGGCAGCATTTGCGCGGATAAAATCCATTGCAATACGCAGGATGGAGACATAGTCTTTTAGGGCGGTTTCCTTGGAGCGTCGAAGATTTTGTTCAAAGGTGGTCAGCTCACGTTGCGTGAGTTCCTTCCCCTGCTGAAGGGTGACGACCGAAAAAATAGTCGTCACCACCAGCAACGGCACCAACGCTAATAGGATAAGTTTTGCTTTTAAGGTCATAGGAGCTTACCGACGCAACAAACAGATCACCTTTATAGCACAAGGCGCTTCAAGGCTGCACTGAAGGCACTGGTTCTACTGTTTATTCCAGGTAACCAGGAGCAATCTATTCCTGGTATCCAGAAGCAAAGTTTCCGTGAGACCACGAAACCCGGCTGCAACGTCTGCCAATCCAAACAAGTATGACCGGGTACGCATAAATGCGACATTTAAAAAAATGCAGACCGCGGGAGGGGACTCCAGCTTGAATCTGTTTGCTAAGGAAACCTGCATTCAATGTCTAGCTTCCCGCGGCTGCTAAGGGGCTGTTGCCAGCCCTACGGTCAAACTCAATCAAACTTACAAACCAAACAGGCCGGGAAATGCCATCAGGGTAGCCACCACCATTACCTGCAATAAAATAAAGGGTAGAACGCCTTTATAGATATCCATGGTTTGCACTCCGGGTGGTGCAACACCTTTAAGATAGAAGAGAGAGAAACCAAATGGAGGAGTCAGGAAACTGGTCTGCAAATTCATCGCAATCAGAATGGCAAACCAGAGCATATCGATTCCCATGGCCTCGGCCACAGGTGCCAGAATCGGCACAATGATGAAAGAGATTTCCACAAAATCGATAAAGAACCCCAGCACCAGGATGAACATCATCGACAGGATCAGGAAGCCCCATTTGTCACCGGGCAGAGATAGCATCCACTCTTCTACCAGAGCATCGCCACCGGTGTAACTGAAGGTCATGGAGAAAGCCGTCGCACCAAGCAGTATGGCAAACACCATGGCCGTAACAATCACAGTTTCCTGGGCGCTGTCCCAGATCATCTTCCAAGAAAACTGGCGATAGATCAGCGCCAGGATGATGGCACCAACCCCTCCCAGAGCGGAAGATTCGGTGGGTGTGGCAATACCGGAAAAGATCGACCCCAACACCACCAGGATCAACGCCAGCGGTGGAATCATCGCCATCAGGGCATCACGGACTTCCTTGCCGCGATCATGATTTTCTTCTACCGGCATGGGCGGAGCCAGCTTGGGTTGAAGCAGGGTCACTCCGAGAATAAACAGGATATAGAGACCAATCAGAATGGCGCCGGGAACGACGGCGGCGCGAAATAAATCACCGACAGGCAAACCGATAACATCGCCCAGAATGATCAGAATAATGGAGGGCGGAATGATCTGCCCTAATGTGCCGGAGGCGCAGATAGTGCCGCAACTCAAACGCTTGTCATAACCATATTTCAACATCACCGGCAGCGAAATCAGGCCCATAGCCACCACACTGGCACCCACCACACCAGTGGAAGCCGCCAGCAACGCACCAACCAGGATGGTGGAAATTGCCAGTCCGCCGGGGACACCGCCAAAGAGACGTCCCATGGATTCGAGCAGTTGCTGGGCCAACTTGGTTTTTTGCAGCACCACGCCCATAAAGATAAACAGCGGGATGGCCATCATCACCGTGTTTTGCATAATGCTCATAATACGAAAGGGCATAAAGGCGAATAAATCCAAACCTTCAGAAAGAACGCCGAAGAACAGCGCCACGCCACCGAAAGTAAAGGCCACGGGAAATCCCCACAGCAGCATAATCAGGGCAACCGCAAACATAATAATGCCGATCATGCGAGAGACTCCTTATGCTCAGTAGAGTAGGTTTCCCCCAACAACATCACACGCAGTGCCTGGGTAAACATGGCCAGGCCACTCACCAGGGTGAGCGCCGCCGTCAACGGTATGATCGATTTCACGATCCAGCGGTAGGGCAAGCCACCGGGATCGCCGCTCCCCTCGCCCAACTCGTAGGCTTCCATGAAAAAGCCATGTCCGTAGTAAGCAATCAGCAGCGAAAACGGGATAACGAAAAGGACAACACCAACGAGGTTGATCCAGGCTTTGGTTTTATCACTACGGGTTTCATAAATAATGTCGACCCGTACATGGCCGTCACGGCGCATGGCAAAAGGTACACCAAGTAAAAAAGTCAGGGAAAACAGGTGCCATTCAAGCTCCTGCATTCCGATGGAAACATCGTTAAAGGCATATCGCATCATGACGTCAAACGCGACATTGACCAGCATCAGCAGCATGGCCACAGTAGCGATAACACCACAGAGGTTAGACACACCACCTAAAAATTCATCTACTTTGACTAACCCGCGCATGACCGGTCACTCCTGAAATTGCACACCAGGCGGAAGATTCCCGGCTGGTTGATAAACCACTAAGAATTAGCTGTGAATAGTATCAGTCGGAAGTTCATCATCCGACTGGATCAATCGCTCGGAAAAGAATTCCGGCAACGCCAGGCGTTGCCGGATATAAAAACCTATTCGACGACCGAGATACTGTCGAGATAGGCTTTGTCGGAAATCTCAGTCCACTTGCGGGCTTTCTTGAGATAGGCGGCCTGAGAATCGATGATCTCTTTCGCCAGAGGGTCTTCTGCAGATTTCTCAGCCAGGATTTCATCGTTGGCTTTACGCATAGCGCTGATCACTTCTTTGGGGAAGGTGCGGACTTTCACATCTGGATAGTCTTTCTTGATGGTATCCCAGTTTTTGGCACTTTCATGGGTAGACTGTGCATACATATCGTAGGCTGAGGCCTTCATGGCTACGCGCAGAATTTCCTGCAAATCTGCCGGCAATTTATCGAACGTTTTCTTGTTCACCAGGAACTGCAGTTCCGTAGCGGGTTCATGCCAGCCGGTATAGTAGTAATCCGCCACTTGTGGGAAGCCCATACGCAGGTCAAGAGAAGGACCCACCCACTCCAGGGCATCTATAGTGCCTCGTTCGATGGAAGTATAGAGTTCACCAGGAGGAATATTGGTCGGTTTCACGCCAAGCTTGGCAAAGACTTCACCTGCGAAACCGGGAATACGCATTTTCAGCCCCTGCAGGTCATCCAGGGAGTTGATTTCCTTACGGAACCAGCCGCCCATCTGGTTGCCGGTATTACCACCCGGGAAGGACATCAGGTTAAAAGGCTCGTAGACTTTCTGCATCAATTCCATGCCGTCACCGTAGTAGAACCAAGCGTATTGCTCGGACGCTATCATGCCGAACGGCATAGTGGTGAAGTACAGAGTATTGGGAACCTTGCCTTTCCAGTAGTAAGAGGCTGAATGCCCCATGTCATACTGACCAGAACGAACCATATCAAAGACACCAAAAGGAGCCTTATGCTTGTTGGAAGAATCGATGGTAATTTTCAGTCGGCCGTTAGACATTTTCTCCGCCATGGCAGCCATGTTGCGGGGAGTGTCGCCAAATATCGGGAAGTTCGGGCCCCAGGTCTCAGCAAGCTTTAGCTTGTAAACCTTGTCTGCAGCATGGGAAATCGAAGAGATCAGAGCGGAGGAGACCACTGCGGCAACCGCAACGGCTTTAAAGACTTTTTTCATTTCTCAATTCCTGTTGTGTTTGTTCTCGGAACCATGCTCGAAGCCCTTGACCAGCTTTTAAAGCAAAGGCCATCTTCGAGCGTGACCAACAGGATGACAGCAGAAGTGACAAAATATTATCCGCTAAATTAACCAAATTCCTGGGATAGGTACTTATGGAAACTGCAGATTATACGTAAGTATTTTCTACTTAGCGGATCTCCGCATTGACGGCTTCAGTAGGTTGCGATACAGATTGATAAACGAGGAAGAGGTTACTGCGTCACACTATCCCCGCGCTGCCTCCAGGGTATATAAATTGAGCCGTTCATCCGTGCCTGGATAGATTGTCGTGCCTGCGGAGATAAACCCGAGTCGAGCCAGTAAGCGAATGGAATCTGTATTGTCCGGGTCTGTCATGGCAACGATGCGATTTATACCTAACTGCCGACAACCAAACGCCAGGGTTGCTTGGGCGGCTTCAAAAGCATAACCCTGTCCCCGGTAGTCCGGCAAAAAAGCAAAGTCGATATCCGGGGCCTCCAAATGATCTCGTTTTAACAGGCCGCACATGCCGATCACTTGTATTCCGGCCAGCTTCAGTCCCACTGCCCATAGACCATACCCGTTTTGCTGGTAACTTGTCAGGGGCCCTTCCTTAAGATAGTGCTTTCCACCTTCCAAAGATCTAACGCCCCGATCTGCCACATAGCGTATAAAATCCGGGTCATTGAGTATCTCGACAATAATAGCAGCATCATCAAGAGTCAGTTTGCGTATCCGCAATCGCGTGGTTTCAATCATCATTCCTTATCCAGCAGCTCATTGTAGGCATTAGGACCTGTTAACGTTTCGTCGTGACATAAGCGCGTTACTTAACGCTACGTAAACTTAATAGACAACCCCAGCGTTAGCAGCTTAACTATATCTAAGAGTAAAGTAGCGTCTGACCCCAAAAACTTAAAATTGATATCGGGATAAACGGGCATTGATCACACCGCCGTCTAAAGCAGGACACTCGCTTTATTGGAAGCTGATGATTAAAGAGTGAATTCAGGATATCGCTGGCAGCAAGAGAATAATTCTAAACACTTGATGACCTATTCGGGACTAAGAGCAATTCTTGCGATCCTGACAATGTTCCTGGTGGCCTCAATATCAGGAATTGCAGGAGCCGGCGAGCCTGTGGCTATCGATCGGATTACCACTCCGGAATCGATGGGCCTTGTCATCAATTATGTTGAAGATACTACCAGCACCCTGAGCATTTTTGATATCACTAACGACAGTGAATCACTGGCGTGGCAGCAGGGGGACGCAGAGACTCTGAACAAGGGCTACACCCATTCCACCTTCTGGATACACTTACCCATTCTGAACACCACTTCCCGTGAAGTGAATCGACTGCTGGAAGTCGGCTATCCCCTGCTTGATTATGTGGAGCTCTACAGTATCAGCGACGGGCTGATTGTGACTCATTTCAATACCGGTGACCGTCATCCGCTCAGTAGTCGGGCAATCGAGCATCGTAATTTTCTCTTTCCGATACACCTGGCTCCCAACGAGCACAGAGATATTTATTTGCGAGTAAAGAGTGGCAGTTCGCTGCAGGTCCCCATCAGCATAGCCTCCGAAGTTGAGTTCTATACCCATGACCAGGCCGATTTGATCCGCAAGTCTGTTTACTACGGCATGATGCTGGTGATGATCTTATTCAATCTGTTCCTGTTTATTTCCCTTAAGGAAAAAGTCTACTTTTATTACATCGCCTTTGTGTTCAGCTTTTTATCTGTTCAACTTTTTTTGCATGGTATTCCGGCCCAGTACCTATGGCCCGACTGGCCCTATCTGCAGGACCTTGGCATTTTGTTTTTTGTCCCCTGTATTGTTCTGTTCACCACACTATTTACCCGCTATTTCCTGAATCTGCAGGAATCCGCTCCCAGGGCTAACCTGTTCTTCATGATTTCCGGCTGGGTGGCAATGGTGAATCTGGTAGCGGGTTTTATTCTGGACTACGAGACATCCATCAAATTCTCCCTGGCTACCGTGGTGGTAGTGTCGTCAGCCTGCCTGTATATCGGCCCCTATCTATGGAGCAAAGGACATACCATCGCCCGCTTTTACAGCCTGGCCTGGTTCAGCATCACCCTGGCAGCGATGGTTCTGGCATTTAGTAAACTGGGTTGGATTCCACGCACCTTCCTGACTGAAAACGGCCTGCAATTTGGTTCAGCAATGGAAGCAATCCTCTTGTCCATGGCGCTGGCCGACCGGCTGAACAGCGAACGTGAGCAGCGCTTTAAGGCCCAGGAAAAAGTCATTACAGAAACCCGCCAACGTCAGCTAGCGGAAGAAAAGCTGGTATACACGGCCCTACATAGTCCTCTGACCGGCACCCCTAACAGAACCTATTTTGAAAACTGGTTTGATAAAAAATGCCGCCACCGCAAACTGCAGAAAAAGCTCATCCTGGGCCTGATTCACCTGCGCCGTTTTCATGAGGTGAACAAGACGCTGGGCCATGTGCAGGCAGATGAACTACTGACACTGATCACCCGTGACCTGAGCCAGAGAGCACAAGCCATCCCCGGTTCGCTATTGCTGGATGAAAATTCAGAACCTCCCCACTATATCGCCGTTATGGAAGGCGTGACCTTTGCCATTCTGATTGATCCTGAAGCCAATCGAGCGCCTTTTCAGGCATTGGAGGAGATTACCGCCTACATTGCTGAACCTATTGAATTCAAAGGATTGATGATTGATGTCGGCGGCCAGATAGGCACTGCAAGTTTCCCCAAAGACGCCCAGGATGGACCTACACTGGTTCGTAATGCCCAGATCGCCGTGGATCTGGGTGGTCAGTCCAACAACCTTATGACCCGTTATTCGGAAGCGATCAATCCCTACAACGCCCGTCGTCTCAGCCTGGCCGGTGAATTACGCAAAGCTATCAGCTCCGGCGGTTTAAGCATGCACTTTCAGCCCAAGATCTCAGCCCGGGAAAACCGGGTGACCGGGATGGAAGCACTGCTGCGTTGGAACCACCCTGAACATGGGTCTATAGGGCCAGACGAGTTTATCCCGATTGCCGAACAGACAGGTGTTATCCACCCTCTCACCCAATGGGTCATCAACCATGCAGTGGGCAAAGTGGCCGAACTGGCCCGCGCCGGCTATGAGATATCCGTAGCGGTCAACATATCTGCTATTAACCTCAAGGAAAAACATTTCCCGGACGCCGTGGCTGATGCGTTAAAGCGACATGACGTCGATTCTTCCCTGCTCTCCCTGGAAGTGACTGAAACCGCCATGATGGATGATCCGTGCCGGGCACTGGCGGTACTAAAGCGCCTTAACCTGCTGGGTATCCGGCTCTCTATCGACGATTTCGGTACCGGCTATTCGTCACTGGCCTACATCAAACAACTGCCGGTACAGGAAATTAAAATAGACCGTTCCTTTGTCAAGGATATGGAAGCCAATAAAGGAGACGCCATTATTGTCAGGACCATGGTAAACATGTGCCATGATCTGGGTTATGATGTTGTGGCGGAAGGCGTTGAAACTGATCAGTCCTGCCATAGCCTGCGTGCCATGGGCTGCGACTATCTGCAGGGTTACTACCTGAGCCGCCCGCTTCCCTACGACATGTTCCTGGAATGGATCAGCCTGCATACTTCGGCAGCCAGTCAATCGAGTGCCGGCCAGTCAACGTCAAGTGAGCCAAGTTCCGGCTGAATGGCACCGAGTCGATCAGGTTTGGTACGGCCTCAGACCGGCAGCTGTCCTGTTACCGCATTGATAAATGCTCCTCCTTTTTTCTGATTTCCGTCTATTCTTTATTCATCTGATATAGAAATCACCAGTCTATGGATAGGCTCGGCCCAATTTGAATGCCACTCGTCCGGAGTATCCTCAAAGATGAAAATTAAAACCAAGCTGGTTGCTGCTTTTATGGCCACAACCTTATTGCCAGTCCTGATTGTGGCGGTCATCACCATCCGCAATGTCATCCAACAGGCAGAAACCAAGTTTGAACAGGCCAGCGCCTTGGATATTTCGTTAGTTGACCAGACCTTCACCAACTTCTTTGACATGGTGGGCTATAACGTCTCTTTTATGGCTGATCACCCGGATGTGTCAGATACTGCACAGGGTGCTCTCACCACCTATTTCGGTGACCCCAAACTGCCTTCCGAAGTTGCCCGCCAAAATGGCGGCCGGGAAGAGAAGTTATTTGAATTATTCAGCGCCATTGGTAATAACAACCCCACCCTGGGTTATGTCTATATGGCAGACAAGGAAGGCGGCTACCTGGAGTGGCCGGGCACCGGGGAGTATGGCGACTGGGACCCGCGCAAACGGCCATGGTTTGAAATTGGCAAAAACAACAATTTCCAATTGGGGCGCCGTAACGGTTACTACTGGGAACCGGATGATGCCGTCTATGTATCGGTACTCAAAGCCTATAAGAACCGCCAGAACCAGTTTGAAGGCGTTGTCGCTATCGATGTGTCGGTAAAAGCTCTGACTGACATGGTTCAGCAAATCAAGTTCGGCAAGACCGGCTACATCATTATCGTGGAAGACAACGGCAATGTTCTGGTGGATGCCGGTAATACGGACAACAACTTCAAATCCCTGTCCGACCTCAAAGCGGATTACTTTGGTCAGATCGCCAAAACCAATTCAGGCATTATTGAATTTGACATCGATGGTGTGGAGTACCGTGGCAATGTGTTTGTATCCCCCAAACTCGGCTGGAAGTTTATCGGTCTGATGCAGAACTCGGAAATCCTGGAGGGTGCCACCAGCGTTGCTTACACCACTATTATAGTAGCCGTTATCCTGGTAGCCATTTTCGGTATGTTGGCCATCTTTATCGCCAACCGCATTGTCACGCCGATCAATGCCGTGAAGGACAATCTTAAGGTCATTGCCGAAGGCGAAGGCGACCTGACCACCCGGATTAATGTCGACACCAACGATGAAACAGGGGAGCTGGCCAAATGGTTCAACCAGTTTATTGAGTCAACCCAGGGAATGATCATAGCGATTAAAAGCACGGCTCTGTCAATGGACAACGTATCATCAGACACCAATACCAGTGCCACAGATATGGCAGCCGCCACCAATCATCAACTGAGTTCTATCGAGCAGATTGTTACCGCAGTAACGGAAATGTCCGCAGCGGCCAACGAGGTAGCGAAGAACTGCGTGGATACAGCCTCCGTTTCCGAAGAAGGCCTGTCTGCCACGGTATCCGGCAAGGAGATCATCAAGCGCAGTGCCGCCGGTGTTTCCAATCTTGGCCAGAGTATCAAGACGTCCAATGACGTCATCCTCGACCTGGAAAAAGAAACCGTCAACATCAACAATATTCTCAGTACCATTCAGGATATCGCCGAACAAACTAATTTGCTGGCACTGAATGCGGCGATTGAAGCAGCCCGCGCCGGTGACCAGGGACGTGGCTTTGCCGTGGTGGCCGATGAAGTCCGCAACCTGGCCAAGAGAACCCAGGATTCCACAGAGGAAATCAACAAGATTCTTAGTCAGCTGGTGGTTCGCACCAAAGAAGTGTCCACTAATATGGATCGCAGCCTGAACGAATCCAATGCAGCCATTGAGCTATCCTCTGAGGCCCTGAATGCCTTTGATCGCATAGAAGCCGCTGTGGAACAGATCCGTGACATGACAACCCAAACAGCCAGTGCCACTGAAGAGCAGCATCTGGTCACTGAAGATATTAACCAGAACATCGTCACGGTAAATGAGTCCGCTAACAGTGTGGCCAATATTTCTTCCCAGGTGGAAGAACTCTGCAGCAAACAGACCGAGCTCAGTCGGCAACTGACGCAACTTGTATCGCGCTTCCGCACTGATTAAGTTGTCCGGCAGTCAGGTAACTGACTGCCTTTTCGACTTTTAAATAGACAGATAATCGATTTTAATAGACAGATAATCGACTGATAATTCAAGGGAGGGTGAATCAGACCGCATGGACCATCTTGAGCAGCAACTGCATTTTCTCCAGGAAATTGACCAACTTAAAGCCGTCATCCGCCAAACCCCTATCCTGGATAAATCACGGCAGGAAAATTCTGCAGAGCACTCCTGGCACCTGGCCATGTACGCGCTGATTCTTGCCGAACACGCCAATGAGCCCGTTGAAGTCGGACGTGTAATCCAGATGCTGTTAATCCACGATATCGTTGAAGTTGATGCCGGTGATATCCCCCTGCACGGCCATCCCGATGAAAAAGCCAAACAACAGGCACTCGAGCTTGCGGCGGCAGAACGCCTGTTCGGACTGTTACCTAAGTCTCAAGCAGGTAAACTCAGAGCCCTGTGGGATGAGTTTGAAGCAGCTGAAACTGCGGACGCCAGATTCGCAAAATCCCTGGACCGCTTTCAGCCGGTAGTCCACAACCTTAAAACCGACGGCGGCACCTGGGCCAAATTTGATGTGGATGAACAGAAAGTATTGAGCCGCTGTGGGCCTCAGATAGAGAGAGGATCAGCAGCGTTGTGGAATTGGGCCAGAAAGTGGGTAAAAAATCACTTTAGCTAGAGCCATAACCACCCCATAAGTTTTTCGGGTAGGTTCATTTCGGGGTAAGTTCATTTCAGAGAAAGTCCTTTGGGAACAGCCACAACTGCAGGCTCATGCATCCCTGCAATGCTCTTCAATCTGCTCAAACTCAAAGGTGGTATGGGCCAGGTCATAAGCTTTCAATGTCTGGGCAATATCTGCCTTTACCGCCAGCTGGACCGCTTCAGAGATTGGCTTATCCAACTCCACGTGTGCCGTCAGCACATGCTTCTCTCCGTCCAGGGACCAGAGATGCAGGTGATGTATGGCGAGCACATGCTCAATGCTGAGCAGCTTGTCCTGTATCTCCTGTTTCATCCGATGATCCGGCACCGCCTGCAGAAAAATCGACAGGGTCTTGAATACATACCGCACCACGTTAAACAGAATGAAGAGAGTGAAGACAATTGAAAGTAATGGGTCAAGAACAGGCCAGTGAACAAACAGCAGTACAACGCTGACAATCAGTACCGCGAGCCAGCCCAGAACATCTTCCAGCAAATGCCAGTTCAGCAATTTTTCATTCAAAGTCTTGCCATGGCTTAGTCGCATAGCGGCCAGACCATTCACCGACACTCCCAGTATCGCCAGCCAGAACATCCCCACAGCATGAGGCATTTCCGGAGACATCAACCGCGGCAGCGACAAGGATAATACCCAGATAGAACCCGCTATCAGCACTGCACCGTTGATCAAAGCGGCCAACAACGAAAAACGGCGATAGCCATAGGTAAATCGTGCATCCGCCTCGCGACCGCTGAGCTTCTGCATTAGCCAGGCAAAAGCGATGGCGAGTGCGTCCCCCAAGTCATGAACGGCATCCGCCATGATGGCTGTGCTGTTGGTCAGCCAGCCACCAATAAATTCAATGACCGCAAAGGTAGCATTCAGCCAGAACGCGAAGGCTATACGTCCGCTACCGGCATCGGCAGGAATGTGCGCATGGCCTGCTCCGTGGCTATGAGAAGGGGCATAGCCACGATCGTGTTTTTCACTGTGTCCATGTTTATCCACAGCACTATGTTTATCCACAGTACTACTCTTATCCACAGAACCATGCTTATCCACAGTACTATGCTTATCCACAGAACCATGCTTATCTGCAGGATCAGGGGTCCCAGTGCTGTTCATTCTGATGCCTGTATCTGACTGACAAAGGTAGCCTCGTCCCGGATATCGATAGGGTTACCATCGGGATCTGCAATATTGAAGGTGCTACCCCAAGGCATGCGATTAACTGTCACAGGCAGGCCAAACGACTCCAACCATGCCGCTGCAGTATCAAAATCGGGTACACTAAATCGCAGGCGGGTTAGCTGGAAAACACCCTCCGATGCCTGATACAACACTTTCAGCTGAAACAGATCACGGTAGAAGCTGGCACATTCGCTGTATTTTTCCGTCCAAAGAATGATTCCAGTTCTGGCGGCGTCCATTTATCCCCCTTATTCTGATACGCGCATAATTTGGGTAACGAGTCTCAGTTAATACTATCATCCATGACAACATCCAAAGCTATATTGGTAGAGCGACTTATCAATTTAGGCCACAAAATACTCTGGTGAAAAAAAATCATACCGTTGAAAATGGATACAGCACTTATACCTTATTCCCCGTAGGCCCAACATAGCGTTATGATTTGGTCTAAATAGCGACTCACCATGCCTTCATTACCTTGCTATGTGTCTCAGCAGACTTGGTGAGTCTCTTATATTTCATCGTATGTAGAACAGCATTCTGGGAAAACACTATGGACTACCCTCGCGATCTGGTCGGCTATGGCAGCCAGCCTCCCCATCCTCATTGGCCCAGGGAAGCCAAGCTGGCGTTGCAGTTTGTCATCAATTACGAAGAAGGCGGCGAAAACTGCATACTGCATGGCGATGCCGCATCCGAAGCCTTCCTTTCTGAAATTGTGGGGGCCCAGGCATTACAGGGCGTGCGCCATATGAATATGGAGTCGATCTACGAATACGGCAGCCGTGCCGGTTTCTGGCGCCTGCATCGGTTGTTCAACCGGTATCAGTTTCCTGCCACTGTATTTGGCGTGGCAACGGCGTTGGAACGCAACCCAGATGCGGTCCAGGCCATGCTGGATTCAGACTGGGAAATTGCCAGCCATGGCTACAAATGGATCGACTACCAGTACATCTCTGAGGAGGAAGAACGCGAGCATATTCGTCAGGCGATGGAAATTCATGAGCGGGTGACCGGCTGTCGACCACTGGGCTGGTACACCGGCCGCATGGGGCCTAACACCCGGCGCCTGGCGGTAGAAGCCGGAGGCCTGCTGTACGATGCAGATTCCTATGCTGATGATCTGCCCTACTGGCTACATGAATTTGAGAAACCCCATCTTGTCGTACCCTACACGCTCGACGCCAACGACATGCGCTTTGCCACGAATCAGGGTTTTAACTCCGGCGATCAGTTCTATGCCTACCTTAAAGACAGTTTCGATGTACTTTATGAAGAAGGTGAAACCGCCCCCAAAATGATGAGTATCGGCCTGCATTGCCGGCTTGTAGGTCGCCCTGGCCGTCTGGCGGCACTGGCCAGGTTCCTGGACTATGTCAGCAAACATGATGATGTCTGGGTTTGCCGCCGAGTGGATATCGCCCGCCACTGGCATGAACACCACTACCCCCGACCCGTCTGATACGGATCCTTGTTCCAGAGGGGGCATTCCCCCCTCTGTCCGTTATATCCGGAACTGCCGTAACAACACATTCAGCTCCGTTGCCAGAGCAGTCAGCTCGGCCGCTGTATGCTGACTATCCTGGGTAGCCTCAGCCGTGGTCTCAGTCTCTGTAAGCATGCTCACCAAATTCTGATTGATGCTTTCACTCACTTGCGATTGCTCGTTCGAGGCACTGGCAACCTGGGCATTCATGCTGTTAATCACGCTCACGGCCTGTACGATTTCGTCCAGGCAGACCACCGTGCTTTGTGAATGCTCAATCGTCTCTTCCCCAACGTTCTTGCTTGACAGCATCACCTCAACCGCTTCGTCTGAACCTTGTTGAAGCCGCTCAATCATCAACTGGATTTCTTCCGTACTATTCTGCGTACGACTGGCAAGGGTTCTGACTTCATCAGCTACCACAGCAAACCCTCTTCCCTGCTCACCGGCACGGGCGGCTTCTATGGCGGCATTCAATGCCAACAGGTTGGTCTGTTCTGCAATCCCTTTGATAACGGCCAACACAGACACTATTTCACCGACATTTCCCTTAAGGTGACTGATTACATTCGAGGCCTTTGCCACTGAATCGACCAACGACGCAACCGAATCCGTACTGCGGGCTACGACGTTACGAATATGGACACAGCTGTCATTCGCAGTACCCGCAGCGGAAGCCGCCTCTTCAGCATTACCGGAGACCTGCTGCGCTGAGGCCGACATCTGGTTCATAGCTGCGGAGACCATATCGGTTTGCTGTCGCTGATTGTGCACAGAGCGGGTAATTAGTCCGGAAAGTTCAGTGCCACGATCTGCGGCCTGAATCACCTTATCTGCCGTTTCAGCAGTCTTGCTTACCAGTGAGTGAACCTTACTGACAAATAGATTAAACGCAGTTGCAAGAGATCCCAGTTCATCTTTAGAGTTCACTTCCAGTCGCTGTGTCAAATCGCCGCCCTCACTGGCAATGTGATTGAGCCTGTCAGTCACCGCCTGGAGAGGCCGCACTATGGTTCGCGTCACCGCCAACGACAATCCGACCAGCACAATAGCCAGGACAACACTAACCATAAGGGTCGAGATAATAATCGACCTCACCTGCTGATGCTGATCCTGCTCTAAAGCAGCCAGCGTCTCGTCGATATCATCAATATAGAACCCGGTACCGAGCATCCATTGAGTTTCAGGTAACCAAACGGCATAGCCCAACTTGGGAAACTGTCCTTCCTGACTCAGCTTCGGCCAGTCATATTCAACAAAGTCACCACCTCGCTTTGCCGCAGCAATGAGCTCCTGAACAATGGCAACGCCATTTTTGGACTTAAGTCCTATCAGATTCTTACCGATCAGATCTTTTTTGGCGTGGGCGACAACTGTCCCATCTTCTGTATAGGCAAAGAAATAGCCGTCCTCCGCAAACCTGAGGGCGACCAGCCGGTTAACCAACTCATCGCCGACTATTCCCTCATTCATCAGATCCTGGACTGCGGTACGGGCAAGTTGGGTGTAATGGGTCAACTCAACTTTTTTCGCTTCCATCAGGCTTTGGCGGGTGTCTGCTAGACTGCGCTCAAAAAGCTGCTGTAGACTCACCAGGTTAAGAATGGTGAAACCAAAGGCGCTGAGCATGATGGTAGCGATTGCTAGTGCGATAATTTTGCTTTTAATTGACATGGTGAGGACCTCTGTAACTTAAGAGCAGGAATTTCACTCCATCTGGGCTCCGTCGATGTGTTTACCGACACATCTACCTGGCCAGACCTTTATCGAAAGCATAGCGGATAATGCCCAGTGAACTCTGAACACCTATCTTTTGCATGATGTTGCGCTTATGGCTTTCGACCGTTCTCACGCTGATATTCAGTTCCCGCGCAAGGTGTTTGTTGTTAAGGCCATTGGCAATCAGGCAGACAATTCGCGTTTCCCGTTGAGTCAGGAAACTGCGATTGGGACTACAGCTGAAATCATGAAGGATGGATAACGCCATTTCGCAAAACGCAGGCTTACCCTGATGTACCCGCTTGATCGCAGCAATCAATTCCTGCCCGTTGATATCCTTAAGAAGGTAACCCAGAGCGCCGGCCCTGATCAGTTCCAGAACGCCTTGAGGATCATCCATCATGCTCAGGAAGATGAACCGTGTCGGTAAACCTATGGGAGATAATTGGCTGAGCATCATAAATCCGGACAGGTCAGGTGTATTCGGATCCATAATGACCACGTCCGGCAGCAGAGATTGAATTAACTCAGAGGCTTTGGCACCTGAGTCTGTTTCCCCGGCAATCTCAATTTCCGGATCAAGCGCTATCCTTGCCGCAAGTCCTTCACGGAATAAAGGGTGACTATCAACAAGAAGTACTTTGATCATCCTCTTGCCCTGTTTTATCGATCATTGATATGAAAGAACCGGTACTGAACTATGCAACCGACATCCGGCTCTTGCTCCAAATAGTGAATGGCGGCAATCAGGGATTAACGCCTGATTGCCTCATGATACCGTCGGGTAGTAGTGATGGTTCAGCCCCGGGGCTGGCTATTGAGATAAGCCTGATCGGAAATCTTGGTCCAGCGACGGACTTTCCACAGGAACCGGGCCTGGGAATCCAGAATCTCCTTGGCCAACTTGGACTGGCCAGCACGAACTTTCAGAAGCTCCTGAGTATTGTCATACATGGCTTGGATCACAGTCGGCGGGAAAGTACGAATTTTCACTCCGGGATATTCCACCTGGATTGTAGACCAGTTCTGCGCACTCTCGTAAGTTGACTGGACGTACATATCATATGCCGCCGTGCGCATGGCGATCTTTAAAACGTGCTGAAGATGCTCCGGAAGGCGCTCCCAACTATTCTGGTTGATAAGAAACTGCAACTCAGTTCCCGGTTCATGCCAACCGGTATAGTAGTAGGGGGCGATTTCATGGAATCTCATGCCGAGATCAAGGGAAGGGCCCACCCATTCCAGCGCATCAATTTCACCCTCATCCATGGCTTTGTAAAGGTTGTCCGGGGCAAGGTTTACCGGTTCCACGCCCAACTTCTGCAATACCTCCCCTGCAAAGCCGGGTATTCTCATTCTGAGGCCATTAAAATCTTCAAGGCTGTTAATTTCCTTGCGGAACCAGCCACCCATCTGGTTACCGGTGTTACCGCCAGGAAAAGACATCAAATTATGCTTTGCATAAACCTTCTGCATCAGCTCCATGCCACCAGCATGGTAAAACCAGGCATATTGCTCCTGGGCCAGCATGCCGAAGGGAATAGTCGTGAAAAACAGGGTATTGGGATCAATATCCTTCCAGTAGTATGATGCCGAATGGCCCATGTCATACTGTCCGGACTTCACCATGTCGAAAACGCCAAAAGGCGCTTTGTGCTGATTCGCGGAAACTATCTCGATAGTCAACTGGCCGTCAGACAACTCGTCTACCATCCTGGCCAGGTTTTTCGTGGTATCAGCGAATATGGGCGCACCTTCACTCCATGACTGGGCCAGTGTCAGTTTGTAGGTTACTGGGGTGGGAGCAGCTGCAGGAGCAGGAGATTCCGGGGCGGTGGCTTGAGAGCCGGATTGATTGCAACCAGCGGAAACAATCGCAATCAAAAAGAAAAGGATAAGCGCATTCAGTTTGCCAACTTGAACGGGATACATATACGGCCTACCTGTTTTATATTTATTTTATGAATTAGTCGAATCACGTATTAGGTCATTCGTAACTCATGGTCACGAATTGAACAGAAACAGACAATCCGTATGAATGACCAAAATAAAGGCAGGAATTACCTATACACATCGACACTAAGGTAGGTATTATTACTTAAGTATATAGAGAAGACCAGGACGCATCAAAAATCCACAATGCTAATCCGGCGTCAGACAGAATAAAGCCATAATCGGAAATTTTCCTATTAACCCTTAGTCTTATTAACCCTTAGTCCTATCTCCCCCAAGCACCGCATCTCTTCCATTTGGATCTCAACAGACCAAACACAAAACAACATCAGTGCAAACCCTTAGCTACCTTGCGTGCATTACCGGATGCCCGGCGCCCCTTTTTTCAGCTCAATCTAAAAAAGAGTTTCCAGTAACGGCTGATCATAAAATCTGCCCTACGCCGGAAACCCATCAGCTAGCCGGTGAGAAAAACCGGTAGCGACCGTGAATATAACCATCTGACAGGAACACAACATGAATAAAATCCCTGCCATCGTTTTTCTAGGCAGCATCCTCTGTACATCCCATGCACAATCTGCAATGGTCGTTGATCTGCCAAACGACGCCAAACTCAGTTTCGGCGGTTACTTCAAGCTCGACATGCGCCACGTCAATGGCGACCTGGCCTACCGGGATTTCTGGATCAGCAATAATGGACCCGCGCCGGACACCGAAGAAACGCGGCTGAATATCAGGGAATCCAGGTTCAATATTCACTATGACCAAGGTGACCTGAAAGGAACTCTGGAATGGGACTTCTATGACGATCAGCAACCCGTCGGAGTAACGGAAAGCGTTACCGGCGGACATTCACTCAGGTTGCGTCATGCTTTCGTCAAATATCAGGGCTGGCTCCTCGGACAGACTTGGTCAACATTCATGCCTTTAGCCAGCATTCCGGAAGCCCTGGATTTCGGCGGGCCACATGTTGCTCAAACGTTCATCCGTCAATCACAGATTCGATACACCCTGGATGGCCTGGAACTGGCTCTGGAAAACCCTTCCACTTTAAGTGGTGAAAGCCAGACCATCCCTGATGCTGTGGCACGCTATACCCTGAAAGATAGCTGGGGGCAAATCGGCGTGGCTGCACTGGTTCGCAATCTCGATGATTCCAACGAAGACGGAGGTGCGGATGGCCTGCAACTGGGCTATAACCTTCATGGCAGGATCAAGAGTTTTGGCAAAGACGATTTCCGTTTCTCCTATAACGGCGGTGCTCAGGGGCGTTATACCGGACCTGGTGCCAATATCGCTGACACGGCTGACGCGGATGGAGATATCTTGGATACCCAGGCTTACACCGTTGCTTACCGGCACTTCTGGACCAACACTCTGCGCAGCAGCATTTACTACGGCAACATAGAAATTGACGATACCAATGTTGACCGCTCACATTGGGCACTCAATTTACTGCAGGATATCAAACCCGGCTTTACCGTTGGCGGGGAATTTGGGAATTACGAAACTGAGTCAGGCGATTCTGACTACCTGCAGTTTTCGGCAAAGTATAGCTTTTAGGCCAATTTATCGTTCGTCTACCTTTTGGCAAGCTGCACGGCTTGCCTTTTTTTTCCCGGTGGGTGATTTATCAACTTTCAAGTGGGTGACTTATCAATTTTCGAGTAGTTGATTTGTTAATCACGGGATGTGTAAATTTATGAACGCCCCAGTTGCTAGAGCAATGCTGAAATATCTGACAGTTATCTTATTATTACTTGCAGGGACAGCATCTTCGCAGCCGTTGAATATCGGCGTCATGGAAGCTGCGCCCCTGGCTTACTTAGAAGATACAACCTACGAGCCCAAGGGTGTTCTGGTGGATTATGCCAGAAAGCTCTTCGATCAAATGAGTGTTGAATACCGGCTCATCATCGTACCGCTCAAACGGCTGTCCTACATGGCCGAAAAAGGACAGATTGACATTGCTATCACGCTTGATGACGGTCGTATCCATCACTACATGAATCGGATCAAGTTGTTGGAATCCGTCGAAATACTGGCCTTTAGTCAACAGGAAAACAACCCTTTGCAACTTGAGCTTGTCTCTCAGCCCCTTGATGTCTTACATGGATACAGGGCATCTAACGACCAACACCTGAGCAACATACCTATCGAAATTAATAACGCAGAACAACTATTTGCCCTGCTGGATGCCAAACGCATCGATGGCGGATTTGGCCTAAAGCCCATGCTCGAATATGGTGCCAATACACGTCGTCATACAGAACAAATCCATACTGCAAGAAGTATGGGTTTTGCAGACATTGTTATCTGGTCAAGTCCCAAATCTGGACCTGGAATTCCCAGGCAGTTGAGTCCCCTGGCGATGCCCCTGTCTTTCTGAAAAGTTATATCAAAGGGCTAAATAGATGCATGACGTTTTCCACAAAGCGCTTGGCCAAAGGACGCTGCTCCCAATCTTCAAACTTGAGTCTTTGTGCCCCCTGAACATAGCCCTGCACGATTTTCTTCAGCACATCTGCAGTGCCCTTGTCATAGACGATCAAGGTCATTTCAAAGTTCAACCAGAGACTGCGCAGATCCATGTTCACCGTGCCGAAAAACGAGAGGCCCTGATCAATTAGCACGCACTTCGTGTGCAGGAGCCCCTTGTCATACTGGTAGATATTGACACCTGCCTGCAGCAGATCCTCAAAATAGGAACGGCTGGCATAACGCACCAGAAACGAATCCACCCGACGTGGCAATACAAGACTTACTTTCACTCCTCTACGGGCAGCGATTTTGAGCGCCTGGGCCAGCACCTCCCCGGGCACGAAATAGGGGGTCACAATCTGTATTTCCTGCTTGGCAGAGTAGATTGCCTGCAGCAAAGTATGAAGAATGCTTTCCTTTTCGACATCGGGACCCGAAGGCGCTGCCTGGATCACAGCAGCATCGCAGTTGGGTTGAATATTGTTTGGAGCCAGAGCCAAACGGTCACCCGCTTCAACATTCCAATACCAGCGATAGACGCCATCAAATACTTTCACAGCCGGCCCTTCAATTCTGGCCATGACGTCAATCCATTCCCCCACCCCCTGATCCTGTTTGAAGTAACGTGGGTCGATCAGATTAAAGCTTCCGATATAGCTGGTATGGCCATCGACAATCAGCAATTTGCGGTGGTTACGCAGGTCATACCGTGCCAGCCGCCAAGGGATAAATCCTATCGGGCAAGCCTTCACCAGCTTAATCCGGCTGCGGCGCAATAGTCTTGCCAAATGGGAGCGGAAGAAGGTCTTGCTGCCCACCGCATCCAACATCACCCGGCAGGTCACACCCCGGGTTTTAGCCCGCACCAGTGCATCGGCCACCTGGTCGGCCAGCCCCCCGGGGTACCAGATATAAAACTCCAGATGGCAATACTCCTTAGCCTGGTCAATGTCGGCCACCATGGACTGAATGGTTTCTTCCGCATTTTGCAAAAACTTGATGGCATTACCACCGATGGCCGGCAACCCGGTGGTAGAGAGTTCAAAGTTAGCCAAGGCCTGACCACCATCGTGAATGGCGTCCAATTGGCGCACCTGCAAGGCCTCACCGTCCATCTTGACCTGTTGGTAGGAGGACAGCAGCTGTTCCTGTCGACGTCGTCGTTTTGAGCCTAAATAGCGTTCGCCGAAAAGGATATACAACCCCGCACCCAGGTAGGGAAACAGTAACAGAATAATCAGCCAGGAAAGGGACGCCCCTACGGGCAGTCGTTTCATAATAACCCTGACGGAAAACACCACGACCAGCAGGATGTTCCCCCATAGCAGTAGTTGCCCTAATAAATACAGGACGAAATCAAAATCAATTTCCAGGGTCTGGAAGAAGGCTTCGATAGGTGACAAACAGGCAGCTCCTGAACCAGTATGATGGCACAACTATACACTCGAGCGGGCTCGGGTTGTCACCCTGTCGCCCACATTCACTGGCAGAAGTTTGTTTTAATTCTGGTGTCAGGCAGCGTGCTGCTATGATCAACGGGACTAACGGTGGAATTCCCGCGAATCTTGCGGTGCCTGAGCTCACTCACGCATGCCGTAATCCCGAATTACCTGCACGATCTTCAGGCGATAAACAGATGATTGATTCAGGTTTGTTAAAGCGGGAAAAACAGGGACGCCATTGCTACCATCGCCTGGCCTCTGGGGATGTGGCTATTATGCTGGAGAGCATCATGCAGTCTGCACTCTTCTATTACCACATGAGACGATTACCACATGAGATCATCCGGGATCGGATAATCCGCATAGGGATCATCCGCTGCTGCCTGCTCGTCAACAGCTTTTTCGGGCATTTTGACCATCGCACCGGCATCGCGTTGAATAATCTTGTCGGCGATGACCCTGGGGATCAGTTCATAGCTGTCGCCCAGGCGGGCAATGCCGACCTGACCGCGCACCAACTGGTCATAAACTTTCTGGGTGACGTAGATTTTTTTGATCTTGGTGTCATCAACGAACTGGTAATGCACATCACCGTCGTCACGACGGATACGATGGGTTTCAATAATCTGTTTTACCTGAGCCTTAAGGGCCTTCTGATCCGCCTCTTTCTGGCGGGCCAGATTCGCTTGACGGTCTTTTTCGGCTTTTTCCTGCAGAGCTTGTCGGGCGCGCTCAGCAGTCTCATTAACCACAGCCTGACCTTTAGGCTTCTGCTTGGCCTGCTTGCGCTTGTCCTGTTTGACCTGTTTGGCCTTTTTGGAATCCACCAAACCTGCTTTAAGCAATTGATCCTGAAGGGAAGCCACGCTTGTACTCCTGAAAACTGATTATGCAATAACGATTGGCCACAGCGCACTAAACGCTGGAAATGCTCGCAAAATACCAATTCCTGGGGTGTATTGCCACTCTGGCCGCGCTTTCAGTTTGCCGGAAAAAACTTGAGATATCGTCAAATTTGGACTTTATTTAAAGGTGATCAAAAAACAACCACATATTGGGCAAGCTAATTCGTTGGCTAGTTCATTGAATAGAAAACAGGTTGGCTGACAACTAAACCTGCTGGCTTATTAGAAACATAGATAGGGTCTCGCACTCAAGCTGCACCCGGTCAGCCTTTTCCTTATGGAAAGGAGGCAAATATGACTGATAACGCTACACCCTCCTCCGGCGAATCACTTGACCCGGCCAAAGAAATTGCCCGTCTGACTGAAGAGCTCCAACAGCTTCGGCAAGATATGGATTCGTCTTACTACCGCATTCCCAAGCAGGAATTTGAAAGCTTTACGGTTCGCAATATCACCCATGAAGTTTCTGAGAACATGAACAACCGGCTGTCCACTATTCGCAACTGGCTCGGTGGTGGGTTGTTGGTATTTTCCTTCCTCGGCATCACCCAGGTGAGTAAAGTGCTGGAATTTGAAACCCAGAAACTTTCCACCAATCTATCCGAAGAACTGGATCACCGCATGGACACTGAGCTGGCCGATATCAATCAGGAAATCACCAATCAGACTCGCCTCAATAAGATCAACCAGGAAGACTTCAAGCTTTTTCTCAAGCAGGAAGTTGCCCGCATAGAGGAACAGATTAATGCCACCGGCACACAGGTTGAGCGAAAACAGGTAGCTCTTGAAGACAAGATGACTTCGCTGTTCGCGGATGTGGAACTGGCGCAGGCGTCCATTTACCGCACAGAACTGGATTCGATCCGCAAGGAATTGAATTCCAACTACCCCACCTATATGGATGCCCGCCGAAAAGCGCTTGAGCGTCTGAGCCCGCTGCTTTCCAGGGTAACCAAGTTGCAAGACCGCACCCTGGCCCATGAATTTGTGGATGAATACTTCCGCTGGACCTTCCAGTTGGGGGAATACGAAAAACTAGACAAGTACCGGCTGCAGTATGAAAAGGACTTTGAATTAAAACCCTCCACCTGGGCCAATATCGCCATTGCTGATATGTTCCTGTATGAGGAAAGCGCCTCGCCGATATACTTGCAGCGGGCTCTTGATGCCAATAAAAAGGCCTTGGAAAGCCTGCCGACCTACGGCATTCCCCATGCTGTAAAACTCATTATCTATGCCATCGATATTGACCGGGCTCCCGATAACGCAATACGGGACAAAAATATCACCGAGGCAAACCTGCTATTGCATCAGCTCAATTCGGGGTCGAGCCAAATTACCGCCGTCGAAACCTATGAGTACCTCAAGCAGCTTGAAAATGACCAGGTGGCGGGCCATTACATTGAATCGCTGCATGCCATGTTCTCTGAAAACATGAAGCTGATGGAGCAAACCTATGCAAACTATCTGGTCAATTCAGCAGAACAGCCCGCCGCCGGCGAAACGGCAGACTGACTGCTGAGCTTTGATTACCGAAATACAAAGGAAATGAGTTACTGGCTGATTCTATAACCGGTAACCCTTCCCAGCTGCATTTCCGGCACCCACAAAGTATTGGCTGCGGAATCCCAGGCAAGGTCGGCACTGCCGGGGGCAAGCTGCAGGATTTTATTGCTGATTCCATTTGCGAAGACTTCCACCACTTCCCCAGTCAGCCAGTTACTCACCAGCCAGCCATGACCTGTGTCCACCACCCCATCCCAATTGCCTCGTGGACTATTGGCCATCGGCTGCAGCTTCCCGTCTGACAGAGACCCTTGCAGTATGTAACCGGGGAAATCGGTGCTGAAATCTTCATGGATGTCCCTACCCCAGGTCACCAGAGTCAACTGATCGCCACGGATGCTGAGACCATTGGGAGTATCCAGAGACTCACCCTGCAGCCAAAGCTCAAGACGGCCATTGATCAGCCGGTAAAGGTGATTGCCGAGAAAGTCCGACACATAGACCACTCCCTGCTCGCTGACCGCAATGCCGTTCAGTAACCGCCCTTCAGGAGCCGGATAGCGAGCAATGATCTGCCCCTGTTTCACATCGATTACCACCAAAGACTTGATGTCCGCCACATATAAACGGCCCTGATAAAGTGTCAGACCTTTTGGGGCGTCCAGACCTTCTACCCATTTAAGCTCCAGAGCAGAGCCATCGGGGCGAACCTTGCTGATATAGCCGATGCCGTCTTCCTCCAGCGGGTGGCCGGCAATATTGCTGACGTATAGATAGCCCAGCTCTGAATCCACCTCTACCGATTCGGGTTGATCAAAGCCGGCAATACTTAAAGACTCTTCAGCGCTGGTGGACTGTGCCTGACAAGAAAGACTGGCCATGCCAATACTCAGGCTGAGTATGGTGGTGGAGACATAAGACGAAAAAGGAGCAAACGAGGTATATAAGCGCATGAAACCCTCCTGGGCGAACGCAGGTGATGATAAAAAGTTGGAAAGCGCGCTTACCTCGAAGAGGCTAAATAAAGTAGACTTTCTGCACAACATTTATATTTAAAGGATATTAATATGCACCCCAAACCAGCCTCCAAGGTTACCGAGATGCACCGAGCAGAAAACTGGGAGCTGATGCAGGCACTTAGACGTGCTCTGAAAACCAGAAGTATCACCTATCGGGAGCTGGGCCGGTCACTGGGAATTTCAGAGGCTACGGTTAAGCGCATGTTTCGCGAGCAGGATTGCTCTCTGAGTCGCCTAAGTCAGATTTGCAATATTCTCAATATCAGTCTCTATGATCTGATGGGAGTTGCCCAGCAACAGGAAGAAAGCCGCACTGAACTCACGCCGGAACACGAACATTATCTGGCAGCCCATCCGGGCCATTTCGCTTTCCTGCTATGTCTGCTGCAGCGGCAGACACCCGAATGTATCCAGGCCCGGCATCAGCTTACTGACCGTTGTGTCTTTTACTATCTCAGGGATCTGGATCGGCAAGGTTTTTTGGAACTGGGGGAAGGTTATCGTTTCCGTCTCAAGGTGGGCCCCCAAGTCAGTTGGTCCCTGCAAGGCCCCCTGCAGCAAAAGTTGGTGGAGATTAACCAGGTTTTCGTAAAACACGTGATGCAGCATAACCAGGAGGCCGGCTATGCCTTTGAGAGCAACTTCCGCTTTTTGAGTAACAGCACCCTGGAAGCATTCTGTGATGACCTGCGCCAACTATCCCGCAAATATCGCAAACACTCACTGCAGGAAGATGCCCTGTTGCCCAGCGATTCCCTCAGGGGGGTGAAGTGGACGCTGTGCATTGCTCCCTTCGCCCCCTCCGGTGTTTTGGATATCCCCGAACTGAATCAGTAATCGGGATATATCTCTGAACGCTGAGGTTAATGTGCCGTAGTCGCGATCAGGCGGGAGTCTTCCAGCGCGGCTGTACGATGATAGGTAATCGCCTGATATTCGGGGTTTGTCACCATCTGCATAAAGGCACCGGCGTCAGGATATTCAATCAGCAAGACTTGGTCCCAGCGCTCATCATCAGGCGCGATGAGGTGACCCTGTATTTTTCCCAGGTAACGTGTACTGCCACCGACTGCTTTTACAAACTCGAACGCCAACTTGGAATATTGGCCGTATGCCTCGCGACCACTGAGATTGATAGTGGAATCCTCGTAGTTGGCCCGGCTCCGAAAGCGCAGCAGGTTGAGCATAATAATAGGTTTATCCTGCGGCAAATGCTGCAGAATCTGGGGCATGAGCCTTGGGTCTGGGTTAATGGCTTTCATGGGTTTGATCCTCTGAAAATAAGTGATCGTTTAAAGTTTTGAAGCCGATATCATAATTCAGAATGCGGAGAGCTTGCTGACCAGTTCCGACAATAATTGAGGCTGATCAAGATTTAATGCTTAAATTCCTCGACCTGCGGTTTGTGTCCCTTATTATTCCACTTATAGTCCGCAAGTTATCCCAAGTGACAAATCCTCCTGGAGATTCGTATGACATCCATTTTTCACTTAGCCTTCCACATCGGCGACCTTGAAACAGCCCGCCGGTTTTATGGAGACATTCTGGGCTGCCGGGAAGGTCGAAGCACTGACACCTGGGTCGATTTTGACTTTTTCGGCCACCAGATTTCACTGCATTTGGGTGAACCTTGGGCAACAACACCGACGGGAAAAGTGGGGGATCACTGGGTGCCGATGCCACACTTTGGCGCTATTTTATCCCTTGAAGATTTCACTGCTTTGGCAACACGATTACAACAGGCTGGAACCCCATTCGATATTGCCCCAACAGTACGTTTTACCAGTGAGCCCGGCGAACAACACACCATGTTTTTTCGCGACCCCTTTGGTAATCCGATTGAGATGAAAGCCTTCCCGGATCAAGCTGGGATTTTTGCTCAATGAAACCACTGATCCCCTTTATCGGACGGCTTTCCACAGTAGAAGCCAGATCCTGGCAGGAGCATCTTTCAGCCTTCCTGCCAGAAGCGGATATCAAGCTACTCAGTGAGCTGACAACAAACCAATATGCTCGGTGCCAAGTCGCCATCGTCGCCAATCCCGACCCGGCAGAAATTGAAAAGCTTCCAGCTTTGCGTTGGGTTCATAGCGTTTGGGCCGGTGTGGAACGGATGATGCTGGAGCTGGAGCACCTGCCAATTGCTATCGTCAGGCTGGTTGACCCCAATCTGGCGGATACCATGGCAGAAGCAGTACTGGCCTGGACCCTTTACATACATCGGGATATGCCTGCCTATCGCCGCCAGCAAGCGGCAAAGCAATGGCTACAACGTCCTTATGTGAAAGCTGGAGACAGAAACGTCGGTATCCTCGGACTAGGTCACCTGGGCCTGGTCAGTGCCCGTCGGCTCAAAGCCAACGGTTTCAATGTCGCCGGTTGGGGACGCTCGCCCAAAGCCTTGCCGGAGATGGATTACTTTTGCGGCGCAGACGGACTCAAGTCTCTGCTACAACGCAGCGATATTCTGGTCAATCTGCTGCCACTAACCCGTGAAACCCGAGGATTAATAACCACCGGGGAATTTGCGTTGATGAAGCCCGGAGCAGCGTTGATCAACTTTGGCCGTGGGGCCACCATCAACCAGAAAGACCTGCTCGCAGCGCTGGATAATAAGGGGTTATCCCATGCAATACTGGATGTGTTTGAACAGGAACCCTTAGCGGAAGAAAGTCCCTTGTGGGGACATCCCGCGCTCACTCTGCTGCCGCATATTTCGGCTCCCACCGATCTTGTCAGCGCCAGCAGGATAGTCGCGCAGAATATTCAGCACTATCTTAGCACTGGAGAAATCCCTTCAACGGTAGACCGAAATAGCGGATATTGAGAACCAGGTCACACCAATAGTCAGATCATATCAACAACAGATAATTAGGTGATATCCCCTATAGACAGAGATTAATCCTGTTTTTAGCACAATAATAGACTATATTTCTACTTTGTAGGTATATTTCAGAATATATCCATACTTGATCGCCGTTAGTATTAGCCCCCTCTAAAAACAATACTAATCCATTTCGCTGTGGCTCTCAGGCTACAGCCACAACTCCGGGGGGTTAATCCGTGCAAGCAGCGGTTGATTTTCTTAATGGCATTATCTGGAGTCCTGCATTGATCTATCTGTGTCTGGGCGCTGGTCTCTTCTACTCCATCATGACTCGTTTTGTTCAGGTTCGTCACATTGGTGAAATGTGTCGCCTGCTGTTAAGCGGTAAAGAATCCAAAAAAGGCATCACCTCATTTCAGGCTCTGGCGGTTTCACTTTCCGGACGCGTCGGCACGGGTAACATTGCCGGTGTGGCGGCAGCCATCGGATTCGGCGGCCCCGGTGCCGTTTTCTGGATGTGGGTTGTGGCCTTCCTCGGCGCAGCCACTGCCTATGCTGAATCCACCCTGGCGCAAATCTACAAGGAAGAACAGGAAGGCGAATATCGCGGCGGTCCGGCTTACTACATTGAGAAAGCCCTGGGCCAGAAATGGTATGCCTGGATTTTTGCGGTTTCGACCGTCGTAGCCTGTGGTCTGCTGCTTCCCGGAGTTCAGTCCAACAGTATCGGCAATGCCGTTGAAGCGGCATTCGGTAGCGGAGCCATCATCAGCACCGGTCTGGGTGACCTGAGCTTTGCCAAATTGATGACCGGAACCGCCGTTGTGTTGACTCTAGGCTTCATTATTTTTGGCGGTGTTAAGCGCATTGCCCACTTCGCCCAGTTTGTCGTGCCTTTCATGGCTTTGGCCTACATTATCGTCGCTTGTGTGATCGTGGGTCTGAACGTCGAAAAGCTGCCTGAAATCTTCAGCATGATTCTGAATGACGCATTTACTCCCATGGCGGGTGTCGGTGCTGCCATCGGCTGGGGAGTTAAGCGAGGGGTTTATTCCAACGAAGCCGGTCAGGGTACCGGTCCTCACGCTGCCGCTGCTGCAGAAGTGGAACACCCGTGCCAGCAAGGGCTGGTGCAGGCATTTTCAGTGTACATAGACACCTTGTTCGTCTGTTCCGCCACGGCCTTCATGATCCTGATCACCGGTGCCTACAACGTGCACGGTGGCGATGGATTCCTGATTCAGAACCTGGCTAGCGAGGTCGCTGCCAACAGTCCTGTGTTCACCCAAACGGCAATCGAATCCGTTCTTCCGGGTGTCGGCCAGCCATTCGTGGCCTTCGCCCTGTTCTTCTTCTCTTTCACCACGATTCTGGCTTATTACTACATTGCAGAAACCAATGTGGCCTACATCAAACGTACCCTGCATATCCCTGGCCTGACATTCATTTTGAAAATCGCCATCATGGCATCCACTTTCTACGGTGCCATTAAAACGGCCGACCTCGCCTGGGGTCTTGGGGATGTTGGTGTTGGTCTGATGGCCTGGCTCAACATTGTTGGTATTCTGATCGTCTTCTTCCTGGCCAGACCGACCATGAAGGTGCTTAGGGATTATGAACAGCAAATGAAGGCCGGTGTTACCGAGTACACTTTTGATCCTGTGAAGCTGGGCATCAAAAACGCTGATTATTGGGTTAAGCGTAAGGCTGCCCGTTGTGCGCCTCGCGAAACCAGTATTGAGATGGTGGATGGTACCCCGGTAACTCAATCTTAAGTCTGCTATAAACAATTGCCTGGCTAAAGGGGCACAGCCGTGCCCCGGCCAAGCGATAAAAAGGGATTCAATCTTCTTTGAATCTCTTTTTTCGTTATGACAGATCGATGCTTTTATGACAGCTCAATACTTTCATGACAGTTCAATACTTTCCGCCAGATGCCGATACAAAGTCGCCACCCTGACCAGGTGCCTGGACTCTGGATGCGTCAGTATCCACAGCTCCGTCTGCGCCTCAGTAATCACCTCAGTCAACGCGATCAGGTCCTGATCCTGTTGTGCCAGAAATAACGGCAAAACCCCAATACCCAGGCCACATTTAACCGCTTCATAGACGGACAAGATACTGTCTACTTTGTAGCCGGGCACTACCTTGGGAAAGCGCTTTTTTCGCCACAGTACCGAAGGGTGCTCAGGCAGTGCATCATCCGGGGCGATCCAGGGCACATTGTGTTCCAAGGCCTGTTCGATCAGGTTCAGTCCCCAGGCTTTGGCGCAGAATACCGCCACATGAATAGAGCCCAGATGCTTACCGACCAGATGTTGCGGGGGATTCTGCGTCGCCCGAATCGCGATATCAGCATCTCGCTTAGTCAGATTGGCAAGTTGATAGCGGGTATCAAATTCAATGTGAAGCCTGGGGTGCCTTGCCAATAAAGGTTTCACGGAAGGAATAACCAGGCCATTAAGAATCGCGTCGGTGGTTGTTAATTTTACCGTGCCGGATACCTGATCAGCATTCTGTTGTGTCAGCGATCTCGCATTCTCCAGAGCAGATTCAATTCTTTCTGCCTCAGTCACTAAAGCCAGGGTTAAGTCGAGAGGCTGGTAGCCTGAACGGGACCGGTCAAACAGAGCCGTTCCCAGCCCTCTTTCCATTCGCTGGACCGTTCGAAATACGGTGGAACTATCAACCCCCAGCCTTTCTCCGGCAGCAGCTAAATTTCCACCGCGGCAAAGTGCCAGAATGGTTTCAAGATCACTTGCCGTGAGTCTGTATTGCATATCTGCATACCTTGATTTCCATAACACATATTTATTCTGCGAAATTGCAATACTAAGCTGGGACCTGAAGGTTAACAACTGTTCTTACATCGGAGATCCGGCCATGAATTATGAATTAACACTCGTCAGCCACAGGCTTTGCCCTTATGTCCAAAGAGCCGCCATTCTGCTGCACGAAAAGGGCATCCATTATCAACGCCGTTATGTCGACCTAAGTAACAAACCACAGTGGTTTCTGGATATTTCCCCGCTGGGCAAAACACCCGTGCTGATCACTCAGGGCGAGGCAATATTTGAGTCTGCAGTCATCTGCGAATATCTGGAGGATACTATCGCGCCGGCACTGCACCCAGCCTCCCCTCTGGCGCGGGCCAAACACCGGGGATGGATTGAGTTCGGCTCCAGCCTGCTGAACAGCATTGCCGGCTTTTACAGCGCAAAGGATGAAGATCAGTTGGAGTTGAAGCGGAATGAAATCAGGCAGAAGTTTGTGCAACTTGAGCCGGTAGTGACGACTCCTTTCTTTGCCGGTGAGTCGTTCTCGTTAGTGGACGCCGTCTATGGCCCAATATTCAGATACTTTGACACCTTCGAGAAAATCGACAACTTCGGCTTCTTCGACGGACTGTCTCGAACCCAGCAATGGCGCGGTCATCTTCTGCACAGGACATCAATCATCGGCGCCGTAGATACAAACTACCCGGAACTACTCTGGCAATTTCTGCTTCATAAGAACTCCGCACTTTCACAACGCATCGATGTATTACAAAGGCAGTCTGCGTCTTTAGTTGAGACAGATTCTTTAGTTGGGACAGAGTCTTTGCCTGTAACAGAGTCCCTGGCTTAAGTCCGACAGGCTCCTAAGCATAGAATTCGCCAAACTGTCCGCGCAGGAAGGTATTGAGCTCGGAACTATCAGCAGTGAATTCCACCCCGGCAAGCTGTTTGCCCATAAAGCCTTTACGCGTCCAACGGATAATGCCGCTGATGCCGCCGAGTTTGGGAGACATAATGACCACCGTGTCTCCCGACTTCAGTGCCTTGCGGCTTTTAATCATGGCACCATTTTTTGACAAGTTGCGGGTATTGATCCGGAACTTACTCTGCTCTGTCTTCAGCATCATGATCTTGTTGAATTTCACCCGGGGGTTATTACGCAACGCCGCCAACTGTTGCCTGCGCTGCATATCCTGAATCAGATAACAGACAATGCCACCAAGGAAAAAACCTTTGAAAAATCCGACGACGCCGACTTTGGCCAGACGCCAGTCATTGGCCTGAAACAGGGACAGCACTGTAGAGTCTTCTAAATGGATAAAATTCCAGGTGAAGGAGAGCGACACCATGATTTGCAGACCTGCCATGATAATGGCCAGTATTCCAGCCTGAACCACTGAGGCAAACACCACATCCCGGTATTCATAGTTGATGTCATTTAAAGCCCTGATCACCACTACCGATAAAGTCGAGAACGAAAGCGCCAGCATAATCCGGCCGAAATGCAGACTATTGCTGGTGGCATCACTCACAATCTGGAAATAGATAAATGCGCCTAATGTTGCGACCAACAGTGTAGCCACATAAACCGGGAAGCCGGGTTCCAGTTGCCGTGCGGCAAAAATCTTTTGTACAACTATGCCGACAAAAATGGATATGCAAAAGCAGATAAAACTGCCCAGACTCCAACGGACTAATGTGTCTAATTCAAAATGGTCGATCAGAATCAACAATGCGCCCACGGAAAAGGCTGAAATCAGGAACACTCCCACCAGGCAAAACCCAACAGCTTCGCCTATGCGCATGTCGGTAGCGTCGTGGAAGCTGATGCTGAAGCCCAGGTTCTTGAAGGCGTTGTACTGGCTCTGGTTACTGGGGTATTTTTTGATCAGGTGTTTGCAGATGCATTCGATAAAGTACTCCGACAGGCTATCGAGTTCCTGCTTATGCTCTGAAATATCGCCGTCATTAGTGTCCAGAAAAGGAATAATCTTACCCAGATCACGAAGTCGGCTCTCCCTGAGTTGCAGATCCTGATTGGGAATTTTCGAACAGGTATCCCGCACAACATGCAGCAGGCAAAGACACTTGATATAGGACCAGTTGATCGAACGTTTTTCCTTTTGCTCCTGCCAGTGTTCTATCAGCTCCACCCAATAATCCCTTAGGGCTTCCTTGCGGGAAGAGTTATCCGCATCGATCTGCAGTTCCTTCATCGCCCGGTTAAGGTATTTTTTGCCGGGTGAATAGCTGTCCTCCCGGATGATACTGTTTTTCACGTCCAATAAAGCTCGTGGAATTCTGGCCCACTCATGCAGGCGGCTGCGCCAGAGTTCATCATATTTACTGACACGGTTGTCACTGAGAATGGTCACCAGCAGCAGGCTGTATACCGTAATACTCTGCTTACCGAATACGGCCGCCAGGGCATCACGCCACTCGGAGGTAGCTGCATCTTGAGACAGGAGGCCGAAAATTTCCGGAAAGTTATAGACAATGGCCACCGTCACCACAAAGGTAAGCACGTAGATACCGTAATAGAAGAGGTAGCGAAATCGGTCGATATAGTCGCTGGGTTTGCCGGAGAATATGCCCTTTCGGTCCTGCGTCCAGAGATTGAAACGCGCACCTATAATGACAATCAGAACGAATGAACTGATCAGGATATCTAGCGCGACCTTCTTATCCATGGCGCCCTCCCTAAGAATGGCCGCACACACAGTGAGCACAGGCGCACTGCCAAAAGTGGTACTCCCGCCTTACAAACTGCCTGACGGTATAACTCGTAACGTCTATCCTATTAACTAGTCGAAAAAGCCAGAAACTTCAAACATATACCCCACCTAAGCGATTTACATTCTTAAAAGGTGACGGGTTATAACGATTTCACATTACCAGACTCTTATTAGGATCGGTTGTATTATGCATCCCGCAGTATCCTTGTAATCATCTCCCTTGAGTGGTGCCCTCCACCGGTCCAGTCCCGGACCGGGTGGCATCGTTGAAGCCGGCCTCCCAACTGGCAGCCAATGCCTCATCGGGGGACAACTTCTTTGTTTGGGTGGGGAAGTGATAAAAAAAGAATCTAAATACCGGCAACCTGATTGGCAACATCCTTTGCAGGTATGACCAAGCATCAATAGGGTCGAGCATCAATAGCACATCAATAGCATCAATAGGGTCAGCATCATCAATAGCACATCAATAGGGTCAGAGTCATTGATTCTTCATTACGCGAAACTTCTTAGACTTCCTATCCCCACCACGTCCCAAAGGCTTTGCCCGTCTTCCGGTTTTGGCTTCTATCTCAGCCTTAAAACGATCATTACCCAACACCCAAGCCTTGTTAGTCGCCTCCCGGATAGTCGATAAATCCTGTTCGGACATCCGACCACGAAATAATAGTCGGTAATAC
>JBNKWQ010000019.1:0-38914 GCA_050299855.1 Hahella sp.
CTACTTTCCTAAACCAATAAAAAAGCCACGGCCCCTGTGCATTTAACACAGAGACCGCGGCTATTGATATGTTTGATGCTTTGCCGACCCGATCGGTCGTTAACTGCTAATTGCTTTTTTGTTCCCTTGCACATTCCTGCATGGTTCCTTATCCAAATCCAGACTTAGTATCACTTTTGAAATTTAATGATTAATCGATATAAAAAGCAAGCCTGAATATTTACAAATAGCATATATGCGACTACGCACGGGACCACATATTCAACTTAGCGTAATATCTAGAAATAGCTGCTTTGTACTTAGTTTGAAAAAAGAATCTAAATACCGGCAACCTGATTGGCAACATCCTTTGCAGGTATGACCACAACGAAGGCATCGTCCTGGGTAATCATCTTATAGCGATCCACCATGACGCTTGCCTCTCCTCTGATATCAAAAGGCCCCATAACCACGGAATAACGCGTCACCTTATCGCTGCCAAGGCGGGCGATCACATGGTATTCAAATCTGGGGTCCAGAGTATTTTTCCAGCGCTTGGCACGTTCCTCATCACTGAAAAGCCCCACCTGGGCCGCAAACTTGGGACCGGGAACTACAGTTTCAGCGGCAGGAGTTTTTGCTATTGTTTCTGACGCGTCTGACAGGCTATTTGGCAGGGCTGAAGACACCCCATCTTGCCCATTAGCGTCGACCTTAAGCGAAGCAAAATCCGGCGTCATTACATCAACGCTGAAGTCCCTCTCTTCTGCTTCAGATAAAGTCACAATAGTTTGTGTAGAATTTGCCGCTTCTGTCTGACTGCCAGTCTCTTCGATTAGCTTTCTGTCCACTATCGCAATCGTCTTTACAGCAGGTGCGGTCACTGGAGATTCGCCATATACAGGGGCGTCCTGAGCATGTACCTGGGTGTCCTGCATCCTGGTCGGCGTGACAGGGTCGGAGGACAGGACAATCCCCACAAATAAACCGCTACCGAAAAAAATCAACGGTATTAACAGCAAGCTGAAAAAGAGAATATGAAGCTCTTTGCGAGTGACTGAAATAGTGTCCATAGCTGAGTCCTGCAATGTCGTTGTCTCGTATTTATGATTTTTATGTTGCTTAAAAAACACTCAGCAATGCTCGGGCCAATCCTAAATTACTTATTAATATCAAAGCATTAAATTTAACAACCAGGCGAATAAACTATTTGAATTATATTCATGCCAAATAAATGACAACAACTAAACTGCCATCTGCAGGCCATGAGCCACTGCACAAGAAATAGTCCGGCAAGACACCCATAATGCTGCTATTCAGGCCCTGAAATTCACCGCATCTGAAAAAACTTCCACAACCGGGCTAAAATTCCCCACGCCCCTCTATATTCCCGACCCGCAATCCTGTATAAGGGCGCGATGAAAACCCCAAAACGAATACAACCCCTGGTAGATGATGGACTGATAGACGAGGTCATCAGCCCGCTGATGAGTGGCAAAGAGGCGGCCGTGTTTGTCGTCCGTTGTGGCTCAGAGTTACGTTGCGCGAAAGTGTACAAAGAAGCCGCCAAACGCAGTTTCAAGCAGGCGGTCAAATATCAGGAAGGCCGCAAGGTACGCAGTAGCAGGCGTGCCCGTGCCATGGAAAAAGGCTCCAAGTTCGGACGTAAGCAGCAGGAAGATACCTGGCAAAACGCCGAAGTGGACGCGCTCTATCGACTGGCAGCCGCTGGTGTCAGAGTACCTGTCCCCTATGGCTGCGTCGATGGTGTGCTGTTGATGGAGCTGATTACCGACGAGGACGGCCATGTCGCCCCGCGCCTGAATGATGTCGACCTGACCCACGAACAAGCCGTTGAAGACCATGCGGTCGTCATGCACTACATCATGCTGATGCTCTGTGCGGGCTTGGTTCATGGCGACCTGTCAGAATTCAATGTCCTGCTCGATCCCTACGGTCCTGTCATTATCGACCTGCCCCAGGCAGTTGATGCGGCGGCCAACAATAATGCACAGAGCATGTTGACCCGGGACGTCGAGAACATGACCAGCTATTACGCCCAATACGCGCCTGAACTAAAGCAAACGCAATACGCGAAAGAAATCTGGGCGCTTTATGAAGCGGGAGATCTTTATCCTGACACTGAGTTGACAGGCTACTTCGAAGAAGATGACGCCGCTGCCGATGTCGACGGTGTCATGGAGGAGATCAAGGCAATATTGAAAGAAGAGGCGGAACGCCAGGAACGGCTCCGCAGTGAAGACTCTTCAGAATAGCCGCCTACAAACAGCTCATCCGGAAGCTGTCATCCAGCTCCAACGGCAGGATCAAGGTGCTGAATTGAAGGTTGATTGAGTCATTACATAAGGCCTGGCGGGCGCTGGTGTCATCGACATAAGCCTGCTTATATTCGGCATTAAGCACAGGCTTATCTGCGTCAATAAACGGCGTCAGCAGGCCGCATTCATCATATTCAAAGCATTGTTCGTTAACGGCGAAATCGTAATATTCCAACAAAGATTCTATCTGCTCGAGATCGTTTTTCAGCCCCACAGACAACTCCCGGGCATGCGCAGCATTGGCGATAAAGCGATTGTAGGCAAGTTGATCCTGAGCAGTCAGGGCGAAACCAGAACCGTTGGTGTAGCCGTCCATATTGTCAGGTTCTACGCCGTCGCAACCTTTAGCTTCGGCCAGATCCAGGCGGGCGACCATGATGTTTTCTATCGCCTCTGAGCGAATGTCTAGCCAACGCTCCCCTTCCCAACCATCTAAAGTACTACCCAATGCAGCTGCCGGAAAACTCGCGGCATCATCACGCCACTCTTCATATGAACCGGCAGAGAAATAACAGACTACTTTTCTGCCGGAAGCCTGTATTTGCTGAATCTCGGAGATTGTAGCGTCAAAGAGATCAATGTTGTAGATCTCTACCGTATAGCCGGTATTAATTGTGCCTTGCAACTGCCACTGCCAGCTCACAAACAGATTGGGACGATACCAGTCACCTTCCGTTATCGGCGCCTCGAAATCGATTTCGGAAGATGCATCGCTGCGGTCATCTGAATCACCGCCGGATTCAGAGCTGCTGCCACAACCTGTCAACAGCAAGGCCAGGGCAAAGCAGGACAAAAGATGCTTCAGCATTCTAGTCACCTACCGTCGGAATGAATTGCCGGAAATAATATGTCATAAAGAAGTTATCGTTTTCTGCGAACAATTTCCTTCATAGAATTCAACATCCAGGAATAGCGCCCTTAAGTTCGTGCTTGATCCAGTCAATAAATATACGCGTCCTGGCAGGCAATAGTTGAGCATGAGGATAAACAATACTCACCGGCCGTGCTGGCAATTCAAATTGCTCCAGGACAATCTGTAATCGTCCCTGCTCGATATAGGGCGCGACCTGATAGGACAGGAACATACCGAATCCCGCCCCCGCAACACAGGCATTAATCGCGGGAGCAACCTGATTAAAGTCAAGGTTGCCGGTCACGGGAACATTGATGATCCTGCTATTTTCGGCAAAGCTCCAGGCGTTCCAGCGGCCAAGCACCAGCACGGCATTGGCTCGCAGAAGTTCTTTAGGATGTTGGGGGATCCCCTGGCTCTGCAGGTAGTCCGGCGAGGCAACCACGACACGCCGAACCGAGCCGACTTGCTGGGCGACGAGGGAAGAATCCGGCAGCTCGCCGATACGAATGCCGACATCGATACCCTCTTCCAGAAGGTCAACATTACGATCATTCAGATGCAGCCGACAACTGACACTTTCATATTTCCGCACAAAACTTGTGACCGCCGGAGCCACAAAATATTGTCCAAACAACACCGGAGCCGTAATCAGCAGGGAGCCACTTGGCTGCAACGAGTCTGTGCTGAGTGAAGCCTCCGCTTCTTCAATGGAGGCCAGTATTGCCTCACACTTCTGCAAATAGCGTTGCCCTTCTTCCGTCAGGGAGATACGCCTGGTAGTGCGGTTAAACAGGCGTACGCCCAGAGCTCCTTCCAGTTCCGCCAACACCCGAACCACTGAAGGCAGAGAAGTGTCGAGCGTGCGCGCAGCCGCCGTCAGGCTACCATCCGCCGCAATCTGAACAAAGGTACGCATCGCCTTGAGTTTATCCATAAGCCAAGATTATTCCGATATCTGGATAACTTAAATAGGGTTTTCGATATTTATTCCAGATATCGAAAGAGAAACAATCAGCTCCAGGGGAACATCCCAACTATGTTTGCCCAGTCCACCCGCCCAGTAACCTATGCCATGAAAGGAGCTCAACCATGACCGCTTCCAGACCACTGCCTCAGAAGCCGATCAAACTTTACCAGCACCCCGTGTCCGGACATTGCCACCGCATAAGATTGTTTCTGTCGCTGCTGAATATCCCCTATGAACTGGTATTGGTGGACCTGATGAAAGGTGAGCATAAATCTGAGGCACATCTTGCCATGAACAGCTTTGGCGAGGTTCCTGTCATCGACGACAACGGGGTCATATTGTCAGACTCCAACGCTATCCTGGTGTATCTGTCTTTACGATATGACCAGAGCAACTGGCTTCCCAAAGACCCCGCCGGCATGGCCCACACACAACGCTGGCTGTCCGTTGCTGCCGGCCCTTTGGTGAACGGCCCCGGCCTGGCGAGAGTGAGCAACCTGTTTAATCTGTCTGTGGATAAGGAAGAGATTACCAACAAGTCCAAAGCACTGTTAGAGGTTATGAATGCTGAGTTGCAGGACCGTCCCTACCTTACCGGCGGTGAGCCGACCCTAGCGGACCTGGCGATGTATACCTACACGGCCCATGCCCCGGAAGGCGATATTTCCCTTGAACCTTACGCGAATGTGCAGGCCTGGCTGAAGCGCATTGAGTCACTTCCGGGGTTTGTGGCAATGGAACGGCAGCCCATTGGTCTGTTTGCCTAACTACGATTACTTCTTCCTGTCTACTTAGCTCTGTTTACTAAAAAACGACTAGATCCAGGCACGGTTGTCCGTGCCTTTCCGCGAAATATGGAGTGATGATGATGGAAACTGACGGCACAGAACCTTCCGTTTTTCATGAAGGCGAACAACTCATTCATGATCGTTTTGGAATACGGGACAAAATAGCGTTGGTCGCCCGCCGTGGCATTCGCGAATATATGCCGGACCAGTACCGGGAGTTCTTTGCCCAGTTGCCTTTCCTTATTACCGGGTCTATGGATGACGACGGACAACCCTGGGCCTCCATATTGGTTAATAATCCCGGTTTTATCAGTTCCCCTGATGACCGTCGGTTGGTGATATCCGCCACCCCACTCTCTGTGGATCCTTTGCACCGGATCTTACAGACAGGGACACATCTGGGCACTTTAGGTATTGAACTTCATACCCGACGGCGTAACCGGGTGAACGGCATTGTGACCGATGTATCCGATACAGGATTCAGGTTGCAGGTCGACCAAAGCTTCGGCAATTGTCCGAAGTATATTCAAGCCCGGCAGCCGTTAATCGGTAGCAACCACTGGATACAGACAAACTCCTCTTTATCCCACCGGAGCACCACTCTGGATAAGGACATGGTCCGCATCGTTCGTCAGGCTGATACTTTTTTTATCGCCTCAGCCTATCACCTGGCTCAGAATCAGGAACTTGGCCAACTGGCAACACCGTTACAGTCTGCCCGAGCCAGTGCCTATGGCGTCGATGTTTCTCACCGAGGAGGAAAACCCGGATTTGTTCAAGTCGATGCAGTGCACAACTCGCTGATCGTCCCTGACTATCTCGGCAACTATTTCTTCAACACCCTGGGCAACCTTTTGCTGAACCCTAAAGCCGGGCTGTTGTTTATGGACTTCCAGTCTGGCGATTTGCTCTATCTGGCAACAGAAGTTGAGATCATCTGGGATGGTCCTGAACTTGAAGTGCATGACGGTGCCCAACGACTGCTGCATTTGCAGGTTACGCAGGCGCTGCGAGTGGAGAGTGTTCTGCCCTGGACCTGGAGTGCAGCTGAGTTATCGCCGCACTTGAGCAGAACTTAATCCAACGAGTGTACAGAGGCTATATCGCTTTATTGTCCGAATAAAAACTAGGGTGTTTCAGTGAAAGCCTTGTGGGTTAACCGGCCATGCTCCTTGGCAAGTTCTTCACTTAGCCACTGGATGGACATTTCCAGTATCCGGGTTTGTCTATAACGCAGAATGATATTGTTAATCTTGCCGATGATTTCCCTGCCCAGCGGGCTTTTGGAACAGCCTATATGTACTGCGTTGTACTCAGGGTCACCCTTGATAGGGAAGGAGGCCAGACTACTGAGATCAACATCCATCTGCCGGCCAAAATAGGCTATTTCGGCCGGATACCCGATAATTCCGTGAATAGCTCTGTCATCCGTGATCAACATTCGGAGCAAGCCGGCGAACTGGTCAGTGCCATGGCGGACATATATCGAACCTGGCCTTGGCGGGTTAAAAATAGCCTCATCAATATTGGCATTCCCGTATCTCCGGCCTTTGGCGACACCAAGTTTGAACAGCCCCGAAAGCATAAGGTCTGTCATATCCACCCGACCCTGGTCATCTATATAGGGAAGTACCTTATAGCGATCATTTTTCCTGGTCACCAGCTGTGTGGGGAGTACCACCATGTAGGGAATCGAATATTCGATGAAAGCCTCCCTGTCCTCATATTTCAGTACCGCAGCAGTACAAATATTAGATTTGTTTTTCAGCTCCGTTGCCGCTCGGGCAAAGCTGGCGACATCCCTGGTATATCTGTATTCGGGCAAATGACTGGAGATAAACCTCACAATCTGATCGATAGAACCCTGCCCCGAGTTCTGACCTCCGTTAATATTAAACGGAGGTACATCCGGGTAAAGCCAGACGACCAGCTGAGGATCATCAGGCGACCTTAAACCTTCCTGGCTATAAGCCAACTCCGATAACCATCCCCATATATACAAAATCACCAGAAGCTGGGTAACTTTCATTTTGACCAGGATCTCTTAACCGTGATAGGAGCGACTTATTCATTGTAGGCCATGCAGGGGGATTTTATAAAAGAAGGACGGCGATTGTTGGTCTGTTTCCCTTCAGTGGCAGGAATGAGGGCAACCACTGCGGCCTGCCCTCAGGAACAGCTGATGCGACTTACCCTTTCTTTTTAACTGGCCGGAAGGGAAACATCCAACTGGCGAAAGCCTGGACACTGCGGGTTTGAATCCACACCCTGCCCTTACCACTGAAACGGCAGACAAAACCTTCACCAGAGAAGAACAGGGACTTGTATCCACCGACCTTGGTGATCTTGTAATCAAGTCCCTCGGTGAAGGCAACGATGTTGCTGGTATCGACAACGTAATCGCCATCCACATCCAACATGATCATGCCGCCATAGGTGTTGAACCAGAGATCGCCATTACCGCTACAACGGATCAGGAACAGGCTTTCACCGGAGAAAAAGCCCTTGGTCAGCCCCTGCCATTTGGTTTCCACCTCGACCCCAAGATCAGACGCCACAAATGCGGAGTTTTGCAGGAATATCGTATCGCCCTGCAGATAGACGTGAGCCAGATCGCCGGGTGATGCAGGGGCAATACCGATTTCCCCCGGGCCATTCTGCGCCGTGAATTCATTGATAAAAATGGATTCTGAGGTCAGTAACCGACCAAGGCCACCCTTGGCTTTGGTTTTCATCACCAGGTTAGTATCCATGGTGGCCATGGCAGAGGCTTCCACCCGCAAGGTCTTGTCAGCGGGGACTTTGACAGTCAGAAAAGCATAATCCGGCTGGCCTTCAATCTTGAATTGATAACCGGGTTGGTCCTGTCCAAAGTCCGCTGTGGTGGACTGGGTTGCACTGGTGGACGACTGCTCGGTAGCAGTGAAAGACTCCTCAGCAACCGACTCCTCAGAGGCAAAAGTTTTTTCAATAGTCGCCGGCTCAGAGACTCCGGTAGAAGTGCGTGCAATGGCCCGTTCAACAGTGGAATTCGCCGGGACCTGCGTGTCAGCTGCCTCCACCATATTTTGTACACCGATGCTGTTCAGGGCTCGATGTATCTTGTCCGCTGTAGGCTGGTCAATATCTTTCTTGACTACTACAGGTGCTTTGGCAAATACATTTTCAGCCGTCTCGCGAGCCACTTTGAATAGTGTGGCGAATGCCTCAATGGCACTGTCCTCGGTCACGCCGGGGTTCAGTTCACCGGTGACTCTGACTTGATAGGTTGATGTGCTCATAACTCAGCCTCCTTATGCTTTACGCGGCTTCAAGCCGGGTGATAGAGCCCATCCGAAACTACCGGGATTGTGTGATTGGCACCATACCGTACCCTTACCGTGAAACTTGCACACCAGCCCTTCGCCCCCAAGGTAAGAATGTATCCAGCTTTTACCTGCCTTGGTAATGGTGAAATCCAGAGTCTCGTTAAACGCCACTATATGGCCGGTATCGACGATATATTCACCGTCCACTTCCACCGGATAAATCGCCCCGAAGGAGTTTACCAACACTTTCCCCTTCCCTTTCAGATTCACCCAGAACATGCTTTCACCGGAAATAATGGACTTGAATCCCTGCCATCCCAGATCAATTTCAACACCGTCTTCACAGGCCATAAAAGAGCCGCCCTGCACGATCAGGTTTTCGTTATCCAGGTCATAGGTCATCATATCGCCGGCCAGGGAAGCACCGAACCAGACCTCCCCCTCACCACTCTTGGGCTCGAAATGGTTCAGGAACAGAGACTCCCCTGCCACCATTCGTTTCAGGGCTTTCAACAGCCCGCCGCTTTTTTTCTTATGGGTCGTGGTAGTAACATCCATATTGCCGCTCATGGCAATCATGGCACCGGATTCTGCCGTGCAGGTTTCACCCTGCTGCAATTTTACTTTCGCCGCCGTATTACCGGGGCGATGAATCAAATCAATTTCCATAACAATGCCCCCTAATATAGTTTCGGATTGATCCAGCTCACCAGACCACTAATGCTGCGGGTCTGGATGATTACTTTGCCTTTACCTTCCACCCGGGTCACCAGGCCCTCGCCGCCAAAAAAGCTGGAAAATAATCCGCCGGCCAACTGCAATTTGAGTCGCAGAGAAGGGTCATAGGCCACCAAGTGGCTGGTATCCACGATAAACTCACCGTCAATTTCCCGCTCCAACAATGCACCATAAGCGCCGTACCAGACCTTACCTGTGCCGGACACCACCAGTTTGAACAGTCCTTCACGGGCTATCCAGGACGTTAATCCAGCATAGCGCAGTCCCAGACGCACACCTTCAGTGGCCGCCATAAATGCACCCGGTTGCAAACACAAAGACTCGTCATTAAGTTCTGCGCAACGAATCTCACCCGGTGTTGGCTGAACCAATGTCAGCTTGCAGTTGTTGCCCGTGTTATTGCTAAAGCGGTTTATGAAAAAGGTTTCTCCGCCTAAGAATTTTTTCAGTATCGCTGCCATCACCGAACCATTGGGGCGAGTGGCCATATCCAGTTCAGCCGACATGCTGGACATCGCATCCGATTCGGCGGTGATTTGTTCTCCTGCTTCCAGCTCGACATCCAGATAACTGAATGCCGCACCACCTTTTATTTCTGCTTTCATGCAAAGCCTCATTTATTGCTATGTTTATGTGGGTTAACTTCCGTTGTCGTGTTGCCATAGTCTGGCAGCGTTTGTTATTGCTTCTCCCGTTAAAAAATCGTTTAGTCGGCAGTATCTGTATCCTGGTTAGCATCTGTGCCCAGGTCATTCTCGTCTTCAGTTTTCTTTTCCGCGACGATTTTGCGCACTATCTCCTGCAGGCGCAGGAACTCAGGTTGCAGGTCCAGATAACCACCGTTGTCTTCACTGATACGTTCTTCCATATTGGCTATACGGTCTTCAGTAGCAGGATGGGAGCTTAGAAAGCTCAGAGTCTGCTCCATAAGTTCACGGGTATCTTCGTCTTCGATCTGCGCCATGCGCTCTTTCTCTTCTTCGATAATTTTTTCAAAGAAGCTGATCAGACCATGGGGATTGATATTCGCCCGCTGCAGTAACTCCAGCCCTTTTTCATCTGCTTCTGATTCAAATCCCCGGGAATAGCTCTGATTGATCAGCAAAGGTGCCGCACTGACCACTGTGGCCAGAATGCCGCTCACATCGCCGAACATTGCCTGCACCAGTGCATAGGTGCCGGTGGCGCCAATGATATTGCGGATACTATGCTGCTCAGTGACATGTGAGATTTCATGGGCCATTACACCCAACACTTCCTCAGCACTGTCGGCCGCAAGAATAAGCCCCGCATTCAGAACGATATAACCCCCAGGTAAAGCAAAAGCATTAAGCTCGGATGACTCAGAAATATAGACATTATAGGTGTATCTCTCATCCTGCACCGCTTTGATCAAAGGGTCGGTCAAAGCCGTAAGAGCTTCCTTGGCTTCATCTGAGTCCACCAGGTTGGACTCTACCTGATACTGTCCAAAGGCAGATTTGCCCAGTTGCTCTTCCCACTCGGTCGGCACCTGCTCCGCCACTAGCCCGGTAATTTTGTCCATAAAAACAAATACCGAAACTGGTGTCGCCACAATTAAAAATGCCACCAGAAACATGACCGCCCAACCAAGCTGGCGAACACTGCGAGCCTGGCGTAACTGACCTGTAAGAGCAGAATCCAGGTGCAGCGCAGGATTCCTCAGAATGCTGCGATCGCTGGTATAAAGTTTCCAGTCCGGAAGATCAGGATGTGTGACAAAAACCAGCCGGTTACTGGCCCCTCCCATTTGCACCGTCACACGGCTGATGGGAAAACGTATTGTCTTATCGCCAGCGGAAAACTCAATAGCAGTGGCGGTTACCGTGAGATCGCCGGAAGTCCGGCCATTTTTGAATTGCTCGTGAAACGCATGGGCCTGATAGGTGTGCGCTTGTTCCATTCATGATTCCTGTTTATTTGATTCCCTAATTTACTTAAATTCCTATTCTCGAAAATGCCCTGACAGACGAACTCCTTCGCTGTGCAAAGCAATCATTCTAGATGGGGATGTGGCATTAGGCCAATCTATCGCTATAAGTCCTTCTGCGCCAGCTAAACAGCGCTATAAATACTGCTCAAAACTTGAACCTTTATCGACTTTTTCTAGCTCCCACAAAAATAGCTTCTGGATCCAAAAGTGAATATTCCACAAATCTACCGGCAAAACTTCATATCTCACTTCTATAAACCAGCGTAGTTTTGTTGGAAGTACGCTGTTAATTTTCGCCCTAAGGCAGATTTTTATAATGCGTACCCGATGACAGTACAAACAGTCAAACATTCTTAAAAATCTAAGGAGGACAATATGCAATGGAAGAGCATTTCCCTAGGCATGACACTACTGGCCACACTGACGTTAATGTCAGAGTTAGCCTTTGCAGGTGAGCAAACCAGCACTGACTTTATTATCGAAGACGGAGGAGTCAGTGAACTGTCGACCAAAGTGGCCGGCACTGTCGTTGAGCTTCCCAATGGAAACAGACTGAACTTCTTGGAAGTGACAAACGAAAAAGGACAGGCCGTTGGCTATGGCGTCAGTGAATACATCAAGAGCGGCAACACCAGTGTCAAGGATATACGGATCCTGCGGGATGCAGATCCATTGACACTTTTCTATGCGGTGACTGAACCACAAACTCGCATTCCGGAAGACCTGCAGCGTATCTATAAACGCTCAAACCTCGCGGCCCCCCAGGGCTGGGCCAGACCAGATATTTTAGTCGGAGGCAACACTGCCGGAGGCGGCGGGAACTGCGCCCAAAACCTGATGTCATTTGCGAGCTTTGAAAATGACGTAAAGTCCTACGGCTACCCATTGGTCTTTTTAAGCGAAGACGATGGCCCCAACGCCAAACCTGGTCACTGGTTTAATATGGGAGGCTTCCTGTTCGAATATGACAAACTCCAGGGTGCCGCTTACGATGTTTATCGTTTCTACACTCGAGTGACCTACTGCGAGCGTGATCCGGAAAGCAATGAACACCCCTGGATTACAGTGAAGTACCGAAAAGAAGGCGGTGTCTGGCTGAACACTGTGTCTGAGCAGGTATTCAACTACGGAGACGAAATCAGCTTCTGGTGGGACCCGCTTTTCAGCCCGATTAATCCAGATCCGGTAGCCGGTGAGTACGGTACCAAGATTGATTTCCACCTGAAGATCACCAACGGCTACAACGACGACAAGTTCTGGATCGGCGCTACCTGGAGCAAACCATTTACAACGATCACGTCTGAGTACTAGTCACTGACATAGTCACCCTATTTACCTGACAAGCAGGGGCAGATCAGTTTCGCTGATACGGCCCCTTTCTATTTTTCCAAAAAATACTCTGCAATTAATAAAACCCTTAACGATAGAAAGCGACAGATTGTCTGAGTCTCAGTCAATTAATATTTGAATTCCTAACCTCAATGTACTCTGATATTACACACACTCAATACCGTCCCTACCAATGTGACTAGACAGGTCGTTGTACGTTGGTTACTCATGCGAGGAACATGTAAATGCCAACGCTCAATGTTAACGGCGCATCCATCTACTATGAAGAACAGGGCACAGGACCGGAAACCATCGTATTTGCCCATGGGCTCCTCTGGAGCGGACGTATGTTTGACGATCAGGTCAATGCGCTGAAGGACCGCTATCGCTGTATCACCTTCGATTTTCGTGGCCAGGGTCAAAGCGAAATAACGGCTGCAGGCTACGACATGGATAGCCTGGCAGAAGATGCCGCCGCACTGATCAAGGCATTGAATTGTGCGCCCTGCCATTTTCTCGGATTATCCATGGGCGGGTTTATTGGACAGCGCCTGGCGATTCGTCATGCTGAGCTACTTAAATCGTTGATGCTTTTGGAAACCACTGCCGATCCAGAGCCGAAAGAAAACGTTCCCCGTTACAGGATGCTGAATTTTATTGGTCGTTGGTTTGGCCTCGGTACGGTGGCGAACAAGGTGATGCCGATCATGTTCGGACAAAAATTTCTCAATGATGCCTCCCGCAGCCAACTTAAAGCCCTTTGGAAAAAAAGACTGTCCGATAACAATCGTATCGGCATGACTCGCGCGGTAAAAGGAGTGATTGACCGCGAGGGAGTCTATGAACAACTGGACAGCATCAAGGTCCCCACACTGATCATCGTCGGAGATCAGGATGTCGCCACAGTACCCGCCAAAGCAGAACGTATGCATGAACGTATCGCAGGCTCCAAGCTGGTCGTCATCCCTGGCGCGGGCCATACTTCCACCGTTGAAGAACCAGCAGCGGTCAACCGGGCATTGGAAGAATTTCTGAGTGCCCAAACCTGAGCCTGTGCCCCCTGGAATTGGACTTCATCAGGCAGCCCTTCTCGATGACGTCGGAGCTATTCGTCAGCATATCAAGATAGGTTCGGATCTCAATAAAAAGGATGCCTACCGCTCCAGCCCGTTAATAGTCGCCACCACTTTCGATAAAACTCAGGCGGCAAAGCCACCCAATTCTGTTTCTGCATCTATCTTCATTCCCATTGATTTTAGAAATGAAACAAGTTTAGGCGCTTCCGGCGAGAAAGCTCCGTAATTGGCTTGATGTCATAAGATAGGCCAGTTTCCCCTGAGATTTGCCCAAGGTTTAAGGCCTATCAATTTACACAATCGTCATAAAGATTGATCTGGGCAAAGACATTGGTGGTTAATCCCTGGTTAGAATCGGTTAACAATAAAAAATTGGAGCACTGGGATGAAAACCGTAATAAGCATCAGTCTGGGACCTGCCGATCAGGACTATGAATTCACCACGGAGTTTCTTGGGCAGTCTTTTCAGGTCCGCCGGATTGGTTCGGATGGCGGTATCGCCAAGGCCCGTGAACTCATCAGGCATTGGCAGTCCAAGGCTGATGCTGTCGCACTGGAAGGAATACGGGATCATCATCGCGTTGGACCTTTTGACCTACAACAGAAACTGATGTCAGAACTGGAAGCCCTGGGTACGGAAGCCCCAGTAACCAGCGGAACCCGTCTGCGGGAGATTCTGCAGGAATGGACGGTGCGTCATTTCCAGTCAGAACAAAAGGGATATTTCAGTAATGCGAAGGTGCTGGTTTTCAGTGGTATGAATCATTACCGGACAGCACGCATCTTAGCTGAACATACACAAAACCTGCGTTTTGCCGACCCGGTGCTGCAATTCGGTATTCCTAAGTTTCTGAGTTCCTTTGAAAGCCTGGAGCTATTCGCCAAGGGCAGCCACCAATTGTTCCGCTGGTCACCACCTCAGGTGCTGTCACCTTCACTGGCGCCGGTGAAAGAATGGAACCACTTTATTTTGCGCAAGGCCATGCAAAAAGCAGATGTCGTGGTCGCCAAATGTGACGCATTGAAACCCTATGGCCTGGAGGAACTGGCAGGAAAAACCGTGATAACGTCTGCCGTATCGGACCAGCAATTGCAGACCTTAAAGGAGAAAGGCGTCTATGTGGTTCTGGATTATACCCCCCAACTATTTACCCAAACAGTCACAGTGTCGGTGCTGGAAGCCATGGTCCTGGCGCTACTGGAAGCTCAGCACGAAACCATTACTGACGACGATTACCTGGATATTCTGACGGATCTCGGTGTTCAGCCACGGGTGCTGTACCCCCATGGCTATAAGCGCAAGAACCGTTTTGCTTTTGTCATCCATCCGCTGTCACAACAGTACTTTCGTAATGCAAAACCTCTGGATCTGGTGTCTAAAATGGCGCCCCCGGTAGCCATGAATGCCCTGGAGAAGATCATCGCCTACGCACCCCCGATGTTGTATTCCCAGGTGACCGGAATTCAATCGCCCATCGGCGATGAAGCAGAAGGCTGGCTCATTACAGTAGGCGGCACCCCTAAAGAAATTATGGCCCATGGTCCCGAGTTCACTTATCGCAGGTTATTGGCGGCGGCAGAGATGGCCAAGAAACTGGGCGCACAAATCATGGGGCTGGGAGCCTTCACCAAGGTTGTGGGTGACGCCGGAGTAACCGTGGCCAAGCGTGCCCCTCTACCTATCACTACCGGGAACAGTTACAGCGCTTCCGGTGCACTTTGGGCGGCCCATGATGCCATGAAAAAGATGGGCCTGGTGTCTGTGGGGAAAAGCGGGAAGATGGCCGGAAAGGCAATGGTCGTAGGCGCGACCGGGGCAATAGGTTCAGTGTGCGCCCGCTTGTTGGCCAAAGCCGTTGATGAGATTTATATGGTGGCACCGGAGCCGGGCAAGCTACTGTCACTCAAAGAAGAGATCGAACACGAAACTCCCGGCGCTAACGTGCATGTCATGGCCCATACGGACAAGTATCTGGCGGATATGGATATGATCGTGACCGCGACCTCAGGTGCCGGCAAAAGAGTGCTGGATATCATGCGGGTCAAACCGGGGTGTGTCATTACCGATGTAGCCCGGCCACTGGATATACCGGCAACCGATGTGGCAAAACGACCGGATGTACTGGTAATAGAATCCGGGGAAATCCGTCTGCCCGGAAAGGTAAAAATGAAAAATATCGGCCTGCCTGAAAACGTGGTTTATGCCTGTCTGGCAGAGACTATTGTGCTGACGCTGGAGGGCCGGTTTGAGAACTATACACTGGGACGCAATATTGAGTGGGAAAAGGTTCGGGAGATATACAAGCTCGGCCTCAAACACGGCATGCAGCTAGCCTCGATTTCCGGCGTCAATGGCGTCTTTAGCGATGAAGACATTCAAATTGTCAGGCAGCTTGCAATAAAGAAACGCCCCACTAAAAAGAGGAGAACGTCTGTAGCAGCTCATAAACATTAGCAACTATCAACGGCCTTACTTCACAGCGGGGAATGTAGTGGTAATCCTCTATACATTACTAGAGCTATCGAGCAAATCTCAGATCGATACCCGGATTACCTCTATCTACAGTCGGATTTTGTAGACCTTGGGTTTGCTGGCCAACTCTCAGAGACACAAAGTCGACCAACTCATTTAAATCTACATATCTGTCATCATTTTGGTCAGCCTTGCCTGCTTCAGTTGTCAGTCCAGCAATGAGAGCAGCTGTAAAAAAACCATTTTCTAAGTCTTCGCTTTCAAATGACATTTCCCCTCCTCCAGACGAGGAAAACACCACTGTACCCGACCCCTTCATTATATCGTTATATATGTATCTATCTTTATAGTAGAGGTACTTTCTTTTTGGAGTTTCCTCTTTATCGAGATCTTTGAAGAGTTCCCTGGCTCGCGAATAAAATCCCAGCTTTTCCGCTTTATTTATCGCTTTAATCCTGTTGGCGACATCCAGCTCTCCGGACTCACAAGTATCCATTAACAACAGTTTCTTATTCGCCCTGGTTGAGTACAAAGTATCCTCTATTTCAGACCACGAAATCGCAGTTTTAGCCAGTGACTCGACATCTGTATCGTAGGTTACATAGTAATATTCCGCATCCGTTGTTCTCTCATAGCCACCGTGCCCAGATAGATAAAGAATAACAATATCATTTAAATTAGCCTTGGAAATAAAGTTCTTAGTTTCTTGCAAAACCTCTTTTGTCACTTCTTTATCTGTAAAGACCTTGGCTTCAAAAGCTCCGGCTTTTTTAAACTTTTTTGCCATAACATCGGCAATGTTTTCGACATCCTTGCTCGCATACTTCAGGTTCATCGAGTCGTCTAAATATGAGGATATACCCAAACCTACAAAATATACTTTCGGGATCCTTTTCCCGTCGTATTTTTTTCGAACAGAGACTCTGTGACTTTCCCCGCCACGTTCATTAAAGGCAGTTACCTCAATAATATTTTCTCCATCGACTAGATCAATATTTTCCTCAATCGTCGCATTTTTACCTTGGATATTTTTACCCTTCTTGCCAAAGACCGGCACATTATTAAGGTATATCTGGTACCTGCTCAAATTCGACACTTCGTCTTTTAGGCTGAAAGACAAATTCAACTTGTCCCCGACCTGCCCAGCGTTCAATATTTCAACACCAGGAACATCAATATCCGGTGATAAATATTCATTCTTAATAAACGCGTTACTGATTCTCTTTTGATGTTGTTCAAGTAAATGCTCGTAGTAATCATCCGAGGCCATTGCAAGATTCGAATAAATTATATCGGGACGGTTGAAATAAAGGGCGAACTGCTCCGCTGCGTATGTCTTTATTCCACTGGAGAAGTTAATAATCTTACCTCCATTTCTAGACGCATCAAAAAAGCCATCGCCATCATAAATTACCCATTCCCCGTCTTCCAATATCACTGATGCACTATATCCCGTGGCTAAATTCCACAGCCTCATTCCGCCATCCCTTGAGCCAGTGATCATTAAAGTACTACCGGCGACATGGGCTAGTGAATTTACAGCACCGGTGTGTCCGCCATACTTTGCAACAAGGCGCTTCTCTTTCCAGTCCCATAATTCAATATCTTTGAATCTAGTAATTAACAGCAGGTTACTTTTATCGAGAAAAGCAATATCGCAGATGTTGTAACGGGAACCTACCGGAAGCATAGCGACTTCGCGGCCGCTACGATCATAAATTACCGTGTTATAGGCGCTGAGGGCTGCCAGATATTCCCCTTGCTCGTCGTATTGGAGTCCGCAGGTTTCGCCAGAAGGAATAAATTTACCGTTATTGTCTTTCCCTGGTGAGACAGAATCTCTCCATACTGTTTTGCCTTCCTCATCAAAAACCTCGACACCACGCCACCGGCTTCCAACTGCAACAAACTTGCCGTCGGGAGATATGCTAACCGAATCAAGATCATTGTCTTTGGCATTTAGTGAGTCCATTTCTACATATTTCCCGTTAGCGAGCTTAAATAGCTGTACTTTTCCTCCTCTGCCCACGGCTGCAAACCCTTCACCGGCTACATCAATATCAGCAATACCATTCTTCTGGCCATTGAGTGTTTGTGTCCTTTTGTTGGTAGCAGTGTTCCAGACTTGTATATTGTCGTTTGTACCCACAATCAAAGTCTGATTATCAGGCATAAACGTCAATGCATTTACTGGGCTGCCAGTGCTAAGTGAAGCCAGGTATTTACCGTACATCGACCACAGTCTGACCTTATTGCTGTGAAGTCCTGTTGCCACAACTTCCAAATCAGAACTAACAACCAGGTCATTGATACTATCAAGGCGGTGTTTAATGTCCTTGTTTAAATGGCCGTCAGAAGACCAAAGAGTTATTCCGGAAGGATCAAGTTTAGAATCAGTTACCACCACTAAATTCTTATCATTTGAAACGGCAATATCATTTGGCCCATACCTGCCTGAACCCACAGTGAAGTCGTTTTTCAGCTTTCCGTTTAGATCATATATAAGCACTTTTTTATTGTTATACGCTTGGGTCAAACCAATAAGCTGACCACCATCTCTTGAAAAGATAACTTTTTTCATTGGTGGCGTTTTTATGTCGGTAATTTTACCGCCATTGGGAATATCAATTACTAAGGTGTTAAGGCTGATATTTGTATCTTTAGGAATTTGCGCCACAGGATAACCAAGAGAAAGCACCAGTTTTCCGTCGCTGCTAAAGTCAATAGATGTAATTTCGGCTTCCGAAACCTTTTCGTGTATAAGCAAATCCCCTTTGGTGTTCCAGACGACCAATTCACCGTAATAGTTAGTCGCGGCAATAATCGAACCATTATCCGAAAGTGCCAATGTCGTTACTCCGTTGACAGCATTTTTGAATGTTTTCCGCTTCGTAGGTTTCATGGCAGGCATGGATAAATTCAAAAGTTGTTCACCCTTGATTGAGAACACTTGAATACCATTAGTGCCGCCTAGCGCATAAATTGCGCCACTGGGAATGATATCGATATCTGAAACCGTTGGATTAGTTTTGGGCAGGCTGAGATATTTGTCGCCTTCAATATTGACGACTTTCACCTGGCCTAGATTATCTGCAAGGATTAGAAATTGATCGTCTTCAAATAGCTCTATATATCTGGGCATTATCCCTGCCCTGATAGTTCTTATCAGTTGGCCATCCCTTTGCCAAACCTTGACTGTAGAATCTTTGGAGCCCGTTACGAAAAAGTCGTGATTCTTCGCATAATCCACCGCCAAAATAGTGTCGTTGTGGCTTTTCTGCAGAACGAGGTCACCATGTATCCCTTCACGTTTTTCGGCTACCGCCACCGGAACATCCTGGTCAGAAGTTGAAAGTTGTGGCTTTGAGCCAGTATTTGAGCATGCCGTTAACGATAGAAGTAATAATAGAAATATAACTTTTTTCATCATTTTCCCTTTCAATTTGACTTCCAAAGAATTGTCAAAATGATATTCAAACATAAACTGATTTTTCAGAGCTTTCAGTCGTAGATTTCATCCATGGCTATTTCCATAGAGCACATAAAATTATAGGCAACAACGATATGACAACAACCTTCCCTTCTTTCATTTCCGCTAGAAGCAGCTTTGTTGCTGATCAAAAGCCCCCTTTTTTCTGGGGTTCTTGCTAACAAGGAAAATGCACCCGAGTCATGATGCATACCTTTAGGGTCGCCACATCGTTTTTGCCGTTCACAATTTGCGTTATAGCACTGGATTTACGAGGCAGGTTATTAAGAGACAGGTTATTAAGAGACAATCGACAGAATCAATGAAACTGCCAATTACGATTATTCTCCCCGCTCCCAGCGCCGTTTACACAATGCCAGCAAGATGGCCAAAACCTTGTCCGTCTCCTGATGTTTCGGGTAGGCAAGTCCTATCTCCAGTGCCAGATCAATCCCCGCCAAGGGGCGCAATACCACATCTTTACGCTCACGTGTGGTTGGCCAGTCCGGCACCAGGGCTGCCCCCACTCCGGCACTGACCAACCCCAAGGCATACTCAATGGTTCTGATATTGGCTCGGGTATGAAACTCAATCTGCCTCGTTCTCAGTTCATTCTGCAAACGTTGCAAGCCGTCACATGGGCTGCGATGAATAAACGGCAGGTTGTCCAGCGCCTCCAATGCCACCTCTTCCTCCAGGCACAAAGGATGCCCGGACGGTAACGCCAGCAAATAGCGGTCAAGCCATATGGGCTGAAACAAATCACCCTCTCGGACATGGGCAGAGGTGATGATACAGGCATCGCAACGCTCTTCGGGGTTCACGAGGGTCAGCTCCAGCGACTCCACAGACTGAATCAACTCTTTTAATAACTGACTCATACGATCAGTGCCCAGTGATCGCATCAAGGCAAGGGAAAATGACACCGGTTTGGGTTTACTGCGAAACAGGTGGGTAATGGCCTGCGCTTCTCCAGTAAGCTTTTTCGCCAGAGGATATAAGCGCTGGGCAGCATCGCTGGGATACACCCCCTTGCTGTGACGGGTAAACAAAGTGGCATCAAGATGATTTTCCAGTTGCTGGATCGCTGCGGAGATAGATGGTTGCGCGACATAGCAGCGCCTGGCCGCTGCCGAAATGGAGCCCAGCTCATACACCGCAATAAAATACCGAAGCTCACGTAAATCCATGATATCCCTCAATCTCCTGAGATCGTTGACGGAATGCCCAATATCGGCTTTGCTATAGGAATGAGCTATAGCACGTTCATATAAATTATATTTCAACTCTAACAGAAGTGCTCGTATCCTTAGTTAGTGCCTGTCCATAAACATCCGATTATAGGCGGGCACTAACGTGGCAAGGCAAAATCGTATTTTGACCTTGCGACTTCCATAAACGGCAGGAAGGCCGTTTATGGATGAAGACTAGTTAGCATCAGCATCCAAAGGCACAGCCCCAATCCGGAGTTCAATTTCATGAGCGCAAGCAAACCCCAATTCGACTGGCACGACCCCTTCCTGCTGGAATCCCAACTCACTGACGATGAGCGCATGATTCGTGACACAGCACGGGATTACGCCCAGGAAAAACTAATGCCACGCATCCTGGAAGCCAACCGCAAGGAAATCTTTCATCGTGAGATTATGACCGAACTGGGAGCACTGGGATTGCTGGGCTGCACCCTGCCGGAAGAATACGGTTGTGCCGGCACCAACTATGTCAGCTATGGGCTGGTCGCACGGGAAGTCGAACGCGTGGACAGCGGCTATCGCTCCGCCATGAGCGTACAGTCCTCTTTGGTCATGCACCCGATTCACGCTTATGGCAGTGAAGAACAGCGTAAAAAGTACCTGCCCAAACTGGCTTCCGGGGAATGGGTAGGCTGTTTCGGGCTGACTGAACCGGATTCCGGCTCCGACCCCGGTAGTATGAGAACCCGAGCAGAAAGAGTTGCCGATGGATATCTTCTAAAGGGCACCAAGATGTGGATCACCAATTCTCCCATCGCCGACGTCATGGTGGTCTGGGCCAAACTGGATGGCGATATTCGCGGCTTCATCCTGGAAAAAGGCATGCCCGGACTTTCAGCGCCCAAAATTGAAGGTAAGTTCTCCCTCCGGGCTTCCATTACCGGCGAAATCGTGATGGAAGATGTGGTGGTTCCCGAATCGCAGATACTGCCCAACGTGTCCGGTCTGAAAGGTCCATTCGGTTGCCTGAACAAGGCCCGTTACGGTATCGCCTGGGGCGCCCTCGGGGCTGCAGAGTTCTGTTGGAATCAGGCTCGTCAGTACACCCTCGACCGCAAACAGTTCGGTCGCCCCCTGGCAGCTAATCAACTGGTACAACTGAAGCTTGCCAATATGCAGACCGAAATCAGCATCGGCCTGCAGGCCTGTCTCCAGGCTGGTCGCCTGATGGACAACAACCAGTGCGCGCCGGAGCTGATTTCCCTGATCAAAAGAAATTCCTGCGGCAAGGCTCTGGATATTGCCCGCGTCGCCCGGGATATGCATGGCGGTAACGGTATCGCCGACGAATTCCACGTCATTCGCCATCTCTGCAACCTTGAAGCGGTGAACACCTATGAAGGCACCCATGATATTCACGCCCTGATACTGGGACGCGCCCAAACCGGCATACAGGCTTTTACCGGCGCTTGATATTCCGCGCCTCCCTGCATCCGTGCAGCTAGCTCCGGAATTATCAACTCAATGACTATCAACTCATCATCTATCAACTATACCGGCCAGTATAACTGGCCAGTCCTTCGATCAGGCTGAGGCTATCCAGCATGCAAAATCGCGCGGAAGTGGTGGAACAGAATTTCATACGGCGGGTGGGCTCCGGCGACCTCCCTGCGGCACTGAGCGAGACATCTCCCGCCCGGGCCGGGCTGAGCAATGCTGAAGCCGTGGCCATATTTGAATCCCAGGTATTGTCCAGGGTGCTGGATCTGCATTCACGCAGACTGCAGGCCAGGGGGGAAAGCTTCTACACCATCGGCAGCTCCGGCCACGAAGGAAATGCCGCCATTGCCGCCGCTTTTCGTCACACCGATATGGCCTTCCTGCACTATCGGGACGCCGCCTTCATGATTCAGCGCAGCAAACAATTGCCGGGCCAGACCGTCACCTGGGATTTTTTGCTGAGTTTTGCGGCATCGAGTGAAGACCCAATCGCGGGCGGACGCCACAAAGTACTGGGCTCCAAATCCCTGTTTATTCCTCCGCAAACCAGCACCATTGCCTCTCACCTGCCGAAAGCGGTTGGCGCGGCTTACAGCATCGGCCTGAACCGCCGCATTGGTCAGGCAGGGGAAATGCCGGAAGACGCGGCGGTTATATGCAGCTTCGGTGACGCGTCATTGAATCACTCGACTGCCCAAGGTGCGCTCAACACTTCGTGCTGGACAGCATTTCAAAGAATTCCACTACCATTATTATGGGTCTGCGAAGACAACGGTATCGGTATATCCGTTCGTACCCCACCAGGCTGGGTTGAAGCCAGTGTCCGTCACCGGCCGGGTTTGAACTACCTTAAATGCGATGGTCTGAACTTTGCCGATGTCTATGCCAAAGCCCATGAAGCCGAGAGACTGGTCAGAAAACGCCGCCAGCCGGCCTTCCTGCATATGAGCTGCGTTCGCCTGATGGGGCATGCCGGCTCAGACGCTCAACAGGCCTATCTTTCCATGAAGGAAATTGAAGCGCATGAGGCGCAGGACCCCCTACTGCATTCCGCCAGAATACTGCTGGAAAACACCATTCTGAGTTCGGAGCAGATTACCGAGTTATACCAGCTAACCTCTGAACGCGTCGCCAAGGTGGCGGAAGCGGCGATCCAGCGCCCCAAACTGCTGTCCGCCAAAGGTGTCATGGCCAGCCTGACACCGCCCTTACGACAGTTAATTCACCAACCGTTACCACAAGAAAAACGACAAGCAAACGAAGCTGATAATAAAACCAGAGATCAGTTGTTTTCCCGGGAAGTCACCCAGATGAGCGTCCCGCAACACAATGCCCGGCTGATCAATTGGGCACTCACAGACCTGATGCTCACCCACACCGAAATCGTTCTGGCCGGAGAGGATGTCGGCCGCAAAGGCGGTGTTTACGGCGTCACGCAAAAGCTACAGGAAAAGTTCGGTGCGCATCGTGTCATCGACACTTTGCTGGATGAACAAAGCATATTAGGTCTGGGTATCGGCATGGCTCACAACCGTCTGCTGCCGATCGTTGAGATTCAGTTCCTTGCCTATGTCCATAACGCAGAAGATCAGTTGCGAGGTGAAGCGGCCACTCTAAGCTTCTTTTCCCAAGGACAGTTTACCAACCCCATGGTTATACGAATTGCCGGTCTTGCCTATCAAAAAGGCTTTGGCGGTCACTTCCACAACGACAACTCCTTCAACGTGTTCCGGGATATTCCCGGCGTTATCGTCGCCTGCCCTTCCAACGGCAGTGATGCAGTCTCCATGTTGCGAGAGGCCGTGCGACTGGCCCACGAGGAACAGCGGGTAGTCGTCTTCCTGGAGCCCATTGCGCTTTATATGACTCGGGACTTACATGAAGAAGGCGATGCCGCCTGGACTTTCCTTTACAAAAACCATGAAGACGATCAAGCCATCAGCTTCGGCCAGGTGGGGCAATTTGGCGACGGTAAAGATCTGGCCATCGTCACCTACGGCAACGGCTACTATCTCAGCCGACAGGCAGCCCGTTCACTCGAAGAAGCCGGAGTAAGACTGCGAATTATCGACTTGCGATGGTTGCTTCCCCTGCCTCAGGAAGCGCTTAAAAAAGCCATTGATGGGTGCAAACGGGTTCTGGTCGTCGATGAATGTCGGCGCACCGGGTCAATCAGTGAAGAGATCATGACGCTTTTGCTGGAATCCGGCTGGAACAGCACCCAAGTGGCCCGACTCAGTGCTGACGATTCTTTCATCCCACTGGGCAAAGCGGCCACCTCGACCCTCCCAAGTCGGGACAGCATCATCGAAGCAGCCAGAAACCTTCTCGGACACGTATTGCTGGCTAAAGCCGAATAACAAATAAGCGCGAGCAGAAATATGCCAAACGAACGTTCATTCAACAAGGAAAGAATCATAGTTGTCTGCCCTGGTCGCGGCACCTACAACCAGAATGAGTTGGGGTACCTGAAACGCTTTCACCCAGACAAGCAGACATTGCTGAATCAGTTTGATCAGTATCGGGAAGAACTAGGGCAAATCACACTCAGTGACCTGGATAGCGCAGACAAGTACTCATTGAAGCAGCACTCTTCCGGCGACAATGCCTCCGCTCTGATTTATGCCTGCGCCTATGCGGATTTTCTGAGCATCGACAGAGATCGTTACGACATCGTTGCCGTCACCGGCAACAGCATGGGCTGGTATATCGCCCTGGCCTGCGCCGGTGCACTCGCGCCCATGGATGCCCTTCACCTCATCAATACTATGGGCGTCGCCATGCACAAAGCACTGCTGGGCGGCCAGTTGGTTTACACCTTGGTCGACGAGCAATGGCAACCAATCCCCGGCAAACGGGAGCAAGTCACTGAACTGCTTGCGAACATCAACCACGAACTGGGTAACGAAGAAGCGTTCATATCGATCGAACTCGGCGGTATGCTGGTACTGGCCGGCACCGATCGCGCCTGCAAGATGTTAATGGCACAACTCCCCCCGGAACAGGAACGCTTTCCCTTAAAACTACACAATCACGCGGCCTTTCATACACCGCTGCAAATCCCTGTCATGGAACAGGCTCGAAAACACCTCAACGCCCAACCTTTCCAGACACCATCGATTCCCCTGGTCGATGGCCGCGGTGCTATCTGGACTCCCTGGAGCACGGCCCCCCATGCCCTTTGGGACTACACCCTGGGTCATCAGGTTATCCGGCCCTATGATTTCACTCAGGCAGTGGAAGTCGCCATCAAAGAGTTTGCTCCGGACAAGGTCGCTGTCCTGGGCCCTGGAGATACTTTGGGGGGAGCGGTTGCTCAAACGGTGACAAAAATGAATTGGCAGGGGTTGTCTGATAAGAGCCGTTTTATCTCGCAACAAAAAACTGACTCGTTGCTGCTCGCGATGGGGAGAGAGGATCAGGCAATCGTTCTTGGTCGAAAGTAGTGGGAGCATGATCGAAAGTAGTGGGAGCACTTTGCAAGTGCCCCCTTTTTTGACAACGTCACCCCCCTCCCTGACGCCTGAAGATCTGCCAGATTGGCCGGGTACCGTGCATGATGTCATCATTCGGCATCCTTAGGGGATCGATAACAACCAGCGGTTTTTCCCGAGGGTCCCTTTTCCGGGAGTCGGAAGCTTTCGCAACGCCGGCTTGATTGAGTACCACTCCTGCAATATTCCCATCGACTTCCCGTAATTTCCTGATGCCTGTGCGAATCTGCGGGACCGAGGTAGCATTGGCCCGGACGACCACAACGACTACATTCGAAAAGGCCGATAACAACGTGACATCATTGTCCGTCTGCAGGGACCCGGCATCGATAATGATGTGGCTGTACATCTTCTTCAGCACAGCCATGACCAACTGGCACTTTTTGCTGGTCAGGACTTCTTCAGGATTGCCCGGAACGGTACCGGCCATCATGACGTTGGCCTGAGTACCCGGGATTGGATGCAGGCAGTCCTGAATATCGGCGGTATCGGCGAGCAAATCGGTAAGACCCGGAGAATGGGGTGCAATGTCCAGGGAACTCGCCAGTCGTGAGTTGGTAAAATCACCATCGATCAACAACACTTCCTTACTTTGCCCCAGGGCGGTCGCCAGATTCAGGGCCAAAGTACTCTTGCCCTCCCCCGGCACAGCGGAGGTCACCAGAACCACTTTACGGACGTTATCCACCCGCGACAGGTTAAGGCTGGTGCGTATACTGTAGATAGCTTCGGCAAAGGGACTTCCCAGGGCCAAAAGTACGCCTTGATACACGCTCCCATCTTTATGTCCGGCTTTGACCATAGGCAGGGTACCAAGGGCAGGGACATGCAGTTTTTTACTGATATCCTGCGGGGAGTGGAGGCTGTTATCCAACGCATAGCGGATCCAGGCCCAGAGCACCCCCAGGCCAAAGGCAGCAGCGAGCAGAAGCAGGTAAACCTCCCCAGAGTTAGGTTTGTAAGGCTGATCAGGAGGACTCGCAGGATTGATTATCCTGGCATAGGCGATACTCTGGGGACCAGCTTGCGGAGGTGCCGCCTGAGTTTGTGCCAGCACCATATCGTAGAGTTCAAGATTAGTGGCCACGATGTTTTCCAGTTCCTGTAAGCGGGCATTGTTCTGGGTGACTTCACGCTGTTTTTTATCAGTCTTTTCCCACGCTGCCTTGATCTGCTCCAACTGGGCGACGGCTGCTTCTTCACTTGCCTCTGCGGCCTGGTAGGCAGACTCCAGGTCATATGCAGCTCTCTGCACCTGTGCCGCCAGTTCCTTTTTAAAGACGGTGACCTTTGCCGTCGCGGCTATCATTTCCGAACTCTGGTCCTCCCCCTGTTGCTCAAGCTCCGCCACCTTCTGTTCAGCAGTCTCAAGCCGTTCCTTGAGTGAGTGAATCAGCGGATCGTCTAGAATGACGGGTAACTGGAGAAGATAGTCCGTAGCCGGCGGCGTCCCCATCAGAACACTTTGCTTATATGCCTCTTCGGCAAGCAGCCGCGCCTTATGCAAACGGGCTGTATGCCGGGTAAGCTGTTCAATCTGGTCACTGCTTATGGGGTTGTCTGGTTCTTCCGTCGTCAGGGACGCTTCAGATTCCCGAAACGCCTCCAGACGGGCCGCCGTATCCTGCAGCTTGCTGCCCAGTGCTTCCAGGCGTTGATGGTCCTGCGGGGCGGCTTCTATGGTGGTCACGACCTCTTTGGTCATGTACTTTTCAATATATCGCTGCGCCAGCGTATTGGCGACGAGAGCCGCCAGCTCAGGATCATGGGCAGCGAAGCCTATAGACACCAGTGAACCGCCCGCAGTGGTATCTATCGTCAGACGGGACATGAATGTGGTCACCACTGCACGCTGGCGGTCTTGTTCAGTCACTGGTGTCTTCGGCAGCCGCAGGAAGCTTAGCCATTCGGGATCGAAAGGCCACACCTCTTCAAGTGGTTTTAACGGAACCCAGTTTCGCCAGTTAATCAGCATCTCGTCGGCGGGGTCGAAAAGACTTCCTGACTCAAGATCCAGCCGGGCAACCACATCTTGGGCTAGACTGCGGGAACGAAGAATTTCAAGTTGAGAAGACAGGTATTCCGGGCCGCTCTGCCTGTCGTCCCCTTGGGCGTTTTCGACAGGTTGACGGCTTTCGACTGGTTTGCTTTCGATGATGATCGTGGCACTGGTCCGATACATCGGCTTCACATAACGAAGTACCAGGTTTGCCGCAATCCCAGCCAATAACATTAGGACGACGATGCCCCATTTATATTGGAAAATAGCAGTCCAAAGCGGTCGTAATTTCATCAGCCGACTATTGTCGACGTAATCTGCAGACGGGTTTACCCCTTCCGCGCTCAGCTTGTCCATCTAGATTAAACCCTCCCCTACCAGGATCAGGTCTCCAGGATACAGTCAAATTTCGTCTATATTTATTTTTATCGGGCCAGGTAAGATTTCCCAGCTATTTGAACTTCGCCCTAAAAAGCACACATTCCCAGGTAGAGTCATAAAGTTGCGGATAATAGACGACAGATTCAGAAGGTAAAAACAGCACTCCTGCGTTGAATCCCAGTCCTTAGTTCTCAACCATCATACGCGCCTCTGAAGCGATGGCAAATCGGCTGAATTGACGATACAGAGTCAGCTACTAGCGACAAAAAGTCAGATTTTGTCAGGCTTCCGCAAGGTAAACAACCACCACCGTAATTTTTTCCGCCAATAGAAAATTCCAATCATCAGCATCGAGATATACAAACATTGTCTCAGCCATGGTCCTGATAACATCGATATCGGCTCAACAGCCACACACTAATCACAAAAATCGGAACAAGGACACTTCCAATGATTAGCCTAAATCGCTCCTTAGTCGCCGCCATGGCATCTACTTTATTTACGCTATCTACTTTATTTACACCACTTACTCGATTCACTCTACTTGCCCTACTCGCACTCCTAATGCCCAACGTTTCAATGGCAATGGAGGAAGCAACGACCAATGATTTCTGGTGGCCCGAACAGTTGGATCTCAAGCCACTGCGTCAACATGCCGCCGAGTCAAACCCATTGGGCGAAGATTTCGACTATGCCAAGGCATTTGAATCTCTCGATCTTGATGCAGTAAAAAATGACATCAAAAAGGTCATGATGTCATCACAACCCTGGTGGCCGGCGGACTATGGTAACTACGGTCCGTTTTTTATTCGCATGGCCTGGCACAGCGCCGGGGTATATCGCGTATTTGACGGCCGAGGCGGTGCCGCCGGTGGCCAGCAACGTTTCGAGCCACTGAACAGCTGGCCCGACAATGCCAACCTCGATAAGGCCCGCCGCCTGTTATGGCCGGTCAAACAGAAATATGGCCGCAATATTTCCTGGGCTGACCTAATGGTGTTAAGCGGCAATGTTGCACTGGAATCCATGGGCTTCAAAACCTTCGGCTACGGCGGTGGGCGTGAGGATGACTGGGAAGTCGAACTGGTCAACTGGGGCTTGGAGAAAAAATGGCTGGACAACAGCAAGCGCTACACCAGCGACCACAGGTTGGAGAAACCTTATGCTGCTGTACAGATGGGGCTGATTTATGTGAATCCGGAGGGGCCGAACGGCAACCCTGATCCACAGGCCTCTGCCGACAGCATTCGCATTGCTTTTGGCCGTATGGGAATGAACGATGAAGATACCGTTGCCCTGATTGCCGGTGGCCATACTTTCGGCAAAGCACACGGCGCCGTTTCATCCGACTGTGTGGGAGTGGAGCCAGCCGCCGCAGATACCGAGGCGCAAGGTCTCGGCTGGAAAAACAAATGCGGTAGCGGGAAAGGTAAGGACACGTTCACCAGTGGCTTGGAAGGTGCCTGGTCTGCCACGCCTACGAGCTGGTCAACGCAATATCTCGATAACCTGTTTGCCTATGAATGGGTCAAAGTCAAAAGCCCGGCAGGCGCTACACAGTGGGCTCCCAAAAATGCAGACGCAGTGAAAGTTGTGCCTGATGCCCACGATCCCAAATTACGTCATGCCCCGATGATGTTCACCACCGATCTCGCGCTGAAAGTCGACCCGGCCTACCATGAAATCGCAATGCGTTTCAAAAACGACCCTGAGGAATACCAACTCGCCTTCGCCAAGGCCTGGTTCAAGCTGACCCACCGCGACTTGGGTCCGCATGCTCGCTACCTGGGCGACGAGGTACCTGACGAAGCACTGATTTGGCAGGACCCTATTCCGGATATCGATTACGAGCTGATCGGCACTAAAGACATTGCCAATCTCAAGAAACAGATCCTGGATTCAGGCCTGACAGTTCCTGAATTGGTCAGAACCGCCTGGGCATCTGCCTCCTCCTTCCGTGGCACCGACATGCGTGGCGGTGCGAATGGTGCGCGCATCCGTCTTGCACCAGAGAAAGACTGGCCGGCAAACAACCCTTCCGAGTTGGCAAAAGTGCTGGCATACCTCGAAGACATCCAACAGGCGTTCAACAGCCAATCGGGTAAAATCAAGGTATCACTTGCTGACCTGATCGTATTGGGCGGCGCTGCAGCCATCGAACACGCAGCGGCCGAAGGTGGTTACACCGTGAACGTGCCCTTCACGCCGGGTCGTGCAGACGCCTCTCAAGAACAGACGGATGTCGAATCCTTTGGTTACCTTGAACCTACAGCAGACGGTTTCCGCAACTATTTTGCCGAAGGCAACCCGCAATCCCCTGCTGAAATGCTGATTGACCGCGCCAATATGCTAACGCTCACCGTGCCCGAAATGACTGTTCTGGTCGGAGGTATGCGCGCACTGGATGCCAACACCGGTGGCTCTAAAAACGGCGTTTTTACCGACCGTCCAGGAACCCTGGGCAACGACTTCTTTGTGAACCTGCTGGACATGTCCACCGAATGGTCGAAATCGTCTGAGTCCGAGGGAATCTACGAAGGCCATGATCGCGAGTCCGGCAAACTCAAGTGGACCGCCACCCCGGTTGATCTTGTGTTTGGTTCCCACGCCGAACTGCGTGCGGTGGCTGAAGTTTATGCCGCAGCCGATGGAAAAGAGAAATTCGTCAACGATTTTGTCGGAGCCTGGTCTAAAGTGATGACACTGGATCGCTTCGATTTGAAATAAAGCTACGTCAATCCGGTGTCCGTCTCATCGATACACAGACGGACACCGCACTCCTATGATTTAGCGGGCCCCGCAGTCAATTCAGCTCCTAAGTGCAGCTTCGATGGCAGCAATGTCGATCTTCTTCATCTGCATCATCGCATCGAAGGCACGCTCTTCACTGCCATTGCCGACAGATGGGTTGGGCCGAGGAGTTAGGCCTCAGGGAAACCCTATTTCACTTGCTCGACTCTCGACCGGTATACAGGTTCTTAACGAGACAGGCGGCCAATATTCAGAAGACTGAGTTGCTGGGGCGAAAGTTTACGGTCTACTGTCTGTCTACCTGTCTATCTGTCAGTCTGTCTGCCACAGATTGGAACAAACGAAATAGCGACTTTCAACTCCGCCCCCATTTATTGCGTCTAAAGGAAAAACCAAGTCCTATTCGAAGGAGTCCACGATAACCCGTCCCATGGTTTTATTCTTGGCACCGGAGATGAAGCGATATTTGCGGAACCAGTCCCACCATGCATAAACGTGTTCGTATTCCACATCCACATTAATGGATTTAGCACCGCCGTTGTTATAGTAATCAGCGCCGCTTAAGGCAAACGTCATATCGTGGCCGGTCTTATCGGCCTGCATTTGGTTGTGGGCTTTACCAGCACTCATAATCAATGGGTAGTGATAGTCATAAAGCTGGCTGAGATACGGAGCTTTGCTGACACCGGTAACGCGCCCGTCTATGCGTAGATCTCTGACGCAGGAATCAAAGGAACCATTGTAAGCCGCACCACAGGAACTGTGCAGCGGAACCACGCTGTCATCTTTACCTTTGATAATAGCGTGGGTAAGGAAACCGTAGGATTCGTCTCCTGCACCGGCAATACGCAGATGAGGTATCGCTGGAATGTTGTTCACCGCCGTATTGCGGGCAACACTCGGCTGCAGGTCGACCAACACACCCGGATTCAAGCCGAAGGTAAAATTAAACCCAGCAAATTTCAGTAATGCACTGAGTGCATCTGCACCGGCATTCACACCATTGATCACATCCATTCCCACATCTGCCAGCTCCGTTCCACCACCGGCACCCGCCATGTCAATGACTGCGGCGACCTTGAAACGGCTGGCCGCCGAAGAGCCAAGCAGAGACCATTTGTTGGCAAGAACATAACGCACGATGAGATCGCCGGTGGAATGGGTAATGATGACGCATTGGTTATCGCAAAAGCCGGATGCAAGGATCGGTTTTAGCTGTGACGTAATCAGCGCCGCAATACCGCCGGAGCCTGGTAGACGGTAATTAGATGGCCAATACAGCCTACGGGTGGTCGCTGAATCAGTCAGTGACGAGTCAAAGTTTGCCCAGGCAGAGATGCCGTCCGCATAGCCTTGGTCCGAGGGGGGATTCAGGATATGGCCGGGTTCAAAACCTCTAACCAAGAGAACGTTCTTTCCAGCAAGTTGAGCGTTGGCAGTCACTGCTGCGACTAGTAGCGCCATGCCTGATATCAAGTACTTTAGTTTTTTCACCTGTTGTCTCCACTATTATCATTGTTGTTGAGATCACCAGTATCCACCCGGACTAGGCGGACACTCACAGGGCATTTCCATGTGCCACCAAAATCAGTAGCAGTGCATACCACCAATTTTTCTGCTTTCGCATTACAAACCGGAGTGTAGGAAAGCACGCCGGTTTAGTAATAAAAGATCAATTCACCTCCCCGAGCTGGCGTAAAAATTCCAGCCGTTGTTGAGCTTCTTCGTCGACATAAGGTACATCGTCATACTCATCAAAAGGAAAACCGTTCACTGGATAGGAACCCTGGGAGGGCTTCCCATATTCGGTAATAAAGTCAGGAGGTGACGGCATACGGGTAAAGCTGAGGTCTTTCAGGATATAGGGACCTTCGTCCCCTCCTGCTTTGAGTGATGCAATATGCGCCATCAACGGCATTAGTTCGTTGGGGGCCTGCAATTCCTGCTGAGCGGTCAGGTGCACCAGTGGCTTTCCACTGGAGGCGGCGTAAAGATTGGCACCCAGTTCATGATATCCAAGCTTGGTGGTGGTGACGTGAACCGGGATATAGAGATACTCGCCGCGAACCTCGGCCATTCCTACATTGGTCACCGCTGCCACACTAACCCCATAGGTTATCGGCGTACCGAGTTCATACTCTTGGCCATCGATAGTCACCTTGGCTACAACCCTGTATTCACCCATACCGGAATTCGGAGAGATATTCAGATCGGTGAAATCCATGTGGTAAGTCCCAGGCAGTTGAGTGTCTACAGCCCCATCAGCTGTGCCCATAATCTGCCCCTTGGCCACCAGCCTGCCCTGCACTTCTATCCACGGATCTCCCTCTAACCCGGTCAGGGACACAATTGCCTCGATAGGCTCGCCCTCGAAATACTGATGTTTATCCGTTTTCAGACGGATCCGGGGGCTGTTCTCATCTTTGAGGTCCAACTGCCGCCCGGCCGCCACACTGCGATTAGGAAGGTATTTCTGCAATGCCGTCTGATCGGAGATGGGTTTAGAGAAGGTAGGATATTGAATCTGCTCAGCGTAGGCATCCGCAACCTGGACCAGACGCGCTTTCACTTCACGATTTAAATAAGGATTTTCCGGCTCCGAATGAGAATCCGTGACGTCTTTCTTGCTTACCTTTGGCAAAGACCGGGCCGGCTCAACAGTTGCCGCAGTCTCCGAAGACACATGAGAAGACTCATTCGCATTGGTTGAAACAGATGGTTGTGGCAGGCTGTCATCAGCGCCGAATAAGAGGAGTATGCCTCCGCCACCAAAGAGTATGACGACAGCAATAAATAAGACTTTAAGGCTTTTACCGGATTTCATTACGACTGATCAGACTCATTGTTGTTTTTATAGGTCTTTAACGCTTCGGGATGATATTGCCTCACAGAACCATGATTCCACACAAACAGACACCCGAAATGCTCGTTCCATGAGAGCAGAAAACGTTCCAGTGCTCAAACCTGGAATGTATAAGAACTGTGCTGAAAGTCACAAAATTTAAACGAATACGAGCATCACAGACCAGATCGACTTTCAGGGAGCCACCTCGACATGATGAACCTGGTGAGGCAGAGGAATTCGGCCCAGTTGCTTCAGTCCGGGAGAATCTCCCTCCAAGCCCCTGAATACTCCCAGGCCAAACTCACTCACCAACGGCAGAACGTTTTCTGAAAGTGGTATTGGATAAGATAGAGCCAGGGCGGTATAAATGGCGCTAAACTCCATCCTTAAATATTCAGCCAGCTCCTCATACAAGCACACACCACAAGGGAAGACCATGATCGTAATATATGGAATCAAAGAGAAACTGAATCCGATCAAAGCCAGGCTATCGGATACCATCCACAGCTGCATGCAATCCGTTCTTGGCATGCCGGAAGACAAGCGCGCCCATCGGTTCGTGCCTTTAGATCGAGAAGATTTCTACTACCCCGGCGGGAGATCGGATGCCTATACGGTCATCGAAATAAACATGATGGCGGGTCGGTTGCCGGAGACTCAAAAGAAACTGATTAAGGCGCTATTCGACAAAATTGAAACCGATCTATCAATTTCCCCAACAGATATTGAAATTACCATTAAAGAGCAACAACCCTATCAATGGGGATTTCGCGGCATGACAGGCGATGAGGCTAAAGACCTTAAATACAAAGTCAAAGTATAACCGGCTGAACTTAACAACGTCGTTCCAGTCTAAGCAGACCAGGTTCTAAAACCTTACTTTCACTGGAACACGTGGATCTCATATTTAGATATGACAAAAATCGAATACCTGCACTTCAACCAGGTAGATCCAGATAATTTTCTACCGGTTCTGAATGATCCAACATTAAGAAAGCACCTGATCGCCCATGGGATATTTGACTCCGGCAGCATCAAAGAATGGATGAATAGCAAGATACTGTCGGAGTCCATTCCCGGATGTCGAGTTCGAGCTGTGGCAATAGATGGCTTACTGGCAGGCTGGTGCGGACTTCAGCCGGATGACAATGGTGTTGAAATAGCAATTGTCATATCCCAGCAATTCTGGGGTTTTGGCTTATCGATATTCAAGACATTGATGGGCTGGGCCGAGGAGTTAGGCCACAAGGAAATCCTGTTTCACCTGCTCGACTCTCGACCAACATACAGGTTTTTAGCCAGGCAGGCGACCAAGGTTCAAAAGACTGAGTTGCTCGGGCGAAAGTTTACAACCTACTACCTGCCGGTCGCTGACTGGAACAAACGAAATAGCGACGCTGAGGTTCTCCCAATATACCCCCTTTAATTAACGCCCCAAATAAGTAGCCTTTACTTTCCATATCAGGTTGATTAATCTGGGCGGGCTCTGGCGGAGCTGAAAGGAAACCTCACACGTATACCAGCTACTTTGAAGTCATCCCTAAAAATAAGTGCTCCTTGAATTGAACTTTCCATAAGCCAACGATTGGAGAACTTACATGTCTGAAACTCAAACTCCCCTTTCCGCCAATGAATCTATAGCGAACACACAGAACGCCACAGTATCCGTGGAAACTGGCTATGCCTATTGGTCGGAGAGTTATGACAGCTTTAGCAACCCCATGACCTACCTCGTGGAAAAACACCTTTCCGATCTGGTGACTCATGACACTTATGACATCAGCCCGGTGTTGGAATTGGGGTGCGGAACCGGACGAAATCTTGAGCATCTTGTTCGAACAGGCGCGTCCGCAGGAATGGGAGTCGACATTTCAGAGGAAATGTTAGCCGTTGCCCGCAAACGCCTTCAGGGCACTGAAATCACCGTTGAACGGCATGATCTGGGTAACGGGCTGCCTCTGAATGATGCATCCTTTAATACCGTTTTGATCAGCCTGGTTCTGGAACATATTGAAGATATTCAGCCCGTTATTTCAGAAGCTGCGAGAATGCTGGTCCCTAACGGGCAGCTGGTAATCTTCGAAATTCATCCCTTTCAACGCCTGAATGGCAGACGTGCTCACTACAAGGACGAAAGCGGAACAGACCAGTTTCTCCCCAGCCACCCTCACCTCATCAAAGATTATGTACAGGCAGCCAGTCTGGCCGGCCTGCAACTTGAACGGCTGGAAGAATATCAGGGAACACCGGAGCTGGTGGAAGAGTTCCCCAAACTGGCACGCTATGAAGACACTCCGATCGTGTTGGGGCTACGCTTCCGCTGTTCGGAAGTGGGATAGTACTGTAATCCTCATTTTCAAAAAATACGGGGTTGCGAGAGAGTCCTCGCTGAACGATGTGTACCGGCACGTCCGGTAAAAAGAATCGTGGCTTGCACGGCATTGCTTCTTCCTTGAAACACCATAGATATTCGAGCCAGGTTATCTACCAGCCCCTAGAATTTCAATTAATTATTCGCTAAGGGCTCTGAGCCCTTTAATTTAAGGCGGTGTTGGAGACAAGTCTTCAGTAAACACCAGTCCCGACAACTGAGCCGTTTCATACAATGCCTTAAAACTATTCCGGCCAAAAACGCTCAAGTAATCGTCAAACTCGGTCCGAAAAACCGGGCAGGAAGACAGTTTATCTTCCTGGAAAGCCATCCAGGTGATGTCCCCCCACTTATTCTTTGTGCACAACTTGGTATCTAAAGCGTCGTCTGCAACCGCCAAAATATTGAACAGATATCCTTTACCGCCCCGATAGCTCACCGGAAGAAATTCCCCGCAAGGTTCAAGTTCCTTGTGTAAAGCGTTGTAGGCTTTTTCATTTAGATAAAGTCGACCATTAGCCTGGGAAACATCGGGAAGCGCACTCACCTTTTTGTAGGACGCCGCATAGAATTCGATTTCCATCGGCTGCCAATCAGCGGCATAGGAGATTGGACTCTCATCAAAGTGAAACGTTGTGTCCTTTCCCAAGGCCCTCTCGGCTTCATCTGCATTGATGGCAAAAGTCAGATAATGATCGACGTCTGGATGGAGAGAGTAAATCATAGCGGAAGCCCTACACCTTTCTTATTCATGACATACGATGGCTGTGCTCCGCCCTGCAAGCGAAGCTCAATCATCTTTAATACTTCACGCAACTTAGTCGAGTTAGGTGTCTTGCGTCGAGTAATTTCACGATTCAGCCAGAAATAATAGTTGAATCGATGAATGCGGCTGTGAGGTACAGCATTTTTAAGATACAAGGGCATCACCTCCTTCGCTGCGGTGTTTTCCGGTAACCAACAACCATTGTCAGGATCATCGATTCTAACCTTTAACCAAGCCATGATCGCCCTCACTCTTGCAGCTTCTTTATGGCCACCAGATACGATTGCATGAGCATGCGCTTTAGGGTGTGGTCGTGGATCGCCAATCAAAGCAAGATGTTCCGCCATCCGCTTGGATTCATGCGCCTCGTCACGTATTTGTTTGGCTTCCATTTCAGTAGCCGCCATTCGGTATCGATCTAACCGAGATTCGACTTGGGCTACTGTTCCGACCATATCCAAATCGGCAAGTGTTGGATCATCTTTGGCAGCAAATTGATCAATGATATGTTCGACTTTGTCTTTCTCAGCATAACTTGTCACGCGAGGGGGGATGGGCATTGAAATCACTCCTTGAATTCATTTCCTTGTGAGATATTTGAACTTACTTGGTGGGTTCCTATGACACCGATCATACATGAACAAATCAATCATCCATTTGGAGTATGAAGGTATAGGAAATAATTGTGGTTAAGGTGAAATTCAAGGCCTAACCGCGGGCTCGTCCTTGACCCCAGGCTCGTCCTGCAGATGTTAGGGGTAGAGTATAAGCACATAGCGGTTTAAGCCCTGCCCCGAACATGAATTTAGCCTGGCTTCCAGGCCTAATGTATACATCTCGAAATATTGGCTAAACCAAATTGAGCTATCTCATGTTCTTCAAGACCGGTATTTGTTGATGCGAACGGGATTTTAGTCACAACCCCTTCAATGCCGGGGTTATCAATATCAGTGATACGAGCAAATATATTCTCACCCCCGACAAATAGTTCGACGGTATTTCCGACCTCAATTTCACAGGAAACTTCACTATCACAAGAATCTAGTTCTTGCTCATGAACGATGCCACTACCATCCTCACCCGAAGCTAAATCTAACATATATTCACCATTTTGAATTTCATCATTTGTCAAAGCAGAGAGGCAGTCGCAACCCTGCGCTTCATGGGTAAATGTGGCACACAAGTTTGGCAACATTTGGGTGAGAATCTGGCAAATAATGGCAGGTTGGCTAGCATGTCCTGCAGCCCCCTTGATCTTGAATCATTTATGGTGGGTTATCGATTCGAAACAAAACTAAAGGCTAGATAAATTAGAAGCTTGCCTAATGAAACATCAAGTCTCTGGCCTATCTGTTTTCGTTCTTGTCAATCTACGGAGGTGTTGACGACAAGTCTTCAGTAAACACCAGTCCCGACAACTGAGCCGTTTCATACAATGCCTTAAAACTATTCCGGCCAAAAACGCTCACCTTTTTGCCCACGGTTCTGCTATACGTCACTTCTTACTTGGATTTCATCTCTTGAGTAATCTTGTCCCACTGGTCTTCATAACCGTTGAGAGTCATATAGCCTGACACCTTGTTGAACAGCTTATGCATCCAGAACTCAATGTCTTCGATTCCTTCGACGGTGATTTCTTTCTCGTTATCTTCGATCGCCAAATCCACCATTTCCCAGAAAACACGAGTAATCGTTTCGGCCTCCTCAGGACTACTTATACCGACCTTCGACGACATAAAATCCACAGCGAAATCATTACCCAATTTCTTTGCGTAGTGGATAGCTAACATTTGCGAGTTTTTCGCAGACTCTGTGAAATTAAGCATCCTTGTATGCCTCCAGTTGCAAATCGTTCATTACCGCCATTCGCTGTGAAATCCAATTAAGTTTGAACACCAATTGCCCTACCGTCATTCGTTCCGTTACGGCAAGTAGATAATGGGCCGGGTTATCCGGATCAGGGATAAATTTCATTCCGACAGGTATAGATTGGTTATCTTCCAAGATCCAATACGCACAACTAATAATTGTTCCTTTTTTTTGGAACCCTGCTAAGAATTCCATGGTGGATACAGCATGCTTCACAGTTGCATATTCTGCCCCATCATGAACACCCATTCTGGATGATCGTGAACACTGATTCTGGCCCATCGTGAACACCCTTCTGGTGTGATCGTGAACACTTTTGGTTCTTCTTCAGAATCACTGTTCACGAACCAGAATCACTTTCCTGCATTGATATCGTTGACTGCTAACCTGCTCCCTTTTGCACTGAGGAGTGGGGATGCCAACCAAGAGATTATCAATGCGACAACTAAGAGAAATATTACGCCTGCGG
>JBNKWQ010000020.1:0-105463 GCA_050299855.1 Hahella sp.
TGAGGATACCGTCTTTGCCGGTCAGGTCTTTGCCTTCACGCAATGCTTGCAGTGCGGCTTCCATGTCGAAGGTAGGTGTCGTCATAAGTCATCTCTTTTTTGCATAGGATAAAGAAATGACACAGAATTCTGAACACAACCTTTCGTGCACAGTGATGAGTACTCCCACAGGACTCAAATAGAACTCGGCATGGGGGAAGCTGCGCCAGAAACTCAGCGAACTTTTTATTGCTCAATTGTTTCGCAGTGACCTGATTACCAAATTGATCTTGGTCAACAATATGACAGCCACTGTTGCCAAGATCTACGTCCAGTGTTCTGATAGCCATGATGATTCGCCTTCGTTGGGTTTGGTCACTTTCATCCTATATTTAGGATGGGAGGCGAGTCATCTTATGAGACCTGACCCCAACGCCGCGCTTGATAGAACGCCTCGAAAGTACGAATATTAGTTTTAGGCCGATGCACAATTCTATGAAAATTGAAGAATTAGATTAATAGTTTTGCAAAGGTTTGACATTCAGATAAAAGCTGACTACACCCTATTGTAGATTTTAATCCCGTTAATTAACTTCCCACCATTGCAATGATCAACCCTAATTGTAGTCATTGTTATACATAATTTCGCGAATTGAGGTTTTCTAGAAAAATATATGGATAATAAGTCTGGAAAAAAAAATATGGGAACCTACATTGACTTATTTTCTGGTTGTGGAGGTCTATCCTTAGGATTAGGCAAAGCTGGCTGGCAAGGCCTATTTGCAGTTGAAAAAGACACCATGGCGTTTGCAACGTTCAAACACAATATGGTAAATGAAGAAAGTAAATATGCCCACTTCAATTGGCTCGATTGGTTACCCCAAAAAGCTACAACTATTCAAAAGCTACTTAAAAAGTATCCGGAACAATTGTCTAAGCTAAACGGACAGGTTGAACTTATTGCTGGAGGTCCTCCTTGTCAGGGGTTTTCTCTCGCAGGAATGAGAAATTCAAACGATCCAAGAAATAAGATGTCCCAAGAATACATAAAAATGGTCAAGTTAGTTAGGCCAAAGTTTCTCCTGCTCGAAAATGTACGAGGTTTCAATGCTGTATTTAATAAAGGGATAGGCAAAGCACTAAAAATTCCTTACTCCCAAATAGTACAGCATTCACTTGAAAAGTTAGGATATAAGATTTTTAAAGACTATGTACATAGTGAGAAGTTTGGGGTACCACAATCGCGAACTCGTTTTATTATGCTAGGTGTTCGTGAAGACATTATAGTGAATGATGATGGGAAAAGCCCTTTCGAGTTACTAGATAGCCTCCAAGAGAGCTTCCTTAAAAGCAAAGGGCTACCATCAAGCCCTGTCACTGTAAAAGATGCAATTAGCGACCTAGAAACAAGCCGAAGTGACGCCAAAATAATTGATAATACCGAGTCTTCTACAAAAGGCTTTAAGCAGTTGGATTATATAGCCCCAGATAATTTAACACCCTATCAATCACTAATGAGGAAAGGGCTCAATGGGGAAAAGCCATGTAGCATGCGTTTGGCACGGCACAAACTTTCTACTATAGAAAAGTTTGAATTAATACAAGAAATTTCTCGCCCAGGAATTTCGCTGAATCGTTATGAAAGAGAAGTTATAGGTGCGAAGAAGCAGGCAATTTGTGTTCTTGACCCAAATAAACCATCCAAAACAATCACAACCCTTCCCGATGATCTCTTGCATTATAAAGAGCCAAGAGTTTTAACTGTAAGGGAAAGTGCAAGAATACAATCTTTTCCAGACGACTTTATTTTTAAGGGTAAATATACAACTGGTGGTAAAGATCGGACAAAAGAATGCCCTAGATACACCCAAGTAGGTAATGCAGTTCCTCCATTACTAGCGGAAGTATTTGGATTGTGGTTGCGGGAGATCCAAAGTAAATATGTCTAAAAAACACTTTAAGGTTAGCTCCGCCCTTAAGAATATTATCGGAAAAGACCTAATTACTGACGATTTTGTTGCAATTTTTGAACTTGTAAAGAATTCCTTTGATGCAAACGCAAAACGCGTAGACGTACGCTTCGAGAGAATACTATCTAATCATGGAAGGATAGTGATATGTGATAATGGAAAAGGGATGGACTTGCAGGACATAGAGGAGAAATGGCTTTTTGTTGCCTATTCTGCAAAGAAGGAAGGCGTTGAAGATTATCGTGATGAGATACAAACAAAAAGGATACATGCAGGAGCAAAGGGGATAGGTAGATTTTCATGCGATAGACTAGGTAAGAAACTAGTTATATACAGTCGAAGAAGCCCAAATGAGAAACTTTCCAAGTTGAAAGTAGATTGGGAAGACTTCGAAAAAAGCATGGAGGAGAAGTTTGAAAAGATACCAGTTGAATATGAACAAGTTAACGAATGTGAATATAAGTTAGAAAGAGGGACAGTATTAGAAATATCCAATATAAGGTCAGTTTGGGATGTATCGAAGTTAAGAACACTACGACAGTCACTTGAAAAACTTATCAACCCATCACAATCAAACACACAATCTCCCTTTTCTATCTATCTACAAGCTGAAGATTTCAAATCATACGACTCAGAGGCTAGAAGGAATGGGCGCGATCACGAAGTAATAAACGGCAAAATCACTAATTTTCTATTTGAGAAACTCGACCTAAAATCAACTAGCATAAAGGTTGACATAAATTCTTCAGGAGACCTCATTACTACTGAACTTATCGACAAAGGTAGGTTTGTTTATCGGATGACAGAAGAGAACCCTTATAAAACAGAAGATTGGGCTCTTTCGGGCATTCGTGTTCATCTATTCGCATTAAATAAAACTTCTAAATCTGTGTTTACCAAATATATGGGGGTTCGTCCCATTCAATTTGGCTCTGTGTTTGTATATAAAAATGGATTTCGTATACATCCAATTGGTGAAATTGGAAGAGGAGACGTCTTTGGTCTAGATGGAAGAAAACAACAAGGTACTAGCAGATTTTTTGGTACAAGGGACCTTATTGGGAGAATTGAAATAGATGGAAATAATGAAGAGTTCAGAGAAGCTTCCAGCAGAGACGGCGGGCTAGAGAGAAATGAGGCATTCAACAATCTGCAAGAATTCTTTCTTGATCATGTATTAAAGCGGCTTGAGCGGTTTGCCATTGGTGTTGTTAAATTTGGGAATATTGATGAATTTGATGTTCATGATCTCTCTTCAGAATTTCCAAATGAGAAAGCTCTTGAATTTATCGAAGCATTAACTAAGAGCGAATCGATACATGATATTGAATTTAATCCTGATATTTTTGATGTAGTCAGCAATGCGTCAGAGCAAAGCCTAAACTCACTGCTTAGGAATTTAAGTCGCATTGCTGCAGAGTCTGGATCTCCAGATCTTGACAATGAAGTATTAAAAATTGAAAAGAGGTTGGAAGAGTTCTCTAGGGCTACTAAAGATGCGGAAAAAGAAGCTTCTATAGAGAAAAAAAGAAGAAGAGAAGCTGAAAGAGCCGCTAGAAAAGAAGCAGAGAAAGCCCGCACTGCTGAGAGAGAGGCACAAAAGCAACGGGATAAGAGCGAGCTTATTACAAAACAGTCAATATTCCTTCGCTCAATTGTTTCTTCCGACCTTGAAAATGTAGTCTCTCTACACCATCACATTGGAATAGCAGCGGGAACAATAGAAAATTATGTAAGAAGCGTAAGCAAAAAAATAAGGTCGGGAAAGCCCATGACGGCAGAATCATTTCTTTCTGTCCTCGATGAAATATCGTTTGTCGCAAGACAAATATCTGCTACGACAAAATTTGCTACCAAAGCAAACTTTAATCTCGAAGCTGAACTTGTAGAGCAGGATATTTATGGTTATATTCAGGAATATGTATTGAATATTTGCTCGGGTCTTGTAAAGGTCGATAAAGACATTAATTCAAGCATGGAATTTGAGTGGAAAAGTGATTTTGATGGAGAGTTTATTGTTCGCTTCCGTCCTTTGGAAATTGCCATGGTTATTGATGGGTTGATAAATAATTCAGTTAAAGCCGGATCTAATAAAATCACTTTCACTGCAACAAAAAATGACGGCGATCTGATTATAACAGTAATTGACGACGGCAAAGGTGTTAAAGATAGCATCAAAGATAATATTTTTGAAATGGGATTTACAACCACAAATGGATCTGGGTTAGGCTTGCACCATGCAAGAAATATAGTGAACAACATGAGAGGCAGTATAAGACTTGTAGAAAGCAATTCTTCCGGCGCTCAATTTGAACTAAAGTTTACAATGTAGATGGATACCATGAAGTTCAAAATTATATGGATTGACGATTCAAGAACGTGGGTAAAATCAGTTTATTCTGAAGTTAAAGATGCATTCATCAACTTAGAGTTGGTGCCTGAAATAATAGAATTTCAAGAAACAGAACCTGCAAAGAAAGCCATTCTAGATACCTACGCCGACCTGATTCTGGTTGACCATACCCTCCCAGGAGGAATGCGGGGTGATGAGTTCATAAGGGAGCTTCGCACAAATCGTTGTTTTGCTCATGTGGTGTTTTACTCTCAGGACGCAGACAATCTCCAAGCAATGAATGAAGACAAGCACTTTATACACGTTACACACAGAGACAGCATTACAGGCACACTAGAAAATGTAGCCGATCAAGCATACAGGCAGTATAAACATCCAGCTTTCATGAGAGGCTTACTTCTATCTGAGTTTATTGATTTAGAGAATCTTATGGAAACCTTGATTTCCCAGTGTTTTAAAGGCGAAGCAGATTATTTTCAACGAACAGTTATCCACAAGGGTGGTGAGAGCTTTTCACTCTACACTAAAATGAAGTTCATAACACGACTAATAAGCGAATCGATTGATAAAGATTCCACTTTAAAAGGTACATTTGATGCTATAGGGTTCACCGCGAACAAATTTGATAAGTCTATTGTCAAAAAAAGAAATGTGCTTGCTCATGCTTACCCTGAGTATGACATAGCAACTGGATGTATTACTTTGATGAGCGCTATAAACACCGTAGTCTTTAATGCTGACTGGTTTCATGAGACAAGAGACGACATCCATAAGCACAAACAAATGATTAGAAAATTGCTCGGCATGGAACTATACAAATTAGTAAATCCCTAATATTTAAGATCGAAATTTTTGCAAGTTATTTATACCTTGCAAAATCAAGAGATAACAGAAATTTTACTCGCCCTTCTAATAATATTAAGCCAACAGTTGGTAATCCCCTGATTTATCTGAACTAATCATCTATATGATGAACCTTCTACTTATCCAATATAGCATCTACCGGGCGAATATAAACTGCGCGATACAAGTCATAGAAAAACTTAGTTTTAATCAATTTTTAGTCTGGTGTCGTTGTGTGAAAATTCTACGAATGGTTTATGAAATACCCTAATCTAAAAATAGTCAACACATTAGCCTTCCAGTAAAGATAGGAAATTGTACTGTTAGAATTGGATTCAGAGTTATGGTAGACCCTACTAGATCCCGCATAATGTCGGCCATCAAAGGCAAGAACACTAAACCTGAACTTGTTCTACGCAAAGCGCTTCACAGAAAGGGCATACGCTACCGCATACACCTGAAGACTTTACCCGGTTGCCCAGACATTGTGCTGTCCAAACAAAGGGCTATAATCCTAGTAAACGGGTGCTTTTGGCATAAACATAATTGTCATTTATTCAACCCAAAGAGAATACTCCCTCCTGCTTGGAATAAAAAAATTGATAGCAATGTGGAAAGGGATAAGCGCAATCAAGACTTTTACATTGCTGAAAGCTGGCGTGTGATAATTGTCTGGGAGTGTGCTATAACCGGAAAAACTATGCTTCCAATTGACAAATTAACTGATCAGATAATTAACTGGCTCAATAACAGCCAGGCTAATTTTCTCGAGATAAGTGGGAAATAAATTGTCTCGGAACAACCTATATGGATAAAGAGGACTGATCTGAGCCTGTAAATAGTTTTGTGTATCCCACCTGGTTATTAGAGATATTCCGTCAGCCGGTCCTCAAACTCGATCATAAACCGGTTCAAGGCCGCTTCAATAAAGTCTTGAGAAAATCCAGGCACGACGATCAAAACCTGCTGTACGCGCTTACCCTGACCTTCGCAGCGACTAACATAGGACTTAACCTGCCGAGAGGTCGTGCTGTACTTTGAGAACTCTCCGTACTTGGATGACTTGGCTTCTCCAACTTTGAGATCATCAGCAGAAAACGATAAGACAATATCCAGCTTGTCCTTATCCGTACTTGGAGATCGGTGAGAAAGTCGCAAAAGGTTTTGAAAATTAACGAGAGGAGAGGGCGACGCCAATCGCCTGATCCATGCGACCAAGTTCAAAACTCCATCTCGAACCGCCATAAAACACTCCACATCCGTAGCGCTGTGACGACTTAGGGGATTAGTCATCTTTTCCATTCGACTCGACTCGTGGTGAGGTGTCGAATCGATATTCATTTTTCTAAGAATAGACGAAATTATAGATTTTTCAGTTTAGACCTAACTTCCTATACGTATTGTGCTATTTGGCTTACAACCAACATCGCTTTGGCACAACGGCGTCAATCCTGTTAGCATTCTTCGCTTCACTTTGATGGATCAACGAATGGAGACGTAAATATCATGGAAATCAGGATAGTGATGAGCAGTATTAGTTTTGGTATTAAAAATACTGGGTTTGGCGTAAATGGAATTACAGGGGCTTATATTCAAACCCGTGTAGCCAAAAATGCACCAATTACAACCTATGGAATTACGGATTATCTTTCATTAGGTTCTGATTCAAGCACCTTTATTGTTGGGCATGTTGCATCCGAGTGGTTCAGAGTTGATGCAAAAGCTGCAGCCTTCATGGCCGGAAGAGCAAATCTGGTAGGAAAAAAAGTAGGGCTTGAGGCTTCCGGTAGTCTGTTTTTTAGTGGCTCTACAGATATCAAGTTTACCGTTTATGACAAATTGGGAGCAGGTAATACGATATTTGAGCTTATCGACATCCCAACCACCGGCGGGCAGCTTTCAGCAACAAAGATACGAGGAGTATTAAATCTAATGACCGCCAAGCAATCACTTCCAGAAGCCCCATAAGGACATTAGGGATGGAAAAAAATTCTAACCCTGGCCGGATAAAGAAAATTCTAAATTGGCTTTTCGTGTTAATTCAGGCGATTGCCATCGGTATTCTGGCGTCCATGGCTTTCTCCCGCGAGTACTATAGTTCACTCTCAGAGTCAGTCACCCCTGGAGCCGAACATTTGTTCAACTCTGGATTGTTGGATCTGGTTTTGACGACACCATTTGGCTACTTTTTGTGGGTTACTTTAGCGGTGCTGGTGGTGAAGGAATTTGTTGTTCGCACTTTTTTGGTTCGATTCTATAGCAATATCGCTATTTTGGTCGGGCTGGTGGGATTCTTAAGCTTGGTGTTTCAGCAACTTTATCAGCCCATCTAAACTGGTGGGCTTTTGTAGTTTTAGCCAGTTAAGTTATAGCTTTTTCAGTGTCTCGACATCGTCCAGAAGATCATCTGCATCATAGGAAAATGTCTGGCCGTATTTACCTAGTACCTCATGAAACTCTATCTCAGACTTCCCAATAATCTTGCCGCCTTGTACACCGTTGATTTTCTCTAACTGATAAAGAGATACGGCAATAATTTCCTTGATTTCCTGGTCGTTTATATCAACCCTTTGCATTACGTCGTCAGGAAAATCAATTTTCATAGGTGCTCCCTGCCTTGAATTGATGGATGATCATTGAAGATTATCTCTGTATGTATATGACCGTCTACCTCCAATAAAAGAGTATCACATGGCAGGAAGCTTGAAATGAGGGCCTTACTTCCAATTCTTGGACTATCCCTACTACTAACAGGCTGCAAACAAAGCATTGGCCTGTTGGCGTTCGTCAAAGACAACGACATCTACTTCGATAGTCCACAGTTAAAAGCAGAATGTTCAGAGAAGACCTCCATTTATTCCCTTCAAGTGCTGCAGGCAGTCGATTGCCAGGACAATTGCGAGCGGTGGAATGTCTCCCGTGACGGTATCGTGGAGGACCAACTGCCGATTAGGTACGGTGTTTCTCTGTCGGACTCTAATATCCGTACAGCCCCACAATTGTTGATACCTGGCGATTACAACATTGGTGCAGATGCGGTTTGTTATAGCGATGGCGGGGATAGAGAAGTCAAAGTATTAACGGGCAGGTTTCGATTAAACATCGATGACGGGAAAAAATCTGTGGTTAATATAACTTCCGATGGGAAAGTGGTATCTGTTACCGATATGGACTAATCGGGGTTCACTAATACCGGACATCCTATCCCGAACGACTGAGTAGAGAAAGTAAATGATGGATTGGATACAGGTCGGGGTTGGCGGAATCGGAGGAGTTGGCGGATTGTTGGGTATGAGGGCGAAAAAATTTTCGCCCCCACGGCTGGGGTTGAATTGTTGATTGGGGAATAGAGATTAGTCCCCTTCTTCGGCATCCCACTGTTCTGCGAACCCAATGCGCTCCAAGTATCCACCTACAACATTAATCAGGTCTTCCATGATCGCCTGCATGCCGAGAACGCCTTCAATTTCCTCACGGTTTCTGTCCGCAATAACGGCTTGATCAACCATGCGCCAGTAAAACTTGGCAAGGTGTTCAGCTTCCTCCTTGGTGGAAATTTCTTTTTCATGTTCCGCTACGGCCAGTGCTAGCCCATCATTGAGGACTTTTGCGAAATGAACGAAGACTCTTTTCTGATCTTGATCTCTGAAGTTAATCATCATTACTTACCACCGTGAGATATCTGTAATTACTGTCATGCGGTCGGCAATCCACAACAAATTATCATGCAGTTTCTTTGCTGTGATCTTTTCTGTCACTGTTAGAAAATAGTGATCCTTTTTCTCTCTATCTCCACCAGTTCAAACTCATGCCTTATCACCCCATATTGCAAAACAGCGGCAAGATAATTACTGTTAATGTCCTTCGAGGTTTGAATCCTGAAGTACTTCCCAAGAGTCTGATTCACTGTAGCGCTCACCAGCACATTGCCATCTAAAAGCACGGCGAGTTTGTTTCCGATATTGTTCTGGGATAATTTTTTGATATTGGCAGCGGCTTGTTCGGTGACCGCTAGATTCAGGCCATTGTCACCAGTTTAGTTAACAGCAAAGGTACACTCTCTAGTTCCAAACGAATATCCATTCTTAGTTTCATCCCAAGAAGCAACGGAAATGACGCCTTTGTACACGTATGCAACCGGCTGCATAGGGTGTACGCCTTCGCATGCACTATTCCGCCTGTATTCAATGAAAACGATAGCCTGCGACAGAACGCTTTTCACATAAGAAGTATTATTTTCCAGAATGTGGAATGGCGCACTTATGAGGGTCAGTATCAGCAAAGCTCCCATAAACATTGATAGAGGGTATACGCCCATGACCAAACGGGGATGCTTTTCCTTTCTTAAAAAACAGTTCCAGGGTATCAATAAACGTGCAGATGAGCATGTTTATATACGGACGAAGAGTGGCGTAGTCTGGGTAGAGTGAAGCGAAACCCGGGGCTTCTCCCGAATCAGGTATTCACCTCATCCGAAACCTGCTCCCATTCGGCCTCAAATCCGGCTTCACTCAGGTACAGGCTAATCTCGTAATTGAGGTCAGGCAACATATCGCCATTGTTGGTTCTGCCGAGAACTTCTTTCTCCGCTTTTCTGTCAGCGGCCATTTAGTGTTACTTGTTTTTCTCTTTCTTTGGCAGAGCTATCACTTTGAGAACCGTGCCGCAGGGCTGGCAAACAAAATCCAGCTTTAACTCATAGTCTACAAACAAGCTAAAAAAACCGTATACCTTGCGCCCTACCCTATAAAAGGATAATAAAAAGACCACTGCAAAAATCAATGAGCCCAATGCGGGCGGCTTTCCCAAATCTTGAATCAGAGTGATTATAAAGGCTATGAAACCAACCGGTGCGACCAAGGCTACACAAAGTAAAAGAAATCCCACAAGGTCCTCTTTAGCCACCCTGAAATAAATATTGGTTTTAGCTCTCTTTCCACAAAAATTACAGTCGTAGATCATAGTCTTTGCTTAACGTTAGCGAAGAGTACCCGGACATCAAATCTAACCTAAGTCCTGATTTCGATCTTCAAGAATAAAGTTCCTCAACTGACGTTCACTTCGCATGACATACAGAATAAAGACTTGCAGATTTTCGGTACGATAAAACATTCGACAGGGCCCTATTACAATCTCCCGATAGTTGGTGCCATGTAACTCTGTAGGAAGCTTCCCTGAGTCAGGAAAATCTTTTAATCGCTTTACTGAAAGAAAGACTTCTTGAACCAGCTTTTTGGCAGCACTTGGTTTGTCGAGTGCGATGTATTCAGCGATTTCGTTTAAGTCATTAAGTGCGGGCTCGGTCCATTTTATTTGAGCCATTTAGCCATTTTCTCTTCTGCTTCCGATTCAGAATATATCCTACCTTCAAGAACAGCCCTTTCACCCCGAGCAATACCTTCAAGAATACGAATTCTGTGCTGCAATTGCTCGTAGTCTTCAAAATCAACTAAATAAGCGGAAGGCTGCCCATGTTCTGTTATCAGAACAGGCTCCTTGGTTGAGTGCAGTTCGGCAAGGATTTTTGTCGCCTGCCTTTTTAAAGTGGTAACGAGTTCAGTTTTCATAGGAGTGATACTATTCTATCACTCCAAGGTGGTGCAACATTTTCCATTTCCCGTGGCCATTGCCATATACAAAACCTGGGGTACTCATGGCTCCCTGGCTGGAAAAATATTGGGTATAAGCGAGTAGGATTTTCTAGCAATATTCAATGTTAGGGTCAAATCCACATATGTATTCCAATCTCAATTTATTCAACAATGCTCCCAAAACTTTTCCCTCGATGGCCTAACATCCAGCTCACTTGACCAACAACTCTCTGGTTGCTGGTGGATATAGAGAATCTGCTCAGCTATATCATCAGGGTTGGCCTGTGGGAGACTTTCACTATACTGGTTGGTTTCGTTGATATCGGCGTCAATGACTAGATGGGCAACATGAATTCCTTGAGGCCAGACTTCCCTGGCCAACACCTGTGAAAGTGCCCGTAATCCAAACTTACCGACAGCAAGATTGAGATGGTCTTCCCTGCCTATTAATGACGATGTTGAGCCGACTAGAACAATTGTCCCTTTCTGGATGGGCAACATATATCGACAGGCTTTTCTCGCGACTAGAAATCCACCTAGACAATTATTTCTCCAGGCATCTTCGAAGGCAGGCAGCTCCATTTCAACCACACTTCCCCGTGAGAAGTATTGTGCAGAGTAAACCACCAGGCTGGGTACGCCCATATCTCGTGAGACATAAGCGAACAGACTTTTAACTGATTGTTCATTGGTTGCGTCGCATCCATATGCCTCAATATCGAAACCTTCAGCGCGCAGTTCATTTACCAAAGGATCTAAGGCCTTTGCGTTTCTGGAGGCAAACGCCACCCTAAACCCTTCTCGCGCCAGCTTTCTCACGATGCTATGCCCAAGCCCAGGACCAACACCGACGATCAGTGCTACTTGTTTCTGCACCATATTCTCTTGGCCGGTTTGCTCAGTCTCGCTTGCTATAGATCCTTGAGTATGGCTAATACTCCTGTCTGTCTTTGAGGCGTTTGCCAGGGTAAATAAGCTTCTAAGCCTTCGAATAAAATTACTGGAAACATGCCGGTGCCGAATCAATTGATACCTAATAGCAACCGGCCCAATTTTTATGCTTCTTACTTGTTTGGCTCTGCGCCAAACCCTTTCCATCGTATTCATTTAGATTCCTAAAAATGTAGTTCCCACATCACAGTACTTATTTCTTCGTACATTGAGTGACAGTGACGGCTCCAAAAGTTAGTCATCGGTAAAGTCTTTGCGTGTTAGAGGGAAAGGAGGATCCACCCAGGCCGGGTTGTAGCAGTTGAGAGTTAACGCCAATTTCCCTGATTCCATGCTGTGCTGCCTTACTTCTTCCATTTCCTTAGCATTATTGATGGTTGGGGTGAGCCATCAGTCCGTTTTGGAGTTGGTGAATAAATCACCACTATTTTTAGATTAGACCAATCTCTGAAATATGCACCCTATCCCGAAAGACCTACTTCAGAATAAGCGATATGCCACATTGAGCCCTGGCCTGGTGGTGCTATGTTCCTTCTTTGCCATTGCTTAAAGGGGATATGACGTGGTCAACTATTTCTAGCTCTACTTCGAAATCAATCTTCAGAAAGTTAAGGATCTGAAAAGTCTTAAACAAACTTTAAAAATGATTGAGATGAAGTTGCAGAAGTCCGCCTTCCCTTCCTATGTTATGTTGTCATCTGTTGAACTTAAAAAAATGGGCATGGGTTAATGAGTCTGTACCGTATTTATGGCGATGACGCCCACTATCTCAACTTCGTGGTAGACGGGGTTGATGTCATCAAAAAGCTTGGTGGCAGAGATTATCCTTTCCACATTGATCGCACTCCCAAGCCGTACGCTGCCGTGTGGAAAGCGCCTGTTATAGTCGATTTCCATTACGGCAAAGCAGTGAAGAGCAAAGTACTTCCCGATGTCGCAGAAAAAGTACTACCCGACATCGCAGAAAATGGCGGCAGGCTCTATTTTAATGAGCACGCTTATCAACTGCTCCACTCACTGATTGATGAGTGCGGGGAGTTTCTTCCCGTCTATCACGACGATGGAAGCGGCTACGTATTTAATCCCTTAAAGTCCGCAGAAGATGTTAGCGGCATTGATTCAGAGCGTACGCTTTTTGATACACACGGCAATCTTGCACACTTTTCATTTCACGATGATAAAGTGAAGCCCTTTCCTATCTTCAGAACTGCGCTTGATACTTATCTTGGAATATTTTGTCAGGAAGAATTTAAGTCAGCCGTTGAACGCAACGACTTAAAAGGAATTTCTTTTGGTAGTGATCTAAGCAACCCGATTGGCGTTTCTTATGGGGGCAGGCATTGACCTGCTAGGGCCCCGAAAAATAAATCCGACATGGAAAGCATTGCAGGAAGCAATGAAGCGAGCAGGCTATTCTTAAACGTAAGATTAGCCGGAAATAAGCCTATCTATGATTCAGTACCGGATGAATATCTTCTGGTGCTGAATATCAAAACTCCCCGGTTTGACCTAATATTTAATACACACCCCGCACAGGATCAGATCGTATCTCCTTTGCATGGCTCAATGAAACCTATTCAGGGTTCAACGCGCAAAAAGAGGACCTTTTGCGATGGCACCGAGTAGTCCCCAAAGTTTTTCCGCTTGGATTTATCGTTTATCCAAAGAAGAGTCGCGTCAGGGTGTTAGCCCTGGCAGCCAAATTGGTTTCGACTCGCCTCTCGGCATCGTCTACAGCAGCCATTTATTGTTAGGCGACTTTGTCCTGATATTGGAAAAGGACCTTGGCGTTGCTCTGGGGACAGTCACCGACTTTCAGCCGATGGATATGACCAGCCAGACGGTGCAGAAGAAAGCAGGGCCGGTACGGGGCGTTCTTATTCAAGCTCAGCTGGACCCACCCATTTATCAGCAGGAACTGCTTGAGACAGGTGTCTTTACCGATCTGGACTTGAACCCTGTCGGCAATATAAGCCCCCTCTCTCTGCGTCAATGGACTACCGTCTTCAGCATGATGGAAAAAAGAATGGACCCTGAGCGGTTCTATTCTCTGATCGACCCCAATGCGGAATACCGTGAAGTCACCCCGCTGTATCAGACAGATGCCGGGAGTTCTGAGGGTTCCGAAGGTGACACAGGAAGCCGGCCGGAAGAAGAGGTCAGTCAGGAAGCGAATACTTCTGAGGATATTGAGCAGAATACGTTAGACCCTGAAAAACCGGAGCAACCAGAACAGCCGGGGTCTTCCCAACCCGAGCCAGCAGAAACTTCAGGAACAGCGGGCCTGGACCATAAAACCGAGATCAGTTACGACTCCCCCTATACTACAGATGAACTCAGCCGCTCCCCCATTGCCCAGGGTTTGGCGGTGACGCTGAACCATCTCTATAAGGGGTCGCGGGAGCAAGCTAAAGACAGCTTTCGCATTCATCTGCATGGGATGTGGGGTTCCGGTAAATCGACCTTTATGCGCTTGTTAAGCTTCGCATTGCAACCTGCGCGGGCGGCGAAGGACCCGGATACCGCAAAATATATCAGCCTGTTGCCGGAAGAAGACAAAGCCTCCAGAGATTGGGTGATTGTAAATTTCAATGCCTGGAAGCAGCAGCGGCTGGATCCTTTGTGGTGGTCGCTGTATCAGACGATCTACACCGAAACCTGCGACAGTCTGTATACCGACCCTTCCTGCAATACGCTGGACAAGAAGGACCTGGACAACAACACCCGCTGCTATCGCATACAGGAGGCGGAGCGACATTGGCGGCAGGGATTCAGCGGGCCCTGGATGCGGCTGGCGATGCTGGGGGCCATTATTACCATTCTGGCCTTGTTGGCGGTGTTTTCAGGCAAGACGCCCTTTGATGAATCCAAGAATATTGTGGGGCTGGTACTCTCCCTGTTTTCCATTCCGGTGGTGATTTTCAATCTCTATAAACTGGTGGAGCGGGACCCAGCACAAACCTCCCGCCAGCAGGCGGCAGTTTTTGCCCAGCAGAACGACGACCCTCTCACTGCCCTGGGGAACCGGTTCAAGGCACTGGTAGCCGAGGTTGAGGCGCCGATCATGGTGTATGTGGATGATCTGGACCGTTGCAATGCCGATTATGTGATTGAGCTTCTGGAAGTGATTCAGACCGTGTTTAACGATTCCAGGGTGTATTACCTGATAGCCGCCGACCGGCGCTGGGTGCACAAGGCTTATGAATCGGTGTATCCGGAAATGATGCAGAGTATCCGGGAACCGGGTAAGGACATGGGCTCGCTGTTTCTGGAGAAGATCTTTCAAATGGAAGTGACCATTCCTGAAATCAGCCCGGAGCAGAAGGCGGAGTATTTCGGCACGTTGCTGACCCGGCAGAAGGGCCCTGTGATCGAAGAGACCGTAGAGCCCTCCCCGGACGAAATCACCGCAGCTGTCAGTACCACCGTTGAAGCGATGCTACATCTTCTCACCCAACCCAACCTGCACTCGAAAATGCGGGAGGCTGTCAGCAACAAGGCGGCGGTGGCGATAAACACCCGTGAGTCGCAGGAGAAGCTGGAACACTTCCTTGAGCCTTTCAGCGCTTTTCTGGCCAACAACCCCCGGGCGATAAAACGTTACATCAATGCCTACACTATGATTTTGACCATCGCACTGGTGTTAAGCCCGGAAGAATTCGCCAGTGAAAGCAACCAAAAGAAGCTGGCCTTGTGGATGATCATACTCACCCGTTGGCCTTCAGCGGTGGAGGAAATCCGCCAGGCTGTCCGCTACGGCAAGGCCATGGACTTTGAGGAAAACCCCGCGCTGAAAACCATCGACCGTACACTCTTCGAGGCAGTTCTGGAGGGCAAGGCGGAAAAGGTTGATGAGGCCCTGGATAAGAAATCCATTAAGCTGTTCCTGCGGCTAACATATCGTCTATAGCCATTCATGCCTATCTATTCATACCTAACCAGCCTTAATCACTGACGATAGTTCTGACATCCACAGGTGCCCGCAAAGTCTGCAGCACCACACAGTAGCGTTCGGTCAGTTCTATGAGTTTGGCGATCTCATCCGTTGAGGCGGGGCTGTCCAGTTTGATTTGCAGACGTATTGCCTGAAAGCCGACATTGGCGTCTTTGGCTACGCCTAAGGTGCCGCGAAAGTCCAGATCACCCTCAGCCCGCAGCTGGCCGGATCTGATGGGGATGTCTAATGCAGTGGCCACGGCTGACAGTGTAACCCCGGCGCAGGCAACCAGCGCCTGCAGCAGCATGTCACCGGAACAGGCTTGCAGGCCGGTGCCGCCAGTGGCGGGATGAAGGCCGGCTTCAACAATGGCTTTGCCGGTTTCCACGCGACAGGATACCCCCTCCCCCAGCTGGCTTTCGGCAGACAGGGTGATTAACGCCGTGCCTGGATCAGCTTTGTATTTCTCTTTCAAAGGAGTTTGCAGAGCCCGCAGTTCTTCTTTTTGCACAGGAACCTCCTTCTATTTTGCCTGTAGTCGGCTTTGCCTATAGTCGACATAGCAATTGTAAACACTGTAGTTGTAGCCCTGATAAAGGCTTCCGGCAAGTAGCGACGTGCAGGGATAAAACCGGCTGGGGCTCTGATTGAGCACTGCGCTTGGTTTGGAGGTTCGGATTTAGGGCTTGAGCTTAAGTTTTGGCGCTGGGTTTTGGCCGGTGAGGATTGTTCAGTTAATGCGGGCGGGGATTTGATCTTATTAAACAGGAGCCGGCTACTGGGCCGGCTCCTCCTTGTTGCTTTATATAGGCCTTAGGAGCTCATATTAGTCTTACGGGCCTTTTCGAGGATTTGCTTTACTATTTCCAAATTTTTCATCGCGGGTGTAGCGGTAGAGGAACTACCTTGCTTTGATGCATTGGATTGTTCGGTTTTTGGCGGTGTCATTTTTACCTCCTGGTAATTAATTGATGCTTCCTAACTGCTTTTTCTTGGAGCTTTTAATAAAGAGCTAGTATTCAAGGGGCTAGTAATTCTGGAATCTAGCTGTACCTTGTTTTGTTACAGGATCTTATTTTTAAGCCCCGATCTCGGCTCGGTCATGCTGCCTAGCTTTCTAAGAGTTCGGGACAGGTACTACTGAAACATATTCTAGCCGACGGGAAAAGTAAAATTCCTAGATGACGATAAAATTATGCTAATCCATGTGACAGTCATCAAAAAACCACAAATGTACAAATATCAACCAACCCTATTTCTCTGCATTTGTCCAGTGTCCAAAAAGACTAGTTCAAAGAAACTATTTTGTAACTTTTAGTGACAGAGCCCTCAGATAAAAAGTTACATTTAATCAGCTATTTATTCTAACGCTGACTATAACGTGGCCATTTTCACCCTCATTTGCTAACGAAAATGCCCTAGGGCGGCTTTTTAAATCTCCTGCATCTGGCCTATGCTTATTTCCGATGCTGGTCCAGATTTCTATGGCAGCACTCCGTTAAAGCAGTAAAGGGAGAAGTATTCGTGAGTCGGAAGAACGTATTTTTCATTAGATCCATTCTTTGCCTTTTGGCACTGGTTTTCACCACCGCAGCGTCAGCCACTTACACCAAAAATAAACCGCTGCTGTTAATCGGCGGATCCTATGCCAATGCCAACACACCTTTGGATAAAAACCTGCAGGGTCCGCTGTTCGGCATTTCTGTGGATGCCGGAGACTATATAGATCTCGGTGCGGCATTAACCCGCCTGGGAGCCAAGGTGCGCAATGAGGGACAGGCCGGTGCCAGCACCTTCAGCCGCCCAAGTTGCAACCCGGTGTGCGGTGAGGCCACCTGGGACAGCTACCCCACGCAATTGCAACGTGCATTGCTCAGGGTGGCGCAGTATGACCAGAACGGGCTGACTGGTTATAACGCAAAGTATGTGATTATCAGCATCGGTAATGATTGTCTGCATTCCGATTCTTTCGGTATCGATCAGAATCTAACCAGCCCCTGCACCGTCGCAGAAATGCACGAGGCTATTGACCGGCTGATCGCCGTGGGTCAGCAGGTTCTGGATCTGGGCATGACCCCGGTTTATTCCAAACTGCCCAAGGCAAGGAATCTTGATCTACCCCACTTTGCGCAATCTGCCGGTCTAAATTGGGCGATCTCCCCTGATGATTTCGACTATTTTGGTTATCTCTACGCACAGCGGATTTCACAGGAACTGGATGACGCTATTCTGGTAAATGCGTGGAAAGGCTTCCGCCACCGCGGCGACGGTCTGCACCCGGATGAGCGTACGACAATGCGGGCAGCTTACCGGTTCCTGCGGGCAATTCACCATCATCAGAGACATCATTGGTACTGATTAGGTATAACCGGCTAAGCAACAAAAAAGGGGTGTATCGCGATACACCCCTTTTGTTGTCCACTTCTCTTACAGCTCACGTTTACCGGTGATCATCGGCTTGACCAACTGCACACCCAGCCACTTCTGCATTACCACTACAGCGGTGACGTGAACCACCACGGCAACCATCATCAGGTTGGCTAACACCTCATGCAGTTCTTCCAACCAATCATCACCGAAGAAGGCATCGACTTCTTCCATCATATAGCCGGTTAGGCCGAGCCCCAGAATCAGACTCAGCAACAACAGCACCATGGCGCCGCCAAAGGGATTGTGCCCTTGATAGCTGGGCCGTTGGCCATGCAGTACTTCCTGCCAGTGGGCTTTTAACCTAGCCTGCGTAGGGAAGAAGCTGGCGAAGCGGGCATGTGCAGTGCCGATAAAGCCCCAAATAATGCGGAACACAACAAGGCCTACGGCAATGTAGCCGAAGAGCTCGTGCAAATCCCCGCCATCTTCAGTGGCAAAATAGTTCAGCAGAAACAACGAGGCGAGAGACCAGTGGAAGACCCGTACAAGCGGGTCCCACACTTTGATTTCCTGGGTGTGCATGGGCATGGCCTAGTCGTCAATTTCCTGTTTAACCACGTTTCCATCTACCGGGTTGAAGTAGATCTCCACCTTTTGTTTGTTGGCATTGCGGCCATAAATCTCGTAGCAGTTGGTGCTGGTGACTTTGAACTTTTTCACTTCATAGCCCTGCTCACTTAACTGCTTTTGAAACATTTCCTGGTCTTGCCATTTTTCCTGGGGCTCAGTAGTACACTGCGGGTCTGCATGTGCACTCAGACTCAAAGTGGTTAGGCTCAGGGTAACCAAGCTCAGGGAAATTAACTTGGTGAATAGTACGGTGTTTTGTATTTTACTCATGTGACACGCTCCTTATGACGAAATGAGGTGCCATTATTGCGAGTAATTCTTAAGGTAAACTTAAGGATTACAGGGAATTACCCCGCGTGTTCAGGTAACGGTTTATCACATCTCGCATACTTTCGCTTTGGTCTAGACGGTAACCTCCTGCATGGCGATTACACTCGCACTCGAGGTGTTTGAGATAGTCTTCAACGGTGTGTTCGGTGGCCTCAAGCTCGGTTAACAGACTCACAATATCTGCGGCCACCTCATCGGTTTCCCCTGCCACCCGGTACCGGTTTTCTACCTGAACACCGTCGCCGCCGTCAGTATCCGCACGGCTGTCCATTTCCGTCGGCTCGGCTGATTGACCCTGCAGATGATGTACCAGTAGCAGGCGGGAGAAGTTGTCTGCCTTGTCATAGCCTCTTTTGGATTTAGGGTAATCCAGCCGCTGTTGATCTATGGCGGCGATGGCTCTTTCAAACTGTACGATAGCCGCGTCATATTGCGCTTGTTTAAAGTGCGCCCAGCCCTGCATCTCGGCGAAGTTGATAATGTAGTATCCGTAGCTGTCTTCCATCTCGACCTGCTGAGCAATGGCGTCCAATGCAGACTGATATTGCTGCTGATCCAGGTAGAAGCCGGTCAAGGATTTGAGGGTACTGTTGGTCAGATAGGCGTTGTCATAAACCGCATGGTTTTTTACCCAGTCGAGTGCGTCCAAGTAACGGGTTTCCGCACTGCGATAGTCCCCCAACGAGACGTATAGTCTCGCCTGAGTTTCCAGATTACCGATAATTTCCCAGGCCAAATCTTCAGGAAATTTCAGCCAGTAAACATTGGCGGCCTGCATTGATGCCAACGCAGCCTCATTGCCTCCCAGCATTTCTTCCACCCGACCTTTTAGTTCATAAGCGGCGGCCAAATGCCAACTAAGGGTATCGTCAGGTTCCTGCCTTTCGTATATTTCGATGGCAGGAGCAATGTCTTTTGAAAGCAGATTCTGCAGCGCTCCGGGGGAGAGTTCATCGTCATAGTCCAGGCGGACACCGGCCATCTGCAAGATGACGTCTGCCATCGCCACGGACTCTGCCTGACCTGTGCGCACCAGAATTTCGCGGGCTTGTCGGCCATAGTCCAGAACAAGCTCCGGGGAATCACTGTAATCATAATAGTCCAGCGCATTCTGCAGGACACTGAGCTTTTCTTCATCATCGTTGGCCGAATCCAACAATGCCTGCCAATCCGGAGCTTCCTCTTCGCCATTTAGATAAGAATTGGCCAAAAAAGAACTTGATAGATTAGAAGTAGAAGTAGCCCCCGGATGAAAACCTGTTTGCAGGAACACCAGAGGCAAAGCAATCAACAGGACCAGATAAAGCCCCAGCCCGGCGGCAGTTTCTTTCACCCTGGGTAAAGGAGCGCCGACACGGTCCAGAATATTTTTAGCGGCCTGATGCCTGGTGCCATAGGGCCAGTGAATGCCAAGTTCTTTGATGCTGCGGTATATCGCCAGCAGTTGATCCTGTTTGTCCGCATGGCCAAGACCAGGGTAATGCTTGCGAATATGGTTGAGCAGACTGGCTTCGCGATATTGATAAAGCATGGTGAATCCAATCAGAAAGCCGACGCCGGCCAGCAGCGGTTCTTCCAGCCACCAGGCCATGGCCATGAATGCCGCCACACTGACCCCGAAGAAAACGATCTGAAGTTTGGGCCAACGCTGGAAGATCAGCACATTGGCCAGTTGGCCACCGTCCAGGGGCTGGATTGGCAGGAGATTGAAGAAATTAATGAAAAGCAGCATGGCAACCAGGGTCGGCATCCAGGTAAGCCCTGCCCAGATCCCGATAAATTCATGGCCAATCAACAACAGCGCCATGGCCAGTATAATGCCCGGCACCGGTCCCGCCAGATAAATAACGGCACTCTGCCAGGCCGGACAGGAGGTTTTCTTGCCAGTGGCTACCGCCCCCAAAAAAGGAATAAAGAGTATTTTCAGGTCTTTGTAGGCAAACATCCTCATGGCGACCACATGGCCCATTTCATGGAAGAAGAGCACGGCCACCAGAATTATCAGCCCTTGAATATCCATGCGGAAGCCGAAGCTCAACATGAACAACACCGCAGAAACAATCAGCACAGTCAGCTTGCCTTTCACACTGGCCGGTTGATTGCCCAGCATGGCTTCCTGCCGTTGGTGGGCCAACACTTCCACTTCGGAGTTCATGGCATCGGCGGCGGATTTGCGCCGCTCCATGAGAATAGGCCTGAGTCTTTTCTGTCCAGCCTGTATGCGTTTAAACGCCCTCCAAGCACCGGCATAGGTCAGCCGGCCGGTGCCCTGCTGGGTTCTGTATAGATCGCCGTTGGCCTTGAGCCCGGCCTGGTATTGTTGGATAAAGCGATTGCCCCAGTTACAGAATTCCTCTCTAGTGAGGGTGATAGCGGGCTGCTGGTAGTGTTTCAGTCTCTGCTGGTGGAAGGACCAGTGCTCTTGTAATGTGGCCGAGTAGGGATCACCCCAGTCATAGCCTTCAAGTTCAACCCCCATAAAATGTTCGGTGCAGTTGGAGGAGTAGCTCACCTGCTGACCAGGATAGAAACTGATGAAATCAACAGAGACAGACTCCCCTGCTTCCGGCAAAGGATGTAGTGCAAGTTGGGCATAGGTTTGGGATTCCGGGTGGAATAACACCCGATAGGTAGTGCGGCGGTCGTCCACAAAGTAGGGTTCTGCCACCGAAACCCACCAAGCGGGCTCAAAGCCCCACGCCGTCAGTTCCTCTGACTTTGCCTGCATAATATCGGATATTAGGGGGTCTACGGCATCTTCGTCCAAGGACTGGTAGTAAGTGCGCTCCATCCAGCGAACCTTACGCATACGCATAATGGCCGTGCCCACCACCAGGACAAACATGAATACGATAAATATCAAAAACCCAATCAGAAGCTGCATGCCCGGAACTCTTTCCTTTGAACGCGGAAGTCTTATTTAGTTGACCAACGTAGTCTTATTTAGTTGGCCAATGTCGTCTTATTTAGCCAGCCAACGTCGTCTTATTTAGCCGGCCAATAGTGTGGATGACCGGCTTCTATCAATAAATGACAGTTTAGCTGTTAATTGTAGCTGGATGACGAATTCGTGTTAGACAGAATACACAGCCCGACGACGACACCGTGGCATCGCCCGGTGTCGTGGAGGTCGTTCCTATAATCCAGAATTGCGATAGGTGGTGCGTTGGTCAGGCATCCATTTCAGCTGAAGTCTGCCAGCCGTCATATTCACCACCGAGCTCGGACGCCTTGCGGTTGAGCGTGACGCTATGGTGTGAGATATCCCAAAGATCTGTCGTTCCCATATGGGCAAACTTCACCACGTAATCCTGGGATTGGTCAGCGGGCCCCTGATCAAGGACAGTATAGTTTTCCTCGGTGGCCCAGATAGCGAACTCCTGGCAACTATCTTCAGAATTAAAATAGGCCCAGTGGATAATCTCTCTTTCGATGTTCTTATTGTCTCCGGCTTCAGCGAGCTGATCCAGCACCTGCAGGTCATAGATAACCTGCCAGTCATCAACCGTGGGGTACAGGTCCTCCCAATAGGCGAGCTTTTCGGGGTCAGCCACCAGGTTATATTCCAGAGGGTAACCGGTGGTATTGGAAACCTGCTCGATGATGTCCTGACAGCGCTCTTCAGTATCAGAGGTATAAAAGAAAAAGTAGCGATGGCCGGCGACGGCTACCCTGCCGATATAAATGCTGCCGGTTTCCGTGAGCGCGTTATCGAGTAGCTCGTCCAGTGCGCAGAGGGCGTCGAATTCTTCATCTGTGGGAAGCCCATAGGGACTTTGGTCCCTGAACCTCACCCTGATCCGCAAATGATAGTTTCTGGAGTCTTGATCAGCGACTTCGGCGAAGCCCTGGTTGAAGCTTATCCAAGCTTGATCATCTTCCATGAAGGTGGGGTAAGTGTGCCATTTTTCTTCCATAACTTATTCCTTATCCTTTTTGACGGGCGACTTACAGCACAACATATCGCCAAACGTTAGCGGCATCACAGTCGGATTATCAACGATTCACCTAGTTGCCGACTATGTCCGACATAAGCATAGCAGGAAAAGCCGATGACCTCAGGTCAACACCACCGCCAGCAGGCCGGACAACACAATGCCGTCAAAGGTACCTGCTCCTCCGATACTGGCAATGCCAATGTGAGCCTGGCGTATATTTTTCAGATTCATGAAATCCGCACCGATCACCGGGCCCAGAACTCCCGCACAAAACGCCACCGGCGGTGCCATATCCGGTGCCAGCGTAAGTGCGCTCAGGGCCGCCATAGCGCCAGGCAAAAAAGCAGGCATCACGACACCCACCTTAGGCACTGGTCTGGCGGTCCAGTAACAGGCGATGATATTGACGGCCACACATAGCATCAAAGCATTAATCACTTCAGGCGCAATATGTATCAGCCGGTATATCTCATAGAGCACCAACAACATGGGAATGACAAAGCCGCCGACATTGACCGCGATTATTCTCTCGGTCAACTGCTTTTCCAGGTCAGGCCAGAAACGATGTGCCCCCCAAATATTCAGCGGGTGGTGGGACATGGGTTCATCAGAGGTTTTCCTGCTCACGGGAATATTGATCAAGGACCCCACGAACATAAAGAAAACGATCCAGGGAGCCCAAAGTGGGCTGATACCCAGCTTACCCAACGCCATCGTCATCACGTCGAGAAACAGCAACGGCAGCATGACTAGCAGCATCAGAACAAGGATGGGAAACATTCCTAAAGGCATAGAGACCAACTTTTCCACCGAGCAAGGGCGATCTATTGAATTTAAGGGGCAATATCTCACATGGTTATACCTTATTGCCTATACAAATTCTCATGCTGTTTGTTTAAACTCCCGCCCTTTTTATAGCCTCTACCCGGCCAACACTCCATAGAGACTATGAAACAAGGACTTGCCCAACTTAAGGAAGCTGAATATGAATGGAATCATTTTATCCAATCGCTCAATAAGGTCCAACGACCTTCCCAACCAGTGCAGCATCTATGCTGAAGACAATCTGGACGGTGACAACCCCTCAACCATTTATCCCTACACTCCTTTTCTGGTGGGCAATAATTCTTCCTCCACAGGGCTCAGCATATTAAATCAGCTCAAACCTGCACCGGTTGCCCGTGAACTGACTTATTTGTCTCTGTCTTTAGGCGGCGACAATCTCACCGCCATCTCTGAAATTACCGCCAAGCTGCAGGAATACAATATCGGCCTGATGGGCGCGTCAACCAGCGTCTACGCCAACAGGATTGGAGGCTTTGCCGGTGCTATTAAGGAGTATCAGGCCGCTCTCATGGAATACCGCCAGGCGGTGAGTTCGAAGTCAGCTCTGAGCGCCGTGGCAAAGCAGAAGGCTCATGCAGCTTTCCAAAAAATGCAAATCCAGTTCCGGCATGAATTGAACGCCGTTACCGCCAAAATCAATTCCCGACGCGGTACTCCGCTAACCAACGCCACCCGCGCCACAAACATTGCCCGCAGCAGCCGTAGCGCCGCAAAACTCAATATCACCAGCCAGGTTCAGGCCAATAATCTGGTCAAATTCACCCAGCACGCAAAATACCTGGGTAATGGATTAGCCGTTATTGATTTTGGTAGTCGCGTCGGAAACATTCATAATGCTTACCAGGCAGGCGGAAATTGGGAACGGGAAATGTTTATTGAGTCGAGTAGCTTTGCGCTCAGTGCAGCAGTAGGAACTGGTGCTATTGCAGTGGGCAACACAGCATTGACCCTTTTGATTGCTGCGACCCCTGTTGGTTGGGTTGGCCTAATTGTTGGGGGCCTTGTAGTAGCTGGAGTCGCTGCAAGTGCATCAATAGTGACTAACGGCGCTGTTCAAAAGAATAGTGGCAGCGTTTACGACTCAATTATGGAATGGATTGGTTCGCTATGAGTTTATCTGCAGCGATATTAGGTATTTTGATCTTAGCAGTTCTATTCGTAATGACGTTCTTTGTCATGTTCGGGCAAATCACTGTAAGAAAGCTTAGAAAGAATCCCGAAACCAAACAAGAACTTGGTATTGAATTAATAAGTGGCTGGGACATTATCAACGTAGCCCAGTCACTTGCCATTCCCAAAAAAATTATCCGGAAGTTCCGAACTACAAAACTCGCATTCCTTTACGCTAACGCAGATATTCTCCATAAACATACGAATAAATTTGATAGGTTGTTGGCAGCCTGCTTTTATTGGAGTCTTATAGCTACAGCCCTTTCCACCGCGCTATGGGCTGTCTGTGATACGGCAGGGTTATTTGATTAACAGCAAAGAGCTTTGCTGCAAGTGCCGCTACAGGGACTGTTACTGCAAATCTGGGCGGCGCTGCTTTGGGGTTTCTAATGGTTGCCACGCCTATTGGATGGGTTGGGCTGATAGTTGGCGGTGTTGCTGTTGCCGGTGTGACAGTGGCAGCGTCGATTGGAATGAATAGCGCCATGAAAGAAAATAGTGGTTCTTGGTATGACTCTATTATGAACTGGATAAAAGCATTATGAGCCTATTCTCGCAGCTACTTGCGGTAGTAGCCTTTTTCATGTTCATTTCCGCAATATTATTTGTGTTGTTCGGCCAAATTACGGTACGCAAGTTAAGGAAAAATCCTAATACTAAAGATGCTCTCGGAATTGAATATGCCAGCGGCTGGGACATTATTAACGTCGCACAAGCGCTCGCCTTTCCTAAGTCTTGGAGCCGTAAGCTCGCTTCCAGCCCTCTGTCTTCAATGCACGCGAATGCTGAATTACTATATAAGTACACCAGCAAGTTTGATCGTATTTTAGGCTCTACTTTTTATTGGATTTTAACTATCTCCGGCTTATCAGGAGCAATTCTCGTTCTATTAAATTCACTGGGTGTTTTTGATTAAAACCTCCCATGCCTTAGTTTGTACTTATACTTGATGGTCGTACCGTGGCCATCCAGAATAAGCTTGCAAGTATTCGCGTTGTGCTGAACCCATATCAAAGAGAGTAAACCCTCGATACATTCTTTAACCCGAAATGAAGCTCTTCAATAACCACAATATCTCAATTCACCGACAACGAAATAAGGCGCTTGGCATCCCTGAACTCATCGCCATTGCCTTGGGAGGCATGGTGGGTGGAGGAATTTTTACCGTACTCGGCATATCAGTCTCCATGATCGGCGCCCTGACGCCAGTTGCAATTGCGATTGGAGGACTGTTTGCAGCGTTGGCGGCCTACTCCTATGTCAAACTCGGCGTGTACTACAAGGATGAAGGAGCAACATACTCCTTCTATAAGAAAACCTTCTCCAAGTCTCCCTTTGCTGCGTCACTAATTGGCTGGTGGGTAATCTTCGGCTATATCAGCACATTGGCACTTTACGCCTATACCTTTGCCTCCTATGCCATCAGTGGCTTTGCTTTCGCCGATAGTGAGTGGATGCGCAAGCTGGTAGCCGGTGGAATCATTGGCCTGTTTACCCTGATTAATGTCTGGAGTGTCAAGGGCATGGGTAAGGTTGAAGACCTAATGGTTTACACCAAGCTGGTGATTCTGGTGGTGATTTCATTTGTCCTCATCAATAACAGCACTCTGACCATACCGACTCTCATACAGGAGCATGGTGATGCCTCTGTATTGAATGTATTGATCGTAGCTTCCCTCACCTTTGTTGCCTACGAGGGTTTTCAATTGGTGATTAACGCGGTCAACGAAATGGAAACCCCGGAACGCAATATTCCCAAGGCAATTTATTCGGCAATTCTTCTGGCCGTCCTGATTTACTTCGTCATTGCACTGGGTGCTATCCTGGCCATTCCCTTTGAGGACATTACTGCCAACAAGGAATATGCCCTGGCGTCAGGCGCCGACCATATTCTGGGTCATTGGGGAACGGATCTGGTGGTACTGGGAGCACTACTTGCCACCAGTAGCGCCATCAGTGGCACTTTGTTCGGTGCTTCCCGCCAGATGGCGGTGATTGCCAAAGACGGTTACTTTCCCGCGTTACTTGCGAAAAGAAGCCGAAATATTCCTGTGTACTCCATCTGTGCCATGGCTTTACTGGCCTTTGCGCTGATACTGGCTGGCAATCTTCAGGTAATTCTCGAATTCGGAAGCGTGACTTTTTTATTGGTTTCCATGCTGATGGCCTATGCAAATTACAGGATCCACCACCTGACCAACTCCTCTCCTTTGCTCTCCCTGTTTGCCGTGTTTGGACTGATGGCAGGCACCCTGTTCATTGTCTACTTTGAAGCCAGCTATCAGCCGGAACAGCTGTTTTTCATCGGCGGGCTGTATGCCCTGCTGACCTTCGCCGCCTGGATCTATGCAAAGAAAATGGCACATTATTTTTAGAAATCACTGTACCAATTTGGCTCCTTTTGAATTTCCCGCCCTATAGCTACACTCAACTTATTGGATAGGGCGATAGGTCCTATTCTGCTCCCTATTCCAATCCCATCTATCACTATATATTTTATCTATATTTTTCATATAGTTATATAGAAAGTAAAACCCTCATAATCTTATTCAGACCGTGATGTAGCTCACTTAGCCACCTCTTGCTTGGCCAGCCAATCCACCAATTGGGCACGCTCTTCATCGGTCATGCCGCTACGGTTTGCTAACGGCATATAGCCGGTTTGTACCACACCTAAGACTCGTGCAAAACCTGCGCTTTTTACCTGCTCCAGGGTTTCCAGCATCAGCCCGGCGGGAGCCGCCGTGAATAGCTCATCCGTGGGCTGAGCGGAATGACAGGTGGCACAGCGGGATTGCATCAGTGCAATAGCTTTGGCATCCGTGAAGCTCTGTTCTGCCGGTTTGGTATTTGGGGTAACCGGCGCTATCAGAGCTGCTACGGCAACCAACAGTATGGCGGCAACAACCAGGATAATCGGCTTATTGATGCCTTTGTGCTGCAGGTTGAAATAGTGGCGGGCAAAGGCAGCGATGCCGCCAATAGCAATCAGCAGCGCCCAGCCATAAGTATGAGCATAAACCATGGGGTAATGATTGCTGATCATGATGAACAGCACCGGCAGGGTCAGGTAGTTATTGTGGGTGGAACGCAACTTGGCAAAAGCACCCAGGGCTGGGTCCGGGCTCTCACCTTTTTCCACGGCGGCGACCAACCCACGCTGGGCAGGCATGATACCGAACAGGACATTGCCCGCCATAATGGTGCCCATCAGTGCACCAACATGGATATAAGCCCCGCGGGCGGAGAACAGCAGATGCGCCACATAACTGGAGACGCCCAGCACGACAAACAATACGATTCCGAAGGCCAAACCGTTATGGCGCAACGGTGTGCGTAACAGGCCTTCATAGATAACAAAGCCTGCTAACAGAAAACCCAACCCAGCTCCGATGGCTTCGGGCACGCTTAGGGACAATTTGCCGGCATCGATCAGATAACGATCCGCGCCAAGATAGTAAACAATCCAAAGCAGAATGAAGCCGGTGAGCCAGGTGGTGTAGGCTTCCCATTTAAACCAGTGCAGATGCTGAGGCATTTTTTCCGGGCCCAACCCGTACTTGGCCACTTCATAGAATCCGCCACCATGAATGGCCCAGAGGTCACCCTTGATCCCCTTGTCTTTCTTCCATTGCGGCGGCTCCTCCAGGCTGTTATCCAGCCAGACAAAATAGAAACTAGCGCCGATCCAGGCAATGCCGGTGATCACATGGAACCAGCGGAAAAACAGTGAGAACCAGTCGGTGATATAGGCTTCCATCGGCGATCCTTATGGCCTGTTCTTCAGTGGTACAACTTTCGGCCGCCGGCTTTGACTCGGCGCCCGCGTTTTACGCTGCAGGCATTTCCCCGCCACCCAGGTTTCAGCAATAGCGCGGTCATCCCCGAGTATCATCAGGGCAAAGAGCTTTTCATCCAGGGTTTTACACTTCGACAGGCGCCGTTTCATCAGTGGCGTACAGCCATAATCCACGACAATAAAGTCCGCGTCCCTGTCCGGCTGCAGTGTGCCGATAAGATGGTCCAGTTTCAGCGCACGTGCGCCGCCTAAAGTAGCCAGATAAAAGGCCTTGAGCGGAGATAATTTGTACTCGCGCAGTTGGGCGACCTTGTAGGCCTCATTCAGGGTTTGCAGCATGGAAAAGCTGGTGCCGCCACCCACATCGGTGCCCATGGCATAAGACACTTTTTCTTTTTCCAAAGTGGCCAGATCCAGCAAGCCGCTGCCGAGAAACAAGTTCGATGTCGGACAGAATGCAATGCTGGACCGGGTATCCCGCAGCCGCGCATGTTCGCGCTCGCATAAATGAATCCCATGGGCAAAAACGCTGCGTTCGGAAAGCAGGCCATGCTGGTCGTAGACGTCCAGATAATCCTGGCATTGCGGGAACAGCTTACGCACGAAGTCCACTTCGCTGTGATTTTCCGACAGGTGCGTCTGCATGAAAATACCTGGATATTCCTGCAACAACTGACCGGCTTTCTGCAGCTGTTTTTCTGAAGAGGTAATGGCAAACCGGGGAGTGACGGCATAGTGCTGGCGGCCACGGCCGTGCCACTTTTCGATCAGTGCCTTGCTTTCCTGATAACTGCTGTCAGCGTTATCACAGAGGTAATCCGGGGCATGGCGGTCCATCATCACCTTGCCGCAGATCATCCGGGTATTGCGTGCCTCCGAGCCTTCGAAAAAAGCCTCCACTGACTGAGGGTGCACAGTGCCGAACACCAGTGCGGTGGTGGTTCCGGCCTTGAGCAGTTCATCAAGAAAGAACTCGGCAGTTTCCCTGGCGACGGCTTTGTCGGAAAACTGTCCTTCCGTAGGAAAGGTGTAATTGTTCAGCCATTCCAGTAATTGTTCGCCATAGGACGCGAGGACATCCACCTGAGGAAAATGGATATGGGTATCAATGAAACCGGGCATAATCAGCTTGCCGGCATGATCAATTAACTCTACATCAGCAGGAAGTTCCGGCAACATCATCTCGGCCGGGCCAATAGCCTGAATCCTGTCGTCATCCAACAACAGAATGCCATCGGTAAAATACTGGTAGGCATCTTCCCCGCTTTGATCAGGGTCATCGACGAAACTGAGAATTTCCCCGCGCAGGGCTTTCAGACTCATGGGGCGGCCACCTCGTTCAGGGCAATCACTATCTCAAGACTCTGGTCAAAATAGTGTTCGATACAGTTATTGCCCGGCCCTTTACGGTCCACCACCAGAAAGTCACAGGTATCATTCAGACCCAACACCGGGTGATGCCAGGTGTTGCGGGCGTAGTTGACCCCCTGGTGTGCGTGCGCCAGGAACAGCCGCAGGGAAGCTGGATCGGGAATATTTTCGTCTTCCGTGCTTTTATCTGCCGCAGAAGAAACAACATTGTCGGTGGCACCCGGTAAGGCAACCAACACCAGATAAGGTTGGCTGGAAAGCGGCACAAATGCCTGGCTGCCCTGGGGGTGACGCTCCACCATTTCGATGCGCATCGGCAGTTGGCGTGGTCGGGCACGGAATAAACTCATGACTCCGTGGTCTTCCGGACCAGAAAGTTCCACCGGTGCCAGGGAGTCATATCGCAGGGTATTGCCCTGATTAATGACCAGCGGTGTCTGATCGGCTATTTCAATAACCTGGCCAAAGGGGCTGAAGACTTCTGTGGTCAATGGTTCCGGCGTCAGTAATATGGATGACATTGATCAACTACCCCGATAGGTGGAATAGCCATGGGCAGCCAGAAGCAACGGCACATGGTAGTGTTGGTCAGGGTTTTCGATACGGAAATCGATTTGAACCTGGGGGTAAAAACAGGTTTCCTTCTTGTCGGCATAATAACTGTCGGTATCAAACAGAATGCGGTAGGTGCCCGCTTTGCGCGATTGCCCTTCCATCCAGTTGCTCAGACGTCCATCGCTGTTGGTGAGGCCGGAGGCAATTTCATGCCAGCTTTCCTGAAAGCCTTCTGCGTTCTGCAGAAAGAGCCGTACCGGCACGCCCTGCGCAGGTCGGCCGGATTGCATATCCAGAACATGTGTGGTGATGGGGCTAGCCATGATATTCCTCTTTCGTATTTTCCAAGTAGCGAAAATAATCGTGCTCGTGCATTCCATTCTCCAGTGGGGGCACACACAGGAGCGCCCCTACATTTCAGACCTTAAACGCTGAACAATTTCTGTAGCCGGATGGCGGTAATTTTGGCTTGTTCCTGAGCACCGGTTTTCAGTTCGGTAGCCCGGTCATTGGCCAGCCTGCCCTGCAGGATATCCAGCATTTCAGAGGCACTTTTGCCGGTGGCACAGACGATAAAAATAAACCCGTTTTGCTCTTCATACTGCTGATTGCCGGACTTCAGTGCCTGCAGCACCTCTTCCGTGGCTTGATTGACCGCCCCCTGCTCTGCTCCCGCCAGACCGGCAGTGTGCGCATACTTGGCGCGCAAACTGTTGATATCACCAATTTTCGGGTGCCCGGCAAAAGCCTCCAGCACGTCGGCTTCCGCCATTTGGCTCCAACAGGATTCGGCCTTTTGCAGGACTTTCTCTAACGAGGCAAACGGACGCTCAGCCACCATGGCCTGACACCAGCGCATGGCAGTGCAACAGGTTTCCAACTGCCTCACAGCGCGCGCCTCAGGTAAGGCATTGAAGTCTTCCAGAGTGAAGACTTCCGTTGCTTTAACCGGGGTTGTCATGACAAAGATTACCCTTTATCCCGCAGACACCAGAGGCGCAGGCGGCTGACACCACCATCAGGGTATATGCGCAAGCGTACATGGCTGACCGGCTGCTCTTTGTGTTTCACTTCGGACATAAAGCGATGCTGACGATCCGCATGCAGTTTGGTTTGCTCGATGACCGGCTGCCAGTCAATGCCGGCCAGGTTATCTTCGGTCACCTCAAAGCCTGCATCCAGTTTAACGGCTTCCAGTGAAAACGAGGCCGGATAGTTGCCTTTAAAATGTGCGGTATCCACTTCGACTTTCTGGATACGGCCAAGGTCACCCAGCTTCAGAACCAGCCAGTCACAATCGCGACCGCCTCGGCGACGTTTGGTTTCCCAACCATCGCCCATGTCTTTACCGCGTCCGGGCATCAGCAGGTTTTCCATCGGGCTGAAGAACATGTCCGAACACAATAGCGGACGGCCCCCATTCACTATGGCAGCCAGATCAACAGGTTCTCCGGGCAGATACCAATGCCAGTCGGGGGTCACTTCGCCATAAACCCTCAGCCGGGCAATGCCTCCGTCAGGAAAAATATTCAGGCGGATATGGGTCCAGGTTTCGTCATTATCAACATCCAGTAGGTTGTGACTGCCGGGCTCCACCTCAACGTTCGCCAGGATCTCAGTCCACTGGGTGAATTCATCCGGGTCCTGACTAAGGTGGCAGGCTTCCACTGACACCGACTTGGGGGCATTACCGAGAAAATGGCTGGTATCCACATCCAGGCCGCGAATTACACCAGGAACACCAAGCTTGATCACACACCAGTCGTAGCCGGAATCACGGCGGCGACGGGACTCCCAGCCATCCATCCACTTACCGCGGTGGGTGTATTTGTCTTCGATAAAGACCGCCGGTGTGGGATTGAGCATATTTTCCATTTCAGCGAAAAAGTCATCACTACAACTCAGGGTCTGACCACCCAGCCCGACGCTGGCCAGATCAGTGTATTTTTTGGAGAACCGGTTATGTTCTATTTTGCGTGCCATTGGATTTCTATCTTCCCGTAAAACTGACCGACCCGCGCAGGCGGGCCAGATGTTGAGTTATATGTTCGGTTTCAGGTTTATTGCTGCATTGTGCCAGCCGACTAGTTTTCATCTTTGTTAAAAGACATGACATAACCGGTTTGCTGTGCCGATGGCTGATCATTCAATGCGGATTTCAGCTCTTTCCAACCCAGCCCCCGGCGCAAAGGTTGCTCGCGATTCTGGTGTTCTATAGTAATCAGTTGCCCGGCGATGGAAACAGCCACTTCCATGGGCAGCTTGCCCGGCACCTCCGTCAGACCAACCGGGCTGGTAATCCGGCAGATTTGCTCAGGGGTAAATTTCCGTTGCAACAGGCGCTTGCGAAAACGTTCTGCTTTGGTGGCGGAGCCGATCATGCCGATATACCTTAACCCGCCATGACGCAATGCAACCTGACAGAGCTCGAAATCCAACTGGTGGTTGTGGGTCAGAATCAACATATCACTACCGTCAGGTAGATCAGGTACTACTTTTTGCGGCTGTTCAGCGACCAGGGTGGTGACATTGGCAGGACACTCTGCCGGAAACTGGTCCGCCCGGGAATCAACCCACAAAACCCTGCAGGACAAACCGCCAAGAATGGGCATCAGCGCCTTGGCGACATGACCGGCGCCAAAGACAGTGACACGGAATGGACAGGCCGCCATGACTTCCAGCAGTACCGTGGTGCTGCCTCCGCAGCATTGAGCCACGGAAGCCGCTAACGGAAAATGATGGATCTGCTGTACTGCTTCGCCCTGAACCAGCAGCTCGCGCGCCTTTTGGGTAACGACAAATTCCAGCTGACCGCCACCGATGGTGTCGTAGGTCTGCTCACTGGTAACCACCATTTTGCTGCCGGGATCGCGGGGAGTGGACCCCTTGCAACCCAGCACAGTGGCAATAACGTAAGCATCACCGCTTTGTCGACATTGCTGGATGGCATCGGACCAATTCAAGCTACTCATGGTGTCACCTGCTCCCCGGTTGCCGTTTCGGATCCGGCAATAGAAGCCAAATGCCGACGGGTATTTTCAACTGCCCAGAGTACCCGTTCCGGCGTGGCTGGTGGATCCAGCGGCGGTGCATAACGGTAGTCCGCCAGACTGGCAATGGCGTTGCGAATCGCTGACCACACGGATATGGGCAACATTAACGGTGGTTCACCCACCGCTTTAGAGCGGTATATAGTAGCTTCGGCATTAGGGAGATTCTGCGCCAGACTGACCCGGAAGTCTTCCGGCACATCACCCGCAGTGGGGATTTTATAGTTAGCCGGGCCGTTGGAAATCAGCTCGCCACGGTCATTCCAGAGTAATTCCTCTGTGGTGAGCCAGCCCATACCCTGAATAAAACCTCCCTCTATCTGACCGATATCTATGGCCGGGTTCAAAGAAGTGCCGACGTCATGCAGGATATCGACCCGCAGTACTTTGTACTCTCCGGTCAGGGTATCGACGATCACTTCAGAAGCGGAGACGCCATTGGCGTAATAAAAGAACGGGCGGCCCTTGCCGGTGGCTCTGTCGTAGTGAATTTTGGGCGTCTTGTAGTAACCAGTGGAGGACAGTGAAACCCGGCTCTGGTAAGCCAGCTGGACAAACTCCGCAAAGGGAATCCAAAGCTCACCCGCAACCACATGATTGCTGTCAAAACGAACCGTCTCAGCGGCCACCTGATAATGTTCGCAAGCAAAGTCGATCAGGCGCTGCTTGATGGTTTGGCAGGCATCACGGGCCGCCATGCCGTTAAGGTCAGACCCCGAAGACGCGGCAGTCGGCGAGGTATTGGGAACCTTGTCCGTGCGGGTGGCGGAAACGGCAATGGTTTCCAGGTCTACCTGAAATTCCTGCGCCACTACCTGGGCCACTTTGGTGAACAGCCCCTGTCCCATCTCTGTGCCGCCATGGTTAAGCAGGATGCTGCCATCGGTATAAATATGCAGCAGGGCACCTGCCTGATTAAGGTGCTGCACGGTGAAGGAGATACCAAACATCACCGGTGTCAGTGAAAGGCCCTTTTTCAGAATCGGATTCTGGCGGTTGAATTCGGCAATCGCCGTTTTTCTGGCGTGATAGTCCGAGTTGGCTTCCAGTTGTTCGATCATCTCCCGCAATGGAAAATCTTCCACCCGTTGTCCGTAATGCATGGTGTTACGGTCATCATGACCGAACAGATTATGTTTACGAACCTGCAAAGGGTCCAGGCCGAGATGATAGGCAATGTCCTCCACCATCTGCTCCCCGAGAATCATCCCCTGGGGACCGCCAAATCCGCGAAAGGCCGTATTGGAAACGGTATGGGTTTTACAGCGGTAGCCGGTGACTTCAGCATCACCCAGATAATAGGCGTTACCGGCATGGAACATGGCACGGTCGACAATGGCATCGGACAAATCGGGAGAATTACCACACTTGCCACTCACGCTCATTTTCGTCCCTAGAATCCGACCCCGGTCATCAAAGCCGACGCGATAGGAATTCAAAAAGTCATGGCGCTTACCGGTCATCACCATGTCGTCCTGGCGCGACATGCGATACTTCACCGGGCTGCCGGTCCTGGCAGCCAATACGGCGGCAATACAGGCCAAAGGTGCTGCCTGGGTTTCCTTGCCGCCAAAGCCTCCGCCCATGCGGCGCACTTCCACCTGTATCAGATGGATGGGCAGCCCAAGCACTTCCGCCACCAGTTTCTGCACTTCGGTCGGATGCTGGGAGGAGGTGTACACCATCATGCCCCCATCTTCCGTGGGAACTGCCGTAGCAACTTGCCCTTCCAGGTAAAAATGTTCCTGGCCTTTTACATACTGGGTGCCTTCCAGCTGATGAGGCGCTGAGGCGATTGCGGCATCCGCATCACCACTTTTCTGGGTATGCGGCGGACGCACATAGAACTGCTGCGCCAGACTGGTTTGCACCGTTAGAACGGCAGGTAATTCTTCATAAGTGATCTGTGCCAGCTTCACCGCCTGTCTGGCAGCTTCGTGGGACTCGGCAGCCACTGCAAAGATCGGCTGCCCGACATATTCGCATTCTTCCTGCACCAGCATCGGATCCCCCGGAAATACGGGGCCAATATCCAGCTCACCGGGAACATCGTCGGCGGTAATCACAGCCACAACGCCTGGCGCTGCGGCGACCTGACTCAAATTCATTGACCGGATGCAGGCATGGGCATGGGCACTGCCACCAACGGCTACATGTAATGTGCCCTGAATTTCGGGTATGTCATCCACATACAGGGCTTTGCCGGTGACATGTTTGAGCCCGCTTTCATGTTCGGCTCCGGTTCCCACCTGACCTTTGGCGGGGCGGGAACGCAGGGGTATGGATGTTTCCACCGGTTTACGCATGAGGTTGTTCCTGCCCTGCGAATTCAGTCGCAGCAAAGAGTTCGATGCGAGTGGCCTTATTCAGATCGGCAACAGATCCTTCCAAGCCGTTACCCGCCGTCAGTTCCAGGGCACATTTCAGCAACAGATTTTCCGCCACCCGCAGCCGGTATTCACGGCTGGCACGTACATCTGTCAGAGGATTAAAATCCTGACTGACAGCCTTAGCGGCAGTTGCAAACGTCGGTACCGTTATGGGTTCACCAATAAGCGCCGTTTCCACCGTCGCGGACCGCGACGGAATGGCCGCCATACCACCAAAAGCCACGCGAGCATCAGTAATAGTAGCTGAAGAACCAGCGCAAGCAGACGGCTGATCCAGCTTCAGCCAGACCGCCAGCAATACGGCGGAAATATCATCTTCCAGCCGTTTGGAAATTTTGTAGACCTTCAGCACTTCGTCTTCGGCCAGCTTGGGCATTCGAATACTGCGGATGTATTCACCCGGCTGCAGATCCGTTTGTTTGTAGCCCAGGAAGAATTTCGATAACGGCAGCCACCGCACACCGCCTTCTCTGGCCAATTGAATGTCAGCATCCAGTGCTAGTAATACCGGAGGCGTGTCGCCAATCGGTGAGGCATTGCCGATATTGCCGCCCAGAGTCCCCTGATTGCGGATCTGGCGTGACCCCAAACGCTTCAGCAGCGCTTCAAATTCCGGATACTGCTGCCGGAGCAGCGGTTCAAGCTGGGAGTAGGTTACTGCAGCACCAATCTCGATGCTGTCCTGGGAGTCTGTAATAGTCTTCAGCGTGGGGATATCCCCGAGATAGAGGGTTTTTGCAAAGGACTTCAGTTGCTGAGTGACTTCCAAAGCCAGGTCTGTCGCTCCTGCCACCAATCGGGCATCAGGATGTTGCGCCAAGAGTCGGCTTAAAGCTTCCTCTGTGACGGGACAGACTGAAAACTCATTCGCTGCAATATCTGATTCTGTCGCGGATGAACCTGTGAGATGTGCTTCGGCAGGCGGCTGCCAGATGTCGACACCATCGGCGTAGTCCGGTTCTGCCATGGACAACATCCTCTCCCCTGCCTCAATAATCGGACGGTATCCAGTACAGCGACAGAGATTGCCGGAAAGCGCCTCCAGTATATCGTGCCGTCTGACCTCATTCTCGATATGTCCGGTATTTGCCTGATGGTGCAGGCCTGCCAGGGACATGACGAAGCCGGGGGTACAAAATCCACACTGGGAACCATGGCATTCCACCATCACCTGCTGGGCGGGATGAATCTGCTCTCCTTCGGCGAGCGCCTCCACCGTCAATACGGCTTTGCCGTTAAGTTGGGACATCAGGGTGATGCAGCTGTTGGCGCTGTTGAAATACCAGTGCTGGCTTCCTTCACTTTTCTGTTCATCCCTATCACTACCCTGTTCATCCCTACCACTGTCCTCACCGGTTCTGCCGATACCCCCCGGTGGTTGACCGATCAATACTGTGCAGGCCCCACAGTCCCCCGAAGCGCAACCTTCCTTGGTACCCATCAAACCTTCAAGAGTGCGCAGGTATCGCAATAATGTCATAGAGGGGTCGACGGGTGAGCACTCGCGCCAGACACCGTTTAAGCAAAATGAAATCACATGGCGACCTATCAACAGTTGATAAAACACTGATCCATCAGTACTAGCAATTTTCTGACCATTCAGACAGGTTTTCAATAGAAAACCCTAATCTGACATAAGACTGTTTTGTTATCTAAACACTATCTGTATGTTTTAAATAGAATAATGAAATATTCAATCGGCGTCGATTAAAGCATAGCCTTAACAAGGCTCACAATATTTTCTTGACCAATCGATCAGTATGCACCAGATTGAGACTTCAGAAGAGCCCTGCGCCCAAAGTTAGCGCGCATTGAGGATCACTTTTACCACCTCATTTCTCTCTTACTACTCATTTCTCTCTTACTATATAGCGTACGGCGTGCGAAAAGTTTAATAACAACAAGAAAATCAGCGAGGTATGACATCCACCATGCAATTTCCTTTCAGTTACGCGATAATTGGCTCGCCTATTGCTTTTGGCTTTTCTTGTCTAAATGGTCAGGTTATAAGAAATGAAAAACCGGCTTGAGCTACTTGGTATTACCAAGCGCTATCCTGGGTGTATTGCCAATCAGTCAATTTCGGTCAATGTTTCTGAGGGTGAAATTCACGCCCTGCTCGGAGAAAACGGCGCCGGAAAAAGCACCCTGATGAAAATTATTTATGGGGTGGTCAAAGCCGACGAAGGCGAAATGATCTGGGAAGGTAACGCTGTCGACATTTCCGGCCCGGCTCATGCTCGCGAGTTGGGCATCGGCATGGTGTTTCAGCATTTTTCATTGTTTGAAACCCTGACGGTGGCGGAAAACATTGCACTCAGCTTACCGAAAGAACAGGCCGGCTCACTGGATACTTTGAAAACCCGGATCATTGAAGTTTCCAAGCGCTACGGCATGAAGCTTGACCCCGACCGCTATGTACACACGCTGTCCATCGGTGAGCAGCAACGGGTGGAAATAGTCCGCTGCCTGCTGCAAAACCTGAAACTGCTGATTCTCGATGAACCAACCTCTGTACTCACCCCCCAGGAAGTGGATAAACTTTTCCAGACGCTGAGACAACTGGCCTCCGAAGGCTGCAGCATTCTGTTTATTTCGCACAAGCTGGATGAGGTCCGGGCTCTTTGCCATAACGCCACCATATTGCGTGGCGGCAGGGTATCCGGAGATTGCGATCCGCAACAGGCCACGACCGAGCAAATTGCCCGCTTGATGGTCGGGGAAGACACACCGTTCGACAAGCATTTCAGTAAAGCGGAAGGGGGCGAACCGCGCCTGGAAGTGAAGGATCTGGCATTCAAATCCGATGATCCGTTTTCCACACCCATCAGGGATATTTCCTTTACGGTCAGATCCGGTGAAATTATGGGAATAGCGGGTGTGGCAGGTAACGGCCAGGAAGAATTGCTGAGCCTGATCAGCGGCGAACAACGCTGCCGGGCGGAAGAAGTGGTACTGAATGGCCAACCGATTGGCATCCTGCATCCTGACCAGCGTCGCAAACTCGGCATCGGCGTCGTGCCTGAAGAACGATTAGGCCGGGGCGCCGTACCCAACCATTCGCTGGTGCAGAACTCCCTGCTAACCGGTTTCCTTAGCGGCCTGTCCCAATATGGCTGGGTGCATTATCACAAGGTCAGGGATTTCGCTGCCCGGATTGTCAGTGACTTCAATGTGAAATCTGACGGTGTCAATGCCCAGGCTAAAAGCCTGTCCGGCGGTAACCTGCAGAAATTCATTATTGGCCGGGAGATACTGCAGTCTCCTACTCTGCTGGTCTGTTCCCACCCGACCTGGGGCGTGGATGTAGGCGCCGCACTGGTGATTCACGAGGCGTTGATTCACCTAAGGGACCAAGGCGCTGCGGTACTGGTGTTATCAGAGGATATTGAAGAGTTGTACAAAATCTGTGACCGCATCGGCGCTATCTGCGACGGCAGGTTATCCCCCATCCGACCCACTGACAATGTATCCATTGAATTGCTGGGGCAATGGATGACCGGAGAGTTCGACGCTTCCGGCGACCTGCAGGAAGTATCGGAGACCTCTTATGTTTAAATTGATAACAGGGTTTAGCCTTGAAAAGCGGCCTGCCGATTCACGGTTAATGGCCTATCTTTCACCCCTGATGGCGATTTCACTGACCCTGATCAGCGGCGCTATCCTGTTCGCTGTTCTGGGACAACCTCCGGGGCACGCACTCTACACTTTCTTTGTTTCCCCGCTCACCGACCTTTACGGCTGGTCGGAGCTGGGAGTAAAAGTCGCCCCGCTTCTTCTTTGCGCACTGGGTCTGACCCTCTGCTATCGCGCCAAGGTCTGGAATATTGGTGCTGAAGGGCAATTTATTATCGGCGGGCTTGGCGGTGGTTATCTTGCCTTACAATTCGGCGAGACGGAATCCGCCTGGGTGCTGCCCATGGTGATGATCTTCGGCAGTTTTTGCGGCATGGCCTGGGCAGGTATTGCCGCGTTACTGAAAACCCGCTTCAACTGTAATGAAGTGCTGACCACCATCATGCTGAATTACATTGCCCTCAACTGGCTGCTGTATTCGGTACATGGCCCGCTGAAAGATCCTGCCGGCTTTAACTTTCCCGAGTCGGCATTGTTTTCCGCTTCGGCGACGCTTCCCCCCTTGCTGGAAGATTACCGGGTCAGTGTCAGTCTGGCATTTGCGCTGATATTACTGGCCGTCATCTGGACCTTGCTGTCGCGCACCATGATCGGTTTTCAGATTAGCGTGCTGGGTGAAGACGCCAAGGCGGCGCACTTCGCCGGCTTCCGTGAGCACCGTTTGATTTGGCTGGTTCTGCTGATGTGCGGTGCGCTGGCAGGTCTGGCGGGTGTGGCCGAAGTCAGCGGCCAGATAGGACAACTGACCCCTTATATTTCACCCGGCTACGGATACAGTGCCATCATTGTAGTGTTTCTGGGTCGTATGCATCCCCTGGGCATTCTATTCGGCAGCATGCTGTTGGGCTTAACCTTCCTGGGCGGGGAAATGGTGCAGATGGAAATGTCGATGCCCAGATCCATAACCGGGCTGTTCCAGGGCATGTTGCTGTTTTACCTGCTGGCCTGCGACCTCTTTATCGGCTACCGAATTAAACGCCAACACAGTGCGGCCAAAGTGGCGACCGCCGCCAGATCCTGAGGAGTTGTCATGGACATTGATCTGATTACCAATATTCTGTTTGCCACGCTGCGCACAGGCACGCCGCTGATATTAATTGCCCTGGGCGAAATGGTCTGCGAAAAATCCGGTGTACTGAACCTGGGCCAAGAAGGCATGTTACTCATGGGGGCTGTCGTCGGCTTCATGTTTGCCGTCATAACCGGTAACACCTGGATCGGACTGGCGGCAGCCATTGTGGGCGGCATGTTGATGTCGGGGCTTTTCGGGTTGCTGGCCATCACATTGGTGGCCAATCAGGTGGCAACAGGACTGGCGCTGACCATTTTCGGGATCGGTTTGTCAGCCTTCCTGGGAACCAACTATGTGGGCATGGGCATTGAGGGTATCGGTCCACTGGCACTGCCACTGCTGAGCGATATTCCGTTGATTGGGAAAATATTGTTTTCCCATGACCCTATCGTTTACCTGTCGTGGATTATTTTTGCTGCCATCTACTGGATGTTCCGTAAATCCCGTGTCGGCCTGATCATTCGGGCGGTAGGTGAAAATCCGGAAAGCGCCAATGCCATCGGCATGCCGGTCATGAAAGTACGTTACGCTGCCGTTTTATTCGGCGGTATGATGACCGGTCTGGCAGGGGGTTATCTGTCGCTTTCCTACACACCGTTGTGGACTGAAGGTATGTCAGCAGGCCGTGGCTGGATTGCCCTGGCACTGGTGGTATTTGCCAGCTGGAAAGCAGAGCGGGTGATGCTGGGCGCTTATCTGTTTGGTCTGGCAAGTATCATGCATCTGATACTACAGGGACTCGGCTTCGATATTTCACCGAACCTGTTGGCCATGCTGCCTTACCTGGCCACCATCATCGTACTGATGATCATTGCCAGTGATGCCATGAAATCCAAACTGAATACGCCGTTGGCCCTTGGCCAGCCATACCGGCCTCAAATCTAGGAAGCCGGCCCACAGTCGTTTTAAGCTATGGGCGAGCGGTTTTACGTTAGAGGCGACTGGTCTTACGTTAGGGCCGAAAGGTATTACATCAGGAGCCAAGCCGTTTTACATCAGGAGCCAAGCTGTATGGGAGCCAAGCTATATGGTAGATAATGCCCGCACGATCAGCACCAGTCCGGAGAAACCGGCCGATGCACAAGTCGGCAAAGATACCAAGGATAGTATCCGCGTCCAGAACATGCGCAAGATTATACGCGCAGCAGAGCTGGAATTTGTGCGGCATGGCTACAAGGGCACCAGCATGCAGGCCATTGCTGACCGTGCGGAACTGCCCAAGGCCAATATTCATTACTATTTCAAAAGTAAAGCCAAGCTGTATAACTGTGTGCTGGAAAACATCACCCAGCTTTGGAATGCCACCCTGGCGGACCTGTCTGAAGATGACGATCCCGCCACTGTGCTGAAGCGCTATATTCGCACCAAAGTGGAATTGTCCATGACCTACCCTGAAGCTTCAAAAATCTACGCGATGGAGGTGATTCAGGGCGCTCCCCACCTGCAGGAACAATTGCGCAAACATACCCGGCAATGGATGCGGGAACGGGTAAAAATCATGGAGAGCTGGATTGCCCAAGGCAAGATGAAGCCGGTCAACCCCACCCATCTGATTTTCCTGATCTGGTCATCGACCCAACACTATGCGGACTTTGACACCCAGGTGCTGAACATTACCAACCAGCGTGAATATGAGCAGGACGATATTGAAGCCATCACCAAATTTCTCTGTGACGTTATATTGAGTGGCTGCGACCTGGCGGTCTGACACCTGCTACACGGACGGGCCTGTTTCAACGGATCCTACTGCCACTACCGAATAAACAGCCTGGCATCCCACCAAAGCGCTGGATCATCGAGGGGGGTTTGTGGTGGCAGGTCCGGGTTTTTCAGCCGGATCACCCGGCGCTTTTCCAGGTTCATCGCCGCCAGTGCCTTGACGTGATTAGGATGTCCCCGCAGCAACCGGTCAAATTCACCACTCGCCAGCAACTGTCTTAAACCTTTCTCCAGCCGATTGGCCAGTGGCTTATTGTTATTACTGACAAAGAAGTAAACCGGCGCAGGATAGGTCAACACCAGGTTGGGTTCGGCAATCAGGTTGGTAAAAGTCGTGGATTCCAACTCGGAGAATATTTCCAGCACGCCACGGGGGAAATAATCGTACCTTCCACGACTGATCAGACGGAACATCTCGCTGTATTGCGGTGCTGTTTTCACCTGCAGGCCATTGGCATTGAGAATTTTAGTATCCGGCCAGTCATGGCCCTGTAAAGCTGTATAGCCACGCAAATCTTCCAGCGTATGCACACCGGCAAACTTGCTGAGATTACTTTTATTGATAATGGCCAAGCGCACGCCCAGCAGGCCTTTCATCAGAGGAATGCGGATAGGCAGCGCATTCTGTTCCCGCTCAGAGCTTGTCATAGTCCAGGCAACATCAAACACACGGCCCTGTTCCAGCAGCCAAAGCACCCGGCTTTGATAGACAAACTCGCGGCTCTCCTGCAGGGACGCATCGCCATACTCTTTCCGCGTGACATCCAATGCGGCTTGCAGCAGATCGGTAAAATAGGCATTGCGGGTATCCGTAACTGACTGAGCGCGGGGGTGCCGAACAACAGTCTCCGCCCAAACGCAGGATGAAAAGAGCTGCATTGCCAACGCAAACACCAGGATGGTCGTCTTTACCATTTCTGCATCCTTATCATTTCCGCTTCCTTAACATTTTCATTAGGTCTGTTACCCGGGCATGAACCTGATTTTAGTGTAGTAGATTCGCTCTGAAATAACCGGCTCAGGGACAGGAGCCGGTTTTAGAGTGTGATTGGAAAATTCAGTATTGAAGGTGCTATCAGTCTTTAAACTTGGGTTCGCGTTTTTGCATCTGTGCCATCATGGCTTCCTGGATGTCTTCGCTGATGAGCATCGCAGCATTCCAGGTGGCGACATAATTCAGGCTGTCCGCGACAGAGTGATCACGGCTGTATTTGATCATCTCCTTGGTGCCACGAATGGCCAGCGGCGACTTGGCGGCAATTATATGGGCGGTCTCTTCCACACTGGCGAACAGCTCTTCTTTATTGGCGTAGGCATGGTTGGCCAGCCCCACACGGACGGCTTCTTCGGAGCGAACCTTACGGCCGGTGTATGCCAGTTCCCGCATCAACCCGTCTTGGATAATGTGCGGCAGACGCTGCAAAGTGCCGACATCAGCCGTCATGCCGATATCGATTTCTTTGATCTGAAAGTATGCATCCTCGCTGACATAGCGCATATCGCAGCAGGACACCATGTCGACGCCGCCGCCGATACAGCCGCCATGAATGGCCGCCACCACTGGCTTACGGCAGCTTTCGATTGCGGTCAGGCAACCTTGCAGCTTCAGAACCATTTGTCGCAGGGATTCACGCTTACGTCCCTCACACTTTTCCTTGCTGGTCATGACAGAAGAAAAATCCATCAGGTCGATGCCTGAACAAAAGTGATTGCCGGCCCCTTGCAGGATGACCACCCGAACACTGCTCTGAGCATCAGCCCACTCCATGGCGGCTTTCAGTTCTTCCCACATCGCCAGGTTGAGGGCATTGGCTTTTTCGGGACGGTTCAGCTCAACCAGCGCAACTGCCTGACACTGGGTAACACTAATGGTGGTGTACTCCGGGGTAACGATATCGGACTGTGGTGAACTTTCCGGGTTGGTATTTGCTGATGATGTGCTTTCTGTAGACATGTTGACCTCGAGTTCTGGCTCGTTTTTTTTGGGGGGGGGTATTTGCCTGACTATTCAGGTTAGCAGGGTTCATATTCACAAAGTTTACCCTGTTTACATTGAAGGCTGAAGCCTAGGAAATTGAGCTCGCCACAGGTTCAGGAGTGAAAGTCTGATACCCGACGAGCGGGTGACCCTGCAGAAAAACCGGCTCAGACATGGAAGCGGAGGAATGTGCCAACGCCAGCAACATGGCGTCAGAGCTTTTATATAGCTGATAACTCGAGACGGTAGAAGCCCCTATACGGGTAATCTTCGGCGCCTCTATTGCGAAGCCCACCTGCCCCATCACCCGCGCCAGGGCACTGCCGGTGCGTTTTACTTCCGCCTCTTTGAGTGTCCATAAGTAGGTGAAATACCGGTTGCGGTCCGGGCCAGATAACGCTTCCAGTCTTGCGGATTCCGCGTCCAGAAAAAAACGCCGCGCCAGCTTGAGACGATCGGTCTCAACCGGATATTCAATATCAATACCCACGGCAGTCAACGCGAAAGCGACCGCCACCCAATGACGATGGTGGGTCACACTAAAATGCAGGAGAGGTTGGCAGAGGAGCTGGTCGCTATCGCTGGTCTGGTCGGGGCCGCGAAGATGAGGTTTGCCGCTTTCGGATTCGGCCATATTGACGGCCTGAGGAGAGCACCCCCACCACAGACCTGCCATTGAACGGGCCAGCGCCCGACCTACGATGGAGTTGGCTGCCGCACCAGCGTCCTTGATAGCGGCAATCCTTGCCTGTTCAGCCGGACCAAGCCATTGCCGGTAGAGTTCTATCTCGGACATCCCCAGTGTGTTGGTATCTACCAACACTACCAGTGAATTCAGGAATTGCGGGGAATGCAGGCCTGATATAAGCATCTGCTGGAGAGTTCCGGCAGTCATCAGACCCAGTTTCATGGTCAAAAGCCCCTCACTATCCCAGCCACTGGCCAAGGAAGTACACATTGGCATAGCCCAGGGTAAAGCCGAACAGCAGTACCGCGCTGTATTTGGCATAGCCGGCAAATGTAAGATCACGCACCTTGGACATGGCCACGATTCCCGCTGCGGAACCAATCACCAGCAACGAACCACCAACACCCACTGAATAGGTTAATGCCAGCCAGTCTGCCTTGGTCATGTCGATACCGGACTTCAGTACCGCTGCAGTCAGAGGCACATTATCGATCAATGCGGACAAGAGTCCCATCAGGTAATTGGCAATCAATGGAGAACTCAAGCTGTACACCTCCACCAGGGAATTCAGCACGCCCACTTCCTTGAGCACGCCGACGATCAACAGTATCCCCAGGAAGAACAGCAGAGTTTCAAACTCGATAATACGAACGTATTCAAGAATGGGATCAAGGTCATTGTCGTCGTTAAAGAAGCGCGCAATCAGGAACATGATGGAAAGGCCGAACAAGAAGGTCAGCACCGGCGGAACCTTGAATACGGCATTCAGCACAATGGTGCTGATAATGGTCAGCAGGAAGAGCGCGGATATGGCGATATCCACTTTACGTACGTTCGTGGAATGGCGCTGCACTTCCACAATGCCTTTCAGGCCGAAGGACAAACAACCTGCCACCATCAATACGGAAATCAACGCAGGCACACTCAGCAGCATCAGATCGACAATGGCAACCCGGTTATCCAGGAAGATCATCAGCGTGGTCACGTCGCCGGTAATCAATGCAACGCCACCACTGTTCACCGCGAAAACCACCAGCGCGCAAAATCTCAGGGTTTTTGCAGTGGGCAGTTTCAATGACAGGACCAGCGCTACCGATACCAGTGTCGCCGTGATGTTGTCAGCCAGTGAGGAAAACAGGAAACAAAAAACAGCTGTCAGAAACAGCAACTTTTTTTCAGAAATTTTCTCGGGCAGGAAAAGGTAGATAAGGTTTTCGATCAGGCCTTTTTTATTGAGGTAGGCAACAAAAGTCATGGCTGCCACCAGGAACAGCCAGAGGGTCGCGATTTCGCTGATATTGGATTCCAGACCGTGCTTGACCAGCTCGTAATTGCCTTGGTTAGTCTGGTAGATAAACAGAATGATCCAGGAAAAAGTTCCGAAAAACAGGGTAACTTTGGCTTTGTTGATATGGGTCACTTCTTCAAAAACAACTCCCAGCAGCGCCAATACTGCCAGAGCCAATAAAACCCAGTGCAAAAACATCATTTACTTTCTCCCAAAAAATGCGCGGAGCATTTTCATATCACATCAACCGAGATGCAATTGGGGATTTTCACAATAAGCCCCAGAATGCCGAATTTTACGGTATCGTAATGCCAGAATTGCGCCTATCCGTGCCTATCAGGCCAAGTCTATATAGCGTTCAAGCTCAGCACGAAACGCTGCCTGTACACCCAGTCTTTTCATCATCCAATAATGGCCGGCAATCATGCGGTCTATAAAAATGCTTTCCACCGGCGGCCTGAAGGACTCCATGTACTTGAACACCGTAGAGGCTTTTGATGCCACCTTCTTGTGCAGGTTGGCGTGGGTAAAATCGTAATACTGGTCCCGGTCGGCAAAGGGAATGATGAAGATGTCACGCCACATGGCGTAGTAGTCCTCTTCCACTGAAGGCTTGCCCTCTACTCTTACTCCAAGATCGATCAGGTAACGATCCAGAGCGTCATAGTCTTCGTGCAACCCGGCCACCAGTGCCTTCTTATAGGCATCGATTATTTCCGGTTTAAGCCGTTTGACGCAGCCAAAGTCATACATGATGACTGTGCCGTCAGGGCGGAAAGCAAAGTTCCCGGCATGGGGATCACCATGTATTGCCTGAAATTTAAACAACTGATCCGCCATAGTACGGAATAACCGCTGACCAATGAGGTTGATGGTCTCCTGGGAATAGCGGTCTTCGGTGATATCATTGATATGATCCCCTTCAACGCACTCCATGGTGAGAACCCGGCGTGAAGAGAGGGATGCCACTACCGTTGGAATAATCAGCCCTGAATCACCCTGGTGGAAGTCGACAAAGTCCTTGATATTGCGGGCTTCGTTTTCGTAATCAAGTTCCTCATTGAGACGCTCGCGAATTTCATTGAAGAGCTGATCCACACTGTCTTTGGGCAGCTTCAGCAGGCCGCCGAGCTTCAGGGTCAGTTTCAGCTGTTTCAGATCAGAATTAACGGATTTATCCACTCCCGGGTACTGAACCTTGACGATGACATCCTGCCCTTCAAAGGTTTTCGCCCGGTGCACCTGGCCGATGGAGGCGGCGGCGTATGGCTCAGGATCAAAGTCGGCAAAGAGTTCATCCGGGCCGGCACCCAGTTCGTTTTCGATCTGCTGTCGAATCACTGAAAACGCCATGGGCGGCGCTTCTTTCTGTAGTTTCTGCAACGCGTCGGAAAATTCTTTAGGTAGAAAATCCTGGGTTTGGGAGGCAATCTGCCCCACCTTCATCACTGCGCCTTTCAATTCTCCCAGGGTATCGACAATCTGATCGGCCATTTTGCTATAGGCCTGGCTTTGTTGAGCCTGGTGGTCGGCAGCTTCAGAAAACTGCCGACGGACTTTGTTGGCGGCGTAGCTGCCGGCGACGGAAGCCGTCATACCTGCCAGCTTTAAAAACCGCTTGGTCCGGGAAGCCGGAGCTTTGGTTTGCTCCCTGACCTTACTGTCGGATTTGCCGTTAGTCGGCTTGGCCACAAAGGACTCCTGATAAGACGATAAAACAAGACCGGCTATCTTAGCGCAACCGCCAGACGGCAAACATAGTTAAAAGGTGGGTAATGGCAGTAGCTGGTCGACTGTTGAGAAAATTTAACGTTGAAGCGAGTTTCAAACGATCAGATTGTTGCGGGAGGGCTCAGGTACCGGACAATGGTCCGGTGCGGATTTTATTTAACAATGAATCATAACTGGAAAGCAGAGATTCTATCCTTTGCAGGTTATTCTGCAGAGCTTCCCGGCGCACCGCATTACTGCCCAGCATAAAATCCACCGGGTAGTCGAAACAGCTGAACACCTTTTCACGGCCGTTGGTCAGCACTTCAAGTTTGTCGATACGAATGTCGCCAAAATCCATCGCCAAGCATAAAGATAATACAGCCTTGCCGCCGGCTGGAAGGTCTTCATCGGTACGGATGGTCATGCCGTTGGCATTAAATTTAAGCACCTGGACTTTAACCCACTCATTGCTGAACACTCCTCTTCGGATTTTCAGCCGGGCATCCAAATGTAATGTGGGGTGCTTGGTTGGTCCCCTTTGACTTGGCTTCATTGTTATTAAACGGCACTCCTGAGAACCGCGAAACTTTAGCGAATCAACCTTGCAAAAGCAAAGTTTCTTATCACCTTGTTCTTAAGCGCCAGGAACCTATCAAACCCGTCATACCGGCGTTGCGGGATCTGCTCTGAACATTGAGCACAATTCAGGATTTGAAAATGGTGGCCTTGTTACGCCCACCCTCCTTGGATTGATAGAGGGCTGTATCAGACCTTTGCAGCCACTCATGATAGTCTTCTACCGAGTGTTCCAACTCAGCGATACCGAGGCTGATCGTGAAGCGAATTTCCTTACCCTCATGTTTAACCAGTATCTTCTCCACCGTCGTCCGCAGCCGTTCGGCAAAGGCTTTACCGCAATCACCGTCAGTGTCAATCAGGATCAGCCCGAACTCTTCACCGCCATAGCGCCCGGCAATATCAGTGGCGCGCATCGTATTCGTCAGAGTCTTGGACACCTGACGTATAACTTCATCCCCAGCCGGATGACCATAGGTGTCATTCACCTTTTTGAAGTGATCAATATCGAACATGAGTAACGTGCTGGCTCTCCCTGTACGCTTGAAGCGGCGGTATTCCAGTTCCAGCTGCTCTTCCCAGTAGCGCCGGTTATACAGTTGTGTCAGCCCGTCAGTGCGACTTAACTGCTCCAGCTGAGCATTGGCTTTGGCCAGTTGTTTGCTGTTGCTGGCAATGTCGGTGACATCATAAATAATGATGCAGATGTGGTTAACATCACCGTTGGCGGATATCAAAGGGGAGATGGTGATGTTCTGATACATGAACTCTTCGGTACCGGTAATCGGCCGGTAATTCTTGAAACGGAACAAAAAGGGCCGTTGCTCCCAGGTGGTAAAGCTGCGGTTCTTCAGCATGAATACTGACTGGGCCTTATGCACAAACCAGTCACGGGGAATTTCCTGGAACAGATCAAACAGTACCTGGTTCCGCACCATGTGCGGCAGTAACCCACTATGATTCTCCATAAAGCCATTCCAGGCCTGCACTTTAAATTCCCGGTCCAGTACTACCAGCCCTACATCAATGGTCTGGAGCATGTCCATTAACCAGTGAAACTCGGCGATATCAAATTTTTGGTTTGCCATAGTGTTGTCTGAGTACCCCGGGTCGCCCGGAAGTCATATAGTTTTATTTACACCTGCGGATCTGATATCAGACCGCACTTCAGGCCATCAGTTCACTTGATAAGGTATGCCACTTTGTTACGCATGACCGGCAATGAATCTTCAGTGAACAGCAACAACAACTCACACTGAATGTTATAGTTCTCGATGGCGTAGCATATTTCAATGGCAAGGGTCTGGCGCCAGCGCCAGTTATTATTCTCCAACAGGTCGGACACATCCACATGCTGCCCCAACACCACCGGATGGCCCTGACTGAAAGTGATGTCCAGTTGATCTGCAATGCCCTTGGTACAGGCACCAATCAGCACCGACGCCACATCCATGATCAGCTCAAGTTCCACCAGTTCATTCATTTTGCCCTGGTAGCGCATCAACTTGGCCATGTCAGACATGCTGGAGTCGTGAAATAGCAACAGTGCCTCGCCGGCAATTCCCGCACCAATGAAGCCCTGGCAGACAGCGGAAATGGTGTCCGTGTCTTCTGTGGATTGCAGTGCCATTTTGAGTTCAGTGACTTCCAGAAGATTGACCTGGGGTATCGGCAGCAGTACAAACACATCCAGCAGACGGGCCAGCAGATCTGCGGCCTGACCCATGGCCACATTGGCGACTTCCTGATAGGCCTCAAGTTCACCGGATTTGCCTTGCTTGTCCAGTACCTGGGTACGTGCCTGGTCGGCAGAGGTGGAATGGCTGTCTGACTCAGAATATATTCCGGCACGAGTAAGGACCGAAATCAGCTCCTCAGAGGCAATGGGCTTCTTGATAAAATCAAAGGCACCACATGCCATAACCCGCTTTTTGGCATCTGGCTGAATATCCCCGGAAACCACTATGGCGACGGTTGGCAACTCTTCCTTACTGATGACTTCAAGCGTCTGATAGCCGTCCATCACCGGCATATTCAGGTCCAGGAACAGCACGTCTCCCTTACCTGCACGTATCAGCTCCAGTGCTTCTCCACCGTGCTGGGCAAAGCTGATCTCAACATCCCAGCCGGCTGGCAGGGACTTGGCCATTTGCTTGCGTGCAACACCTGAGTCATCACAAATTAACACAGGTATGGTCATATCTGGTTCTCGTAGAAATAGTTTTTCATAGAACCCCATAAACAGGTGAGAATAAAATGTGAGCGCTTTACAGCAGGTTCGCTTTTACCTAAGTAAAGCCCATGGCCGCATTGTTGGCAAAAAACTGCCCAATCCAACGGCTGCCAGAGTTTCCGTTCAGCCTGCAAATAAACAACTCTTTGCATAGCCCGAATTTCTGTGACCTAACAAAATGCAAACAACCGGTAGTCGAGAAGATCCGCCAAAAGCACTATAATCCCGGCTCTTTCGACCATACTCGCGACCTCATATTGCAAGCAATCCAGTGGTACTCTATGTCTGATTCAGCTTCCTCATCCTACCTCAGTCGCTTCGGGGGTGTCGCACGTCTCTACGGCACCAGAGCGCTGGAGCTTTTCCGCCACAGCCATGTGGCGGTGATCGGTATTGGTGGCGTGGGCTCCTGGTCCGCCGAAGCACTGGCAAGGTCCGGTGTGGGTCGCATCACCTTGATTGATCTGGACGATGTATGTGTTTCCAATACCAACCGCCAGATACATGCACTCAATAACACCGTTGGTCAGAGCAAGACAACGGTCATGGCGGAACGGATCAGAGCCATCAACCCAGAGTGCCGGGTAGAGGAAATCATGAAGTTCGTGACGGAAAAGTCTGTCACGGAACTGATCACCAAAGATTTCGACTTTGTCATTGATGCTATCGACAGCGTGCGCCACAAAAGTGCACTGATCAGTCATTGCCGACGTCATAAAATCAAGCTGATCTGTGTCGGAGGTGCCGGTGGCCAAACCGATCCCACACTGATCGAATATGCTGACCTCAGCCGCACTTACCACGATCCATTGCTGGCCAAAGTACGCAAGAAGCTGCGCCAGGACTACCATTTCCCTGCCAACCCACAGCGACGGTTTGGCATTGAGGCCGTGTTTTCTACAGAGCAGCAGGTATATCCAACCCCTGAAGGCGGCGTCTGCCAGGCCAAACCCGGCCCCACGGAAAGCGCCCGTCTGGACTGTGCCTCAGGCTTCGGTGCGGCGACCGCAGTCACCGCTTCTTTCGGACTGATCGCCGCTTCTCGGGTATTGAAAAAACTCGCCGCCAAAGCGGACGCGAGCAATGGCTAATCAGTCCCGATCCTCATCTTTGAACACATCCCGCACATGAGGCACTGAAGTACCTCCCATCTGCAGCTCCTCCTGCCAGGTAATCTGTTCCTGAAAGTCTTCTTTGGGAATGTTGGACAGTGCATCATGTGGCCGTACCGGATCGGTCTGGACATAGCGCACCACCAGATCGGATATGGCGGTCAGCGCATCAATATGAGTGCGCTCATAGCCATGAGTAGCATCGGTACCGAAGGTGATCAGTGCATGGCGGATATCATGGCCGGCCTGCACGGCGGAAACCGCATCACTATAGTAATAACGAAAGACATCACGCTGATGGATGATGTTGTTGTGCTGGCAGGTACGGATCAGATGCTGGGTCAGGTGGTAGTCAAAAGGCCCGGAGGAATCTTTCATGGCAATGGTGACACCGTTTTCCCGAGCGTTTTGTCCTTCTGCCACCGGTCCGATATCAATGCCGACAAATTCAGTCACATCAGGCCCGATGGCATGTCCGACTCCGGAGCCTATTTCTTCTGTGAGGGTAAAAATAGGGAAGCAATCAATGCTCACCGGCAGGTTGTAATCCTTGATCGCCTTCAAGGCAGTCAACAGCGCCGCAGTACCGGCTTTGTTGTCCAGGTGGCGGGACACTATATAGCCGTTAGGCATGAACTCTGGATTGGGGTCGAAGGCAACAAAGTCGCCCACTTTTATCCCCAGCCTGAGAGTGTCCGCCTTATTGTGAGTCAGCTCATCCACCCGTATTTCCACGTGGTCCCAGGTGACAGGCAATCGATCCACTTCCTCGTTATAACGATGGCCAGCGGCATATAGGGGCAATACGGAGCCTCGAAAGCAGGCATCATCGGAAAATATGGTCACCCTGGCTCCTTCGGCGAACCGGCTGGACCAATGACCAACGGGTGTCAGGCAGAGTCTGCCTGTATCCTTGATTTCCCGCACCATAGCACCGATGGTGTCCAGGTGTGTGACCACAGCTCTTTGCGGCGCACTGATCTTGCCCCTCAATAGCCCGCGAATCGTGCCCCGACGTGTGAGCTCATAATCAATACCCAGCTCCACCAGGCGTTCACAGACATAGACCACGGCACCATCAGTCAGCCCTGTCGGACAGGGAATCGCCAGCAGTTCCAGCAGCGTTTTCGTCAGATACTCGCTATCCAGCTGATACTTTATGTCCGACTTTATCAAAGAGACATTCTCGGGTTGAGTCATAGTACCTCCTACTTTGTTTTGTCCGTTTTTTCAGCCTGCGCCCCCAATCAGCCAAATACAATGCCTTAGTAGCAATGCCTTTGTATCCAATATCTTTTATACAATACCTGGGCATCAGGCGTCATGAGGTCGGGTCAGTGGAAACAACAGATCAACAAAGGCCTCAGCGGTTGGTTGTGGAGCATGATTCTCCAATCCGGGGCGCTCGTTAGCTTCAATAATCACATATTCCGGCTGGGCAGGATCCGGTACCATGAAGTCCATTCCAACGACGGGAATGTCTATTGCCTGCGCAGCCTTTTCGGCGGCCTTGAGAAGTTCGGGATGCAGGGTTTCAGTCACATCCACCAGGGTGCCGCCCGTATGCAGATTCGCCGTCTTACGCACAACCAGGTGCTCCCCGGAAGGCAAAACGTCTTCCCAGCCATAACCCGCCTCATGCAGGCAGCGCTCGGTTTCCTGATCCATCGGAATCCGGCTTTCACCACCGGTCGCCGCTGCCCTGCGCCGACTTTGCTTCTCGATTAACGTACGCAGGTTGTCCCGACCGTTTCCGTATACCTCAGCCGGTCGCCGGATTGCGGCGGCTACCATTTTGTAGCCAATGACCACCACCCTTAAATCCAGACCATTGTGATAAGTTTCCAGCAACACTTTGGGAGATACCTGACGGGCATTGGCAATCGCCGCGTGCAGGGCCTCTGGCGTCCGAATATCTACTGAAATTCCCTGCCCCTGTTCGCTATCCAGGGGTTTAACCACCACCGATCCGTGTTCCTGCAGGAAGGTCTCGGCATCCGCTTCATTCCGATACAACTGATGACAAGGCGTGCGCAAACCTTCCCGGCTGCAGGTGCGGTGAGTCAGTTGTTTGTTCTGGCACAAGGTCATGGCAAAAGCCGAAGTCATTTCCGATAAAGACTCATGACAACGGATATGGCGGCCGCCAAAGCTCAAGGTAAAGAGATTATTTTCTTCGTCCTCGACAGTGACTTCAATGCCGCGCCGCATGGCTTCATCCACAATGATCTGGGCGTAGGGGTTAAGTTTATGACCCGTTTCCGGCCCAACAAAAAGCTTTTCATTAATGGCGTTTTTCTTCTTGAGAGAAAAGGTTTTGACGTTCTGGAATCCCAACTTTTCATAGAGAGCCTTGGCTTCATAGTTATTATGAAGCACGCTCAGGTCCATGTACTGGCAACCCCGGGCTTGAAAATATTCCGCCAGATAACGAACCAGCGCTTCCCCGACACCAGGTATTTTGCTGTCCGGAGACACCGCCAAACACCAGAGGCTGGCGCCTTTGTGGGGGTCATTAAAGGCACGTACATGATTCACGCCCATGACTGTGCCGATGACTTTGCCGGTGGTGAGCTCTTCCGCCACCAGATACACCACTTCCTTAGAACGTCGGCGGTTGAGCACATGCTCTGCAGGTACAGGCACCATTTTACGTTGATGAAAAATGGCATTTATGGCTTCGATATCCTGGCTACTACTGGCTCGTCGGACAGTCACACCCGGGAGTGCCTGGGTGCGCGGCCGATACTGACTCATCCACAGCCGCAGAGTATCGGATGGGTCGAGAAACAGCGCTTGCGGCGCCATGCTCAATACCACATGAGGATTGGATACATAGATGGCTATGTCCCGATCCCCAGTCGATTCACTGGCCAGGCTTTTTGCCAGATTGCCGGGATCGGAAAATGTATGGGCAAGCAGTAACCTTCCCCATCCACAGTGGATAATGACATCTTCCGGAGGCTCATCAGCCCCCTCAGCTCTTTGCTGCTCCGCCTGTAATGCCTGGAAAGACGGCACTTGATTGCGTAGCACCCGCTCGTCATGATGTTGACGCGTATTCACGGCCATAATTTTTTCAGCCTCTCTTTTTAGCTGATCATCCATTTAAAAATCGTGCTGCTGCAGCCATAACTCCAGCAGGCCCAGCTGCCATAGTTTCGACCCTCTCAAAGGGGTGATATGCATATCTGGTGACAGCAGCAATTGATCAACATACTCCGGGTTGAACAGCCCCCGGTCCCTGGCCACCTGTGTCGTCAGCGCTTCCTTGACCCATCCCAACACATTGCCACGCAGGTATTTCAGTGCCGGTACCGGAAAATAACCTTTAGGTCGGTCAATAACCTCTGCAGGAATCACCTTGCGGGCAGCTTCCTTCAGAATCCATTTGCCCTCATCCCGTACTTTCAGCAGTGCGGGAATCCGGGCGGCAAATTCCACCAGTTCGTGATCCAGAAACGGTACCCGGGCTTCAAGGCTGGCCGCCATGGTCATGTTGTCCACCCGTTTGACCGGGTCGTCCACCAGCATGACCTGGGTATCCAGGCGTAGTGCCTTATCCACCGGATCCTTAGCGCCGGGTGTCAGGAAATGCTGCCGGACAAAGTCGCCGGCAGAGTCATGACTGGCCCATGCAGGTTGCACTGTACACAGGTATTCCTCGTGGCTGCGGTCGAAAAAAGCTTCCCGGTAGCTGGCAAAGGGCTCCTGACTGCCGATCAGCGGTGGGTACCAGTGATAGCCACCAAAGACTTCGTCGGCCCCTTGACCACTTTGCACCACACGACAGTATTTACTGACTTCCTGAGACAATAGATAGAAGGCCACACAATCATGGCTAACCATAGGTTCGGACATTGCCTGTATCGCATGAGGCAGGGCTTCCAGCATGCGGTCTTCGGCAATACGGATCTGGTGATGACGGGTGCCGAAGTGGCTGGCAATAAGGTCGGAATACTGGAACTCATCCCCGGCTTCGCCACCCAGGGCTTCAAAACCGATAGAGAAGGTCTGGAACCCTGATGGATTCACCTCCGCCAGCAGTCCCACCAAAAGACTGCTATCCACGCCACCCGAGAGTAGTACTCCCACATCGACAGCTGCCACATTACGACGGCGCACTGCAGCAAAGAGTTGCTCCAGCAGCAGATCCTGCCAGTCACCAGGGGTACGGGCCTCATCTCCGGGTTGCAGGCCAAAATTCAGCTGCCAGTATGCTTCCTGCCGGGTGCTGCCGTCCTTATGGATCTCCAGAATCTCTCCAGGGGGTAACTTGTGAATACCCTCGAAAATGGTTTCTGGCGATGGCACGACCGAATGAAAGTTCAGGTATTTATTCAAGGCGCGTGGATTAATACCAGGCTTATGTCCAAGCCCCTTCGCCAATGCCGGTAAGAAGGACGCGAATTTCAGGGAATGGGCATCACGATAATAGTAGAAAGGTTTGATCCCCAGACGGTCCCGCATCAACAGCGTTTTGCCGGAATCCCGTTCCCAGACGGCCATGGCAAACATGCCATTGAAACGCTTCAGGCAATCCCGTCCCCATGCATGAAAAGCCTTGAGGACAACTTCGGTGTCACCTTCCGAATAGAACTGATACCCTTTCTTTTTCAGGGTCTCGCGCAGTTCCGGGTGATTATAGATAGCACCGTTAAAGACGACAGACAGGCCAAGTGCCGGGTCGTATAGAGGCTGCTGGGAAGCTTCCGACAGATCCATGATTTTCAGACGACGATGGCCGAAAGCCACATTATTCTGGACCCAGACACCTTCCGCATCAGGCCCCCGCGGGCGCATCAGCTGATTGGCCTTTTGAATAAATTCGAGGTTAGGTGGTTGATTGTCAAAGCGGATTTCTCCGCATATGCCACACATAAAATCTCCATGTATTTTGATGTACAGCTGGACGATAATACGCCACTTATACTTTTAACTCAAATTAATATATCGAGAAATAATATATAACATATTGTTTTATAAAGATTTATTTTGTTTGAAATAAAACATTTATATTTCAAATTATCGATAGCGCAGCAGAGAATCTTGACTGATAATAAGCATGCCCCAGCAGAGCGATTTTCTTTGACTTCAAAGTTCGCCCAGGCTTACAAAAAGCAGATTTTATTTAGTGGCAGTCAGAGCCAGTATTAAGTGACATTCAGTGATTTTTGACGGGCAAACCCACGGGCAATCAGGCGTTAACAGGTAGTAACATAAATGACCAAACACGATGAAGTTCTTGTTCTGATTCGGCGCATTATTCGAGCGGCGGACCTACGCTCCAAACAGTTGGGAAAACTCACCGGACTTACAGCACCTCAACTTCTGGTCCTGCGTACGATTGGTGATTCGACGGACACCACCATGAGTGCCGTGGCGCAATCCATCAGTCTTAGTCAGGCAACAGTGACCAGTATCGTTGACCGACTGGAAAAGCGTGACTTGGTGAAAAGAATTCGCAGTGAGGACGACAAGCGAAAAATGTATCTGGTGATGACAGATGCCGGACGAGAGGTGATGCTGACAGCCCCCACTCCACTGCAGGAAACCTTCGTTGCCCGTTTTGATGGACTATCGGATTGGGAGCAACACCTGATCATGGCCAGCCTGGCTAAAGTAGCGGATATGATGGATGCTTCCGATATTGATGCATCACCGCTGTTGGATGTCGGTGCCGTCAGCTAAGAGACAAAAAGCACAAGTTACTTACTGTGTATAGAAAAACAGTTTAAGACTGAATTCACTAAAAAACGGACAGCACTGCTGTCCGTTTTTTTGGGCGACCAGCCAGGTTCAGATTGAGGCGCCCTCGAAGACATCAAATGGCAGTTTCGATGAATCGATACCATCGATACAGCCGGTATTGACCCGATAATACCCCGGCTTACGTAAAGTCGTGTGGAAAGGATAGATTCCACAGTGCCTGCAGAAATGGTGGCGGGCGACATGCTCGCCAAACTCATAGGTTGCCAGGGCATCATCCTCCACATATATCTGTAAATCGTTCGGGGCTATCACATAGCCCGTCATGGTCGCGCCCTTGCGGCGGCATACGGAGCAGTTGCAACGCAAGCCGCTGGTAATTTCCGGGCCTGAAAAATGGAAGCTGATCCTTCCGCAATGACAGCTGCCATGGTATTCAACATTAGTCGCCGCTGATTCTACGTCCGCCATTTGTACTCTCCTTCACATGTAATAAATCAGTAGGTATGTGCGTTAATACTCAATAGTTTCAGCCCAGCCGGTTACCCTGTCTGATACAACGCATCAGCCGGGCATCGGCAGGGCAAATGAGAAGCTGGTACCTGCCGCGGGAGCGGAATGCACCTGAATAGTCGCTCCATGCAATTCCAGAATGCGTTTTACGATACTCAGCCCCAGACCGGCACTGCCGATTGTTGAGCGCCCCTTATGCTCAGACGACTGATAATAGCGCTCAAACAGGAATGGCAGATCCTTTGCCGCAATGCCTTCACCGTTATCACTCAAACTAACCTGAACCTTCTGTCCCACAGCACGCAGCTGAAGATTGATCCCTCCTCCTTGCGGTGTATGCCTGACCGCATTATCCAGCAGGTTCTGCAACACCCGATGAATCAACCCTATATCCGCCTTCACCATCAGGTTGGGCAGGCTTTCATCCATGTTTATCGCAATGCCTTTTTTGTCTGCTACCAGCTCATATTCCTGGCGTATATCGAACAGCAATTCGGTCAGAGAAAACACTTCCGTCTTAGCTTCAATACGCCCTGCGTCCAGACGTGACAACTCGAACAGCTGGCCTACCAGTTTGCCCATATGCTGACTGTGTCTGTGAGCAACGCTGAGATAATGGCGACGTTTTTCCGGCGTAAGTTGTTCCAGCTTAAGTAACAGAGTCTCCAGATATCCCTGCATGGAGGCCAGCGGCGTACGCAGGTCGTGAGAGACATTGGCAATCAATTCCCGATGCAGCTGGTCCGCTTGCTGCAGTTGATCAAACTGGTCCTGTATTCGCTTTTGCATAAACTCAAAGGAGACTTCCAGTTCGGCCACTTCATTCAGATCCACAGGTGCAGGGTCAGGATTCAGGCGTGACAGCCGATAAGTTCGCACCCGTTGGGTCAGTTGACGAAGTGGTTGGGTAATCGTGTGAAAGCCCATCCAGGAAATAAGGGCGAAAAGGCCCACCAGTGCGATCAGACCTCCCAAGGTTACCCTGAGGATATGACTATCTGCCAATTGAGACGCAATCGATGCAGCCTGATGGCTGGCCAACAGAATATAGAGATACCCCTTGAGCACAGAGCCTGACATTGTCGTATCGACAATGGCCGCCGCCGAGAAAATACTGTAACGGCCCGGCTGCCGGGGATTGTCTCCCAATAAAGGACCTCTTAGGTTCCCAGACACAAATGCCCTGACCGGCGCCGGATCAATCTTCTGCATGGCGATCTCAGCTTCCGGTAAAGCATGTCCGAGAATCCGGCCCTGGGGGTCGAGCAAATAGACTTCGACCATCGGGTTGATCATCATGGTGTTAAGTGCAATAGACTTGAGTGCCTGCTGATTTATCTGCATCTGATCATCAAGTAAGGGCTCCGGCTGATGCTCCAGGACATAACGGGCCATGTCTTTATGCAGTTGCTGGGTTACTTCCTGGTGATAGTGATTACTGCTCCAGGAAGCCAGCACCAGCAAACCGACCGCAGCAGCAATGGCCAGCCCGGTAATACCAAGCGCAATACGGTGGTATAGCGGTATCCGTTGCAACATCAATGGCTCGTTGATTCACGAAACCGATAGCCTACACCCCAGATGGTTTCGATGTAGGTGGGGTGGGCAGGGTCCTGCTCAAGCTTGGCCCGCAGCCGGTTAATATGGGAATTGACGGTATGCTCATAGCCTTCATGGCCATAGCCCCAAACCTGGTCGAGTAATTCGTAGCGCTTGAAAACCTTTCCTGGAGAACGGGCAAAAAACCAAAGCAGATCAAATTCTTTGGCTGTCAGCTCAATAGACTGACCTTCGATCAGCACCTTGCGCCTGCCCCTATCAAGATGCAGGCCGTCCCGCTGCAATTGTTCAGGTTCTGCAGAGACAGACTCAACTTGTCGGCTGCGCCTGAGCAGAGCTTTCACCCGGGCTTTCAATTCCGCCACACTGAAAGGTTTGGTCATATAGTCATCAGCACCGATTTCCAGGCCCAACACCCTATCCAACTCAGAGGAGCGCGATGTCAGCATCATAATAGGCACGTAGCTGGCCTGGTTACGGAGCGTCCGGCAAATATCCAAACCGTCAATGCCGGGCAAACACAAATCCAGTAATACTGCGTCCCAGCCGCCATGCATTGCCTGATCGAGACCTTGATTGCCGTCTCCTACCGTCAGTACCTCCGCATTGAGATCACCAAGATGAATGGACAATAACTCCGCCAGGTCGGGTTCATCCTCAACGACCAAAAATCGGTGTTTGCGTGTTAGTGGCTGTGAATTCCATAGGCTCATCAGAGGACTCCGTGTTTTATTATTCGAGTGGAACCAGCCCCGGAACAACTACAGAGCAAGAGCTCTCATCAGTTCCAAAGGTTTGGATTTAGAAATACAGAGACGTACTGCTGTCGCCACATAGTAGACAGGCTACAGCGTTTGAAAGTTCCCCATCGTAGTAAGAAAAATCTACGGCGATCCATAGAACTGGTTATTAACCTGGATCCGGAAGTGAAGATTAACCAGAACGTGCCCTCTCCATTTAACCCATTTAACAATTGTTTTGAAACGATTTCCGAGGTCCTAGGGTAAGATGCGCGCACTATTTGCGCACTTTTATGGACAAAGCGAGATAGCCAACGAATACGGTTGCAAATTCTTTTGGGCGTATTCGTTCAAGCAGGGCCTAGACAGAGATTAATAAAATATGAAGTCCATTTTCGCGGGTACATTGTTAGCGCTTTCGGTTGCCACAGGTGCACAAGCTGGTTTGATACTTAACGGCGATTTTGAAGATATGCAACTCGGTGGCCACAGCTGGGGGGTCTTCGACAGTATTCCGGGGTGGGAAACCACGATGGGCGGCGGCATTGAAATCCAGCGCAACACGGTGGTGAATGCACAGTCCGGCAACCAGTACATTGAGCTGGATACTTTCCAGAACAGTGCTCTTACCCAAAGTCTGAATCTTAACGCCGGTGCCAACTACCTGCTGAGTTTTTATTACCTACCGCGCACCAACGGCGGTAATAACGACAATGGCGTCGGCATCTACTGGGATCTTTTCGGGGGTGATTTCGCTTCCTTTGACCCAATGAATGAAATACTCCGCATCGACAATCTGACCCTTAGGGATATGCCCAGCTGGACGGAATATACCATCCTTCTGGAAGCCCCAGGTGATTTGATGGCACTATCTTTTGCGGGGCTCGGCGCCAGCAATTCGCTGGGCGGATTCATTGATAATGTCAGACTACAAGCGGTTCCCGAACCTGCCACACTGGCCATTTTCGGATTGGGACTGGCCGGTATCGCAAGTTTCCGCAAGTTCAAACGCGCTGACTAACAGCTTCCTTTTCATTGTTGATCAACCTGATCTAACATTGATGGTATTTCGAGCCCCAACAGGGGCTCTTTTTTTTTGCCTGTGGCTATCCAGCTTGCCTGGGCAACCAAAGGCAAAAGCGGTAGCCTGAAAACCCTCACCTATGACTGGTTAAGCTCCCGTATCAGGTTGGCATAGAAGCTGATCATCTTCAGGTAATCTTCAACGGCAATACGCTCATTGGGGCCATGTAGGCGGCCAAGGTCTTCCTTGGTCATGGGAATCGGCAGAAAGCGGTACTGATTCCTCGCGATTCCCTGAAAGTGCCGCGCATCTGTAGCGCCTATGGTCAGGTAGGGCGACATAACCACTTTATCCTGCTCAAAGAGGCTTTCCCCCACCCGCTTCAGGGCTTCAAAAGAAGCATTATCGCTATCGGATAAACTACTGGCTTCACTGTTGAACGGATAGGTCGACAAAGAGACTCGTTCATCAGCAATAATTGACTGAATGTTGTCCAAAAGGTTTTCTGAAGTGTCATTGGGCAACAGGCGATAGTTCACCACAGCGGATGCCGAGGATGGCAACACATTGTCCTTCTGGCCGCTATTGAACATGGTCACTGCCTGGGTGGTGCGAACCATGGCGTTGGAAGAGGGACTACCTTCCAGTATTTTTAGCACCACAGGTTCAAACAGCCAGAGGTTGGCAAATACCAGACGCTTGCCAAAGGCCATATAAGGACTCACGGTTTCAAACAACTGCCGGGTGGCACCATCAAAACGCATGGCGGGTGGATGCTGTTCCAACTTCGCGACTGCGGCTGCGACTATTCCTGCGGCCGTCTGTGGCGGCGGCATGGATGAGTGCCCGGGTTGTCCCGCAGCCTGCAGTACCACGCTGACAAATCCCTTTTCGGCAATGCCGACCAAACCAATCGGCTGTGGGACGCCGGGAATCAGGTTGAGGACCACAAACCCGCCTTCATCCAACACCATCTGCGGCGCTATACCCTGTGCTTTAATCCAGTCGGCTATCGCTAGAGCTCCACGGCCGCCGACTTCTTCATCATGTCCAAATGCCAGATACAACGTTCTCTGCGGCTGCCAGCCGGCAGCAAGTAAAGATTCAGCCGCCTCCATTATCGCGATCATGGAAGACTTGTCGTCCAGGGTTCCGCGTCCCCAGATAAAGCCATCGGCAACCTCACCTGAAAATGGCGGATGCTCCCAGACATCAAGATTCGGGAGTGCGAACGGCACCACATCCTGGTGCGCCATCAACACAATGGGGGATAGATCAGGATCGGTTCCCGGCCATTGATATAACAGGCTGTGCTCTTTAATCAGCTGTCTGTCCAGCCGGGATTGAATCAAAGGAAACGCTATGTCTATGAAGTCGTGAAAACGTTGAAATGTCCCACTATCCACTAATGACCTTGGCGGTTGATTGTCCTTGGCGGGCAGCACCTGGGAAATCGTTTTAAACTGAATCGCCTGGCTTAAGTGTTCAACAGCCTGTTGCTGGTCAAAGGTGACTGGTTGCAGCTCCTGAATGTGTTGAGCTGTGGGTTTCAGCAGCATCGCCCGTGACGTCAGGATAGCTACCAATGCCAGCAATATAATGAAAATTCCGATTCCGGTTTTTTTTAACATTGGAAATTCCTTTTAGGAAGCAGGTCGGATGAAGTTACTCCAACCGCTGACATGACAAATCAACCACTAACTTCACCACCGTGCGACGCAAGGGCGCTGTGAATAGAATTTCCCGTCCTGCGGAAACAAAGCCCACACGCTTGATGATCAGTTCAGGACCGTTGCTGAATTCGGCAGAACATTTGAGATCCTCTTCTTCCAGGTTCTGAACGTTCAGCATGGCCTGGTCGTGCAACACTTTACTGGAGTATTCCACCTTGAGTTCGCCGGTATCGGCCAGGACTTCTATAGGGCCGTAAAAATCCGCATGGGCAGGTACAGCAGTCAACGCTGCCAGAGCTATTGTCAACTGGCCCACCGGCCAAATTGATTTATATTGCGGTTTATCCATTTCCCCCACCTCTTTATATTAAGCTTATCTTTACCTGCCCGGTATTCACCGAGCAAGTTTACTCTAATGCGTTTTCAAGCCGTTCACAGACAGTTTCCAACACTTTGATACGGGCGTAGTACTTGTCATTACCTGCCACCAGAGTCCAGGGCGCGTAGTCCGTACTGGTACGCACCACCATTTCATGCACGGCATGCTCGTAATCCGCCCAACGTTCCCGGTTACGCCAGTCTTCCTCTGTAATTTTGTAGTTCTTATAGGAAATTTTCTCTCGGGCCCGGAATCGGGCCAATTGTTCATCAGCATCTATATGCAGCCAGAACTTCAGCAGCAGATTGCCCCTGCCACCGACCTGTTCCTCAAAGTCATTGATCTCAGTATAGGCCCTACGCCATTCAGGTTCACTGGCAAAGCCTTCCACCCGTTCCACCAGCACCCTTCCATACCAGCTGCGGTCATATATTGTATGGCGACCGGCTAACGGAATATGTCGCCAGAAACGCCAGAGGTAATGATGAGACAATTCCTCATCTGTAGGCGCAGCGATAGAGATAACCCGGGCAATACGCGCATCCACAGCCTGGGTAATACGGCGGATGGCCCCGCCTTTACCTGCAGCGTCCCAGCCTTCAAATACCAGGATCATGCTGATGCCTTGATGATATGCCTGCCAACTGAGACGACTAAGCGTTAACTGCAAATTCCTGAGACATTTTTCATAGTCTTTTTTGTCCATGCGAAGTGTCAGATCAATCTGATCGAGAACCGTTTTGGACTGCAGTTCACCACTGCCACCAGCTTCCTGCGACATATCCGGGCTGGTCGCATCTGGGCTGGCAGTATCCGGCTTCACACTATTTTCGGCCTGAGCTTGAGCAGAAATCTCCGCCAACCTTTTCTGAATAGCGCTTAAAATTAACCGGGCAACAGTAATATCCCTATAGCGATCATCTTCCGCTTCGACAAGATGCCAGGGCGCCGCCAACTGATCTGTCAGGCGTACAGCCCGCTCAGCCGCTTTGATATAGCGTTTGTAATTGCGTAGAACCTGGTGATCTGCATCTGACCCAATCCAACCTTCATCCTTGTCTTTCTCATGCATTTTGAGCTTCTGATCCAGCGTCTTTTCCGAGGTATGCAGCCAGAACTTCAGAATCAATGCGCCATCGCGGGCAAGTGTCGTTTCCAATCTGGCAATGCCTTGCATGTGTCCGTCGAACTCATCTTTTCCCTGGCGTCTGGTAGCCCGCTTAATCAGCTCGCCGGTATACCAGGAACCAAAAAAAAGCCCAATGCGCCCTTTCGCCGGGAAATTACGCCAATAGCGCCAGAAACGGGGACGACGGGCTTCTTCATCAGTTTTGGGACCAAAACCGTTCACCTCGATACCTCGGGTATCGAACCACTGGTTCAACAGATTGACCACCTCGCCCTTCCCCAAGCTGTCTACCCCTTCCACCAGGATATACACCGCCAAGCCGGCTTTTCTCAAGGCTGTCTGCACCATCAGCAACTGTTCTCTAAGCTCCGGCACAGCCTCCCTGTATTCCTGCTTGGATAACTTGTGGCCCAGCTCAGTTGCTTCAAACATACCTGTCTCCCTAGGGCCTGGCTAATTGAAATCGCCAGCCAGTACTGCGCGATACCTGCGCCGGCCCACCCAGATCATCGACAAGGCACAGATATACATGGAGAGGGTATAAATTGCTGCTGGTATGGTCATCAGCTCATCCTGTATTAAGGATAAAGCAATAAAGATCGCCAGCCCGGAATTCTGGATCCCCGCCTCCAGGCCGATGGTTACTGCATCTTCAACATTCGTGCGAAACAGCTTTGCCAATGCCACTCCGAGTATCATGGTTACCCCGCTCAGTAAAACTAAAATAGGCCCCAGACTGGCAACGTTGGCATAAAGCACGTCCCATTCTCTAACCATGATAATCACAATCAATGCCGCCAGAAATAATGAGCTGAACACCGAAATACGGCTTTCCAGGCGAAGTGCAAGTTGTGGCCAGCGATAACGAAACAGCATGCCCAGGCAGATGGGCAGCAGCGTGACGACCACCAGGCTCTTGATGATGTATCCGAGCGGCACATCAACGTCCGGCCCCCTGGCTGGAATACCCTCTACCGCCATGCTTTCCATTGGTACGGAATGCTGAACCAGTATCGCTGCACCCAAGGCAAGTGTCAGCGGCAGGGTAATCAACGAACATAAACTGCTGATCGTGGTCAGACTGACCGACAGCGCCAGGTTACCTTTGGCCAGATGCGTAAACACATTTGAGGTCGTGCCTCCGGGACAGCAGGCAAGAATCAGAATACCAAACTTGAATTCATAGGAAACCGGAGCCATCCAGGCAATCAATATGCCTACAAGAGGTAATAGGACAAGCTGGGCACCAAGCCCTGCGACCAGCGCTGCACGGTCCCGGACGGCATCCATCAACTGAGCACGACTAAGGGTGGATCCCAGGCCAAACATAATAATAAACAGGCCCAAAGGGACTCCAACACGGAGCCACAAACTATCACTCATGGAAATTTATCTCATAGGTTATTAGGGGCTGTCGGCATTTGGAACATAGGATGCCCACGGCCAAGTGTGTTTATCCGCATCAATCGGGGGTATGATCATCTATCAAGCACATTAACACCAGACGTTGCCAGGAATTTTGGCAAACATTAAAGCACTGACCAGATGGCTTCGTTAACGGTAACGCCTGCCAAAGGAAAGACCATGACTAGCACCTATACACCCATTTCATGTGATCTTCATGACTATCTGGAAATCGCTTGCCTCTACCGTTATAAAGTAAACCTTGAATTAACCAGTGGTGCAAGACTGTCTGGCACGGCCATTACCACAGAAACCCATCCTGATAAGTCTGAATGGCTGGTAGTGGCTGTATCGCAACAGCAGGAACGAATTCGACAGGATAATATCCGTGCGATCTCTCCCCTTAATACCAAAGCTATGTTTGGCCGTGTCCTTATTAACGAGGATAATTAATGAAGAAACAATCAGCGATGGGATAGCCGAAAAAAACGGCACCGTGAACGCAGTATAGATACATGAACGCAATCTAGAAGCAAACAGGAAGAAACAATGATACGAAGAGTCGTACTCTGGCGCCTAAAGGCGGACACTCCAGAGAAAAAACTTGAGGATGCCCAGACTATTAAATCCGCCCTTGAATCCATGAGAGGCAAAATTCCAGGACTTATCAGCATCACGGTAGGAATCAACACCTGCAGTTTAGAAGATGCTGCGGATGTGGTCATGCAGTCAGATTTTGCCAACCTGGATGCATTGGAAAGTTATGAAAACCATCCCGAACATGAGCGGGTGAAGCCTATCGTTGGCCCCCTGCGCACTGAGCGTCGGATCGTGGAGTACGAGATATAAAATAAATGCTGCCATTGGGCAGCATTTATTAGTGTGGTGCTATAAGCCTTGGGTTAGCCCTGAATAGGTAACAGTTTGAGCTCAACACGACGGTTGGCTGAACGACCTTCAGCGGTACTGTTAGTCGCAACAGGATAACGCGGACCAAAACCGACCGCCTGGATACGCGATGCTGCGACACCCTGGGTTACCAGAAATTGGCCAACGCTCTGTGCACGCTGCTCACTAAGACGCTGATTAAGATCTGCACCACCGGTAGAATCCGTATGGCCTGCCACTTCAACCTTGGTTTTATCGAATTCTTTCAACACCAGACCGACTGATTCCAGTGTGGAGAAGAAACCTGCTTTCACCTCTGAACGACCAGTATCGAAGGTAATATTTCCAGGCATAACCAGCGTAATTTCATCACCGTTACGCACAACCCGGACGCCGGTACCTTCCAACTTATGGCGCAGTTCAGCTTCCTGCTTATCCATGTAATAACCAATACCCCCACCGATGGCACCACCAGCAGCAGCTCCGATAAGCGCACCCTTACCACGATCTTTTTTACTGGAGGTAGCGGCACCGATCACGGCACCTGAAACGGCCCCGAAGATTGCGCCCGTAGTGGCCTTAGAGGTTTGTTGCTCGCCCGTGTATGGATCATAGGTCTGACACCCGGCAGTCAGAGCCCCGGCTACAACAAGAGCACACAGCTTAAATTTCATTCCGAATTCTCCGAATCATTCATTGATGGCTTATAAATTAGTTGATGCCGCCTTAACAGAAGCTGAAGCGATTATTCTTTTAGGCAACGTCACAACTCTTATAGTGCCACTAATTATGCCGTGAGCCAGTTGACCTGTCTGCAATGGATATCAAGAGTTGTGTTGCAATTCGTTAATGCTTAGGCGGTATCCTGATCTGACGACGCCAGTGCCTGGTTAAATGCTTCAATCATCCAGCCGAACGCAGCATTACGAATAGAAACAGACTCATTGACCAGTTGATGCCGTCCTTCAGGTAAATATTTCACCTCAGCATTGGGTAACAGCTTTTGTAACTGGGGGATATTATGTTTCCAATCAACAGTAGTGTCCTCCTGGCCCTGAATGATAGTTACAGGATGGGACAAGGGTTCTGTCGCCTCTATTTCCTTTACCCAGCGCCTCAGCGCACCGACCCAGTCTATGGAAACAGTCTTGGATTGCAACGGATCCTTGTCTTTTAGAAAACGGATAAATTCACTGTCATGGGAATTCGGCATGAACACCCGCTTCCAGGTACGCAAGAATGGCCCAAGCAAAGAGTGCAATACTAACGCCGAACGCCACCCCAGAGGCCGTACCAGAGGAGCCAACAGCACCCAGTGTTTGAAGGGGCTGGTTTGCTGATTGAATCGATGACGGCATAAGTACTCCACCAGCACAGCTGCCCCCGTACTTTGCCCGACTGCCAACCAGGGCTCCGGCAAATGTCCGCGGCATACATCAAGGCAGGCCTGCAACACTTCCTGATATTGGGAAAAAGCCTTGATCGACACCGGTTCGCCACTTGACAAACCATGCCCCGGGAGATCGTAGGCAACCACTCCATAACCTTCTCGAATCAGATATTCAATCAAATGCCCGTATAGCCCGACATGGTCAAAATAGCCGTGCAGAACAAATACGGTTCCTTTGGGACGAGGCGGAGTGTATACGTGGGTGGCAATCCTGAATCCCAGCGCTTCAAAATAACCAAGTCTGTGGCTGATATCGGTAATCCGGAATTCCTTATCGATGCGGTAATAATGACAATAACGCGCTTCGATATCAGTCATCTCCGGTGCATCTGTAAACGACAATGGCCGCAGTTGTGCACTGAGTTGAGCTCTGTCCCAAAATGGTGTCATTCAAAATTCCATCATAAAAAAAGCCACCCTGGCAACCTACCCTGGTGGCTCTTAGCAAATCAAGCAGGTAACTCATTGTCTCCAGAGGGCTGCTGTTATGGAAACAACCATTCTGGAGACAAACCCTATCGAATTAGTTGACCTGAGGATCCAATGCTCCGGAAGCATATTTTGCAGCCATACCATCCAGGCTGATCACCTTGATCTTGCTGGCTTTGCCTGCAGTACCGAAAGCTTCATACCTGGCAATACAAATATCCTTCATGGCATTAGTGGCATGAGTCAGATACTTGCGGGGATCAAATTCAGATTTGTTTTGTGCCAGGAAACGGCGAATCGCACCAGTTGACGCAAGTCGCAAATCAGTGTCGATGTTAACTTTGCGCACGCCATACTTGATACCTTCCTGAATTTCTTCCACCGGCACACCATAGGTTTCTGCGATTTCACCACCAAACTCATTGATTATTGCCAGCCAGTCCTGGGGCACAGAAGAAGATCCGTGCATCACCAGATGAGTGCCTGGGATACGCTGGTGGATGGCTTTGATGCGTTCAATGGCCAGAATGTCACCGGTAGGCGGGCGCGTAAACTTGTACGCACCGTGACTGGTGCCAATGGCGATGGCCAAGGCATCGACCTGCGTTTTATGGACAAAGTCAGCCGCTTCATCAGGGTCAGTCAGCATCTGGTCGTGACTTAAGGTGCCTTCTGCACCAATGCCGTCCTCTTCACCAGCCTGCCCTGTCTCCAGCGAGCCCAGGCAACCCAGTTCACCTTCAACGGACACGCCGCAGGCATGCGCCATTTCCACTGTACGGCGAGTTACACCTACGTTGTACTCGTAATCGGTGGGTGTTTTCCCGTCTTCACCAAGAGAACCATCCATCATAACGGAGGAAAAGCCCAATTGAATGGAACGCTGACATACCGCCGGAGAGGTACCGTGATCCTGGTGCATCACCACAGGAATATGTGGAAACTCTTCTACTGCCGCCAGAATCAAATGGCGCAGGAAAGGAGCCCCTGCATATTTCCGGGCGCCGGCAGAAGCCTGTACGATAACCGGGCTGTCTGTTTGGTCTGCCGCTTCCATAATGGCGCGCATTTGCTCCAGATTGTTTACATTAAATGCCGGAACGCCGTATTCGTACTCAGCGGCATGGTCCAGAAGCTGGCGCATAGTGATCAATGCCATCGATCTTCCCTCAGTTGCATAAATGGTTAGTAATGAATTTAGTGATTAGTAATTTAATGATTAATCACTAGCTTAATAACTCGTAAAAACATAGGCGCCGGGTTGGCAAAACCCGGCGTTCGACCCTGTATTATATTGGATTGTTTTGAACTAGTTTACGGCACGTTGCTGTAGCATCGCCACAGCAGGCAGTGTTTTCCCTTCCACAAATTCAAGAAATGCGCCACCGCCAGTTGAAATATAGGAAATTTTATCCATCACTCCGTACTTGTCGATGGCCGCTAAAGTGTCACCTCCACCAGCAATGGAAAACCCCTCTGATGCCGCGATAGCTTTGGCTATAGCCTCAGTACCGCCACCAAATTGATCGAATTCAAATACGCCTACCGGACCGTTCCAAAGAATGGTTTTGGCGGAGGTTAGCACTTCTGCCAACTGGGCAGCAGTATCAGGTCCGATATCCAGAATCATGTCGCTATCGGTGACATCTGCAATTTGGCGGGTTGTTGCCACGGCGGATTCACTGAACTCGCTGGCCACAACCACATCTGTGGGAAGCGGGATATTGACCTTGGCAGCGATAGTTTTAGCAGTATCCAACAAATCCATTTCACAGAGGGATTTGCCGACCTTGTACCCGGCTGCCGCAAGAAATGTATTGGCAATACCGCCACCCACGATCAGCGAATCGCAAACATCTGACAATGAATTCAGCACGTCGAGCTTGGTAGATACCTTGGAGCCGGCCACAATTGCCACCATCGGGCGCGCGGGTTTGTCGAGCGCCTTGCCCAGTGCTTCGAGCTCTGTTGCCAGCAAGGGACCGGCACAAGCAACGGGTGCGAACTTGCCCACACCATGAGTGGAGGCCTGTGCCCTGTGAGCCGTACCAAAAGCATCCATGACGAAGATATCACACAGTGCGGCATACTTACGGGACAGGTCTTCTGCGTCTTTTTTCTCACCCACATTGAAGCGAACATTTTCAAACAAGACCAATTCGCCTTCCTGTACTTCAAAACCGCCTTCCAGGTAGTCCTGCAATAGTGGAACTTCAGCTCCCAAAAGTTGTGCGAGATGGCTTGCCACTGGTTGCATGGAGTCTTCCTCTGAAAACACGCCTTCTTCCGGGCGGCCCAGGTGAGACATCACCATAACTTTGGCACCCTGCTCCAGAGCCAGTTTAATTGTGGGAAGTGCAGCCTGGATACGTGCGTCTGAAGTCACTTTTCCGTCTTTTACCGGAACGTTCAGGTCTTCGCGAATTAGAACCCGCTTCCCCTTCAGATCCAGATCGGTCATTTTGATTACTGACATGGTGGCTATCCTCTCAAGTTCTATCATGAATCGTTAGTCGGTTTCAGTTTTTCTCTGACAACCCTTCCCTACGGCGAATGTAACCTTCACCTCTCATTATTCTGTGTTGATCCCCTGCTTTTTTTGGAGATTTGCGTGCTGAATTATTAGCGTCAAGTGTCGTGGACTGGGAACCTACCTTCGCAACTCAGCATGACTGAGATGTATTCTTGCTTATTCCCGTGTTAATGCTCACATGAATTTATGTCTGCACAGAGACATGAGGTCCGGCAATCATTTCGCTGCCAGACCATACCAGTAGGCGCTGGTATCCAGCATCCGGTTGGCGAAGCCCCATTCGTTATCAAACCAGGCCATCACCTTGATCAGACGCTCTCCACTGACCTTAGTCTGGTTACCGTCTACCACTCCGCTGCGGCAGTCATGATTGAAGTCACAGGAAGTAAGAGGCTCTTCGGTATAACCAATAATACCGTCAAACTGCTGATCCGCAGCCCGACGGAGAATTCGGTTAACTTCATTGGAGGTCGTTTCCTGCCGAACACAAACAGTGAGATCCATCATTGAGACATTGATGACAGGCACCCTTACGGCATTAGCTTCAAACTTACCGGTCAGGTGGGGTAACAGGCGTTCGATACCTTTGGCCAGTCCGGTATTGACCGGCACCAGTGATGCCATAGCGCTACGAGTGCGACGCAGATCCTGGTGGTGGTACGCATCGATCACCGGCTGATCATTCATTGCCGAGTGAATCGTGGTAATCACCCCGCGCTCAATGCCTAGATGTTCATCCAGAATCTTGATAATGGGGACAATGCAATTGGTGGTGCAGGAAGCATTTGAGACAATGGTAAAGTCAGCATTGAGCGCCTGATGGTTAATACCGAATACCACGGTGTGGTCCACAGAAGACTCTGCCGGTTGGGAAAACAGAACTTTGCCGGCCCCGGAACTGATATGCCCCTGCGCCGTGTCCCTATCGGAAAACGCACCGGTACATTCCAGCACCAGATCGACTCCGATAGTACGCCAGGGCAGCTTTGTAGGATCAGATTCCCGCATCAGGGTAATGTTGTCGCCATTCACCATAAGCTGGCCGTCCCGCAACGACACTTCCCCACGGAAGGGTCCGTGTGTGGTGTCGTAACGGGTCAGGTAAGCAATGGTTTCTGCATCAGCAAGCTCATTGATGGCGACGACCTGCATGGACTGACGATAGCCAGACTCGTACAAAGCACGCAGTACACACTGCCCGATACGCCCATACCCATTAATTGCCACTCGCAACATAGCGCTGCCTTACCTCGAAAGTACTGACGACAAAATTCAACCACAGATCCCAATCCAAGTTAGCCGTCGATTGACTCCAACAGCTCACTGGCTTGTGCGACGACATTGTCAACAGTGAAGCCAAACTCTTCGAACAGCAGAGGGGCAGGTGCTGATTCACCAAAAGTGGTCATACCGATAATACGACCATCCAGGCCGACATACTTATGCCAGTAGTCTTCATGGGCCGCTTCAATGGCCAGGCGAGCAGTCACTTGCAGAGGCAATACGGATTGACGGTAGCTGCTGTCCTGCTTTTCAAATACATCAGTGGACGGCATGGAAACCACACGCACTTTCTTGCCCTGTGCACTGAGTTGCTCCGCTGCACTAACAGCCAGGCCAACTTCAGATCCAGTGGCAATCAGAATCAGTTCTGGCAGGCCGTCGCAATCCTTCAGGACATACCCGCCCTTCGCTACATTGGCCAGTTGTTCAGACGAACGTGGCTGATGAGGCAGATTCTGACGTGAGAAAATCATCGCAGTCGGGCCGTCTTCACGGGTAATCGCCGCCTTCCAGGCGACTGCGGATTCAACCGTGTCACAGGGACGCCAGGTACTCATATTCGGTGTGGTACGCAGGTTGGTCAGCTGTTCGATCGGCTGGTGGGTCGGGCCATCTTCACCCAGACCTATGGAATCGTGTGTAAACACAAAGATAGAGCGTTGTTTCATCAACGCCGCCATACGGACCGCATTACGGGCGTATTCCATGAATACCAGAAATGTCGCTCCGTAAGGAATGAAACCGCCGTGCAACGCAATACCATTCATGATGGCTGACATGCCGAACTCACGCACACCGTAGAACAGGTAGTTACCGGCAGCATCCTCCTTGGTGATGCCTTTGCTGTCTTTCCACAGCGTCAGGTTGGAACCTGCCAGGTCTGCAGAACCACCCAGGAGTTCAGGCAACAGTGGCGCGTAGGCGTTGATAGAATTTTGCGAAGCTTTACGGCTGGCGATGGATTCGCCTTTTTCCTGGCAGGCTTCTATATAGGCATCTGCTTGTGCTACAAATTCAGCAGGCAGCTCGCCCTTGGAGCGGCGAACCAGCTCAGCAGCCAGTTCTGGATAGGCCGCCTGATAGGCTTCAAACCGGGCACTCCATTGTGCCTGTGACTGGGCTCCCTTTTCTTTGGCGCTCCACTCGGCATAAATTTCTTCCGGAACCACAAAAGGTTCATGACTCCAACCCAAAGCAGCGCGGGTAGCGGTAATTTCATCGTCACCCAGAGGGGCGCCATGACATTCCTCTTTACCCTGCTTGTTAGGTGCGCCAAAACCGATAATGGTTTTGCAGCAGATCAGGGTGGGACGGCTGTCGTCACTACGGGCAGTCTCAATGGCAGCTTTCACAGCATCGCTGTCATGCCCGTCAACGCCTGGAATAACCTGCCAGCCATAAGCTTCAAAACGCTTGGGAGTATTATCGGTGAACCAGCCTTCCACTTCGCCGTCGATGGAAATGCCGTTGTCGTCATAGAAACAGATCAGTTTGCCCAGACCCAGGGTGCCCGCCAATGAGGATACTTCGTGAGAAATACCTTCCATCAGACAGCCGTCGCCAAGGAAAGCATAAGTGTAGTGGTCAACCACCTCGTGGCCATCGCGATTAAACTGGGCCGCCAGCGCTTTCTCGGCAATGGCCATGCCAACAGCGTTGGCAATACCCTGCCCCAGAGGGCCGGTCGTGGTTTCTACACCAGGAGCATAGCCGTATTCAGGATGGCCGGGAGTTCTGGAATGCAATTGACGGAAGTTTTTCAGATCCTCGATACCGAGATCATATCCGCTAAGGTGCAACAAGGAGTAGAGCAGCATAGAGCCGTGACCATTGGAGAGCACGAAGCGGTCGCGGTTGATCCAGGCAGGATCAGCAGGATTATGATGCAGGTAGTCCCGCCACAATACTTCGGCTATGTCAGCCATACCCATGGGGGCACCAGGGTGACCTGACTTGGCTTTTTGCACTGCGTCCATGCTCAACGCCCGGATGGCATTGGCGAGTTCTTTACGCGACGGCATTCATTTACTCCTGCTCGAATCGAGTCTTAGTTCAATGGTGTGGCTTGGCTAAATCGGCCAACTGCGAAAAAAGGACGGGTATTTTCTAATATTAAGAAGGTGGGAGCAAATTTGATTATAAAAAGTCACTCGCATGCACTTTATTACGGTAAACACTGTATTTTTCTGCCAAACAAGCCTGCTCTATTCTCTGGATGGCATGCCTACACATATCCTCAGCAAAAGCCTTTAGCGACCTATCAGAGCATAGCTCCTTCAAAAACCTACAACATCTATATCAATTTATTTTGATATAGATGTTGTAGGTCAGATTTGATGCTGATAAACTTTCGACCCTATGACAGCTCAAGCCAATTTGATACATGGCGTAGATAAACCACCGGCTACGCACTCCTTTACCGACCTTGCGGCAATTTATAAGGCAAGCGGTGATCCTATGCGCCTGGAAATCCTGCGTATTCTTGAGCGGGATACCTATGGCGTTCTTGAGCTGTCCGCCATTTTTGAGGTGCGCCAATCCGCGATGAGCCATCACCTGAAGGTGTTGGCAAAAGCAGGTCTTGTTGAAGCTCAGCGTGAAGGGAACAGTATTTTCTACCGCCGCCCGGTGTTAACTTCCGCCAGCCCTTCCGATATTGCCAGAGCTGATCTGCTGGCCAATGTGGATCAACTGCCGGTGCCTCCAATAACGCAGTTGGGCATTGCCAATGTACGTGAACAAAGAGCCCTGCAAAGCCAGGCTTTTTTTGCCCGCAATGCGGATCACTTTAAGGCTCATCAGGAATTGATTGCTGAGTTCAGCTTATACGCCAAACCTGCCAGGGAGTTACTGGAACAGGCCCGCAAGCCGGGAATGAAATCGGTACTGGAAATTGGCCCTGGCGAGGGTGCATTCCTGCAGGATCTGAGTGAACTTTTTGAGCAGGTTATCGCTTTAGACAATTCCAGCGAGATGCTGGAGCAGGCACGCGGATGCGCTCACCAGCATCAATTAAGCAACATAGAATTTATCCTGGGCACCACCACCCATGCTCTGAAACTTGGTAAACAGGTGGATGCCATCGTCATCAATATGGTGTTACACCACGTACCCTCACCTGCGACACTGATCAGCGACTGCGCGCAACTTCTTAAACCAGGGGGCGCCCTGATTGTCAGCGAGCTCAGCCGTCATGACCAAAGCTGGGCCAAGGATTCATGCGGGGATTTATGGTTGGGGTTTGATAGTGCCGAGATCTCCCAGTGGGCTGACCAGGCCGGACTCATTGATGGTGAAAGTTTATATATAGGTGTCCGTAACGGATTTCAGATCCAGGTACGGCAGTTCCTCGCACCTGTTTCAGGGCATGAACAATAAAATCCGGAGGGGTTGAGCGTCGACTCTTCATAGTCTGGACGACAAATTACAGTCTGGACGACAAACAAATTTTGTAATCCTTCGCAGTAACAATAATGCGGTCTGCGATGATGAATGAAACTGAATGAACTAACCCAGTACCTGTTTTAGTAAAGCAAGAGATCCATCAAGCATATAGAAACGCTGTACTGATTTAATTTAACTCTGCGACAACCATTTCAGCCTGACAATATAGGAAGCATGCCATGAGCGAGTACTCGATTTTTACTTCAGAATCTGTTTCCGAAGGCCATCCGGATAAAATGGCGGACCAGATTTCCGACGCCATTCTGGATGCCATAATCAAAGACGACCCACATTCCCGTGTGGCGGTGGAAACGCTGGTTAAGACCGGAATGGCAGTCATTGCCGGCGAAGTCAGGACCAACACCTATGTGGACCTGGAAGACATTGTCCGCAATGTCATTCTGGACATCGGATACGATAGTTCAGATGTCGGTTTTGACGGTGCTTCCTGTGCGGTATTAAATGCCATCGGCAAACAATCCAGCGACATCGCGATGGGTGTGGACGAAGCTGAAGCCAAAGATCTGGGCGCAGGCGACCAAGGACTGATGTTCGGTTACGCCACCAACGAAACTGAAGTTTTAATGCCGGCACCTATTTATTACGCCCACCGTCTGGTAGAGCGCCAGGCCTACCTGCGCAAAAACCGCATTCTTCCATGGCTGCGTCCAGATGCCAAAAGCCAGGTGACTCTGCGCTACGAGAATGGCAGGCCCGTTGCTGTCGATGCCGTGGTACTTTCCACCCAACACTCCCCGGACATCAAACAAGCCGATATCCGCGAAGCGGTGATGGAAGAAATCGTACACCACGTGCTGCCCAAAGAATGGCTGCACAAAGACACTAAATTCCACATAAACCCTACCGGCCAGTTCATCATCGGTGGCCCTGTAGGGGACTGTGGTTTGACCGGCCGTAAAATTATTGTTGATACCTACGGCGGCATGGCGCGTCACGGTGGCGGCGCTTTCTCAGGAAAAGATCCTTCCAAGGTAGACCGCTCAGCGGCCTATGCTGGCCGCTATGTAGCGAAAAACATCGTGGCTTCCGGCCTTGCCGACCGTTGTGAAATTCAGGTGTCTTACGCCATCGGCGTTTCTGAGCCGACGTCAATTTCCATCAATACTTTCGGCACCGGCAAAGTGGATGACAGTCTGATTGCAGAACTGGTGCGTAAGCATTTTGACCTGCGTGCCGGCGGCCTGATCGACATGCTCAACCTGCGTCGTCCGATCTATCGCCAAACCGCTTCCTACGGCCATTTCGGACGTACCGGTGATGACTTTACCTGGGAACATACTGACAAAGCCGAAGCCTTACGCGCTGATGCCGGTCTGTAAGCACTGAACTCTTTCGACCACTTCCCGGACCCGGCGAGTGGTCTAAAAACACAAAGGAATTTTCCAATGTCACAACTGCAAAGCGTAGATAACTTCAGCGACTACAAAGTGGCTGACATCAACCTCTCCGGCTGGGGCCGCAGAGAAATTGAAATTGCTGAAGGCGAGATGCCTGCTTTGATGGCGCTGCGGGAAAAATACCGCGCTGAACAACCCCTGGCCGGTGCCAAAATTCTGGGTTGTATCCACATGACCATTCAAACTGCTGTGTTGATCGAGACCCTGGTTGCTCTAGGTGCCGAAGTACGCTGGTCATCCTGTAATATTTTCTCTACTCAGGATCATGCTGCTGCAGCTATCGCCGCTGCCGGTATTCCGGTTTTCGCCTGGAAGGGCGAAACCGAAGAAGAGTACGAGTGGTGCATTAAACAGACTATCGAAAAAGACGGCCAGCCTTGGGCGGCCAACATGGTCCTGGACGATGGTGGCGACCTGACCGAAATCCTGCACAATGAATACCCACAAATGCTGGAAATCATTCATGGCATTTCCGAGGAAACCACTACTGGTGTTCACCGCCTCCTGGACATGATGAAGAAAGGTACCCTTAAAGTTCCGGCCATTAACGTTAACGACTCCGTTACCAAGAGCAAGAACGACAACAAGTACGGTTGTCGTCACTCGTTGAATGACGCGATCAAGCGCGGAACCGACCACCTGCTGTCAGGCAAAAAAGCATTGGTTATCGGTTACGGTGATGTGGGCAAAGGTTCTGCCGCCTCGCTGCGTCAGGAAGGCATGATCGTAAAAGTGACTGAGGTGGATCCAATCTGCGCCATGCAAGCCTGCATGGATGGTTACGAAGTGGTTTCCCCCTACCTGAATGGCCAGAATGACGGTACTGCCACTTCCATTAACACTCTACTGCTGGGTAACACCGATCTGCTGGTCACTACCACAGGGAACGTTAACGTGTGTGACAAGCACATGCTGGCAGCGCTGAAAAACGGCGCTGTCGTCTGCAATATTGGTCACTTCGACAATGAGATAGACACCAAGTTCATGCGTGACAACTGGGAATGGGATGAAGTCAAACCCCAGGTACACAAGGTTTATCGCAACCGTGAGCAGAATGACCACCTGATTCTGTTGTCTGAAGGCCGTCTGGTTAACCTGGGCAACGCCACAGGTCATCCTTCGCGGATTATGGACGGCTCGTTTGCAAACCAGGTTTTGGCACAAATGCATCTTTACGCCGAGAAATTTGCTGATCTGCCTGCAGACGAAAAGCCCAAAAATCTTTACGTCAAGGTGCTGCCCAAACAACTGGATGAAGAAGTTGCCCGCTATATGGTCGAAGGCTTTAGTGGTGTGATCACCCAACTGACCACTACCCAGGCAGAATATATCGGTGTCGCGGTTGAAGGCCCCTACAAGCCTAACGACTACAAATACTGATCTGCAGCGGACTTTGCAGTTATAAATCTGAACTATACATACTCAGGGAGCGGGCCCTCCAGCTCCTCCCTGTACTTTGCCGAGAGAAGCAACAATGGAAACCCAAAAGCAGTTTAAGCGCCGCTTCAGTTTTGAGTTCTTTCCGCCCAAGACTGCGGAAGGGATGAACAAACTACAAATCGTCAGAGACAAACTGGCGACCCGTAATCCGGATTTTTTTTCGGTCACTTACGGTGCCGGTGGCTCCACCCGTGAAAGAACGATCGATACCGTAACCACCCTGCACAAACAGGGGATATCAACCGCCCCCCATTTATCCTGTATTGGCGCTACCCGCGACTCAGTGGCAGAGCTGCTGAACATTTATAGGGAAAATGGCATCCAAAGAATCGTTGCCTTACGTGGTGACCTGCCGTCTGGAATGGGTGCCGGAGGATCTGCGGAATTGCGTTATGCCAATGAACTGGTGTCGTTTATTCGCGAGCACTCTGGCGATCACTTTTCTATCGAAGTTGCGGCCTACCCGGAATTTCATCCACAGGCCAAAAATGCCGAAGCTGACCTGGCCAATTTCAAACGTAAAGTTGAAGCCGGTGCCACCAGCGCTATTACGCAATACTTCTATAGCGCCGATGCCTATTTCTATTTCATTGAACGTTGTGAACAATCCGGCCTCAATATTCCTATCGTGCCCGGCGTTATGCCAATCACCAATTACAGTAGGCTGGCACGCTTCAGCGACATGTGTGGCGCTGAAATTCCACGCTGGATTCGCAAACAGCTGGAGGCCTACGGCGACGACATGACCAGCATTGTCCAGTTTGGCGAAGAAGTAGTAACCCGGCTTTGCGAAGACCTTTTGAAAGCCGGAGCGCCTGGCCTGCATTTCTATACGCTGAACCAGGCAGAACCCAGTCTGGCGATTTGGGATCATCTCGATCTGGGCGATAAAATTTCATTCTAAATCCTTTCGGCCTGCAGCATGACAACGACTGCAGGCTGGAATTGTTTCCTGTTATGATCAAAATAACACCGTATTACTCCTGGCAACGTACAGCCCAAAAATTCAGCTTATAAAACTTTTCTGATAACGCTCAAGCAGAAATCTTAACGTATACTCCTAGGGTGCTGACGTTTTGCCAGCAGACCCTAAATAGATAGAGCTTGGAGCTTTTTTGGGGCAGCTCCCAACAGTATCTGGCAATGTTATAGGGACATTGATGAACTCCATCGGACCATTGAGCCGTGTGATAGCAGTCTGTTTGTTGTCTCTGGCAGTCACCATTCTGCTGGTGTCGGACTTTGTAATAAGAAAGCAGGCTGTTAGCCAGGACCTGCAGGAAGAGCTAATTCACCTTAGAAATGATCTGAATGCCAGAGTTAGAGCGCTGCAGGATCCTCTGCTCATACTGAACTCTCTAACCATCACGGATCTGGATACCTCCAGCAGCACGCCTATTGAAAGCACCTTTTTGGCCGAGGCTGAATACTATCCCGAGGCCAATTATTTCTCTGTTCCCCTCGATAAAATAAACGCCAGCGACCCTGTCCTGGGTTCACTCAAGGGATCAGGTGACTACAGAGCGAGAGGGCCTGGGTTTTACCGGGAAATGGATGTCATATTGAGGCAGGCCGGATTGATGAACTCCATGGCCAAGGCCATGCCTGAACTAACCCGTATTTATTATTTTTCACGGGAACAATTTGTCCTTGGACTGCCCTCCCCTCCATCTTCATTGGTCTTTAACCTCAACTCCGACCTATTGCACAAATTTCATGATATGGCGCGCCCATACCAGAATCCCGGCCACGAGTTATTCTGGACACTGGCGACTGTCAATGCGGAAACCGATGAAATTTCTGCCACCATATTAAAACCAGTCTATGCCGATAACGTACTGCGTGGGCTAACTGCGATAGACGTCGACATCCATCTGCTGTCATCCCATCTGCCCGCCGGCATTAATGATATCGGCAGACTTATGCTGGTAGATGCAGGCAATCATGTGCTGACGGGAGCAAGATTGGCTTCAAAAGCGGAGCTAATCAACTTTGCCCAGGCACTGCCCGACCAGGTGGGTCATTTCATCACCCACCCCTTTGATATTTCAATCGACGAATTCATTAAGGTAAAAAATACGAATCTGTTGCGGCAGGAAATTGCGGGGCCTGGCTGGCATCTTATTCTGGAAGTCTCAGACTCCGAGTTAACCAAGGCCGCCCTTAGTCTCATGGACGCCGATCTGGTGGCCGCAGTGCTGCTGATAATTCTGTGTCTGCTGGTAATGCGTAGCTGGTATGACAGATCCCGCTTGCAGGAAAGCCGTGGGCGCTATAACGCCATATTCCGCCAATCCACTGCGCCTCAGATCATTGTGGCTGGAGACGGCAGCAGAATCCTCAACGTCAATGCGGCGGCCTGTTCACTATTTGGCTTTTCCCGCCAGACTCTGAAGGATATTCCTCTAACCAACCTGATCATTAGCAAAGCCGGCGCCCAGGAGCTATACAACAGCCTTAGTGAAAAGGGTGTTACCGTGACCAAATGCCGTGTCGCCGACGGCCAGGAGAGAGACCTGGAAATATACAAGTCCACGCTGACTTTGGACAACAGGATGTGTTTCTATCTGGTCATCCATGATATTACCGAGCGGGTTCGAACAGAGCAGCATGTCCGCTATCAGGCTTACTTCGACCCTCTGACTCAACTGCCAAACCGCAATCACCTGTTTGAGCATCTGCGGCAGCTTATAGCTTCTCATCGCCGGGAAGAGCAAACTCTGGCACTGCTGTTTATTGACCTTGACCGATTTAAACAGGTGAATGACAACCTGGGCCATGACATCGGCGATAAACTATTGCAACAAGTAGCGCACCGGTTACGGGATCGTCTGAGAGAAAGCGATATGCTGTCTCGGCTTGGAGGCGACGAATTTACCGTGATTCTGCCTCACTTGAGGGATGAAATGGACGCCAGCCACGTGGCCAAAACCCTACTGACCCAATTGCACGAACCTTTCCATATCGAGAGCTATGAAGTAGGGTTGGGGGCAAGTATCGGTATCACTATCTACCCACGAGATGGTAGCGACCCCAGCACATTGTTAAAACATGCCGATATCGCCATGTACAAAGCCAAAGACAACGGACGTAACCAGTTCCGCTTTTTTGAAGATCAAATGAACAGAGAGGCCAAACATCGTAGCTTGCTGGAAATTGACATCCAGAATGCGGTCCGTTCGAATCAGTTCCTGCTGGAATACCAGCCTATCTTCTCTGCGCAAAACGGCATTCTGGTGGGTATAGAAGCACTGCTGCGCTGGGACCATCCACGCCTGGGCATCCTCAAACCTGAGGACTTCATGTTTATTGCGGAAGAAACCGGCGTCATTGTGGATATCAGTGACTGGGTGTTGCAACAGGTACACCTTCATTACGTCAGGTTCTGCGGCGAATGCGGCTCTGACGATGTATGCCCTTTCATATCGCTGAACATTTCCCACCGCCAGTTGATGCACGAAAACCATCTACAGCATTGGCGCGAAATATTGCAGACTGACAACCGGTTTGCCAAAAACGTCTTGCTTGAAATAACCGAAGGTATCCTCAACTCGCAATTGATAGACGGCCGCTTCGGCCTGAGCAGTCTGCTCAACCTGGGACCAAAAATCTGCCTGGATGATTTTGGCAAACCTAATTCAACATTGAAGGCTCTACGTCAGTTCCCCATCAGTGTACTGAAGGTGGATCGGCTGATGATTAAGAATGTTCTGACGTCACCGACCGATGCTGCTTATTGCCGAGCCATTATTTCACTTGCCCGGACTCTGGAGATAAAGGTCTCTGCAGAAGGTGTGGAAACCAAAGAACAGTATGACTGGCTGCGTGAAGCCGGCTGTGATTTTATTCAAGGGTACTATCTGGGGCGGGAAGGATCTGCCGATGAGATTGCGAGATTATTACAACGACAAATGGCCTGACGACACCGTCCCCATCATTTGCCAGAAAACCTGCGCCAACAGCAATTGACAAACTCCCGCCAAATTATAAAAGTGCTCAACCCAGGCAAAGGTTTTGGGCCAGGCGTAAAACTGCCCATAGATGCAGTTAAAACCGTCAACAATCATAACTGACGGATAACATCATTACTATTAATTGCAGAAGGACTTTCAGTGCGGACCATTCGAGTTTTTTGCGACCACCCACTGCCACCGGGAGCGACTATCGACCTGGGCCAGGATATCGCTAACTATATGGGGCGAGTGCTGCGCCTGAAACCCCAGGACCAGATCGTGTTGTTCAACGGACAGGGGTTCGATATGGAAGCCACCATTCTTTCCATAGAACGTAAATCCATCAGTCTGCAGTTGGGTCGGCCGTTGCCGATCTCCAGCGAATCCCCGCTCAATGTCACCCTGGGCCAAGTCGTGTCCCGCGGCGATCGTATGGATTATGCCGTGCAAAAAGCTACCGAACTTGGTGTCACCTCGGTTGCACCATTGACTAGTGAGCGTTGCGAAGTCCGCCTGGATGACGATCGCAGGGAAAAAAGGCGCCAGCACTGGCAACAGGTCATTATCAGCGCCTGCGAGCAGTCAGGCCGGGTACTGATTCCTGAGGTTGCGCCTATACAGTCACTGCAACAATGGCTGGAATCCGCTAATGCAGATCTCAAGCTCATTCTCCACCCCTATGCGGGCAGCGATCAGGCCAATGGAATCTGGTCAGACGATTCCAAGCCACCGGGATCCGTGTTATTACTGGTCGGTCCGGAAGGCGGCTTTAACGATCTGGAAGTCAGCCTGGCTGAGCAGGCCGGATTCAAGCGCCTAAGCCTGGGACCGCGCATTCTCAGGACTGAAACAGCACCGGTGGCAGCGCTCAGTTATCTGCAATATCTGTGGGGCGATTTTCAAAATTCACTGGGACCCTTATGAGTACAAGAAATAGCAAACACCTGGTCTTTATCGGCATTATTCTATGCACTGTTTTACTGGTCGGCTTTCTGGTGAGTTCGAAACCTGCGCCTCCCCTGAAACCCAAACAGGAAACCGTTTGGACGGTTGATGTTGAACCATTGCACAAGGTAGACCGCGCTCCAGAACTGGAACTGATCGGGGAAGTCGAATCCACTCAGAGATCGCTGCTGACCAGCCGGGTTAATACCTCAGTAACAACAACGCCATTCCTGGCCGGCAGTAGTTTTCAGCAGGGTGATGTGCTGCTGCAAATGGATGCCGTTGAGGTTGAAGCGCTGCTGATTCAGCGCCGCGCTGATGTCATGGAGCTCAACGCTGCCATTAATGAGGCCAAGGCCCGCCATGAAGCCAATTTGGCATCACTGAAAACAGAACAGACCATGCTGGAGTTGAGCCAAAAGGCTTATGACCGCCAGCAACGTCTCAGACAAAACAACGTGACCTCTGAAGAACGCTCCGAAACAGCCCTCAGCGCCCTCTACCAGCAGCAGTTGGCGGTCACTAACCGCAAACTTAGCGTGGATAACTTTATCAATACGCTACACCAGCTGGAAGCACGCCTGCAACGCGCCCAGGCCCAACTGACGCTTGCAGAACTGGATATGGCACAAACGCAATTACAAGCGCCATACGCAGGCAAGGTGGTGGCTGTCCACGTTGCGGTGGGTGAGCGCGTTCGTCCAGGAGATCCTTTGATCGAGCTGGTTGCTACCGACAGTCTTGAAGTCAAGGCCCAAATTCCTGATCGCTGGGTACCGGAAGTCCGAGCCATGTTACAAAACGAGGGTAAAGCCTCCGCCTATGCAGACGTCTATGGCATACAGGTCCTAATGACTTTAGAACGCATTGCTGCCGCAGCCAATTCAGGCACTGGTGGCATTAATGTCTATCTTAGTCCAGCCGATGGTGAGGATCTGCCGTTAGGCAAACCTGTGGAGTTGCACGTAAAACTGCCACAGAAACAGGATGCCTACACCGTTCAGCTTAGCGCCATCTATGGTGACGACCGTATCTACCTGATCTCTGAAGAATCTCGCTTACAAGCGGTGACCATCAACCGTCTGGGTCGCTATCGTGACAAGGACGGATTGGAAGGAGTCATCTTCACCGGCAAGGACCTGAAAGAAGGGGCACAGGTTATCACTACCCAGTTACCTAAGGCCGTCACCGGCTTGAAGGTTCAGTCGCGGCAGCATGCAGTTAGCACTGCCACTAATGCCGAAGGCTGAGAAAGGATACTTACATGAATCTCGATGACGCAGGCAAACACCAATCTGATCTCATTGGCCGCTTTGCTCAGCATAAAGTCGCCGCCAACCTGTTGATGCTGATCATGATGATGGCCGGGGCCATAGGACTGCTTAAACTCAACACTCAGTTCCTGCCCAATTTCGCCCTTGATTTCATCACTGTCAGGGTGATCTGGCCCGGCGCAGGCGCAGAGGATATCGCCAGCTCTATCACCACCCCGCTGGAACAGGAACTGAGGGATCTGGATTTCGTCAAGGAAATGCGTTCCACGTCAACCCGCGGTGTTTCCAGCATTGTGCTGGAATATGAAGAAGACAGCGACATGAGCCTGGCCCTGGATCAGGTGAAAGAGCGGGTCAGCATGGTTCGAAATCTGCCTTCTGAATCGGAAGATCCCCAGATTTCCAAAGTCACCCGCTACGAGGATGTGTCCCAACTAGTGGTTACATCGACCGAGTCACTGTTTGAACTACGCACTCTGGTCCGTGAATTTGAACGTGAATTGCTGGACCGTGGCATCGCTAAAATTGAGTTTATAGGTCTGCCGGAAGAAGAAATCGCCATCCAGGTTCCGAGCAGCCAGTTGCATGCACTGAAACGCACCCTGCCGGAAATAGGCACACTGATCTCAAACCAGAGTCAGGATATTCCCGCCGGAACTACTGGCCGTATGGAATCCGAAAGGGAATTGCGCAGCCTGCAAAAACAGAAAGATGAAGATGGGTTTCGCCGCCTTGCTATCCTGACCACTGCTGAAGGCCAACAGCTGCACCTTGGAGACATTGCCAAGGTGGAAAAGCGTCCTCAGGATCAGTCTGTTGAGGTGTATTACAAGGGCGAACCGGCCATACTCATGCGCTTGCAACGCACGGAAAATGCCGACACCCTGAAAATGGCCAATGTATTCAATACCTGGCTGGCCGATACCCGCCCTACCCTGCCACCATCGGTGCAACTGCATCCGGTCAGTGAGGCCTATGTCCTGATCGAAGATCGTATCAATCTGCTGCTGAAAAACGGGCTTGGAGGGTTGGTGCTGGTTGTCGGAATTCTCTTTATCTTCCTCAACGGCCGCGTGGCGTTTTGGGTGGCATGGGGTATACCCGTCTCCTTTTTGGGCACCCTGGCCGTACTTTATCTCGCCGGTGGCAGTATCAATATGGTGAGCCTGTTCGCCTTGATTATGGCACTGGGGATCATCGTTGACGATGCCATTGTGGTGGGGGAAGATGCCCTTACCCATTATCGAAGCGGGGAAAATTCGTTGCGGGCCGCAGAAGGCGGAGCAAGACGCATGCTGGTACCGGTAATGTCTTCCTCGCTGACGACTATTGCGGCTTTTCTGCCTCTGATGATCGTGGGCGGCATTATCGGCAATATTCTTTCAGCCATTCCCATGGTCATCATCTGCGTTATTATCGCCTCTCTGGCAGAAAGCTTTCTGGTCCTTCCCGGACATCTGCGTCACAGTTTCCATAAGAACCACCACAAGGCTCCGGCCCCAACACGGGAAAAGCTGGAGCGGGGGTTCGACTATTTTCGCGACCGGCATTACCGGCCGGTGGTCACCGCTGCCCTGAAGAACCGGGCCTATACCCTGATCTCTGTCCTGTGCCTGTTTGCCGTGGCGATTTCCCTGCTGGCCAGCGGTCGTCTGCAGTTCACCTTTTTCCCAACCCCTGAGAATACTTTTATTATCGGCAGCGTTAAATTTGCCGCAGGTACACCGGCCGAGAAAGTGGAACGCTATGCTATACAAATGGAACAAGCCCTGTGGCAGACCAATGAGGAGTTAATGGAATCCGATGAAGATTTGGTGCTGCATTCACTGGTTCGAATCAATGCGGGTAGTTTCGATGGTGGGCAAAATTTTCAGAAAGGTGACCAGTATGCCACCGTGCAGGCTGAACTCTCCTCCCCGGACCAACGCGATATCCGTAATACCGAATTAATCCAGGTCTGGCAATCCAAGCTCCCTTCTATTGACGGGATCGAACAGATTTCAGTGACCAGTCCCAGAGGCGGCCCTCCAGGCAAGGACATTGACATCTTCCTGCGCAACGGAACACCTGAACGGTTAAAGGCAGCTGCCGAGGAAATAACGGAAGCACTACGGGGCTTTGACGGTGTCAGCAATATTCAGGACGACCTCCCCTATGGCAAACAGCAATTTATCTACAAACTGACTCCAACCGGCCAGGCTTTGGGATTGAGTGTGGCTGATGTCGGGCGCCAACTGCGTGCGGCTTTTGATGGCCAACTGCTACAAATCATCCACGAGAATGAAGATGAGACCGAGGTAAGGATTGTCCTGCCGGATGCTGAGCGCGACCATCAAAGAGCTCTCAACAGTTTTCCCATCATCACCCCGCAAAGGCAGGTTGTACTGCTGGAAAATGTGATTGAACTGGAATCCCGTCGTGGCCTCGAACTGCTACGGCACACCGACGGCAAACTCGGCATTCATGTTACCGGCGAAGTGGATGCCAGTGTCACCAACACCAATACCGTAATTTCACAACTTGATGCCGACATTATTCCGCAGATTGCCAATGACTATGGCCTCAGCTATGAATTTAAGGGCAAGGCAGAAGAACAGCGTGAAACCGGCACAGACATGATGTTTGGTGCAGTTATCGGAATCACGCTGATATATTTGATTCTGGCCTGGGTGTTCGGCTCCTACTTTTGGCCACTGGCAGTTATGGCGGCAATTCCGTTTGGTCTGACTGGCGCAATTATCGGCCACTGGCTCATGGGGCTGGACCTGACCATCCTTTCACTGTTCGGCTTCTTTGGTCTGTCGGGCATAGTGGTGAACGATTCCATCATCCTGGTCACTTTCTATCAGGACCTGCGTGAAAAAGGTTTGTCCCGCCAGGAAGCACTTATTGAAGCATCCTGCCAGCGCCTGAGAGCCGTGCTTCTGACATCTCTCACGACGATTGCCGGACTGTTGCCATTACTCTTCGAAACTTCCCTGCAGGCTCAGTTTCTCATCCCAATGGCAGTCAGTATTTCGTTCGGCCTCGCCTTTGCCACCGTTTTGGTACTGGTGGTGATTCCGGTCATCCTTTCACTGATTGAAGGGACTATTGAACGCAACAACCGACGTATCGCCAGATCAATGCCTCTCGCCGCCCACAAAGCTGAATAGCCTGTGGATAACTTTGTGGAAAATTCAGCGCCAGATTAAAACTGGCGCTATTTTTGCCAAGCTATTCACCCCCCCATCGCCAACTCTCGCCATAATGTCTATTTATTTCAGCAGGTTACATTAAACTCACTAATTTAAATCGGTGGTTAACGAAATTTTGACGCAAAATCTGTGCGCACAATTAGTGTGCATAACCTATGTCACTTTCATGACAATAGAGCTCACTGAACAGGTTGTATCATCACGGAGCCCACTATATGGATTGGCAATGGTTATCCCATCCTGAACTTTGGTTGTCTCACCCAGATTTATGGAAATACGCCAGCATCCCTGTCATCGCCGCATTAATTGGCTGGAGCACCAACTGGCTTGCTATCAAGCTGACGTTTTACCCGCTGGAGTTCACAGGCCTTAAGCCCATATTCGGCTGGCAGGGCATTATCCCCTCGAAAGCAGAAAAGATGGCAGTCATCAGTGTTGATTCCACTATTTCCAAAATTGGAACCGTACCTGAAGTGATTGCACAGATTGATCCGGCACTATTGGCCGAGCACATTGTCGATACTGTACTCCCGCGAATTGAGGATTACGTGGACGACATCATGCTGCAAGAACATCCAACGCTGTGGGAAAACCTGCCCTCGAGCATGAAAAACATGGTCTACACACGGGTTCGCAAGAGTGCCCCAAAACTCATCGACAACCTGGTGGAAGATATCAGTGGGCAGGTCGAGGATTTACTCGACATCAAGGATATGGTTACCCGTCAGTTGGTAGCAGACAAACATCTGCTCAATCGTATCTTCCTGGAATGCGGAAATGCTGAGTTTCGATTTATCATTAACAGCGGCCTGGGCTTCGGTTTGCTCTTCGGTCTGATACAAATGCTGCTTTGGATCCTATTCCCCAATCAATGGGTGTTGCCGGCTTGTGGGTTCCTGGTGGGCTGGGCTACCAACTGGATCGCTCTTAATGTCATCTTCCGCCCCTTAAAAGAGATCAAGATCGGACCTGTCAGGCTCCAGGGGTTATTTCTGAAGCGCCAAAAAGAAGTTGCCGGTTCCTTTTGTCAAATTGTGACCCATGAAATCCTGACGGTAGGCAGAATCGTGAACGCCATGTTAAATGGCCCGAGTTCAGCCAGAACCCGCGCACTGATCAAGAAACATGTCAAGCCTGTGGTGGATGATACTGCAGGCATCAGTAAGCCCCTGACCCAGCTGGCGCTGGGTCCACAAAAGTTTGCCACGCTCAAGCAAAAGGTGGGGGATATGGCGATCGATATTTCATCTGAGGCCCTGGCAGACCCAATGTTCAACCAGGACAGGGCAGCAGCGGTAGAAAAAATCATGCGTTCGCGGATGGAAACGTTGTCACCGGAAGAGTTCCAGAACCTGCTGCGACCCTGCTTTCAGGAAGACGAGATCAAGTTGATTGCAATTGGCGGTGCTCTGGGTGCACTGGCCGGCTTCATGCAACTTTTGCTCATTTTTGAGTGGCCAATATGACTTTTTTGAGTGGCCAAAACGTTTATTTGGAGTAGACAGTATAAGTTTTGACCGGTCTATATAAGTAAAAACACGGACAAATAGACCTTTCAGCCTATATTTTTTTGACATTTATTCACATATCACTAAAATTATCAGGAATGTAACAGAGTGTAAGATTATGGCAACTACATTTAGCCCGACTAGACTTGCAAAAGATGACGCATCACGTGACCGCCTTGAAAAGCAACTTTTCAAGGATGTACAACGTTTGATTCGCTATCTCGACAGCCGTAAGCAGATTGCTTCCATGGATAGCGGGTTGACTGCATTCTATGAGCAAATGATTCTGGAGCGCTGTGAAGTTCTGGGTGAAATCTCCCGCCGCTGACCTCCGCTGCTTACATCCACCTTTTTCATCCCCATTCGTTTTCTATACATTAAGTCCCATTAGCAGGAATCTCCTGCTCATGGGTGTTTTTCTAATTAAGAAAGACGCTACACTTACTGCATCGTTTTACTAAAACCCCCCCTTCTTACGATAGAAGTCTTAAGGATGCAGTGATGCAGCGCATTATTCGACGCACGATTATTACCCTCTTTGTGGTCCTGGTTGCCCTCCTACTGATTCTCTGGGGATTGACCCCAATCATCGCCAATACCGTGCTGGAAGATTTCTTTACCCAACACAACGCGAGGTTTAGCGCCGAATCATTGACACTTAATCCTTTTACCACCGAAGTCGGGGCGGAAAATGTCACGGTAACTTTAGACAACGATTTGGAATTCGAGTTGAAAAGCTTACGGGTTGCCTTAGCTCTGTTGCCGTTATTCGAACATCAGATAGTGGTCGACCAGGTCGAGGTGCGAGGACTCCAACTTGAGATCAACGAATTGAAAGACGGCTGGAGAATCGCCGGCGTCAAAATCGAAAACACCCCCGCAGAATCAGCAGCACCTGAAGAGACAGTGCAAACAAATGAGGAACAATCCTCCTGGGAGATACTGCTGCCTCACATCCTGCTTGCCGACAGCAAAATAATGCTGACCCGGTTAGGGGGAGCCGATAAATCCATCAGCCTACACGATGAAGTCGAACTGAACGAAGTCAGGATCGCCAATATTGTAGGCGAAGGACTGAATTGGCGCGGTACCGGCAATATATCCGCAGTGGCAAATGGAGCGACGCTGGACCTCGCCACTTCCTTTCGCTACAGCCCTGAGCAGATTGTTTTATGGCTCGACATCAAACTACTAACCGCGAGCTTAGATCAGTTTTCCCACTATATCCCGGCACCACTTAACCAGGGAAATTTGCGCCTGACCATGGTTGGAGAGGTGGTCGTCAGCCAGGACAAGTCAGGGTTGGTGATAACCACCAAGACCCGTCAGTTGGATATTGACCAGGTGTCACTGCCATTGAATGATCTGGCTATCGAAAGTGAACGCACTCAGGTCAGTCTGGATAGCCTGCAGTTACAACTCCGCAATGATGGAGAGCTGCGACTGGGGGTGGACGGTGGTATAAAAAGCTTCAATAGTCAGATTAGCGATGGCAAAGGCCGGAATTTACTGGCCTCGTGGTCAGAGTTGGATATTCAGCCCCTCGTGATGACCACAATCAATGACGATTTTAATGTTTCAATCGGGACGATAAACACTAAGATGCTGGTAGCTTCGCAAACCAGCAGTGACGCTGGCCAGTTGCCTGCGCTGGTATCCTTGGGCGAAATGGTGATCGACAAGATCGATTTGACCAAACAGGGTGTCGAGATTAATCAGATCAACCTGACTGACCTGGAGTCCCAGGTATTTTTCGATACCAATCGTAAGCTTTCCACATTGGTAAATCTGAGCGCCTCTCCCACTCCTGAAGATCACACGACAGAGGCAATTGAGCCTGCGCAGACGACGACGGCAACATCCGAAGAATCTACCCCTTCTCCAGAGAGGGAAACCGCTACTCAATCAACAGCTCCATTTTATGTTGTCATGAATCAATTGGTTCTGGCTGGAGAATCCAAAGTAAATCTGAAGGATGAAGGCGTTCAGCCCGCACTGGAAACAACACTCTTCATCAATTCACTTGTCGTAGAGAGCCTCAATACCAAAGATATCAATCAGGCCATGCATATCACCATGGATGGCCGTACCGGCAAATACTCCTCAATTAAAACTGACACTCGTTTCTGGCCCATGGCCGAAAAACTCAGTGTCGATACCCGCACGACCATATCCGAACTGCAAATGATTCCAGTGTCGCCCTACGTGGCTGACGCGCTTGGCTATGACATTGAAAGCGGAGACCTGGATATGGATCTGGTCATGACCGTTGACCAGGGACTCCTGGACGGAAAGACCCTGTTGAATTTACGGGGGTTCGATTTAAGCGGTACCCAAACCAACGATGGATCTGCCGATACTGGGGCTATTCCACTGAACGTCGCCGTTGGTATGCTCAAAGACAATAAAAACAATATTGAGCTGGAAATCCCCATGACTGGTGACGTGGAAAATCCTGAATTCGGTTGGGGGAGTTTCCTGAGTATTGTCTTCAAAAAAGCACTATTCAAGGCGACTACCAGCTATGTCTTACAGACATTTGTGCCCTATGCCAACGTGGTCTCAATTGCCCAGGTAGCGGGTGAACAAATGCTTAAGATCAGACTTGAGCCACTGCTGTACAAACCCGCACAAGAAGCCCTGGATGCCGATCAAACAACGTTTGTGGAGCAGTTAAGCCTGTTGATGAAAGACAAGGAAGAGGAACAGGTCAAAGCTTGTCCATTTGCCACTATTGCTGATCTGGCACTATCACCTTTGCCGGAATCGCTGACAGAGGAGCAGATCAAGCAACTCAAAGCGACTGCTGGGAAAAGAGCGGAACTGCTTAAGGATGCCCTGGTTGCCAAGGGAGTTAAGTCTTCACGGATATTGCTCTGCAACCCCGTGGTTGACCAGGACTCGGACGCCAGCCCCAGAATTGAATTCGACTTTTGACATGGCAACCGTCAGCTAATTTGCTGATGCTGAATCGGATGCCCTACCGGAAGCTGATCCCTGACCCACTGCGCTACGGTCATCTCACCTAAGGCATGTTCCATAGCCAGCTGCAACTGCTGCGACAGGTAGGCCACGCCCGGTTCAGAGTTCAGAGTTGAAGGCAGGTGGTTTTCCGCTGCGCGCAGGATTTCCATCACCTCACGTAATAATATCTTATCGAGCGAGCGGGCCGGCATCAGCTCATCCTTGTCAGGTCCACAAACCGACAACAAACCCAATCGAACCATTTTCTGAATCATTCGCTGGATTACTTCAGGGCCCACCACGTATTTACTTTCAAGAACGGCAATAGATATACCTCCCCCCCTAACATCAAAATGCCGGGATACATCAAACATGATGGCCAGCCCTGTTCGTTCGTCCACCTCCGCACTGGGGCTCTGGCGACTGTCGCGGGTAATTTGATTCGAATGCTGGGCATAAAAGGATACTGAGGCTCCGATCAACAATACCAGCCATGCAACATAGATCCAGATCAGCAGGATAATACCGACGGCAAAGCCCGAGTAGATAGCAGCATAGTTAGTGGAGCCTGCTACTATTTTGGTAAAGGCGTAACCGGCACTCTGCCAGATAACTCCTGCCACCAAACCACCGAGAAATGCATATTTCAGTCTCACCCTGGTATTTGGAATAAAGGTGTAGAGAAAGGTAAAAAGGCCAATAATCATCAAATAAGGCGTCATGCGACTAAGCAGGGAAAACAGCCAACCGAAAGGCTCAACTTCCAGCAGTTGTTTCACCACATCAGAGCCAATCACAGTCGCTGTCGCTCCCAGGGCGGAAAAGACCAGCAACGGGCCAACCAGAATCACACTGAGGTAGTTACTGAAACGTTGCGCAAGAGAGCGATTGTGAGATACGCGCCAGATTTCATTAAAGGATCGCTCAACTTTTTGCACCAGGGAAACCACTGTGTAAATCAGCAAGCCAAGGCCGACGGACCCCAACACCCCCACCTTGATGTTATCAACAAAGCCGAGCACATTGTTCACCACTTCCGGACCTTTATCACCCAGAGGTGCCAATAGCTCCATTAACATGGGTTGTAACTGGCTATGGTGAACATTGAATCCTTTTAACACTGAAAAGCTCAAGGCAAGAAAAGGCACGATGGACAACAGAGTGGTATAAACCAGGCTCATGGCATGCAGCGTTATGTGGCCGTTAATCACATCTCTGACAACAGCAAATAGCACTCGCACGGTATGCCAGCCCCAGCGGGCAAGACGGTTAACACCCTGAACCTCATGATGCCACATCCAGCTTTCCAGTTTTTCGATCTGGCTGGTCCCAATCTTTTCTTTCATAACTGCCTGGTCCTGTTTATTCCTTTCATAACTGCCTGGTCCCGATTATTTCTTTCATAACTGTCTGGCCCTGTTTATTCCTTTCATAAATAGTCAATGTTCCTGTAATTTAAGGCGGCCGCACATCTAAGGCTACTGCAGCTAATTTAAAGATAGCGCGCAATCCCGACCAGACGATTCTTATCAGGCAAGCTGTTTCTGCCCCCACAGCGTGGCAACAAGAATTCGACTACCGCCGTGATCCCGATGTTCGCCAAGGTATATTCCCTGCCAGGTTCCCAATGCCAACTGCCCCCGGCTCACCGGAATACTGACACTATGGCCAATAGTGGCACTTTTGATATGAGCCGGCATATCATCGGCTCCTTCCAGCGTGTGTTTATAGTATGGCGCATTTTCAGGCGCTGTCCGGTTAAAGTGCGCTTCCAGGTCATGGCGCACCGTCGGGTCGGCATTTTCATTAATCGTCAACGAGGCACTGGTATGCTGGATAAACAGATGTAACACCCCGAATTCCAGCTGCTGGACTTCGGGCAACTGCCCCTGGACCTCTTCAGTAATCAAATGGAATCCTCTCGGATAGGGTCTGAGTTGCAGGGTTTTCTGTGTCCAGAACATAGGTTCTCCTAGATAACGTCTATCGATCTCGCAGCCTTAACAGTATCTATATCGGTATCCGACGTTCTTCACGATGTACAAAGCGGGAGATATTTTCCGCGGTAATATCAATCAATCTTTGCCGTGCCTCCTTGCTGGCCCATGCACAATGCGGCGTCACTATCAGGTTGGGAATATCATCGGCCAGCAATGGGTTGCCATTCGCTGGAGGCTCTGTGGTCAACACATCAAATCCTGCACCTCCGAGTTTGCCTTCACGCAATGCCAGAGCCAGGGCTGCCTCGTCCACCAACCCTCCTCGGGCTGTGTTGATCAGCAGGGCATCCGGCTTCATCAGAGACAAGGCTCCGGCATCAATCATGTGCCGGGTTTCCTCTGACAGCAGACAATGCAGGGAAAGAATATCCACCTGCGGCAACAATTCATCCAATGGCAGATAGTTGACCCCATCATGTTCGCCGGTTTTACCTCCCGGTCGTGCGCCTACCAAGACTTGCAGACCAAATGCTGATGCGGCAGCGGCAACGGCCTTACCGAGGTCACCAAAGCCGACAATGCCCAGATTCAGGCCATCCAGTTCCCGAATCGGATAGTCCATGAGACAGAACATCCGGCTTTTTTCCCACTGATGCTCATTAACCGCTTTCACGTAGCTCAGGAGGTTATTTGAAAGCGCCAGAATCAATGAGTAGACATGCTGCACGATAGTGGCTGTTCCATAATGGCTGACATTGCGCACTGCGATGCCGTGTTTTTCCGCCGCAGCCATATCAATATTGTTGGTGCCGGTGGCCGTGACTGCCACCAGTTTCAGCTGCGGATGATCAATAAAGTGCTGTTCTGTCAATACCACTTTATTAACAATGGCCACATCCTGTCCTTGCAGGCGTTCAGGTACGAACTCCGGCGCTGTATGAGAGTATCGTTGCAAGGTGTGAACAGCTTTCTCAATGGGGAGCAGTGTCACATCATTGCCCAGACTATCTGCATCCAGAATAACTGCTTTCATAGAAACACTCCGCTTCATCTGATGTACTTTTAAAAGGCGATTCAGGCAAATAAACCCCAGCTATTTATGAAATCTCGCCATAATCGCACTACAATCAAAAAGTAATTTAAACTTTCATGCTCAACTAAAATTGGATGACGTCTGATTTTTTAACCGGACTGATGTATCGGGAAACATGAATTCCGGATAAAGGGGATTTGCTATCCTCATCGGTCAACCAAACCAGCTGTCGGGTCAACGGCAGCAATTAAAGAACAATAAACCTATCGCCGCCAGGGCGTTTATCGCTGGAATACGCATTTGGATAGTTTGCCGTCAATGCACAACACATTTTTGCGCCAGAGACGTCTAGCGCTATGGCTATTACCGATATGGCTGCTGGCGCTGAGCATCCGCGCAGACACTCCTTACGACCTTATCAGCCTCAGTGAAAGCCCGACTGAAGTCAACATTGCCCCCTACTTATGGTGGACCGAAGACAAGGACGCCAAGCTGCAACTGGAGGACATCGTCTATCAACGGGTATCCCCCACCTGGCGTAAGAACGGCGAGGACTACCCAAATTTCGGCCTCGGTCAAAATCCTTTCTGGTTCAAGCTCAGAGTGACCAACTTAGGGTTCACAGAAGTTGAACGCTGGCTGGAAGTCCAGAACCCGGTGCTTGACCAGATTGAAGTCTATCTGCTATCCGATGGTTACGTCATAGAAAGTTACACCACTGGCGACACTTATCCATTCTCTCATCGGCCGGTTGCGCACAGAAACTTTCTGTTCCCGCTCAAATTTGCAGCTGGTCAAACCTACACCATTTACATTCGGGCATTCAGCCTGGGCTCGCTTCAGCTTCCCGCGTCGCTTTGGGACCCTACGGCCTTCATCGATCAGGACCAATGGTTTCTGGCGGCACAATTATTGTTCACCGGAATCATGCTGGCAATGGCCGGCTACAACCTGATTCTTTGGCTTTTGATCCGTGACACAACCTACTTTTTCTATGTCGTTACCGTGGTCGCTGTCGCAATCGTGCAACTCTCACTACACGGCGTCAGTTATCAGTTCTTCTGGCCAGACGCACCAAAGTGGAATCAGATTCAGATTATCTTTTTCATCGGTGTCAGCATGACATTCGCCTGCCTTTTTTCATACCGATTCCTGGATTTGCATAACAGGCAGGTTTTAATACAGCGGCTATACAGGTTTGTGTCCAGCCTGGGCATTATCACGATTATTCTTGCCTTCACAGCCCCCTACGCTTTCGGGCTAAAGGTGGCTTTACTTATCGTAACCTTGCTGTCAATTCTATTCCTTGGGTCGGGATTTTTTCTCTGGTTACGCAAAACACCTAATGCAGGTATTTTCACCATCGGCTGGGTTATTTTCCTGATTGGTAATATTTCCATAGCCACTGCAAAAATCGGCATCATACCCAGTGTGGCCATCATTGAATACGCCCCACAGATAGGTTCATCCATTGAAGTATTTCTATTCTCACTGGCATTGGCACAGCGCATCAACCAGGAACGCCGTAAACGCCTGGTAATGCAGGAACACGCCCTGCTGATGGAGCGGCAGGCCCGAGAGTCACAACAGGAAATGTTAAAAGCACAACAGCTGGCCAACAGCGATCTGGAACAGCGGGTGGCTCTGCGCACAGAAGAATTGCGGGCAGCCCTGTCAAATCTCTCCCGGCTGAACGCACAGATACAGGAACTGGCCATCAGGGACGAGCTAACCCACCTGTATTCTGTAGACCAGTTCATGGTGCATCTGGAAGAAGAATGGAGCCGCTGCTCACGATCAGTTTCGCCGCTGTCAGTGGTGATAATACGCGTCGATAACTACAGAATGATTGCTAAGCGCTACGGCCAGCAAGCCGCAGACACCTACCTCGTTGAGTTAGGCAAAAAACTGGAGGGAATGACAGAGCGAGCCGGTGATCGGGCGTATAGACTAACTGACGATGAGTTTGCGCTTATTCTCCCTCACAGTGCCATTGAGAACGCCCTCCATGCCGCGGAGCAGTTGCGCAGCTTTAGCGAGGCTAAGCTGATTGTCTACGGTGAGCATCGCTACACCGCTACCCTGAGCATTGGTATTTGCAATGAAATACCCGATGGTTCAAACCAGTTCGAGGGCATGATAGAACGGTCGCGTTCGGCCATGGAGAAAGCCCTCAGCCAGGGCGGCAATTCAGTACAGTTTTCGCTGGAATACTAAGGGCTGTTGAGGTTTCGCCACCGCTACGCCCTCATAAGGATGCTGCTGGAATTGCCGGTTAGCCATCGGCAACCGGTGCTGCAACTCCCTGGCCGTTTTCGCGCGACTTATCGACGCCGCTACCGTCGGGTTTCAGTATAGCCTGTGCAATGATACCCGACACGTCCACCTCGTTGGTGGGGTGGGAAATACTATTACAGCTGACAATTTTGGCCAGGGGTGCATTCTGCATGGCCGCCCAGGCATCGTCCGCAAATAGTGCATGCACGCCAATACAAACCGGCTTGGGTAATCCAATAGCCACCATTTTCTGCGCAGCCTCAATCATCGTACGACCGGTTGAAATAATATCATCCACCATAATTGGCGTACGTCCTGCGAAGGATTTCAGATCGCTACCCTCACTGGAATTACTAACATCGATGGCCACATCTTTGTCGCCTGTGCGGATCTTGTTAAACACTACCTGCTCACAGCCCGCCATGGCGGCTACGCTGGAAACCCACTGATCACTTTCGCTGTCAGGTCCGACAATGACCCCATCCGGCACTTCCCGCCTGATCCACTCAGCAATGGCCGGTGCCGCACTCAATACCTGGCTGGGAATGCTGTAAATTTCGTCCAGAGAATCGTAGCGGTGCAGATGGGGATCAACAGTAATCAACCTGTCGAATGAGGCAGAAATAATCTTGGCAAAGTAGCGTGAAGTGATTCCCTCACCGGGCTTAAAACGAATATCCTGGCGCATATAGGGCAAATAAGGTGTGACCAGTATTATTTCAGAGGTGCCAAGATCCCGCAGTGTTTCTGCCAGCAATAGAGCGGAAAGTATTTTGTCGTTAGGGGAGGAGAGATCACAGAAAAGCACAGCCTGTTCCTGTAGCCGGGATAGCACCTGCAGGTAGCTTTCACCGTCTGGAAATGCACGCAACAAAAACTCGCCCGCCTGAAATTCCGGCCGTGACAACAGACTCTCCGCCACTGGATGTCCAGAACTCAGATTAAAAATTTGCATCAGAGCAGTTCCTCTTCGATCTTGATTTGGTCAGGATGGTCCTTTAAAAAATCCTGCGCATACGCAAGCTCTCCGGGTGCTTCCGCATACATGGTATACACTGGCTGGCCCAGGATTACCTTGTCCCCCAGACGCACATGCATTTCAAGGCCGGCGCCCGGCGCATTGGGCGCCCCCAGTAATTTAGCCAGTTTGGCAATAAAACGGTTGTTAATAAAGGCCACCACCCCCGCCTGACGTGCTTTGACCACTTCCCGATGACTACCAATCACCGGCTCCCTAAATCCACCCTGGCCCTCGCAGATCTGCATGAAGCGTTGCAGCGCCTGACCATCCGCAAGGTAGCCCGTTGCCATTTCCCGGCCCATACCAAACGGGGCTTTTTCACCCATTTCCAGCAATTTCCCAGCCAGGGTCAGGGATCTATCCCTGAGATCAGTAGGCGCATCAGGCTGGTTACGCAATATTCTGAGAACATCCCTCGCCTCCAGCCCGGGTCCCACTCCTCTGCCTACCGGCTGATTGCCGTCACTAAAAAGGGTTTCGACCTTGATACCCAGCTTGTCGCCGGTATATTTCATATTTTTCGCCAGTCGCGCTGCATAGGCCTCACTACGAACTTTGGCTGTGGGGCCTATAGGAATATCAATCAATACATGGGTTGAGCCTGCCGCCACCTTCTTGGACAACACCGATGCCACCAACTGGCCCTCACTATCAAGATCCAGCGCGCGTTCAATCCGGATCAGTACATCATCGGCCGGGCTCAGACTGACTGAGCCACCCCAGGCGATACAGCCGCCCTGTTCTTCCACCACCTGTTGCATGCGTTCAAGACTGAGATTCACCGGCGCCATGGTTTCCATGGTATCCGCCGTGCCGGCTGGAGAAGTAATCGCCCGCGATGAAGTTTTGGGCATCTTCAATCCGGCAGCAGCCACAATGGCAACGACAATCGGCGTTGTCCTATTTCCCGGCAGGCCGCCGACACAATGCTTGTCCATTACCAGGCCCGGCCCCCACTGCAAGCGTTGGCCGACATCCACCATGGCCTGGGTCACTGCGGCCACTTCATCACGATTCAGCCGGCTACCTGCACATGCAGTTACAAAGGCGGCGAGCTGCACGTCGGAATACAAACCGGAGCTTATGTCGTCAATGATGAATTTGGCAGTTTCCGGAGTGATGTTGGTACCGTATAGCTTGCCCCTCACATAGCTCATGGATTCCACAGGTTTGGTGTGGCTAAAATAGGCCACCTCTCCTTCACTGGCATGCAGCAGTTGCCAGGCCGCGTCTGATAATCCGGCTTCCTGATGGCTCAACCAGCCATCTGTCACTTTGTTCACCGTGGCAATAATGCTGGTCTTGGCTGTACTGACCCTCACCCGCGACATGGCGTTGAATCCCTCCGAGCGGCAGACATGGCAATCCTGGCGCATATACACTACCGGCTCCTGGTGGGTATCTATGTGCACACGTTTCAGGTACAGAAAATTAAGTTTACTTTGTCCCATCTGCAGATCTCAGAAATCGTTTCCCAAAAGACTAAGTTTAGCCCGTAATTCTCATACGGCTTGTGGGCGAAACGTCAACAGACCCTAACTATGCAAGGGAAAATTAAGCACCGCCATACCAGCGGCAACGAATAATTTCAGTTGTCTAATAGAAGTTGTCATAGATCAAATGGAAACCTGCTGAATTCACGTTAACCTGATGACCAGCTAAAAAGCAGCTAATCTATGGACAAGCATTAAAAGTTGGCACGATTGCATAGGTAAGGGACAAAATGAATCTCGATTTCCTGGGTGCGGCAGGTACCGTCACCGGTTCCAAATATTTATTAACCTCGGATCAACAGCAACAATTGATGGTCGATTGCGGACTCTACCAAGGTGTTAAAAACCTGCGGGAGCGCAATTGGAAACCTCTACGGGTAACCCCCCGCGACATAAAGACCTTGTTGCTCACTCATGCCCACCTGGATCATAGCGGCTATATCCCGGCGCTGGTCAATCATGGTTTTCATGGCAAGGTAATCTGCACCCGTGCCACCAAAGAGCTGGCGAAAGTATTGTTACCTGATTCAGGCTTCCTACAGGAAGAGGATGCCCGCTATGCCAACAAGCGCCATTTTTCCAAGCACAAGCCCGCTCTTCCCCTGTATACCGAGGAAGACGCCTGGAAAGCCTTAAAACATTTTGAAGCCATCGACTTTGATGAGGAATTTGATTGTCTGCCGGGGTATAAAGCGCGCTTTACTCCAGCAGGTCATATTCTGGGCGCCAGTTGTATTCACTTATCCACCCCGATCGGAAAAATAGTTTTTTCAGGGGATCTGGGAAGGCCCAACGACATCATCATGAATCCACCGGAACCCGTGACCGACGCTGACTACCTGATTTTGGAATCGACTTATGGCGACCGGCTTCACGAGTCCATCGATATCGCCACGACTGTCGCGGACATTATTAACACAACCGCCCAGAGAGGCGGTATCGTGTTAATACCGGCCTTTGCCGTCGGCAGGGCGCAGGCACTGCTGCACCTTATCCAGGAGCTTAAGAAAGAAGAGCGTATTCCAGGCCTGCCGGTTTATCTCAACAGCCCAATGGCCATATCTGCGACAGAAATATTCTGTCATTTCCATCAGCTTCACAGACTAAGTGCCGAGCAATGCCAGGCGATCGATCATGGCACCCAATATGTGCGGACGGTGGAAGAATCTATTGATCTTAACCAGCGCAAATACCCCTCGATAATAGTTTCTGCCAGCGGCATGGCCAGTGGCGGCCGTGTATTGCACCACCTGAAAGCGTTGCTGCCCGATCATCGCAACAGCGTCATCTTTGCCGGTTATCAGGCGCCAGGTACTCGGGGAGATGCGCTGGTTAACGGCGTCGATACGGTCAAAATTCACGGCCAGTACTATCCGGTAAAAGCATCAGTGCATCAGTTGGATGCATTATCCGCTCATGCGGACTACAACGAGATTCTGTCCTGGCTGGAAAATTTCAACCACCCACCGAAACACACCTACATTACCCATGGCGAGCTGGCAGCTGCAGACTCGCTAAGGCTGAAGGTCAAAGACAGGTTGGGATGGAATGTTTCAGTGCCGGAATACCTGGACCGCGTTACTTTGCCCTAATCCAAACAGGCAATCCTGCATCAAGGTTTGCAGTCAGCCCCGACGTGGTTACAATCAGCAACTCGCTGTATAGCCCGCAGGACTTCTGTAATGCCTTTGTTTCCGCCAGATAACCCTAATGCCATTTTCCTTTCAAGAACAGACCCGGACGAGTTGCTGAGCAGCTACTCGCCCTACGCCTTTGAACTGGAAGGCCTGACCTGGCCGACCGTTGAGCATTATTTTCAGGGTATGAAATTTACCAATACCGACTATCGGGAAAAGATACGCAAGGCTGCCACGCCTAATGCAGCTCGTACTCTGGGCAAAAAAGGCTCCAAGTGGCTACGGGAGGATTGGAAAAAAGTCCGGGAAGTGGTCATGACAAGGGCGATCTACATCCGCTGTAAAACCTATCCAAACATTGCAGCGGCTCTGCTCGACACTGGCGACAAATCTCTGATGGAAAACAATAACTACGATTATTTCTGGGGTTGCGGGAGAGACCGCCGCGGTCAGAACGCTTATGGCAAAGTCTTGATGAATGTACGTAAAAAGTTACTGGAAGAAGCTGCCGGCCGCTAAATACAGAGTTTCTACCGCCAGTAAGTAGATACTTTGCAATAGAGTTACAACAAAAAAACTGTTTCTCTTCTGATTTTGCCTCTCGTGAAACGGCAATAGGGAAAGAGTTCGCCTTAATTCCAGACCCGGCTATTTGCTCAAGAGGAATTAACACCAGCCATGGAAAACCTGCTCTGGTATCAATACGCGCTGATCGGACTGGTCTTTATCTGGAGTGGTTTCGTCCGCTCCGGATTGGGATTTGGTGGTGCGGTTCTGGCACTGCCCTTCCTGCTGCTGATCGATAACGAGCCACTGGTATTTCTGCCGTTGATTGCGGTTCATCTGCTGGTATTTTCATCCATGACGGTGCTTGGTAACCAGGGATATAAACAGTTTCTCGGCCCCAGTGAAACCAGCACGGTGGACTGGCTCTATTTGCGCAAAAGCCTGTTGATCATGATTGTGCCCAAATTGATTGGTGTATTCGGCCTGATCACCCTGCCCCCGGCATTAATGGGCGGTATCATCTTCAGTATAGTCAGTGCCTATGCAGTGTCCTATGTTCTGAACAAGCCTTTCAAGAGCAACAGTTCCAGTCTGAATATTCTGTTTCTGATGCTGGGCGGCTATATCAGCGGCACCTCGCTCATTGGTGCGCCACTGATAGTGGCCGTGTACAGCACCCAAGTTGCGCCGGAAAAACTACGCAATACCCTGTTTGCACTCTGGTTCATTCTGGTCATTATCAAGATGACAGCTTTGCTGATTGCAGGCGTGGACTTGCAGTTAATTCATCAACTCTGGTTGCTACCCTGCGCCGCTATCGGCCATGTACTGGGCCTGCGCTTTCATGACCGTATGCTTAAGAATGATCAGGTGGCTTTTTTCCGGGTTCTTGGGGTGGCGTTGCTAATTACCAGCGCAATGGGGCTATGGCGGAGCCTAGGGTAGTCATGCTCCTAAACACCCATTGCTGATGAGCGGCATTGGCTCAACCTTGGTTTTCCCAGTCTCTTCAGCTTCAGCCTGAAAACGTTTAATCAACGTTTTCACCAATGCGGGCGTTACCATGGGATGAGGCTGACCAGCGATAACCAGCGCTATTTCCACTCTCGGCAAGGCAGGTAGCTGCTGCTCTTTACCGATAATCACCATATCCTCGGTAAGCGTAGAGGTAGCCACAGCAGTAACAGCGCCAGCCATCCGTACCAGTGCCAGGATGGCGGACGCATTGGATGATGTCATTAATAACTCATAGGGACGCTGCAGCTTGTCCAGCCCATCCAGTGCGGCACTATGAAACTTGCAGTCAGCCTCGTATAGCGTCAGGGGTAAACACTCATTCCCGGCCAACTGCCGGTCTTTGTGCATCGCCCAGACACCTTCATCCTGCAGTAGCAGATAGCCTTCGTCGCTATCGGGGGTTCTGGTCAGCAGAGCCAGATCAATTTCACCGGCATCCATCCACTGTCTGAGTTTATTGGATGATGCACACTGTACGCTGAGGGTAACATTGGGAAAGTTCTCTCTGATCAGAACAACCAGCCTGGGCAGCAGGCTTGCCGCATAATCATCCGGACATCCCAGGCGCAGACGAAATGCCGGAGCATCCGGCTGCATACTGGCCATGGCTTCATCGTGCACTGCCAACAGCCTGCGTGCATGGTGCACCAGGCGCTTACCATCGTCAGTGAGCTCCAGGCTGCGGCCTTCCTTACGGAATAGCGTGCGGTTGACCTGCGCTTCCAGACGTTTCATCTGCATGCTGACTGCGGACTGGGTGCGGAAAGTCTGCCGGGCCGCCCGGGTAAAACTTCCGGTATCCACTATCGCCACATAAGTCCGCAATAAATCAATGTCCATAAATCTCCCGCTACCACTTCTATCGATCCGCTCATTTTATCGGTCAACCGCCGCTATCGATCAACAGTATTGATGTCTGGCTTCAAAACTATTCGTTTGTTTGCCATCGCTTCTGCCAGTAGGGTCTGTTGACGTTTCGTGATCGCCGACGAAACGTCAACAGACCCTAGCTTACTTCCATCTGGAGCAACACACCAAACAGCTCAGCTCATCAAGCCGATATAGGAATAACTTATGATTCTTCACGATTACCGCCCATCCGGCAACGGTTATAAAGTACGTCTGCTACTGCACTATCTTCAGATCCCTTTCGAATACCGGGAATACGACATCGTTGCAGGGGGGACTCAAACACCGGAATTCCTCGCATTTAACGCCAACGGGAAAATCCCGGTACTGGAACTGGATGACGGCACCTGCATCAGCGAATCCAACGCCATTCTCTATTACCTGGCCCGGGATACCACCTTCTGGCCCAAGGATAGACTACTGCAGACAGAGGTCATGCAGTGGTTGTTTTTCGAGCAATACAGCCACGAACCCAATATTGCCAGCCCACGGTTCTGGCTGACTCACCTGGGTATGAACCCTGAACGGGAAATGCTGCTGGCGGGCAAGCAGGCTGCCGGACGCAAAGCGTTAAAGTTGATGGATGATCATCTCACAGAGCGAGACTTCCTGGTCGGAAGCACCCTGACCATCGCGGACATTGCCCTATACGCCTATACTCATGTGGCCGACGAGGGTGGCTT
>JBNKWQ010000021.1:0-188962 GCA_050299855.1 Hahella sp.
TTAAAGTACTGAACATACTTGCGTCCTTGTGCCTGCATCATTCGACCTATTCCCTGGTAATCTACAGGGGTGGCAAGCATATGAACATGGTTAGTCATCAAGACAAAAGCATGAATGTCGACTTGATATTTTTCTGCTGCACCCTTTAGGAAAGAGAGATAAGCCTTGTAGTCAGCCTCATCGTAAAAGCAGGCTTCACGATTGTTGCCCCGCTGAATAATGTGATGAGCGCAGCCTGGGAGATAAAGGCGAGGTAAACGGGCCATCAGAATAATCCCTTTCTGAACAAGAGGCTGGTAGGTTAATTCTCAATCACGCAAACATCAATGACTCTGACCCTATTGATTCTTACCCTCAGGCCTGCATTATACCTGGTCCGATTATATACATTGATCTATGCTCCACCTCAGAAGGCATATAACGCTTTGCACACCGGACGACCCCAAATCCCCTTAAGAAATTTCTGAAATTTCGTATTCTTAATGAGCTTATATACATCCCTTATCCTTGAATTCTTTATGACTCTCACAAGCGCACTAACGCCTAGCTCACAGGAAAATTACGAGCGCAGCGAGTAATTGCTACTTGTTAACTTCTTTCATTGCCTGAGCGACTGGGCGAGAAAGAATTTCCACCATAGACTTTTGGTTTGAAACATCATTTTCATTGCTAGATGCATAACCTGTAGATTGAGGAGAAAAAATACAACTTGAGGCTTGTAGTAAAACCGCATCCCTTACTCCCTGATCCCCGGAAGCCTCGACCAAAGCTGAATGGGTCATCAGTGCGTTTTGACGGTGCTTGTTTACGATAGCGTTATGTTTGTGGTTAAGGAAATTCTTCGCTGACAAAAACATCATGTAAGCAATTACTGAAAAAATTAGAAATTTGCTTATCGATAATTGAACGGCATCGTAAGTATTTTCCGGCTTCAGGATTGGGATTTTGTGCAAGAACAAACTAATAACTGAAAATACACCTAAGCCGACAGCTAGAAAAACTGCATATTTTTGCCATTTGTCTGCTTCTTTATTGTGATGCTCATATTCTGCGTTGAAATGAGAGGCTTGCTTTGTGACACCCTCTTCTGCGGCAACACGACGAATCTCATTCAAAACGTCTTGAGCATCTTTCTCATGCTGCGCAAGAGATTCCGCTACTTTGTTAGATTTATCTTCAATAGCTTGAAGCGTAGCTCTCGCATCTGAATCTAAGCGTTGAAAGTCAGCCGACCTATGCAATGAGTATGAGATATACGCATGTAAGGCCTGAAAGGCAGGTTGGTAAGCGACTGTGACTTGATTTATTAGGCTTGTACGAGCAGCCCCTGGATCTTGCTGTTCAGGATTGAATTCTAAAATTTGTGTAAATAACTTGTAATGATTATTCGCATTATCACGGACAATCGTAAGAATATTATCCGGAAAGTCTTGCAGCGCTGTTAGGGATAAGCGCTTATACAACTCTATGAGCTGCCGCGCAGGATCTACAACATCACCAAAGTTGAGTCTGCTTCCCAAATCCGAAGTGCGGGGTAATTTTTCAACATCGAAGTCCTGAATCCGACTTAGTGATTCCTTTGCTTCTTCATATAATTCTTCTTTTCCAACTATCATGAATACTCCTTTTAGTCTCGGATCTGTAGGGAAGTTAACTGCATAATCAACAACATGCCCAGATCTAGACACATATCCATATACAGGAATTTATATCCAAATATAGCCATATGTAGCTAAATATAACCATTCTGCAAATAGCATAAAATGTCTACATTTAGACACTTAGCCAGCAGCTAAAGCTCTGTTCATCCATCCACTCAATATGGCTTGACTGCCCAAGCTTAACCCATTCCCAATCCAGCAAAGCAAAATCGCCAAAGGGTTCGTCTTCGCCAAGGTATTTAAGCCTGACCATGGGCTCGAAACCTTCAAATCCAGTCATTGCAAAAGCCAGCTCTCTCCACTTGGTTTTATTCAAACAGGAGGCAAGCTGCCGCTCATTCATAGTTTTGATGTTGGCCTTTGTCATAACTGCTCCCTGCGGTTTGAAAGCAAGGTATTGCGATTGGGAGGCCTTCCGATGGATAGGAATTGGTTGAATGTAGAAAGGCGCGACTGAGGTTGACCTGCACTCTGCTGGCCACAGCTTTAAACCAGACGAATTTAATCAGTGCGATGAATAATGTGAGGAAGACCAAGTACCAGACTTGACTGACAATCGGCCACAACAGTTGCCCAATATCCATTTCAGCATCCTTGAAACAATTTATCGCCACTTAAATATAGACAATAAATCCCATATCTCAAAAATGGACTAGGCCAGTGACAATAAAAATACCCCCTACTCTTCGTAGGGGGCTGGATAGTTATCTCAATCACAAAAGCCTTTTACCGCCTACTAATCACTAGAAACGCCGCAACCAACAACACCGCTCCCATCACACCAGCTTCATCCAGCCGTTCCCCGCGAAACAGTATTGCCAGCAAGGTCGCCACCAGGGGGTCAGCCAAGGTCAGGACGCTGGCTGTTGTTGCGCTCACGGATCTGACGCCAACCACCAGCAGCCAGTAGGCCAAGGCGGTGGTGACCAACCCCAGATAAAGCAGTATCCACCATGTGGAGACGGTGAAGGCGGCGGTCAGCTCTGTTGGGGATGAGAATGGGATCAGTAGCAAGGTTCCGAAACTGATCGCGAAAGCATTCACCTGTAGTGCGTTGGAATGCTGGGCCAACAGTCGTCCGAAGATAAACACCGCCCCAAAGGCGACGGCGGATGCCAGGGCAATGAGTACGCCTCTCCCCAACAGGTCGTTGGCAGGTTGATCGACACCGGATAGCAACACCACGCCGGTGAGCGACAAGCCCAACGAAATGAGCGTGGAGCGGGTTAGCGGCTCTTTCAGGAAAGCCGATGAAGTGAGTGCCACCATCACCGGTGCCACACAGATGGTGATCAAGGTGGCAACGGAGACGCCGGTCAGGCGGATCGCCTCAAAGTAACAGAGTTGACTGAATGCCTGGCAGGCCCCGATGCCCAGCATGATGCATAGATTTGCCTGGGTCACCTTGAAGGCGTCCCGCCTCTGGATGTGGACCAGAACAATCAACAACACCGGGCAGGCAAACAGAAACCGATAAAACAGTATTGATGCTGCCGATACTGGCGCCAGGGAATACAGGTAATCAACAAAAACACCGATAGTGCCGAACAAAATGCCGGCCATCAGAACAGACAGCACACCCTTCTGGTGCGCCAGAAAAATCCTAGACATGGGAATGTCCTTCCTAAACAGTAAAAGGGAAAACCAAGTTGTTTTGGAAGGTAAAAGACAGAGACAGGCCGTCGCCTGCTATTGGTTCAGGGGCGTAACGTCTTCGCCTTCACCTGTCCTAGAGGACAGGAGGGGGAGGAGGTGATTGGATGAAATAGGGTTTATTGGGTTTCATGGCGTGAGTCTAGCATTTAAGAAAGTCTAAAGTCTGGGACAGACATACAATGTTAACTGACCCAGACATATGGCCTATTGATCGGATGCTGAACATCCAATGATTTCTTTTGGGTGTCCCCTTAGTCGGTGCCGCCGGCACCCTGATGGCCACGACGCTGGCCGCCTTCTTCACCATTCCTGTTGTGCTCTGGCTGATATTGAGAAACGCCTGACCTTTCCTGAGCCTACCGTCTCCCACTTTTTGTCCAGATAAATACACCTGTCGCCGTGGAGAGACTTAACTCCTCACCATCCAACGGATATTTGCCAGCGTCGAAGTCAGGATAGGTTTCTCGGTTTCAAATTCAAAACCAAATGCCTGCTTCGTTGAAGTCTTAATTCGATATTCATAGAGAACTTTTTCTTCATCCATAAAAATCACATAGAAAGTCAGAAACTTTATGGCGCTTGTAGATTGCCAATCAACATCGACTGACCCCTCTACGCGATACTGCCCCTCTTGCTCTTCAACTACATCGTATTGAATGACACCACCATTTTTATAGCGAACGCCGCATTTTTCTTTTCCGACTTCACAACTATAATCCTGGAAATTTGCGGCAGGTCTATCAATAAAGGCCCGTGTGCCACAACCGCTCAATACCGTAATAAAAAAACAAACAAATAAAATCCTAATCAATTTCAGCTCCCTGTTAAAAAAATACAACTATCTGCTAAATGCAGTTGGCAGATTTAAAGCGCGTCATTCTATGCACATCCGAAGAAGACAACAAGTCAAGTTGTTATCTTTACATCTATTCAGAGAGCAAACAGGGTAAAGCCTTACATTTGATATGTTTCCGGCCAGGGCCCAGTGGACGACCGCCAAGGATCGGAAGCAGTCTTACGGCACTTAACAATGACTAAAAAGATAGCACATTTACCAAGGTCCGCTCCGGCTCAATTAACCAGCAATTGATTCTGAACTCCTTCAATGGATAGACCGATTACGTCCATACATTACTCACCCAGCCGACTACTGATAGTTATGCGTAACAAGCATGCCGTTTGCGATACTGCATGGGCGATATGCCAAAGTGGCGGGAGAACACTTCGTAGAAGCGGGTGACTGAGGCAAAGCCGCAGGCGAAGGCTATCTGGGCAACTTGGTCATCACCATAAAGTAATAACCTCTGAGCGTGGCCAATACGGCGCAGTGTCAGATAATCCAGCACAGTAATACCGAGCGCTTTCTTGAACTGGCCCATCAGGAATTTTTTGTTCAGGCTCACAGCTTCAGCGACGTCGGGCACACCTATGGGCGATGTGTAATTCAGCTGGATAAAATCCAATGCTTTCAATACATGCTGGTTCAGAGAGAAGCATAGGTCAGAAGCATGATCTGTTACGGAAAGATGGGGCCCGAGGTTACGCCGCAACAGCAAACAGAGTTCGTCTAACACCAACTCAGTCAAACCGGGATCTTCTGCCTGAAGATCTTCCCGCCAACGCGGCAGCAGTGATGCCTGACAGTAATATTTCTGGTCCAGTGGTAGCGGGACACCGTGGAGAATTCTGGATTTATATGACGCCGGTAACTTCAGTGAAAAAAAAGCTAATAGGGAGAGCCGTAACCGGTAATAGTCAACCGGTTGCTGCTGCGCAAATTGGAAGTGATGAAGACCGGACATCAAGATCAACTGCCCTGGGCCCAAGCTTAGATTCTGTTTCGGGTAGTCGAGAATCAGCTCGCCTGACACCGGAAAGAAGATTTCAACACCGGGGAAATACGCCAGCTCTTGTGCTGACGCATCACTAGAAAAATAGTCCAACGAACATTCAAGGGTCTCGCCAAACTGACGGACCTCCTGCGATGGACAGCATGCTGTCTGACCAAGTTTCACACTCAGCTCCTGACCTGTATTGTTATTTTTAGAGGTGTACCGGCCTTATGGCAGGCTTTAGGCTGTTGCTGTTCGGTGAGCTGCACCGACGATCTGGAAATCAGCTTTTTATGTTTTCTCCTTGTGTTGCAAGTGGATGGCCACCCTATTCCATTTTCGCTAGATTCTGGCTTCCGTCTCGCTGTCAAAGAACACGGCCTTGGACAAGTCGACCATCAGCGTCATATCCTGGCCTTGTTTGACGGCGGAATCAGGCGCAACACGACAGCCGACCTCCACGCCATTAAGCTGGATATGAATCAATGTATCCGGGCCTGTTGGTTCTACAATGCCTGCTCTGGCCTGTATGATAAGAACGTCGTCGCGTTCAGTGGAGGTTGAGTTGATATCACTGATCCGCTCGGGGCGGACGCCGAGAATGACCTGTTTACCTTCGTATCCTTCCAGTGCATTACCACGGGAACCTAGCGGTAGACTATATGTGCGCCCATCATCGGTAGTCACCTTGGCAACCAGATGGCCACTCTCCCGCTGAATTGGTGCGGGAATAAAGTTCATGGAAGGAGAGCCCATGAAGCCTGCAACGAAAATGTTGGCAGGTTCGTCATAGATTTCCTGAGGGGTTCCGAACTGTTGCACGATACCGTCTTTCATAACGGCAATACGGTCCGCCAGGGTCATGGCCTCAATCTGGTCATGGGTCACATACACAATAGTGGTGCCCAGGTTTTGATGCAGTTTCTTGATTTCGGTCCGCATCTCGACCCGCAGCTTGGCATCCAGATTACTTAATGGCTCATCAAACAGGTATATCTTCGGCTTACGTGCCAGTGCGCGGCCCATGGCAACCCGCTGACGCTGACCGCCTGAAAGTTGGGAAGGCTTACGATCCAATAAGTGCTCTATCTGTAACATCTTGGCTACACGGTCCACTTCCTTGTCACGCTCTTCCTTAGGCACCTTGCGCATTTCCAGGCCGAAAGCGATATTGTCCTTAACGTTCATGCTGGGGTACAGCGCATAGCTCTGGAACACCATGGCAATGTCACGATCCTTGGGAGAGCGACCGGAAACATCTTCACCACCGATTCTGATCTCACCTTCAGTGATGTCCTCCAACCCTGCGATACTGTTCATCAGGGTAGATTTACCACAACCGGACGGCCCAACCAAAATCAGAAACTCACCGTTTTCGATGCTGATATTGATGCTTTTTAAAACTTCAGTTTTACCGCCAAACACTTTACGGACATTGTTAATTTCCAACGCAGCCATTGAGCAAACCTCGCTAGTTGCGGAATACCCTGGAGGTATTCCAAAATCTTGTAGTTTTCAGATGGAGCAATAAACCGCCCCGCTTAATTCAAACCTGTCATGCCAACAACAATGAACCATTAACCCTTAACGGAACCGGCAGTGAGTCCGCGGACAAAATATTTCCCGGCCAATATGTACACCAACAATGTTGGTAGACCGGCAATAATTGCTGCTGCCATATGCACGTTGTATTCCTTCACACCTGTGGAAGTATTCACCAGGTTATTCAGTGCCACTGTAATCGGCTGGGTTTCGCCGCTGCCGTATACCACGCCGAAGAGGAAGTCGTTCCAGATCTGGGTGGTTTGCCAGATAATCGTGACCACAATAATGGGACCGGAAATTGGCAACAGGATTCGCCAGAAAATCCGGAAGAAACCCGCGCCATCCAGCTGAGCGGCCATTACCAGCTCCGTCGGAATATTGACGTAGAAGTTTCGGAAGAACAGCGTGGTAAAGGCGACGCCATAGGCGACATGCACTAACACCAGCCCTGTTGTGGTATTCGCCAACCCCAACCAGCCCAGAGTTTGTGCCATAGGCAGCAAAACAACCTGAAAGGGAATAAAGCAACCGAACAGCAACAGGCCAAAAAACAGTTCACTGCCGCGGAATCGCCATTTGGTCAATACATAACCATTGAACGCCCCAATAGCTGTGGAGATCAGCACCGCAGGTACGACAATCTGAATGGAATTAAAAAAGTAACTTCCTACTCCTTCGCATTTCACCCCGGTGCAGGCTGAGGACCAGGCTTTGATCCAGGGTTCCAGCACGAACTCCACCGGTAGGGAAATCAAGTTTCCACCCCGAATATCATCCATGGTTTTCAACGAGGTAAACACCATGACAATTAGCGGCAGCAGATAGAATAGTGCCGCCGCAATCAGCAGGGCATGAATAATGCCCCGATTCACCCAGAATCCCCAGGAACGCGAAGTCATATTGCCATTAACCATTGCGGGTTCCTCTCAACTCGGAATAAAGATAAGGAATCAGAATTGCCAACACTCCGCCCAGCATTAACATTGCGCTGGCGGCACCCAGACCGATTGAACTACGGGTAAATGAGAAGGCATACATAAAGGTTGCCGGCAGGTCTGTCGCATAGCCGGGCCCACCGCCGGTCATGGCCATCACCAGGTCGAAGCTCTTGATTGCGATATGGGACAAAATGATAAATGCGCTGAAAAACACCGGCCGTAGGCTGGGGATAATGATGCGCCAATATATTTTCGGTATGCTCGCGCCGTCGATCTGGGCCGCTTGAATGATCGAGTTATCGATACCTCTCAAGCCTGCCAGGAAAAGCGCCATCACGAAGCCGGAGGATTGCCAGACCGCTGCAATCACCAAGGTGTAGATTGCCATGTCGGGATCGACAATCCAGTCAAAACTGAAACTTTCAAACCCCATATCCCGAACCAGCTTTTCCAGCCCGAGACCGGGATTGAGCATCCACTTCCAGGCAGTACCAGTCACGATAAATGACAGCGCCATGGGATAAAGATAGATGGTTCTTAAGGCCCCTTCCTGACGAATTTTCTGATCCAGCAGGATGGAGAGAAAAACGCCGATGATCATACAAGTTAGTATGAACAATCCACCAAATAACATGAGGTTGGTACAGGCTACCGTCCAGCGCGGATTTTCCAGCAGCTTGTCATACTGGAGCAAACCGACAAAGTCATAAGATGGCAAAAACCGCGAATTGGTTGCAGATAGCACACCTGTCCAGATGATGTAACAGTATATGAAGACCAACATCATGATAAATGTCGGTGCTACCACCATCTTAGGAATCCAGTGCTCCATCCGCTGCAGCAATCCGCCTGATTGCTTTGCTGCGCGCAGAGGCTCATCAGCACTCATAGTCGTCGCCCTCATAGTGTCCTCATGGAATATATAAAGATAGTCCATTCCACAGAGGCGCACCTCTGCAGTTCAGAATCTGAATTTGGTTGGGATACGGCTCCAGGGGAATCCTGGAGCCGGATTGGTTACATCGCTGCTTTGACAGCCTTAGCCAGACGATTTACCGCATCTTCAGCAGACAAGGAGTCGTCGTTAAAGAAGTTGGTCACAACATCGTAGATCGCACCTTGAATGTACGACGTGGTTGACATGCCGTGAGCCATACTAGGTACCAGATCGCCGGTAGCGGCAGCGGCATTGAATGCGTCCATGGAAGAGTCCGCACAAGAGTCAAACTTGGCGCGGGACATGCCGGAACGTACTGGAATAGATCCTTTGTTCAGGTTAAAAGTTTCCTGGAAGGTTGGTTCCATGATGGTCTTAGCCAAGTCATTCTGCGCAGCTGCATTATCGTTATTGCTGAGTTTGAACATGGCGAAGCTGTCAATGTTGAAGGTGTACTGCCCGGACGTACCAGGCGCAGGTAAACAGGCAAAGTCCACACCGGCTTTCTTACCGGCAGCGACGAATTCACCTTTAGCCCAGTCACCCATCACCTGCATGGCCGCTTTACCATTGATCACCATACCAGTGGCTATGTTCCAGTCACGGCCTGCAGCGTCTTTGTCGATGTACTTACGCAGGCCTTTGAAGGTTTTGAAGATTTCAACCATCTTCGCGCTCTTCAATGTCGCTGCATCATGAGTCACGAATGCTTTGCGGTAGAAATCACTGCCCCCCATACCCAAAGCCACTGCTTCGAACAGAGTTGCGTCCTGCCAGGCCTGGCCTCCATGTGCCAGAGGAATGATGCCGGCTTTTTGAATAGCATCCGCGGCTGCGGGAAATTCTTCCCAGGTATTGGGAATGGCAACGCCGGCTTTCTTGAACACCTCAGGGTTGGCCCACAGCCAGTTGACACGGTGCACGTTAACAGGAACTGCAACGTAATGGCCGTCAGATTTCATGACGTCAGAAACGACTTTAGGTAAAAGATTGTCCCAGTCACCTTGCTTGGCAACATTATCCAGGTTAGTCAGCAGACCGAGATCAGCCCATTCCTGAATATCCAGACCTTTGATTTGAGCGGCAGCAGGAGGATTACCGGATACTGCGCGAGACTTGAGAACGGTCATGGCACTTTCACCGCCGCCGCCGGCGACTGCGAAGTCTTTCCAGGTATGACCCTGCTTTTCGAGAAGATCTTTCAGAACGGCGACGGATTTCGCTTCACCGCCTGAGGTCCACCAGTGAAGTACCTCGACCTCACCGGCTTGTACGGAAGTGGCCGCAAACGTAGCGCAAGAGAGAACCACTGGAGTCAGAAACTTTTTGAATTTTTTCATGATCAAACCTTCTGTTTATTTTTTTTAACCAGGTTTGCCACTCAACAGAGTCGTCAACATGATCAAACCCGGTAGACGATGACACTGTGTCATGGCTGTCAGCTAGTATAGGGAGAGATCGGGCAATGCGGAGTAAGATAGAGCAACCTAATGTAACAAAACCTTACAGCCTGCCAAAAAGCACCGCACCACCAGTCGCCGCTGATCATTACAAAAAATGGCCGGTGGAGCTTATTGGAAATTCTATTGTCCGTTCTTTATAGATAGCAGTTTTTTCGGGAACTGATAGCGATTTGAAATTAATTTAAAAAAAATCTGAAAAATTTAACCCCTTTTTCCACCGCCACCCGTTCTTATTCTTGAAGACATCATTCAGGAGTTCGTCCCATGGCCAAATTAAAGCCCATTTTCTATGTATTCACCGCGTCTGCCCTGCTGTTCGGATGTGCTACCGATACACCTCCCGACAGTGGGTCCAAGAACGAGACGGACGCAGTACTTTACGAGCCGACAACCAGCGTTGGCAATATAGAATCCGAGGAAGACATGGCTCAGACCCAGGGCTCGGTCGACACCAGCACTGCCGCCGAACCAGGTTTGATAGGTCGAGAGGTAGCGCGGGCTGAAGAGCATCGTCTGCTTGAGAAAAAAGTGCAGCCTTCAACCCCTGCCTTACAGGAGTCTTTTGTTGGACTTGCGGCGAAAGCGGTCATTGCCGCTCCGGCTCCCATGTACGATGCCGCCGGCTACCCGGTGCAGGTGGAGGATAGGGAAAACTATGAGCACCTGACCTCTAACCCTATACATCTGGTCAGCAAAGATCCGGTATCGACCTTTTCCATCGATGTGGATACCCAGTCCTACAGCAACGTGCGGCGGATACTCAACCAAGGCAGCCTCCCCAGAACTGATGCTGTTAAAGCGGAGGAATTGATCAACTACTTCGCCTACGATTACCCTCTTCCGACAAGCACTGAGGTACCCTTCAGCGTATCTACCGAAGTGGCTCCCAGTCCCTGGAGCGACAACTACCTCCTACACATCGGCATTAAGGGATACGAGAAACCTGCCGCAGAATTACCGCCTTCCAACCTTGTGTTTTTGATCGACGTCAGTGGTTCCATGCAATCCCCCAACAAACTGGGCCTGGTACAGAAATCGTTGCGTTTGCTGGTAAACCAGATGACACCGAAAGACACCCTCGCCATTGTTGTTTATGCCGGTGCCGAAGGCCTTGTTCTGCCCCCAACTTCAGGTGCGCAGAAAGCGCAGATTCTGAACAAGATTGATCAGCTCAGCGCAGGCGGATCAACCAATGGCGGCGCAGGTATCCGCCTGGCCTATCAGGTGGCTGAAGGGGCGTTAATCAAGGACGGAATTAACCGTGTGATTCTTGCCAGCGACGGAGATTTTAATGTCGGCACCACCAATATTAATGCCCTCAAGGATCTGGTGGCAAAAAAACGCCAGTCAGGCGTCGGGCTTACCACATTGGCTTATGGCGTGGGCAACACCAATTTCCACTTGATGGAGCAGTTGGCAGACACGGGTGACGGACATGCCGCTTATATAGACACATTGCAGGAAGCCAACAAAGTACTGGTCAATGAGATGTCTTCGACACTGATGACCATCGCCAAAGATGTGAAAATCCAGATCGAATTCAATCCCGAGGTGGTCAAGGAATACCGGCTGATCGGCTATGAAAATCGCCTACTGCGCCAGGAAGATTTCAAAAATGACAAGATCGATGCCGGCGAAATAGGTGCCGGACACACAGTTACCGCAGTCTATGAAGTGACCCTGCAAAATAGTGAATCAGCACTGATCGATCCATTGCGCTACCAGTCCGGCTCAGGAGAAGCGGCCGTCGCCAATTCCGGGTCCGATCTGAGCAATGAACTGGCGTTCCTGAAACTGCGTTTTAAGCACCCCGGTAATGACCATAGCCAGGAACTTCGCTACCCCATTAATCGCACAGATTCGAAAGCGGATCTTGCCGAAACCAGCGCCAATTTCCGCTTCTCAACAGCGGTGGCCGGGTTCGCCCAACTCCTCCAGGGTGGTGCCTTTATCCGCAATGATTTTGCCTACCGCGACGTGCTAGCATTGGCCAACCTGGCACGAGGCCAAGATCCGTTCGGATACCGGGGCGAGTTCATTCAATTGGTAAATCTGGCAGCCTCGCTGGCTACGCCGATTACCGACAACCAACCACCTTCCCGGGGATAAAGAAATGGACTCTGCCGTAACCACCGGACGGCAGATCGCAAGGGCTATAAGCAAGGGTTAGCAAAAAGGAACATTGATTGGAAAAGGTCAGTCGCCTGGCAGCCGTCTTTAGAGTCGGCAGCCGTTCTTCGAGATATCCGGCCAGTTCATTGCTGCCTGGATACGAGAGCAGTGACGAAATTCTGATGGAGGCCTATCGGGATCATGGGCAGGCTGACCAATTCCAGATTATTTATGAACGTTACAAGAGACCACTATTGAATTTTCTACGCAGACAATGTGATGCAGCGCTGAGCGATGAAATTTTCCAGGAAACCTGGACCACCGTTATTCACCATCGCCAGAGTTATCGTTCACAGGGAAAATTCAGTAGTTGGTTGTTCAACATCGCTCATAACAAACTTATTGATCATCATAGACGGCCGGAATTCCGCTTTGCACGTTTGTCCATGGATGATCTTACAGAGGAGCCGGTTCAAGCACCCGGTCATGGCTCCGACCCGGCTCATGATCTGGAAAGGGAACAGCGGCAACAGAACCTGATGCTTGCCATGAATGAGCTGCCGTTCCATCAGCGGGAAGCGGTTCTGCTGCAGCAGCAGGGTTTTAGTCTGGAAGACATTGCGGATATCACCGACACCAGCTTCGAAACTATTAAAAGCCGACTCCGCTATGCCTTTCAGAAATTACGTCAGCATTGGGAAAGTGCGCGGGAGAATCATCATGACTGACCCCAAACACCCGAAAGACCATTCCAAGCCATCAGAATTTCCTGACGGAACGATGTCGGACAGAAGTGGTGAGGCGGGTTCTGAACAGAACGTTGACGGCGCAATGGATCAAAAGTTCGAGCAGGATCAAAAGTCCGGGCAGGATGAAGAATTCGAGCAATTTCTTGCAGGTAAACATCCATTACAAGCAGAGCTAAAGTTACCGGAAGTTCACCCCTCCCCGGAGATGGATGCCGACATTCTTAACACGGCTAAAAATGCAGAATTTTCCCACAAGCATGTCCTGCAGACTGGCTGGCCACGTTGGGCAGCAGTATCCACAGCAGCTTCTGTATTGCTGGCAGTTATTCTGTTTATTGAAGACCCGGCGACATTAAACGCACCCGGCACGTCGCTTCTCGATGAAGCCATGCCTCCCCTGAAAGAGACTCCAGCGACACAAAGACTAACGCTTCCGTATGAATCTGAAGCCCAAGCGGCCGCAGAGAAGAAACGTCAACAACAAAAGAGCCAAAAACTGAAATCCGAGTCACTGATATCAGAACGCAGAATCAGCGAGGGAACGTCCGGATCAGCACTGGAAGACAGCGTTGATAACGGTAGTGCCGATTCAGCCCTGAGCCGTTCGGAACAGGCTCCCCCTCCGGCGGCCATAGCGGAAAGCGATACCGAGCAAGCAGAACCATGGTCACCCCCATCAAATTTCTCCGGCCAGCTATCCAGAGAGCTGTCCAGTGAAAGCCAGGCAACCGAAAGCTTCGCAAAGGGGCAAGTAGAATCACCTGATCGACTTGCCAAACCGGCTATCCAAAGCGAGCCGAAAGCTGAAGCCCTCGCAGAAAATGAAGAAGCTCAGGTCACCCTGGAGTGTGCCGAATATCAGGAACCTTTCGTCTGCGAAAACGACTCTGTACCCGCCTGCGGCCTCACCAACCAGGAGACATGGCAGCAATTTGATACACCCTGCGACGCCTGCCGGGAAGCGGATATTCGGCAGGTATACGCCGGTCCCTGCCCCACTGATGAAGACAAACAGTGATGGTCGAGTCTCCCCAGGGCAGCTTCTATGGTCAGTGCAGCTTCTATAGTCAGTGCCATTTTATAAACAAGACAACTCTATCATCAGGCCAGCGCTAATGCCTCGGTCCGGACAGGCAGTTTCACCTCCACGGAAAACCCGCCTTCGGGGAGGTTACGGACGTGAATCTCGCCGCCGTGTCCATGAATGATATTGCGAACAATACTGAGCCCAAGCCCTGAACCGCCGGTGTTACGGCTACGGGATTTTTCCAGCCGCACATAGGGTTCAAATATTCGCGCCTGATCACTTTCGGAAACACCCGGACCATGGTCCCGGACCTGCACCATCACAAATTCACCCGTCTGGGATAAGATCACTTCGGCACTCTTACCGTAGAAAATCGCATTATCCACCAAATTCACAAAAGCGCGTTTCAAAGCCTGAGGTTTCCCCCAGTAGGTGCCGGGAATGCTCCCTTGCAGCCTTACGCATGGGGATTTCAGATTGGCATCATCGCAGATCTGCTGCAGCAACAGAGTGAGATTGATATTTACCGGATTCTCATGGATAGCGGTGTCCTTGACGCACTGCAGCGCCCCTACCACCAGGTGCTCCAGTTCCATCAGGTCCTGTTCAAATTTGGCCTTGGCTGCCTCGTCTTCCAGCAACTCCGTGCGCAGGCGCAAACGGGTAATCGGCGTCTTCAGGTCGTGAGAAATGGCAGAAAACAGGGTTTCGCGGTCTTCAATGTAGCGTCGCAAACGCTCCTGCATGGCATTAAAAGTACGCGATGCCGCGACCATTTCAGCGCTGCCGGATTCGGCGATCGGAGGTCGGTCCAGATCTCGGCCCAAAGCTTCCGCAGCCCGGGACAGCAACTTCAGAGGCCTGGTAAGATAACGCACAGCGAAAAGTGACCCGAGCATCACCAGGATAATGGTGATGCCCATAAACCATAACCGATCCGGAGTCAGATAATCACTTTCCAGCAAGCCATCAGAGGTGGGAAGCAAAGTAGCCAGGTACAGCCATTCATCCTCCTTCAGGCCAACCTGTATGATCAGAATCGGCGTTTTGTCAGGTTCGAGAAGCAGACTGTGATGCCCCCACCCCGGCGGCAGATCAAGGAGTTTGATATCGTTATTAAACACATGCAGGGTTGAAGCCAGGGAGAAATCGGAATGCAGGTTAACTTCAGAACCCAACTGCGACCGCAATACGTTACCAACTTCCTGCAATACCGCACCTTTTAACTCGCTATGCGGTGTTGGCTGGATGGCAATGTACTCACTGTTGAAAGTCACGAAAAAGCGTGATCCGCCGAGTCGGCGTAACTGGTCCAGCACAATATGGCGGTAGTCCACCGGCAGAGAGATAAAAAACCGCACCGTTGAGCTGATGCTATAGGCAATCTGATTTGCCATGCCGATAACGTTTTCGTAGTGGCGGGTCTTCAGTTGGGTCACCCATACCAGTGTCGATAGCCCTTGCGCTGAAAGTATCGCCACCAACAGCAGCATGATAAAACGGGAAGCCAGGGACTTAGGCAGACAGCGCTGTAACCAGCCACGAAGTGCAGGCTTATTCGCCGCCATCAACTTCTACCGGTACTGACAATACATACCCTGATCCGCGCACAGTTTTGATCAGGTGGGGATTTTTAGCGTCATCACCCAGGCGCTGGCGCAGTCGGCTCATATGTACATCGATACTGCGGTCAAAGGGACTGCATTCACGGCCGTGCAGGACATCCGATATTTCGTCCCGGCTCAGGACATCGTTGCCCTTGTTCAGGAATAGCAACAGCAATGTATAGTCTGCACCTGTCACATGGCTTTCCGTACCATCTTCCAACTGCAACATTCGTGAAGTGGTGTCCAGGGTCAGTCCGCCAAAATGATAGGCTTTGGGAACCTGAGACGTTTTGGGCGGCTCCTGTACCCGGCGTAATATCGCTTTGATGCGTGCCAGCAATTCCCGGGGATTAAAGGGCTTGGCGAGATAGTCATCGGCCCCCATTTCCAGGCCGACAATCCTGTCGGTTTCATCCGAATTAGCCGTCAGCATGATCACAGGCACAGCTGACTGCCGTCGCAGGCGATGACAGATGGCAAAGCCGTCTTCACCCGGCAACATGATATCCAACACGACAAGGTCCGGAGTGGATTCGGCGAACAGTTGAAAAAAGGAATCACCGTCTTCAGCCGAAGAAACATCAAACCCATTGCGGGTAAGGTAATCACTTAATAAGGAGCGTATTTCGGCGTCATCATCGACCACTAAAATATGTCTATTCTTCTGGGTCATTCGCTCAACAACTCGGCAAATTGGATTGAACTATGGTGCTGTGATGCTGGTGTGCACAATCGCACTCTCAGCCTACACAATCGTACTCTCGGTTTACACAGTAGTTGCGGCGATCATAACATAGAATTCGCCTTTGACAGCGCCCCCCATCGGTGAAGGGATGTCATTCTCTGTCAACTGGCCACCCTGACTTTGCAACGGATATCTTAACCTCATGATTGAACCACACATGTACGTTTTCCTGGACTACTTCGGCATCACAGTGTTTGCCATCAGCGGTGCATTGAGCGCCGGTCACAAGCGGCTGGATGTGTTCGGTGTGCTGGTGGTGGCATTGGTGGCAAGCCTGGGTGGCGGCACCCTGCGCGATCTGATTTTAAATGCGCATCCAGTGATCTGGATTCAGAACACCACTTACCTGGCGACGGGAATTTTCGCTGCGCTGGCTACCTTCGTGCTGGTACGTATGCATTGGATACCGAAAAATACATTGGAAGTCTGCGATGCCATTGGGCTGGCTTTTTTTACCCTGGCAGGCATGCAGAAAGCTCTGGCTTTGGGCCACAGTGCCGAAATCAGTTTGCTGATGGGATTGATGACCGGTGTGGCCGGGGGCATTCTGCGGGACATTATCTGTAACGAGATTCCGCTGATTTTTCATAAGGAGATCTATGCTACGGCCGCCATCGCGGGAGGTCTGGTATTTTTAGGGTTAACATTTCTGCATGTGGCAGTGCAATGGGCAGCACTGGGCAGCATGCTGACAACGCTTGGTTTTCGTCTGGCGGGCGTGTTTCTAGGTCTGTCACTGCCCGCTTTTCTGTTTTCCGAAGATGAACGGGCAGGGTAATGGATTATCGACTGCGTAAAATGCAGAAAATGACAAATAATTCAGTTACACACTATCCCGCTCACTGACACATCAGGGATCATTGATTATTCTGATAACTATGAATGTTTTCCAGCAGTGATGACGGCGAAACGTCAACAGACCCTAGGAACCTAATGCCTCATAAAGATCGGCCAATACCGTTTCAGTCTCAGCCCAACCGATGCAGCCGTCTGTGATAGATACGCCATATTGCAGTGGCTCGGCAGCACATACCTTCTGTTTACCCTCATTGAGATAGCTTTCGATCATCACTCCCATAATGGGCGAGTGACCGCCACTGAGCTGTCGTGCCACTTCAGCGACCACGCGGCCTTGCTGGCGATAATCCTTGCCACTGTTGTCATGACTGCAATCCACCATCAGTCGGGTGGGAAGTCCGTGCTGCTCCAAACTCCTGCTATAACGTTTGACACTGGCTTCATCGTAATTAGGTTTTTGTCCACCGCCTCTTAATACCATGTGCACATGTGGATTGCCTTGGGTCCTGCGTAACTGTGGGCGACCGCAGGTCGACAGGGTGGGATAGGCATGGGGTGCCCGGGCTGACTGCATAGCCTGGATTGCAATATCCACTCCGCCATCAGTACCATTCTTGAAACCTACAGAAGAGGATAATCCACTGGCCATTTCGCGGTGCAATTGACTTTCAGTTGTGCGGGCACCGATGGCAGTCCATGACACCAGATCCTGAAGATAGTCTGATACGATCGGGCTCAGAGCTTCGGTTGCCAAAGGCAGCCCCATCTCGGCCAGTGTCACCATCAGGCGGCGAGCCTCAGATAATCCCAACGCCATGTCATTACGACCGTCCAGGTGAGGATCGTAAACCAGTCCCTTCCAGCCGATAGTAGTGCGTGGTTTTTCGACATAAGCACGCATGACCAATAGCAGGCGGTCCTGATGCTGCTCCTGGATAGCGGCAAGTTTGCGTCCATATTCACAGGCGGCATCAACGTCGTGAACAGAACAGGGGCCGATGACCACTAATAGCCGCTGATCCCTGCCATCCAAAATGGCATTAATCTGTTCTCGTTGTTCACGCAACTGCTCACGCAATGCGGGACTTACCGGGTAGCGTTCGGCAAGTTGCCGGGCCGACGGCAAGTGATCATCAGTTAACATTTCCGGTTCATTCCCAGCACTCGTGCCGATGGATTCTTGTCTAGGGTTAATGGCTATCTGGTTCATCAGTATGGCTCCTATGGATTCTTAATGCATGTTGGGTATTGGGTTATTTCCAGTTCTCGGTTTTAGTGACTAAACCGGGACTGACACCACCAACGAATCCAATAAAAGCGATAGGGTTCCCGCGAGGCTGTATGGGTACCGGCTATTATCAGCCCTTCAATATCCTGCTGATCCTTATCTTCTTGATTGTCCAAATGTTTCATCATCATTCCCATGAGACAGTTTGTACTGGTGTTGATATTCCAGCGTTATTTTTCCTATACCGGAGCTTTAGTTTTTCCATAAAAAAAGCCCCGAGGTGCGACCTTCGGGGCTTTCTTATGTGTCCGGAGGCCGCTTACTTAAGCGACCTACCCTGTATTCTATGCTTCAGGCGGTGCGCTTAAGGGTTCTAAAAAAATAAAACCAAAAATGCCAACCGCTAAAATAAGCGCGCGCCACAACAGCAATGTCAGCCACATTTTGGGCTCCACATGTAGTCTTGCTGTTTGAATTTGCGCTTAATGTTTTCATGAGACCGAGTCTAGCTTCCAAGCCGCCCCCTCTGCAAGGGGTAAATTGCCATATTCAGTCGGGAATAAGTCACAAATGGCAGATCTGTCAGCTATTACGCAGATGCGCCAGCAGTTTCTGCTTGGCTTCATTGATCTTGGCTGCCAGATAATTACTGCCGCCACGATCCGGGTGAAACTTCTGCATCAGCCTACGATGTGAATCGGTCACCTCCTTTTCCGTATACTCACCATTTAGCCCCAGAATGTCCTTGGCATCTGCCACGCTCATGGTCCCTTCGCTGCGGGGGTCACTCTGGACATCCTCGACATCAAACTGGGCTCTCCAGTGGATGCCATAGATTCGTTCAAAATAGGTTTCCAACACTTCAACCGAGTCCTGATACTGCAATACAGCAGAGCGATAGAGTCCTGCCAACTGTCCTACCGACAACGTACTGAGCCTTTGCCCTGTATAGGTTCCGGCGATGATAGTACCGTCCATCGCTCCAGTCTCATGGTCCAGTGTCATTCGGATCAGACTCGTTTCCAGACTCGACTCCTGGTTCGCACTCTGTCCCGATGCAGTCTGATTCTTCAGAAACCAGCGAATGATGGGTATGGAGCGCAATAGCCAGGGCATTTTGCGCAGGATCATAAACAGTCCGGCACCCAGCGCAGCCAGAACATGAAGTCTTCCAGTGACCACCAGCAACAGGAGAATACCTACCGCAAGACTGAGTGCAATATAGAGCAATGTCTTCTGGCTTGGCGCTGATGACTTGTTAAAGGTATTCCCCATCAGATAGAACACCACTAACAATAATGTGATCCCAAGTATGATTTGCACTTTAATCGATCCTTACCGACTACTTTTGACAGAAGCTTAACTTTCTTGGCTAACTGCCCCCAGTTTATCGGGCCCAGAAATTGGGCTGGTTTATTTGGGGCCCGGCAGTTGCCTGATTAACTGCAGAGCACGCTGTGCCCCCTTATGTTGGGCATATTTTTCCAATGCCGGATAACCACCACGGGCATATTCCGCTACAGCGCCGAGCAACTCTTTGAGTTGCGCCACGCTGCCAGCGTCAAACCGACAATAAGCGCCTCCGGATAAGGTTGCCATTTTACCGAAGACTGCTTCGACCTCTGGGTCATAGCCTTCCTGGAAGACAAACAACGGGGTACCCTGCAGTGCCAGCTGACCGGCCAGTTTATACAGAGTTATGTCGCTCTCTTCCATAGCATCACCCACAAAGACTGCCGCATTTACTTTGTGCAGACGGGCTTCTTTACTAATGTGGGTTAATAGCCGGGCAATCTGAGTCTGACCGGCCTGACAATAAACACGGGTCATTTCATCAGTCAGTTGCTGGGGTTTTACCACCCATGGTGAGTGGTAAAACTCCATGAGCCCACGATAATAGGCAAACTGGATCAGCAATTCGGTTTCCTGACCAGCCGCCAGCAGCATTTCCGCCTGCAGCTGACTTGCCTGGTCCCACAGCCGCTGGCGACTCATGGTGGCATCAATGGCGAATAACAGGCGTCCATGCCCTTCCCGTGGTGCCGGGGGGGTGGATTTGACCTTAGCCAGAAACTTGTCGATTTCCTCGCGCCGGGCTGGCATTCTTGAGTTTGAATCAGACATGCACTTTTCTCTCCTTCAATGCCTCTAATCTGCTACCTGAGCCAAGAATTATCAAGGCCACTCCAACACTTACTACAACTAAACCAAGGGAAAGTAGCGTAGAGGATTCATGTTGCAATGATTCACTGGTAAAGTAAGCCCCCTGTGTAATCCCTGACCTGAGGTATATTGTGATCGTCTATCAAGGCCACGAAGGCGCCTATTCTCATTTAGCCTGCAAGCATGTATTCCCTGACAAGGAGGCACGGGCTTGCAGCTCATTTCGGGCGGCAATGGAAGAAGTGGAACAGGGAAAAGCAGATCTGGCCATGATTCCTCTGGAAAACTCTACGGCAGGCCGTGTAGAAGAAATTTACCGGCTCATTCCAAAGATGAGTCTGTTCGTTATTGAAGAACACTTTGAATCAGTCAATCACTGCCTGATGGCACCTGCCGGTGCAACCAAAGATACCATCAAGACAGTCTTCTCCCACCCTCAGGCACTGGCACAATGTGGCGAGCATATCCGTAAACTGGGATATAACCCTATAGCAACCCTGGATACGGCAGGCGCCGCCCTGCAGGTAAGCAAGGCCGGTGATATAACCCAAGGGGCTATTGCTTCCAGTCTGGCTGCAGATCTTTACCAACTCAATATTGTTGAACATGGATTCCAGGATCATTCTGGTAACACCACACGTTTCATCATTCTGTCCCATGAACATGCCATGCCGCCGTTGGAGCCTGGTGTGGACTACATCACCTCGCTACTGTTCAAAGTACGGAATATTCCCGCTGCGTTATACAAAGCCTTGGGCGGATTTGCCACCAATGGTGTCAATCTGGTGAAACTGGAGAGTTACATGCCTGGCGGCACCCTGAACGCCAGCCAGTTCCATGTTGATCTGGAAGGCCATATAAATTCAGCCCCCCTGAAACTGGCATTGGAGGAACTGAATTTCTTCGCAGAGGACGTCAGAGTTCTAGGCACTTACCGCGCGCATCCAGCCCGTGCCAGCCGTGGATTTCACGATTAGATTGCGCCTGGGAAACAACATCCACTGCCCATTTTCAAAGGCTACTTTAAGATAACAACGGAGCATTACCCATGACTCAATGGCTGAACGATATTTCAACATTTGCGGTCAACCTGGCCCTCAAGGCCGGTGAAATAGTTGAAAAAGAACAACGCCGAGCCAATTTTGAGTCCAAGTTCAAAAACCATCAGGAACTGGTCACTTCCGCAGACCTGAAAGTTGATGAGTATATCCATGAACGCATTCTCAGCAATTTTCCAGACCATGCCATTCTCTCTGAAGAAAGCCTGAATGACCTGTCTAAAATCAAGGATACCCAAGCCCCTTTATGGGTGATTGACCCGATTGACGGCACCGTTAATTTTGCCTATGGCCATAGCCAAGTAGCCGTGTCCATTGCTTATTTTGAAGGTGGAGAAGCGAAAGTGGGCGTGGTTCACGCGCCTATGCAGAAAGAAACATTTCATGCTGTGCGGGGACAATTCTCACACCTTAATCATCAGAAAATTCAGGTGAGTGGCCAGACCGATTTTCGCCAGGCATTGATCGCCACCGGCTTCCCCTATCATAAAGAAACGGTTCACCACCTGATTAAGCGAGTGGAAGCCGTATTGGGTGAGTGCCGGGATATCCGTCGCAACGGCTCTGCCGCGCTGGATATTTGTTGGGTAGGAATGGGAAGACTGGATGCTTATTATGAAACCGTCAGCCCTTGGGATTTGGCGGCAGCCAAACTGATCGCCGCAGAAGCAGGAGCTAAATGCGGACATCTGGGGCCTGTACCGGAAGACATTCCGGAAGACCTTTACAGTGTCGATACTATCATCGCCAGCCCGGGTTTATTCGAGCGTCTCAAACAATTATTAGCCGAGGCAGATAGCCGGGATTAGAGAGATATCCCAGTCTTATTGTCTCCCCCCAATAGCCTAACGGTACAACGTCGGCTGCAGTAACTGCCATTGAATGGGCCATGCCGACGCTGGATCAGACTTGAATCCTGAACGTACAAAGCGATGCACTGTACCGTCGATGAGCGTGACCAGCATTTGCGCCAGTACGGTACCAGACGCAGCGAGGGGCTGCCCTCCCCTCACCTCGGCATCGCGAATCAAACTTCTCAATTCAACTTCCAACCTTTCTGTCAATGCCCGGGCCCTTTGCTGGGAGCGTGGATTCTCGCCTACCAATGCATCACCATTGAGCAGACAACTCAGTCCAGGGTTCCGCTTGGCGAAAGTCAGCCACAGCAGGGCAATCTGATTGATTTTTTCATCCAGACTTTCATCCTTTGCAGTAATCCCCTTCAAACGGCTAAATAAGACGTCTTCCATGAATTCCAGCAAGGCTTCGAACATTTTTGCCTTGCTTGGAAAGTGCCGGTACAGGGCCGCTTCCGAAACCCCTACTGCCTGGGCCAGTTTGGCGGTGGTAATACGGTTTCCTTCCTGCTCTTGCAGCATAGTGGCAAGGCATTCAAGTATCTGCTGCTTACGCTGCCCCCGTTCGGCTTTCATATCCGGCTCCTAGAAAAAAGTACCGTCAATGGGTGACGATGCACTGGCGTAGAGTTTTTTCGGCATACGTCCGGCAAGGTAAGCCTCGCGTCCGCTTTCAATCGCCAGACGCATGGCCCTGGCCATTCTTACAGGATCCTGCGCCGCGGCAATGGCCGTGTTCATCAGTACGCCATCACACCCCATTTCCATGGCAATGCTTGCATCAGAAGCAGTACCGACACCGGCATCCACCAGTATAGGTACTTCAGCATTTTCCAGAATCATCCGAATATTGTAAGGGTTGCGAATTCCCAGTCCGGACCCGATCGGCGCACCCAGCGGCATAACGGCAACGCACCCCATCACTTCCAGTTGTTTCGCCACCAGCGGGTCATCACTGGTGTAAACCATGACTTTAAAGCCATCCTTGATTAACTGTTCCGCCGCTTTGAGGGTCTGAACGACATCAGGGTACAGGGTCTTTTGGTCACCCAGAACTTCCAGTTTGACCAGATCATGTCCGTCCAGCAATTCGCGGGCTAAACGACAGGTGCGCACAGCATCTTCTGCGGTATAACAACCTGCAGTATTGGGTAGCAGGGTGTATCGTTGTGGAGAAATCACATCCAACAAACTGGGCTCATCAGGGTTTTGACCCAGATTAGTCCGCCGTACCGCCATGGTCACAATTTCTGCGCCACTGGCTTCAATGGCTTGTGCGGTTTCGTTCAGGTCTTTGTATTTACCGGTTCCGACCGATAGCCGGGACGCATAAGTCCTGCCGGCAATTACCAGGGGGTTGTCTTGGGTCATAACAGGGAGGATCTCCTTGAATTAGAGTTTTTATATTTGGTTCTGATATCTCAGTAAGGCAACAGTGAAGCCTGGATCAGCGACAAGCCTGAACCCGCCTTAAACTATTCACCTCTACATAATTAGCTACCGCACATTATTAGCCACCGCACATAATTAGCCATCGCACAGTGCCCAATATTAGCCGCCGCCTACAGCGCCTACCACTTCGACAATATCACCTTCAGAAAGCCGGGTTTCCCCATGCAGACTTTTCGGCAGAATTTCCTGGTTGATCTCAATTGCCACCCGTTTACCTGTTAACCCCAGGTGCTCGATAAGGCCGGCGACAGTTAATGCAGGTTCAAATTCCTGCAGTTGTCCATTGAGTTGAATTTTCAGCATAACTAATGAGGTCTTATAAATTTGATATTAAGTTTTGGGTCGCTTCGGGCTTAGGAGCGGTTACCACGGCCACTCCAGATAAAACTTCCGCCCCAAATCAACCAGCCGAAGATCAGGCTCATCCCGCCAACAGGGACCAAAGGACCAGTGACTTGTATGACCTGGAAAGCTTTTAAATATAGCAGCCCACTGAAAAGAATCAGGCCAACGACGAAACAGCTGCCCACTACCCAGGTCAATCCCCGGGAAATTTGGGAAGCCAATATACTCAGCAGGATAAGAGCCAGGGCGTGCAGCGTATGGTAACGAAGTGCTATAGCATAGGTCGATGCGCCTTCCGGATAATACCGGTTAACGATATGGCTACCGACCGCCCCCATGGCAACGGCAGTTCCGGCTAATAGAAAAGCCAGCCCCAAACCCACCCTTTGATGCCTGGATAATAAGCCAGGGAATCTACGACCGAGCCGATCATCAGGCATGGCCAGATACCTCAATCAGCTCACTCGTATCGAGGTTCATGGCCCGCAGATTTCCGCCCCAGACACAGCCGGTATCCAGCCCGATATAGTTGGGTAGCCCCGTATAACCCTGAATTGCCGCCCAATGACCAAAAAGGATTCTGATGTCATCCTGGCGGGGAAACTGAAACCAGGCATTAAATCCTGAAGGTGCCTTTTCCAGGCCTTCTTTATGGGTCAGTTCCAGGCAGCCACGGGAATCGATAAAGCGCATACGTGTCAAATAGTTGGTAATCAATCGCATGCGATCCATCCCCTGCAGGGCTTCATCCCAGCAACTGGGCTCATTTCCATACATGGCTTGAAAGTATTGAGGGGCCGTTGTACTGGCCAGCACCCGTTCCACTTCCCGAGCATAATCAGCAGCCTGTTGCACCGTCCACTGCGGAGGAATTCCAGCATGTACCAACAACATTCGACGCACCTCATCCCAATGCAACAACGGATTCTGACGCAACCAGCTTAATAAGATCTCAGCGTCGTCGGCTTCATAAATTGCATCGACAGTATCCTTCTTTTTACCCCTTTGTCGGCCATAAAATACCGCCAGAGTATGCAGGTCATGATTACCCAGCACGGTCATTGCCGACTGGCGCAATGAATAAATCAAACGGAGGGTTTTTAAGGAATCGGGACCGCGGTTGATCAGATCACCGGCGAACCGAAGCTGGTCTCTGGCGGGATCAAAATTCAATTTATCCAGCAGGCGGCACAGAGGTTCGTAACAACCCTGCAGGTCACCGATGGCGTAGGTAGGCATGGTAATTAGCCTTTCTTGCTAGTTAAGTTCTTTGGTTCTGTCGGATTTGAAGTACACCTCAGGGACAAGACCTTCATCTGGAAAAGTCCGGCTTGTTAGTGCAGAACCCTGGGTGTCGATAACACAAAACGGGGTATGGGAGCGATAAATTCATGCCCATCCTCAGCTTTCATGATGTAGTGACCCTCCATGGTACCGACTTCGGTTTCCAGCACACAGCCACTGCTGTATTCATAGCTGCGTCCGGGTATGATGGTCGGCTGTTGCCCCACGACACCATCCCCCGTCACTTCCTGCTGCTTATGGTCGCTGTCAGTAATCAACCAGCGACGAGACAGCAACTGGGCTGCTTTGATACCTCTATTCACAATAGTGATGTGGTAGGCAAACACGTAATGGCTATTCTCAGGATCAGATTGCGACGGAATGTACTGCGTACGAACCTGTACTTTGATGTCGTAATTTGGCGTGTCTTCGCTCATGGCTTCCAGTCTTGTTGGCTTTATTAGTCTTCCGCTAGGGGATGGTCGCAGGCAAAGTCAGCGATTTTCACGAATTCGCCCACGCCCAATGTTTCCGGGCGCGCCTGGGGATCGATACCAAGAACTTCCAGATTGGCTGCACTTATCACTTTCTTTAAACAATTCCGCAGAGTTTTGCGGCGCATGGCAAATGCCTGACGAACCACATGAGAAAGCATTTTTTCATCTTTGCACGGATAGGGTTTCTCACCATGAGGTATCAACCGAACAATCGCCGACCAGACCTTAGGCGGCGGATTGAAGGCTCCGGGCCCTACATTAAACAGCGACTGAACCTGGCAATGGTATTGCGCCATTACGCCCAGGCGGCCATAGCTGCTGTCACCGGGACCCGCTGCCAGTCGGTCAACCACTTCCTTCTGCAGCATAAAGTGCATATCAGAGACCATGCTCCCCAGCTCCAATAAATGAAAAATCAGCGGCGTCGAGATATTGTATGGCAGGTTCCCCACCAGACGGATGGGTTGTTGATCAGTCACCAATTCACGGAAATCAAATTTAAGCGCGTCGGCTTCAATAATCTGGAAATTGGGATAATTGAAAAATTTGGTCCGTAACACCGGAATTAGGTCCCGATCCAACTCTACGGCTGTTAGATTGGTCCCAGTGTCCAGCATCGGCTCGGTCATCGCCCCCAAACCAGGCCCGATCTCAACCAGTTTTTGCTCGGGAGTGGGATTGATGGCCCGGACAATCCGGTCAATCACCGACATGTCATGGAGAAAGTTCTGACCGAAACGTTTACGAGCCTGATGTCCCTGGGGTTTACGCGCGCGCTGTGCACCACCTTTAGCCATTCGCATTTTCCCCTGAGTATCCGCTTTGCGCAGACAATGTATTCATGTTTTTGCCATGTTTGGAACCAGCTGTGTGCTGAGAGCCTACCATGTCGATAGCACACTGCAGCGCAGTTTTAAGACTGCCGACATCGGCCCGACCTGAACCAGCCAGATCCAGCGCAGTGCCATGATCCACAGAAGTGCGGATCATCGGCAGGCCCAGAGTGATATTGGCCGCTTTGCCAAAGCCTTGATATTTCAGTACCGGCAAACCCTGGTCATGATACATGGCCAGTACCGCATCAGCATGTTCAAGGTATTTGGGTGTAAACAGAGTATCCGCCGGTAGCGGGCCCTGCAGTTTAATGCCCTGACTTCGAAGCCTGTGTAGACAAGGCTCTATAATATCGATTTCCTCACGCCCCATATGCCCGGACTCGCCTGCATGGGGATTAAGACCGGTCACCAGAATCTGCGGATCTTCGAGACCGAATTTTTGCTGCAGATCTTTATGCAGGATAGTTATCACCTGCTCAAGCCGCTCATCGGTGATCAGTCCGGCTACTTTGGCTAAAGGTACATGGGTGGTAACCAGGGCCACTCGCATAACATCTGATGCCAGCATCATGACGACCCGGGGCACGTTGGTTAAATGCTGCAGGAACTCCGTATGTCCGGTAAAGGCGATACCGGCGTCATTGATTACACCCTTGTGTACCGGCGCTGTAACGAGGGCATCAAATTCCCGATTAAGACACCCGGTGATGGACCGCCGCAATGTATCCAGTACATACTGGGAGTTGGCAATATTCAGGACCCCTGCCTGGGGTGTTTCCTGGCAGGAAACAGGCAATACCGTGGCGACACCGGCCGTTGAGCTGACAGCCTGATGTCTGGTCTGAATAAAGGATTCCGGTTGATAAAGCTCAACAGTAAGGGGTATGTCCAAGGCCTGCGCCCGAGCCTGCAACATGTCTGGATCACAGACGAACACGAGCCGTACCGGCCATTGCTGCTGAGCCAGTTCCACACAGATATCCGGACCAATACCCGCGGGCTCACCGGGGGTAATTGCTATGATCATTCGACGGCCTTAGATTTTGATTTCGACGAAAGCTTCATCACGAATTTCACTTAGCCAGTTCTGCAGCTCTTCCTCATAACGGCGACGATGCAGAATCTGTCGTGCCTGGCCCGACTGTACCCGGTCTCCAATATCCGCCATGCGGCGATCTTCCACCTGGAGAATGTGCCAACCGTATGTGGATTTGAACGGAGCACTGATAGTCCCCTTATCAGTGGTAGTCATTACCTGCTCAAATTCAGGCACCATTTCACCCGGACTCACCCAATTCAATGAGCCGCCGGCACTGGCACTTACCGCATCGTCGGAGTAAGTCTTGGCCAGACTGGCAAAGTCTTCCCCTGCCAGGGCACGATGATAGATTTCATCGATGAGTGCTTTGGCCTCCTGCTCATCCCGCACCTCATTCGGCATCACCAGAATATGACTTACCTTAGACTGGCTTACCATTTTGGTCGCACCACCACGCTTTTCAGTCAGCATGACCAAATGCACACCACCGGACGTTTCAATAGGCTCGGCCAGTTCTCCAGGCTTTAGGCCGGGAACCACATCGGCAAACAATGTGGGCAATTCGTCCTGTTTCCGCCACCCTAAATCACCTCCGTCCAAAGCCGTTGGTGATGAAGAATAGGTGGCTGCCAGCTCTTTAAAGGAAGCCCCTGCCTTGACCTGGGCGATTAAATCTTTGGCCAGAGCCAGATTATCAGTCGACGAACTGTTGCTCAGCAGGATATGCGCAATACGATACTCTTCCTGACTCTTGGCCTTGCCGGCGGCAGACGCCAGGAAATCATTAACTTCTTTTTCAGTGATTCTGATGCGGGAATCAACACTGCGCTGCTGTAGGCGACTTAGCAACATTTCACGTTTCACCTGATCGCGGGCACTTTGATATGTCACCCCATCAGTAGCCAGTTGTTCCTGGAAAGCATCAAGGGTCATGCCGTTTTGTTGTGCGATACTCTCCATGGTCTGGTTCAACTGAGAGTCACTAACCCGGATACCCAAACGTTCTGCCAACTGCAGCTGGATCCGCTCTACAACAAGTTGCTCCAGCAACCTTTCACGCATCACTTCTTCCGAAGGTAGCGGAGTCCCCTGGGCCATGAAACGCTGTTTGAATATACTGACACGTTCATCCAGCTCAGATTCCAGCACAATACCGTTATCAACAATGGCTATTACGCGATCCAGAGGAACTACCTCTGCCTGAACATAAACCGTGGTAACTGCCAGAAAACCCACACAAAAAATACTTAAAAACCACTTTTTCATCATATATCACAAGACTTCAACAAAATTAACCGACAAATTTTCCGTATCCTGGGCGAATCACTTTGCCCAGCCACAATTCAGGAAACATTCACTTTCTTAGCGACAATCGAAACAGGCATGGGAGTTACCATTGATAACGCTCATCACGGTAAAGCTCCCTTGTATCATAGTTCTTGATACCCAAAGCCAGCGCAGTATCATCCCCGGAATTCACACCACCCAAGCCTCGAAGCTGAAAGCGCAGAAAAACGCCATGATCCATCCGGCTTTCTTCATTGTCTTCATCTTCCAGGAAGCTGCGCGCCGCCAGCTGCACCCGCCAGCAGCAGTCGCTGTATTCTACACCGGCGATAGTACCAATGGTACGGTGCTGGCGCAGGTCAAACAGCCAGCGCCCCAACAGGCTGATAGAGTCCGTCACCGGGAATAAGGTTGAAATATCTGTCTGCTCAATGTGATTCACCGGGCTGGCAGGGGTGATGTCATAACGATGACTCAGGTTGAGCAATTTGCGGTATTCCGGGTCATGGAAGGACAAGGTGGAAGCCCCCTTCTCCGTACGACTTTCCTGTCCGTCCCACAATCCTGACACCTTAATGTCCATATTCTGGTTAGGGCGCCATAAAAACTCGCCCGCATAGGGTGATTCGCTTTCAGTAATCCCGCCAGTCGAGCCTAAAGTCACTTCGCCTTCGTCAAAATAGAACAGCTGACCAATACTGGCACGTAATACTTCACGTCCGGATTCCTGATCATTCAGGCGTGATGTCAGCCCTGCCGTCAGCCGATTATTGTCGCCGACGCGGTCTCCACCGACGAAACGGTCTTCCTTGTATAAGCGGGAAAAACTGAAAGAAGGCACGGAGGTGTCAAAATCCGGTATTTTGGACTGATCATTGGCGGAAGAATAAACATAGAACAGTCGCGGTTCGAGGCTTTGGTTGAAAGAGTGCTCGAACATATCGACAGAACGATCAAAATAGAGTCCGGTATCCAGCCGGTAAAACGGCACCGTTCGACTGATATGATTTTCCGTGGTATCCGGCTGATCCTCTAAAACATAATCGGTATGATCAAGACGAATCCCAGGCTTAAAGAACCCCCAGACCGGGCTTAGATCCAACTCCAGATCCGGCTGGGTCCGCCAACGGCCACCGTTGCTTTTACGAATACCAGTAATATTTTCATTGTCACGCCAGAAATAGGTGGCTTCGGTATTGAGGTCGTAGTTGAACCACTCGCTACTATCCTGCCAGTCCAGGGTCAATTGCGGAAGCTGGTAATAGGGGTAACTTCTTTCGGCGATACTGTCTTTTATAGTCTGGTAACCGGACACACGGCTGCGGAATTGCAGGCTTTCATCGGCATACTTTACGTCCCAGCGCCGAACAATATGCGAGGTTTCCTGAATTTCCAGGGTACGGTTCAGGTCATTCAGATACTCGTTGTCTCCGACGGCATTGTAGTCGATGGTCGAGTTCCATCGATCCGCAATCTTAAACCGGTTTTCAAAATCCAACGCCCAACGGTTGCCGTTATCTTCATCGGGAAATTCTTTAAGAAATTCACTGTCGTGGTACAAATACCCCAAACGCAGTTCACTATAGCTGCGCTCAGTCAGCCATCGACCTTCCAACTCGTTCAGTAAGCCACGACCATGGATATACTGAGGTACATAGGTCGCATCATAATCCGGTGCCAGGTTAAAGTAATAAGGCAGGCTGAAGCTAAGGCCGCGACCAGTGTTGGACGTCTCGATAGTCGGGTATAAAAAACCGCTGCGACGCCGGTCGTCGATGGGAAAAATCAGGTAGGGGATATATAACACCGGGACATCCATAATCTGCAAACGCATATGGGTGGCCCGCCCTTCGCCTTTTTCCCGATCCAGATGTATCTCGCTGGCAGCCACCGACCAGGCACGACTGTCGGGAGAGCAGGTTGTATAGGTACCGTTCAGTATCAACATTTCCTGGGTATTGGTGCTTGCCAGGGAGTCCGCCGCGCCGCGGGCATGACGATCGTGAAATAAATAGGAACTGTCTTCCATACTGAAATTGGCTGTATCAAGATTGTAGCTGGAGGAACTGCCGCGCATTACCATTCCCGGTGCCCGGCCGACTATATTGCCCTGGATATCGACGATATTGGTGGTCTGGTCAAGGGTTGCATGATCCGCCTGCAACCACCAGGGGCCCTGTTGCAACTCTACCTTGCCGTTCAATGTAATGGTGTTATCCTCATCTGCTGAGGCTTGCTCCGCCATGGCCCGAAGCAGGGTTGAATTGGATTCAAGAGACGTATCCTTAAAGCCGTAGTCCGGCTCCACATAATTGCCGACACAAAAGAGTTCAACCTTTTCCGCCTGCTCGTCAGTCAGGTTTTCCCGCATCACCCAATCCAGGTCAGCAGCCGATTGTCCCTCCAGAGTTTCGGCACAGACAGGTAACGCCAACAGAAACGCAGAACAGGCAAGCGGTAGATAGACTGTTGAGAGCCGCCGCTGCAGGGGAGAGGTTTCTGCTAGAAAAAGAGATTTTTGTTTATTATTCAACATCCAACTGCCCGGTTCAGCTTGCGCTCTGCGGTGACGCCCCTGAAAATAGCCCAAAAAGGAGAACATGATACTCGTGAGCCACTGCCCCGTACAGTTGCGGGTAGAGTATGACGATGATTTAACGCCAAAGCGTTCAAGATACACACAATTGGGTGACTCTGAACTAAACTGAAGACAGAGGCATCGGACGCAGACACATAAAGAGAACCAGGATCTATCTGCGCATAAGAGAGGCACCGTGCTGACCAGTGAAACAAAAACAATGCCCAGATCAGGCCTGGTATTAACCGGCGGAGGCGCCCGGGCAGCCTACCAGGTAGGTGTACTTAAAGCGATCTCGGATCAGTTGCCTGACCTCAACTATCCCTTCCCAATTATTTGCGGTACTTCAGCAGGGGCGATCAACGCAGTAGGAATTGCTTCCAGCGGCAATATTTTCCGACACAGCATAGAACGGTTGGAAGACCTCTGGTCTGACTTGAAGACAGAAAAAGTTTATCGCTCTGATCTCTGGGGAATGACCAAGCGCATGGGACATTTTATCCGTGCAGCACTGGGCGGCGAAGAGCGGGAAATGCCAGCCTCCATGCTGGATAACAGCCCCCTGCGCGATTTCCTGCTCAGCCATATCGACTTTGACTGCCTCACCGACAATATCAGTAACGGCGGCATTGATGCTGTCTGCATCACTGCCTGCGGCTATCGCAGCGGGCAAAGCGTCAGTTTCTTCCAGGGCAAGGAGAACCTGGCCAGCTGGCATCTCGGCCAACGGGTTGGTGTCAAAACTACGATGAGCGTAGACCACCTGATGGCCTCTTCCGCTATCCCCACGCTGTTCCCGCCGATCAAAATCAACCGGGAGTATTTTGGTGACGGCGTCGTCCGTAACATGGCGCCGCTCAGCCCGGCAGTACATTTGGGTAGTGACCGCATACTGATCATCGGTGTCAGTGCCAACCGGGTAACGTCCCCGGTACGTAAGCGCCAGGATAAATTTCCTCCACTGCCCTACATTATGGAGCACATGCTAAATGGTGCTTTTATCGACACCATTGAAAACGATGTTGATAAAGCCCTGTTGATCAATCAGTTGATTAAGGCTATTCCACCGGAGAACCTGGATAAGTTTGGCCTTAACCTGCGCCCGTTGGAAATTCTCAATATCTCCCCCAGCCAGCCCATCGATGACATTGCCCAAGCGCATGTTAAAGATCTGCCGGTTGCCGTACGCAAGTTTGTAGGCCAGAACAGTGAAAATCCTGAAGGTGGTGCCAGTCTGGCCAGCTACCTGCTGTTTGAGGGTGGCTTCATGCGCGATCTGATCAAGCTTGGATACATCGATGCGCAGGCGCATGCGCGGCAAATAGAAAATTTTTTCCGCAGGCCATCTGATGCATCCAATGTTAACGGCTAAAACCTGTTGCTTGTGACAACCTCGCGGAGTTGCCGTTACAATGCCCGGCAACGTTAACCGCACCCAAAAACCTGATCTGGTACTGCCACCAGATTTATGAACAGGACTTGATAGAAGGCGTCATCAGCGTGTCGGCAAAACCCCGGTTTCAACAGGTCAAAGATTTCCTGCTTAACGGACTCGACAATAATCGTTATCCAGTGGGCAGCCGCATACCCACGGAAATGCAATTGGCACAGCAGTTCAATGTCAGTCGCATGACAGTGCACAAAGCGATTCGTGATCTGGTAAATGCCGGACGATTGGTGCGTTATCAGGGCCAGGGCACTTTTGTCTGCGAGCAGAAGCCGGTGTCGTCATTTGCAGATATTCGCAATATCGCCGATGAAATCCGCCTGCGCGGACATCAATACAGCAATCATGTCATTCGCCTGGAACAGGTGAACGCCTCAGCTCAAATCGCCACTCAGTTGGGTATTCGCACCGGCAGCCCGGTATTCCTGAGCAGTATCGTGCACCTGGAAAACGACCAACCTGTACAGCTGGAAGAGCGCTACATTAATCCACAGTTTGCACCGGATTACTTGCTACAGGATTTCTCCAGGATCACACCCAACCAATATCTGACCCAAACCTGCCCGGCAACTGACGCAGAACATATCATTGAAGCTATTCTGCCCGATGCCGCCAGTTGCCAGCTACTGGACATATCTGCCCACGAGCCCTGCCTGCGGATACATAGACGCACCTGGAGCCAGCAACGCCTGATCAGCAGCGCCTACCTTACCTACCCCGGCAGCCGCTACCGTCTGCAGTCGGAGACTCATTTCGGCTGATGCCTGCACAAGCCCTATGCCAAAGCCGGTACAAATCAACCTAGGGTCTATCGCAAGGCTCAGACTCTGCATCATACATTTGTATATACATTCAATCATTCCTCACCCAACCCTATACTCACTACACTTCCACCTTAATCATGCATAATAGCTATGGAGTAGTGGAAAACCCATAGTTGCATCGCGACCATTGTTCCCCTTAAATGTATATACATTTAATTTTAGGGGTGACTCTCATGCAATGGTGGATCAACGCAGAACTGGCGACACTGACTCCCGACTATGATGAGTATGGGCTGAAATCCAACCATGCTTTGGGCGTGTTGGACGAACAAATCAGTTGCATCATCCCCATGACCGCCTGGCAGGCTCAAGCCGGTGACGAAATCCATGATGTGCAAGGCCGACTGATCACACCAGGACTGATCGACTGCCACACCCACCTGGTCTATGCCGGGCACCGGGCTATGGAATTTGAGCAACGGCTGCAGGGTGCCACATACGCCGATATTGCCCGCCAGGGCGGCGGCATTCTATCGACAGTAAAGGCCACCCGCGCTGTCAGTGAACAGGAATTATTGGAACAGTCCGCCCTGCGGCTTGAAGCACTGATCGCCGAGGGCGTGACCACTGTCGAAATCAAATCCGGCTATGGGCTGGATCTGGATTCAGAACTCAAGATGCTGCGGGTTGCCCGGCGCCTGGAACAACGGTATCCGATACGGGTCAAAACCAGCCTGCTAGCCGCCCACGCGTTACCCCCAGAATACAAAGATCATCCTGAAGCTTTCATCGACTGGGTCTGCCTGGAAGCCATTCCGGCAGCAGCAGCTGAAAAACTGGCAGATGCCGTCGATGTTTTCTGTGAAGAGATCGGTTTCAACGCAGGCCAATGCCTAAGAATATTTGAAGCTGCCCAGCATCATGGACTGCCGGTAAAGGGCCATATGGAACAACTGAGTAATCTGGGTGGTTCAGCCATCGCCGCCTCCTTCAAGGCGTTGTCAGTGGATCATCTGGAGCACCTCGATATTCAGGGCGTCAAAGGGATTGCGGAATCCGGCACTGTGGCCACTCTGCTGCCAGGGGCTTTCTACTTTCTACGCGAGCAGCGTCTACCCCCCATTGAGCAGTTGCGCGAATACCGGGTTCCCATGGCCCTGGCCAGTGACCTCAATCCAGGGTCATCTCCGCTGGCTTCATTACGCCTGATGCTGAACATGGCCTGCACCCTGTTCCGGTTGACTCCAGCAGAAGCCCTGGCAGGCGTCACCCGCAATGGTGCCCAGGCGTTGGGTCTGTCCGCGCTGACCGGGCAATTGCAGGAAGGCCTGCAGGCCGATTTTATCCAATGGAACCTCGAGCATCCTGCACAACTGAGTTACCAGTTCGGCACCCAGGATGTCAGACAGCGTGTATTTGCCGGCACTATTACATCCCCCTACCTTTCCAATTATCGAAGAGATGCCTGATATGACACAGAAACCAGATGCCAGACTTTGGCAGGGTCGTCTCGATTCTGAAGATGGTCCAACCGCTCTTCGCTGGCACCAGATGATGAAACCTGTTCCTGATGAACCGCAATCGGGTGTCGCGCTATTGGGTTATCCCTGCGACCTGGGTGTGGCCGCCAATCATGGCCGTATCGGTGCTGCCGAGGGTCCCGATATTATCCGCAAAACTCTCGCTAGCCAGCCCTGGCACCACAGCGGCATGGTCTGCGATGCCGGTAATATTGTCTGGCAGGGGGAACTGGAGTCAGCACAATCCAGTCTCGCGGAGCAAGTCTGCAACCTTCTGCGCCACCAGTTATCGCCACTGGTGTTAGGTGGCGGACATGACGTTGCCTGGGGCAGTTATCAGGGGCTGCGACGCTATCTTGACCAACATGCTGCCTGCCAACCCAAACTGGGCGTTTTGAATTTTGATGCCCACTTTGACCTGCGTAGCGACAGCCATGGCGCCAGTTCAGGAACGCCTTTTTACCAGATTGCCCGTGACTGTGAAGCCAGACAGATTCCTTTTCACTACGCCGTGATCGGTGTCAGCCGACACTCCAACACCCAGGCATTGTTTGAGCGGGCAGATCATTGGCAAGTCAATTGGGTGGGAGACCAGGACTCCGGCGTCCATCAACTGGATTATCTCAGCAACCGGCTTGCAGGTTATCTCGACCAGGTGGATGCCCTCTATCTGACCATCGATATGGATGCCTTCCCGGCCACCTCCGCCCCCGGAGTCAGCGCCCCTGCGCCACGAGGTATTTCTGTGGAGGTTGTGGAACACCTGCTGAACCTGGTCGCGGCCAGCGGTAAGCCGGTACTTCTGGCCGAAATCGCCGAGTTTAACCCGACCTTTGATATCGACTCTCACACTGCGCGTCTGGCGGCCCGCTTAAGCGCCATTCTCGCTCAGCTGTTGGCAGACTCGCGTCAGCAGCCACAGTTTCCTGTTCCGCTTAAGCCATCAGCAGCTGCAACAGGTCTCTAGTAGCAACAGATATCTAGCAAAAACGGGTGTCCAGCAAAAACCGGATGTCCAGCAAAAACAGATAGTTAGCACACCAGTTAGGAGGTGACACATGTCCGATCCATCCAGCAACACAGATCCACGCCAGGGAACTCGTTTGGATACTCGCCGTACTATTCGCGCCAATCACGGAACTGAGCTGCAGGCCAAGTCCTGGCTGACGGAAGCGCCCTTGCGTATGTTGATGAACAACCTCGACCCTGAAGTAGCAGAACACCCAACCTCACTGGTGGTATACGGCGGCATCGGGCGTGCGGCGCGTAACTGGGAATGCTACGACAAAATTGTGGAAGTGCTGAAACGACTGGAGGAGGACGAAACCTTGCTGGTACAGTCCGGCAAACCCGTCGGCGTGTTCAAAACCCACTCGGATGCTCCTCGTGTATTGATAGCCAACTCCAATCTGGTGCCCCACTGGGCCAACTGGGAACATTTTAATGAGCTGGATAAACAAGGCCTGATGATGTACGGCCAGATGACCGCCGGTTCCTGGATCTATATCGGCTCACAGGGCATCGTGCAGGGGACCTACGAAACTTTCGGGGCGGTGGCACGCCAGCATTTCAACGGCGACGCTTCCGGAAAGTGGATACTCACCGGTGGGCTCGGTGGCATGGGTGGTGCTCAGCCACTGGCAGCTACCATGGCAGGATTCTCCATGCTGGCAGTAGAATGTGATCCGACCCGGATCGAATTCCGCCTCCGCACCCGCTACCTGGACAAGCAGGCCAAAGACCTTGATGAAGCACTGACCATGTTGCACCAGGCCGGAGAAGCCGGCCAAGCTGTCTCCATCGGCCTCTGTGCCAACGCGGCTGATATCTTTGCCGAACTCGCAGCCCGCAGCATCGTGCCTGATGTTGTGACGGACCAGACTTCTGCCCATGATCCCCTGAACGGTTACCTGCCCCAGGGTTGGAGCATGGAATATGCCGCTGAAAAACGCCGGAAGGACCCACAAACCGTCGTCAAAGCTGCGAAACAATCCATGGCCGTACAAGTACAGGCCATGCTGGACTTACAGAAAGCCGGTGCAGCCACACTGGACTACGGAAACAATATCCGCCAGATGGCTTTGGAAGAAGGTGTGAAAAACGCCTTTGATTTCCCCGGCTTCGTTCCCGCTTATATCCGCCCTTTGTTCTGTGAAGGTATAGGCCCATTCCGCTGGGCAGCACTTTCCGGAGATCCGGAGGACATCTATAAAACCGATGCCAAGGTCAAAGAACTGATTCCGGATAATCATCACCTGCACCAGTGGCTGGATATGGCCCGCGAACGTATTGCCTTCCAGGGCCTGCCTGCCCGCATCTGTTGGGTTGGCCTGAAAGACCGTGCCCGCCTGGGCCTGGCTTTCAATGAAATGGTACGTAACGGCGAACTCAAAGCGCCCGTGGTTATCGGCCGTGATCACCTGGATTCCGGTTCAGTAGCCAGCCCCAACCGCGAAACTGAAAGCATGCTGGATGGTTCCGATGCAGTCTCCGACTGGCCGCTCCTGAACGCTATGCTGAACGTGGCCGGTGGGGCTACCTGGGTCTCACTGCATCATGGAGGCGGCGTCGGCATGGGCTTCAGCCAACACTCCGGTGTGGTAATTGTTTGTGATGGCTCCGATGCTGCTGACCATCGCTTGGCGCGGGTACTCAGAAATGATCCCGGTACCGGGGTCATGCGACATGCAGATGCCGGCTATGACATTGCCAAAAACTGTGCCCAGGAAAATCACCTTGACCTGCCCATGTTGTCCGACGGAGAGACCCGAGATGTCCATTAACCATTTAGCTTTAAATCCCGGCCGCCTGACTTTGGCAGAACTGCGTAGAATCAGTCGAGAACCTGTGTCCCTGGCGCTGACAGATGACACTTATACGAACATGCAGAAATCCGCAGATACCGTCAGCCGTGTGATGAAAGAAGGCCGTGTGGTTTACGGCATTAATACCGGCTTCGGACTGCTGGCCAACACCCGCATTGCCGAACATGAGCTGGAAACCCTGCAGCGCTCGATCGTTCTGTCCCATGCGGCCGGGACCGGCGAATTCATGTCAGATGCCACCGTCAGACTGATGATGACACTGAAGGTCAATGCACTTGCCCGGGGCTTTTCCGGTGTCCGGCGAGTGGTTGTGGATGCCTTGATAAGTCTGGTCAACAAGGGCGTATACCCCATAGTGCCGAAGAAGGGTTCTGTGGGCGCCTCAGGCGATCTGGCCCCCCTGGCCCACATGAGCTGCCTGCTGTTGGGCGAAGGTCAGGCGCGCTATGAAGGCGAAATCATTGATGCCCAAACGGCGCTGGATATCGCCGGACTGCAACCCCTGCCCCTGGCACCCAAGGAAGGTCTGGCTTTGCTGAACGGCACTCAGGCTTCCACGGCATTTGCCCTGGAAGGTTTGTTCCAGGCTGAAGATCTGTTTGCTGCCGGAGCCGTTACAGGGGCTATGACGGTTGAAGCCGCCTTGGGTAGCCGTGTACCTTTCGATGCACGCATCCACGAAGTGCGTGGCCAGCCCGGCCAGATTGAAGTGGCGGCACTTTATCGTCACCTGTTGGATGACAGCTCGGAAATCGCCCGCAGCCACACGGATTGCGGCAAAGTACAGGACCCTTATTCGCTGCGTTGCCAGCCACAAGTTATGGGAGCCTGTCTGGACCAGATCCGCCACGCTGCCAAAGTGCTGGAAATTGAGGCCAACGCGGTGTCGGATAATCCACTGGTGTTTGCCGATGACAACGAGATTTTGTCCGGCGGTAATTTCCATGCCGAACCTGTCGCCATGGTGGCGGATAATCTGGCCCTGGCCCTGGCCGAAATCGGCTCCCTGTCAGAACGACGCATGGCGCTGATGATCGACAGCAACATGTCCAAGCTGCCGCCATTCCTGGTGGAAAACGGGGGGGTGAATTCCGGCTTTATGATTGCCCAGGTTACCAGTGCTGCACTGGCCAGCGAAAACAAGAGCCTCGCCCATCCGGCCAGTGTGGACAGCCTGCCAACCTCCGCTAACCAGGAAGACCATGTTTCCATGGCCACCTTCGCCGCGCGACGCCTGCATGATATGGCGGATAACACCCGCGGAATTCTGGCAATTGAAATACTGGCTGCCGCACAAGGGTTGGATTTTCGCAATCCGCTGAAATCCTCGCCATTGGTGGAGAAGGCCCGTAGGTCGGTTCGCGGTGTTGTGCCCTTCTATGACCACGACCGCTATTTCGGTCCCGACATTGAGCATGCCAAGCAACTCTTGGCATCAGCGGTGTTTAATGACTGGATGACAACGGGTGTGTTGCCTAGCGCAAACGCTTAATTCAGAAATGCGGATTTAAAGTGGAAGAAAAGCAGGAGTGCCACACACTCCTGCTTTTTTCAGGTACAGCTTTTCCCAATTTCAGATGCAGCCCTAAGACTAATGCCCCGGCACCCAGCCGGCCTTGTCACCCCATATATCCTCCAGGCGACTATCCCGTCCACAACCGTAGCGATAGATCTTGTAACGCACCGGATTTTTCTTGTAGTAATCCTGATGATAGTCTTCCGCGGGCCAGAAGGTCGTGGCGGGACTGATCTCCGTGTAGATGGTTCCTTTTAGCATGCCGCTATTGACCAGCTCTGTCTTGCTGGCTTCTGCCAGTTGCTTCTGCTCATCGTTCAGATAAAAAATCGCAGATCGGTATTGATGCCCGCCATCACAGAACTGACGATCTTTCACTAATGGATCTACTGCATGCCAGAATACCTGCAACAGTTGCTCGTAGCTGACGACTTGCGGGTCATAGGTCACTTTCACTGACTCGGCATGTCCAGTGCCTCCAGCCGAAACCTGCTTGTAAGTCGGATGATCCACATGGCCACCGATATAGCCGGAAACGGCAGATGTCACGCCGGGCACTTTTTCAAAATCGGACTCGGTACACCAGAAACAGCCTCCGGCGAAAACAGCTTCAGCCGCGCTCGCAGAGTAACTCGTAAAGCCTGCAAGAAAGCAGCTCAACAACACTGATAATTTAATCAACTTCATACACGCAACTCCGGCAAGGATTCTGTCGAGGGAACAAATCGCAGGGCAACCCCATTATTACACCAGCGCTGTCCAGTGGGTTTGGGGCCATCGGTAAATACATGCCCTTGATGGCCACCGCAGCGGGCACAATGATATTCGGTACGAGGAATAATCAGCTTAAAATCCCGGGATGTACCGATATGCCCTTCAATGGGTTGAAAGAAGCTCGGCCAGCCGGTGCCGCTGTCAAATTTGGCGGAGGACATAAACAACGGCAGATAGCAGGCCGCGCAGAGGTATGTTCCTTCACGCTTTTCTTTATTCAAAGGGCTGGACCAGGGTCGTTCCGTGTCTTCCTCAAACAGCACCTCATATTGCTGTTCGCTCAATAGTGCTTTCCATTCTGCATCGGTTTTTTCCAGTGGCGGAAAATCCCCTTTAGCGGCCATACTTGAATCTGCTACCACGCTGCGCCCCACGGCCAGCGCGACAGCGGCAGCAACGGTTCCGGTGATAAAGTGTCGTCTGTTCATACTAATGCCTCATTGGCCCTTAAGGTCTGTAGGATTTTCGACCATGGTAATGATAAAAAATTCCCTCTGCGGATAAATTTGTGCCAATACTTGGCAGATGACCCGGCCCAATGAACTGAGCAACTTTGTCCAAGTAATTTGCCGGTAAGGGCGATAAAGTGGTTTCCATATTGCAGGAACCAGCGTGAGTGGCGGTCATGAGAGCAGAAAACGAATTTCAATTTGTCAGAAATGAACAACTGAAAAATATCACCGTGCTGCAGGCCGCGATGAACGATTTCGCCTACGACAAACATGCCCATGAGGAATATTCCTTCGGCCTTACCCTTTCTGGGCGACAGGACTTTTTCACCGGCGGGACCTTTTACCGCAGCCTTCCGGGTCAGATCATTATTTTTAACCCGGGAGAAGTCCACGATGGTCATTCGGGTATTGATGAAACCCTGCGCTACAGCATGATCTATATTCATCCCGAGGAAATGGAACCCATGCTGGAAAGTGCCGGTATCCGCCAGGCCAGAGATTTTCAGATTAAGGGAACCCTGTTGCAGGACGACCTTTTGCGGCAGCGACTGACCAATCTGGCCCGCCTGGTCAATCAGCGAGGAAGCAATAAGCTGGAAATGGAGTGCAAACTCTATCAGCTGGCAGCTCGCATCGCCCAACGCTGCGGTCAATTTGAGGCCAGCCAGCTGCGGCAACGCAAAGACCGGCTATTACTCCAGGCGAAGGATTATATTCATGCTCATTTGCGGGAAGAGCTCACCCTGAACAACATCAGTGAAGCGGCGAATCTCTCTAAATATCATTTCCTGCGCCTGTTCCGCAGCCAGTTCGGTATTACGCCTCACCAGTACATCGTCAACTGCCGGATCAATCAGGCACGCAAAGCTCTTGAGACAGGCACATCCGTCGACGACCTGGTGGCAGAACTGGGATTTAGTGATGTCAGCCATTTTAACCGACGCTTCAAGCCCATTTACGGGATGACACCCCGTCAGTATCAGCAAAGCATCACTACCTAGTTTTCCGCACGGCCCATTAGACACTCGTCTGCACCAGACTTCTACATCCATTTCAAAAGACGCTCGTTATGATTGAAATACTTGCCTATGCCCTGGGTATTATGTATTCGCCTGGGCCTGTGAATTTGCTGAGCCTGAATTCCGGCCTGAACGGACAGTTCCGGTCTTCCCTCGGTTTTTTTGTCGGGGTGGGATTTGCCTTGCTCCTGCTGTTTCTCGTGTTCGGCTATGGTGGCGTCTGGTTGCTTGATGACCAGAACCGGAGAATCATCAGCCTGGTGGGGAGCCTGTATATCGCTTATCTGGCATATCGAGTTGCCCGGTCAAACGTAGAAGTGGATAACAGTGCATCCCAGGCAGCACAACTACGTTTCCGGGACGGCTTGTTAATGCAACTGCTGAACCCAAAGGGAATTATTGCCACTGTCCCTATTGCCACCGTGCAGTTCCCTGCAGCGAATATTACCGGGATGAAAATACTGATCTGGTCATTGCTGCTGTCGGTCCTCGCCATCGGCGCTCCAGGCAGCTATTCGCTCATGGGATTAAAGTTGAGCCACTGGGTAAGCAAGCCGATATATTTCAAGGTCATCAACCTGTCCATGTCTGCTCTGCTGCAATTTGTGGCAGTCGATATTGCTTACGATGCTTTGCACCTGTAGCGCCAGATATCAAAGTTATCCTCGGCATGGCTGTCCCGGCCCTGGTCGCTACATACTTAAGCGACGGCTCTGCCAATAATGCGAACGCCAATAGTCATCCTGCAGATTGGAGATCATCACGCCCTTGCTTTTGGACGCGTGCAGGAACTGATTGTTATCCACATAGATACCGACATGGCGCACGTTGGAGGAAATACGGAAAAACACCAGATCTCCGGGAGCAAGTTGATGAGTGTCGACGGGATAGCCTTTGACTGCCAGCTGTTCTGTAGTTCGAGGAAGGGTTTTGTGAAACTTCGACTGGAAAGTAACGTGTACAAAACCTGAGCAGTCAATACCCTGCTTGCTCAGGCCACCGAGCTGATAACGGGTATTGGCCCATTCATCGTATTGAGCGATAAGAGTACGTACGACTTTTTTGCGAGTCTCGGGGGTATGTGGCTTGGGTGAATCTTCCAGAACTTGCGGGGGCTTCCGTACATACTGGTTACCATCGGATGGCGTACTGGCACAACCTGTTATCCAGCACAGCAAGACAACGATCAAGGTGAATTTCATGGAGCCCCCTGTCATCGGTGGATTCTTGAGTCTAACCCAGTAAATTGTAAATGAGCGTCTAAAGGTGCTAAGAAATGTTATTTTCCGCTTTCCCATGAGTTTTTAAAATTCCCCGAACTCCTTGAACTGTTCATTGAGTTTTTCCACTTCACCCGCCAGATTTTCCTCGAAGGGTAATTCTTCCCCACTTAGCCGTGAGTCTGCCGTCGGCAGTTTGATATGGAACTGCACGCCACCGACATCCAGGGCTGTAAACTGAACCTTGTGGGCACCACGCTTGGGTTTGACGTCAATCGCCCATTGCGGAATCAAGCCGTCGTGTGGGTCAAGAATGCTGGTGGCCTGCTTGCTATCCAGGTCCTTGAACACGCAGGTCTTGGGTCTGGTGGTGGAAGACACTTCAATACTGTCCACAGGGTCTGAAAATTCCCACTGCAGGTGTCTGCCGGATTCTTCGCCACTGTCCTCGTGGATGAGCGGTCGGCCGTCCTCCAACAGAGTTTTCACTACCTTGGTAGCGACTTCGCCATTTTTGAAGGCAATACGGATCGAATAGGTGTTGTCCTGATTGTCGATATTTTCAATCTGGATACGCCCCTGGTAGCCTTTGACGATTTCATTAACAAAGAACAGGCCCAGACCTTTGCCGTGATGCTCCTTTACCCGTCGGGTGGAATAGCCGAGCTGGAAGATCTGATCCCGGTCAGCCTCGTCGATATGAGGGCCGCGGTTGTAAATGCTGTAATGCACATAGCCTTCACCGGCATGCAATTGGACGGCAATACGATCGGACTTTTGTTTGAAAGCCGTTTTGTTGGCAAAAAACTGGGCATTCTTGATGAGGTTTTCCAATAACAGAATCAGATGATTTTCATTACCCAATAGTGTCGGAGTACGCTCCATTCTCAGCCGGAACTGGCTACCGGCATACGCCAGCGCTTTGTCTTTATCAACCACCTTGTCTTGGGTACTGTCTCCGGTGCTGCCCGCAGGTCCGTCTTCAACGTTAGTTCCAGCCCCCTCTTCAGCCGCTTCACCTTCATGCTGATTGATCAGATGTCGCCTCTCCAGGGATCTGGTAATACCGGCCAGTTCACTCAGCTCAGCAGATTCCAGCATGGGAGCGATCGTCTTCATCAACGCCAGCTGTGGCGAAAAGTGGGGCTTGATAGGGTTAATTCCCGAAGCATGATCGGGTGGGCGGTCCTTATTCAGGATCAGTTGGTAATAGTGCTCTTCACATTCGATCAGATAGTTGCCTATGTGCAGGGCGATATTGTCAGTGGTGGAAAGGTCCAGCAGATCCCAGAGGTAACGCATCGCGTCCAGGGCATCCTGGTATGGGTTGGCAGCGGGAACTGAATCTGCGGCAGGATCAGGGTTAGAAATCTCCATGCTCTGAGAATCCCGTGCAAACTCCTCAGCCGCCCGATGCAAAGCTGTTTTTACCTTGTCATAACTGATGACGCCATTATGACGAACTTCCGCAGCAATACTTTTAAAGTGCAGAAACTTTTCATCGTATTCAATGTATTCCAGCAATTTGTCACTGATGAAAAGCTTGAGCTTATCAGCGTGATCTGAATACACATGGGCCCGGGCCTGTAACGATTTTTTGCTACGCCACACATCTTCGACTTCGGTTTTAAGTACTTCAATATGCTGTTCAATACGGCGCCGTTGCCGATAAAATCGACGCACCTCCCAAAACACGATACAAAAATAGATCCCTGCCACCAGAGCCTGAAACTCCAGTTGCTGGACAATCTCGGGCCAATGATAAAACGCCACCAGTTGAGGCTGGTGCAGAATCAGGAAATATCCCACCACCAGTAATGACAGCAGCCCGGTGATCCAGGGATAGCTCTGACTAATTTTAAGTTTGCCAAGCCGGTCCGGTCGCCGGGTATCCTCAATGTCGGGAAGTAACGGATCTGAAAACTCACTCATCGTTGAATATTCTCGGTGTCTCGTTGCTGGAGCAACCCTTGTAGCCGTGCATTACACGCCCTATTACATACCATGCCTGATTAATCAAAGCTGAATCCAACAATAGGCCCCTTCATCACCGAAGGTTACTATTCCCTTTCCGGCTTTGCATTGCTCTATAAAACTTGGTTGCTTGCCTACCTCACATGCCTGCTCGAAGGAGTGACGCAGGGTTTTAATGTGCTGGCGATAATTCGCATAGGTAAAGTTATCCGATTCCAGGTGTTCGGCCATCTGCAGGGTGGTTACCGGCCTGGGTGAAGCTTCCACCAGAGTACGCAATATTTTGCGTGGCGTCGGTGCCAGGGACCGCTGCTGATTGGCGGGGTTCATCAATCGCTCACCATGCCAGTAGACATTCCATGTAATCAGGTCAATGGAAAGCGCGCCACTTTTCAACAAATCTCCCGAAGCCTGTCTGGCCACATCGGAGCTCACCGCCTGTTGCCGTAATACCGCCTTGATCCGCCAACATAAAACAGCTTCCACATTGCTCTGATGCTTGGCGATAAAGTCCTGGGCAATCGACTGCTCGAAAGCCTGTTGCTCAATGCCGGTACCACTGTGTTCCGACAGATATATCACCGGCAGCTCCGGCCATTTCTTGCGCAAAGTGCGGGAAACAGCAAAGCCTGCGTGGTCATTGCCGCGCATGTTGGCATCGAGAATGGCAATGTCCGGCGGCTCACTGGTCAGGTGAATATGCTGACATGCAGCCTCGGCGAATTTGAAGGTCTGAACTTCATTACTCCCGGCACCGTCGCCAAAATCTGCGGTCTCCAGAATCGGCTTGAACTTGTCGATCCAGTGCGACTGATCTTCCACCCAGAATAGTTTGGCCATAACGCGTCTTAAGTACTGCTTCATCAATGTGAATTTATAAGTGTAGCAAGGGTGCAGCACCCTGCTGGGTTCCAGCCACTTTTTGAGCGCTTGTGAGCTATCAGGGTTTGAACCTGGTCACAGTTTACGCCATTCATCCGCTTGCAGGACTTCAAGGTAAAAAATGTCGCCTGTTTTCTCACCGATTTTTCACCAGCGTTTCAGATACTCGCATCACCAGGGCTGGCCACTTCACATGACCCCTTAAAAGACGCAGGCCACCCGCTGAATACTCCCTCTGGTAAGTGCCGGAGGCAGTTCGCAAATGAGTTGTTAATCGGAGGTGTATCATGTTTAACGAACTATTAGGCGTTTGGTCGGACAGCCCGGCCCTTTCTCTGACTATATGGTTGGCAGTGCTGATCACTGCCCTCTACCTGGGCCGCAAGCAGGCGCACCAGGTGCTGCATTCCACAGGACAGATTATTTTTCGCACCATGCGCATGTGGAGCTTCACCCTGACAAAGCTGGAACAGAAACTGGTCCAGCGTAACCGGGAAATCCTGCTATCCGAAGGCGCTAAGGCGTCGGAAAAAGCCATTGAGCGTGAATTCGCCCGGGTTAATACCCTGGTGGAGCGTGACCTGAGCCAGTACCCCAGCCTGCACCGGGAAATTACCGAAACCATTGAGAAGATCGAAAAGGATTATCAAAAATCCGCAGAAATGGCACCGTTACCTCCTGCCTGGGGCGAAGTGGTGGAAACTATTTCCACTTTGCCGACCAATGGCGACGCCACCATGAACAAGATTCTGCAGAACATCAAAGACGCGGTGGAAGAATCCCATGAGCAGACACTGAAGGCTTACAAAAAGGCAAGCTCTGAGCGTCATGCGCTATTGGCCGCGATGCAGCCGGACTGGCGCAAAATGGATGTCAAACTGCAGTCCGTAAATGAGAAGATCACCGGCCTGGACGAACGCACCAAAGCCATCGACAGCCAGATTCAGACGTATGAAGACATCCGCAAAGGCACCAATGCCGCCGTCAGTTCCTTGGGCTCTTCAGCTCTCACCCAATTCTTTATCGCTGGTCTGGTCCTGGTGGTAGCCGCGTTGGGCGGTTTGATCAATTTCCAGTTGATTGCCCTGCCGATGTCCGAAATGGTCGGCGGCACCAGTTATATCGGTGCATTGAAAACGTCGGATATTGCTGCGCTCGTTATCATTCTGATTGAAGTGGCCATGGGATTGTTTTTGCTGGAATCCCTGCGCGTTACCCATCTGTTCCCAATGATCGGCAGCATGGATGACCGTATGCGTCGCCGTATGATGATTGTGACTATCACCATCCTGACCATTCTGGCCACTATTGAAGCTTCACTGGCGTACATGCGAGATCTTCTTGCCCTGGACCGGGAAGCCCTGCGTCAGTCCCTGGCGGGGATTGAAGCGGCAGGCGCTGTTGACGCACAGTTCCGCTGGATACCTTCCGTCGGGCAGATGATCATGGGTTTTATTCTGCCGTTTGCCCTGGCTTTCATCGCCATTCCGCTGGAATCCTTCATCCACTCTCTGCGCACAGTTTTAGGTTCACTGGTCATTGGTGGGTTGCGCGCTCTGCGGGTGATTATTCGCATGGCGGGCGGTCTGGCTAACCACACCAGCCAGGTGCTGATCAACCTGTATGACCTTGTCATCATGATTCCACTGAGCCTGGAGCGACTCATTGCCCACCATCTCCCGGCAAAAACAAAAGGAGACCTCGAGGCTGCTGAGGTGTTTGAAGCTGATGAAGAAAAACCCGTTTCCAGAAAGCCCAAAACCAGCACCAAACGCAAAATTCCGGTGTTGGACGATGAGCTGCTGGCAGAAACCCTCGGCTCTGCAAAATAGGCTGAGCTAAAGGCTGCAGCACAATATGCCGCCGGCTCAATCAATCAATCAATCAAAAAAAAGTAGCGCAAGGCTCATAGAGCCTTGCCAATCGAATACTGAATTTTTGGAGGAACCTGAAGATGAAATGGTTCAAATTATCCAGTTTGATAGCGGCAATATCCGTCCTGACAACCAGCTTGATCCTGAGCGGTTGCGGCGAACCCCGGCCCACCAATAAAGCGGTGTATCTGTTATTGGATACCTCCGGCACCTACACCCAGGAGCTGAGTAAAGCCCAGTCGATCATGAACTACCTGCTGGCGACATTGAATGCCAATGATTCCATCGCTATCGCCCGTATCGATAGTGGCAGTTTCAGCGAGAAAGACATTATCGCTAAAACCACCTTCGATGCACGGCCCAGCACGGCGAACGACCAGAAGCGCTTGTTCAAGCACAAGATTGACACTTTCGTCGCCAGCCTCAAACACGGCAGTGCTAACACCGATATCACCGGAGGAATGTTGCAGGCAGCGGAATACGTCAACGAAACTCACGCAGGCGATAAGTACGTGCTGATTTTTTCGGATCTGGAAGAGGACCTGCAAAAAGGCCACATCCGAGATTTTCCCATCGAGCTTCAGGGCATCGAAGTGGTCGCACTCAACGTCACCAAGTTACGTAGCGACAACATTGACCCCCGCGACTACAAACACCGCCTGGAAAACTGGCAGCAAAGAGTCCAGCAAGGCGGCGGCCAGTTTCGGGTGGTGAATGATCTGGAGCGACTGGACAACCTGATTGTGGCAAAGTGAAATCCAGACACGTGCTAGATAAGGAATAACCGCATTCGTGATTTGTTCACAGGAAGTCACGAATGCACCCTCAGACACTCTCCAGCCAGGCTACTCATTTTGAAGTTTTCAAAGAAGGCATGACCTTTATCTTCAGGCATAAACTGTTACTGCAGATCTGCCTGTTCATGTGCATCGTAGCCATCTTCATACTGGGTCCTTATCAGGCTGTGGTGCCGGAATTTCTGAAGCAGACCTTCTCTCTTGGCGAGAAGCAAAGAGGCTCATTTATGGCAATGTTCGGCGTTGGGTTATTGCTGGGCGGCATAGCCTCCACTTTCCTGCGCACCTTCAAAAGCCGGGGCCTGTTAATGATACCCGGGGCACTGGTGATTGGCTGCAGTTTTACCCTGTTGGCGGTCAGCGCATCCTACCACCCTTCATTGCTATTCCTATTTATCAGCGGCATTCTCGGCGGCATATCCAACGGCTTGATATCCGCCACCATGCAGGAAGAATCCCCGGATTATGTTCGCGGCCGGGTGATGAGAATGTACACCTTCATCCTGATAGGCATGCCCGCCGTCGGCGGCCTGCTGATCAGCCTGGTGGCTGCAGCCACATCCCTCACCCAAAGCGTTATCTATGCGGGAATTTCAGCGTTTGTGTTTTCGGTGATTCTTACGGCTTTTTCCAAGAGATTGCGCAGATATGAGCATCAGCTAATAACACCTGCCGAAGTAAATTTGGCTGAGTAGGGGACAGTTGTTTAGCCGATATGGCCGACGAAGAGTCTTGAACACCCTCTTTGAGGTCCATCCTTGGGCCTCAAAGAACTATTGTTCGGGATTTCACTACTTACCATCAGCTCAGATTACCTAAAGCTGCTTACCTCCTGGAGCATCAGAACCTGTTTCACAGTTTATCGTATAGTCCTCCCTAAAGCTGAAGACAATCTCGACAGGTGTTTCTGTAAGAGCCCCTTTGGGCCCTGTCTGAACTTTTCCACCTAGGGAAACTTTATACAAAATAGTGACGTTCATATCATCATTATCACAGTCTTTCTTCTCCTGAGCTTTATCACCCAGGCATTTTCGAATTAGTTTATAATCGAACACGCTCACACCAACCTCGACCGATAACTCTGCTCCTCCTAAAGGAGTGAACTGCCCCCCCTTAGCCTTAGAAAGGCCTGTAATTTCACCACTTGGCTTGGCATCTTCAAGTTGGCAACAAGTACAAGTGACAATCTTATTTCCACCGCCTTCATTTACTCTTGGAGGCCTCGTGTATTCACAAGTTATTTCTTTTGCGTTAGCAACTATAAATACTTGGCCTAACTTATTCAGTGCCTCTTTGGCACCGGGTACTAGCGCTACTGCCACTTGCACGTTTCCAATTTCCTTTTTTGTCACAGCTATAAGAGCTGCATCTACTAGGTTGCCGATGCCACCTACAGACCAATGCCTGTATCCATAAGGATCTACGTAGAAGGTTACTCTGCTGGCGACATATTCATAAAGATTCATACCAGAGACGTAACCAAGTGAATCTCTGGAAATAAACCGCCCCTTCATAGGTGCATAATAACGTGATCGATAAAAGTAATTTCCGCTCTCTGTATCATAACGTCTACTGGTATATAGCCATGGGTTGTCAATTCTGCTGGAAGTAGTCCCCCATGCTGTCAACGGTATGGGCACGCCTAAACTGTCATAAGCAGATGCAACGCCATAAATATCATAGGTATATTGTTCTACTACTCCTCCCAAATCATCTGTAATTACAGCAACCGACCATAAGTTTTTTTGATGATAAAAATATACATCCGGCCCTCGATCCATGGTTAGTATCTCATCAACATAGTTACCATACAGGTATGTCGCCCGAGTTATTCCAACTATATTTTGTTCTTCGACAACTCGAGCCTCGTCATAAAAATAACGAGTAATATCCATGTTAGGTATCCCAAACTCAGGACTGGCTGTTTTTTGAATACGACGGGATAAAGCATCGTACTCATACTGTCCCACTATTTTATTATCAAGAGTTCTAATAACTGTAGACAGTCTATTCTCTTCATCATACTGATAAGAATACTCTTCATCCTGCTGCAAATTCCCATTGTCATCGTGCACTAAGCTGCTGCCACTAATATCGATAATTTCATTAACTTCGTTATGGATACGGGTCTCGGTATTACCGTCAGTAGTTTTGCTATTCCAGTTACCCAATAAATCCAGATCGTAATGGGACTGGGTGCTTGGCACAGGCACCGTAGTCCCCACCAGAGCTCCGACTTTGTAGTCCACCAGACGGTAAACGTCATCGTATTGATAGGCTTCGGATCTTCCAGGCTGGTGGGTTTTTTCTTCATACGATTTATTGCCTTCGAGGTCATAAGCATGAGCGAAGCCCGCAACCAGGCTGGAATCCGCACGACGATGTTCGAGAGAGGTAATCCAGTTGTTGGCGTTATAGCCATATGTGGCGGTGATGCCGTTACGGTAACTGCGACTTACAACCCGGTTGGCAGTATCGTACACGTACTCGACAATGGCGGGTGAAGCCCCGTCATCGATACTGTCCAGGCGTGAACGCAGGTCGGTTGACTCTATGACGGTGCGCCCTCCTGGATAGGTTAGCGTGCGGGTTCTACCTGGTATGTCATAGACATAGGCAACACCCTGACCATTTTGACCTGCGCTCAGTATCCGATTCGCACCGTCATAATTGAAAGTCACCAGCCAGCCGGCACAAGAGTCCGCCGGCAGGTCATCGGGTCCACCTTCACGACAGGCGCTTAGCATGCGGCCGGATAAGTCATAGGAAAACAGGTCGTCGCCACTGACTGGGTAATCCCTGCGGATCAGCCGGTGCAGATCGTCGTACACATACTGTGTGGTCTGGCCTTTTTGATCAGTGCGGGTGAGTACATTGCCAACACCATCGTATGAGTAACTGCGGGCACCGCCATCGGCGTAGGTTTCCAGGATCAGGCGGTTGATGCCGTCGTACTGGTAGCTGGTAGTGTGGTTATTGGCATCCGTTATGACAGACATGTTACCGACACCATCATAGCTATAGCCTGTAATAGCGCCGATAGCATCGGTGATCTCAATGCGCCGGTTAATATCGTCGTAGCCGTATTGAGTCTGGTTGCCCTCCCGATCAGTCATCACCAGTAAGTTCCCTACAGGATCATAGACGTATTGAGAGATAGCCCCCAGCGCATCGGTGGTGGTGGCCACCCGGTATAGAGAATCATAACCGTATGTGACGCCATTGCCGTTACCGTCTAGTTCACTCAAACGATTACCTTCAGCATCGTAGCTATAACTAGCAACCGGCCCAAGGCTGTCAACGGCATTGGTTAGCCGATCCAGAGAATCATAGACATAGGAGGTTAGGTTGCCATTAGGCGAGGTAACCGTGATCAGATTGCTTACGCCGTCGTAACCTCTGGAGGTAATATCACCTGCCGCGTTGGTTTCCTGCACCAGCCGGTCAATAGCGTCATAGATGGAGACCAGAGCATTACCATTAGGCTCAGTCATGCTCAACAGATTACCTTTCGCGTCATAGACGTACCGGGTAACCGCATCGTCACCGTCGATGATGTCGGCAACATCCGTCTGCTTACGAATTTCGTGGGTCTTGCGATCCAGGGCATCGTATTTAAAGTAGGTGACCTTCCCCTCGGCATCTGTTTGCTTGGTCAATAATGACGACCCAAGGGTAGGACAACCTACCGCAAGACAGACAACATTTCCCTCATAGCCAAGCTGGGTCAAATTACCTTCTGCATCCAGAATACTAGTCCGCCGATCAAGGGCATCGTAAGCGTAGGTGGTGGTATGCATGTTGGCATCAGTGTTGCTCAATAAATTCCCCACACCGTCGTATGCCAAGATGGTCATGTTCCCCAAAGCGTCTGTGGTTTTTACCATCCGGTTTTGTTCGTCATATTCGTATTGTGTCGAATGGTTATTCTTATCTGTAACGGTTATGCGATTACCGTTACCATCGTATCCATAGGTCTCGGTTCCACCAATAGCATCAGTCATTTTCGTCAGGCGGCTGCGCTCGTCATATTCGTATGACGTGGCATTGCCGTTACGATCGGTAACTGCAATCACGTTATTCAGTGCATCGTAGTTCCACAACGCTGTAAAACCTGCGGCATCGGTCTCTTTGACCTTTCGATCCAGCGCATCGTATTCATAAGTGGTGGTGTGGCCATTGGCATCAGTCCGACTTAGCCGGTTACCAACAACGTCATAGATCATGGAGGTAATATTGCCTAAGGCGTCGGTAATCTTTACCAGATTCCCCAGAGCGTCATATTCATATTGGGCAGTATGGCCGTTCTTGTCGGTTTCGCTGAGGCGATTGCCGTGAAGGTCGTAAGTCCAGCTCATGCTCTGACCAAGGGGGTCGGTTTCCTGGATACGGTTGCCAAAGCCGTCATAGCTGTAGGTGGTGACTCTGCCATTAGGGTCGGTCATCCGGGATATCATATTGAAGGCCGGTTCGTACTCGTAGCGCCAGGTATAGCCTAAAGCGTCTGTACGCTGAATGATGTTTCCCTTGCTGTCATAGTCATAGCTTGTGGTGTTGCCGTTGGCGTCCGTTTCACTACTGGAGCTTAAGGTTGCGGCATCATAGGTGTATTGCGTGACCGTACCGTCCGGTGCAACTTTCTCTAGAATCCTACCGTTATTATCATAGCTGTATTGCCAAAGGTTACCGCGGCCATCAGTAACGGAAGTGGTGGAAGGAACGTAAACCCGCTGTCTGGTGAGAAATAGGGCATTGATATCCGTGGCCCAGTTGCTGGTATTGCTCATGGAGAAAAGCGGATCGCCGTTAGGATCAATGACACCGATGGGATGGCCTGCACTGTCATATTGTCGGCGCCATACCTGACCCGCGCGGTCGATCACCTTAAGAATACGGTGCCGACTGTCATAAGTGTAGCGAGTGACCTGGCCAAGAGGATCGGTAATCTTGTTCAGATTACCCGCACTATCATAAGTGAATGCCGTGTCGCGGCCAGCAGGGTCAGTCATCCGAATAAGGCGTTTGGCTGTGTTGTAGTGGAATTTGATGGTCCGGCCGTAGGGACCGGTAACGGTATCCAGCAACCCGGAAACATAGGCAAGTTCGGTGACATTACCGTTGCGATCGGTTATCCGTGTCAGCATATGCGGCATAACTCCAGCCACCCTGATTGGATTGCCGGGAATAGCTTCAAAACGGAAGCTACGCTGATCATGATTGGTAATAACAATAGAGCCGTCGAGGTTCTCTACGATCGTCTGCTGATGGCCTCGAGTGGCTACCAGCGGCCCTCTGCGACGACCCTGACGCTGATATTTGGTTGTCAGGCCTGCCGGGCTCATCTTGAATAGATCGTAGCCTTGCTTGAACACATACATCTGATAGCTATGTGCCCAGCCAAAGCCCATTGGAGTCAGAATATTGGCTTTCTCACCATCAGCGTTGAAACTGGCGTAGTGCAGATCCATACTCAAGCCCAAACCATTGGCAGTCCGAGCGCCCATCATGGGGTATAATTCATCCGTATTACTTTCACTAACACTGATACCACAGCTAGCCCCCTGGCAATCACCTTGGCTAGGACAAGCTGAATGACCGCTTGGTGTATCTGAAGTAGCACTATTGGAAATACTGCAACATTCACAAGGTACAGGTTGCCCCCCAATAGGTTTAGCCCAAACAGAATTGACTAACAGGACAGCTAGAGATAAAAGAATGACAATCAGGAAAAATCGAATGTGGGAAACCATACTCATACTCCTTCATCCACTTTTGCACCGACAACGCAACGGTCCAGAAGGCGAGTGATTGTATAAATTTTTTCAGCGTTTGCGTTTAACTACGCTGAATGATACGGGGGGCGTGTTGACCACAATAACAGGCCATAAAACCCAAGCAGCCAGGTTGGTGGAACAGAAACAGGAACCGTGTTGGTTCCAAATGCTTCACTATCAGCTGCCCCAAATAGATAGTATTCCTTGCCGTATTCGAGGGTGGCGTTAAGCGTCAGGGTGCCGGATATCAGTTCAAAGATGGAAGTAGCTGTACCCTCTTCCGTTCTTAGGACAAAGTCCTGCAAGAGATTATCCACACTGTCGACGTCATCGAATAAGTCGTCCAAATCTTGAATTTCAAGGTTAGCGAAAACGAATACTTCAAAGTAGCCAAAATCATCTGCCAAGGCATCCAGTAGATAGACAAAATCCAGCTCAAAAGTGACATCTACTGTATCTCCGAGATTTCCCCCTAACACCGTGAAAAAATTATCGAAAGTGCCACGCGTTTCGCCTGAAGCCTGAGCGGTAATACCATCTATTTCCAGGCCTGTACCGGTAATTGCCTCAATATTGCCATCACCTTTGGCCACACCAGGGCCGTTAGAAACATTGTACATGGCTAAAGAACCCGCCAGAGCCGTGGTAGCGTCGACCTCAAGAGAGGCATCATCGCCAAACTGTTCAGCATCCTCACTATCGACTCCTGAGAGAGTGTCCTGCGCAAAAGCCAATACATCCCCCCGCCAAACATCTGTCCAAAACAGTTCGGCATTTGTATCGCTCGATGAAAATCTTAGGTTGTCTACAGTCATTGCCGCATTCGCAATAACCAAAGCATGAGTGGAAAGCGACAGCGCAAGACCAAGTATGAGGATTAGCGTTAAAAAAAATGACAGCTGTAGATTAGGTTTATGATTTCTCAGCATCAGATGCACTCCTACAGACCTGCCTACGAAGATCCATGGCGGGATGCAATTTATGGGAAACGTCTGTTATTGCTTAACTTATCGCCAAGAACGACGACATTGGAACAGCTCTTGGTGGGCACAGCTAAAGACAAGCAGGACTAAGTAAGACAATCTTTATGCCTAAAATACAAACACAATATAAATTTCAAAGCCTTAAAATAGAGCAAAAAATAAGCAGGGATATTTCTGATAGCAATGTGTCAATTTCACTGACACATCAGTGACAGAGGTCAATGCCATACCTTTTAAATTAGCGCTCAAACAGCCATTAGCCTTTGCAAAATATATGTTACCTGGCAAAAATTTTTACCTATGCCTTCAAGTTACTGGTAGCTATTTGGGTCATATTCAGCAACCTTTAGCAGGAGTGTATCGATCGACTGTTGTGTCGACATTAAAAATAAGCATCACCGAAAAGCACCGGCTCTTTCCCCACGTGCCGGTGTTTGAGTATACCGACAGCTATGGCAATCTATGCCAGCGCCTGATTGCACCTCCTGGTGATTTCGCCATCTATACGACGGCGGATGTTAAGGCAGCAGATCAAGTTGATCAGGCACCCGGCGCACCATTTGTCGATGTCGAGTATTTGCCCGATTCGGTCCTCAGCTTTCTCTTACCCAGCCGGTACCGATTTCCGCCATGGAAGTGAATGCCATGCAGTCCGGCGTTTGTCGAGATCTTTCCTACCTTAGAATTGCCCTTTGTCGCGGCCTGAGTATTCCTGCGCGTATGGTGGTTGGATATCTCTACGGCTTGAAACCAATGGATCTCCATGCCTGGTTTGAAGCCTGTGTCGGAGAACGCTGGTACACCTTCGACGCAACTCAATATGCTCATATCCTTCTGCGGCCTTTGCCAACTCTGGTTTAGGTGCACTCTTCCCTGTTGATAACGTCGAGGGTATCGGCCTTCATAAGACTCGCATCAAGCCCAAGTTTTTTGAAAAGATGGATAAGGTGGCAGAACGGGTTGAGAATTTTAAATCCGCTGCCAACGAACTGGTGCGGGTGGCAGAAGCAGGCGGATGGTGTGCTCCTGGTTTTCCAGAAAACTTACAGCACTATCCCCTGTTATATAAAAAGGCTCCCAGCCGTATTTGTTCCGGGTGCCTTTCCATTCAGACGACTCATTCATCGAGGCCAGAAATCGGAAAATTAGGCCTAGGTGAAAGGTCAGTTATAAGTCGGAATAAGCGAATAATTAACATTTAGAATTAAATGGCTATTCTGTTCATTTTTTTCACCCACATGACGGCTATACATTAGCTCGCAGCTGGACCAGAATTGATTAGATAACCATTACATACAAAGCCTGCTCCTGACCTTCATTACTCAAGAGCGGTACAGCTAGGACTCTGGCGGGAGTATTCCGCAGCCAGCACGGGCACGAGATTATGAATAACCTCAGCAGCATTTTTTCGTATGGGCCGTTAGCCTTGCTTACACGCCTGAAGAACCTTTTTGCGGGATGTTTTTCCCGCTTGTCCCTGCAGAACCGGATGATGGTGTTTCTCGTGGTGCTGGTACTCTTCCAGTCCATTTTATTAAGTGGATTTACCCTTCAGTTCATAGCGTCCAACCTGGAAGAGCAAATGGGGCGCAGAGCGTTACAGATGGCCCACACGGTGTCTGAAATTCCCCAAGTTAAAAAAGGCCTGGAACAGGAGGATTTGAGCCTGGTGCAACCGCTGGTGGAAAACATTCGGGAAATGACTGACGCTGCTTTTATCGTGGTGGGCGATACGGATGGCATTCGTTATTCCCATCCCCTGGAGGACCGTCTCGGTAAGCGTATGGTAGGCGGCGATAATGCCCCAGCGCTTAATGACGGTAAATCCTATGTATCCAAGGCAGTCGGCAGCATGGGGCCTTCCATGCGCGGTAAGGCACCGGTATTTAATGATGCAGGGGAAATTATCGGTTTGGTCTCCGTGGGCTATATGCTCAACCAGGTGGAGCAGTCGATAGCCCGCTACCAGTCCACTGTTGAGGTGATGACGCTGTTAACCATAGGCCTGGGAATCTGGGTGGCTATCGGTATCACCCGCTATGTTAAAGGGGCCATCCTGGGGTTGGAGCCGGAAGAAATTGCCCGCTTGCTGCAGGAGCGTGATGCCACTTTGGAATCGGTCCGTGAAGGTATCATCGCCATCAATGCGGAAGGTCAGATCATGACTATCAACAAAGCCGCGATGGACACCATGGAGTTATCGAGAGAACAGGAATTAAAAGGACGCCTGATCCGCGAAGTACTGCCGAACGGTGAGATAACCAGTGTCCTGCAGACCGGCCAGCCTCAATATGACCAGGAGATCGTACGCAATAATCGGGTGCTGATCGTAAACCGGATTCCCATCATGATCGGTGACACCATCGCCGGTGTGGTATCCAGCTTCAGGGCCAAGGATGAAATTGATCAACTTACCCACAAGTTGCAGCATCTGGAACAGTATTCCGACCTGTTGCGTTGTCAGGCCCATGAGTATTCCAACAAACTCAGCACCATTGCCGGACTGATCCAGATAGGTGCGCCGGAACGTGCCATTGAGGTCATCAATCAGGAAACCAGTATTCATCAAAACCTGATTCAATTCCTGGTGGAAGCAGTACCGGATCCTATCCTTTCCGGCTGCCTGCTAGGTAAATTTAACCGAGCCCGGGAGCTTGGGCTTAACCTTGATATTGACCGCGAAAGCCGCATGATCGACGTGCCGGAGCGTATTTCCAGGGACGAACTGGTCTCGCTGTTGGGCAACCTGCTGGACAATGCTTTCGAAGCCACATTACGGCGACCGGATACCCCTCGAGAGGTTCAACTGAGCATGACAGATCTGGGCAACGACCTGATCTTTGAAATTGAAGACAACGGCTCGGGAATCGATCCTGCCATGAGAGAGAAAATATTTACCAAAGGGGTCAGCCAGAAAAACATTGAAGGCCATGGCATAGGTCTCTATCTTGTTAAGTCCATCTTGGATAATCTGCAGGGTGATATCCTGCTGGAAGATGGTGAACGTGGTGCCCGCATTACCGTCTACGTACCGAAAGCAGAAAAACAAAATGCTATGATTAAGACATGACAAAACTGACCGTCGTCATCGCCGAAGATGACCCCCAGAATGCCGAAATTCAACGCCGGTTCCTTGAGCGGTTATCTGATTTCGAAGTAGTGGGCATAGCTCACAAACTCGATGAGGCCAAAGATCTGGTAGAGGTAATGTTCCCCAACCTGTTGTTGCTGGATGTTCATTTCCCCGGTGGTAACGGGCTTGAATTCCTGCGCACTCTCAGGGCCGGAAACCTGGCGACAGACGTTATCCTGATTACCGCATCCAAGGAAGCCTCCGCGGTGCAGGAGGCATTAAGAGGCGGAGTTTTTGACTATATCCTCAAGCCTCTGGTGTTCGAACGTTTGAAAGAAGCGCTGGATCGCTATAGCGAACATCACAGCAAGCTCCTGCAGCTTAGCAATGTGCAACAGGAGGATGTTGATCATCTATTGCCACGAACTACCAGCAGCGCTCCTAAAACCCAGCGTCTACCCAAGGGGATCGACCCACTCACGCTCAAGAAGGTAAAAGAAGTTTTCGAGCAGTCCTCCCAAACCTCGCTGAGTGCAGAGCATGTTGGCGCTGAAGTGGGTGCCAGCCGTACAACCGCTCGCCGCTATCTGGAATACCTGGTGTCCACTCATGAACTGCAGGCTGACGTTGTCTACGGCACCGTGGGCCGACCGGAGCGTCTTTATAGCCTCATTTCCTGAATGGCAGACATAAAAAAGCGCGATCCGAAGATCGCGCCAAGTAGACCACTCAGGGTCGTTGCTTGAGACAAAACTCATTTCTAAAGAGTAATCGCTATATTATTCCTGCATGGAAGCACCGTAGCGGCTGGTTTTTTGCCGATACTTTTTCCACAGGCCACTGGCAATAGGTGCAATCAATACGAAAGCCGTAATGCATACAATGGTCAGGGTGATTGGACGCTCCCAGATAAAGCTGTAACTACCGTCGCTGATCAATAGTGCCCGACGCAGGTTGTCTTCCAGCATACCGCCCAAAATAAAACCAAGCAGCAAAGGCGCCAGAGGGAAATCCAGCAGACGTAAGATGATCGCCAGTACCGTGATAATCACCATGATCTGAATATCAGCCGTATTAAACGACACCAGATAAACGCCGGTGATCGAAAACAGCAGGATCATTGGCACCAGCACCTGCCTGGGGACAGCCAGCAAACGGGAGATATAGGGAATTAATGGTAGGTTCAGGATCAGCAATACCACATTGCCCACATACATGGAGATAATAACCGACCAGAACACTTCAGGATGGTCCAGAAACAGTCTGGGGCCAGGCTGAATACCATAGGAAATCAATGCACCCAGCATAATGGCTGTGGTACCTGAACCGGGAATACCGAGGGTGAGTAATGGCACGAACGATCCAGATGACGCAGCATTGTTAGCAGATTCCGGTGCCGCCAACCCTTTCAGGCTACCCAGGCCAAACTTCAATTTTTCCTTGGCATTGGCCAGGTTGCGCTCAACACCATAAGCGAGAAACGCGGCGATAGTAGCGCCGGCTCCCGGCAATACGCCGACAAAAAATCCCAGTACCGAAGAACGCGCAATTACTGGTGCAACTTCTTTCACTTCTTCCTTGCTCAGCTTCATGCTGCCGAGATTGCGCATGATCTCTTCATCAGAATCACTATCGTATTCGGGTTTCAGCACCGACATCAGCGCCTCTGCCAAAGCGAAAGTGGCCATCGCCAGCAATAAGAAGCTGATCCCGTCGACAAGGTCCATACGTCCAAAGGTAAATCGGTCAACACCGGATGAGCGGTCAGTACCGATCGTCGAAATCATCAGTCCCAACACCGTCATCAAGAGTGCCTTGAGAATATTGCCCTTACCTGAAAAGGCCGCCACAGCACTAAGGCCGAGAACCATCAGCGCAAAGTAATCCGCCGACTGAAAACTCAGTGACACTTTCGCCAGAGCCGGAGCGGCAACCAGCAGGAAAATGGCCGATATGGTACCTCCGGTGAAAGATGAGTAAGCGGCAAGTGCCAGGGCTTTGCCTGCATACCCTTGCTGCGCCAGGGGATAACCATCAAAAGCTGTCACAACCGTTCCGGAACAACCAGGCGCATTGATCAGAATGGATGATGTAGAGCCGCCAAATATGGCGCCGTAATAGACGCCTGCCATCAAAATGATGCCGGAAGCCGGGTCAAGGCCATAAGTAATGGGGATCATCAGAGCGATAGCTGAAATCGGTCCCAAGCCCGGCAGCATGCCGATGAAAGTCCCGACAAAACAACCGATAAACACCATAAACAGGTTTATCGGCATAGTGGCGGTAGAGAGGCCTGTAAGAATGCCGTCTAACATGATCTAACCTCCCAGCAGGCTGAAAATCCTGCCTGGTGCCAAGTAGATGTCCAGCAGTTGCGTCAGGCAGAACCAGGCAACCACTACAAAAGGAATAGAAACGCCGAATAGAATTTTGGGTCGTTTTTCACCCATAATTCGAAAACCTGCCATCAGGAATAAAGCAGTACTGACCACAAACCCCACCCAGTTCAGAATCAAACCGTAGATGATCATCACCAGCAATAGCCAGATCACTGGCGGCCACTCCATTTGACGCAGATTCAGGGGCTTGAGGGTGTCCGCAGAACGCCAGGAAGCCAAGATAAAAAGGAAAGATAAAGCAGCACCAAGCCCGCTCAGAACATAGGGCATTGACTGGGCATTAATAGGTTCAAATTCTTCTCCAGGCAACAACGCAATATCACCCGCGTAGTAACCGTAGGCAATCGAGAAGGCCAGAAACACCAGCCCAGCGATTTGATCTCTGGAAATGGTCATAGCTACCTCAGGAGTTTTTAGCTCAGATAAATGTCGATGGGATATCAAGAGGCCGGGAATGCGTTTGCCTTCCCGGCGATATCAGGAAGCGACGACTTACTGAAGGAAGCCCAGCTCACGCATCAGTTGACCCAGTTCTTTCTCCTGCTCTTCCAGGAAGGTATAGAACTCGGCTGGGTTCTTGTAGTCATTTACCCAACCGTTACGGGCACGAACAGTTTCCCATTCTGGGGTTTCCTGTACTTTAGCCAGGACTTCTGCGTATTCATTTACTTTGTCTTTAGAAAGACCAGGGGCACCGAAATAGCCTCTCCAGTTAGCAAACACAGTACCGTTGCCGACTTCTTTCAAGGTCGGCACATCCGGTGCAGCTTTTACACGAGCAGGTGCAGTATTTACCAGGATACGAACCTGACCGGCACGGGCCATTTCCAGCGCCTCACCCAAACCAGTAGAAAGCAGTTCGGTTTCCCCCCCTAACAATGCAGCCATTGCCTTACCGCCGGCATCGTAAGGAATGTAACGTACCTGACGCGGATCAATCCCTTCCGCTTTGGCAGCTGCTGCTGGAACCAGGTGATCCAGACTTCCTTTGGAAGAGCCGCCGGCGATCTTCACTGAACGCGGGTTTGCTTTCAGGTCCTTCACGACATCAGCCCAGGTTTTGTATTTGGAATCCGGCGTTACAATCAAAGCCTGATAGTCAGCGATGATGCCTGCAACTGGAGTCAGGTCACGGAATGACTGAGGAAATACTTTGGTCAGGGAACGCACCACAATTGGTGTGGAGTTCACCATCAAGGTGCCTTCTTGCTGATCAGCAGTTTCGATCATATGGGCAATCGCTTTACCGCCGCCGCCACCAGACATGTTTTCGTAAGATACAGTTTCCACCAGCCCGGATTTGGTCAGCGCCTCGCCTGTGCCGCGGGCAGTACCATCCCAGCCACCGCCTGCTCCACCAGGGATCAGGATATGCAGTTCATCCAGCGCATGGGCGTTGACTGGTGCAGTTAATGAGGCCGCACCCAGTACAAGGGCGCCGGCCAGGGTTAGATAGTTGGCCTTTTGGAAAAGGCGGTTAGGTGCCTGGAAAATATGAGAAGGAAATTTCAAAGTCATCTTGTTCAGTCTCCACTTGTTGTTTTTGTATAAGGGGGTCTGACGATTATCGCCGTGCCACCGACATTAGCCCTGCCGGTCTAAAAACTAAACAATGTGTAACTAAAGGGTTTTAATGGCATTTTGCCTATTTTGTTCATATTGTTCACAGCGCTGGTCAGGTAAGGCCGCAAAGAGCCCCCCCTCTTAATCAATTCCTTTCCCAGGATTGTGATTCTGTCCCGACAATAAACATGAAATGTTGTCCGCTCCAATGTTTGTCGATATTATCCCCAGCAAGCTAATCCTTTAGGCATAAGACACTGGCTATTTTGGTACATATCAGTGTTTTAAACAGGAGCCGGAGGTTAACCTGAACAACTAACAATCAGAACACTAGAGTGATCAGGACCGAACAATCAGTCCTAAATCATTCAGAAAACTAATGTTTCCGCAAAAATTCATTATATATCATTAGCTTAAGAAGTTTCTTTAGAAGTAATAAAAGGACTTAACCACATGCCACTCCGAACCATCGTAACCGCATCTATTGCAATTATCTCTGCCCTGCCCGCTATATCTTTCGCGGCAACGGCCATAGATCTCAACAAATTCGATATAGATGCTTTAAATTCGGTCAGTGCGACAACCCGTAGTATCTCCACTTCTGGCGGCTCGGACCTGAATGACGTTAAATCCCACATCGGACTCGGTGAATCTGATTTCCGCCAACTCAAAACAACCAACATTCCCGCCGCTCACCGATCAGTGCAACGTTACCAGCAGGAGTACCAGGGGGTTCCCATATGGGGCCAACAGGTGATCGCACATTATGACACTAGTGGTAATCTGGTTAAGCTGAGAGGGACAGCCTACAAGAACCTGGCGCAGGATCTTCCTGCAACCACGACTACAAGGCATCTGCAATCCAACACTATTAATGCGCTGTCCATTGCAAAAAATTATGAGCAGGAAGAAAAAGGCCGTGTCGTCCATACCTACCAGAATGAAAAAACGGCCCTTAACATCCTGGTTGAGGATAATCAGGAGGCACGTTATGTCTATGTGGTCAGCTATTTTTCCGTGGACTCCAACTCAAAACCCAGTCGGCCTTTTTTCCTCATAGATGCTGCTTCCGGAGAAATCCTTAAAACCTGGGAAGGCCTTGCCCATGCCAATGCCACCGGTCCGGGTGGTAACGAAAAAACCGGTGCTTACGAATACGGAACAGATTTCAGCTTCCTGCAAGTGCAGCAGAGTGGTGACGATTGTGTCATGGAGAATGCCAATGTCCGCACGGTCGATCTGAAGCATACGGAATACGGTGACGACACTTACCGGTTCGCCTGTTTTCGCAATACCCATGAACAGGTAAATGGTGCCTATTCGCCCCTGAATGATGCGCACTTTTTTGGTTCTACCGTGTACGACATGTACAACAATTGGATAGGCGTTCCACCGCTATATTTCCAACTGGTAATGCGAGTCCACTACGCCTATGGGTATGAAAATGCCTTTTGGGACGGAACGTCCATGACCTTTGGTGATGGCGAGAGCTATTTTTATCCTCTGGTCAGCCTGGATATCGTTTCCCACGAAATCAGCCACGGCTTCACCGAACAAAACAGCAACCTGTACTATGGCGGACAGTCAGGCGGAATCAATGAGGCCTACTCGGATATTGCCGGAGAAGCCGCAGAATACTATATGACCGGCAGCAACGACTGGATGGCAGGCGCTACCGTTACGAAGACCCTTGAGGCACTACGTTATTTCGAAATGCCCTCTGAAGATGGAAGCTCCATAGACCATGCCAGTCAATATTATGAAGGTCTGGATGTTCACCTTAGCAGCGGCGTCTTCAACCGGGCATTCTATCTTCTCGCCCACACCAGCGGTTGGAATACCCGCACGGCTTTTGAGGTATTTGCTTATGCCAATCAGGCCTACTGGACACCGAATGAGACTTTTGTCAGCGCCGGTTGTGGTGTCATTAACGCCGCAAACGATTTGGGTAGGAGCATTTCCGAAACCTATGATGCTTTTGCTGAGGTCGGCGTTATCTGCGATAACATGCCTTTTATTGACAACGACAATGACGGCATGTCCGATTATTGGGAATTGAGCTATGGACTTAACCCAAACCTGGCCGCTGATGCTGGATACGATGGTGATGCTGATAATCTGACCAATCTCCAGGAATACCAACTTGATACCAACCCCAACGAACCTGATACCGACGGCGATGGTCTTACAGATGGCGACGAGCATCTGACCCATGGGACCAGTCCCACCCAGGCAGACACTGACGAAGATGGCATGCCGGATGGCTGGGAGCTGGAATACAGCCTTGATCCATTGTTGGATACAGACGCAGGGCTCGATTCAGACCTCGATGGCTATAGCAATCTCGAGGAATACCTATTCGGATCTAAACCCAACGATCCGAATTCCAAACCCCAGCCGCTGACTTACTACATCCAGGATTTTGAATCAGCAACACTGCCCAATGGCTGGTATATCCCTGAAACTGCAGATGCAGGATGGCAGGTGGACAACCAGGAAGCTTCAACGGGCAATCAAAGCCTGAAGTCCATGCCCATCACTCACAATCAGCAGGCAATGATAGAGTGGAAAGCATTTTTTGACAGCGGCGAACTTCGTTTTGATTATCGTAGCAGCACAGAAAGCTGCTGTGATTATTTAAACTTTTACATTGACGGTATTCAGCAGTTAATTCCTTTCAATCAGGAGGAATGGCAGACGCTTCAATTTTCATTGGACAGCGGCCATCACACCTTACGCTGGGAATACTATAAAGATGGCTCAGTGAACACTGGACAAGATGCGGTTTGGATTGATCATCTGCAATTCTATAACCCTGTCATTGACAGTGACGGAGACCATCTTCCCAACTATTGGGAAATTGAAAACGGCTTTAATCCTGACAATGCTGCGGATGCCGGCGGGGATGCGGATAACGATGGCCTGTCCAATCTTGCCGAATTCCAGCAAGGCACTTTGCCAAGGGTCTCAGACAGTGACCAGGATGGTTTAAGCGATGGCGAAGAAGTACTGAATTTTCATACGGATCCCTTGAATGAAGATACTGATCAGGACCTAATACCCGATGGCTGGGAAGTAGAACACGGACTTAATCCAATGAGTTCAGAAGACGCATTACTGGATAATGACGGTGATGGTTTCTCCAACTATAGTGAATATGTTTCCGACACCGATCCCCAAGACGCAACATCTCGTCCAGCAGCAAAAGAAATCGTTGAACTGGATTTCGAAGACAACACCATGCCAACCATTCTTATTCCCACTGCAACTGACAACGCTAGCTGGAAGATCGAAGAGAGGACATCTGCTGCTGGATCATTTTCTTTGCGCGCCGAATCGATTACTCATGACCAAAGCGCGGGCATTCAGCTAGTAGATGTATTTGCATTGGGAATGCTGAGCTTTGACGTACGAGTGGATTCCGAATCCGATTTCGACTATTTCCGGTTTTATGTCGACGATCAGCTTGTCAGTGAAATATCTGGCTTTCAGGATTGGCAATCCATACTAATGGTCGTTCCCGAAGGCAGTCACACCTTACGATGGGTTTATAGCAAAGACGGCTCCGTCAATACAGGTGAGGATACCGCCTGGATAGACAATATCAGCTACTTGCACTTAGAAAGTAGTACACCAGAACCAGAACCAGAACCAGAACCAGAACCAGAACCAGAACCAGAACCAGATGATAATGACCATCAGCAGGAACCAATAGAACGGCTATCCCCCAATGATAATAGCGGTGGTGGTGGCTCGATGAGTTTTACCATGGTTCTGCTGGTAGGACTGCTCCGCCTTTTCCGGGTTTCTGAGGCAAAGTCATAGCTAGTGTCCGTCTCGATACTCTAGCTTCCAAGTGGACACTAGCGTGGTACATGGATGTGCCACTAGATTTGCGCATAAGGCAAATCAACTTTAACCTTGCGCATTCCCTAAACTGTAGGGAAGCCGTTGATGGATGAAAAACTAGTGGTTTCTCCCCGGCCGCATCCAGATTAAATGCAGAATACGGCCAGTCTTGAAATACATGCCTTATACTGCCAAATAAACCATTCCAATATCCCTTCAATAACGACCAGACTGAAAGTCGAGTATCAAATCTCTACTTTCAAGGTCCGTATCTGCAAAAAAATAGTACGGTTTTAATAGTTGTTTACTACGCAATGCGTAGTTAGATACTACGCAGATGAGACTATAGTCTCTGCCCCCACCTCCTTATGCTTCTATTCAGGGTTCAGGGTCTTTACCGACAAAGAACCCGACCTCAAATTAAATTAACGCAGGAGCATAGGCATGCCGTTTATCAACGTAAAAGTTATCGAATCTGTATTCACGACTGAACAGAAACAACAGATGATTCAAAAACTCACCGATGCCATGGTCGAGATTGAAGGTGAAAATATGCGCGGGGTAACCTGGGTAACCATCGAAGATACCAAACAAGGGGAGTTCGGTATTGGCGGTCAGCCTCTGACCGCTGCGGATGTGCATAAGATGCAACGCGGTGACTCTGCGGCCTGATGCAGACAACAGCCTGAAGGAAGTATTTCTTTCAGGCCGTTGTACATAGTAAATACCATGGTGATGGTTAAAAAAAATGACCAGCCTCTCAATAACGACCAGCGTCGCTCTGGATCATCATCAACTTACCCGTGCTTTTCAAATTCTCCATTCCTTTGTCAAAACTCTGCTTGAGCATGGCACTGCCTGCGGTTTTTTTGGAGATCAGTAAAAACAGTTCCACTGTACGCAATACTTTGGGGTAATAAGCTATAGATTGCCTTTCGGCGGGGGTGAAATGCTTGTCGAGCATGCGCATTCCAACCAATTGATCCATAGGGAAGAGATCAATCCGCTTATTGATGAGCAACTTGAAATTAGCTTCATCCGAGGCACTGCGGTATACCTCAAATCTACCGGCCTTTTCAGCTTCCATAAACTGGTCACCATAGTCATACCCCAAAGTAACTCCCACCAGTGGTTTATGCAGTTTATTGGTCTGCCAAAGTGTGTCGGGCGAAACCGGGTTGTCTATGGCGTAGAAGAACACTGTCCGCTCAATAATGATGGGGTCTTCACTAAAGAGAAAGTCGTCGATTCTGTCAGCGGATTTCTCCCAACCGACTGTCGCTTCCAGCTGGCCGCTACGGGTTGCTTCCAGACTCCGGTTCCAGGGGAAAAACTGGTATTCCACATCAATGCCGGCTTCTTTGAACGCCTCGGTCACAATCCGGGAAGCTAGTCCGTAGTCAGGCAGTTCCTGCGACAAATAAGGCGGCCACTCACCGGTGGCAATTCTGACCAACTCATTGGCCAAAAGATTCCCGCTCCACACGAAAAGGAAGAGAAGCAAGTATAGTTTTTCGCGGTTTTTTACACGCATCCGCCAATCCAGAATAATGCTGTCACCTACCTCAGGTTCTTTTAATTTTGCGCCTCCACGGCACCCGACATGGCTGTCCGCAAGCCTGTTTATTGCATGTATGTGCCACCTATACGGCTGTTATTGCTGGACAGAGCTGACTAGCTTAAAGCCTAAAACTGTCATCACACCTCCGGCAGCCCGGTCCACCCAGGCCTTATAACGCAGATAGGCTTTACGTGGGCGGGCGGCAGACAATCCCAGCGCAACCAGGCAATACCAGCCGGTTTCGATGGCAAAGACCACCAGTAAAGTAGTGATGCCCAGCATCCAGGAAAAGTTTTCCGGCAGGAATGCCGCATAGACACTGGTATAGATGACGGCCGCCTTGGGGTTGCTGATTTGTGTTCCTAACGCCACCCAGAAATTTCGGTTAAGACTGCGCGTCGAAACAACGGGCTCTGCCGAAGCATCATCCGGCAGTGGCAACGGCTGTCTGGCGCTTTTCCAGATTCGGACCCCCAAATAACCCAGATATAATCCTCCCAGGACTTTCAACACCAGATAGAGATCCGGTATTGCGGCGAAAACGGCTTGCAAACCGGCCAGTGCGGCAAGCGCGAAAATAACGCCCCCCAGCCCCATACCCAATGCCGACACCAGGCCGGCCAATCTCGATACAGCCACAGAGGTTTGGGCCACTAATAAAAAACTCGGTCCAGGAATAATCGCCCCAATAGCAATAGCCCCCGCGATTCCGCCTAACGCCAGTAATTCTTGCATATGATCCTCCTAATCTTGTTGGCCTGACCTGAGTAGCTGTCGAACAATAGTCCTGAGAAGCTTTCCAAGAATAGACCTGAGAAGCTAGCGAATAATAACTCAGGTAGCGATATGAAGTCTTAAGCAAACAGATTAGAAACATCGACGCAGGATTTCTAGCGGTATTTCCAGGGGTAGCTCCGACAACTCGCGCTAGTAAATGATAGCGCTACATGTCTAGAAAAATTTACTCAACTGCATGGCCAGACCCTTGGAAATTTTGCCAGACCCTTGGAAACTTTATAAGTCATATGGCAACCACCTGACTTGTATATGGCTTTTTCGGTGAATTTATTAAGTCAGGATTCTCTTTATGCTTCACCACCTGAAGATTCAATCCTAAAAATAAAAAGGTCTGGCTATGGCGTAAGCGGTGGGGATTATACGGACTTAAGTGTGATGTTCATCACGTAAGACTTGTGACAAGCGCCAACTTATTGGCGAATAATGCTATAGGTGCGATTATCGACATTACGTCAGGTTTTACCGGCTTTAAGGTTCTCCATATTAAATTTTTCTCTATAAAAACTATTTTTAGCTCGAAAAACGATAAGAACGCTGCGTTTTACCCCCTCCCTGCAAACCGCACAAATTAGGTGCAAAGCAAGATCAACGCCGAATGCCTGCAGATCAATATTTAATCGACCATGATCGGCGCTGTTTCGGATATAGGTGACAACACATCCCGATAGATCACCTATTTGACTACACTAACCTGCCACCAGGTATGAAAATTCCGGTCTATTGAACCGCCATTTTTTTTGTAGCAGTATGATTAACGCAGTAGCAGTAAACGGTCGCAACAATGCCCAGAAACCACGAGCTTCTGCTGTCCTTTCTCGTCGATTTATTCTGAGCCTGCCTTGTCGTAAAAGTTGAACGTCTTACTTACACCGGTTTGTGTATCTGTGGTGTATGCATTGCCGTCTCTTAAAAGACTGTTGTCGATCATTGAGCCCTGATAGTCACCATTACTAATAACTACTTGATAAGCATTGTGTATTCCCAGGTTGACAGCTCTATGCCCCGCCAATAAGTGTCCTGCCTGGGAACTGTGTACAGGTTACAGGACGAAATTTCCTGTGTGTAAATGATCGTGCTGACAAAACTTTTGACGTATTAGCCTGACACCTTTTGGCAGTACCAGAGGGAAACAGGCGCCGCAACACATGGAGCTTGGATATGAGTGTCGACGTCGCCCTGGACAACATCCGAATTAAAGAGCTGCCCACAATTAATCTGGGTGGGGGTGTTGATCTGGATCTGGATAACATCCGCATCAAAGAGCTACCCACCATCGATATTGATGTGGATGCGGATCTGGACCTGGGGTTGGATAATATCCGCCTCACAGAACTAGCGCCTATTAAGGTCGGCATCACCGACCTGCCCCTGATCCGGCTGGATACCATACGCCTTGAAACCAACAGCAAAGTGGATCTTGGGCTGGATAACATCCGTATCCGTGAGCTGCCGCAACTGGATTTTCAGTTTGGCCTGCGCCCGATGAGGCTGCACTTTCCCCTGAGCTACAAATTCTGCCTGACACTGTTCGGCTGCAAGGTATTCCACTTTGAAACCTGCGGCGAAGGCATGTTTGTGTCTGAAGATTATGTTCCCCACAAAACAGAAAGTTGTGATTAAGCGCCCGAGAAGAAAACGCCACACCAGGTGAACACTATGCATATGGACGTCACTAAATCAGTAATGAACTCCCATAGAAGGCCTGCGCCATGAAAGCTGCCTACACCGGAGAACCGGGTCTTGACTGGCGTTTGGAGAAAGGGCCGTTTGAATTTGTCGGCAGGCCGGGGGAATGTGTTGGCGAACTCACCTTCTCCAACCCGACAAACGACAAGGTGAAAATCCGTAGGATCAACCTGGAAGCCATCAGCGACAAAAGACGTAAAACCCCAACGCTGGAATCAGCAGAACTGTCCATGCAACTACGCCTGCAGCCGCATTCTGTAGGCGTAACCAAGGCGCTATTGGAGTTTGATCCGCGCACGGCTCCGGGCGAATACGAAGTGAAATGCTGTTGCGGCGACCAAACGGAAGTTATCAAAGTGCAGGTGCTGGAAAATCCGGCATTGGCAGTTAACCCCACCCACACACTGCTGCGTGGTGCCAGCGGGGATACCCTGACCTGCCGGGTCCGCATCGAGAATCCGGGCAATGTGCCCATGCAGGTGAGCGATGCGGGGATGATCTGGCTACGTGAACGCAACTGGATAGGCCGCACGCTGGTCTACAGCCTGCGTGAAGCGGCTGAAGATGATAATTACGAGGCCTTTGCCAATCGCCTTTTTCGTGATTTCAAACAATCCATGGTGCCGCCTGCCAGTGTCCGCCTGGAACCCAAACAGGATGAATTACTGGCGCCAGGTGACGGCATTGATAAGACACTCACACTGACGGCGCCGCCGGGCCTGGAAAAGGGCCGCACTTACCTGGGATTTATCAAGATCAACATGACCAGGATCTGGCTTGAGCTGTATTGCAACGGATCCCCCAACTCAGCGAAAAGGAGATAAGCCATGCACCAGTCCTATATGGCGTATAAGGATTGCTCAGGCCCATCAGACTGCCACCCGGATAAAACTCAGCTGCCGTCCTGCAAGAGCCTGTTGTTGCTTGCACCAAGACTATTGTCCGCGACTGTGCATGCAGGAGCATCGGTAGTTAAGAAAACCCTGGACGGCAGCTTTAAGGATGAAGAATGTTGCCATTCCGGCAAGCAGGACTGCTGTGTGATCCCGGAATCGAAATGCCCGGATTATTGTGTTGGCACCTTATGCTGGTCAGGCTGCACCGGCGACACATTGCAACACCACCTCCAGGTCACCAACACAGGCAAGGAGAAACGCACCTTTACGTTGGAAGCTGACAATTTTTCCTGTACCGACAAATCCGTCTCCATTGCTCCTGCCAGCAAGGATCTGAAGCCCGGGGATTCGTTGCAGGCGGTGATCAGCTTTAAGATTCCGGATGAGTTTGCCGGCAGCATTTTCACCACTCATATCAAAATCAAGGGCAAGTATGAGCAATGCCTGATACTGCAATTGAGAGTCAAACCACGCCAGCACTGCTGTACGGCAGTGGAACAAGGTGAGATTCCCAAACGCATCAAAGCCCATCACTGGTATCACCATTTCCAGTGTGAAGAAGAGTGCTTTGAGGCATTGCCGATAAAACAACCTGGAACTGCTCCGGACAAACGGCAAGGGGCCTGAATACCATGTCGAACATACCTGTATCAGAAGTTTCGCCGAGCAAGCAAAGAGTCGGCAAATCGCCTGCGCCTTCTGAAGAGCCCGAATTGCCGGCAGCTTTGCCAAAGGCCAAACGCCGAGCTGCCGATATCAGTGATGCCCCCCTCGTCCATCGGCTGACAGAACTCGCCTTACGCTATCGAGATCAGCTCCAGCTATATATTCCCCGGTTCCGGGCCTACGCCCGCAGAAGCCAACAGCTGAAAGGTCGTTTTGAAGTTGCCGGCAACCAGTTGAAACAACAACTGCTCTCCGATATCTGGATGCTGGATCAACAACGCTCTCTGTCCATACTCATTCTGCCGGTCGAAGCCGGTCTGCTGCTCAGCCGTCATTTACTGGCCTTCCTGGAAGACCTGCTCAGTGTCAGTGAACACCGTCTGGGCCTGAGGGAGCAGGACAGGCTTAACGGCCAGGCACTTCCGATCATGGCAATGACGGCCAAGCCGGGGGATAAAGTCGAGTCCATGTTCCTGATCCAGAACGACCATCCGCAACCGGTGAATATTGCCTTCAATCAACAGGCACTGGTCGGGCGCAAAACCGGTCCCAGCGAAGCCTGCGACATTATTTTTGAACCTGGTGTGATAACGCTGCCCGCAGGCAGCAACCAGATGATCCGTCTGACCGCCCATGTAGGTGAGGCAGTTGCGGATGATATTTACCTGGCCCGGGTGGACATCGAAGGCTTGGAAAACAAAGCCTTTTGTCTCCAGGTACAAGTATCCAGATGAGGCCGATACCGGCGCAATGCAGAAAGTTTTACGATCCAAGCCAAGGAGAGACCATGACCACTACCGCAGTCAAAAACCGCCGACATGCAGGCTCTCCCAAAGTGGCAGAAACGGCTCAACCTCAAAATACCGGCACGGAACAAACACAAGCAGTTTATGGCCCTGCCGTTATTGAGCACAAATACGTGCGGGCTAACGGGCTCGAGTTTCACGTTGCCATCTCGCACCCGAGGGTCAACACGGTGAGGGCCGTGCCGCCGATTCTCTGTCTGCATGGTTTTCCTGAAGGCTGGCAGAGTTGGCGGCAACTCATGGACTTCCTGCCTGAAGCGACTATTTATGCACCCGACCTACGAGGTTATCCCATTACTTTCGAGCCCGATGTCGCTGACTCGCCATTCTCTCCCCCCCAGGCACATACCAAAGAACAAACGAAAGAACAGGCCGGAAATCAGACATATCCCCGCCAAGGCTATGATGTTTTCAATCTCACCGATGATGTACGCGCGCTCATCACCCGGCTCAAACTGAAAAAACCAATTTTACTCACTCACGACTGGGGCGGTGCCCTGGGTTGGATATTTGCCCACCGCTTCAGCGATCTGATCAGCCGCCTGATCGTGGTGAACTGCACCCATCCGAAAACCCTGGTACGTGCTGTGTTTCATTTCGATGACTGGCAAACATTTCGCATTCCCTGGGTACTGCCTTTTCAAACGCCGGTTATTCCTGAATTGCTGCTGACGACAGCCATTGGACGCAAGCTACTCGAGTTGTCCTTCACCCTGCGTGAGGGTCCTGACGGCAAGATGAACCGGGATCTGGTGAAAACCATGGTCGGCCGCTACCGACGTGCCAGGGATTTACGTGGAGCCATAGATTATTACCGGGCAGTGGTCAGAACCCTGCTGTTGCCGTCGGAACGTCAGCGCTTGGAAGAAATCTACCAGACACCGATTACAGCGCCCACTACGCTGGTCTGGGGCCTGACGGATGAAGCTTTGTCGTCAAAAGTCGCGCAAAAAAGTTATCTGGATGCCCGCACAGACGTGGAGTGGCGACCTCTGCCGGGGATAGGACATTTTGTCGATCTGGAAGCACCTGAAATGCTGGCACAGGAAGTCCGGCGCTTGCTTTAACTTAGTGGCGCGCTCATGTGACACACGGCAGAAAGCCGAGAACCCAAAAGCAACCTCTGTCCGTATACGGAGGAACACAAATGAAGAATAAATACGATGTCGTGGTGATAGGTTCAGGTTTCGGAGGGGCGATTACAGCCTGCCGTCTGGCTCAAGCCGGCCGCTCGGTTTGTCTGCTGGAAAAGGGGCGACGCTGGGGTTGCACGGAATTCCCCCGTGGGGCTGCGGAAGTCTCAACCAAAGCCGTTTGGGACCCAAAGGAAACACAGAAAAGCCGACAGGGATTCATCGAATATGTGCCCTTTAAAAATATGGATGTGGTCCAGGGTATCGGTGTCGGCGGAGGTTCTCTGCATTACTTTAATGTCCATATGCAGCCGCCGGCCTTCATCTTCAACTCGTCCCAATGGCCCCAAGGGGTGACTTTGAAAAACCTGCGTCCCTACTATCGGGTGGCGGCAGATATGCTGGGAGCCTGCAGTGTTACCCCGCCTCACGCCCGCGTCATGCCGTTACGTACCACTGTCTTCCAGGATGCTGCCGAACGGTTGGGCAGACGGGCAGAGCTGGTACCCATCTGCGTGCATTTCGGCAAAGACGGCAAGCAGTCCGTCGGCGGGAAGAGCCAGAAAGCCTGCGATTATTGCGGCAATTGTATGCTCGGCTGCCATAACAACGCCAAAAACACCCTGGACCTGAACTATATTCCTCTTGCAGAGCAGCATGGCGCTGAAGTCTACCCGCTGCATGAAGTCCTCAAACTGGTGCCCAACGACCAGGGTTACCGGGTCCATTTCAAGGACAACTCCCGCGAAGATGAACCATGTCCTGGTGAAGTGCAGGGCAGACAAGTGATTCTCGGGGCCGGAACTTTAGGCACCAACGAGTTATTACTACGCTGTAAAAAACTCTATCGCACTCTGCCCAATCTATCCCCTCAGTTGGGCAAGCGCTTCTCCGGTAACGGCGATTTTATTTTTGCAGGAGCCTATTTGCCGGACCAGTTGGTGGAGCCAGGGCGTGGCCCCAGTATCACCGCAGGTATCGGCTTTGCCGGCGACAACGGCCAGCATGTCTATATCGAAGACCTGGGTTATCCCGACCCATTCATCTGGTACTTCAATGCCATGATTCCGCGCCCGCTTCAGATGCGTGAACGTTTCAGGCAGCTGCGCTGCTATCTGCTGAAAGCCCGCGGTCGACGCGCCGAGTTCGAACTGGAAAGACTGCTGGAAGATGGCTTCCTCAGCCATTTCCTGCCCTATCTCGGAATGGGCACCGATGCGGCGGACGGCATCTTCAAACTGAACTCACAAGGAAAACTGGCACTGGACTGGTCCTTTAAAAACAGTCGCGCAATGTATGAGGTGATGCTGGGACATATGAAGTCGCTGAGCGAAGCGGCCGGAGGTACTTTTATCAACAGCTTCATGTGGAAATCCCTGCTTCTGAGATGGCCCTTCCACAAAACCCTCACCGCCCACCCCCTGGGTGGCTGTGTCATGTCTGATTGTCCGGCGGAGGGTGTGGCCAATCAATGGGGCGAAGTCTGGGGCTATCCAGGACTTTTCGTTGCCGATGGAGCTCTTGTACCTTCAGCAATATCCGTCAATCCCTCAGCGACCATTTCAGCCCTGGCTGAAAGGGTGGCATTTCACATTATCCATGGCCGGGAACTGCAGGAGAGCGACATGCATACACCTGCCAACAATGCCCGCCCGCTATCCATCTCTACCAGTGCTGCAAAACCCGCGAACACAGCCAAAAGAACGACCCAGGCAACGCGAAAACGTCAAACCAAACCGAAAAAAACGACAACATAATATGGAGGAGCCATGATGAATGACACCTTGCAACGCTGGCTCACCCTGTCACGGGATGAACTGGATGATATTTACAAGAAAGCCAAACCCGGAAGCATTCCCCAGGGTGACACCCAGGGCACGGCAATTATGGCCGGAGGCCCCTTCCCTCGACTGTTTGCCCGCCTTGCCAGACTCCTGGCCTGGCAAGGTAAAGTATTCGACCTGTTCACCCCGAATTACGAAAACGGCGTACTGGTAAATAAGATTCTACCGACAGGTGTCAATCTGATCGCCGCTAAAGTCTATCGTGATCAAAGCTGGATGGACGGCAAGGACACCATTGTCATTGACTACTCCAAAACATCCCTGGTCGCAGGACAGATTCGTGACGAGATCAGGGAAGTTGAGCCCGGCCTCTACCTGGGAAAAGTCTGGTGGGGACAACGCCGGATACTGGATTTCGCTCTGGAAACCAATACATAGGGATATCACCATGACCAGCCTCGTCACCCACCTGGGCTCAGTTCCCAAAGAAACCACCAGTTTCCTGAGAGGTATCAAGGAAAAGGCCCGGGGATTTCTGTCAATGCCGCAAAATGCGGTGAATCTTTTTGTGCCTCTTGATGAAAGCAAAGAAGCCGGACTGCGGGAGCTTCTGGCTACACTTAACACAGATCCTGAGAGCAATTCGCTGATCCCCTTTGCACAATTTAACGACTGTCTGCACTTCGCCCGCTTTCTTATTTATGAAGGCCCGCAGCACCCTGAAGTGTATGAATCCTCGCTGGTGTTTATTGCCAATGTGGACGGCTCTGTGGAAGACTTTCTGGAACAACTGGTTGCCAAGACCACTCGGGGGGTGGATGCTGTTTTCAGTGCCTGCCTGGACTATCCCCCCAAAAGCCGCCGCACGCGCAACTCACGACTCACCTATCTACGGCAACACCTGCTGCCTGCACAAGCCTTCTATATCAATACTATCGGTCGGGGGGTGAAGCAGATTCTGCAGGAAGACCAGTTGCAACAGGCATTGCAGACGTATCTTAATCAGAACCCACCGGTAGCCGGTATTTCCGCCCAATCCGTGCGCCAGCAAATCATTGAGTATGTCGCCAATTCCGCTGAGTTGTGTTGGGCGCTGGAACCGCCGGAACAACCCTCACGACTCTGGCGAGCGAAGGAGCAGGCCCGCTTTATCGGGCTGGCAGGTCTGGGATTGGTTGTGGTGACCTGGACCTGGCCCGTCATTGCAGGCTGGGTGATCCTGGTTCAAATCAAGGAAACCCGGGACAAGGAAGATACTTACAGGCCCCCATTGGAACGACTGAACCAGCTGCGGGCTAACGAAGACTTTGCGGTCCACAACCAGTTTTCCGCAGCAGGTTTTCTTAAACCGGGTATGGTCCGACGCCTGACGGCACGTTCGGTGCTGGCCCTGGCTCAGGTTGCTCTGCGCCATGTTTTCAATGACGGTGATCTGGCAGGTATTCCGCTGCTGGGCCTTAACGGCGTCGACACCATTCACTTTGCCCATTGGATTATGCTGGACAACGATGAACGACTGCTGTTTGCCAGCAACTACGATGGCAGCCTGGAGAGCTACATGGTGGACTTCATCGACAAAGTAAGCTGGGGGCTGAATATCGTTTTCAGTAACGGCCAGGGCTATCCACGTACCAACTGGCTGTTTTTTGACGGGGCACGCCATGAGCAGCATTTCAAGGATTACCTGGGCAATCATCAACTCGACACGCTGGTCTGGCACACGCCTTACAAACATCTGTCGGCAGTAAACATTGCCAATAACGCCGGCATCAGGAGCGGGCTGCGAGGCCGCATGTCTGAGAAGCAGGCCAAGGTCTGGCTGCAAAGATTGTAGTTGGAAAGATTGTAGTTGGATTGACTAACCACGTTCAGGACGGCTGCCCGGATATCGACAAGTAAATAGAGGCTATGCCGCAACATCCACATTTCAGACTCGCAAAAGGACTGATGAACTATGAACGAAGCTGCCTTCAAGAAAGTGACCTTGACATTGGATGCCTCAACGGGCGACCAGGAAGCCCATGGCCTGCTGAGTCCAGTGGACTTTGCCGAGATCCAGGGCATGGTGGTGAGAGGATACGGCAGTCTACCGGCGGCCCGCTACACTCTGCTGCAGATCAGTGAGGCGGATAAGGCCCGCCAGGTATTGCTGAATCTGCAAACAGAAATGACCTTTGCTGAAGAGCGAGCCAGCGTACGTGCTCTGAATCTGGCGTGGACAGATCACGGCCTGCAGAAGATCGGCCTTGATGAGAGCGTGAGAGAACAGTTTTCCAATGAATTTCTGGCAGGTATGAATACCGAGCATAAACGCCGGATACTTGGCGACGTTGGCAGTAATGCGCCGGAGCACTGGGACTGGGGTGGTCCGCTCAATCCTGAGGTCGATCTGCTGCTGATGTGTTACGCCAAAGACGAGGCAGCTCTGGATGCCTACTATGACAGCATCGTCCAGCAGTTCAGTGGTGCCGGCATCGACATTATTCTGCGCCTGGAAACCAACTCTCTACCGAATACCAAGGAACATTTCGGCTTCAAGGACAGTATCGCTCAGCCCTTTGTCAAAGAGTTTGACCGTAAGGGTCGCGAGGTTGCCAATCCTGTTCCCCTGGGCGAAATCCTGCTCGGTTATCCGAACGGCTATGCGCGCTATACCCAGCGCCCGCTGGTGTCGGCGAGCGATGATCCGAAAAACCTGCTGCCACCGGATGCCGAAGGCACGCCGGCCCGGGACCTGGGTAAAAACGGTACCTATCTGGTATTTCGGCAACTGTCCCAGAATGTCCCCGCGTTCTGGCGGTTTATGCAATCACAGGCAAGGAATAAAAACGAGGCCATTAAACTGGCGTCGAAAATGGTCGGTCGCTGGCCCAGCGGCGCCCCGCTGGTTTTGTCTGATGAAACTGACGATCCCGGTATTACGGACAAGGATGCTTTCGCTTACCACGAAGTCGATGCGCTTGGGCACAAGTGCCCTCTGGGAGCTCACATCCGCCGCACCCATCCACGGGACTCGCTCGAACCGGAACCCGGTACGGACAAATCGGTGGCATTCAGCAATCGGCACCGCTTGCTGCGTCGGGGTCGCGCTTACGGCGCACCTTTTCTACCATCGCTGAACCCCCAGGAATTTCTCGAACAACTCAATAATAATCCGGAAGACCACCCTGATACTTCCGCACCTGCTGATTCCAGGGGGCTTCATTTTATCTGTATCAACGCCAACATTGGCCGCCAGTTCGAATTTGTGCAGCATACCTGGGCCAACAACCCGACCTTTAACGGACTTTATCATGATCCGGACCCCATCATCGGCAGCCGCAGTGCTCACGGTCTGCCGCAGGACCAGTTCACCCGGCAGGCTGAGCCGGTACGTTGTCAGTTGAAGGGCCTTCCGGAATTTGTCAGTGTGCGTGGAGGCGGCTACTTCTTTGTTCCAAGCCGCAGCGCACATCAATATATTCTGACCGCCAGTGAGTGAACTTGATATGCGCACTTTGCCACAATTGTTGCATCAGGGCGCTACCCTGGCCATGGGGGTGGTAAGACGCCTGGATCCTTATTACCGGGACCAGTTTGACCTGTATCTGCGACCGCCATTGCAGGCCGTGACCCAGGCCGTAATCCGGGCCAGGCTCCGCGATGACGGCCTTGAACTGGCCCAGGAGCTGATCCGCAACGATGAAGTGGAAGTCACCAAAGACATTGCCGACACCATGAACCGCTTCCTGATCAAGCAGTACCGGAATACCGGCAAAACGGCGGAGCGGGCCGGCAATACCAAAACCTATGGTCTGCTCAAAGCTAATTTTGAGATAGCTTCCAACCTGCCTAAAGAGCTCCGCCTGGGACTTTTCAAAAGCCAGAAATCCTATCCTGCCTATGTGCGGCTTGCCGGGCCGGGACCTTTAGTCACGCCGGATATCCGTAACAACGGCATTCTCAGTATGGGCATCAAGGTAATGGGAGTACCGGGAACAAAACTGCTTGATGATGAGAAAGCCACTCATGATTTTCTAGGCATCAGTTCCCCGACGTTCACAACGCCGGACATTTATGAAAATCTCAAGCTACAGAAGGCGATTGAGAGCGAAGCCCCAGCCTGGTATTTCATTAATCCTCTGGATTCCCATTATCTGGACGGCATCATGCAGGGCTTGTATGCCCGCACTCACGCCAACCCCCTGGAACTCACCTACTACAGTTGTGTGCCGTACAGTTATGGCCGGGGCCGGGCCGTGAAATACATTTACCGACCGCGTATTTCACGCAAATCCAAAGTGGGAAAGGTCACCGAAAACTACCTGCGCGAAGCGATGGTCAATACATTAAAGCGGCAGGATGTGGTGTTCGACATACTGATTCAGGTCCAGTGCGACCCGGTGACCATGCCACTGGAAAATGCATCGGTGGTCTGGTCTGAACATGAGTCCCCGCCAATCCAGGTTGCCACCCTTACCATTCCCAAACAGACCTTTGACAGTGAGGCTCAACTGGCATTTGCCCGTAACCTCACCTTCAACCCCTGGCACTGCCTGGCAGAACATAAACCCCTGGGCAACCAGAACCGTGCACGACGTCACATCTATCAGGTGACGTCGGCCATGCGACAAAACATCAATAGTGAGGAGCACATTGAACCCACAGGCAGTGAAGTCTTTTTATAGCGACTCAACATAACAATAATTTTGGAGGTCGATATGAATATTAATGGTTTTATCCAACGCAGTACCAGCCTGATCAAGAATCTATCCTATCTGTCGGAGGTTCTGTCTCCCATGGATGTGGACGCCCCCTACTCCGAGCTGAAAAAGGAAAACTACCCTTCCACCATGAGGTTTGGCTCAGTTATCCGCAGCTCCCTGCTCCCTATTTACGCGCCTTTCCGGGGCATACCCAATCTCCCGTCCGAAAGCCCCGAAAGGAGCACGATTGACGACAGGCAGAAGTGGTTTTTCCTCAACGGTATTTGTACCAACAAAGACGTGCTGCATCTTAACGGCAAGGCACTGGCAGAACTCTTCGGACGCAAAATATATCTGCTGCACAACCCTTCGGACGGCATCGTGCTGGACTTATTGGAGTGTGCCGTGGGGAGAACGATGCAACCGTTTTCCACCCTGGATGAAAGCGTGGCAGAGATTCTCAAAGAAGCCCTGAAAGAAAATGACAAGGTCGTGCTTATTGCCCATTCACAGGGCGGTATTATCAGCGCCCGGGCCTGCCGGATTCTGGCGGAGCAACTGGGTGCTACCGACGAAAGTGCGCTGCTGAAAAAACTGGAACTCTATACCTTTGCCAGTGCCGCCACGTCGCTGGAAATTCCTGCGATCTACAGTGAACACTACTTCAACACTCAGGACTATGTGGCACGCATCGGCGTTGCCAGCAACCCCAAGCATTTTTCCGGTAAACTATTTCAATACGACGCTACCGGCCATCTGCTCAATACCCACTACCTCCCCCACTTTGTAGAAAATGCCTACAAATGCAAAGGCAGGGCGCACAGCCGCTTGCATACTTACCTTGATTCACGAGCAACAGACGGATGACCTGCAGCAAGATTCCATTTAAGCGAGCCATCTTTGGAGCAAACTTCCCATCTGCATTTATTAATAAGTGCAGATATTGATAAGTGCAGACGGGGCGATTGCTTTGAATAGCGCTACTTACGCCCAAAATCACCGGCATCATGACGCTCAGGCATCTGTTCATCTTCCGGCCCCCAGGTGCGATTGACTCTACGTCCACGTTGCACGGCGGGCCTTTGCGCAATGCTTTCAGCCCAACGTAGAACATGGCGATAGGAAGCCGCATCCAGGAACTCGGCTGCCTCATACACCGTATTTAGTACCAGACCACCATACCAGGGCCAGATAGCAATATCCGCGATGGAATAATCGTCGCCTGCCATAAAGGCATGATCTGCCAGATGATTGTTGAGCACATCCAGTTGCCGTTTCGCCTCCATAGTATAGCGGTCAATGGGGTACTGCATTTTTACCGGAGCATATTTATAGAAATGCCCAAACCCGCCACCAATATAGGGTGCGGATCCCACTTGCCAAAATAGCCAGTTGAGACATTCCGTGCGCTTATCATGCTCGGCGGGTATGAAGTGTTCAAATTTTTCAGCCAGGTATAACAAAATAGAACCGGACTCAAAAACCCTCACTGGTTTCTCGGTTGAGTGGTCTACCAACGCGGGTATTTTTGAATTGGGATTGGCCTCTACAAAGCCGCAGGAGAACTGATCGCCTTCACTGATACGAATCAGGAAGGCGTCATATTCGGCACCGCTAACACCAAGTTCCAACAGCTCCTCCAACATAATCGTGACTTTCTGACCGTTGGGTGTGGCCAGAGAATACAGCTGCAATGGGTGCTTACCGACAGGAAGCGCTTTGTCGTGAGTTGGTCCGGAAATCGGGCGATTGATACGCGCCCATTCGCCGCCATTCTCCTGTTGCCAGTGCCACACTTTCGGTGGTTGGTATATCTTATCGTCTGACATGAAAAAATCCTTACGTAGCCTTAGGCGCCCATTTCAGCGGTGATGATAGCATCTGAATAACTCTGATAGGCTGCTTGAAAATTTTTGGCCACTGTATCCGGAAACAAATGGAAATCACCGTTTAGTAGTGATGTCACAATGCCCTCCGAAACGCTGGTCACAGGGTCTGCCTCGTCAAAGCCGGCTTTGGATGCCATGTCTGTTTTAATAGGGCCTGGATGCACACTCAATACGTGAACTCCCATAGGTGCGAATTTGTCTTTCAAGCCCTGGGTAATCGAATAAGCTGCCGCCTTTGATGCAGAATAAGTTGAAAAAGGCGTAAAGTTTTTAATCGAAGCCACGGAATTCAACTGCACAAATGCAGCCTCATCTTTAGCCGCCAAAATAGGAGCGAACGCTTTGGCCACACGAATCAAACCATATAAGTTGACATTAAGCTCGCGCTCCAAAGCTTGCTCTACGTCCGGTGAAAGTGGATCGGCCACTTCCAGAACACCCGCATTATTTACCACCACCTGAACATCCTGAGCTTGCTCGGCAACGGCATTAATCGACTCAGGACTACCCGCATCAAACTGAAGCGTGACCACTTTATCCCCATACTTCAGGGATAGTTCACTGGTACTTTCGGGATCACGAACCGCCAAGTACACCTTGCTGGCACCGTGTTCAATAAAGGATTCGACAATCGCACGACCAATACCACGATTGGCGCCAGTGACTAAAGCAACTTTATCTTTCATTGAAAAGCTCATATATATTCTCCGTATATCCTTAATTAATAGGGTGTTATTGGGTCAACTTGCTCATGGTGACAGGGAATCAGCGTTTTATACCGATCGGTACAGTTGAAGTGATTGTACCGATCGGTATAATTGTGTCAACACCTTCCGGCGAAATTTATTTTTCTCTCATCAATATTTCTGGATGATGTGTTGTGGTCACATAGCAGAAGGCCAAGTAGAGCCGAGGGTCAGTAGATTGGAGATGTACGATGTCTGGCGGTAGAAAAATTGAATTCGATAAGGAAAAGGCTCTTGCGGCGGCAATGCACGTCTTCTGGAAGAAGGGCTTTGGAGGCGCCTCGCTGTCGGATTTGACGGAAAGTATGGGCATCAACAAGCCTAGTATGTATGCCACCTTCGGAAACAAGGAAGCTCTATTCATCAAGGCGACCGAGCATTATGTGGAAAGTATCGCTAAGTCCCACGGTCATTATCTGCATCAGGAGAATACACCGCTGAAAGTCCGGCTCAAAAACTACCTGATGTCTGTGGTGACCGGCCAATGCGGCGAAAACAACCCAAAGGGATGCTACATTACTTTGTGTGTTTCAGAAGCCGAGGGCGATGCCATACCAGAAGCCGCATTGACCAAAATCACCGAAGCCAGCCAATTCAATTACAACTACCTTTCGACCTTATTCGTCGAAGACAAGGAAGCTCAGGAATTGGGACTCAACACCGATGCCGATGGCAATGCCCGTTTTTTAATGACGATACTCAATGGCACTGCAGCTATGGCGCGAGCAGGATTAGCGGTATCAGAACTGGAGCCCGTCGTTGATCGTGCGCTTAAAGGACTCGGGCTTTAGTTCACTCCATGAAAGAGCCGGTTTATTCAGCCGTTGCAAGAGACCAGTTCCCTGGCAACTTCAGCAGCCAGCCGGGCATTATTCAGTACCAGTTGAATATTACTTTCCAGGCTTGAGCCACCGGTAATTTCTGCAACTCGCTTTAACAGAAACGGAGTGCTGTCTTTACCTGTAATCCGCTGCTGTTCAGCCTCTTCAAGAGCCCGCTTGATCGCACCGTCAATAACCTTTTTCTCCATGGCATATTGTTGAGGAATCGGGTTGGCGATCACCACACCACCGTCCAATCCAAGCTCCCATTTGGCGGCAAGAAAGCCGGCGATCTGCTGTGGCGTATCCAGGCGATAGTCAACGCTTTGATCACTCTCACGGGTATAGAACGCAGGGAGCTGCCGGGTTTGATAGCCGAGAACGGGAACCCCCTGAGTCTCGAGATATTCACGGGTCAGGGCCAGGTCCAGAATCGACTTGGCACCGGCACAGACAACAGCCACGCTGGTGTGTGCCAGTTCCTGCAGGTCCGCAGAGATATCAAAAGTCTGCTGGGCACCACGGTGAACGCCGCCGATACCACCGGTCGCAAACACCCTGATTCCCGCCATGGCAGCAATAATCATGGTAGCGGCAACGGTAGTGGCTCCGTGTTGTCGGGTCACCACAACGTACGGAAGATCACGCCGCGAACACTTGGTCACCGACAGTCCTGCCTTAGCCAGCACGTCAATTTCTTCATAACTCAAACCGGCTTTCAGCCTCCCGTCGATAACGGCAATGGTTGCAGGTACAGCACCGCAATCCCTGACTGTCTGCTCCACCTTCTTCGCTGTTTCCGCATTTTCCGGCCAGGGCATGCCGTGGGAAATGATGGTACTTTCAAGCGCCACGACCGGTTGATTGCTGGCTAGTGCCTTGCTGACTTCCAGGCTGATATCGAGTTTCAGTGTCATATTGTTGATCCTGACAAGGCTGTCCAACGTTGGAGTTGATCGAGATTTAGTTCGGGGTAGACTGCCATAGGGGAAGCCAGTGTCATTGCTGCTTGGCTTTATTCCATAGCCGCCATTTCTCGAAGTTCTGCTCGAGAAGCCTGCCGGTTTCTCCTGATAATCGCAGCTCTTCCAGGCGCTTATTAAAATAGCTCATCAGGGATAGACAGGGGGATTTGCCTGAGAATGCGAAATGAATGACACCGGTGACTACCGGCTTTGGCAGAATGGTAACTTTTACTTGAAGCTTTGATGTTTCCAGATAGGCCCGCCCGGTGTAGAGCCCGGTAATAAAATACTCTGAGCGGTCATTGATCAGAGCATTGAAATTTCCTTTCAAGCCCGCCACCCATATGACATCCAGTTGGTTTTCGACAAACTTGTCAAAGTCTTCGCCATGCCGGTCACCCAGGTTCAATGTTCCGTGCCTGCCGATCAGATCATTCCACTCCAAGTACTCGAATTCATGTCCTGCGGGAACAAACACAGCCACCGGATTTTCATAGAAGGGAGCCGTGGAAAATACCAGATACTGTTCACGCTCAGGCACCTTTTTCAGCCCTAGAACCATGTCAATCTCGCCCTTTTCCGCATTGAGCAGAACCCGATTCCAAGGGCCGACAAAACGGGACTCATAGGGAATTCCCAATTCTTCGAGAATAATTTTAGCTACGTCCGCACTGGCACCAACGATTTGATCTCCATCAGCCCAGTGATATGGCGGGTAATTGGGATGGGCGGAAAAAATCACCTGCCTGCACTCTGCACCTATCGCCTGAGCAGAGAGCAATATAATGATCAGCAAATGGCAATATCGGATTCCGGTCATCTGACCGCCTCCCCAAAAGAAAGTATGGACCCACCCGAGAGAGTGTCTTATTTATACTCTAAGCATAGCTGGGAAAAGCGAAATAAGAGACGGTAGTACAAATCATGGATTATCAGGCTGTAGATCTCCCTTGACATTCTAGGACTCACATCCTAATGTCGATCCAAATTAGGACGCACGTCCTATTAAAATAATGACCCTCTGGTCAGGAAGGCAAGCTATGAGCAACAAGCCGAAGCGCGATCAGATCATTGAAGCCGCAGACCAGCTGTTCTACCAGCAAGGCTTTGAACACACCTCCTTCGCCAATATTGCCGAAGCTGTAAAGATTTCCCGCGGTAATTTCTATTACCACTTCAAAACCAAAGACGAAATCCTGGATGCCGTCATTAATCAACGTTTAGCCAATACCCAGTCAATGCTGGATCAGTGGGAAATTGAAGGCCGGCTGCCCGCCGAGAGGATTCGCAGTTTTATCAATATTCTGATCGCCAACAGCAGCAAGATAAAACGCTACGGTTGTCCGGTAGGCACCCTCTGCACTGAACTGACCAAATTGAACCACCCTTCCCAACCTGATGCCAACAAGCTGTTTACTCTCTTCCGGATCTGGCTGAGCCGACAGTTCTCCGCACTGGGATTCGATGACAAGGCCGATGAGCTGGCCATGCATCTACTCGCCCGCAGCCAGGGTGTTGCCACTCTGGCCAGTGCTTTTTGCGATGAATCATTTATCCGCCAGGAAGTAGAGCTACTACACGACTGGCTGAATGCCTACACACTGGAATCTGCCTAACCATATTTCCCCGATCAGACCATAAGGAGGAGCCATCAGATGTTTATCGTATTGCTCAAATTTTCCAGCAATAAAAGCCGAGCCGGTGAGTTTATGGAAGGCCATAAGGCGTGGATCAAGCGCGGTTTTGAAGACGGTGTATTCCTGCTGGTTGGAAGTCTGCAGCCGGGATTAGGTGGCGGCCTTTTAGCTCACAACATTTCGTTGCCTGACCTGACGCAGCGAGTAAACGATGACCCTTTTGTCACGAAAGGTGTGGTCATTGCGGAGATTCTTGAACTCTCGCCGGCACAAGCCGATGACCGCCTGAAGTTTTTAATGGACTGTTAGCCAGGGTCTGGATACAGACCTTGGAGGACAAACATCATGAGCACCCTTTATTTAGGAGCGGATAGTGAATCATTTAGGACCGGATAATCAACCGCGCTGCCGTTGGTGTGGTGCAGCACCTGAGTTTCTGGATTACCACGACAAAGAATGGGGTTATCCGGTAAGCGACGACCAGCGTCTGTTTGAAAAACTCTGCCTGGAAAGCTTCCAGTCGGGACTGAGCTGGCGCACGATCCTCGCCAAGCGGGAAAATTTTCGTCAGGCATTTCGTCAATTCGATTTCAACAAAGTGGCACAGTTTACGGAACAAGATGTCGAACGGCTGCTGCAGAACAAAGGGATTGTACGACACTGCGGTAAGATTGAAGCCGTGATCAACAACGCACGCCGTGCCTGCGAGCTAGTGCGACAGGAAGGCTCACTGGCTGCTTTTTTCTGGCGTTACGAACCCAAAACCGACCAGCTCCCGGAACCGCAAACAGCCTCCACTTCAGAAGAGTCCCTGGCGTTGTCGAAAGCGTTAAAAAAACAGGGCTGGAAATTTGTCGGACCGACGACTGTTTACGCCTTTATGCAGGCCATGGGGTTAATCAACGATCATGTGCAGGACTGTGTGATCAGAAGTCAAGTTGAGCAGGCCAGGAAAGCTTTTATGAAACCTGCAGGTTAACGCTTTGAATGCGGGAATGTCGTCGCCGCCCCACCTTCCCAGCCATACTTTTTTTGCTGGTCAAGTGGGACAAAGGCAGGTTTTTAGCTCTTAGTAGACCTCAAAATAGCTGCTTATCGGCTCATCTTGCAACAATCTGGAAATTTGCTCCCAGGAGCCGTTAGTTACCAGAGAGTCAATATGCTCTGCGTGACGATCTCTGGAGACCCAGGACTCTACCAAAGTGAATGCACCGGGTTGCTCAATATCACGGTAAATCTGCACATCATTGCATCCTTCCACCTCGGGTAAGGTTGCTTTAACACTATCCATCACCCCTTCAAACTCTTTAAGTTTGTCTATCTTAGCCAGAAAAGAAATAATCACCTTCATCCGTATTTTCCTTATGCGAAGCTGCTTCTATGAAAAGCGTCGATTTTTAACACCAGCTGCGGGATTATCCGCAGCTGCCTTTGATGACATGGAGCCTGCAGAAGATGATGTGAAATTTCGGATGGTGTTGACCATAGAGTACAACTACCTGACCCTATAATATTTACTGTTCTGATCACAGAACGGTATTTTTGGAAATTTTTGATTAGCCTGATGATGAAAAGCCTGTTGATTAGGGCTACCTTAACCAGCAAGGTATACAACTAATGATTCTCGAAGTCATACCCAACGCGTTATTTTCCATGCCCAACCTGAAACCGGTTTTTATCAAGGGGGCTTCGTCGGTACTGTATAAAACGCTCCGTGAGGATCATCTTAAAAAAGAGAAATACCTGACCTCAGCGTTAATCATCTATGTGGTTAAAGGCAGACAATTGATTACCGATTCCAGGGGTGTAGAAACTGAAATAAAGGAGAACCACATCCTGTTTCTTCCCAAAGACCTCTATGTGGTATCGGACTTTATTACGGACGACGGAACTTTTGAGGCCTGGCTGTTTTTTTACGATGACGACCTGATACAGAAATACATCGTGCACTGCGATAACTCGATCCGCCATTCCCATTCACAGCCGCCAGACAGCTTGTATGTGATTCCTGCTAATCAGCAGTTACACAATTTCATGAGTTCATTGGCTTCCGTTTACGGCAACCACCAGCAGGACGATGGCAGACAGCTGCTGGAAATCAAACTTTTGGAACTCCTACACCTCTTAGGTGCCCACGACAAAGCTCATTACTTTTTCAACGCCCTGGTAGATTTTAATCGACTTCAATACAAACGAAGCATACACGACATTATGGAATCCCATTTTGATCGCAATCTGAAAATTGAGGACTACGCCCAGTTAACCGGAAGGAGCACTTCCACCTTCATCCGGGATTTTAAAAAGCTTTACCAAGAAACCCCTTATCAATGGCTGATTACGAAGCGTATGGACAAGGCAAATGAAATACTTTCAACTCCCGGTGCCAGTGTGAAAGAGGCTGCCTCTGAAGTCGGCTATGAGAATGTTTCCCACTTTATCAAAGCATACAAAAAGCATTTTGGTATGACACCGAAGCAAGCCACCAAGGTATTGCTGTAGGCGCTTATTAACGGATCATCGCCCAGGAGAACATGATGATCATGGATGCATGGGTATAACACCCTAAGACAATTGCAGGATCCGATCTTTGCGTCATTGCGGCCTTGGACCAAAACACACGGACCCACTGCAGCGATTGCAGAAACACAAGATATCAGTGCGGCAGATCCGACTCAGGTAGATTAATCCCCAAACCCCGCAGTTGCTCGGCAAGACGCGGATCACGGCTCTGCCGCCAGCGTTGATAAAGGTTGAGGACATCAGTGGCATTTGACGGGTTCTGCCGGGAACAGGCTCTTGCAATCAGCTCCAGCATCCGGGAAAACTTTGCCGCCAATTCATTGAAGATATGGCGGTTTTGCTGGGCGTTCTCCGACAGATAGTCATAAGCACCACCACCCATGCCGACAAAATAGTCTTTAAGGAGGCCGCGACGGGCATAGTTCTCAGGAAACAGTGCGCCAAGAAACAGCGCCAGATCGCCCAACTGCCTCAAAATCAGGCAGCGTTCCCAGGCATCTCTGGCTTCGTGAGCATCCTTGTAGAGTAGAGCCAGAGGGCGAATGCCTACTTTTCCCTGGTCGTAGCTGAAGAGCTGATCGCTGTCACCGAAACGGGCGAGCATGTTCCCCATGTACCAGAGAGTGTCCTGATGGGGCGGTGGTGTCAGTTGCTCGCCGAATTCCTGCAATCGCTCGCGAAAGTAGTCGGCCAGGGTCATTTCAAAGGTCGGCTGGGGTGCTACAGGCATAAACATTCCTCCCTTAGGTGTACTGCTTACTTAGAGTATAAATCCAGATTCAGGGAACCTGCCATTTTCAGGGGAAAACGATTAAAAAATATTGCCGTCCCCCTTGAAATGCCCGGCGTCGCTACTATGTTTCGCTGAGGAGGCGCGAAAAATTTAATCGCTTCCCGAACCTTTCTAATAACTGTTTATATGCAATTTTCGTGTCTATTTACAGGAGGAAGCAGCATGAGTGCGAAGGACATAAAGTTTTCCACCGAAGCGCGTGAGCGCATGTTAGCCGGAGTCAATATTCTGGCTGATGCGGTCAAGGCAACCTTGGGGCCCAAGGGTCGCAATGTCGTGATCGATAAAAGTTTTGGTTCCCCTCGTGTCACCAAAGATGGTGTCACCGTTGCCAAGGAAATTGAGCTCAAGGACAAATTTGAAAACATGGGAGCGCAAATGGTGCGGGAAGTCGCCTCCAGAACTGCCGACGTGGCGGGCGACGGTACCACCACTGCGACTGTGCTTGCGCAGGCCCTGATTCGGGAAGGACACAAAGCCATTGCCGCGGGCATAAACCCGATGGATCTCAAGCGCGGCATCGATGCGGCTGTCAAAGCGGCCACCAAGGAGCTGACCAAGCTATCCAAACCTTGCGATGACAACAAGGCCATCGGCCAGGTGGCGACCGTTTCCGCCAACTGGAATACCGATATCGGCGAAATTCTGGCTGAAGCCATGGAAAAGGTCGGCCGTGACGGCGTAATCACCGTCGAAGAAGGCAAGTCCCTGGCAAATGAACTGGAAGTCGTGGAAGGGATGCAGTTCGATCGAGGCTACATCTCCCCTTACTTCATCAACAACCAGGACAAGATGCAGGTCGAACTCGAAAATCCCTACATTCTGTTGTTCGACAAGAAAATCAGCAATATTCGCGACCTGCTGTCGGTTCTGGAGGCCGTCGCCAAGTCCAGCCGTCCACTACTGCTGATTGCGGAAGATATTGAAGGTGAAGCCCTGGCCACCCTGGTCGTCAACAACCTGCGCGGCATTCTGAAAGCGGCGGCAGTGAAAGCGCCGGGGTTCGGTGATCGGCGCAAGGCCATGCTGGAAGATATCGCGATCCTGAGCGGTGGTACCGTCATTTCTGAAGATGTGGGCCTGAGCCTGGAGAATGCGGGGCTTGATCAGTTGGGTAGTGCCGGAAGGGTGGTGATCACCAAAGAAGACACCACCATTGTCAGTGGTGCCGGCCAGAAAATCGATATCGATGCCAGGGTGAATCAGATCCGAGTCGAAATTGAAAAAACCACCTCGGACTATGATCGCGAAAAACTGCAGGAACGGGTCGCCAAACTGGCCGGTGGCGTTGCTGTTATCAAGGTGGGCGCGGCAAGCGAAATTGAGATGAAGGAGAAAAAGGATCTGGTTGATGATGCTCTGCATGCCACTCGTGCGGCAGTGGAGGAAGGTATCGTACCAGGAGGTGGAATCAGTCTGGTCCGCGCTGCCGATGCTTTGCGCAAGTCCGGTCTGAAAGGTGCCAATGCCGATCAGCAGGTCGGGATTAATATTGCCTTGCGGGCAATGGAGGAGCCCTTCCGGCAGATCGTTGGTAACGCCGGTGTCGAAGCCAGCGTGGTGCTACAGAACGTGCGCGTTAATGACAATGCTTCCTATGGCTACAACGCCCAGTCCGATGACTATGGTGACATGATCCAACTCGGCATCATCGATCCCACCAAGGTTACCCGCACAGCATTGCAGCATGCAGGATCCATCGCAGGAATGATGGTGACCACCGAAGCCATGGTGGCGGATCAGCCTGACGACGACAAGGATCAACATGCGCACTCTCATGCGCATGATTTTGAATAGCTGGGTATCAGGGGGCGAAAGCCCCCTTTAACCCGATTATAACCTGTGCCTTTCTGAGGAAGGCTATATCCCCACTCATTCTATCGGCCAGCGTCACCCTCACTTCTGAATTTGCAGCTACCGTTCTCTCCACTGTGGAAATCGACCAGCGTAGCTGCGGAACTGGCATTCTTCACCTGTTTAAATAATGATCAATTTTTAGTTGCTGAAGCAACTGACTTGAACTAGCTTTTAAATATCACTGTTGTTTTTTGGCTGGGAAGTGTTTCCTCAGCCGTGAATAGGAAGGCCTCTGTGCCCCAGGTTGCCTATGGAATGCTCATTCCTGGGGAGGGGTAATTATTGTCCACACAATCCGGACTATAGAATACAAGGTCTTGCCATTGAGAAAGTACAGTAGTAGCTCACTTGTCAGTCGAAGTCTTCGTGCGGCATTCCTTAGAATCTCTCTGGTTGCGATCTGTGCGGGTGCTGTATCCTATTTTGTCAATCACCATTCAATTGACAAGTCCATACGCGAACAACTCCTGCTTTCGACAGAGCAGACTATTCAGCGGGAATCGCTGCCGTTTAAAGAAATCAAGGATCTGCAAAAGAATTTTCTGGCTGAGTTTCGGAAGGCTCGCACCGATCCCATTCTCACCCAGAAACTGGTGGAAGATTTCGATAGTATATTTTATCGGCACGATGACGGTTCCTATACCCAGCGTCCTGGGCTTTTTGAAGGACAACCATTACCTGATGGACGTCAATTCCCCCTCATGTCGGCAACCTATTCCCCACAATTTATTCCAAACGATGATGTTAAGGCGCGATTTACGCTTTCCTATATCCTTTCCTATAAATATGGGTCCAGCCAAAAAGGGCGCTTATTCAACTTCTATGGAGTTATACCGGAGAAGGGTTTTCCCATATATCAGGATGCAGATGTCGGTAAAGCCTTCACATACTCGGGTCCGGATGCACTCGAGTTGGATGATTATGAGTTCTATTCTCGGGGATTTGGCTCAGCCTCTAATGAAACAATATTTACCCGCATGTATTTTGACTCTTCAAACAATGCATGGATGACAACAATTGCAACACCGGACAAAGCAAATGCGGAAGGTAAGCATGAGATTTTGGCGTGTGTTGATATGTTGCTGATTGATTTGATGAAGCGCACCGCGCGTCCAATGATACGCGGTTCCTATAGTACAATCTTTCAGTTAGACGACCCCGGCACGCTAATCTTCCACCCGGAGTACACCGAGGAGATCAAAGATAGTAAGGGGCAGGCATCAATTACCTCCCTTAACCTTGGCCAGATCCCGCCGGTGCTTGAAGCCAGCCGTTCTCTATCGCCTGGACAGGTCATTCTGGTGGAAACGTCTGATGAATTTATTGCCCTGGGCATTATTCCTGATACACCCTGGGTGTTATCTGTTCATTACCCTCATTGGCTGACATTGCCCAGCATTCTGCAAAACCTGTTGATTGTCATTGCTTTGGGCGTTGTAACACTTCTCGTGGAAATCATAATTATCCGATCCATTTTGCTTAAAAAAGTCGCAAGTCCCCTCAGAAACTTGGCGAAAGTCATGCATGAGATGGGTTCCTCCAACAAACACATTGAAAGCAGCTTGCTACCTATTCAGGCAGACGATGAAATTGGCGACCTGGCGAAAGAGTTTGCTGGTATGGCAGAGCGCGTACATGATACGCATCAGACTTTGGAATCCAGGGTTCGTGAGCGTACAAATGAACTTGAAGCCGCATACCTCAAATTGCAGGCGATCAGCACTACAGATGAACTCACCGGCCTTGCTAACCGACGCCTTTTCGACAAAATACTGGACAGGGAATATGGCCATGCGCAACGCGAAAATAGCCATCTCTCACTATTGATGATCGATGTAGATTATTTCAAGAAATACAATGACCACTATGGCCACCTGGCTGGCGATGCTTGCCTCAAGCGTGTTGCGGAGGTGCTTGCGAGTCAATCCCAGCGCGCTAGCGACCTGGTAGCCAGATATGGAGGTGAGGAATTTGTTGTCATATCCCCCACGACAGATATGGAGCAGGCGCTTCTGTTTGCACAGGCTCTCACTAAGAGGGTTGTTGCGGCAAAGCTGGCCCATTGTAAATCGCCTTTTGGGTACGTAACCATCAGCGTTGGCGTTGCCACCCTCGAGGCTAAGCAAAGTGTAAGCAAGGAAGACTTGTTGCTGGAAGCTGACCAGGCCTTATATAGAGCAAAGCAGAGTGGCCGAAATCGTGTCGCCGCTGTGAATCCTGTCACCTGAGTCACTAATCCTGTCACCTGAGTCACTGCTGCCAGTTATCACCACCGTCAATGGATTCCCAAACCCCACCGCAGGAGATGGCAAGGCATAAGTGCTGACTGTCACGGGGGTCAACACAAATGGAATGGATGCCGGCATCGTCATAGCCTCCGCCAAACCAGAATTCCCGTTCAGGGCGCTGCCAAAGAGAATCTATCAGCCGCCAGCTGGAGCCATTGTCTTCCGACTTGAACAGCCCTCCAGGAATGGTTCCAGCCCATAATACGCCGGGCTGATCTTCACCACCGGTTACCAGCTCCCATATCTGTTGGACTGATGGGCCTGTGCCGGGCGACTCAGAATCCGCATCTTGGCTACTATTAGCGTCATTTACCACAGGATATTTAGGAGAATCGATTTCTGTCCATTGCCGGGTACCCGCCTCGGCACGATGCAGTTTCACACCGAAATGCCCGAGATTCAGAGCAGCAAATTGATCACCGCTATTTAACGTTACAGCCTAACGCCATCATGTTCGTCTGGCTATCCTCCAGGTTATCCTCCAGATAAGGCCTGCAACACATAGACCTCTGAACCTGGCTGGAGAGGGTCACTTAAACTGCGCCGGTCCGAGATCATCATACCGTCGACAAATACTGCGATGTTTTTACGCAGATGTCGCTGATCATCCATAATATAGCTTGCCAGAAGCTGATTGCCGGAAAACGTTGCGTCCAATGCTTCAGCGACTGTGCTCGCGGGTACATCCTTGATAGGACAGTCCAGGTAGCGTTGCAGATTGCTGGTAAAAATGACTTTGGCCATCGCTTTATCACTCTCAAATCAGCCTAAAACAGGGCAACCTTGAATTCTGCTAACACTTGTGTCTGATAGGTGCCCGGCCTACTATTTTGACTCCGCCTCCAATTCTATTTCAATCTGAATATCGCTCTAAATGCCCAGACTCCGTATCCAACCAACATCATCAGCATCAGCATAGTCACGGCCGTGTGAAGCCCCTCCGGCCCTTGATATCCCATACCGATACTGCTGAAGTCCCAGACAAAGTGGATCAGCATCAGGTATAGAATATTTTTGGATCTGAAATATATATAGCCGAACACCACCCCCAACAGAAAAGTATTCAGCAACTGAAAGACCACAATATCACCCAGACCGGAGACCAGATTGGTGAGGTGAAACAGCGAGAACAGAAGAGCGGAGAGTAAGACTGCCCTGGCAGGAGTGTATCCAGCTGCTCTGAAAGCACCAAAGCCGATACCTCGAAAATACATTTCTTCAGCAATACCGACACAGAGGGTGGTTGCCGCCAGCTTAGACAGGGGTACCAGATCAATGGTCTCAGCAAATCCCAGACTCAGCAGCAGCCCAATCAAAGGCACCAGCAATAAAGGTAATGCCTGTTTACTGGTGCGGGATCTTCGAAACCTGATTTCAATAGGGACATGGGAACGGAAAAAGCAGTACCACAAGATAACAGAGGCAACGGCGAAAGCAGCTTCATATGGGAGTATTTCAACGGCATACATCGGGTCGGTATATTCAATGCCTAACCAGAACTGAATACCGGCAGCGCCAGCAATGGCCAACACCAGAACCCCCCAGGCCTTAGCCTGCAGCCATGTTTTTCCAGAGTCTTCCTTTGCAGTGAGTACAGTCATCCTTCGTTAGCCGTTTTGATCATATTTTCCTGTCGCAGCCTGAGCAGAAGGTTGCAGGCAAACCCTGGTGTTTGATTGTGGTATGCAGCTAAATGTAAAACAGGGGCGAATCCAGCCCCAAGTATGACAAGTAATGAGGTGTAGGTTTTTGATGTCATCAATGCGGTCCTGTTACTAGTGGGATCTTCCATAGTCCTGCCTGACTGTTACCGTTCGCAAAACACTATCCGGATAAAAGAAGGGAAAAACAAATACACTTGAAAGATAGATTGAAATTCAAAGGACTGTGAGTAAATGCGGGAAATAAATAGGGAGCAGTGAAAATTCGAGCCGTTACCCAGACCTTGGTTTTCAGGTAGTAAAAATTAGGATTGTTGAGCTAGGCAGTTTGAGACCGACGTCTGACCCAGAAAACGATGAATTTCTGCAGCAGGATAAAAAACAGAAGCAGCCCACCGATGGCCAGTTTGGTCCACCAGCTGTTCAGAGATCCGTCAAAGGCGATCAGGGTCTGAATAATGCCCTGAATCATCCCGCCGAGAAAAGTACCAAAGACGTAGCCGACACCGCCGCTCAGCAAGGTTCCGCCAATGACGACAGCAGCAATGGCATCAAGCTCGACGCCGACTGCAGCAAGTGGGTAGGCAGAACCTGTGTAGATTGAAAAGATGACACCGGCCATTGCACTGTAAAATCCACTCAGCGCATAAATTTTAATTGTCGTTTTCCTTACCGGCACGCCCAAAAGAGCGGCAGACTGAGAATCCCCACCGAGCGCATAGACATTCATGCCGAAACGGGTACGGCGTGCGATGATGATACCGAGCAAAAGCAAAGCCATCATCGCCAACGCAATAAAGCTCAACCCACCTCGTCCAGGCAAGGGGATATAGATATCCGACAAAGCAATGATAAAGGGATGGTCAATAGGAACGGAATCAAGGTTGATCAGATAAGCAAGTCCACGGAATAAAAACATACCGGCCAGGGTCACAATAAAGGCCTGAATTTCAAAGGTCGCAATAATGACTCCCATGATTGCGCCAAAGCCGGTTCCTACCAATATGGCAACTATGATCGCCACCAAAGGGTGCAGTGCATGTTCTGCGATCAGGTAGGCAATTAAAACCCCGATAAACGCAATCATCGACCCCACGGACAGATCGATGCCTCCGGACAGTATGACAAAGGTCATTCCCACCGCAGTAATAATCAGGAAAGCGTTGTCCGTCAGTAGATTGGTCAAGACCAAAGTGTCCCGGAAACCTTTATGTTCGTATAACCCGTAACCATAGAGCAGTAAAAACACCACCAAAGTTGCCAGAGTAGGCAAGCTACGCTCGTTAACCACGGATGCCAAACGTTGGGTCATAGTCATGCATTACTTCCCCTGGCCAATTTGCGGGGTCGCTTTAGTTTCAGAGATTTCTGCGCGTCTGGTGGCCCGCCAGTGCTTTCCCATCCATTGACGGGTTTTTGGTGATTGAATTAACAGTACGGCAACAATGATGGCCGCCTTCACCACCAGATTGTATTGAGCCGGCAGGCCACTGGTGAGTATGGCCGTTGTCAGGGTTTGAATGATCAGAACACCGATAATGGTAAGCCCCAGATAAATACGTCCGCCACTTAAGGATGCTCCCGCCAGCACCACAGCAAGAATGGCGTCCAGTTCAAGCCAGAGGCCGGCGTTATTGGCATCAGCACCGCGAATATCCGCAGCCAGGATAATTCCACTAAGAGCCGCACAAACTCCTGAGAAGACATAGGCTGACAACACCAGTACCCGAGCTTCAATACCCACGAGGCGACTCGCCCTCACATTCGCACCCACGGACTCAAGAAACAAACCCAGCGCGGTTTTGCGCATGGCTATTAGCACGAGAAGGAGCACCGCAACAACAATCCAGACCCGGATGGGTAAGGCAAGGAAAAAGCCATTGCCGATGGCATTTAGGGTGTCTGAGTGAAAGGTCACGATCTGACCTTCGGTAATCATCTGTGCAATGCCCCGACCTGCAACCATCAGAATAAGCGTGGCCACAATCGGCTGGATCCCGAAAACAGATACTAAAATCCCGTTCCACAACCCACATGCCATACCGGCCCCAAGTGCACAGAGTATTACCAGTGAAGCAGCCCAATCAGTGTTTACGGTTAACACGGCTGTGACGGCTCCGGAGATCGCGATGATCGACCCTACAGAAAGATCAATCCCCCGGGTTCCGATGACAACCGCCATTCCCAATGCCACCAGTGCGGTTGGAGTCCCCCGGTGAACAATATCGATCAGACTGCCAAACAGATGGCCATCCACCAGCTTGAGCGTCAGAAAACCCGGCGTAATGGAAGCTGTCAGCAACAGGATCAATATCCATGATGCCAGCGGCGCCAGGGCTTTTTGGTGCCTTTGCAAAAAGGTGGATTGGGTCATGACAGATTCCGATTCGGCATTTAACTGGCTATCGCCTTTAATATCGCTTGTTCACAGACATCTTCATCGTTCAATTCGGCTACCAGATGACGATCCTTCATTACCAACACTCGATGCGCAAAAAGCACCAACTCCTCCAGCTCTGAGGAGGCAACAAGCAATCCCATACCTTGCTGACAGAGTTCCTTCATAATCTGGATAATTTCATGGTGGGCTCCGATATCGATACCTCGAGTGGGTTCGTCGAGAATGAGTAACACAGGATGGGTAATCAGCCAGCGAGCTAAAATCACCTTTTGCTGATTGCCTCCGCTGAGCTCACCCACGGGTTTATCCATGTCCGGAGTTTTAATGGCCAGACGCCGGATCATTTCTGTTACCAGTTGTACCTGCTCCGCCATCGGGATGGCGTGCCACCAGCCTCTGCTAGCCTGCAGAGCAAGAATCATGTTTTCACGGACACTGAGCTCCGCCACAATTCCTGCCTGTTTTCTGTCTTCCGGGCAGTATCCCATGCCGGAGCGTATGGCCTGGCGCAGGGAGTTGTTGGCAAGCGACCGCCCCTTAAGCACCACCTCGCCTTTATCGATCGTGGTGGCCCCATATGCCAGTTCGCAAAGTTCGGTGCGACCAGACCCCAGCAGCCCGGCCAAACCGACAATTTCGCCCGGGGCAATCGCCAGATCTACCGGGTTCAGGTAACGCGCCCGGCCCACACCTTTAAGACTGAGCAACGCCTCGCCGGATTCTCTGGATTGTGTGGCCCCACGACCTGCACTTAGGTTGGCCAATGATTTACCTACCATGTGACAAACCAGTTCAGAGCGTGGCAATTCTGCGGTCTGAAAGGTGCCGATATGCTCGCCGTTTCTTAACACAGTAATGCTTTCGGAAACGGCATATACCTGATCCAGAAAGTGGGTCACAAAGATGATGGCCATTCCCTTCGCTTTCAGTTCATTCATGAGCTGAAATAAACGTCCGATTTCATCGGCATCCAGGCTGGCGGTTGGTTCATCCAGAATGAGTAATTTGGCTTGTGTGCCAAGTGCACGGGCGATCGCCACGAGTTGCTGAACGGCAATGGAGTATGAGTCCAACTGGCGGGACGGATCTATATCCAGCCCGACTTGCCGCAATAACTCCCGGGCACGACGTTCTGCCTTGCTCCAGCTAATCAACCCGAAAACTTTTTCCTGATGCTGCAGCGTCAGATTTTCTGTCACAGACATGCAGGGGATTAGGTTCACTTCCTGGTATACCGTACTGATACCGAGCTGCTGTGCATGACCGCTGTCTCGCGCCACCAGCGGTTTCTGGTCCAGCAGAATAGTCCCGCTATCCCTGGAATAGACACCTGTTAGAACTTTGATCAAGGTCGATTTTCCGGCACCGTTTTCCCCTAACAAAGCCCGTATTTCGCCGGCCTTAACGCTGAGAGACACCTGATTAAGTGCTTGAACACCGGTAAAAGACTTGGAAATTTTGTCTAGTTGCAACAACGGTAAAACGTCCGCTATAGGGGATTCCGGCTGTACCGCATCATTGAAAGAGGTTGCAGTTAAGCTATGCATGACTTACCACCGTAGATCCGCGAACGAGCCAATCAGAAACCCTATCCTCAAACCTAAGAGGCGATTGACGCCTCAGGCTTGATTAGGAGATCACTTGCGCTTTTTATATTCGTCTGCAGCAGTGTCCGGTAAGTATAGGGGGCCGTTGGCCTTGATCCATTTGGCTACATCTTTACCGCTCTGGGCGGCGATGATAGCGTCAAAAGCCGGGCCACCCAGATGTGGGTTAAGCTCGATGGTGGCATTGGCTTCACCGTCGGCCATGGCTTTGAAGATATCAGGTACAGCGTCTATGGATACCACAATGATATCTTTTGCCGGCTGCAAACCTGCTTCTTTAATGGCCAGGATTGCTCCCAATGCCATGTCATCATTGTGCGCGAACAGTGCGCAAATGTTGCCTGCACCACCTTCTGCCTTAAGGAAACTCTCCATGACTTCTTTTCCTCCGGCGCGGGTGAAATCACCAGACTGGGAGCGAATGATCTTCATGTTTGGAAAGTTGGCGATAACGGAGTCAAATCCCTCCTTACGATCAATAGCCGCAGAGGAACCTACTGTTCCCTGTAGCTCAACGATATTGCAACGCGCGTTGGTTTTCGCTGCCAGCCAGGACGCAGCCAGCGCACCTTCTTCTTTGAAGTCTGACGCAACCTTGGTGAGGTACAGGCTGGAATCCGCCGCCACACCCCGGTCAACCAGAACAACGGGTATCTTCGCTCTTTGCGCTTCTTTCAATACCTGGTCCCAACCGGTCTCCACTACGGGTGCCAACAAAATGCCATCGACCCCTTGGGCGATAAATGAACGCACAGCTTTAATCTGATTTTCCTGTTTCTGTTGGGCGTCTGAAAACTTAAGATCGTAACCGCGTTTTTCCGCTTCCGCTTTGATGGACTCAGTTTCGGACGTTCGCCATCCGCTTTCAGACCCTATCTGGGAAAAGCCGATGGTTAACTCAGCTGATGCTGAGAAAGGCATGGCCGGTAGCACAAGTGCTAACGTAGCCATGAGCGCTTTGCGTTTAATCAGGCCTAGCTTGGACATTAAAGGATGAGTCAATGTTGAATTCATGCTGGGTTCCTCTTGTTTTTGTTCTGTCAGGCTGCAGGCAATCCTGGTACGCACCTGCACGGCCCTTATCGTCGAATCAGCTTTTGGGGAGGATTAACATCTTGAAAATAATCTTCCGGCATTAAGAGTATTGAGCTGACGCTATACCTTTCAAATGAAAGTTATAGCTTATTGCATACCAAATTTGATATATAATGACAGGTTCCTAGAACTGGTCAGGACCGGCATCCTGATAACGGCATAATGCATCCTTCACCTCAAACCAGGACAGCTGACTGGCGACCCAGATGTGGTATTGCGGCGCAACAATCAGTCTACCCTGCAAATGGTAGCGTAAGGCCCCACACAAACATCTCCCGGCGGCATCCTCTTACTGAGCGTGATGATGGCTCATATATCTCTCCAGATATGAGGACATAAACTCGCCAGATACGAGGAGATAAACTCGGCATTGTGACTCACCCCGGCTCGCGTCATAATCCGATCTCACTAGATGTGACCACAGAGCATTCCTTGTCAATGGATTCCAGATTAGAACAGGCCCATAAGTGGCTGCTACCCTTTTTTAAGCATTCGGATTTCGACATTTCCGTACTCTCCGACGATGCCAGCTTCAGGCGCTATTTCCGTGTAACCTATGGCAGCCAGCACTATGCCCTGATGGACGCCCCACCGGAAAAGGAAAACTCGCACCCCTTTCTGGCCATCGCCCGAAGCTGGCAAAAGGCTGGCATCGAAGTTCCGACAGTTTATGCTGCCGACCTTGCACAAGGCTTTCTGCTGCTGGAGGATTTTGGCGACCGCACCTTTATCACTGAAGCACAGACACAGGCAGAAGTCCTTTACCCGCTGGCACTGGACACTTTGATCCCGATTCAGTCAGCGCCTATTCCCGATGACTACCCGCTGCCGTTATTTGACGAAGCCATGTGTCGTTTTGAACTTGGTATATTCCGCGAATGGCTGGTGGAGAAAAAACTAGGCCTTAAGCTTTCAGTGGACCTTGAGCAGGCCCTTGCTGACACCAATAATATCCTGGTGACAAATGCCCTTACGCAACCCCAGGTCGTGATGCATCGGGACTACCATTCCCGCAACCTGATGCTGAAGCAGGACAACCGCCTGGGCATTATCGACTTCCAGGGCGCGGTGATCGGCCCAATAGCCTACGATGTTGCCTCACTGCTACGGGATTGCTATATCCGCTGGCCCGACCACAAAGTGGATCAGTGGCGTCAGTACTATGTTGACCGCCACAATGCCCGCCTGGGTAGCCGGGATACTGCTTTAGATCCAGTACAATTCGAGCGCTGGTTCGACCTCATCGGCCTGCAACGCCATATTAAAGCGGCGGGTATATTTGCCCGATTATCATTGCGGGACCAGAAAGACCACTATCTTAAAGATATTCCCCTCACCTTCGGCTATATCCTGCAAGTGATGGCGAGCTATCCGGAGTTCGACCCCATGTATCAATGGCTGACGACAGTGTTTATCGATGCCCTGATTCCCGCATTGGAAAAAGAAGGTATTCAGCTACAAAAAGAAGGACTGCTCAATTCCTCAATTGCGAAGGGAGACTCAACATGCGCGCCATGATTCTGGCAGCAGGTCTCGGCACTAGGATGCGCCCCCTTACCGAGAAGACCCCCAAGCCCTTATTGATGGCAGGTTCTCACACTTTGATTGAGCACAGCATCCTGAAGCTGGTCGATGCCGGCATAAAAGAACTGATTATCAACCATGCATGGCTGGGCCAGCAGATTGAAGACTATCTGGGTGACGGTTCAGGCTACGGTGTCACCATTCAATATTCCGCTGAGAAAGAACCTTTGGAAACTGCCGGTGGCATCCGTAAGGCGCTGCCTCTGCTGACAAGTACACAAGACGATAGCCGCCCCAATGACGATCCCTTCCTGGTGGTCAACGGGGATATCTGGACCAACATGGACTTTACCCCTCTTGTCCGGCACGAACTCACTGCAACCGACCTGGCGCATCTGGTGATGGTTGCGAATCCAGAACATAACGAGGATGGAGATTTTGCCCTGACCCAGGATGGGCGGGTCCAGGTTAAGGGCACAGAGAAACTCACATACTCCGGCATCGCCCTGTTTCGCCCCAGTCTGTTCGCAAAAGTGCCCAGCGGTGTATACCCGCTGGCTCCAGTTCTACGTCAGGCCATGCAAACCAACCGGGTTAGTGGAGAACAATTGAGCGGTGAGTGGTTTGATATAGGCACACCCGAACGGTTGCAGTGGCTGGACGGCTATTTATCCACTGCCGGTGTTTAGTGACTCCGGCGTCAACATAGGACCACAAAAGTTACTGGGGATTGGCGGAATAGTTCATTCCCGGAGCCTGCCGCTGCAGCCAGCCACGGATACGGTTTTGCAACTGTAAACTGCTGTCATTGGCCAACAGGCTACCTCCTACCAGACCAATCTGGCTATAACGCTTCATGCCGTTGCGGCGTGCAAAAGCCAGCCGGGAGGATAACACCGGCGCCAGTACCTCTTTTGACGAATCAAACAGATCCAATACCTTCTGCTCCAGAAACCCGGGGGCAGCCTCTTTGAGTTCTACTAACAATGCCTGATCAAATTCGGCATCGATAAAAATATAGCCTTGCAGGCTTTGGGCGTAATCCGGATTGGCGATAAGGAATCTCACCAAAGCTTCTGCACCGTGCCCAACTCCCAGGACAACGCGGTTCTGCAAACCGAAACCATCCAGTTGAGCCAAACCAAGATTGATTCTCTGGTTATTGGTAATGGGCCTGTCACCGGCGTTGGAGTTTTCCCCTGCATCTTCCTGTGCATTCACATCAACTTCCTGATCCACTGCCGTACCCTGTTCTACTGCCGTACCCTGTTCCAGTGCTTCTGTCGCCTGATTGGTTTGCGCCAGCTCTTCAGCACTGAGTTCATTTCCCTGGCTATCGGACTCGTCGCCACTGTCGTTATCTGCGCTGTCACTAGTTTTCTCAGCCGTAGATGTGTCGGCATCGGCGGATTTCTCACCCTCACGATAGGGAAACTGGGCATCGGTACGGGTGAGTAACACACGCTTAGGAATACTGGGGATTCGTGGATAAGACATGGCCAGAGACAAGGTATGCCAACCCGCATCCGGCAAGGATTTACGTAAAGAATCAATGACGCCCGGCCAGGCTGGATGCTGCCCTTCATCATGCAATAACAACACAGCTCCCTGGGCCTGGGCCCGGTTGGTGGGAAGATAGAGCGCCAACACAGCGCTCACATCGCCCTGCCGGCCGTTCAACCACAGTACCTGTTTGGGATCTGTGATTGCAGCCAACTGCTGTAACTGCACATTTTGCGTATTGATTCCCGGTCTTGACGCGGCAGCATTGGACGTCCCCCCTGCCTGGTCCATTTCAGATCCGGAACTACCAGATTCTGAGCTAACATCAGGCTCAGAGCTGGCGGACCAAACGGGAGCAGAGCTTAACACCCCCAGGCAAATGAAAGTGTTGAGCAACCATTTCGTCATGCGCAAGAAAGTCTGGGAAAGGAAATTCATCTTACTCCTGGTCGCAACTTTTTAATCCAAGCATCAGTTTATCTGCCGCGCCGAAATTTCTGCGGCTTTTGAATAGAGTATAGGCCGATACCGTTCAGCAGGTTACAATAGCGCACTTTGACGTTTTACCCCACAGGCTCTGTCTTACCTGCAGGACAGGTTTTACGAAGAAGCCGGGCGCGTCACTCATATTTTTACTCCCGGAGAAGCCAAACCATGTCCGCGCCGCTGATAGCCCCCTCGATTCTTTCTGCCGATTTCGCCCGCCTGGGTGAAGAAGTCACGGATGTACTGGAAGCCGGTGCCGACATCGTGCATTTCGATGTCATGGACAATCATTACGTTCCCAACCTGACGATTGGGCCTATGGTATGTAAGGCACTACGTGACCATGGCATCGATGCCCCTATTGATGTTCATCTGATGGTGAAGCCAGTGGACGCCATGATCGAATCCTTTATCGAGGCCGGCGCCACCTATATCACCTTTCACCCGGAAGCCTCTGAACATATCGACCGCTCTCTGCAGATTATCAAATCCGCAGGTTGCAAGGCCGGTCTGGTATTCAACCCGGCAACACCTTTGCACTATATGGATTACGTCATGGACAAACTGGACATGGTGTTGCTGATGAGTGTTAACCCCGGGTTTGGTGGCCAGGCATTCATTCCCGGAACCCTGCAGAAGTTGCGAGAGGCCCGGGCCAAAATCGACGCCAGCGGCTTACCCATTCAGCTGGAAATTGATGGTGGCGTGAAGGTGGACAATATTCGTGAAATTGCTGCGGCCGGTGCTGATACTTTTGTAGCCGGTTCAGCCATCTTCAATACCGATGACTACGCCGTGACCATCGCTAAGATGCGGGAGCAGATTGCCCTGGCTTCCAGCGTATGAGCGAAAGCCTGTTAGCACGGCTACGTACCAGCGATTTCAAACTGGCGCTGTTCGACCTGGACGGAACCCTGGTTGATTCCGTACCTGATCTTGCAGACGCCGTCGACTTCAGTATGCAGCGGCTGGACCTGCCCCCGCCGGGGCAGGACAATGTACGCCTGTGGGTTGGCAACGGCACCCCTATGCTGGTACGTCGTGCACTGGCCTTTACACTGAACCTGGCAGATACCGATGCCGTTCCTGAAACACTTCTGGAGCAGGCACTGGAATATTTCAATCGGCATTATCAGCAACACCATGCCAATCGCACGACACTTTATACCGGGGCCCGAGAGCTGCTGCAGCACTGGTTCAACCAAGGTATCAACCTGGCGCTGGTGACGAACAAGCCTGCACAATTTACCCAGCCCTTGTGCGAGACACTCGATATTGCCAGATATTTCGCCTTGATGATCAGCGGGGATACTCTCAGGGTTCGCAAACCTGACCCCGGCCAACTCGTACATGCTTGTGAGGCGCTGGGTATCCATCAGCAGGATACGGTGATGATCGGCGATTCCGTACATGACCTGCATGCAGCCAGGGCAGCGTCGATTTCAGCGGTTTGTGTCAGTTATGGATACAACCACGGCGGGAACATTTGTGAAGCAGGCCCCGACTTGCTGGTTGATTCATTGTCAGAGCTTTTGTAAGCTAGCAGCCAGATTGACCTCAAGCTTACCCAACCGGGCCGAACTGTGAACGCAAATACAGTCTTCTACAAAGCTCTTCCCTTCTCAGGTGCCACCTTTCGATGGCGCTAGGCGCCGTACATATTTTCTCCGTTTGACGATCTTCGTCTGCATGACGATCGCCTTTGCTTTAAGATAGTTGCCATTTTTAAAAGACAATTGCCATGCTGGTAAGACCATTGAGTACGATTGCTCAATGACCGAATTATCAGGTATAGCTACGGCCTGCGACCATTGCTTCGCACCTGGCCAACCAACACAGGTTTAATAAGATGACTCCTGAGCAACTCGCCCAATTCAGGCAAGAAGGATTTAACCGAATTCCGGTGGTACGAGAGGTGATGGCCGATCTGGACACGCCCTTATCCACTTACCTTAAACTCGCCAACCAACCCTACAGCTATTTGCTTGAATCCGTTCAAGGCGGTGAAAAGTGGGGGCGTTATTCCATTATCGGCCTGCCCTGCCGGGAAATACTCAAGGTCAGCGGCCAGCAAATCAGCATTACTCGTCATACGATCGATGCGACTTCCGGCAAGCCCAAAGTGACTGAAACCGAAACTTATGAAGCAGCGGACCCTCTCACTTTTATTGAAGAGTTCCAGCAGCGTTTCAAAGTCCCTGACCTGGAATATCTGCCCCGATTCAATGGCGGCCTGGTCGGGTATTTCGGCTATGACACTGTTCGCTATATCGAACCTAAACTGGCAAAGAGTGTACCTCCGGATGAACTGAACACACCGGATATCCTGCTGATGGTTTCCGACGAAGTGGTGGTATTTGACAACCTCAGCGGCCGCCTGATTCTCATTCATCATGTCGACCCTGCGGCCCCTGATGCCCTAACCCAGGCCGAGGCTCGACTCGACACCTTGGAAACCAAACTGCGTCAGCCTTTGCCTGAGCACAACCTGCATGTAGAGCACGAGCAGCAGGCTGAAGAGGGCGATTTCCAGTCACGCTTTGCCCAGCCTGATTTCGAAGCGGCAGTGGACAGGATCAAAGAATACGTTCTCGCTGGCGACGTCATGCAAACAGTTATTTCCCAGCGCATGTCCACACCATTTACCTCACCACCGATCAATCTTTACCGTTCCCTGCGCTGCCTGAATCCTTCACCCTACATGTATTATCTGCACCTGGATGACTTTTATGTGGTGGGATCCTCTCCGGAAATCCTGACTCGCCTGGAAGACGGTGAAGTCACGGTGCGCCCTATTGCAGGAACCCGCAAGCGCGGTCGTAATGAAGCCGAAGATCAGGTATTGGAAGCAGAACTATTAGCCGATCCTAAGGAACTGGCAGAGCATCTGATGCTGATCGACCTGGGTCGTAACGATGTCGGCAGAGTCAGTGAAATCGGCTCGGTAACATTAACGGATAAGATGATCATCGAGCGCTATTCCCATGTCATGCACATTGTTTCCAACGTTACCGGAAAGCTGAGTAAGGGCCTGTCTGCCATTGACGTGCTGAAAGCCACTCTGCCGGCGGGCACCCTAAGCGGCGCAGCCAAAGTACGGGCCATGGAAATTATCGACGAGCTGGAACCGGTCAAGCGCGGTATTTATGGCGGGGCGGTCGGTTATCTGTCCTGGAATGGCAACATGGATACCGCCATTGCCATCCGCACCGCAGTAATCAAGGACCAGGTACTTTATCTGCAGGCCGGTGCCGGCATAGTGGCGGACTCTGTGCCACGCCTGGAATGGGAGGAAACCCTCAACAAAGGGCGTGCGGTATTCCGCGCAGTGGCAATGGCACAAAAAGGTCTGTAACGGTTTAAGAGGGTTTTCCAATGTTAGTCATGATAGACAACTACGATTCATTTACTTACAACGTGGTCCAGTATCTGGGTGAGCTGGGTGCGGATGTGCAGGTCTTCCGCAATGATGAAATTACCGTGGATGAGATTGCAAAACTCAATCCTGAGCGGCTTGTGATTTCACCCGGCCCCTGCACACCTAACGAGGCAGGCATCAGCATCGAAGCCATCAAGGCGTTTGGCGGTAAGATTCCCCTGCTGGGAATCTGCCTGGGCCATCAGAGCATTGGCCAGGCCTTTGGTGGAGAGATAGTACGTGCAGGTAAAGTCATGCACGGTAAAACCTCGATGGTGCACCACAACAATAGCGGTGTGTTCAGCGGTCTGAGTAATCCTTTTGAAGCGACCCGTTATCATTCATTGGTGATACGCCCGGATTCGCTGCCGGATTGCCTGGAGGTTACCGCCTGGACCGAAAATGATGATGGCTCCATGGAAGAAATCATGGGAGTCAGGCATAAAGAACTGAATATTGAAGGAGTCCAGTTTCACCCGGAGTCCATCCTGACCCAACAGGGTCATGATCTTCTGGCGAACTTCCTGAACTCATAACCAACAATTTGCGAACAACTGACAGTTAACCACAGCAGCAGTCAACGACAGGACAACCTTATGGATATTAAAGCAGCCATAGCACGGGTCATTGAACATCAGGACCTGAGTACGGAAGAAATGACCCAGGTGATGCAACAGATTATGACCGGCGAAGCCACCCCCGCACAGATTGGCGGGTTTCTGATTGCCCTGCGCATGAAGAGTGAATCCATTGATGAAATCACCGGGGCCGCCATGGTCATGCGGGAACTGGCCACAGGCGTCAACATTGATGAACCTTACCTGGTGGATACCTGCGGCACCGGCGGTGACGGTGCCAATCTGTTTAACGTCAGCACCGCCAGCGCTTTTGTGGTGGCCGCTGCCGGCGGCAAAGTGGCCAAACATGGCAACCGCAGCGTCAGCAGCAGCACTGGTAGTGCCGATGTATTGGAAGCCGCCGGTGTCTATCTGAACCTGACACCGGAACAGGTCGCCCGCGCCATTAAGGAAATCGGCGTTGGCTTTCTCTTCGCCCCGGCCCATCACAGTGCCATGAAGCATGCGATTGGACCGCGCAAAGAAATGGGGGTGCGCACAATTTTTAATATGCTTGGCCCCATGACCAATCCTGCCAAGGTCAAAAAACAGGTAATCGGTGTTTTCAGCAAAGCACTCTGCCGACCAATGGCGGAAGTGTTGAAACGTTTGGGAAGCACCCATGTCCTGGTGGTACATGCCGATGACGGACTGGATGAAATCAGCCTCGCTGCTCCTACCCATGTGGCAGAGTTGAAGGACGGCGAAGTAGTCGAATACCGCATCACACCGGAAGAACTGGGCATTGAAAGCAAGAGCTTGATCGGACTGACCGTCAACAGCGCCCAGGAAAGCCTTAACCTGATCAAGGGCGCTCTCGGCAAAGAAGATGACGAGATGAGCCGGAAAGCCAGGGACATCATCGCGCTGAACGCAGGCGCAGCGATATACGCTGCCGATCTGGCAACCTCCCTGAAGGAAGGTGTCATCATGGCACAGGATGCTATAGGCTCAGGAGTGGCGCTGGCCAAGCTTTCGGAACTGGCCAGCTTCACCGCCTATTGTAAAGAAGACTGAGACTCCAGCCAGATATAAGGACATAAGGACCTATGAACAACACACCAACGATCCTTAAGAAAATCGTCGAGCGAAAAAAAGAGGAAGTGGCTGAGCGCAAGTCGCAGCAATCACTCGCCAACATCAGGGAAAAGCTTGCAACTGCCCCAACGACCCGAGGCTTTGTCCGCTCGATTCAAAACAGACTGGCTGCCGGTGACCCTGGAGTGATTGCCGAGATCAAACGCGCCTCTCCCAGCAAAGGTATCATTCGGGAAAACTTTGTACCTGCGGACATAGCTCGCAGCTACGAAGCAGGCGGAGCGGCCTGTTTATCGGTGTTGACCGATATCGACTTTTTCCAGGGCGCAGACCAGTATCTGGTGCAGGCCCGGGAAGCCTGTCAGCTACCGGTAATTCGCAAGGATTTTATCATTGATGAATACCAGGTTTACGAAAGCCGGTTACTGGGTGCTGACTGCATTCTGCTGATCGCCGCCTGCCTCACCGAAGAGCAGATGCAGCAGTTCTGCAATCAGGCCAGGGCTATTGATCTGGATGTACTGGTGGAGGTTCATAACCAAGCGGAACTGCATCAGGCGCTAACGCTGGATACGCCGCTGCTCGGCATCAATAACCGTGACCTGCACTCCTTTGACGTCAGCCTGCAAACCACCATCGGCCTGCTGGAGCTGATTCCTGACAGCAAGATCATCGTGACGGAAAGCGGCATTCATAGCCGGGAAGACGTGGCGCTGATGCGCCGGCATCAGGTCAATGCGTTTCTGGTGGGAGAGTCTTTTATGCGGGCAGACGAGCCCGGGGAGAAATTGCGGGAGTTGTTTTTTTAGCACTCAAGAATGCATGGCGTCCCAAGTGTCTGGTTATTAGACCGGGCACTTTTACCCGATCCTTTTCAGCACTGTCACTCCTGCAGCACAGCCACTCTTTCAGCACAGCCACTCTTGCAGCACAGTTACCCCTTCAGCACAGCTACCCTTTCAGTACAATCACTATAACTGGCGATAAGGTGCAATCTCTTCCCGCAACCATGCCAAAAATGTTGCCAATGCCGAATGTCCGCGTGACCGTTTCGGCATTGCAAAATAATAGCGACTCTTCAGCTTTACGCTGATATCAAACAATTTAATCAACCCTCCGCTTTTCAGCTCATCAGTGACCAACACCCGTCGTACCAGTGCTACCCCCTGCCCGGCCAGTGCCATACGAATTACCTGGCTTGAATCGCTGATCATCAACTTACTTTTGACAGGCACTTCCCTCTCGCCGGTGGCCGCAACCCAGGCCGGCCAGTTTTGGACATCCGGGGCATTATCGATAAGCAGCAAGTGATGGCGCAGATCACTCAATCGCGGCTGTTCAGGGAACTCTTCCCGTTTGGCCGGACAACACACCAGAAAGAGCTCGTCATCGCACAGCTCTTTAGCGATCAGATCCGGATATTCACCACCTCCCAACCGAATGCCGGCATCAAGTCCGCCATCGCTGAAATCTGTTAATACATCCGACATCGTTAACCGCACCTCGATACCGGGATGTTGATCGGTAAATTTATATAAGCGAGGTACCAGCCAAGCTCCGCCAAAGGAAGGCAGCACGGAAATGGTAATCTGGTTACAGCGGCAGCTGGCGGTGGCGACACCTTCCTCAATATGGGAAAAACCCTTGCGTAAATGTTCCGCCAGGCGACGACAGAGATCCGTCGGAACTATTTGCTTCCCGCTACGTTCAAACAACGGCCCGAATTCGCCTTCCAGCAACTTCATCTGCTGGCTCACCGCTGATTGGCTGACATTCAAGTAGTCGGCAGCGGTAGAAAAACTTCCCTTGCGGACCACTGCATCCAATACCCAAAGCGCTTTCAAAAAATGGGGCCAACGTTCACTCATAAGTTTCTCTAATGTATAAAAAAGAAAAAAGCGTTATTTTTCCCGCTCTCCATCTGGCTAAATTTACCTCAACCAGAGGAGGAAACACTATGAATAATCATGCAAAATCTTACAGTTTTCAACAGCCCAATACTGACACATCCATACTTAGCCCAGTATTAGCCTACATTAAGACTGCAATGCGTCGGCTGGCTAAATGGAGAAAAAATGCGCGAGCGCGCAGGGAGCTGGAGGAAATATCGACTCATATACTCAAAGACATCGGAGTATCGGAATCAAGGCGTGATAGGGAGATATCCAAACCATTCTGGGTGGACTGAAGATGTCGTATGGATGTATCACAGAAACAAAAAAGGCGGGAACTCCCCGCCTTTTTTTGGTCCTGCTTAGAGACCAGACACCACAATTAACGGGTGCCGTAGACCACCATGGTTTTACCCTTGACCTGCACCAGCCCCTGATCTTCCAAGGCCTTAAGAACGCGGCCGACCATTTCCCGTGAGCAGCCGACAATACGTCCGATTTCCTGGCGGGTGATTTTGATCTGCATACCATCGGGATGTGTCATCGCATCCGGCTCTTTGCATAGATCGAGTAATGTGCGGGCGACCCGGCCGGTGACATCCAGGAAGGCCAGGTCACCGACTTTCCGAGTGGTCTGACGCAGACGGGAAGCCATCTGTTCGCCGATAAAATAAAGTATCCGGGGGTCTTCCTGGGCAATTTCACGGAATTTGGTATAACTGATTTCAGCCACTTCACATTCAGTTTTGGCTTTCACCCAGGCGCTTCGGGAGCCGACCTGGTCGGTATCGAACAGGCCCATCTCACCGAAGAAATCACCGGCGTTAAGGTAGGCCATTATCATCTCACGGCCGTCATCGTCTTCAATAATAACGGTGACAGATCCTTTAACGATGTAAAACAGAGAATCGCTTTTGTCGCCCGCATAGATGATGGTGCTTTTGCTGGGGTACCGACGGCGATGACACTGTGATAGGAAGTAATCCAAATGTTTCGTCTTGTGCTCGACTGGTTTCACTATTGTGACCATGTTTTTGTCCCATTCACTAACAATCGCTTAGAAATGCCGCCTAGAAATATCGTTTCCTCACGGCACTTCGCCGAAATCGGGAAGTCTTTTGTTATTCAATCGGTTGGACCTAAATTAAGCACGAAAGGTATGCTTAAGCAAGAAAGCTCAATCGATAGCTAGAGTATAGCCGAATATTCCACATACGCAGGATGCTGCACTTGCGCGATTAACCGTAATCTCCATGCTGATTATTTTCCCGATGGGGCAGTTATGCTAACCTGCTTCCCCTTTCCAAAACAAAATTTACGGATACAGACTCATGCACGCAAGTATTACCTGGGGTGGCAACGCAAAGTTTGTGGGCAAAACGGGGTCCGGCCACGAGATCACGATGGACGGCCCACCAGATCACGGCGGCGAGAATCAGGGTCCACGCCCAATGGAGATGATGCTCCTGGGACTTGGGGCGTGCACCTCTTTTGACGTCATGTTGATCCTGAAAAAATCCAAAGCAGATGTCACTGATTGCGTTGCAGAAATCCAGGCAGAACGCGCCGAAACCGTCCCAAGTGTTTTTACCAAAATTCACATTCACTTCGTGGTCACCGGCAACGATTTGAAGGAAAACATCGTCAAACGCGCTATTTCCCTATCCGCCGAAAAATACTGCTCAGCGTCTATCATGCTGGAGAAAGGTGGGGTGGAGATCAGTCACGATTACGAGATTCGGACCGCCTAGCTGGATCACAAAAATGGCCTCCAGCAGTGATGATGGCGAAACGTCAACAGACCCTATGAACATACTGCAAAACTGGAATCAAGGTACGGGCGAACCTATGTGTTCGCCCGTTTTATAACCAAGGATTCATTAAAAGTGGAATGCGGCTCCCACCCCCAACAAATCCACCTGCTGGTGATTAAAGAAAAGGCGTTTCGCACTTATCAGTACTTCGACATTCCTGTTGAGATGATACCCTGCCCCAACCCCCAGCAACGGGTCCACACCACCGTCCAGATCAGGATGAATATCCGGGCCGCTTAATTGAATATCACCGTTCCAAAAGAAGACCCCCACCTCTCCAGAAAGTGTTACTTCAGGCGTTATATCCCATAAGAAACGGTTAGCCACCGTCAGGCCGTTACCGGAAACAGGATAATGATCCTCCAGCGCCTGGGACAGCTCCTCGTCACTTGGGCTCACGGCATTCAGATCAACATCGACATTGCCGAGATCGAGAAAGCCGATTTCCAGAGCCATCATGTCATGGTACCGATAGCCGAGAATGCCCTGGACAGCCAGCCGGGAAACGTCATATTCACTGAGAGTGACGTCAATGCCATCCGACTCAAGGTCATTGGTAAAACTGCCGGAATCCTGCGAACCGTTGGCGTGGTATCCCGCAAACGTAAGATAGAAATTCTCTGTATCCCAATCCAACGCATGGCTTGGTTGTGAAGGTACCAGGCCTGCTACAACCAGCAAGGATATTAATGTCCCTTTACGGTATGAGGAACGGTTCAGCAGTATGAGCCCCAGGAAAATCACCACCAATATTGGCCAGTGAATAGCCCCTCCACCCCTGGTTCTCACTGTGCCGCTGGCCACTCCGACACCGCCCGGATCTTCCACACTGGCATTCTCCAGGCCGTCAGCATCGTTGGGGCCACCATCTTCAATGGTCAGCTGTACGCAGTAGTAGCCCTCCACTAGCCCCGGCTCCCAGCCTTCATCGCCCGGTGGCGGACAATAACCGGGGTTACCCGCCGCGGAATGCAGCGCATTATCAGCGTCTTCCACAAAGGTGATCCATTGGCCGTTCTGGTATTTTCGGTAGATACCGTCGGCCGGAATCGGACTCTGCTGCGGCAGTACTATTCTGACACTTTGGCCTAGGGTCGGCAGTTCGTGGATTTCAAAGTCGAACAAACCACCAACGTTATCAAAGTCAGCATCGGCCATGATATCCGGCTGCTCCACAATATCTTCGGCGTCCAGGCGCGCTCCGCCGGTAGCACCCATTAGGGCGAACTGACCAAGGCGGCAGCGCACACCCGGGTCACATTCCAGTAAATAGGAAGCGGTTTCGCTGGCCACTTCCGGCAGCACGTTAGAGGCGGAGATGTTGTCCAGGTAATCCGGGATACCGTCATCATCGCTATCCGCTACGCCCTCGCTCTGATCGTCCACACCATCGCCATCAGTATCCTGGCTTGAATCCAGCGTCGGTAATGCCGCCACGACTCTGAAGTAGAGGCGACTGCTATCACTGACTCCGGCACTGTCGGTCACTTTGACTTCAACCTGGTAACGGCCGACATCCAGGGCGCCGGGGTTGAATACCAACGTGCTGTTCGCAATATTACCGTCGGTATCAGCCAATACGCTGTCGCTGGCCGACCAGTCATACTCCTGGGTGTCGCCCTGGTTGGGATCGGTAACGGTAGCCGTCACCGTCACCGGGCCACCATCGGCGGTCACCTGAATGGTATTGGAACCGCCCTGACTTAGCCTCAGGGTAGCATCCGGAGCTACATTACCGGTGGCGATCGTAATTATGTGAGAGGTTTTAGCGCCACTGTTGATGTCATAGATATTAGGGTTGGACGCGTTATAGCCGTTGGCCAGATCCTGGGCATTGCCGGTGCGATCATCAAGTTTAACAATCAGCACTTCCGCGTTCTCAGTCACGCCGTCGTCGATCAGGGAAATCCCGACACTGGCTTCGGTCTGCCCGACATTGCCGGATTTGGTAAGGGTGACAGTGCCGGCAGTCAGGTCGTGGTCGCTGCTGTCAGCCGTGCTTTGACTGTCTATGGTGTAAGGAATTGTCAGAGGATAGAACGGAGACTGCCCGCTCAGAATCACCCGGAACTGCACCGTGGCGCCTTCCACAGCAACCTGATCCTTGTTCACCGATACCAGCGGCCGGACATTGACGGTCTGCGTTGCGGTGCCCACATTACCTTTGTTATCCACTGCCCGATAGGTCACCTTGTTGATACCCGGCGCAAGCAGCACACTGCCATTCAGCAGCGCCGGCACCTGAGTACCGCAACAGTCATCACCATCAACATTATCTCTGGCCAACATGGTCAGTGCGGTCGTTACGTTGGCGTTGCTGGCACTGGCCGGCAGCCCCAGCAATTGTCGGATGGTGAGCGGGGTAAAGAGCGCAGTCGCATCCACCACCAGATTCTCGGGCGGCACGACAACCGGCGCAGTGGTGTCAGTATAGTCTTCCGGGTCTTCCGGATCGGTATTATCCAGGAACTCCTGTAGATTACTGACATTATCACCATCCAGATCACCGGCGGCATCGCTGTCATCCAAGGGATCCAGGCCATGAGCCGATTCATAGATATCGCTCATGCCGTCATCGTCATCATCGCTGTCGGTACTGTCAGGGGTGCCGTCACCATCGGTGTCCATGCCCACACTAATGCTGAAAGCTGCCAGCGATTTCGAGGCGGTGCCGTCTGTTGCCGTCAACACGATATTGGGGAAAGTATCGGCAATAGTTGCCGTGCCGCTTAGAGCACCTGTCGCGCTGTTTAAGGTCAGCCAACCGGGCAAATTAGTGGCATTGACCGTCACCAGGTCACCATCGACATCATTCAGGGTGGGAATAAAACTGTAGTCGTCGCCCTGAGACACATTGGTGGTGGGGCTGCCACTGATGGTAGGGGCATCATTGACCGGATGAACAGCCAGACTGACAGTGGCAATGCCGGAGTTATCGCCCGAGTCGTCCTGCACCCGGTAGGTGAAGCTATCGCTACCGTAGCTGTTCGCATCCGGGGTATAGGTCAAGGTGCCATCGTTGTTGTCCACCAGCGAACCATTGCTGACATCTGCAATAATGGCAATGGTGGTAACATCCAGGCTGCCGTCTGTATCGCTGTCGTTGGTCAGGATATTCAAAACAGTGGCGGTATCTTCATTCAGACTTAAAATGTCATTGTTGGCCAGCGGCGGGTCGTTCACCGGCTGCACCGTCATGGTCACTGTAGCAGGTGAACTCCAGGTCCCCTGGTTATCCTGTACCCGGTAGGTCAGGCTGTCAGAGATATTGAAACTCATGTCCGGGGTATACAGGATGGAACCGGTGCCGGTATCAATCGAGGTGCTGCCGCTGCCCGGAGCGGCCACCACCTGAACACTGGAGGCATCCAGAGAGCCATCCACATCATGATCGTTACCCAACACATTGATCCTGTGTGCTACAACCTGCTGCATGTATACGGTATCGTCTACTGCCACCGGGGCATCATTGCTGCTATTGATGGTTACGGTAACCGTGCCTGCATTGGAAGTGCCACCGGCATCATCCTGGACGGTATAGGTAAAGCTGTCGCTACCGTTGTAGTCCGCCGCCGGTGTATAGGTGATCTCGCCGTTAGCGCCATTCACACTGGTGCTGCCATGGGTAGGTTGAGCAAGCACAGCCACAGTGGTCGCATCCAGGGAACCATCACCATCACTGTCATTGGCCAGGACATCAATCACCACATTACTATCCTCACCTACCGAGGGGGAGTCGTCCACAGCTGTGGGCAGGGTATTGACGCCAGTGACATTCACCGTGACAACGACAGCGTTGGAGGTGGCACCATTTTCGTCATCAATGGTGTAGGTAAAATAGTCGGTGCCGATAAAGCCGGTGGTCGGGGTATAGTCGACCTCGCCACTGTTGACCACGGCGGTGCCATGACCGGGGGTGACGACAATGGCAATGGTTGCGGTATCCACCGCATCGCCGCTGTCGACATCGGAGTCATTGGCCGCCACATTGACCGACACGAGGTTATCCATGGTCGTACTGGCCAGATCAGCTACAGCAACCGGGGCATCATTTACTGCGTTAACCGTAAGGTTGACGGTGGCGGTGTTGGACTCGACACCATCCTCGTCCTCTACCGTATAGGTGAAGCTGTCTGCACCACTGTAGTCGGCCTCCGGCATATAGGTAATCACCCCGCTACCGGTATTGACACTGGTGCTGCCGTGGGTCGGAGCGCTGGCGACGATAACGCTGGACGCATTGAGGGTACCGACATCAGCCGAATCGTTACTCAACACGGTAATGGCAACTGCATTGTCCTCATCGGTGGTGGCATTGTCGTTGGTGGCCATGGGGGGGATTGCAGTACTGATATCACTGCTGTCAGCAGTTGTCAGCCCACCGGAACTTGCCTGCAAATTGAAGGTTTCCGAGGCTCCGCCGGATGCAGTATAAGTAATATTGAGGCTGGTATAGGTCGAAACCCCAGAGCTGGGCGTGATCGACACAGTGGCACCATTGCCATCTGTATCGCCGGTGGCGGTCATCGTTGCAGATCCGGCCCCGTTCACTTCGATCAGAGTGATATCTGTGGAGTACCCTGTATCCACCACATTGTCAGCATCCTGAGCCGCAACCACCGGGACCGTGGTAAATGCCGTTGCCACACCGCTAACTACTGTTAATGGCGACGGCTGGGTGACGAAGGCCAACTTGGTTGCCACCACATCCGATGTGACAGCGTTTGCGTCTACCGTTGGCAGGTCGGACCCGGTACCGTCTTCGTCGTTCGCGGTCAGCGTGAAACTCTGTTGATCCGCTGTTGCGGTATACGCTAGGTCTGTGAAAGTGGCCACACCGCTGACCGCTGCAATATCCACATCACCGGATAAGCTCCCGGCACTGGCTTCGGTCAGGGTAACGGTCTCTGTAAAGTCGACATCTGTATTGCCAAACGCATCCTGAGCTGTCAAAACGGGTTGGGTGGTTAATGTGGAACCTGAGGTTGAACCAGACGGCTGCGTGGTAAAAGCGAGTGTCGAAACCACTACATCCAATGTGGTGCCACTGCCGTTGGTCACCGCAGACGTCGCCCCCATGCTGGAACCGGAACCTCCCACTGTTAAATCGCTATTGCCATCGACGCTCAGGATGACCGTATGATCTTCTGTGATACTGCTATTGTCGTTGTAATAGGCGTTGATGGTGTAGGTCTCACTACCTCCGTCAGCCACAGAGATGCTCAACCCGGAGAAAGTAATGGTATCGGCACCGGCGTTATAGACCCCAGCCACATTGGCGGCATCGTTACCGTTTAGCCGCCAGGTGATATTGCCCCTTTCGGTGTCAGTAGAGGTTCCCGACACATTGATGACTATCTGACTGACTGCCATTGCCAGACCGTCTGAGGTACCGCCGTCACTTAAGGTGAAGTCAAAGACATCGACAGCTTCGCCAATCGTATCAACAGTCGTATCTAGTCCGACGGGCTCAGATACCGTACCTGAAGCCGTCAGGTCACCGTCGCTGTCGGGAACCAGCCCAGTGAGCTGACTGCTATCAGCCGTGGTTAGGCCACCAGAACTGGCTTGCAGATTAAAGGTTTCGGACGACCCCCCCGAGGCGGTATAAGTGATGCTGAGGTTTGTGAAAGTCGACGCCCCTGAAGAAGGCGTAATTGACACCGTCGATCCATTACCGTCCGTATCACCCGTCCCGGTCATCGTGGCGGAACCGGCACCATTGACTTCGGCTATCGTAATATCCGTGGAATACCCCGTATCCACAATATTGTCGGCATCCTGAGCTGACACGACCGGTACTGTTGAAAACGCGGTCGCCTGACCGCTATTGACCGTTAATGGTGAGGGTTCCGTGGTGAAGACTAACTTGGTCGCTACCACATCTGAGGTTACAGCATTGGCATCGACCGTAGAGAGATTCGAACCGGTACCGTCTTCGTCGTTCGCGGTCAGCGTGAAACTCTGTTGATCCGCCGTCGCGGAATAGGCGACGTCAGTAAAGGTGGCTACACCGCTGACCGCTACGATATCCACATCACCGGATAAGCTCCCGGCACTGGCTTCGGTTAGGGTAACGGTCTCTGTAAAGTCGACATCTGTATTGCCAAACGCATCTTGCGCGGCCACCACAGGCTGGGTAGCGAGCGCCGACCCCGAGGTTGAGCTGGCCGGTTGTGTGGTAAATACCAGCGCCGTTGCGGTGACATCCATTGTCGTGCCGGTTCCGTTCGTGACGGCTGAGGTTGCGCCCATGCCGGTGCCGGAACCGCCGACGGTGACATCGGTACCGCCATCGACACTGAGAATCACAGTGTGATCTTCAGTGATGTTGGTGTTGTCGTTGTAATAGGCATTGACGGTGTAGGTTTCACTGGCTCCATCGGCAATGGAAATCGACAGGCCGGAGAAGGTGATGGTATCCGCCCCGGCACTATAAACGCCCGCCACATCGGAGGCATCATTACCGTTCAAGCGCCAGGTGATATTGCCGCGCTCGGTATCGGTTGAGGTGCCGCTGACATTGACCACAATCTGGCTGACCGTCATGGCATAACCATCGGCACTGCCGCCGTCACTCAAGGTGAAGTCGAACACATCGACAGCTTCGCCTACCATATCGACGGTGGTATCCAGCCCGACAGGCTCGGAAACTGTTCCAGAGGCAATCAAATCACCGTCGCTGTCGGGTGAATTCGTCGTGAAATTCACCAACGTAGAAGATGCCTGAAGATTGGGACTCCCCTCATCATCCTCGGCTACAGCATAGAGATCATAGGCGGTCCCTGAGGACAAGCCTGAAAATGCTTCACTTCCTGTCGTACCGACCGTGGCAAAGCTGCCGTCAGCAAGAGGCGCGCCTCCACCACTGTCCTGCCCGGCTTTCACCTGGTTGGCACTCGGAGCGCCCGCACCATCCGCCACGACAACATAATAGGCCGTTCCCTCCTCATCCAGATCGATAGATACCGTGCCGCCGGTTAAAGTGAGCGTTCCAACGGATGGCGTGGAATTTTCAAAACTGGGAGCCGTCGTATCAGTGACCGTGATCGCGAAGGTTTTCTGGTATGAATCCGTGCCATCATGCGTCTGAATACAAACGTTATAACTTCCTGCGGTAACACTACCGGCCGTTTCCAGGTCATCATTGGCATTATCGACCTGAAAGCTGGCATTATCGTCGTCACCTGAAGCACCACAGCTGCCACTTCCCGACACCCCATTATTGACAAGTGAATAGGTGTGAGTATCCCCACCATCAGCATCCGTCGTGCTGAGATTACCAATTACCGCACCCGCACCGGTGGAAGCGTCACCAATACTGCTGTTATCCAGCCCAATGTTGGTGGGGACATTGTTACCACCAAAATTACAGTCGGCATCCGTGGTACAGGACTGAGACGTCGCGCTGGTGCAATAGGAGAAAAGGCCAGTAGGGGAACAGGTGCCGCTGGCTTTGGTTTTGCCGATAAAGTTCGGATTGTCACTGCGAAACGCATCCGTATCACCGGACAATAAACTATTACGCGTCTTTTTCTTCTTTTTGAGCTGCTTAAGGAAATCTTTTAGATCTGGGTTATCATCGACCTCTGTTACGCCGACATCCAATTCTGGAGAGCTACTGGAGCTTTTGGCTATCGCCGAAATGGAGGAAAAACCGTTGAATACTTTTTGACTGGCGGCTGGAGAGGCATGTATATGGGTAGAGTTTATCCAGGCCTTTGTCCTCAACCTCGATCGCGAAGAACCTACGGATGCGTTACCTTGAGCACCAACTGCCACCAGAGCAATAGCAGGCAGGGATTTCCCTAACTCCTTTGCCCAATTAACCTTCTTACTCCCTCTCTCCATTCTCCTGCTCCCGAGTATCCTTCATTAGCAAAACAATGCTACGTGCGGGACTGGCCACCTCAGATAGACATGACCTTCCAATAGCTAGGCACAATTTTAGTGTAGTTGTCTATTTTCTATACAACCAACCACAATTTGTTAAGGAATGTATTAGTACTCACTTACTTTTCATCCTAAGGTAACCTTTTCAATCGCTACGTAAGCAGTTATTTCCGGGGAAATGGAAAAAGCTTTCGATCTGACTGTCTTGCCACTCAAGTACCTGCGGGAACCGGGCATCCGGCACAATGCCGACGTCGTACACTTGGTTCACCGTTCCGTCGAAACACAGGTAAGTCACCACTTCTCCGGAATCGATATCGATAACCCAGACTCCACTGTAAGTCTCATCAAATTCCTCAGCCAAAGGTGGGCTGAGGTTCGCTTCAGATGATCTCACTCTGGATAATCCAACAAACATCAGACTTCCCTTGATTGAGATTCCCCGGGTAAACCCCTGCAGTTTGGCAAACAGCGCTCTTTCTCCGGATATCGGGTCAATACACCAAATGACCCCATAGCCTGACTCGCACACATAGATCTTGCCCCTGTAATAGCGTGGTGAGTGAGGCATCATCAATCCTTCCAACAAAACCTCATCTGTATCAATATCAATCAGTGTTCCGCGTCCCTCCCTGTTTTTACGCCAGGCTGAGCGAACGTCCTCCTGATTGAAAGTTGTTACGTATCTTGGCCTTCCTTCTCTCATCGCCATACCATTCAAGTGGCATCGGTCTTCTGGAACCAACTCGCTAATCCATGCAGGTTGCCAGCGAGGAACAAAGCTGTAATTGGAATCAATCGTACATAAGCAGGAAAAGGTGGAGTTGACGGCCCATAAGCCTTCATCCCCCCAGGCAATATCGTGGATATTGATCATGCCACTCACATGAGACGCACGAGGCAGGTAGCAGGCATCCACCCATCCATTTTCATCTACCTTCTCACAGACGGAGTCATCCCTCCTGAAATCGAGAATCTGGGCCCAGATCCCCAGCGTCAGACGATGCTCGTCAACAGTGAGTCCCATAGGTCGTGGGCATGCCATGAAGTGAGTATCCAATTCCTGATTCCGGCTTCTGACCGTTATCAGCCGGTCAGCCTGATAGGAAGTTAAAATCAGACTGATATTGAGATACTCCAGAAGTTCGGGCAACGCTGAATCATAGCTGACACTGAAATCAAAACCTTCATCAGACTTCGACTCATCTTTACTGTTTTCTGTGGTGCTTTTTCCTGATTCAGACATATTTTCCGACACTCTCCTAAATCCCTGCTCCATCTGGCTTTTTGTGCTATCGGAAGCCTTCTTGTCTGCGTTTACCAACGCTAAGGGTATTACTTAAGATCCCAGGATTCAGCCAGATTCACAGCTTTCCCGGCGCTTACCATCCCGAATTCATGCTGCCTTTTCAGAGAAACAGGCAATACCCCGCTTGATTCCCTCAATAAAGAACGTAACTGCTCCAGTGTTAAGTCAGGCGCCACCGAATACATCATCGCAATAACGGCTGTAACTATCGGCGCTGAAGAAGATGATCCACCGATATAACTCACTTTGTCATAATCCCGGGAATCAATCGTCGGCAGCAGACTGGGTGCCGCGATATCTACGGTACTCCCATAGTTAGTGATAACCTGAAAATCGGGATCCACTCCTGCAACCGAAATCACTTCGTCCATCGACTGCAATGTCTCTGGTTGATCAATCGGTTCCCGACTGTTTCCGGCAGCAAATACAATGGCGGTTCCTTTACCTTTCCGCCCCTGGCGACTGATCGCCTGAACAGTGTCGGCGATAGGTTGTAATAGCATCGGCATGCCCCAGCTGCAGTTGATAACATCCGCCTCAGCCAGATATGCCAGATACATCGCCAGAATGATACTGGAACTCCAGTTGTAGAGATTTCGCACCGCAATAAACCCGGCATCGGGAATCAGCCCACTCAGTTCCTTATCCGGCCAATCAGCCAGCAATATACCTGCGACCATGGTTCCATGTTTTTCGTGCGCTTCCTCGGGAGCGACTTTTTCCAACCGTGTGCCTGCATCAATACTGAACTGAAGATGCGCGCGCCGGAGAGCTGGATGATTCATGTCAAAGGCGTCGTCGATAACCGCCACCTTCACTCCCTTTCCCCTGGTTTTAACATCCCCCAGCCCAATGGCCTGCTTCCATTGAGACCAGACTGGTGGTGACGACTTCTGGTCAGAATAACCAAACTGACTTCGTGAAATTTGCAGGAAATCCGGCTGGGCATATTCAACATCTTCACGTTCCACTAAATTTCTGGAAAAAGATAACGCGTTATTCTGATGAAGGTGCAAAAGCAGAATGGCGAAGTGGGGAAAACTCGCCAGCACTTCTCCCTCCTTCACGTTCTCAAGTTCAAATAAGTCCTTCGGACTCTGGGGGCTAATTGTTTTGACGAGAACACGGTTAGTCACGGCAACCGCAACCCCTGTTTCAGTCTTGTAATAGGAATAGCCCAATCTGGTTGGTTCCCCTTCCGGGGCTGTCGGAAGCAATTGAACAGTCTGTCCAAAGTTCTCAAAAGTCTCACCAGTAACCTCACCGGCCCATACCAGCAGGAAACTAATGACAACCACTGCTCTCATCGACATTCGAAACAATTAAAACCCTCGAAATGTTCACATACATGAAAGCATCAGAGCCCGTGTGAGCGGCTCTGATGTTACGATTTTTCCACTTAATTACGAGATGGATATATCCCTGACAAGGCAATGCAAAAGCTCACCACCGTATAAGGCTGCTGGTTTTGGTGTGGCGAACTCAGTCCGGCAGTGGATAATGTTGAAGGGCTCATGCTGGTTGTTTGGGTTGGATTCGAATTAACAAAGCGCAGCCTGAAACCTGCATTCACGTCCACCGCAAGATAGGCGCCATTCTGGGGTACTTCAAGATCCCCCTTAGCTGTCAGTCCAGTCACTGTATGGGTATGGCCCGGGATTTCCCCCTCTGTCAATGAGATTGTCGGGGAGCCCGTCTTTTCACCAATGACTCTGGGGGTCAATCCGGGAGCGGTCCCCCAATGCATAGGAGTGCGTCCCTGGAGATTGGGAACACCAAATGTTGTCCGACCATCCCCGCCATAAATAGTGCCGACCAAAGAAAACAATGCTGTGTTTTGGGATATCGCCATTAACTGACCACTACAATAACTCCATTCAGCCGGAGGGAAAGTGTTACCGAACATTCGAATTTCAGCAATGAATGGTTCTGACATATCTGACTCCTTAATTCCTTGAGGGGTAAGTCCCGGCCAATGAAATAATAAAGCTCACACACTGAGAGCCCATCATGTTTGAATGAGACTGTGTGCCTCCTGCATTTAGGACGCTATCCTGATTCATTTCCCCAGTCGAGGTGCTTGGGGTTTGGGTGTATATCGCGTCAGGCGACCCCACACTTCCCAAAACCGTGCCGGACGGTGAAGAAGAGGAAGCGCTATCTTTACTCGCCTGAAATGCGTGTGAATGAAAAGGTATCTGACTGACGGTCAATGTCACGACCTCCAGTCCGTAACGAGCCCCAACATTCAACGGTGTCAGCCCTGGCCCAGTACCATGATGTACCGGAATTCTTCCCCGCATGTCAGGGATTCCGAAGCTGGATCGTCCATCCCCCCCATAGGCTGTCCCAAGCAAAGAAAAGAGTGCTGAGTTTTGCACGATGGTGAGTAACTGCCCGTTGCAAAAACCCCAGTGTAACGGGGCAAAATTGCCACCAAACATCCTGATTTCGCCGATAAAAGATTCCGCCATGATGATCTCCTTAGTTCCTGCTGGGAAATGCACCTTCAAGTGCAATACAGAATGACATTACCAAAGACGGTTGCCTGTTCTCATGCGACTGCCCACCACCAAGGCTGGACACCATACCGGAGTTCAGTTGTGCCAGATTGGTGGCACTTCTGTAAACAGGAGCAGGCTGGTCTGTCTTACCATCAATACAGGTAGCGAAGTAAGCTCCCTCGTAACTCGGATTAAACTCGCCATTATCGAGTGCAGCAGAGACGGTATGAGTATGGGCCCCCAGTTGCTCCAAGTTCAGGGTCACCGTTTCAGCACCTCCCATCTCGCCCCTGGAATACTGATAATTCCCCAGATACCCGGTATGTACAGGTGTCCTTCCTCTCAGTTCCGGCACTCCGAAGGTCACACGTCCATCTCCGCCATAGGCGGTCCCCATCAATGCATACAGTGCTGCATTCTGACTAATTGGTATTAACTGACCATCACACAAAGCCCACTTCACAGGAGGCCACCCGAAGCCAAAAATTTTGATTTCACTTATATACGGTTCCGCCATAGTCCTCTCCTTACTTTCCTCTGGGGGTTGGTCTGCCCAAATGTATTAACCCTATCAACGATAGTCTCCGGAGAATTGCACCAGACTATACACAAGGCAGAAACTTCCATATCAATTCCTAATCACTGTGTCTGTTCATTGACACCATCCCACAACAGGGGCGACAGAAATAATACAGAACGCTTTTCAGCGCTTTCGGTTCACAATAATTTCGTACTCGGTAGGGCTTTTTGGAGAAAGAAAGAGGTCTTGAGTGCCAAAAGCCTCATGAGTGATCGGGTAAGTGCCTTGTGGCAGATGAAATGAATCATCCCCTTTGAGATAAACATAGAAGGATTCCCATTCATCACCATCAAGAGCACAGGTGCCGACTTTGGTGACAGTGAGTTCGACGTCAGAACCTTCGGGGATTTGCAGTTTGACTTTTTGATCCACGATTTCCGAAAGGAGGCTTTTATTAAAGTTTTCCATAACCCTTCCCTTAATAGTCGGCTGTATTCAAGTATTGAGTAAACCAGGAAGATACTTAACAACCAAACTCCACTACCTGGAGTTCCAACACCACCCTTCCTACATCGGGTAACTTTAAAGATAGTACAGTTTTTATACTGAGCAAATATTTTTGAATATAAAATATGATCCATCGTTTAAGCGCCTGCGGCTGAATTCTCTGATATTCCATTTGGCCACAACAGTCCGAAAACACTGGGCAACTGTGCCAAATGGAATATCAGAGAATTTGTCTTTAAATACTTAATGACTGATCTTCAGACATCAGAAAAATATTTTCACGGAAAGCCATACCCGAAGTACCGGATATCCCGCTCTGCCAACTGTCCGACTTTATCAATTAACTCCGAGGTGTATGCTTGCTCAAAGTCATCTGCCGGCACCTGATTCAAGCTTGGATAGTCATCAGTACCAAGGTTAAGTTCCGAAAAAAGTTCAGACACGTCATCCGCATAGTTTTCAAACCTTAAAACCCTTGAAGCGACCATCTGACCAGAAGGCTGAGCAATATAATCCAACTGATTGAAGCGAAAACGATCAATGGGATGACACCCGCTGAAATACTCATCAAAACAGACAACAAATTGGTGAAAAGAATAATACTCATCCGGATTCCGGGAATAGTGGCGAAGTAATTTGTACCAAGAGTAAATTCTCTCCCAGGGATTACGGACAATAGTCAGAATCTGGAAACCGGTATAGGAAGCAAAGAAGTCTTGCCCTTGTGTGTGGACACCACTGTGCTGGAAACAGCATTCCTGAGTATCTGGCACTTGAGTTATCAGCGCCTGCCTTAGACTGGTCCCCCCAGTTCTGGGAATATGTATGAACAGGATCTTTTTAGATTGACTTATCAGCATTCCCCCTCCCACAAATTGATTAGGAAAGCTCATCTTCGGAAGCTTAGATCCAGTATCTGGACTATGGTTAATGTATTCATATGAAACGGTTGCATTGCTTCACAACGACAGGGACACTTCATATGCTCATATCAGATACCGCCAGTCAGATTACGAGATTTCTTCAATCCATCGGCATCAATACACGATTCTCCCCACTGGATGAACCCACCTTCCTCCCCGGCCTTTATATTCATCAAGGCAATCTTGTAGTTGACGCAGATAAGCTCAGCCATCCTGGAGATATACTTCATGAAGCTGGCCACATTGCCGTTACCACGCCAGACAAAAGACCCTCGCTAACAGGCGACGTTCACCGGTGCGGCCATGGCCCCGCCGAGGAAATGGCGGCAATTGCCTGGTCCTGGGCCGCCCTGAAAGATATCGGACTTCCGGCCGATCTTCTTTTCCATCCTGAGGGTTACAAAGGAGGCTCTCAAAATTACATTGAGGCATTCGAGAGCCATAATTACTTTGGCTATCCAATGCTGGTTTACTGGGGCCTCACCAACAATCCGAATGAGCCACAGGGTTTCCCTCAAATGATGCAGTGGTTAAGAACCTGAAACGGCCTCAAAGAGGCCTGCGCCAACTAAACAATGATCTTTTGGGAAGGCGGATACCAGACCATTGACTCATAGGGCGGCATCGCACTCTCGACAACAAATCCCAGGCGGGTATAAAGACTCTTGGCCCCGACATTGGAAGCCTGCACGGTGAGTGTGAGAGGTGTCCCCACCTGCGTGGCCGCCTGTTGCAGGGATCTGAGAACTTCCTCCCCGTACCCTTTTCCCCTTGCCTCAGGAATAAAGGCAATATCAATCAGCCTCACTTCATTCGGCCCGAAATCAATAGTGACCTTGCCAATCCGCTCCTGCTGCTTTTCCACAACAAAATACATGGCATTGGGAAACTGACTGCCATACCCCTCAGATTGCGCCCGAAATTGCAGTTGAATAATGCCGTCAACAAAGTCCCTGTCACCATCAATCAGCTTCAGGTCAGATCGTGTCGTATCATGAAGCTGTTCCAGAAAAGGCTGATCAACCGGTTTTGAAGGGCGGATATTAAGCCCCCGCCCCAGATCCAATCCGTTCATTGACATGATATCCATCACTCCTTTTTGTTTTCAGTATGAGGTTGTCTCCGATACTTCCAGGACATTTGATAAACAGCGGCTATACAGAGTACTGAGCCACTCTCGCGTAGACTTCTTTACGTTGCCTGTATTTACGTTGCCTGTGTTTACGAAGCCTGAATCATTGGTACCTGCTTCAATCGGGCAACCAGTTTCCACTGAGGCATAGCGTTTTGAGATATCTTTGGCATCCAGCTTCATCATTGCAGCAACAGATGTTTTCTGATGCTCACTCAATCGGCATCCGAAGAAGGCCGCAATTTCAACGATGAGCTCCAGGCTAACTTGCCGATAATCCAACATTCGCCGATTGTCTGACATCCCCCTGGAGCCATGTATCAACATTACTTCCATCAGGCTGGCCAGCACCTCTGCCTGATAGTCTTCCAGAGATCCCTGGACCTCAACCCCGATTTGGTCCGCTACCCGATTCCCGGGCACCATATGTATCCCCGCCAGGCGACGGTGGGAGGCGAGAATAGCTTCAGGATTTCTTACCAGAAATAGACTGGGCGCTGTGGGGAACGCCTTCTGTATCAGGGGGAAAAACTGGATATCCCAGGCATTTAGTTTGACTAGGGTATCCGGGCCGTGGCAGGACAATAAGACTTTAAGCCCTCGAACTTTATCTTCTTCAGAAAGTTGAGGATCAAGCAACAGGTCACGCAAGTAGGATGCCTCAGACAGGACAGTAAAGCACCCGGAAGCGGCCATTGCATTCGCTACAAGCGTCGAACCACAGCGGGAGAGGTGATAGATAAAACCTTTTGGCGACAGCATCTCGACAGAGCCTGCCTGTTTTAACAAATAGTCGAGCCTGGTTCGGGGGGTCAATAACATTGACAGAATCGAGCGGCGAGCTATTTGAGCAATTTGGTCATCGTAAAAGGGGGCAAATGGCAACGTCTCTCCAATTAGTCGCCATTGAACTTCGCTTTGTTGAATGGAATATGCCGCGGGTCGCCAGAATGACAATAATGCAGGTAATTTTGGCTCTATCACCAAGCCTTCACTCTGCTGGATCAACATCAGCAAGTGGCTGGAGGAAACACTGGCCTGGCCAAACTCAGCACTGAGTTTTTTCATCAGCATGTCAGGGTCGCTGACCGATCTGTACGTGAACAATCGCTCCGGGGCTGCAACCACCTTTTCCAGAAGGTTACGTACCATGTGGGCATCAATCGCCTCCACTATAGTCTCCCTGCATCTATAGTCTCCCTGCATCAACCACAGGGAGCATATTAAAGTACTGCACAATTCGGGGAGCATCTGCGGTATTGGAACTGCCACCATGAGGCAGAAATCGATGCCAGACAATCAAGGACCCTGCTGGCGCAGCGACATATTTTACTGGCAGAAAAGAAAGATCCTCCTGATTGGGATCAGCTCCAGGTGGAAGCTGATGTAACCACTCTTCCAGCCGATGGTGGAATCCAGGGACACACTGAAACGCCCCCTGGTTTTCAGCGACATCGGTCAGATAAAAGAGTCCCTGGGTTTGAAACTTAAGTGGACGGGAGAAATCCAGATCCCAGTGCAACCTTGTTCCGGAGAACTGATAACAAGCTGTCTCTGGGGGATTAAAACCGACACGATCCGCTGAGTAACGCAATTTGTCCGTTTGCCATAAATCGAAAAACACCCGCTGGGCCTTTTCCGATTTTCGATTGGCCTCCAGGATTGCATCCTGGAACAACTGCACCATCACATTCTGCTGTGATGCATGCGTCTGGTACCACGAGTTCGGGTCATCCGGGCTTTTCTCCAAGTATCTGTATATCACCTCAACAGAATTTTGGCATTGCACCTTATCCAAAACGTTATTAATGACAAGATAACCATTCTCCTGCCAGAATCTATGTTGAGCCTCACTCAGAAAGTGTCTCTTTTTCTTGCCGGAACCAGCAGTGGTTCTACCTGACATGGCAGCATTAATTTCTTTCACTCTTGAAGGGCTGATCCGGCCACCGTTTCTTTCCAACACCCACTGTTCAAACTGATTGAAGGTGCGAGCTTCCTGGAATATGTACTGTATAGATTGCTCGAGGCCCAGATTCAGTAAATCCAGCAGCAACATATCTTTAACCCAATCACCTTCATAGTCACCTGGCTGGAGCCGACCATCCCTTTGTAATCGAAGCCTATGCCACATACGCTTCATATGGAAAATGCCCAATTGACCGATGTCCAGGTCCGATGCCGGTTCCTCCACTAATTCTTTCCTGGCCGGAAATCTGATGTCATAACCTGGCGTCACTCCAACATGCTCACCAAAAACGTAGGTCAGAGCGATCCGGTCTCCCGGTTGATATTTTGACTCATCAAAAGACATGGGAGTGTTAAGACTGCACTGCCCGTCTTTAAGCCAGAGGTCCTGATAGATCTGGATTTCAGTACGAAACTTCAGAGTCGTCTGACCAACAGGTAAGACATCGGGGATCACCACCAAGGCATTCAACAGGGAGCGATCTCCATTTGCTATGGCAATAGCTGCATCCTGGTCCAGACAACCTATCAACCCCAGCTTTGTCTCCTCCGGGGGGAGCATCCTCTTTCCCATTTTGTACTGATTTAATTCAGCTGGATTGTATAAGCAGGCATCCATCACCACTTTCTGGGGAATCAAGGTGCTGTGTTCATCGCGAAGGTATTGGACAAGATGGCTGAATATCATTACCTGAGGTTCATTATTCAACAGCCAGTTCATCGTCTCCGACAGAACAATATCGAACTTGCGACCTGAGGGCGGCGTCCAACAGGTCGCATCCTCCTGCTCTATTGATCGAATATTTGCGCCAATGTCCAGGCTATCCACTACCGCTCTGACTGCCTGGACATTTTCCTCATGAATATCAATCAGCGTTGCCTGAATACGAGAGTCCTTGAGGCATGCCAAAAGTGGCAGCAGTAGCGGCCCGTAGGGACCGGTTCCGGCATAAACGATCTCTACCTGTCCTTTGCGCTCTAGCTGATCTTTCACGGCCCTGTCCACGGCATACATAAAAGAATGCGTGCGCATCAGCTCAGTCAGGCACTTGGCCGCCTGTACCGGTGACAAAGCCACCCCAGACTTCAGATTCATTCCAAGGGTGCGTCCCAAATCATCATGGGCAGAAATGCCGGTTATGTCTCCCAGTATGCTGGCCAATGCATCCACGTGGGGTTTGGCAAACCCAGCGTCAGGCAGGTTCTCGATAAGCGGCCGGGTATGCCGGACAATGGCATGTTCAGTGAGTTCTGATAACGATGTCTTCTGTTCGGTTGTATTCCGGACGGATGTGTCTTGGACGGATGTGTCTTGAACAACAGTATCGATGGGAATATCAGATGGCTGAGAGGCATTGGTTGTCATTGTGATCCCTTACGCAAAGTGATGATTCCTGAATTTTTTGCTTCAACCAGTCATTGGCCACACAGTCAATGACCAGATTGATTCGATTACGATTTCCCCTGTTCACGACCTGGTGGGTCTGGTCCACGTTGAGATACCAGAGCTCCCCTTCCCGCATGGGAACAAGTTCGTTATTAATCCGAAACTCCAGTAATTCGTTGCTTTCGATAGGAATATGAAGACGAGCTTCGCCGTATTCGGCAGAAAGCCCATGGTCCCGGTGGGGCTTGATTTCAGCGCCTGCATGCAGTCGCATCAGGCGCATTGACTTAACAGGGCATTGCAGGAAATTGAGTGCCTGGCGGATTGCAGGGAGCTGTTCCAGAACGGACAGATTTATCCAGTCATCACCTGTTTGTATGGCAAAGCCCTGCATGATCGGGTGAGCACTCTCATGCTCAGCCAGACACCGGAGAGGCAGGACATCCCAGCTTCCCTGATAATCTTTCTGATTGACGTGAGGAACCCACTCAGCGTTCTGTAATCTGATGACGTCCTGTTTCAGGTCTTCCAATGGCACCTGAAAATCCAAACGGGCGAACAACATCCTGTCACCTCAGAAGCGGTTAACGATGACTGCTTTCTACCTATATATATTTAGTACATTCTGGATATTTAGTACATTCTGGCCGATTTGCTCCACAAGGTTTTCCGCATCATCCGCAGATTGGCATGTGTAGGCGGATGTCTCTCACACTCAGGAATGGATCAAATGTGAGAGTTTTCCCTCCAGATTGGGAGTGACAGAGTATTGGATATAGTCGCTTCGGTGTCTGGTGTCAGAAGCAATTGCACATGCTTCATCATGAGACAGGACGCATGGAGACTCACGCCATATCTGGGCATGACTTCAGTGAGCAATCGAAGATAGTACTGGTAATTTTCTTCAAAAAGCAGGGCTCGCAGTTATTCCCACGTTGAACAATGTGATAAATAAATACGGGAGGGTACATCCTTGTTCTTCTTGGCACGGCAAAACCCTTTTTGCGACATCAAGTTGATAGTGGACTGGCTTAACAGCTTTTTTGGGAGGTATTTAATAATCCCTCCATCCCCTTTTTCCCCTATATGGTCACCCCTGAAGAATCCCACTTTTCAGGCCACAGCGAGTTGGTCTGAAAAGTGGGATTCTTCAGGGGCGACTTTGTAGCTTCACGTAGACCATTTTCCCGATTTCTAAACTATTCTGTTTCGTTTAGCATTCCCGTCCTTTCGGATATTCACCAAGACTAAGGACAGGTTCTCCCATGAGTTCATTCAAATCTCTGTTCAAAGCCAACACCGCTGGCCCTGCATATGTATTTGATTCTACTGAAGCAAACAGTAGCGGGCGGAAGATCTATCTCAACGACAATCGGGTAATGACCCAATTTGCAGGGATCATAGAAGCACAAGGTCCTGGCATAGCGAGACAGATCAAGAAATATCTGCTTCAAATGCGTGCTACTGCAGGGAGTTTGGGATCATACTCCAGCAACAACCTACCGCACTGCCATATGGACTACGTAGGTAATCTGCGTATTCAGTACTTTATTCTCCAAGCTGGAAGCCCCGGAAAGCCAGCGGGTGTATATATCACTAGTATTGAGTTTGCGCAGTGCCCAGATCGGCATCAAGCGCGGTTGTACCGTATTACCCCTGGAGGTAATGAACGAAATCCATGGAAGGTGGACGTGAAGCCAAGAGGGCAAATTGAGACTAGCTTGGCGGCAGTCAATGGATTAACTAAGCATTTGCCTATGGCAGCAACAGCAATCATGCCTGACATGCTCAAGAATGCATATCCTGGGGCTTCATCGTTGAATACTGAGGGGTATACGCTCATGTATAATCCTCCTGCCCTGAACTACCGAGGCCACAGTTGGAAAACATCAGAGCAAAAGACATTCACGCTGGAATTTGCCGCTGAGCGTTTGGCACAAGCATTGGTGAGAGCGCAACGTGAAGGCAGGGAAGTATGTTGGGTTGTGCATGGCGACGGTGCCAAGATATTTGGTATGGCGCTTGATAATATCCGAATTTCTCTCGACAAGCACACAGTCTTGTTTGCAGCTCCGCGACAGTCTATGGTGGGGCTCATCGAGAAAGTGAAGAAAACAAACATGAAGCTCCACAACAAAGGGTATGTGCACCACCCGGACGATTGGTCATGTGTGAAGAATCGCCTCCTGAACAGCTGCAGTATTGCTGATGCAATGGATGGGCTGGGTGAAGACTACAATGCACGAGCAAGTGAGCTGAGGGAGATGTTTGGTACTGATTTCTATAAAGCAACCACGATGACCGCCGGTATTGGCGCTGCCGCCAGTGGTGCGTGGAATGAAGCCCAGAACATAGGGACAATCTCACCTGATCAATTGGCAAATCCGGGTGTGTGGAAACAAATGCTGGTTGGTGACGGTGGGTTGGGTACGGCTGCCATGTACGGTGGAGCTGCCCTTGCTGCTTGGGGCTCTGTGCGCGGCCTTCGTCGTTTGCGGAATACTATGGCGACAAATGTTGCTGATCCTGACCTTAACCCGCATATGCATCCATTCAAGAATCGGGACAGCTTTAATGCGCATGTCCAGAAGCATAAAGGCGGCTTAGCTTCCTCACTATTTGCAGTGCTCACAAAGGAGCGGTTCTAAACGTGCGTTGGTTGAAGCGTTGGCAGGCAAGCAAGATGCATCCAATGGGGCCAGACTTTGATTCGGCTCCGTGGATGGAGTTTGATCTGTCTGGCACCAAGGTGAAATTCCGTTGCCCTCGGCATGAAGTACCGGCACCGGCTAAGCAGTGTTCACCTAAGCTAGATATCTATAACCCTGATACCTTTAACGAGAATCGCGGTGGTGAGAGCATGGGGCTCACCATGCTGTATCGCGGGTGGTCTTTCTGGGACCGCCCGTTTGGCGAAAAAGATATTGGAACCCTCGAAGTTCGAATGATATTGACCCGCAAACATCCGCATGTTCGTCGGTTCAAATCATTCTATGCAATCGCTGATATTCAAACATGCATATTAGAAGAGAACGAAAAGCTTTGGGGAACGGAAAATCGGGAGATGTGGGAACAGCGAGATTCATATGATGAGGATATTGATCCTGATACTGATTTCTTACGGTATCCTCGATCAATTAAAGAGCTGGAATCAGAAGTTATACATGGAAGCCGATGGTTCTTTTATAACGTATCCAGACCCTCGGATGCTCCTAAATGGTTTTGGGATACTGCAATTTCCGATGACCACATTCTGACAATCATTTTCGAACCTGGCTCAGTCATGCGGGAGTACTTCTCCCCAGAGCATGACATCGATTCAGCAGCCGTAAAGGCGATGCATGAGTGTATCACCAACTTCCATATCAAGCTGTCCCCTGATGCGGAGCAATGCAAAGCAAGGGCAATTGCTGAAGAGTCACAAACAGAATCAACACGTTAAATTTTTCCCCCCGCCATGTACAAGGAGATAGACACCGGGTAAAGGGGATCAGAGGGATTATTAAGATTCATAGGCTGAACTTGACCTGACAGACACCTCCTAAAAACAGGTCACTGTCAGATCAGATCTAAACTTCTACACCTTAGGCCTGCCCCAATTCTTTTTTTAATCTTTTCTATGTCCGCTTACGGCCAGAAGCGGACATTTAAACGAATGTTTAGTTTAAAAGAGGTGCAACGCATTTTTCCTAAAGGAATTGTGAGGAATTCATAAAAATGTGCGATATTCAGGCGAAGCAGCAATGAACAGGACATTGTGGTGCTTGGCTTTGTTAGTACTTGAATCTGTCTCGTTAAACACTGAGACTGAACTTCCCAGAGTAAGCCATACGAATGATATTCATCATGTCTATACTTCAAAAATGGCAAACGTTTTTGTTGGTTCTTCATTACGAATGTAATCACGTCTATCGACACAAGTCATCTCGGCAATGAGGTAGTAGTTGCCACCATTGTGTGCCTTAAACTTTTCAAAAAATTCTTTGGAAACTGTAAAATACGTTCCGAAAGAGTTGCCTACACCTCCATGATGGACTGGATACCATTGGTTTATCCAGTACCTCCAAGCCCCATTACTTATACTGCCACCGAAATATTCTACACTAGAGTCGCTTTGTCGAACGGAGTTGAAAGGTAAATCCCCCACGGAATAAGTAGGTCGAAAATAACCTCTCGATAGCCAGTCAATTTCCCATCTGCCAAAGGAAGAAGGCCAGCTCCATTTGGCAAGAGGAAATATTCCCTGATCAAAATTCCGCGCATGATCTATTAAATCAAACATTAACTTAGGGTCGTCAATTTCAGAACTTTGAAGAGAGACCAGAATGACCTTTAGATCAAGGCATACGCCAGAGTGATTTCTTAGGACGGGACCGTTGGCGTGAAGTAATAATTCATCAGAAGCGGCAAATTCTGTCAAATATTGTTCAAGGTCTTTTGGGCCTGGTAAAGGATCGTCTTTGTTTAAGTCGTCCATTATGGGCCAACTGTATGGTGGGTCAGAAGGAGATAGATTTATTGCAATAGAACCGAATGGTAATACCTCTTGGGCATATGACAAGCAAACTTCGGCAGGAATGGAGTGCTTGTTCATAGCATAAGCTAACGTTCTGACATAAGCAGATAAAATAGACACTTCTGCTCGCCATGAAAAACTACAGGCAATCTTGTCTTGAGGATAAAACTGGTCACTTGAAAAGTTGTGGGGTCTAAAAATATGACAAGAATGCTTTTGGTGGATTTGCTCCCATTCAAGAAGAAAGTGTCTCACCAGTTGGACTTGATGCTCATTTTCGAGCGTCTTGATAACTCCTATAAACCTCAATGCAAGACCATTAGCATACTTTTCATATTTACCCTTATTCGGTTCTAAATCATCTGAAAAATCAGAATACAGGTTCGACAAGTCCTTCCGTTCTTCATTTGCCAAATCCAACCTCAGTAGAAGCGCATCAGAAATAAGCGAAGGGTAGTGAATAGATTTGGTAATCTCTTCTTCAGTAAAAGGGGGTGCCTCGATAAGCAACAAAACAGATAAAAAATCAACAATGTCAACCTCGTAGGGTTGCTTATTCAAAAAATGCAAATATAAGGCGCGAAATTCGATACTTGAGTCATCTTGTAAGAGGGCTGCTATTTGCTTGGCTGTTAGGAGTCGGGCGTATCTATCCGGCCACTTGAAGTGCAATAGAATTAGATGCAATGGAATGTTTTGGAATGATACGGGGTCGTCATACCAATACGGTTTGGTCAAAGGAAGATGTGCTATATCACCTTCAAGGCTAGTTACCATAGTTTCAGTAATCTCAGCCGCTAGGGCGATCTGTCCAGCCGAGGCCAAATAGGTAACAAGCTGAGTAGAAGGAATGACTATATTCTCATCCCTCTGGAGGCTGGCAGAGCCTGGTGCCATCGTATCGCGAAGGAGGCTTTCCCAATGCTTTCTGTAAGTATTGCCATACTCCCTTAATGCCTCTTCTGAGCCAGAAGAAAAATAGATATTCCAGCAATTGTTTAGTTTGATATTTCTGACAGCCCATTTATAAGCTGCCTTCTTTCCCTCGTTTTTTTTGCTTAGCAAGAAAATATGGTGTAAGCATCTATCCAGTTCGTAGTCTGATTTGTTTTGGTCATAGTAGTCGCTGAAAGAAGTGAGAATGATGCTCGCTTGGCCGTGATCAACCCAATAGTCTATCCAGTCCGAAATAAACTTTTCACGAATCTGGTATGAAACTGAATGTAAGGCTGCCGTAAAATCAGTAAGGTTGTTCGGGTGTATAGTTGATACTTCAGGACATTCTGTGTTGACATCTTCGTTAGTGGAAGAGTGTTCTCTTGGCGGTGGAGGCATTCCACCAAGCGCTTTGCACTGGTCTTCGTAAACACCTCTCAGAAGATCATTATCTTTGCTTCTTTCATCTAATGCTGTCATTACATCAAATGTTGTCATGCACCTCAAAAAAGAATGCTCTGGCTGCGTAGAAAGTGGAAATGACTTTACGAAATTTTCAAGGATAAGATGTGTTCTATGCCAATTCTCTTCTGATATATGATGGTCAAATTCGTCTACAAGGCGTTCTGGGTTGTGCTTTGCCAATAATTTTGTGAACCATTCGGGAATATGTCGAATTTCTCGCTCTGAAAAATCAAAAACATCAGTTGTGAAAGTTGTGACTCGTTTTAGCCAATCAGAAACTTGGGGGCAGTTTGAATCAGAGCATTCCTGTATCGCTTCAAATACCTCATGTAAAGTAATATCTTTTCTATGGCCATAACCGACTGTATTGAGCGCGGTACGTTCTAGAAATTTCGCGGCTTCATCGTAAAGGCCAAGGTTAACTGCCAACTTTGCCAGATCAAGACTGTCATTTGCCAATGTTGCAGTATCATCTCTACGGCGTATCTCGGCATCAAACAATTTGGAGAATTCTAGAGATGCAGCTTCTTTAGGGAAATTGAAGATTGAGTTTTGAGTGGCAACATCAAAAAACACGCGAGAATCCCACCAAACACTTTTGGAAAGGGCGCCTAGATGATCTTGATTAAGGTTTCCGAATTCATCAACAGAGTTGCATAAGATGTTTAGATAAATCGAGATTTTGGCTAATGCCTTTCTAATGCTGAATAGGACTGCGGTGATTTGATGGTCCATTAAATAATTATCTGGGCGTTCGAGAATGGCAAAAGAATCATACAAATCAGATATCTTGAATTCTTTTCCTTGCTTGAGGGTTTTAGCAATATTCAATGATACAAAACGGAAGGTTAACCATACGTTTTTGAGAAATCCCTGTAGATTCATTGGATTGGTGAATTTCGGAGTTTCAATATCTAGGCAATTATTGAAGTTTGATACGAGTGTACTAAAAAAGTATTCATAAAACGGAAGATGGTGGGTGTCTTCGTACTCAACAGGGCATTCAATTTCGTCAAGTTGGCCTATTTGAGGTTCGTTCCCAGCTAAAAGTTGATAAAGCAGATATATGCTGGATTTCGTGTCTCTAACTTTAGGGTTAGTGGCCTCGAGTGCGGCGCCTTCAATGCTTGCCGCTAAAACTATTTCATCATAGATGGCCGGAGCAATATCTTCAGGAATTTCAAAGCGGGATAAATCGAGGAGTAAGTGCCTATGCCCATATTGAACAAGTAGTTCAACTATTTTTTGGAAGGAAGAAGCCTTATCGTTCAGCCTTCCATAGAAATTGTTTATGCGGTCTAAATCAGGATTGTTATAGCTAGTCAGCGTATGAAGATAGTCATCGACTAGGGAGTTTAGAGTTTGGTAATGATTTGAGTCTTCCTGGCGGGCATAAAAACGAATTCTTCGATAGATTTCCTTGGCGCAGGCATCAACGACCCTTTCGTCTTTGTCTTGGAAATGTTTGGCTACAATTGCGATCTCATTGTCTGAAATAATTCTTAGGTTGTCGGCTCGCCAAAGAAGCCCAAAATTGTCTTGCGAGATACTAAGTGAGCAATCGAGAAAATCACTGAAGTCCTGAATTTGAAACTGCGGTCCATTCAGCAGCCTCATTTTTAATATCCTTAGTCTTAATAAGTCTGGATATAGACTTCTTTCAAAAGCGATGCGTTCGGCGATGTTAAAAATATGCTCGATGTGCTCTAAGGGGTAGCCCTTACAAAGCGATTGTACTAGCCAGTCTCTAGTGGTTCCTTGTATTAACGGGGCGGCATTCCCTAGATTGGCTTCAATAATCCACTCCCAACCCCACTTCCAATACTCAGGCGCATGTGTATTGATCCAGGTTTGAGAGATTCTATTTAGCCTATCTCTTGATTGAGCAAAAACATTCTTCCGCTTTAAATATACGAATAGACTGCTATGAAAAGGGTTTATTCCACTTAGCCTCTTCTCTACGAGGTGTTGAATTTCAGAAAAGCTGTTTTGAAAAATAAGGCTGTCGTGAAAGCAGTAGCCTAGGTGGGTTTTGTCTGGCCAGGAAAAATCGGCATTCGCTATAAGAAGAAGAATTTCTTTTGCGCTCTCAGAAAGCTGCACCCATAAATTTTCGTAGTACGCATGTATGTCTCCGTCTGGGCAGGTCGGAAGTTTCTCTACATCATATTTATTTATTTTGTCCTTTGTTGGCTGTAGATTGTTCAGGGAATAAAGAATATGGAGAGGGTATCCATGAGAAATGTCCAACAACGCTTGTGATATTTCTACAATTTCCCTACGTTGATGCTCATCATCACCAATTACATTAAGTTCTTCGCTCGACACTAGGAAGTCAATTCTTGACTTGATGGCTTCAAGGCCCATAGGGGGGATGTCTTGCCAGGATTTATCCCTTGGTGCTGAGCGTAACAGTGAATTTGGAAGATGCGCGTCGCTTATCGGCTGCGTTCCGAATAGCAAACAAATCTTATCTTTAAAGGGGATAATCCGATTAACTAAGTGTTCGAGTTGGCTTATATCAGATCTTTCACGATGAACATGATCTAACCCATCAATAATGATAACTAGAGTTTTGTTGTCTTCAGCAGCTTTGTCTGCCGCCTTACTTATCCAAGTCTCTAGCTGCTGTGGGTCAAATTTGTCACTATCGAAGTCGTTGGGATAAAGGGTTTTGATCTGACTTTGTAAAGACTGAGCGACATTATTAAAAGCAATTCTGTCCCCTATAAATTGGGGTGATAAATAGTAGTGGTGTCTAATTACAGGTGTCTTCTTCTCAATTAGTTCGTCAGTTAAGAATGACAAATATGTGCTCTTGCCCATGCCTGGTAGGCCTGCGATAACTGAACTACCTGGCTTGGCTGTTCTATTCAATATTTCGGTATGAAAATCGTCTGTGGGAGGTGTATACCCTCCTGGAATTTCAAAAAATTGGGAAATTGTTTTTCTAGTTCCCAGAGATAAGATTTCGTTTATATGTCTAAGATAAATTTTGCCATCTGGTGATGGTTCGTTTTTTCTTGTAGCCCAGCGTTCAATAGCTTTCAATAATTGGAGCCAGCTTTCATTGCTAGCATGGTCTGGTACAAGCAAGTCATGTAGCTTAAGTTCTAAGTCGTCAATTTCATTTTGGCTATGTTCAAATATAAGATGCTTGAAGAAAGCCATGATCTTCTCTTCACTGCCTAGCTGAGAAGATATTCTTGATTTGATATCTTCTGGAACTAGAGTGTAATCAACTTTTTTGTCTTTTAGGCAATTTAATAGGACTTGGTCAGGTTTTCTGTTTGTAATAAGTTTGGCAATGGATATTGTGCCGGATGTGCCGAAATTCTCAATGTCGGCTGACCATTTTTCGATAAGAGATGTTCCCTTAGCCTTCTTCTTGAGTAGCCAGTCAAAATCTAAACGTAAATCGTTACGTTCAGAATCAATTGTGAATTTGACTTGATAGAGTTCATATTCTCCACTGGCTGTAAAGCAAACAACATCATCAAGACTCTTAATATGGCCAATCCCTTGATTGCCCTCTATGCTCATCCATTGATATTTCTCTGGATCGTGAAACCAGTTTATCAGCGTGCGAATACACAGGAGGTCTTGGTATGAGTATCCAACTCGAGTTAGTTGTGATGGTTTAATTTTTGAAGATGTGACCAAAAGACAAATCCTATTTATGACTTTGACTCGCTAACAGTTTCTTATAAAGAATATTGTCTTACCCCTTAGCGGCCTTCTATACTGAGCAACGCTTTAGATAATACCAAATTCACTAGCCTCTAAACGTCCGCTTAGGGTCGTAAGCAGCCTTTAACTATACTGTTTTTAACTACCGAGAAAGTACATTCCCCCATTGCCTCCTGCGCGAAATCAACCTCGAAAGTCCAAAAAAACAGATCTTTCCAATGAAATACAATCGCCTCAAATGCTTTAAACCCTGTCACAGCGAAAACACACTGTCGCCATAAAACTCTGCTCATGCGGGAGACGAACTTCTGCTTGTCCATAAAGCCAAAGCGCCCCTTCTTTATCACTACTTTCCCAAAAAAGTGAGTACTCGAGATTTCATAGAACCTGCGACGGATCGGTACTAATCCAAGAGACGAGACACACAGACTGTTCCCGGTAAAATCAAATAAGGGCGTAGCCAAGCTTCGAGAGAAATACGAGGAGGGTACTAAACATTGCCCAATATCCATTTCAGCATCCTTAAAACGACAGGTCACTGATTAAACTATAGCCAAAGTTTCCCAAACGCCCAAAGTGTAGCGAGGGAAAATTACTTCTCCTGGTGCATACTCCAACGAGCTAAAAGATTGATGACATAACCAAAGTCAGACAGGTTAAACGCCAAAAAACGGGGGCTGGACGTTGGAAGAAATCAAGTGTGGGTTGTAAAGGGGACTGGGGTGTAAAGGGGACGGAGGGAATATTAATTAACCGAGTATCTTTAATAACCAGCCAGATACACAAAATTATTTACAGGGTCGTTCATATCCGGCTAAAGCTGGCTGAGTTTTAATCCCTCCGTCCCCTTTCTCCCTGTTTTTTCGCATCATCTGCAGATTGGCATGTGTAGACGGATCTCTCTCACATCCAGGAATGGATTAAATGTGAAAGTTTTTCCTTCCATATTGAGGGTGACAGAGTATTGGTACAGCCCTTCCTTATGATATTTGACATGGGACTGAAAGAAACCGCAGTCCTCTCCGCCATATCGTCTTGGGCGCCAAATAACACCATCGTCAACGGCTTTACCTGAAATCTTATCAATGCGTATTTGGTTATCAACCTGAATCGGCATAACTCGCCAGTTTATAATCGTGCCATCTTTGACGATGGTCGTCAGCTCGCTGTTACACTCACGACTAGTGGCAATATTTCCATTGGTATCAAACAAATAAACGTTATGCGTTAACCCATTGGCCAAAGCACCTTCGACATCTACAACGATCAATATATCCAGGTGGTGTTTTGAGTGGTGATGCCCTCTGTGTCTTTGGTGTGACATTGTTAGCCTTCCTTGATTTTATAAATGCACTTTTTTGAGAATATAAAAACAGCCAACCACAACATCATCAACATACGGAAATACATACAAAAAATATAATACTACAAATTTGAAACATATAAATATTGAAGAGCGGTATAATAAATCTCAATCCATAATCAATATATACATCATCGATAACAAAACAGCATTGGTATGGGCTTATAAAGTAAGACTGCGATTCTGGGTGGAGTGCTAACTCCACCCAGATAAACGACAAATGCCAGCATTTGTTTCACTTTCTATTCAGATGACCCGGTTGCTAGCAGATATCAAACTTCTTAGGAACCGGGCTCATTGACTTCCAGGAATGGATCAAAAGAGAGAATCTTTCCTTCCATATTGAGGTTGATGGAGTATTGATACTGGCCGCCACTGCGCTGTTCAACACGAGATTGGAAGAAGAAACCATCAACACCGCCATACTTTCTCGGCTGACCAATGGTGCCGTCGGAAACCGCCTGACCGGTAAAGTTCTCAATATTAACCTGGTTGTCAGGTTGAATTGCCTGAACACGCCAGTTAATTACAGTACCATCCTGTACGGTGGTTTTCAGTTCGTTGGAGCCTTCATTGCCACTGCCAACATAGCCATTGGTGTCGACCAAAAAAACATTTTTGGTCAAACCACCGGTAAGCGCGCCTTCAACATCAACAACAATAAGTACATCCACTTGATATAATGACATAATATAGCCTTCCTTGTTTTATTTAAAACTGCATCTGTCACGGCTCAAAGGATCTGAAGATCCAGGTACTATCGCCTCTACGTTTGACTATTTCCGAAAATACGACCATTAAATAACAATGCGTTGTGTTATTAAAAACGGCTGGTTATTGAGCATTTGGAAACAGGCCATGTAAATATAGAAGGGGATATTTTTTCTGTCAATAATTGATATAATAAAATATCTTTTGATATAAATGTAACAACAACTTATTTATATAATTATTACTTTTCCTCGACTGCAATCAACGGGTAAAGCGACGGTAAAGGGGACCGGAATATCCAGACGGGCGAATAGCATCCTGTCACCTTGTATCGATTAGCGATTACATCTTCCTGACAACTGATGTATTAAGTTTTAGTACAATTCGGCAGAAATACTTCACATTTTAACCACCGCCAACTAACCTTTTTAATATGGGCAACCAGGGAAAAGGCATCTGTTTGCCAAACTACAGGTAGGGATGTTGAGGCATTGTCACCAGAGCCCGCAGGCAACTGTATGAAGCCTTTAGTTTATAGCTTATGCCTGGCCATCGTATTTGCTATACCTCTGGCACGAAGCGATTCCACAGATCTGGCTCAGCCTACCGAATTTCAGGTATACAGTTCTTTCGATACAGACATCGCCCATGCCGCCATGGCCCGCCTGACCCATGCCCTGCAGCCACTCGGCTTCACTCCCGTACTGAACATTGCCCCCTACCGCCGCAGTCTGGCCATGGCCAACTCCAAGGGTGATGCAGAGCTTATGCGGGTCGCCGACCTGCAAGAGCTTGCACCAGAGCTGACAGATCACCTGATCAGGGTGGACACCCCGATTATCACTGCGCGCTTTTTTGCCGTGGTTCCCCCAGAAGGACCGGTGGTAAGCGACATTAAAGCTCTGCATGCGCTTCGGGTCGGTATTCATAAAAGTATATTTATTCTGGAACAGATGTTCCCCAATGCCAGCATCCATTCGAATCTTCCCGCACTCTACCTACTCCTCAAAAGCAGGCACCTTGATGCGGCCATAGTGGGCGGCTACTCAAAGGAGACTATTTCCAATTATCAAAACTTTGATCAGTCCTTTGTGGTTACTAAAATCTTTGAAATGCCGCTTTACCTGTACCTCAATGAGCGACACAGAGATCTGGTGTCTCTCACTGCCAATGGACTGCTTCTGGCGCCCTAGGCCTAGGGCCTGTTGATACTAGCCAGCCTCAGAATCTTGAAACGGCTCGGGGGCATGCAGAAAATCAATAAAAGTCCGGGCCAGATTTTCACCTTCCCCCAGCATCGCATGACTTCCTCCGGGTACCTCATACAACCGGGCATTGGGAATTCGCCGGTGTAAATCGCGGGAATGATGATGGGACAGGATCAAATCATTGGTGCCTGTTGCGATCAGGGTTGGACATTCCAATTGCTCCAGGCGCTTCAGTGTATTGAAACGCATAATGGCCAGGTATTGCTTGATATGGGTAACCTTAGAGTTGGGAGCGGAATAAATTCGATCAACGAAAGATTCCAGCTCAGAACTCATCTCTTCATCACCCTCGCGGGAAAACATCAGGTCTAGCTGCAATTCCCGCCACGACCGCTCCCGTTTAAGGAGGTTCTTCAACCAGAATTGTTGTTGATTGCGGGTAAAATAGCGGAACGATACAGGACTGGCAGACGTGGAAAGCAATATCAGGTGTTTCACCCTTTCAGCATGGCGCAAAGCAATTTCCTGAGCCACCATGCCTCCCATGGATACACCCAATACATGAGCCTGCTCTAAACCAAGAGCATCAAGCACGGCAACTGCATCATGGGCCAGGTCTGCCATCGAATAAATTCCAGTGGTATCACTGGAATCTCCGGCTCCACGATTGTCTACCAGAATCATCTGTACGTGGGACTCAAGACTGGCCAGCAGCGATTCCGGCCACCAGGCCCGATTGGCCAGCCAGCCCATCAGCATCAAGAGAGGCGTCCCCTGTCCCCGTGTCTCATAGTAGATTCGAACTTTACCGTTAACCGCATATGGCATATAAGCCCACCATTCACACATCGGCCGCCTTATCAAAAGTATAGTTCAATGTTGAGACAGCAGTTATTTGTTGCTCCTGGGGGCAAGTGATCATATTTGGAGAAAAAGTCCAGGGCGGGGCGGACGGCGATGCAACCCGTTGGTTTTTCGCGGCGCAGTATAACTTCTAACTGCCTGCCCTCATCTGACTAGCTATTTAGGTTTTTTATCTTGCTGCGTCAAGGATGACCCCTGATTTGCTCTATGACCCGAGCAGATTTGATTCACGCACACCTCGTCTTCCTTGTCTTGTGCGTTCCCGGTCAATGCCTGGCCGGGACTTTTTAGTCGTGTACTTATTCCATAAGTTAGCTTGGTCACACCGCTTGATCTTTTCAATGCAGGTGGTTTGATCCTCTACGGCGTAGCCGATTAGAGGATCATTATTTAGTGGAAAGGCAGGTACATTACGGACAGCCAATCTCACTACTTGTTTGTACGACACCGCTGCCATGTATAGCTTCAAAAGCATCTATCTGAGCAGTCGAGATGTCCTCACTGTCCAAAGTTAGTGTTTCAAGTTGCAGCAGGTCAGTTAGTGGTGAGATATCTACAATCTCGTTACAAGTAAGCCCAAGCTTTTTCGTTTCCGTAAGGTTTTGCAAAGGGCTTATATCAGTCAATTCGTTGTTCATGAGCCATAACTCTTTTAACTCATTTAAACTCGCCAGGGGCGACACGTCTGTGATCTGGTTATTAGTTAAGTCCAATTTTTGTAGCTGGCTAAGGTTGTTCATCCCAGATATGTCATTAATTTTTGCATTATTTATTGTTAGGTAGACAAGATCCTGCATGTTACTCCAATCAGGTAAATGGAACGTCGCATTTGCCCCCGGGCCATATATATAAGCACTGTATAAGCTACTCATATTTGAAAGAATGGATAAATCCACATCGTTGGTTGTATATTTTTGGTATTCAAAATATACAAGACTTGTAATGGCCGCTATTGGGTCAAGGCTATCAACTCCATAGTCACATAACCTCAAACTTCTGACTGGGCCATTGATTGAAGGCAGGTGAGTTAGTGAGGAAGAACAAATATCCACAGACTGCAGATTAGGAAGGTTTGCCAGGAAACTCACATCAGTTAGTGAATTTACGTTGACACCAACATCGGACAGTTCGGGCCTATTAGCTAACGAATTTAGCTCGCTGAATGTGGCAGAAGAGCCTTGAAGGTAGACATACTGTAAATTCGTAAGATTTGCAATAATTGTATTTGGATCAACGCCTGCAGCAATATCCCATAAATGTAGTTCGGTTACTTCTGATAATTCTGTAATAGGAGTGTAGTCGGTAAGTTGTGGAGTTGTCAGTTGGACTATCGATAGATTTGTGTTGTTTGAAATTGGGGAAATGTCAGTGATCACATCAGAGTCTATAGTGATTCGCTCTAACAAGCTGAGCGTTTCTATCCCCTCCAAACTTGCGATAGCATCCGCATCACTGATACTTTGACCACCGAACCCGCCGCAACTAAGGTAGCGTATTCCAATATCGGAAAATCCGCACCGGTTGGCCGTTTCTTCAATGCAGTGTTGAAGGTCAGCGTCGAATATTGACAGGGATTCCAATTCATCGAATGCCTTAATTCGAACGTTGATAACTTTCGAAATTGTCATAGTTTCAGAGGTGGCCGTAATCTTTACTGAGACAATTTTATCGGAGTCTACCGCCGGAGTTACAAAGTAAATTAGGTAGTGATGGTTACCCGAAACCGCATTGTGGGGAAAATAGCATGAACCATTTTCCATTTGGTCATACAATTCGTCGTCAGAAAGGTTATAGAGAATTAGGTCAATGTCCGATTCATTGTCTAGAGTCTCAAACGAGATCGTAAAGAACTCAGAAGACTCGCTGCCATCAGAGTTTTCAATGGAAAAAGATGCACTTGCCACACTTCGCTCAAAGGCAACGAGTTCAGATGCATCAAATACTACACTGGGAAGGGGGCTGCTTTCGGCGCTGCTGGTACTACTTTCGCCCCCACCCCCGCAGGCCGTCAAGGTTAATAGTACTAATATACAGGTGAACGCGCAGGCGACTCGTTCCTTAAGCATGATTACTCCAAATAATAAATTGAGGCGGGGTTTAGTGGCTTACAAAAACGCAACATTCTATTCAGTTATAGGGCGAAGGCAAGTAAATAAACTGTGAAATAATGAGAAATGTAGAGAGGACATATCAAAGCAACCCGATCCACTGAAATAAGAATTCAGAGGAGAGGTTCCAAATAGTGATTTCCAGCAAACCTCTAAAGTAAGAAGCCGAAATCCGCTGCTTGAGAATTAAGTGAGTCGAATTTCAAAATCCTGTGTAGTTTCCACGCCATCTTTCTCCAGCATAATGGAGACGGAGCTAAATTTTCTGCAGACAGTGAGATAGCACGTTTGACGATGTTTTCCTTCAAATCGTTGCCGGTGACCACAAAGTGAATGTGAATTTTGGTAAAAACACTGGGCGCAGTTTCCGCTCGTTCAGCCTGAATTTCTGCCACGCAAATCGGTGGAGCGGATATATCAGTATCTTGAGAAACATCCGGATAAACCTGGAAAGAGTCTCATCCCCGCCAGCAAAATATTATGGTTCAAATGTTTCGGGATGAGGTTTTTGATGCGAACCGGAAATCTGAAAAAGCCCGCCGGGTATTTGAGGACTTATGGCAAGGGCAGGAACTGCGACCGACAATAGACAGGGTTGGCTTTAATCCACCGGAAAACGTCGCGCTGATATATAGCCTCAAATTCATCCCCGTGAAACTGGCCTTCGGGGCACTGGCTGAGGGTGTCGTTCTTTATAACCTCGCCATTGTCTATATCGGAATAGTTGCAGCCAGCAACGGATTCTTTGCCTACCAGCAGGGCAAAAGCCTGGCGATTTTCTTTGAGCATCCGGAGGAGGAAAGCTAGCTCTTTTTCCGCAGTGGTGACGGCTCCGCTCAGCCGCAAGTATTTGTCAGCGAGATTCTTGAGGTAGTCCAACTCCTTGTAATACACAAACCCGATGACGCCGGTATTTTCCGCTGATTCAGCGAATGCGGGCATCCCGGTCAACTATGATGCTGCCGTCACAGAAACTATCGAGTTAGTCGAGAATCGGATTGCCGGCGATATTGGACAAGGTCCTCGCCGCGTCTAAAACAGCTATTGCATTCATAATGCCCTGTCCGATTATTCATACAGTGCAAGTCTGCGCGGACATCCGCTCTGGGAAAATCCTCGAATCAGAGCAGATTTCATCCAATTCAGGTTGAAAGTGTTCATGATCATGTCAAACTTGGCGGTTATATTTACGGCAGACAGTGCCCCGATGCGACTAAGTAGCGATTTGTATGTACAGGTCACTTTTTCCTATTCAAAAGGTGCGGTTGTCTGCATAATATGCGGCCTTTCGGGGGGGCTGGATTTGCTGCTCCCACGGCTATAACGGGTCGGCAGCTGCCGGCTATTTTGTATTGTTTGTCTATGAGGGTCTGAGATGTCTGACAAGCTCAAACTCCACGGGTTTAACAACCTGACCAAATCCCTGAGTTTTAATATTTACGATATTTGCTATGCCAAATCTGAAAAGGCCAAGCAGGAATATATCGAGTACATTGACGAGCAATATAATGCCGAGCGTCTGACCCAGATTCTGACGGATGTTGTTGAGATCATCGGAGCCCATATTCTGAATGTCTCCCGTCAGGACTACGATCCTCACGGCGCCAGCGTCACTATGCTGATTGCAGAACATGAAGTTCCACCACCGGCCGGTTCCGACGAAGAATCCCCCGGCCCGCTGCCAGAGGCAGTGGTTGCGCACCTGGACAAAAGCCATGTCACTGTACATACCTATCCGGAAAGTCATCCGGATAACGGCATCAGTACCTTCCGGGCAGATATAGACGTATCTACCTGTGGCCTGATTTCGCCACTGAAGGCGTTAAACTATCTGATCCACAGCTTCGATTCCGATATCGTCACCGTGGATTACCGTGTGCGCGGTTTTACCCGTCACGAAGACGGCACCAAGCTATACATCGATCACGATATCAATTCCATCCAAAACTTCCTGAGTGAAGATACTCAGGAGGCCTATCAGATGATTGATGTGAACGTGTACCAGGAAAACCTGTTCCACACCAAGATGCTGTTGAAAGAATTCAATATGGATAACTACCTGTTCGGTGTAAGTGCCAGCAATCTGGCAGCCGAGGAGAGTTTTGATATCCAGGAACGCCTGAGACAGGAAATGCTGGAGATTTTCTACTCCCGCAACATGCCCTGAGGCACGACATAACACCTATGGCTGGTTATGCAGAGAATAAACTTTTCGCTGAGTAAAACAGGGCTGCTGATGGCAGCCCTTCTTATTTGCATTCAGATTGTGGCTGAAACTTTCAATCTGGGGCTGAGCTATTCCCATGCAGCTTTGTCCCGTGGCGTATTATGGCCAGCAATTACCGGACACTTCGTCCATTTAAGCATCGCTCACCTGATGCTGAATGCCGCCGCCACCTACCTGATCGTGGACGCTTTTGAAAGCGGGTTTTACCGCTGGAAACTGCCTGTGGCAACATTGCTGCTGGCAGCCATGATATCTGCAGGGCTGTACTGGTTTTACCCTGGCTTACGATACTACGCAGGCTTTTCCGGAGTGCTGCACGGAATGGTGTTGCTAGGGGCTCTATGGTGCTCACGCTATCCGGAATGGGTTCGCTGGGCCATTGTTGCTGTGGTGGTAGCAAAAGTGGGCTGGGAGCAGTCGCCTTATTACGACGAACGCCAGATCGCCCGCCTGATAGGCGCGCCTGTAGCGGAACAGGCACATTTGCTGGGAGTACTCAGCGCGGCCATTATTCTTCTCGGTGCCCGCCTGGCCAGTGCCTTCCGCCGCTGAAGCACCTTGGATCACTTGCTACTTAAAGGCTGCTTCCGGCATCTATCAGCGCCAGCACCCTGGGGCGGATAATCAGGTCCATGGCCAATGTCAGTTTATTGCCGGGGATGACCAAAGTGTCGTAACGGGACACAAAAGCGTTGCTGATCATATTCAGCAGATAAGGAAAGTCCACATCCTGATATTCCCGGAAGCGGATCACCACCATGCTTTCGTCTTCGGTAGGGATATCCTGCATCATAAAGGGATCGGAAGTATCAACCGTCGGTATACGTTGAAAGTTGATATCCGTGCGTGCCGATTGGGGCACTATATGTCGTACGTAGTCTTCCATCCGGTTGAGAATAGTTGATACTGCCGCCTCTTCACTATATCCCCGTACATGAGTGTCCCGATATAATTTCTGAATCCACTCCAGGTTGATGATAGGCGTTACCCCAATCAGAAAATCCACATGTCTGGCCAGGTTGACCCGCTGATATTTCAATCCACCGTGCAGGCCTTCATAAAAGAGACAATCCGATTCAGCCATCAGATTTTGCCAGGGCGTAAATGTGCCCGGTACAAAACCGGACTTGATCAGGTGGGTATCTTCGTCATGGACGTAGTGCCGGAAGCGGCCGCTACCGCTGGCGGCATAATCAGCAAACAGGGCTTCCAGTTTGTCGATATAGTTGGCCTCCGGTGAAAAGTGGTTCCATTGTCCGTATTTGCCTTCGTCTGCCAGTGCCGCCATCTCCTCACGGGTATAGCGGTGGAAACTATCACCTTCCACTACAGCGGCCCGAATTTTCTCTTCCTTGAAAATTTTCAGCATGGCTTTGCTGGAAGTCGTGGTACCTGCACCGGACGAACCGGTTAAAGCAATGATAGGATGGCGTGTCGACATAGTTTAAAACCCCGTAGAATGGCAGCACTATACCCACATGAATTAGGCAAGTCATACCAGGGTTTTGTATTCATCAACTTATGACAGAAGAGTGAAGGAATTATTATGGCTGAAGTTCATGACCTGGGACTGATGATTGATTCGCGTATTCCGCTGATCGCCATCCAGAGCCATGAGGAAGCCCGCGCCATTGACACAGTTACCCGGCTGGCGATCAAGCGAGGCTTGCCGCTGTTCCAATGGACAGTGACAGACGGCCTGCGGCGCTTGGGTTTTGGCTTCGAACTGCAACCCGAGGATATGCTCAAAGAACCGAAAAAAGTCCTGGAGCATATCAAACGCTCCACCACTGCCAGCATCTTTATTCTGTGTGATTTTCACCCCTACCTTGAAGACGAGCCCACCCATGTGCGGTTATTAAAAGACACCGCCATCAACCACCGCAATAATGGCCATACGGTTATCCTGCTCAGCCATGCCATGCAGATTCCACCGGAATTGCGCACCTACAGTGCTAATTTCCGCATGCGCCTGCCGGACTCAGACCAGTTAATGTCCATTATCCGTGAGGAGGCGCAGCGCTGGTCTGACCAGAATCATGGCGAAAAGGTCAAAACCGATAACAAGACCCTACACCAGATTGTGCAGAATCTTTCCGGCGTCAGTTTCGAAGAAGCCCGCAGGCTGGCACGAGGAGCCATTTTTGATGACGGCGCCATCACCCAGACCGACATCCCCGAAGTCAACAAAGCCAAATTCGAACTCATGGATATGGAAGGGGTGTTGAGCTTTGAATACGATACCGCCCGCTTTACCGATGTTGGTGGACTGGATGCCCTGAAAAAATGGCTGAAGCACCGTCGCAATGTCTTTATTGAAGGCAAAGGCGCCGGGGCCGGTGAAAGTGACAAAAATGAAACACCAAAGCTAGAGCCACCCAAAGGCATTCTGCTATTAGGCGTACAGGGCAGCGGCAAAAGCCTGGCTGCCAAAGCCGTGGCAGGCATGTGGAATATCCCCCTGCTGAGACTGGATATGGGGGCGCTCTACAATAAATTTTTTGGTGAAACCGAACGCAATATGCGTGAATCCCTGCAACTGGCCGAACTGATGTCGCCCTGCGTGCTCTGGATCGATGAAATCGAAAAAGGTCTGGGGCAAGGCACCAACGACCAGGGCGTATCCAAACGGGTACTGGGGACTCTGCTCACCTGGATGTCGGAAAACAATCACCCTGTGTTCCTGGTTGCGACGGCGAACAATATCCAACAACTACCGCCGGAATTAATCCGCAAAGGACGAATGGATGAAATCTTTTTTGTGGATCTGCCGGAAGCGCCGGTTCGCCATTTAATCGCCACTATCCATTTGCAGAAACGAGGGCTCAAGGCGGAGAATTTCGACTGCCACCGCCTGGCAGAAGCCACGTCAGGATTTTCCGGTGCGGAAATTGAGCAGGCCATTGTGTCGTCGCTCTATACTGCCGCAGCGCAGAATGCGGCCCTGACGACCGAGCTTGTTCTGGAGGAAGTGTTCAAAACCCAACCGCTTTCAGTGGTGATGGCAGAAGAAATTGCTACCCTGCGCGCGTGGGCCAAAGACCGCTGTGTATCAGCAGGATAGAGTCAGCACAAGCACCATTGTCCGGCGCAGGATAAGCAATGCTCAGTCCTGTATTTCGCGCCAAAAGATGATCCGGTCATGGCCACGGAACTGCCCGAATGTGGCGGTTGAGAGCGGGTCATCCAAATCACCGTCGGCATCCCAGTCGTAACGCATCCAAAGATTTGTTGTCGGGGCGATTTCCACACTACCCTCATTACCCAGGCCGGGGGCTGTCAGATAAAGCTCACGCTTGGTGGCATATTTGTAGCGGCCTGCTGTAAAGGTTTCCGTAACGCCGGTATTGCTATCGACCATCGCATCTGTTTCTCCGGCATCCAGGTTGTCGCTATAGTTTTGTATACCCATCCAGGGTGCATCGGTGGCATACCTGGAACAGTTATCTTCGGTGTTTGCGGTAAAGGTGGTGCCAGTCCAATACTCGGCCTGCATGGGAATCACCAGATCACTGGTCTCAGGCCCAAATGCATTTTCCAGATGCAGACGTCCATAACGGATTTCGGTACCGGTGACGTTGGGGATGGTGAAAGCCTGACAGGCACCCAAGGGGTTCAGTTGATAACAAGCCCCGTCGTTGTCTGTCATGTCACCGGCATCAAACAGGATATTAATGTCCACATCAAAGGGATCATCCATCGCAGTGGGCGTCATACTGACTTTATCGTGGGTCAACAGGTCGCCGGAAATGGTGATATTCCTGGCACCATCACCGACAACCCCTGAGGCAACAGTGACCGCACGAGCAGCTGAGTTGTATGACAATGTCGGGCTTTGGCTGGCCGCCAGATTATTGAAATAATCGGGAGCCGGCTCCGGAAAATTGAAGAATGCACTATCATAGTTATTAGTGACATTACCTGCCCGATTGTATCCGGTAACCGTCAACACTGGTGGTGTGAGAAAGCCGAAGGGCTGATCCTGGTAGGTATAACTGCAACTCCAGGGTGGTTCGAAAGCAGGAATATTGGCAGATACCGATAGATAAGCGGGATAAAAGCGTCCGACATTGCTAACTTCAAATGTTGGCAGATCCTTAGCAAAATAGGCCTCTGGTGTGGCTTTGAGCAAAACCGAACCGACTTCACTAAAGGTCTGACTGACATCCAACTCTCCCCCCTTACCGGGACCTATCTGCGCACTAGACACGCCAAGACCACCAGATGCGCCGCCAGCTGGCGCTTCAAGTTCATGCGCCAAGGTAATTTGGCCTTGATAGCTAGGGGCGATATCCCCGGTACTGCAAACCGCCTCAAGATGCACGTCAAATGAGTCCCCGGCAGGTACGAAAGCTGAGCATGCCAGATCACCCGAGACACAACTGTAACCCGGCGTCGTAACGGTCATGCTCACTTGCGCAGGTTGTACAACGAACCTCCCCGTACTTCCGGTTAGCGGGTCCAGTTCAGCAACTGAACCATCGAAGGGTGCATCGTTATGCAGGAAGTTAACATTTAAAACCTCCCCACTATCCGGATAAGCTACAGCGGCGGTAGCAATACCGCTATTGAATGCCAGGCTAAGATTATTCGCCGCAGGCACGCTCTGAGCACTAACGGCTGTACCATCAATTGTCATTGCTGTCGGCGAGAGGTCAGCTCCCGGGTCTCCGGCGGGGTCCACATTCACCTCGAACCATGCCTTAAAATCCTTATTACCATCAAAGTCGGTAATCACCGCACAGGCACCGGTCTGGTCATCCTTGCCGACAGCTGTCAGGGTTATTTGATTTGAGCCTCCACAGATGAAATCCGCAGCTCCCGATACCTGCAGGCCCTGGGTACGCACGTCGGTTCCGACCAAGGCGGTGCTGGACATACCGGTAGCCTGATCTTCTGCTGTAACGCGCAAATCCTCGCTTTCATTAGTGTGATAGAGATAAACATCCTGTTCGCCATGTTCACTACCATCAAAGTATATGCTGGTAACCGGCGATCCACCGGAAGATGCCAGATAGAAGCTGCTAAAGGCATTTACACTGGTGGTCAGGTTTACCGTACCGGTAAAGGCATCAAACACTGTTATGCCGTCATCGCACATCGCCTGGATATTCACCTGGGCTCTGGTGTCACTGCAGGCAATAGCAAAAGCAGGCTGACTGATATTAAATCCACCAAGGGTACAGGCACTGCCTCCACCACAAAGATCACCGAAATCCATGTTGGCGATACCGGTGGCGTCATAGGTAATGTCTGCCTCACCCTGCATGGTAATGTTATCTGCAGTAACAGCCCCGAACACCGGCGTCAGGTAGGTGAGCGTGACATTGCCCTGACTGTATAACACCCCGGAGTAGGTGACGCGATCCAGCGTAAGGTTGCCATATCCGTATAGGAAGAACTGGCTGACATCGCCTGTAGTGTTGAGCGCAGGGGAGTTCACCCGACTATGGTAACTAATGGTGGCGTTGTTATTGACAAAAAACCGTACCGTTCCACTACCAGTGACATTAAAGACCACTTCATTCCCTAGACTTAAGGAATTAATCCAGTAGTCCCCGGGAGGCAGATTGATGGTGCTGCGATACTGGAGGGTCAGGGTATCAATGAAGTACTCCGAATAACCGGCTGATACGGTCAACACGCCTTCATTATCCACAGTCACGTTGCGATATTGATTGCGGTCTGTTCCCAGAGTGTCGGTTCCCTGGTAGCCGATGCTGAAATCAGAACTGAAGCCGCTGGTATCAGGAAATGCACCAGGATCCAGCTGCGTCACGCTGGAACCTGATGCAGTACAGTTGGCACTGCTGCAGGTATTGAGCCCACCGTTGGATGTCACGGCACCGGCATCGAGGATGTTGTCCGGGCTGTTCAGTACCTGGTCATTAAAATCGAAGGCAATTGTGCCCCCGCTGTGGCTGGAAAGGGCATCAGGAAAACTGGCGCTACAGGCACTGGCCACGCTGGAACAGGGATGGGTTTCATTGTAGAGATCGGTAACTTGTGTACTGCTCAGTGTCTGGTTGAAGATCTGCACTTCATCGATGTCGCCGCTAAAGTGACGCCCCGCATAGAACTGATCCTGACCAATCTGCAAAGGATCACTATTGGTTCTCAGGTTTCCGCTATAACTGGCGGAAGCTCGCTGCACGCCGTTGACGTAAATCACCTGTTCACCGGATTCATAGGTCAGTGCCACGTGATACCAGTTGCCCGGGCTGATATTGGCTCCCACAGAATCAAACTCACGCGTGGTGCCGCCACTGTCATTCCACCACCAGTTGATTTCACCATTGGGTTTGATATGGAATTCGTAGTTTTCATCTTTGGACAAAATGCTCATCAACCCACTGCCGGGTAATGCGCTGGGGTTGATCCATACACTGACGGTCAGATTATCGGCGATATCCAGCAGATTGTTATCCGCTACCTCCAGATACTGGTTGGTACCGTTAAATTCGGCATAGTCACAAGTTCCCGGATCACCAACCCTGGCCGGGCTGGCACTTGCGGATTGAGCACCATTGATAGCGCGGCCATGCAAGCCATTACCACTGAGATCCTCCACCTCACCGGCGGCGCCTGTCCAGGGCCCGCTTTCCATTCGCCAAAGTGCCACTGGTGTGGGACTACCACAGCCGGAATCAGGTTCTGCACTAATCACCACATTATCCACAGCATAATATTCATTGCCGGAACCGGTGTTGTTGGAAATTCGGAATCGTATTCTGGTATTGGCGGCCAGATAAGACGTCAGGTCGTAACTGGCCGCACCGTTAACATTACCGGAGTATTCCACCAGTTGCGTCCAGGAACTCCCGCCATTGCCGGACACCTGTACCTGCAGGTGGTCGCTTCCTTCCAGGGTACCTGACGTGCTGTAATCATAGGTCAGTGTGGCTGACACATAGCCGCTTAGATCCAGCTCCCGATAGAGCCCGGGCTGACCGCCGGAATCCGGGAAATCATTCAGGCGAACCTCACCGCCGGTGATAAACACATGGCCTGAAGCAGCATTGTTATTGTCGTCTACCTCCTGCCAGTTTCCCGCCCAGTTAGCCGTACCGTCATTGCGACTATAGCTGGCAGAGGCAAAAGAGTCGGCAAAGGTGTCTGAACAGCTACCTCCAGAGGCCGTAGTAACAGTGACAGACACATCGTCGACATGCCAGTAATCATAGCCATTGCCACTGCCTCCGATAGTCCGGAAACGGACTTTAAAACCACTATGTTCAGCCGCCGTCAGGCCGGAGTATGTACGATTGAAAATTTCGCCGTCCGTGCCGCCACCAGTAAATGTTTCCAGGGCAACCCAGCTGTTGAAACTGTTGAGGTATTCAAGGACAAAGTCTTCACCGGTTTCGGGGTAGTTGTTGAAAAAGTTGGAGCCGCGGCGTACCCATAAGGCCAAGGTAATATCGGTAACGGTGTCACTGGAGGTGGTATCAATGGCAATCGATTCTACAGTAACCGCAAGTTCCCCCATCCTCAGGGAATTAAATGGCGAGTTCGCGGTATCGCTATTGATAGAAGCTGCGCCACTACCTGCTGTCACCGTCCAATTGCCACCGCCACTTTCCATATCGTCACTAAAAACCACTCCGGCTGAGGCCGACATTGGTAACAGTTGGCTCAAAATCAGAACTACCACCAGGCCGATAAAACGCCTGACCAGATCAGATATTTTGTTCTGTATAGCGAAAGTCACATACTGCTTCATTTTGCTCTGACCTCCACCACTCTAACCGCCGCTTCACTACCACTACCGCAGGTACCGGTACTACGAAGAGTGAAATAGGATTCGCCGTCAACTTCATCCCGGAAACATTCCCGTGCAGCAGAGCAGCCTCCCAGGCCCGGGGTGGCGAAATTAATATCCGCCAGCACAGGGCATGCGGAGGGATCGGCCGGATCTGAAGGATCAGCTGCATTAATTGGAAGCAAGCTCACCAAAGCGGCCTGGGCACCACTTTCCGCCGCATAATACGCACGGGCAGACTGCACGCCGATAGAAACTCCTTCCGCAGTGGTACGTTCCAGCTCGGTAATGGCGACCACCAGCAGTCCTAGAATCACGATCAGGAATAACGCCGCAGGAAGACCTAGCCCTCGCTGGTTGTACTTAAATTTAGCTGATCGATCAGGGTACATTGCGAATATGTACCTCCTGTTCAGTCTCCCAGGCATCATCCCCAATACTAAGGATAAAGCGGAAGTTAACCACGGCATTACGTATCAGTGACGCCGGAGTATAATCAAAAACGTTGGTGGCAATGGAGAGGTCGCTCAAAAGCACCGCCCTACGGCCACCAACCGGCGGCAGGGTCGTCGCCGCGTTAAAGCCATAATTACTGTAGCGGTACAAAAAACCACCCTCGACACAAAAGGCACGGGGCTGATCCACGATAAACAAACGGCGGGTTGGTGATTCGGCATCAAACTGATGATTGGCAGTGAGATTAATCACCACCGCATCAGCGCCTGTGGGCAGTACCCCTGTTGCCGCGGTAATGGGACCGGTATTGCCAGGGTTATAAAGATCTGCAGTGGTGACAGGGTAAACTGCCACCCGACCGCCGACAGGATTGCTCAACTGGGCCCCTACGGCGTCAATAGTGTTCGCTGCCGCCGCCAACGGCAGGCTGGTGTAGTTGGTACCGGCCAAAATAGGGATATACTCCACACAGGAGGCATTGGCATTCAGGCGAATTGAGTTCGGCAGAGCTGTACGAATTTCCCGGGATATTTTTTCTGACGCCACCAGGCCTGCGGTTGCCATTTGTTGACGCTGTGCGGTATCTACATAACCGCCGACAGTGGCTGTGATAAAGCGGGTTACACCAACCCCCAAAATACCGACAATGACGATAACCATCACCAGCTCAGTCAGGGTGAACCCCTGCTGTCTGCTATACCCGTAAGCCGCCTTCATGCTCAGTAATTCCCTTTGTAGGCAGAGAAGGTAATAGACTGGCCACGGGGGTCTGTAATGACCAGGGTCACCCGTTTTGCGCGACTGTTGGTGACCGCAACTTCATCACCCTCACAGGAAACAGATACCGTCACATTGTAATCGGTATAGTCGGCAAAACTTGCACTGGTTTGGGAGGTTGGAGCTTCTGAGATGCCGTCATAATCATCCACATCATCATAGTCCGCCCGGTCAGCCTCCTCGGTAGCAATGTTACAGGCAGTCACCGGCGGAAAGCCTCCCATCGGCGTGGCATCATCGAAGCGCTTGCCGAGAATCTCGTCCATATAGGCCTGGGATAGTTCAATCATACGATCCTGCAACAGGATATTACTGCCGCGGCTGACCGAATTGCTGATGGCGCTGACGATGGCCACCAGGGCAATACCTAAGACTACGATGGTGATCACCAACTCCACCAGGGTGACCCCCTGCTGATGGATAGCAGGACGAAGACTTCGCCTAAGAGTCACAAACGCCTTCATAGGCATACCCCAGGGAAGAGATGCAGACAGGGATGGTTTGAGAGCCGACTACGCAGATCAGTGTATTGACCGGATTACCGCCGGGAGATAACGCATCGCCTTCGCGGTCAAACTGCACGGTAAAATCTGCCGTGCTGCCACCGCCGCAGGCCGTGGTTCCGGCCTCTTTCCAGCTTACGGTCACCGCCTGTGCATCGGCGTTGCGAATAGAAGAATAGGTATCCTGAGTGACCGACAGGGTCAGGGAGTCCCCCGAACGGGCAACGGTAAAACTGGTGTTGATATTAAGACTTCGTCCAAGCGCCACCTGCTGAGCAAGTCGGGCCTGGGCGAGGATTTGATCGGCAGTGGTTCTGGCAGTATAGGCATCTTTGGAGGCAAATAGCGCCATTGCCGATGCAGCTAAGATTGAAATCAAAACCAAAGTAAGAACTAATTCAACAAGAGTAAAACCTGCTGCTCTTATCTGCATAGTTCATATCACTTAAGGGGCTTTTGCTAGAACCAATATCAGCAATTTGGTCCGCCAGCTACCGCTGTGATAGCAGGAGAGGCTCCCGCTCCAGCTTCAGTATAAGTAAAGGAACATGCTCCAAGTGTCACTGTGGCAACACCAGCCGCCGCCCCAGTTGTGAAATCGCTGGATAATTGCGCCGCAGTGATTATATCTGTTGCATCAGGGTAGCTATTTACAAGAGTAATGTTTGTACCTTCCAAGGAAACATCGCCGTTGACAACGTTAGAGGCCAGACCCTGAGCATGTGCAATTGCAGCAGCAGACCGAACAGAGCCAAGTGCTCCATTGATAGAAGCCAAGCGAGCTTCCTGACTCAAGTCTGCAAATCTGGGCAAAGCAAATGCAGCTAATATCCCCAGGATCACTATGACCATGACCAGTTCAATTAATGTAAAACCGGATTGTTGTTTCTTCACGAGTAGTACCTCTAAACGAGTAAATTTACATCGACTTTTCAAAAGTATAGATGCTTTGTTTAAGTCCGTTTGTAAAAAATTGAAACTAATCACGGTCCGGGATTTCCGGTTTTGGTATGGAATGCCAACCTCACCTCACCACTGGTCGTGTTGTATAACAATGAGAAACGCTCCTGCTTCTCATTGCCAATCTGATATACGCAGACAGTCCCTACTGCCAGCGCGTTGACCGGTATTCGGGCTGCCTTGATCACCCCCTGCTTGTTCTTCACATTTGCTTCCGGCGTAGCCGACTGAGGATTTATCTCCCCCGGGACATGATCCGCCAGCAAGGCATAAAACACCTGATCACATGACTGATCGGTCATTTCCACTACCTGCGGTCCGGCTCCCACAGCCACCGGCCAACCCTCAATATTCAGTCGCAGCAGTTGCCCGCCAAATGACAGCTCACTGCCGACGCCTGTAGGACGACCTTTTGCCAGCCAGGCCACATGCAGATCCCGCAATGATCCCTTCATGGCCGACTTCATCTGTTCCGGCTTAAACTTCTCCACCGCATCAAAGGTGTCTTCCATACTACGAAAAAAGATCACCACCAAAAGTGCAATCAGGCCGATCATCAGCCAGACTTCAACCCGCATCAGTGACTGCAGCCAGGTTCCCCTTGCCATCAGCGCCCCAACGCCGCAGCGCCCAGATTCCACATAGGCAGGAACACACCCAGCGCCAACACCAGCACCATGCCGCCCATAAATACCAGCAGAATCGGTTCAATGGACTCCGACAGGCGCTTCAAGGCATATTCAATTTCTTCATCGTAGAAATCCGCCACATCAATCAGTAGTGCGTCCACCGCGCCGGTTTCTTCTCCTACGGCCATCATCTGCATCACCAGCGGTGAAAACATTTCTGAGGCTCGGGCAGTACGTACCAGGGTATCGCCACGTTCAATGCCGGTACGCATATCGGCCACAGCCTTGCCTATATAGGCATTGTTCACCGCCTCTGACACCAGAGTAAGGGCAGTGGTGACGGGCAATCCTGCTGCCAGCATCATGGAAAAATTGCGCGAAAACCGAGACAGTGCCACCAGCTCGAACAACGGGCCGACAATGGGAATTCGCAATTTAAACGCATCCCACTTATAGCGCCCGGATTCCGTTTTGGTCCAGCGTAGAAATCCATAAATCGCCATGGCAACAGCAAATGCCAGCCACCAGGCATAAGTGGTCAGAAAATTGGAAGTGGCAATCAGGATTTGTGTCGGGATAGGCAGGTCTGCACCAAACTTGGCAAACACGCTAGCAAAGGCAGGGATGACAAAGAAATTGACGATTAACAGAGCCGCAGTTATCGCCGTAACGACCATCAATGGATAACGCGTTGCCTGTTTTACCCGCTTGCGGGTATCCCGCTCCAGTTCTATATTCTGAGCCAGCTGCTTAAAGGCATCCTCAATATTACCGGTGTTCTCTCCGACCAGAATCATCGATACGAAGAGGTTATTAAACACCTTGGGATGCGCGCGCATGGCGGTGGCCAGATTTACCCCACTCTCCAGGCGGCGGGCCACATCTTCCAGCACCTCGGCCAGGGTCTCTGATTTGGTAGACTCGGCCAGCCCCCGGATGGCACGAATTATAGGGATACCCGCCCGGGTCAATGCATGCATCTGGCGACACAGAATCACCAGTTCATCCAGAGTGATATCGGGTCTGAACAGTGGGTGCTTTTTAATCGCCTGCAGCACATCCACAGACTCAACCTGCTCGCGAATACTGGTGGGAGTAATGCCCTGGCGCAGCAGTTCGCCGGCGATCAACTCCTGGTTCGCGCCGGTCAGGCTGCCCTCCACCAGGGTGCCTTTGCTGTCTCGTCCTTTATAAACGAACTGTGCCATGAACCTTTATTCTCAAATCTCGCCTAAATTTATTGTGTCGCGTCAAAGGATTGATTTTTACTAACTAAAATCAATTGCTGCCTTACCCACACCGTCCCCGAGAGAAGCCGAAATACGGAAGACTTCATCCAGGGTGGTCAGTCCGTCTTTGGCATAATCCAGAGCACTCAATGCCAATGGCCGGTAATGTTTGGCTGTTTTAGCCGCAGAAATAAAACTGTTCTGGTTATTGGTACGCAAGGCTTCCAACAGGGGTTCATTCATTTCCAGCAGCTCGAATACCCCGACGCGCCCCTTATAGCCGGTGTTACCACATTGATAGCAACCTTTACCTTTATAATAGTGCGGTGGCAGACCACTATGGGTGAGCCCGTGCAGCCATACTCTTTCCTGGTCATTAGGTTGGTACTCCTGTTTGCAGTCTTCGCAGATACGTTTCACCAGGCGTTGTGCCAAGACGGCGGTCAAGGCACTGGCTACCAGATAGGGTTCAGCTCCCATATCGACCAAGCGCATGGCACTGGAAATGGAATCATTAGTGTGCAGGGTGGAAAGTACAAAGTGGCCGGTCATGGCAGCCCGCAGGCCAATCTCAGCGGTTTCCTGATCCCGCATTTCTCCGACCAGTACGATGTCAGGATCCTGCCGCAGAGCTGAACGCAATATAGTGGCGAAACTCAGACCAATCTTGGTATTTACCTGCACCTGGGTAATACGCGGCAAACGATATTCGATAGGATCTTCGGCCGTAATAATCTTGGCGGCCGGACTGTTCAGCTCTGTCAGCGCGCCATACAGGGTGGTGGTCTTACCACTCCCTGTTGGCCCAGTGACCAACAATATGCCGTGTGGACGACTGATCAGCACCCGAATACGTTCCAGCAGTTCCGCGGGCATGCCAGTAGCTTCAAGGTTCAACATCCCTTCGGTCTGATCCAACAGACGCATCACCACCGATTCGCCGTAAGTCACCGGCATGGTGGACAAACGCACATCGACCGAACGCCCTTTAACACGAATATTAAAACGACCATCCTGAGGCAAACGCTTTTCGGAAATATTCAGTCCGGACATCAGTTTCAGACGCAATACCAGGGCGGCATTGATCCGCTTTTCCTTCATGACTTGTTCGTGGAGGACGCCATCAACACGCTGACGGATACGCACCACGCTTTCGTCCGGCTCAATGTGGATATCCGAAGCACGCGCCAGCACCGCGTCTTCGAAGATAGACTGCAACAGACGCACCACCGGGGCTTCAGAATCATCGCCTCCTGCTGCCAGCTGAGCGAGGTCGAAGGCGTCTTCGCCCAGCTCGTCCTCCAGTTCACCGGCAATGCTGGCGATTTCCTCGGTACGGCGATATACCATGTCGAGAGTGTTGAGCAGTTCACTCTCCCGCACGACAGCCTGGCGGATTGGCTGCTTGAGCTGCCGTACCAGTTCGTCGTAGGCGAAGATGTCCATAGGATCCGACATACCGACCAGCAATTCGCCCTGATCTTCCGACAGCACTATGGCACGGAATCGTCTTGCGGCGGTTTCCGGCAATTTCTTGATCAGATCCTGGTTGAACTGAAAGTGTCGCAGCTGTACGAATGGAATACCCAATTGCTTGGAGAGGAAGCGCAGCAGACTGTCTTCATCCATATAGCCCAGCTCGATCAATGCCCGCCCGAGCTTGGCACCGGTTTTCTTTTGCTCACTCAGTGCCGTCATCAACTGGGCTTCAGTGATAACTTCACCTTCTACCAGCAAATCCCCTAAGCGAATTTTCTTTCTTGGCTCATTCATAGTTCAGTACGTCTGTTATCTGTACGTTTTGTTATCAGCCGTCTACCCGGGCCCGGCCAGTCTGAGGCTGAGCCCCCAGAAAATCATCCAATTGATCAAACCGCTGCTTTGCATACTGGTTCAATGCCTGACTCAGTGTTGGGTCGGTCAGTGCCTGACGGTAGGCTCGCATGGCAGGTTCCACCCGGCCGGTCTGATCCAGCGCGATACCCAGCCCCACCCACCAGTCGCCCCGCGTAGGTACCATTTCCACCAGCAAGGCATACACCTGTAATGCGTCTTCATAACGACCCGCCTGTTGCAACAGGCCCGCCAGCAGCCCGTGGTAAGAGAGGTGCTGCTTCACTTCGGGTGAATTCGCACTAAGCAATTGAATCGCCTGCTCTGCCTGCCCTGACGCCACCAGAGCATGGGCCTTGGCCTCTTTCAGACCGACCGCACTGTTTTGATTCACCCCTGCCAACAGCCCCAGAGCCTCCTGCACACCTCCCCGAGCCAGTTGCCAGCTAGCCAATTGTTGACGGCTTTGGTTAAGCTCCGGGCGTTGGGAAAGCTGTTGCGACAACATCAACTCCGCATCCCGTGCGCGGCCTTGCTGATATAGCGCGCGGGCATCACGCAGAGTTCTCAGCGCCAGGGCTTCAGGATTCTGAGAGGGCTGTATGGACCCCTGGGAAGTCTGCAGCGAAACGATCATGTCTGCTTGAACTGATGCGGCTTTCACCGGCTTGGCTTTTACCGGGGCAGTCTTTATAGGAGTTTTAGTGGTATCAGATGACCTGCTAACAGATGACGGGGTAACAGCCAAATTGGAAGCAGGTTCTGAGGGCGATGTTTTGATTAACGTCCTCCCCGGGCCTGCTTCCTCATTGGCCACAGATGATTGTGTGACAGATGATTGAGTTACCAACGATTGCGTGACAGACAATGACGCTTTGCCTCTTATCTCAGTGCTCATCTCCTCGGAAGGCCCTGGTGTTTGTTCTGTCTTGGCCTTCAGAGTTTGCACCTGCGCCGGAGTAATCTCTCCCACAATCGATTCCTGCTGGGCTGACGGTGCACGGGCGATGGGAATGTCATTGATCGCTTTCTGTGTTTGCCCCACCTGAGGTTGCGCTTGAGACTCCCGACCTGCCAGAGCTTTTCCCGCCTCTTCTGACTCAGACGAACTGGCGGGGGGCGAATTAGCGGCAGGAGTTGCAATAGCCTCTACAGGAATAGGGTCAGTATTTTTTTGATTGTCAGTCAGACCATTTTGGAAATCTGCCGTCAGGTGTGTTCCCCGCTGCAGACTCATCCAGCCAAACACTGCAACCGCCACCAATAGCACCAGTAATACCAGCCACCACCAGATTTTGGTCCGATGGCCTGCACTGCGACCCGCTGCCATAAGACCTGGCGGGATATCACGCTGCGCCCGATCATCGGCATTGCTTTTATCCAGATCCCGCAGAACATCGTTTATCAGGCTCATGCCCAGTCCCCCGTGAGCCAGCCCCAACTCAATGGCCTGGCACTTTCGGTATCACGCACCGCTCGGCGGACATGCTTCCCGTTCACCTGGCGGGCACCCTCTCCGTAGGCAGCCAGCAGGGCCTTATGCGCCAGAATATTGATCAGGCGAGGCACGCCACCGCTGGATTTGGCAATCAGGCGCACAGCTTTGGAAGGGAACAATCCCGGCCCGTTGTAACCAGCCAGGCCAACACGATGCTGCAGATAAAGGCCCACCTGTTCACTGGCCAGAGGCTTTAGATATTCCTGAAAGGTAATGCGTTGCTTAAGTTGTCGCAGATGTGGCTGTGCCAACAATTCATCCAGTTCCGGCTGTCCAAATAAAACCACTTGCAGCAATTTGCGTGATTCGGTTTCGAGGTTGGTGAGTAATCGCAGAGCTTCTATGGTTTCCCCAGGCATCGCCTGGGCCTCATCGATCACCAACACGACCTGTTTCCCGGCAGCCGCCTCTTCAATTAGTTTCTGATTAATTTTTTTCAGCAGGTGGTGCTGCCCGGATGTTGCCAGCGTCGCCACGCCCAATTCATCAGCAACCGCTCGGCACAGGTCCAGCGGGCTTAGCTGCGGATTGGGAACATAGGCGCTGACATAGGGCTCCCGAAGAGTATTCAACAAGCGTCGGCATAACAGCGTCTTACCCGTGCCGACTTCGCCCACAATCTTGATAAATCCTTCCATGGTGTCGAGCGCCACCCGCACCGTTTGAAAGGCATTCTGGTGGCTCATCGAGTCCAGATAAAAGTGGGTATTGGGAGTCAGGGAGAAGGGATGCTCCTTCAATCCAAAGTGCGCCTCGTACATATGCCTCTCGCAGAGTTCTGCCTGTAGCCTTTATCTTAAAGTCTGTTTTCGATACCTTTTCCCGAGATCCGTTATCAATACTTTTCTCGATACTCCTGTTTCGATACTCCTGTTTCGATACTCTTATTTCGATACTTTTTCTATACCAATAGTTAGTCGCTGCCTATCGCCTACAGATTTACGGCCAACTGGCATTTCAATGCTTGTGTCTTATTGCTTGCTTCTCATTGCTCGCTTTTCATTGCTGCTTTTCATTGCTTGCTTCTCATTGATAGTCAGCTTCGATTTGGGTACGCAACTTACTAAAACGCCCTTCCGACTGTTCGAGATCCGTTTTCAGGGATGCCGGATCAGAAATAACCGGCCGAATCAAAATCACCAGTTCACTTTTCTTCTCTGACTGACGCTTTTGCTTGAACGCTTCCCCCAGCCAGGGGATATCGGCCAGCAAGGGCACTTCGGCGGTTTCATCTTTGGTGACGGTCTGGATCAATCCACCGATGACCACTACCTGACCGTTACGGGCTTTGATCACACTGTCCGTTTCCCTCACGGTGCTCAATGCCAGTGGTAAGATCAGGTCATCACTGCCGATGGAGATGGTTTTGGTCTGGTCTTCTACTTCGCTGACGGTAGGATGCACATGCAGGGTAATGTCACCCTGGTCACCAATCTGTGGTGTTACATCCAGTGCGATACCGGAGAAGAAAGGCGTGATCTCCACATCCGTCGTGGTCTGATCCGAATTATTGTCGTTGTTGGTTTCAATGCCGGTGACAAAGAATTCATCAGTACCTACCTTAATCACGGCCTTCTGATTGTTGATAGTGGCAATACGGGGACTCGACAGCACTTGCACGGAACCCTGTTTGCCCAGCAACTGGATAAACGTGGTGAAATCGTTGATACGCAGTGCAGCGCTAAAAATACCTTCCACATTGGTGTTGCTTAAAAGTGCTGATGATTGCCCTAGAGTCAGCGATTTGGTCGGGTCACCATTCAGGTCCAACTGACTGGTAAACTCGTCAAAGTAGCTCCAGTTAATCCCCTGCTCGTACCCCTTGCTCAGTTCAACCTCAAGTATTTTGGCTTCGAGGACAACCTGGCGTTGCAGGATAAGTTCCGATTGCTTCAGATAATTCTCCACTGCCCGTAACTCTTCCGGCATGGCTTTGACCATCACGATACCTGCACTACCGTTTGTGACGACGGTGCGGCCATCTCCAGTGCCGACGATGGTCAGCAGAATCTGCTGTAATGTGGTCCAGAAATCAGATTCAGTTTCAGTGGTAATCCTGGAGAGCACAGCGCTCGTTGTGGTCGTACCGCTGTTATTACTACTGCTATTGGATGAACTGCCGGCGCTTGAGCTGGATACTGAACTGGAAAGCTGTCCGGAGCTGACCAAAATGTCGGAAGCCCCCTTACGTTTAACGTTCAGATAATTGATCTGATAAATCTCTGATCTCATGGTACTGGGCAGGACCTTATAGATGCCGTCCACCAGCTTGAAGTCGTAACCGTAGAGTTGGCGGGTAATATCCATAACCTGGTTCAGGGTCACATTTTTCAGCTCCAGGCTGATGTTACCCATAACCTCAGGATGCACCACCATATTGTATGGAGTCCCCTGGACCAAGCCCTTGAAGAACTCCCTGGCGGGTAGATCATTGACGGTAATATCGAAACGTTCCTCCTCAGGGCGTCCCATCGGGCTGGCTCCCAGCGCAGGAATCAATTCCTGGGTGACGGCTGCCGGCGGCACTAGCGGTTTACTGCCCGGGCTTTCATCCATACCACGTGCGGCACGCAGTTGCTGTTCCACTTCTTTGGCAGCACTGGTGTCTACCGGTGAAGGCCCCATACCTGCACAGGCGCTCAACACAAAACTCATGGCACCACAACAAATGGCTTGCCAGGTAGTTCTCATTGCATTCTCCGAATACTGATCGAACCACCGGAGGCGGGAGTCACTGAGGCATACCAGCGCTCGCCCTGCCATTCCAGCAGCACACGACGACTTTCAATTTTTATCACTTTAATCCCGTTACGTTGCTGCCCTTCCGCCATGCTTTGGCCATTCAATACTGCCAGACGACGTTTTTGAGAATAGATAATGGAATCCAGCGTCACCGCAGGTTTTTGCACTTTGGTTGGTTCCGCACGGGCGGCATGCCAGTCAGCCGGGCGCGTCGGATCCTGCAGAGTCACGCCATCCACAATGACGGGATCTGCTGCCTGCACCAATCCGGCAACTAATAGTCCTGCACAAAGACTTAATGCCCTGCAGCTCCAGCCACCTGCTAATCCAGGCATCCGCTTTTTCAACCTGCTAAACACCCAACCACCTTTCATCAAGCCCCAGGGTTTCCAATTCCAGCGTCAGCCCCCCTTTGGGATACCGGCTTACTTCGTAATCAAGACTGATCAGCCGGAGTCGACCATTTTCAGCCTCGATCTTTTGTACATATTTGAGCGCATCAAAAAAGCGGCCCTCAACAACAATGCGAATCCGGTGACTATAGAGAACCGCAGCACCTTCACCTTCGCCCTGTTGAATTTTCACCGTTGGTATCTTATTGACCTCCGCCACTTGCAGGCCTGGATTGTTCCCCAACAGTGCCACCAGCATAGCCGGCATTTCTTCAGGCGCCACCAAACGTGAGAGACTGGCTCTAAGCTCATCCTGTTTGGCGGATAGTTGCGTTTCCAGTTGTTCATTTTCTGCCCGCAAGGCAGAGTTAGGGTCCTGCGCAATGGCTTGCTGCAGAGTCTGCCTTTGTGACAACAGAGCGCCTTGCAACGCCTGGGCAGTCTGTATCTGCTGCTCAGACTGCTGTTTAATCTGCCAATTAGAAGCCCACAAAAACGCTTCAAATATCAACAGCAATACCACCAGAATCGTTGCCAACAGAATCAACTTTTCGCGTTGGCTCATGGCATTGACACGGCTTTCTACAGCTTTGAAATCCATATCAGCTGGCGCCTCCTATACGCTGGATCGACTCAGTCAAGGCCGGCCCGGGCGATGAGAAGGACGGCTCCGCTAGTGTTGGACGGGAAGATAGCTGACCTGAAGGGGCGTTGCTGGATGCCTGTCTTTTTCCGCTTTGCTTTTGCGCGTCGGGCACATCAGCGGCCTGGGTATCCACTTTGAATGTACGCAGCTCCGGCGTTTGTTCCGGTTGTTCAATATTAAACAGATTAAATGAGCGCCCACTTAGCGCAGCCTCTTGTCCCAGGGAACGCAGATACACGGGTACCTGATCCGGTTCCCGGGTGTGGCCGACCAGCGACAGGCGCTCACCACTCTCCAAAATCTGAATCTGGCTCAGCCACACCGGCTCTATCCTGTGCTTGGCCAGCGCCAGCAATATATCGCCAAATCTCTGTCTGATGCCTTCATCATTGATACCCTCCTCAATGGCAGCCAGCAACAACCGTGTATTATGCAGACGAATCTTCAGCACTTCGTTTTCGTTCTGCAATCTCGAATCCCGTGCGCGGGCTTCAAGCTGCGCTTGCAGACCATCGACCTCTTGTTGCATAGAACTGTTTGCTGTATTCAACACCGCTAATGTCTGTTCATGGGTTCGAACATCCCACGCCAGGTAAGCACTGTATAACACGCACACCACCAGGAGGACGGCGGCAACAGCAAGCATGTTTCTGAAGGCCAAGAGATCTTTCTTGGGACGGAATTCTTCCGTGTATAAGTTAACCTGCTGCAAGGAAGACTCCTGCAATGTGCTGTTGGTCGCAACTAGGGGGACGGGATATCATGACATCACTCCTTGCGAATCTCCTGGCCACGAAGTGCAGCACCGCAGGCCACCCAGTGTTGGGCGGAAGCAAACTGGTCTTCGGCTAGCCCGAGTTGATCTTCAGGTAATGTTTTGATTTCCAGTCCAAGCGTTTCATCAAGCTGGGTAAGCAGTTCGGCTTCGTGCAGAACAGAAGAAGCAATAATGGAGCGTGGAGGTGTTTGTCCCAACTGGCTCTCAAAGTAGTCCATGGAACGTTGTATTTCGAGAGCCAGTTGCTGGCCTACCCGGGCAGCCTGATCTGCATCGCCAAAGCCTTCCATATCCGCATCAATCCTGCGTGACAAATAGACATCTCCATCCTTAATCAACAGCATCAGACCACGGTGCTCCTGCATCACCATAAGTGCCAGAGGCTTGCCCGACGATTGCAGTCCCTGCACCAGATTACGCAATGCCAGTTCGGTAATATCGATAGTATTCAGTCGAAGCCCGCTGCCATTGACGGTATTGATCAGCTCCTGAATGAGAGTTTTGCGGGCAGTAATGACATTGACCTGAGGTGGTTTACCCCGCAGGGCATCTGAGGGGAAAGCAAAAGCGTCAACTACAGCCTCGTCAATGGCATAGTCGAGAATGTCTTTTACTTTCCAGCGAACCGCTTCGCGCAGTTCCGAATCTTCGACAGGGGGGCGCTCAATCTGCTGCCAGCCATATAGCTCCGGCGGCAACACCAGATTGCATTTCATGCCCTCAAGTTTGTGGGTGCTTACGTAGTCTTTCAGAGCTGGAGAACGTTGAGCAGCGGTGGCTTCGATAAAGTCGAGCTTGCTGATGAGGTTCCCGCCCGCAGAAGGCAATGCCACTGCGACCGCCAGTCCGTTAGGCCGTACTTCTATCCCTACCAGCCCTTTCTTGCCACGCCTTATTTTCGGCCAGGACAACAAAGTATGCCTCTCTTGTTATGCAGCGCTACTATTTATAGACCAGCAGTAGATAGATGCCGTCAATAGCAACAGGAAGATAGTTTTAGTCTAACTTTAGCTTAGTCCAGTAAGCCATTGTTGCAAATAAATTTTTACTGGTTCAAATCGAGATCAGACAGGCATGGCTGCTCTACTGAGCATCAGATAAAAAAAAGCCCCATTTCCTGGGGCTTTTTTGATGATTCAACCTATCCGAATCATTTGTAGCATGGGATGTCATTCAGAACGGTAATATCCACTATTTTTTTATCTGCAACCTGATAGTGAGTGCCTAAAACCCCATATTATGGGCCTTAAAAGACTTCCCGCTGCATTCTTTCCATACCTTTTATAGCATTTTGTATATTTAATACGTTATCCAGCTAGTTCTCGCTTGGTATTATACAGTAATTTGCGTTTGGATTAATTAGGACTTTGCCCTCTTGCTAAAGGTGATTCAACCGAGGCATTTTCAGACCAGCGATGATCAGTTGATATCAAGATGCAGTAAAGGGAATGGTCCCGATGGCCGCGACCGGCAATGACGGGATTACAGAAGTGTCTAATTCTCGTTCATCACGTGCAATAAAAAGTCCAACATGATAAATTTTCTTTTTAGAACAACAGGTTAAAAAACCCACGAATTCTGTTGCATTTCTTATTAATGTTGCATTTAGTTAAACTACAATCAGCTCTGAAGCTAAAGAGAGGCAAGGCACTTCGTCAAAGATAACCCCTTCTATTGGAGTTCAATAACTGAAGAATAAATGCGTCAACTTTGTTTTTCTCTCAATGGGGTCCCTAAGGGTTCACTTCTTTAGACATCCCGGGGTAGGTGTTCATACATTTTATCTTGATCTATTAAACAGTTTTTCAACATACACATAATTTCAAACACTTTTGGGGCTCGTATCAAGAGTGTTTCAGGCAAGCAACACAATATCTAGTATTGAATGTATTTTAGGCGCACATTTATTAAAAAGAGCATCAATACTCACAAGAGTTTAAGTTTACAATAGCTAGCGAAGGTTAATTTCCGGAGCTGTTCAAGCAATATCTACAATTAGAGGGAGACTACGAGGCATCAGAAAACCATTCCGCTACAACTTACTTCATCAGTCGATAAACTAATGGCTCAGTTTACTCGACGGTTATTGAAATTACAGAAACAAAGCTTCGTTGTTACTTCAATTCCTAGTGTCCGCTTATGGCCGGAAGCTGACATGGTGTGTCAGTGAGTTAATTTGTTCCAGAATGTCCGTAATCGGCCATAGCTGACATTCACAACATTACTGTATTGTCTCGAACGGATTTGAGCTTGGCCCCCAATAAGTTATATCAACATAACTTGGATTTTCGCTCACTTGGGTATAGTAAATACCTTTATTACACAGCGAATATTTTGCATTTATAAATCCAACATGCTCTCCATCCGAGGAAAGAATATGTGTTAATCCTGGGCTATTATTCCAAAGTTTCATTTGAGTACCAGGAACAGGAATAAAACCCTGCTGCCAACTCACCGAAATTTGTATAAGGGAAGAAGACCACTTAGTTTCAGCAGATGAATCAAAACTCTTAATAAAGTCCCACCACAAATCTGAAGTTTCAGGTGTCGGCCATTCTCCCGCATGAGCAAGGTCAAATACGACATCAGAATCCATCCATTCTTTTAACTGGTATCCGTTGGAAAATGTTGCTCCGGTTGATTTAACTGCGATAATAGCTGCTTTACGTGAATTAAAACCAGCCTGCATCAATAATGCAGCACTTCTATTTAGTGTTCCATTCTCTATAGCCGGAACCAAAAGCCCGGTTTCATAATCATCCAATGTCATCCCGTCGGCGAATCTATCTCCATTCGCACCAGCACGCACCCTAATGGCTTCCAAGCCCCACGGTAAACGATAGATAAGTCCGTCCTCAACAAACTGCAACGCTTCATCTATATTGGTAATATTTTCTTCTGTCAGAGCCTTTCCTTTCAGCCAAACAGCGACTATTTCTTTCCAGTTGTCAGGCAAAACATCAGGTATAAAAGGAGAGATTGAAAAAACATGTTCGGCTAGTTCTACGATTTTTGAAACGGCACTCTCATTGTCGCTAATTAATATTGCCCCATTCGCCTCAATAAGTAGCACATTTACGGCAAGAGAGATAGCATCTAGTTTTTGTCCGGTTTCAAGCCCTACACCAGCCAAAAAGTACCCTTTACGCTGAAAAGGGGTAGAAACAGACCAGATATATCTAGCTCTTTGAATTAAGACTGAATCACAAAGAGTCTTAAGCTCTGCTTCATGTCGAGCTAATCGCCGTGTCCAAAGGGAAGAACTTAATATAGCGTCGAGCGCAGCAGGTATATCGTTAATGTCTTCAACATCACTACCAAGCAAACTCAAAATTGCCGTATCCAGACTTACGATATGTTTTCGCCAGTCATTTTGATTTTGTTCTACCTGCTCGGGAATTTCATTGTCGATCGCTGGAAACTCCCATACAAGTGCGTTATTGAGAACATATTGAATCAGAGTATCAATATCTGTACTTCCGATACCCGCACCCATTCGGCTCAAAAGCGTTATTACAAGCAACACCAAGCCACTTTCCATGAAACGTGCATTGGTATTTTCAACGAGGGTACGCCACTTTGAATGGTTTATGCCGTAATCTTCATAAATCGGATACAACACAATGCCTTGCATATCAACAAAAGCTCTCCCAGCCCTGCCTATCACATTTTTGAACTCTGAAGGATCTATTACCTTGCGATTACGATATAGTGAAAATACAATGACTGCCGTAGCGGATAGGTTTAGCCCCTGGGCTAGAGTTGGCGAGGAAACTGTAACTTTCAATATTCCCTCTCGTAGAAGCTTTTCCATTTCTTTTCTAAAAGGGCTAGGCAAATTCCCATGATGTACCGCCACACCTATTTTTAGACATTGTACAATTGGATGGTCACCTCCAAGCCATTCGTTTCCAAGAGTAATGGCAAGCTCTAATCGCTCAATGGGAACGTTAAGAACTGAGCAAATAGCCCCGCGACTATTTAGATCGACAATATCTTTTGCAAAACCATTTACCGAACGTTTTTGAGGGCAATATATTAAAACTGTATGATCATCCTCAACGAGCTTCCAAGCCGTTGCTAAAGTTAGTTCTTTTTTGTCTTTTGGAAATGGTGTCTTTCTTCTACCAATTGGCGGAACAAAAGACTGTACAAAATTGGGTAAAAATGGCCGTTCTTCCCCTATTGTAAAGTCAATCTTCGCAGAATTTTCCAGCCATACAATTTCACCAAATCTTAAATCAGTAGGCCGCCAATCTGATACAATTGCTCCGCCTTCTGTATCTCTACGAAGCCAATTAACAAAATCCTCAAATTGATCTCCATCTGGCAATATCGCAGATAAACATACTATTCGCCTTTGATCTGCGTCTTCCCGATGCAATAAACGCTGTATTTGAACCTCATAGCTAATTTCTCGCTCATTCAATCCAATCATATGGCCTTCATCAAGCACAACCAAACCAACATCATCAATAAGGCTTGGATCATTCCTCAACGCAAAATCAAGCTTCTCTGGTGTGCCAACTACGATATCACGTGACTTTAATACATCCTGTTCAAAGTCACTCGTTCCGATACTTCCGTAAAGTGAAGAAATAGACTTATCTAGTGGAAGGAAGGTTTTTCTAAGTGAGGTCTCCGTTTGAGCTGAAAGTGCCCGTAAAGGCGTGATAAATAAAACCCTTTTTGATAATGCCAAGCATCGCAGGATACATAGCTCTGCAACGCGGGTTTTACCTGCACTTGTCGGCAGTGAAACGACAAGATTATCAAAATCATTGACGGCTCTGTTAGCTCCCTCTATCTGTGAAGGCCAAAGGTCAATTTCCGCCTTGCTACGTTTAAAAAGTGAGGCAATAAAAAGCCAACGAAGCTTCGCCCACTCTTCAGCATTTTTATGGTGAGGCGTTACTGGAATGATTTTGTGGAAGCTTGATTCCCAAAGATCATCAATTAAAAACTTGGTGATACGCAACACCCACCATTGAGGTAACATATTTAGTTCAGCGCTAACACTCAAGCAGGTATTGATACGATTCACAGCACTATTTTTCAGAACCTCATTGCCAGTCTCTAGGGCTAGGAAAAATTCAGATAGAGATGATATGTAGTTGTCATTAATAGCTAAATCAACGGCAGGAAGCTCAACAGAATCAACTCCAAAATCTGCATCCTCATCAAGATCTTCGGTGTCCAGGTCTATGTCATCAATATCCGCTTCAATTTTTTGGACAATAGCCTGATCTGATCCTGCACCTGAAAATTTCCATTCCATGACAGTGTTTTCTAACTCTTCTAACCGCCTTAATATAAGTAAACACAGAATTCTTTCCATGCGGGATAAGTTTTCGTTTTCAATATTTTGAAATAACAAAGAATAAGCTTTGGCAGAAAACCGCCCCAAATGATAAGAAGCTGCAGAGAGGACTTTATGAAACCCATGTTCAGGGTCGTTTGGAGCGCCGTTATTTATAACATCCGAAATAGCTGAGGCCGCTTTCTCAAAGGCTTCACGACATAGGGTTTCATCACCGCCCAGTTCGCGTAACCGCAGGGCAAGCGATAGCAGGGAGTAACCATAGGATAAAAGATCATAGCTCAGAGACGTTGCAAAACCTGGCGCACCATCAGGTAGAATCCCATCCTTCCAGATCATAGATCTGGCCATACCTCTCTCTAAAAGCCGTCCTCGATACCCAGTTGCTAATGCGCTTCTTAGAAGAGGTTCAATTTCATCTATCGTTGAGGCCATCAATCACTCCCTGATACACACTTTCAATTAGTTCTTGATGACCATCAAGCTGAACGCCAATAGATATTTGAGGAATTGTACCAGTGTAATTATCAAAGGCTTCTTTTTGTAAACGCGAAGGATCAGATTGCGTAACTGTAAAGAGTAAATGCTTAACCTGATTTTGCGAAACCCCTGTCACTAGCTGCGCTTTCTCTATTAGGTCACATAGTCCGGTATTACCTGTTTCTCTAAGTCTTTCTGCAATAAATGATAGTGCGTGCGGAGTTGGTTTTCCGCTATCAGAATCCAGCTCTTTACGTGCTTTTTCCAAAACAGCACGGCTTAACTTTCGGTTTCCCTTGGCTTCTGCCTTTAAGAACTTCAAGGTTTGATTTTGATGGTTAACAACAAAGCCAACGACATCATCACCGCGCATGGCCATATTTCTGTGATCCCGCCAACGTAACTTTCTAATCGGAACGCTGTAGCCTGTCTGCTCCTCAATATAATCAGTAGCCAAAACCTCTCCAACATCACCAGATCTTGTTTTTTTTGTTTCCGGGATTTTTATCCGTAGTTTATCAGCAGCCGCAGGTTTACCTAAAATTTCCAATGTTCTGGCAATGGCATTCGGGTCTACATAATGATCTGGCAGTAAATCAATTAGCCCGTTTACCAACGACTCAAATTCTTCAGGTTGTAATTCCAGCTTTAGAAACTCGTGGCTTCCATTAATATGGGGACTGGCAGTTGATTTGCTTCTCAGATCTAACAATTTATGTGCTTCCGAATTTAATGTTCGATAATAATATTTACTTAAGATACAGAATAAAGATCACGCACTCGAACAAATGGGCTTCCTGTTTCAGCAGCTCTGCGGACTTTTCTTGAAACTACCTCAGCAAAAAGCCTGTTATTCATTAACATTTCACTCATATCAAAGCCATCCATACAAATGATACTTTTTCCTTTCCCGAAAGCTGTCAGTCCATCTTCTGAAAAGCCACTATTGCTGATAAATAGACCGCGTGACCAAGCGGCCTTATCTTCAACCTTGGCATTAAAAGAGCGTAAATCTGCCAAGCCTATTGGTTGGTTCGTCCATTTTGCTTCCAGGAGATAAGTTTCACTATTTAGTTCAAAACTACCGTCTATCTGCTCTCCCACAAGTCGAAATGAAGATCTGCCATTTAGCCCATTTACATCAAAGAGGTTTTTCAGGTACTTTTCGAAAGCGTATCCACGAGGATGTGGTTCCAGTGACGACAGCGCGATTAGCTCGTTAAGAAGATTGAATGATAGATTAGCATCAATGGCTTTTATTTCTTGGGAAGGTTTGGGTCTTGATGTTTGTGGTGGCTCTCCGCCTAGTCGTTTAATGAGAGAGCAAAACTCTTCCTTTAACCCTTCATCTATTTGTTCTTGGTTGTTGCGGCGAATAATTGATTCTTTATACTCCCATAGTGCAAGTAATATCTTAACAACAGAGTCAGTAGGCGCTTGCCTTAGATAAAACCTCAGCCTTTTGGCTTTGCTGGTTCCACCTTCTGAATATTGGTCATTGTAAATATCAATGCCAAATTCGTCTTCAAAAAACTCAGAGAAGGTCTGATTGGAAAAATCCAAAACAAATCCGCCTTGCATTTCAAATATTTCATCCAGCAACTTTATATCAGTAGTTTTTAGTTTCATTTATAAACGCTTCAATATTTTGAAGTGGAACAACTATCAGTGTCCGCTTCGGGTCGAATGCTGTCTTTCACGAATTGATACTGACTAAAAAGATAGCACATGCTTTTGCTTGCTTCAGGCGAAACAAAGTCCTCCCCTTTACTGACAGCCCAAATGAGACACCAGGGAAGGAAGCCTCAACAGGAATCTAAGCTCCTACAAATATTCGCCGGATGCGTATTACTGTAAACGTCAGTCAGTTTCTTAATCCCCACATGTGTATAAATCTGAGTGGTCGAAGTATCCGCGTGGCCGAGCATAACCTGCACATGCCGAATGTCGGCTCCGTTATCCAGCATTGAAGTCGCCACAGCATGTCTGAATACATGGCAGGCTCCCTCAATTTTTACTCCGGATCGTCGAATATACTTTCCAACCCGCTGCCCTACTTGATCAGCCGTGCAAGGCATTCCATTTGGAGAAACAAACATGAAATCCTCAGAAGCCAGACTCATAAACTTGGGACGGACTTCTTCCAAATAGTATGTCAGCCATTTGCAGGCCCGCTCCAGAACTGGAAGGCGGCGATCTTTCATGCCTTTTCCTTCGATGACAGTCAAAATGCGCTTATTCATGTCCAAGTGATCGAGCCGTAGGCGGACAAGTTCAGACCGACGTATCGCCGTTGCGTAAAGCAATTCCGTCATAGCTCTATCCAGAATCCCCAGGTCATTCTCTCTCAGCAGGGGCTGCTGGAGAATTAATTCAACTTCCTCATGGGACGGCACGTTGCGCGGGATCTTCTTTTGGCACCTAGGGAGTTCGAACTCCTCAAATTCAGCGTTGGCGATGATCCTCCTTCGATGCAGCCTCCGCATGAACAGTTTGAGATCTGTCAGGAACTTGTGTTTGGAATTCTGTGCCAATGGCTTCCCATCGAGCACTTTCTTGAAATGATGGAGGTACATCCTGTAACCCTCCATAACATCCAACGAGATCTCCGTTGGATCGACAATGCCGTGTGACGAGCACCACACCTGAAACCGAACCAATGACTGCCGTGTGTGGCGCGCCTGGCAAGGTACCGCTGACACCGAGACAGAGGGGGATTTGGGAGTCGCTTATCTGCGCCTATAGAGATTTACTCTTATACAGTTAGTGAAGAAACCAGCTTCACTCCATGAAGAGATAATGTTTCTTGAATCAAGCCATCTGACCAAATCCTGATTCTCGGAAGTGTTTTGTAGTCTAGGCGTATTGTACCCAGTTTTTATTTCGGAAAATGGTCTCGGTAGATTAGCCAAGACATGATGTACTTCGTCATCCGTCATAAGAGAATGATATTTGTTAAAGAGTGAGATTTGCGTCTCTATGGGCTTAGAGTGTATTACCAAAGATTGCGCAGCACTCCCATCAAGGTTGGATATATGGGCGTCGGTGTCATTAATAATTGGGCCGATGAGTGCAGATCGCTCGGGAAGTCCCACGACCCCCCCTAGATCCATCAATTCGATTATCCCGAGCTTGGCTACATTATCAACTTCAGATCGAAGAAGCTCTTCTTGGAAGCCATCGTCGAGTGCAAAGTCGTCTGGATCAGCCAAGTATGTGTCGATGTTGGCCGCGACAAATCGTACCTGTAAATCCCTGTTGTCAGCGAGAGAGTCCAGACTCTCCTTAGTTAATGTGATTTTTCCTTCATCTATCAAGATTCGAAGCTTGGCTGATTCGAGTCCTTCGGGAGGTTTTTTGAACGGCTTCGGCAGGGCGTGAACATATTCTCTGTAGGCAGTATCAGATAACGAGCTCGCCTCGAATAGGAATCGACGCAGCGGCAGTGAATCCGGGTCGCTGGGTATAGGATGTTCCAAGATCGTGGCACGGACAACATCTCGATCAAGATAGCCAACCAGTATATCAGCCTCGAACGCTTGGCCTTCCATAAAAGCAATACAGTTCACCCAAGTTGGTTCGATCACACTTAGCTTGAACAGCATTGCGTGCAATCTCTCGGGCACACCCTCTAGAGTTGTCAGCAGGGCCGTCTGCCGTTCAAGAAACTCCTGAAGATCATCTTGATCAAGCCTGTCGTGGCGAACCACGGCGAGAATAGCAGGGGCATCCTCCTTTGAATTCCCTTGAAGCTTCAAAAGGATATTACGTAGGTAGAAGTCGAAATCGCGTTCGACTCGCTTCATCAAGGTAGCGTTATTCGCCGAACGTATGGTAGTGAAGTTCCTCTCGCGCATTGGCTCGAGATCGTTCTCTCCCAAAATTGCTTGGTAGACGTATTCCAGATTCGCGATCGTGAGTTCGAAAAGCCCCTCCTCGAACATGAAGCGTACAATTTCAGTGTGCTCTTTGATTGCAGCCAGATCTTTGACCTCGAAGTGAAGGCATGCAAGGCGTTCCGGTGCTAGTTCGGGTGAATTCACCAGAATCTCTGGAAGATTCGCCGAAACAAATTCCGGTAGCTCCTCAAAATCCCTTGCGATCGCTTTTAGCGTGGTTTCTGGTAGGCTCGCAACTAGTCGGGTGAGGTGGACGGTATTATTGGGGCTAGCAATTACAGCTGGCACAAGACCTTCCCAGGCATTGGCTAATCGCGAAAGAAGTCCTACAACATCGCGACCACTAGTGTAATAGGTATCGAAAAAGTCCTCGCAGCTCTCGAATTCGGACGTGAGAAACTCGATAAGTTTCTGCGTTTGGTCGGGGTAAAGGCTCTGGTCACTAAGGAGGCTATCGACGAGCTTGACGTTCAAGACATAGCTTTGCCGGAAGTCTTCATCTCGCATTGCTGCGATGACCTCTTTTGGATTGTCGATCGGAAAACCCGGCTCAGGCGTGACGAACGCCCGTATCTGGATCAGAAACTTGTTGTCATGGGGCGACAGACGGCCCGAGTGAAAGAGTGACGTGTATTGATAGTAGGTATCGTCGAGATGACCTTCCAGAATCAGAAAACGAGCCAGATCTCCATTTTCCCCAAACCCCTCGAAAAGTTCCCACACATGGTCGGGGTTCAAACGCAAAAGTTCGTTTAGTTTGGTCGTGCGAAGTGTTGTAATCCTTGATCTGAGATCATATATTCGGCGCTGGTTCTTGCTCTTGTTGTCAGCCGCCTTGTTTTCGATCTCGGCCTTACGTTGCTGGTAGGATCTTTGAGAGTCCACCTCATCTTGCAAGTTGAGGCTATTGAACACCTTTTGTTGGCCGTTAGGGAACTGGTAGAAAAGACGCGGGGCATCTATCAGTTGTTCCAATGCATTATGCTCCCCCAGTTGTGGCAGATTGATCCATGTACGCTGATCAAGACTGACGCTGGCAATATTCACCGGAAGCTTCTGTATGAGGGCCATAGCATAAATCTGGCGCAACTCTCTCAGGTCCGAAGGTGTCTGTCGCTCGGCGACTTCAAGCTGCTTTTCGAGTTCCGCGATCTCGGTTCTATATGTGACCTCACCATGCCTAATGAGCTCGTCTTGCCGGTTTAATATTTCGGCGAGAGTGCCAGCGCCTCGGTGCAGTCGCTCAAAGTCCTTTGGATAGACATTTTTATAGATCAGGACCGCCAGGAGCTTATTGGCATCGAGCAGATTCTCTCCATCAGTTTCTAAATTAGCCACGTAAATGGCGTATTCATTAAAGATGTTTTGAATTAACCTCAGGTCGTTCAGGTATCGTGAGACCTCTCTTAGAAACTGTCGATCAAGGCGCTCATCGAGATCAAGTCTCCTTCCCTGCTCCAGAACCATGTCTATCGAATTCGATGTGTTGATGATCGGAATAACGGGGATGATGAATTCGAAAAACTTGGTGCGATCTGTGTTGACAAATATGTCGTCGCGCAGGGCGTAGAGGAACCTGATGGTACGCTTCACGCTTGCGTTCTCGTTCACAAGGCTATTAATTTCGCGCAGTGTGACGAAAATCTCGGCGTTGTTAAATCGGTCTAAATCCTCAATGACTACAAGATCGTATTCGGTTGCTTGGAAGAAGTAGATAATTTCGTCTAAGTGACGGTTCAGTATGGACGCCTGGTCATCAGAGACAGGCTTTATCTCAACATCCTTCAATGAAATACTTTTGAGTGACACTCCGAAGCTCGCAACATAAAAGTGATGCAGTGTCACCCAGAGAAATGTTCCCGCGAACGCAAAGATCCCCAGATTGAACCAATTGCTGAGCGCGAGCGGAACGAAAAAAGTGCCATCGATGATGTCTTCTCGCTGATGAAACACATACCACAGCGCGAGAATTCCAAGCATTATGTAAAGAGATTTAAAGATCGACCAAACACCGGGCGACTGAATTCTTTTAAACCGCGACAGCGGTAGCTTGTTTGCGTCAGCCCCATACAGCATCTGCTGAAGGATACTTCTCTCAATCTCTTGACGACTCACCTTTCCATCCCCCGTATCGACCTCGGGAACAAACGCAGCAAGAGAGATATGAAGCGCAGGCCGCCGATACTTCTTCAAGAAGGATTGAATGATGCTGCTCTTTCCTGATCCATAGGGGCCAGTTAGGGCAATATTGGAGACCTTCGCATTGTTCGTCGCAAACAGAATCGCCTCGGAATATACGCCAGCCTTATCTGCCTCATCAGTTGGTGCAAGGTCCACGAACTTTGATTGCATGCCGGCGGAGCTATCTTTGCTTTCCAGCCAAGACACGGTGCTATTGAGACTGTTGGCAAGCCAGCGTGTTAGAGAGATAATGGTCTTTATCATACGATGCTGAACTAATCTTCAAGAAACGAAAATGCACGAAAGGCTGATGTCCGTTTTTGGCCGAAAATTTATCCCTTCGCAATCAAAGTTTAAAACTAACTGGTGCTGTTTTCTTCGACGTAACCCGGTGCCAAGCGGGCGTTCTCTACCCCATATAGGGCTAAAGTGTTTTTAAGCCATAAATGATATTCAGCACCTTCTAGACTATGATCTTTAGAACAATCAACATTCCATAGTCTAAGCAAATAGCCTGCGACTGCGGCGCGGATTTTTACATTGCGCACCCCCTGTATCATTTGATAATCAAGTTCGACCGCCTTACCGTACTCTCTTGCAGGGTGTGGAACCAAGTCGAGCTCAACGATCCTATTCCACTGTATATCTGCTTCTCTTTTTTCGCTCTCCAGCGGATGATTATCGGTAATTCGTGCGTAGGTAATGCGCGTTAATACAAAATCGCTAAACCGTTCTCGTTTGCGGTCAAAGGCACGAATATGCCAGCGCAGACCATTATCTACCAGGGTAAAAGGGAAGATTTCCCTTTCTGAGGCTCCAGATTTTAAAGACAGGTATTTAATTTTAATTCCACGCTTCAACGCAATAGCATTGGTCAAAGTCGCCAGAATATCCACATCGGGGTTTGTGAGAATATTCGGGGTTTCACAGGATATGAGAGCACGCTGCTCAATAACTGCATCATCACCAAATCCCGAGGCAAGTGCACTTAGAACCTGTCTCGAATCATAACTGAACAGCGACCTGAATGACTTAGCCTTGGTATAGGTCTTAGCAACACTATCGTAACTAGCATTCTCGGGTCGCATCTCGCGATATGCAGCAATATCTCTTGTGGCAGCAGCCTCCTTAATGCCAAATCGACTGATCAAATCATTCCTGTTTAAGTTCCCTAGAAAGTTCAACCGAAAATCAATAAACCTAAGCCTTGCCCTTTGGGTTTGGGGTAATTCAACCAAGAAAGTGTCAGTCATAAGCCCTCACTATTTATCGCACCAACACTAACAGCCAATCTTTCATATCGCAATAGAACATCAAATATACCTGTTGACCTAATCATAATGATCTGTATAGACTGATCATATATTAACCAATTCAAGCTTGTTATGAGCAGAAGCTATGCAGGCCATATTAATGACGTTGAAAGGAGAAATAGCAGTATGGGATTTTCAGTAGAAAAGCGGCAAGCGGCATATGACAGAACCGATGGCCATTGTCATATTTGTCGTAAAAAGCTTGCCTTCAAGAACTATGGCGCACTCAATACCAGAGGCGCATGGGAAATAGAGCATTCAAAACCACGCTCTAAAGGCGGTACAGACCATGGTAACAATCTTTATGCAGCCTGTATTAGCTGCAACCGAAGCAAGAACAATGGCTCCACCAGAACAGCCCGAGCAAAGAACGGGTTTAAAGCAGCGCCTCACTCTAGCAAAACGAAAATTCGCAACGCTGCGGCAGGCGCTGGAATTTTTGGTACAGCCGCCTGGCTTCTGCTTCCTCCGCAGATAAAACTTCCGCTTGCGATCATAAGTGCGGTAGTTGGAGGATCTTTGGGCTACAACGAAGAGCCCGAGTAGTTAAAAAGTAAAGCTAATCCCTGAAAGGAGGGAAATATTATGGCAGTAAAACATTCACCGACTGGAGAAGTACACAAGGGGCAAAAAGGGGGACAAACAGGCTGTGGATTTGACACCAACCAAAACCCTAGCCACTGGAAGACAACCTCAGAAAGAATCTCGTGTAACAAAAATGGCTGTAAAAACTAAATTAATGAGCGCGTTCTGGGTCATCTAACACACTATCAGGACGCTGGAACATTTCGTTCATCGAACCAATGTTAACAGTAAAGGAGAAATCCATGGGAATCAAAACAGGCCCAAAAAGAATCGCTAAATCAACGGGAAAGCCTGATAAGCGCCAACGGGATAACAAAAAAACGCCTGGAAATACGCCATCACTCAAACCCCACAAACACAAGAAAGGCGATTAACAAAGTAGAATTGCATTTAGCACAAACAAGCGTGACCCAAAAAGCCACAGCCTCGCTCTGAATTTTTTCATTCCCGCTTGCTTACGCTCGCAATGTCCGCTTAGGCCGTTTCTTGATGGTTGATTTGAGTAGTGTCACTAGGAAGAACGCGCAAAAATGAAATATTCGCTAATCGATGGCAAACGAGTCGAGCCAAAACTTAGCAATTGGTTTTATAGACTAGGCAAGCGGACTCAACTTCCATTGCTCTTTATTCTGTGAATGCATGGATGTTAAGCGTAGCCCAGCAGGAGAGAACATGAAGATAATAAATGAATCGATTCAATGGGTTGTCATTCTAACCATGCTATTTATTCTACTGTTCCAGATAGACTTTGATTTATTTCAATCTCTTCCAAAAAGAACTACACAAACAGAAGAGAGACTTTCCGAACAAAAAACAATGTTAACTTCACTTCAAAAGCAAGTGGCAGAAATCCGTACTCAAGTTACTCAAATTGATAAGAAAATACAAATTTTTGAAAAACGAATTAGTACAGCTCGAGACTCTAAAGATTTGGAGCAAATGAAAAAAAATGTTGCTTCATTAGAGACCGAGTTGAATTTTCTATATGACGTTATTCAACAGCAAGCAATAAGTAGCAAAGCAACTCAAATAACACTAGAGCCTAAAGTTGAAAATGGTTTAAAACTAAAAAGCACTTCAGAATGGGTTCGTACAAACTGGTCCAGTTTGGCAGTCCCATTAGCATTAGTATTGTTTTGTTTATTAATCTATTTAACAGTACGGCGACGGCGTAGTGTGTCTTCAGACATAACTCATTTATATATGGTGAAGAGCCCCCCTAATGTAGACCGTGAGTGCGCCTAATCGAGGCTCAAAGCGGACATTTTAGGCATAAATGATTTAAGTTTAAGCGAAGGTCATGCCTGACTTACGCATTTCCGCACAGGAAGACCCTGTAAATAATCCTGTGTCCCCTTTATACAAGATTTTCCTACCATCACTTCCGGGCGCGATTCGATGTACTTAGCCAGTCCGCTCTCAAGCTCTCTCATCGCAAGCCCATAGGCTTCGTCTCCGAGTCGTTGTGCACCTGAAGGGGATCCCAGTTCTCTCAACAACTCCTCTGCTTGTGCATTGCCTTGCTCGATATCTTCTCTATCCCTGTCAGCCAAAGGCTCATAATGCTTTCCCATCACCGTCTAACTGTATTATCCACACCCGACGACTATACCATTCGCAATTGGGGGCTGAAATTTCGCACTTGGTTGGGTCCTACCTGTATATTTCCTGGTTTGTTGAGGCTTGTCCGCTGGGATGTAGAGAACGAGCGCCCACTGGGCTAATATCAATACACCTTTAAATAGGCTGAGGACATGAAGAAATTATACTTATCATTCGGGAGCCTGACTTTGGACAATTTGCCGGTGGGAGCGTTCCGTCGGCGGCAATTGCCTGTCTCTGAGGCAAAAGCATTAATCTTGCAGGCAAAGCGGGATGGGCTACTTCAAGGTGTCTGTGATGAGGATCTGTTTTCGCCAGGCATGGAAAGCAAAGCGAATGACCATGAGGAATTGCGCCAAGTACTCTGCGATGCACATAATATTCAGCTTTCGATGGAGGACTTCACGCTACCAGGGAGTGGATTTGAGACGGTCTTTCCTCTTAACCTGGTAGAGGTCACTGGCGAGCATAATCTGATGATCGTGACCTTCTCTTACACCTTCAGGGAGAGCGGTCCAGATGAACGTTTTGATATCAATGCAATGTTTCAGGCCGATCCCCACAGCATTGAGTTTGATCTACTTGAATCCTGGCCGCCCTCACAAGCGAACAAAACTGATTCTGAATGGGAGGATCCTGCAGAAGCGTTGACTCGCCTACTTGAAAGCGAGGGAGGACCCGAGCAGCTAGCTGAAGAGGCGCGCGAACTGGTTAAAGAACGAATGGCTAAGCGGAAGGGTTAAACTTTTGCTGGCCATGGAGCAACAAAAGGAAATTTGGTCGGCAGGCAGCTAAATAAATAGGAAAATATTAGGATTATGGCCCTTATTGAGTGTACGGACTGCAAGAATAAGGTTTCAGACACGGCTAAAAGGTGTCCCAATTGTGGCGCTAGGGTTTGGTCTCGGCTAGATAACCTCATGGCGTATGTCGGCATCGTAATCATAGTGTTAGTGGCGTTTAACCTACTTCTCGCCACGTAAATGGGCAAGGTTGGTTTGAAGTAAGAATGCCGAAAAATTCTGTGGGATATGGGGAAATTCCCTATGAATAGGTGGGAATCTCTTTATGTGGGGCTCGAGTATTTGACCGTTCTGCCATCCTCCTGCAATACCCATAGGGTTCTGTACGTTATGGGAACTTGAGTGCCTTTGTTGAGGGCATTGAGAAGCTGGCTCAATCGATCAAGCGTCTCCTGCCGATACTCCACCCGAACGCGTTCGCATTCATTCAGCATCTCTTCCATTGTGAGATCAGCGGATTCATTGGGCATCGTCTTCTCCTCCGTTTTCAGTGTGCCGTTTGGGGGATGGTTTACAGTTTCAGCTACAAACTAATTGTAACTCTTTATGGGATAGGCGATCTATTCAGCTTAGAGGGAGGTGGAATCAGTCTACCGGAAAGTCCAGGACGGGATCCTCAATATGTCGCATCCAGAGCTCGACGTCTTCGCAATAATATCGGTAGCCCCTATCACCACAAATCATCGATTCAACACCGGACTCCAAAAATTGCTCAAGTGATGCACGTAGGGTTTGAACCGATGCAAACCTGTTACTCACCGCTGATTCGGTGGGACCCCAAGTCTTGCCATAGTCTCCATAAAAAGCTTCGTGGACGGCGTATTCCTCCGAACCATCGTTTCTTTTGTGTCGGAGAATCTGGGGTCTCCAGTAAGTCTCTGGTACAGATCTCATCCTGGACCTTCACATCATGATTTTCCCATTCTATTACCAAACTCGCGGAACTTGTGAAAAGAACGCATCTGTTAACCTTTCATTAAGGCTCTATCCCTCTCATAGTACCGTGAGATATTGTTACTTGTAAGAAATCTCGCACAGCTGGTAGCCCATTTAGCCTATTGGAAACTTTTTGATCAATCTTTAAACTGCCTCGCCGTAAACGTAATGAACAGTTTTCTTTAAAGGATTAAATCAGGAAGAAGGTTATGGAAAACACTAACATCGATCTGTGCCCCCAATGTGATCCAACTGACGTCATTGAGTGGCAGACCCACCGACTGGATCAACCAACCAATAAAATCCGCATACACACCCGTCAAACCTGTCTTGGATGTATTGACTGGGAAACACTGGCCGGCCAGAAAACCTCAGATTTCCGAACAGCCGATGGTCTGCTTTCGGGAAACTGATCGCTCATTCTTCTGTGTTGAATTGATGATTTTGACGTTGTAGTCAGCAAAGGGATAACACTGATGATTTCCGTACCAGGTTATGAAGTCTATCGCGTCGTGGGACAAGGCGGGATGTCCACCGTGTATCTGGCCAAGCATCTCGTTTTAGGTCGGCTGGTGGCGTTGAAGGTCATGTCGACCTTTTGTGCCGCTGATCCCGACTTCGGACGCCGTTTCGACATCGAGTGCCGCACTGTGGCCCGGCTGAACCATCCCAATATCGTCACCATCTACGATGTGGGTACGGTCGATGGACTGCCGTATATGGCCATGGAGTATCTGCCCGGTGGCGATATGAAGCAGCGTATCCGCGAGGGCATGGATCCGGAGACTGTGGTGGAGTATCTGGATATACTCACCCAGGCATTGAACTACGCCCACCAACAAGGTTGTGTGCACCGGGATATCAAGCCGGAAAACATTCTCTTTCGCTATGACGGGACCCCGGTGATTGCCGATTTCGGTGTGGTGAAAACCCTTGATGAAGATCACCAACGCACTGTCATCGGTACCGTGATTGGCACACCTCGCTATATGAGCCCCGAGCAGGCGCAGGGCTTTCCGGTAACGGCCGATTCTGACTTTTACAGCCTGGGTGTCATGCTGCATGAGATGCTGACCGGGTATGCGCCGTTTCAGGGAGATTCCAGTGTGTCCCTGCTGGTGAATCATCTGAATACACCCGTGCCTAAATTACCGGGGACATTGCGAGCTTTTCAGTCGTTGGTGGATGGGTTAATGCACAAGATCGCTTCCGAACGTTTGTCAGATATCGCCCAGATTCAACTGCTGGCCCAGAACGGTCTCAACAAATACCGAAAGCGCCAGGGAATTCAGCAATGGAAAGCCCGGTTCGGTTTTGCCTCCAAAGCGCCGGAAGTTCAGCAGGCTGTTCCAGAAGATGGGCGAACCCAGGTATGGACGACTCCGGTACATCCCAATATGAGACCGTTTGCAGCGGTTCCACCATCCGCCATTAAGACTCAGCGATCCATAGTGGAAAAAGGCTGGCAGTTAATACGGTACGGATTGATGATCCTGGTGGCGACAGTTCCCACCCAGTCCTCCTCCAATGATCTCCTGGCGACTGTCGCCAGCCGTCATTTGGAAAAGGCCTCAACGGCAGAAAGCCAGGCTCCGTTGGCAAGGCAAAATGCCAGTGCTCTGTCGCTCTTGAAGACGACTGATTCCCCCATCGGAGAGGGTTATGAGCGATGCGAAACATTATGAAAAAGAACGTGTTTTCGGCATTCGGGTAAACGAAAGGTTTAGGGGGGATTACGACTGATATGAAGCGATATTTTGTATTACATTGGATGGCTGCATTTACAGGCCACATCTTGAGTGCCAAGCCATTCAGATCGATATCGCCAAACGGAAAGGGTGAATAATGACGACCGAACTTCGTAACGAAACCAATCTCACCCCCTTAGAAACCGACCAAGGACCTGGGTTGTTGGTAGGATGGATTGTGGACATCGATACGGATGGAAACCCTAGGGTGGCCTGGGATGAAGCCTCCAGTCAAAATCCTCAGGTGGCGTTGGCAACAGTACCCGTCTCAAACGAAGATGCTGGTCGTGACATTGCGATCTCCTTCGCCCGCAATGCCGGCGGTCAGCCGATTATTGTCGGCTTTCTGTATAGTCGCCTGGATCAATCCGTCGCCCATACCCAAGCATTGGGAGCCACCATCGACATCTCGTCCCAGGAACAACCCAAAGTGAGCTACAACGGCAAGGATCTGGAGATCCAGGCCGAGGGCTCCATCACATTGCGTTGTGGAAAATCCCGTCTGACCCTGAACAAGGACGGAAAGATTCTGCTGCAAGGCGAACAGATCCTCAGCCGTGCCCGGGGCGCTCAACGCATCAAAGGCGGCAGTATCCAACTCAACTGAACACGTTGCCAAAACTTCGGAAGAGATCAACAGAGCTTCATTCATGCTGCAACTGATTAACCAAAC
>JBNKWQ010000022.1:0-4906 GCA_050299855.1 Hahella sp.
TACTATGATCCTGTCGTTGGGCGGTTTATGGCGATAGACCCTGTTGGGCCATTGGACGCCGGGGTTGAGCACCTGAATCGGTATGTTTACGTGTATAACAACCCTTATAAATACACGGACCCTACAGGGTTGATTGGTAACACGGTTGAAGACGACGATGATCCAAAGATGTCTGGGATTGGAGGCGGAGGAGTAAGTCTTTCTGAAACGATGCCCGGTATAAGTTTAGGGCGAGGTACAACAGCCCCTTCTACTGCCACGACAGGTGTAAACAAAAACGTGACAGATGTAGTTTCGACTAGAACCAGCCCTATAGAAGCGCAAAAGCCTATTAGTGTTACAAAGAAAGCACCTGACATTACCACTCCATACAAACGCCCATCTGGTGCTACGACGAAAGCTCAAAGACAGTCGGTGCAAAACAAACCATGCGTGGACTGTGGGGCAACCACTCCAAAACAAGTAGCTGATCATAAGACCCCTCTTGTTAAAGAGTATTACCAGACGGGTACGATAGATAAAACCAAGATGCGGAGTTTAGATGCAGTTCAGCCGCAATGCCCAACGTGTTCAGCAAAGCAAGGGGCTGAAATGAGCCGGTACTCCAGGCAGCAGAAAAAGGATCTAGGGTTATGACGACGTCAGCAATAGAAGAGTTACAAAAGGAGCTATGTAAAAAATATGAAGCGGAATTTCTTTCTTCTCCAAGTGATCTCAAAGTTGGTATTGCTACTAATGTTCGGGAAGGCGTTGTGCCAATTAACGGTCTTCGCCATCCGCCAGAGGGTGATACCACTGGTTGGTATATTTACGCTGGTGAAGAGTTATCCGATGATCCAGATTTCTTTAAGCCTCTACACGTCGAGCACCTTGATGATTGGTGCCCACAGATTAAGAAGTATCTGGGGCTGGCACCGGGATGGAGGTTTCTCATTGCTGGAGATTATGAGGATGTGTGGTTCGATGAGAGCTTACTAGAAGTCTAATTTTTTTCTGCTCATAATTTAATGTTACAAAGAGTGCAGAGGCAAGAGCCAAGGAAATTCATTCTGTTTTAGACCCACGAGCACAGCGGGCACGTACAACAGCGGTAACAGAAACACAAGAAGGTGTCCGTGTTGTCAGTTCAAGTGAGCCTAGATTAACACCCGCTCAGAGAGCGCAATTAGGGCCAAATGAAGTGGAGGGTGTTGGTGTTGGGCATGCCGAGGTGACAGGTGTTAATGCTACAAGAGACATGGGTTTAACTCCAACAGGTACAGCTGCTAGTCGCCCAATATGTTCTTCCTGTGCAAGCACTTTGAGTGAACAGGGTATCGATCTGCTCAGTCCTTTGAAATAATGGAGTATTAAATATATGGCAATGCCCGCCTTTAACGGCTTCACTTTGAAGGAACGATTGAAAAAGCTTGATAGCAAACGGCAGCTCACGTTTGCTGCTCTTTGCTGTGAGAGGTTGTTACCAAATTATTTGACGTTCCAGCAAGACACTGGTTGGGGTGATATCGGTCCTGTTCGACAGGCTCTGGATTGTGTCTGGGCGTTCCTTCACGACCAAGCACCAAGTTCCCAAGAGATAAAAAATGCAATTGTATCTTGCGAGTCCGTTGCACCTAATTCGGATGACTTTGTTTCTCTTTATGTGACCTCGGCTCAGGATGCATGCTTTGCTGTTTGTGGGCTCTTGGATTACTTGCTGGAAAATGATGTAGACAAGGTTGTGAGAGCAGCAACTTATGCAACCGACTCTGTTGATTTATACGTTCAGGAAATTGAGAACATAGCACCCAATGATCCACAACTTGAACAGAAAATATTGACACACCGTTTGATGCAAAGAGAGTTGGACCAGCAGGAGCAGGATCTGAAAGCTATTGAGCAGGCTTCTTCTTTAAACCAGGAGTTTTTAGCTCAACGTAAATCAGCATGGAATAATAACGGTAAAAGCAACTTGGACCTTCCTTAGTTGACTGTTTAGCTGCAGATGTAAAGAGCCTGTTTATCAGTATTTAAAAGGATGTGGTTGTTACTGCGAGTATGGCGAGTTTGATGGTTTTAACATGCTTGCGTCGTCTGTTGATAAAGGGATGGACTTCGAAAAAAATACCACTTATCTTGATGAGCAAGAGAGTCTTGGGGTTATTAGTTACGCTGAGCTGTGCGTGTAAATTATAAAGGATCCCTGTTCTGGTCAAGCCCAACCGGACACTTTTCTTAGAGAGTTTTCATAGTTAATCGGCGACATATCATTGTTCGCCGAATGCAACCTTTCGAGGTTGTAATACCTCATGTAGGCTGCGACATCCTGCTTCATGTGTTCCCGGGTCGGCTGGGGGATTTTTAATATCCAATCATGCTTGAGGCTGCCAAAAAAGCGCTCAACAACAGCGTTATCCCAACAGGCTCCGACATCTCCCATACTCGCCCGAATTCCATAGCCCTCCAGCAGTTTGCGGTAATGGCCACTGGTGTACTGTGATCCTCTGTCGCTATGGAAGACCAAGCCTTTGGCTGGCCTCCTCAGGTTGTATGCCTTGATGAGCGCTTGGCTGACCAAACTGGTCGTCATGTTCTTGTCGATGTGCCATCCGACAATCCTGCGGGAGTACAAGTCCATCACAATGGCCAGGTACATCCAGCCCTCTCCGGTTTTCAGATAGGTCACATCTCCTGCCCAAACCTGATTGGTGGCTGTAGGATTAAAGTTCTGGTTCAACAGGTTATCCGCCACCGCATGATGATGCTTGCGCTTGGTGGTGGCTTTATAAGCGATGCGCTGAGTCACCTGAAGTCCAAGCTTCTTCATCAGGTTACGAACCCGATAGCGGCCTACCTGAAAGCCTTCTTCGCGTAGTTTCTTCATTAGCTCTCGACTGCCTAAGCTGCTTCGAGTGGCGTTAAACAGTTGCTTCATCCGTCGATACAGATGTAGCTCATCAGCACTGATCACCGTTGCCGGTCGTTGACGCCAGGCATAATAAGCTGATCGGCTGACCCGCGGGACTCGGCAAAGCATCTTCACCGGAAAACGGTTTGCCTGGGCCTGAATGAAGGCGAACTTTATTTCATTTCTTTCGCGAAGAAGTGGTGCGGCACCCGCCTGAAGCCTTTTTTAGAATTTCCTTTTCCATGCGCAACTCTTTGTTTTCTTTGCGCAGCCGTTTTAATTCTGCTCGCTCATCTTCAGCCAAGACCTGACCTTCAAGCTGAGCTTCAATTTTTTCCTTCCACTTGTAGAGCATGTTAGGGTTTATGCCCAGAGATTTAGCTGCATCAGGCACGGAATAACCTTGTTCCCGTACCAGGGCAACAGCTTCTTCTTTAAACTCTTTTGTGTACTGTTTATACGATCTTTTCTGACTCATACTGACACCTTAATAATTGACAGATATTGTCTCTCATTAATGTGTCCGGGACTATTAGACCACTACATTTGGCCGAGCAAAAGGCAGAGAGATAATTAATTATGGAGCGAGCTAGTATGAAGCACAGTAAGCTTGAGGCATTTGATGTGAAGGTCCAAGAACGGATTAATCAAATCAGAAACGTGTCTGAGGCTTTATTTGTTCATTTGTACGAATTTATTGATAAGGGTATGCAATTTTTGTCTGATCATTTAAGGGTCTATCCTCGTCCTTGGGTTGGTGAAAAGAATTACCTATTTACCTTTTTTAAGGGAGTTAATGCTTCAGAAATTGATAGAATTTCCTGCATTCTTCCAGAAAATTATATTAATCTTCTTTTAGTTATGAATGGTGCCCATATCTATAGTATGGAGTTATTTGGAGTAGCAAGCAGGGTGGTTGGGCATAGTAATTTTATTGACTATGAAAAATTTCAGGCAAGGGATATAAGTCATGCTAATAGTCGTCTGAAAAGGGATTATGGGCTTTCTGATGAATATACTTACTTTGCAGTTAGGCCTTATAGTTTTACTGAAAATGTCGGATACTTTTTTGATAAACACGGAAGAATCTCAGCTCGATTAAAAAATGGAAATATTGTGGGTGATTGGGAAAGCTTAGAGGGCTTCTTTCAGGAAGAATTAGAGAAGTCGAGAAATTTTGAAGAAAAACAGAATCAACTTTACTTGCAATGATTTATTAATCCGGCATTGCAAATAGGGGCAGATCTATTCCGCAGCTATGCCTATTTCCCCGGTACCCGCCGATTGCAGGCCATCACCGAACCGGAAAGAGGCAAGGTACTGTTAACTTATGATGCCTCGGGCAATGTGCGTACCCGTAAAGTGGAGCCTGTAAATAGTTTTGTGTATCCACCTGGTTATTAGAGATATTCCGTCAGCCGGTCCTCAAACTCGATCATAAATCGGTTCAGGGCCGCTTTCCAATTCCTGATCGGCATTGTCCATTTCTTCGACGCATCCAGGATCGCCAAGTACACCACCTTGCGGGCCGAATCATCAGAGGGAAACAGCTTCCGTTTCTTGATTGCCTTCCTAATGACGCTGTTAAGAGACTCTATGGCGTTGGTGGTGTAAATGGCTTTGCGGATGTCTTCCGGGTAGCGGAACAAGGTGTTCAGATTCTCCCAGTGAGCCCGCCAGGAGCGACTGATCTGGGGATACTTCTCATCCCATCGCTGGGCAAACTTGTCCAGCTCTGACAGCGCCTCTTCCTCGGTGGCGGATTGGTAAATTCGCTTCAAGTCCGCCGTTACCGGCTTGTAGTCTTTCCAAGGCACATACTTCACCGCATGACGCACCATATGGACGATACAGAGCTGAATCTGGGTTTGGGGGTATACGGTCTTGATCGTCTCACAGTAGCGAATGGACCTTGGGGAAGCGGTAGTTTCTCCTATGACAAAAAAGGCAATTTATTGACCAAGAAACTGGGTAGTCTTGGTCAGATCTCTTATCAATACAATGCCACCAATAACCGTT
>JBNKWQ010000023.1:0-332202 GCA_050299855.1 Hahella sp.
TATCAATGCAGGAAAGTGATTCTGGTTCGTGAACAGTGATTCTGGAGAAGAACCAAAAGTGTTCACGATCACACCAGAAGGGTGTTCACGATGGGCCAGAATCAGTGTTCACGATCATCCAGAATGGGTGTTCATGATGGGGCAGAATATGCACCGACTATTCACTCGATTCCCAATCTGATGTACCGCCTCGATTTTGAGACAGGCTCGTTTTCAGTTTCAGGCGACGGCAAACTTACTGAGCAGGCGTTTGAACTCATCAAGAACGTCGGTATCCACTTCCAGGAAACTTATGAACTGGAAGACCGCATTCCCAGCCATTGTTCTTTTGAGGAGGTTCTGCAACTGCACAGAGCCAATCAGGCACAAAGTATCGGCATCACCCATATCGCCCGCCATGCAATTGCTCCCATGGAAGAGGCGTTCGCGCAGTTCGTGGCGGATAATAAGATAGATGCAAGCTTATTTATGACCTACCCGGGCCAACGGTTTAACTGTAGGTATCCTTCGATTAGCTAACATGGCCAATATTGATTCCCGAGGGATGACTCTACTTTCAATGCCTCAAGCTGCTCGTCTGCCTTTGCTTACTTAACAAGAATCAATGGGCTCAAGTCCACATTAACTCTTGAAATGTGAACCTGACCCTAATATGTCGAAGGTATCAACGCAACCTGGCGCTGACTGCAAGTGGGATGTCATAGAAAAAACTGCGTTAACAAATACGGTTTAGATAACGCGGTCGTTGAGCGCTTTTTTGGAAGCCTCAAGCATGATTGGATATTAAAAATCCCTCAACCTACCCGGGAACACATGAAGCAGGATGTCGCAGCCTACATGAGGTATTACAACCTTGAAGGATTGCATCCGGCGAACAATAATATGTCGCCGATTAACTACGAGAACTCTCTAAGAAAAGTGTCCGGTTGGGCTTGACCAGAACACCGGTAGAGTGGAGGCAAAATAACATGTTAAGAAAATTATAGGGATGGTCGGAGTCCTTCTTGAAGCTAAAAAAAGTAGGCATCATTGTTTCCATAAAACCGTACCTCATCCAGCTACGCAATACAGGATTTCGAATGGGTGACGATATCTCTATGAATTTGCTTTAAAAGCCGCAGGAGATACCAGTGGCAATAGTGGCTCTATGAGCTGATGGGAAGCTATGTTTCCGCACACCCCTAAATAAGCTACTGAGCGAGCATCGGGCTCGTTCAACAACTGGATAAAGCTGCGGCTTCGCGCGGCCTATCCTTATTTATCATATCTTTTTCTTCTGTAATTTCTTATCCGCGGAAACGCTAAAGGTCATTGCAAACTATTGGGTTTAATTTTTCAGTAACTTCAAATCGCTTTCCACCAGGATTAATACCGAATAAATTCCAGTTGAACCGAAATGGCTTGCCACGAAGACATAGCAGCTCTTTTGTTATGGCAATACTGTTAATTAACTGCTCAATATCTATCTTGCCTGATATGGGAATAATCGTCTCACCATCCAGGCTGCCGTCTTTGCTTTTTTCGACAGTCATATGATAACAGTCTTCACAGGCAAGCATCTCATATCGGGCGCTGACAATTGTCTCTTCAAGCTGAACTTTAGATGCGGCGTACAACCCAACAATTGTTAGAGATGCCAAGCTCAATAAAATAAACTTTACTTTCATTGTTTGATAAGTCCTTGTATTTCGCTGTGGTCAATAGTGCCTTTTTTCTCTGTTTTTATAAGCAATTCGCCATTGTGGTGCATATAGAGCGTTCGCCGTGACGATAGTCTTGCGGATTAATCGTAGTTTTTGAGCCATTGATATTAGGGTTGGATTTATCTGTATGCCCGATTACATAAGCCTTTTTTCTTCCCGCCTCGTAGATTTGTTCAGACATTGCTTCTACCAAAGTATTGCCCGGCATAGTACCGCGAGCCGTATTACAGCCATGTATTTGGATGCGCGCATCATCAGCAAAAACTTTAAAGTCGATGTCCGACACGTAACGGCTATCACGTGAAAAGTTATAAATTCCCTCATCCCATGTAGAGTAGTAAGCTCTCAATCCTTGTTTAGCCATCCAGCTAGTAACTAAGCCACAGTTTTCGTTTTCTTTGATTGAAAAGTTTAGAGAATAAGGTGTTCCATGACAAAACACGTCTAGTGAAGCGACTGACTTCGGAGAACAGGCATTTATCTTTCTTACCATGTCGGCAGCGGTAGTAATTTTTAAAGAACGTTTTTCACCGTTTTTATAATCCTTCACCACATTCTGAGCTGCAAAGTAAAATGCGCTATTGTGTGCAATCCCGATATTCCGCACTGAACCGTTCGTATTCTTTTCTCTGGTTCCTCCATGAAATAAAAATCTAATCATCTAAATTCTCCTTATTGATTGATATAACGAGCCTGTATAAAAACCCGCATAAAACAGCTCTTCCTATCGACTTCCCTAATAAATTTATTTTCCCCAGCTTTCCGCCTAGTGCAATCGCTCGTCCCGGTTTTGGCTAAGACAGAATATTGGTCTCGCAGCACCACTGAATCTCTCGACTGGAGGTAATGCCTTTGGAGTAGGCGAACAGAATAATCTTCAAAAGAATCGCCGAATCATAAGCCGGCCGCCCACCTTCGTCGTTTTTATAGTTGGGATAAAAGACCGATAGATCAAGCCTGTTGTCGATCAGATAGTGGACGGCGTATTCGAAGGTGCCGAGCTGAAGTTGGTCTCGGTAATTGATGACCACCATGGAATGCTGGTCATAGTTGTAGGGCTTGAATTTGGGCATGGCAACAGTTCCTTGTTGGATGTTGCCATCATAGCAAAAAGTGGGGTGCGGGGAGGTTTTTCTACAGCCTCAACGCCCAAAGCAGCCGCGCGCTTTTTGCGTCGGCTGCCTTTGCTTGTTAGCACTTATCAATAGAGCGCACCATTTCGTTAGCATACACCGGCGTGCCATTGTAGTCCGTAAGGAATTCATTAGATATCTCGAAGCCATATCTTTTGTAGAGCTCCTTTGCGGGCCAATTAGTTTTGGCAACGAATAAATTCGTACGCCCGTTTATCTTTGACAGCAGAAACTCAAGAATTGATTTTCCTATCCCTTGTCCTCTGGCGTTAGGGCACACAAAAAGAGCTCTGATTTCTTGTTCGAATATTGCTCCGTAGCCGAGAACTTCCCCATTTTCGTATACGTACAGGTCCGAGTCTTTTAATGCGGACAGCCTTTTCTCATCTTCTTCTAGTGGTAGTAACTCGAATTCCACAGGCTCAAACCTGAGCTCATCTAGCTTCGAATTCGCATAGATCTCTAATATTCTCGAATAGTCTTTATCGTTGAATGCTCGAATCTTCATGGGGCCTAACGCCGCAATCACCGGAAAACCGGGAGCGCAACGGCTGGTTTTTCTGTGTGAGTTGCCTTGTTAGTTTTATACCAGGTTCCGATTAAACGCCGACCTCAGCAAACCAACACCCGCTAACGCAAAAATTCCGGATACTAGGCGATCAACCCAATGACTCATTTTCTTATAACCATTCATCACCCCATTAATCGAAAATAGTATTGAATACATTACGTTAACTAAAAAACCAACAAACATACATATTGCTACTGCGGCAACCAACGACAAGGCGTCGTTATTAGACCCCATGCCCACGGACAAGGCCGCCATCCAAGCTATTACTGTTTTAGGGTTGGATGAATTAAGAATAAACCCCCTCCAAAACCACTTCCGGTATGTTGATTCTTGAGGCTGCTCTTTTGATAATTCAGACTGCCTCTTTAATGAAGACTTAAACGAAAGATAAGCCAACCATAAAAGATAAAATCGGCCTAACAGTTTCAGGAGCATCAGTAAGTATATTGAGCCCTGTAAAATAACCCCCACTCCACTTGCGGCAACTATGCCCCACATTAAGAGCCCAAATGAAAGACCAGCACCATATACAAGGCTTATATTTCTGCCCTTGCTCATGGCAACTGTCGCATTGGATATATTTGCTGGACCAGGTGATACAGCCACAACAAAAAAGGCAACCCCGATTGTGATTAGCGAAATAAAATCAATCATTTGAATCTCTCCATGCTATGGATTTCTTATTAAAACTAACGCCTAAAGCAGCCGCGCGCGTATTTTGCGCGTCGGCTTGACTTTACTTGTTAACTTCACAGCAGTTTGCGTGAGAAATTAATTACATTTACACCGTATTTTTCGACCGCCTTCTCTTTAAGCGGCTTTAAGAGAAGCCTAATCTCAATCAGGTCATTGCCAACATCTGCGATTTCATCTTCATCATTCGATGTTTCGCAAATATTTGACATCTTTTGTTCCATTTCCGTCAGAGCTTCAAGAATAATTTTGAGCTCTGACTCTACTAAATTTAGTTGAAAATCACTCATACTACTTTACCTTCTTTCTTAAAGACTCTTGTTGCTCTAAGTGCCATTTCTTCGAGAAGACCTTTAAATTTGTCAACCGGCATATTCTGTATAGGAGATATGCAATAGTGATGGGGCTTATCTTGGACCATCTTAAGTCCAATTGGCGGCTTAGTATTTGGTGGAAATCTCCAAACCCAACCAGTCATCGGGGATTCATTGATCCCTTCTTGATCAAAAACACTTATACCCTTGCCATTGGCAATAATTACTCGAATGCCATTAACTTCCATTGTATCAACGTCCCTTGGTCGAACATTTGATAGCTTTGGACTTGTGGAATTGCCGAGCCTGAAAAGCTCTTCTGGCACAATAAAAAATTCCTTTGGTAACATGATGATCTCCTTTTCATAATTAGAAGTTAACGCCCGCCAACAATGGCCGAACAGCGAGGTCTAGGCACGCTTTTCACGGTGATATTGCTTGGCCTGGTTAGGGTTATTTTTCTCCGGTATATTGCCACCACATAATTTTTGACAACTCAACCAATTGCTCTTCTCTTGCATCTCTCGAAAGCTCGATCTCATCTATTCCTGGGAAGCAGACTTCCTGGAGTGGATTCGATGCAAAAGGATTTTTAAAGTATCTGTGGTTTCCGCACTCCGGATCAAAAACCAAAATCCCTGAGATTGACGTGTTCCCCTGCTTTGTTAGTGCAGCATTCCCACGTGGCAAGTGATGTAGCCCACCTCGGGTTCCGTTTAAAACGTTTACTCCTACGTCTCCAAGCATTGCCCTTGCCACGGTAAGGGCTGTAAAAAAGTTGCTCGAAAAATTCATTGTCACCAGAACAACAGGGTCGTTTGGTTTGGTCTTTTTGAATTTTTTCCGAAGCTCTCTTAAATCTTCCCGAATATGGGAATAAGCATCAATCTGACTGCCAGTTTGCGAATGGGAATCCCGGACCTCCTTTACATCACACAATACAACAGAGGATGTTTCTACCCTGAAATCAACATTCCTATTTCCAGCCACTGGATAATGCTTCTGAAATTCAATGTTAAAACCACTTAGGTATGAGGCAAATAGTCCTTCCGAAATTTCGGCATCCATTAGATTTCACCCTCGCCCAAACGCCGCAATTTGTGCGACGGAGTGAGATGGCGGCTTGTTTGCGTTTCTTTTCAAACAAGGTGACAGCTCACGGAGTTCCGCAAGATTGCCTTGTTAGGCCAGACCATGCGGATTCTCAATATCCAAACCTCCAAGGTCGCTGTATATAAGCTTCCCAAAGTCTTCAATAGCGCGCTGAGCTAACTCAATTGTGGAGAGTTGTTCCCATACTGGTTGGGGCAAGTTATCCACTGAGGCGAAATCGCCTTCTGCCAACTCCGCCTTCGGGTGTACAACCAAGTTTCGTAAATCAAAGACCCTTTTGACCGTTTGAAGAGGCCTGCGACTAAAATCTAGTTCAAGATTTAGCTGCTCACAAATTAGTTTAATTTTTGTCACAGGACTAAGCCCTTTTTCAATTTCACTCCAGCACTCGAATAATCTATCACCTGAATAGTTTAGATACGCTTCAAGAGAAAACGCTGAGTATAAAAGCGATGTCGTGCAATCAGGGCATGCATCGCCGCTAGCCTTTTCTAGATATTTTTTAGAAAGAGACCGCATTATATTGAAGTTGTAGACTATTGCTTCCATTACGAGCTCCTAACAGCTTTCTATGGACTCCCCCTGCCTTGCAACGATGTTTTGAGATTGAGTGTACTAAAGCTGCGGTTATCTATTCGGTCTCTGCAATCAATGCTGACCTTGATGATATTTGCGCACAAGGGCCTCTCTAATTCAACGGCTTTAATCGCCACAACTGTTATCAGGTTCACCATGTACTGGGCATGATCTATGTGCAATATGCCTACTCCCCCTACTCCGGCACCGGAATCACCCTCGATTGCTTGACGGCCTTGAAGGAAAAGCTGGAATAGATTTCCTTGACGCCAGGAAGTGTCTGCAAGGTTTCCCGCGCAAATTCACCGAATGATTCCAGGTCTTTAGCCAGCACTTCCAGCAGAAAATCATACCTGCCGGAGACGTTATGGCAGGCTACAATTTCCGGTATTTCCAGTAATCTGTTTTCGAAATCTCGGGCGAGGTTTTTCGTGTGGGAGTCCATCATGACACTGACAAACGCCGTTACACCATATCCCAGCTTTTGTGGTGAAAGAATAGCCTGATAGCCCTCAATCGCACCGTTCTCCTCAAGCATTTTGATGCGCCGCCAACAAGGTGACGTGGTCAGCGATACATGTTCGGCCAGTTCGGCAACAGTCAGTCTGGCGTTGCTTTGGAGGGCTGTCAGCAGGGCTTTATCAGTGCGATCCAACTGTATTGGCATATTTTTCCTCAAATTATCATATTTTCTAATTTATCATCTAAAACAAGACCATATCACAGGATGATTTAGAACAAATCCATGCGTTTTTTAGTATAGGCTGTTTTAAAGAGTAAAGCTTAAAAATACTGGAGCGCCGCCATGGAGCATACTGACAAAAATCTGGGATTTTCCACCCGCGCCATTCACCACGCCTATGATTCCAGAGAGAATCAAGGCGCCTTGGTACCGCCGATATATCTGACCTCGACTTTCACTTTTCCCTCTGTTGAATATGGGGCCGGTTGCTTCGCCGGCGAGGAAAACGGGCATTTTTATACCCGTATCTCGAACCCGACATTGGCACTGCTGGAGTCACGCATGGCTTCACTTGAAAGTGGTGAAGCCGCAGTAGCCTTTGGTTCGGGAATGGGAGCCATTACAACGACGCTCTGGACGCTGTTACGTCCGGGAGATGAGATTATCGCGGACCTCACCCTGTACGGATGCACCTTTGCTTTTCTGCATCACGGTATTGCCGAATTCGGCGTCAGGGTCCGCCATGTGGACATGTCCAATCTCGCGGAGTTAAGAGACGCGATATCACCCGCAACCCGAGTGATCTACTTTGAAACGCCTGCCAACCCCAATATGTCCCTGATAGATATTGCCGCCGTAGCGCAAATCGCCCATGAGCATGAGAACATTAACGTTGTGGTGGACAACACTTACTGCACGCCTTACTTGCAACGTCCCTTGGAACTTGGTGCAGATGTGGCGGTTCACTCTGCCACCAAATACCTGAGCGGCCACGGCGACATCACCGCAGGTATTGCCATTTCCAATCAAGAAATTGCAGAACGGATTCGTCTGGTAGGATTGAAAGACATGACTGGTGCAGTGATGTCTCCACAGGATGCGTTCCTGCTCATGCGAGGCATGAAAACCCTGTCGTTGCGTATGGAGCGGCATTGCAACAATGCTCAGGCAGTAGCCGAATTACTGGAGTCACACCCTGCCGTCGAGTGTGTGAGTTATCCGGGTTTGAAATCATTTCCCCAATACGAACTTGCCTCCCGGCAGATGAAACTTCCAGGCGGCATGATTGCATTCGAACTCAAGGGGGGCATAGAAATGGGCCGCCGATTCATGAACGCCCTCAATCTGTTCAGCCGCGCAGTCAGCCTGGGGGATGCTGAATCACTGGCCCAACACCCTGCCAGCATGACCCACTCAACTTATACACCAGAAGAGCGTGCTCAGCATGGGATTTCCGAAGGCCTGGTGCGTCTGTCCGTTGGTTTGGAAGATCTTGAGGACATAGTCACGGATATAGCACAAGCATTGGATGCTGCAGTGTAGAGCGCCAATGGGCTGTTGTTTAGTGCTGTGTAATGGGCTGTTGTTTAGTGCCGTGTTTAGCGTTGTAGTCTAATGCGGTGCAGGATATTGCGTCGGCTAGGCAATCAGAATTGCGCGAAAGTCATTCACATTGGTCAGTGTGGGGCCAGTCACTACCTGTGCGTGGAGCGCTTGAAAGAAACTATGCGCATCATTGTTTGCCAGTGCCTTCACCGGATCAATCCCGGCAGAATATGCAGCCTCAAGAGTATCTGGACCGATCAAGGCGCCCGCTACTTCTGCCGCTCCGTCAACGCCATCGGTATCACAGGCAAGGGCATAGATACCTTTAGCGCCGCTTAAGGCGATGGCTAATGCCAGGCAATATTCCGCATTAGGCCCGCCAATACCATCCCCCCGCCGGGTCACCGTCAGTTCTCCACCGGAAAGAATCACCACTGGGGCGTCGCCCGGTTGCCGGGCTTCAAGCAGTGACAACGCCAGCCTGGCGTGCTCGGAGGCGATGGTTCGCGCTTCACCTTCGATGGCATCACCAATCAGCCTGACTTCGCAGCCATCCTGGCTGGCTAATTCTGCCGCAGCTTCTAGCGATTTGGAGGGCGCCGCATAAATCAGATTATCTACTCGTGATAAGCGCTCATCGTCGGGGGCAATCACGCCTGTTGGTTGGGCAAGCGCCACCTTCACACTTTCAGGCACTTCGATATTCCAATGGGCAAGAATTTTAATGGCATCATCGGCACTGGAGGTATCCCCTACTGTTGGCCCTGACCCAATGAATGCCGGATTGTCCCCGGGGACATCCGAAATCATCAGCGCCAGCATGCGTGCAGGATAGGCGGCTGCCGCCAATTGTCCGCCCTTAACACGGGACAGGTGCTTACGCACTGTATTCATCTGACTGATAGGTGCGCCTGAAGCCAACAATGCCGTATTAACCTGCTGCTTTTCAGTTAGAGTCACCTCGCCCGACGGCGCAATAAGCAGTGCCGATGCGCCTCCGGAAATCAAAGCCAGTACAAAGTCGTTTTCACCAAGGCTGCCGAGCAACTTCAGCATACGGGTCGTTGCCGCCTGCCCTGCCGCGTCGGGCACAGGGTGAGCAGCCTCCACGATTTCAATCTGTTGCGAGGGACGGCCATAGCCATAGCGAGTAATCACCAACCCTTCGCAGGGCCCCCATGCCTGCTCCACCGCCTCAGCCATTCGCGCACTGGCTTTACCGGCTCCCACCACGACTATCCGCCCTGCTGGACGAGTAGGCAGATAATCTGCAAGGGAGAGCATTGGATCGGCAACTTCTACGGCACGGTCAAAGAGAGACCGCAGGAACTCTTTCGGGGGCATATTCATCGGGTGCTTGTCCATCTAGTGGCTGTTCATCACCTAGCTTTCCATCAACTAGCTGACCATCGCAGTTTCAACCTAATGTACAGTATCTCAGCCCGATTGGAATCCCGAAAACCAATTGAGAAGCGCCTATTATGATCAACACTTGAAAAACCTGGCTGCAGATAATTCGATGGTCTTCAGCCAGGTCATATCCAAATCGCAAATCTCTTTCGTCATCATCCCAACATAGTTTTCAAACGTCACCAGCGACAAGGCCACGTAAAAGAAATGTTAATTCACAGGTGCCGGGATGAATTCTGGAAGATGCAATTCAAACACGCAGCAAGGTTTTTGATTAATTCGCGACCAATTTCTGGCGCAGCTCAACTGAGAGGATCTATAGTTAATCAGGATGTAGTTTGATAAACCACAAGACATCCCCCTCTCAGGGGCTTCGCCAAAGGGAAAAGGATCAAGGCTATGAGTAACACGGATAAAAAGATGTTGATGACAGCGGCAATGCTGTCGAGTTTGATAGCAGCCTGCGCACTTCAACAGCAGGGCACACAAATTAAAGAAGGAGAAAAAGTACCAGGAGCCAAAGGCAATATCATCAATCTGGATCAAGGCTGGACCGATGACACCCAGATTGCGTTTTACTTTACCGATCAAGGATCACGAATTCTCCCCTACGACTGGTTCCTGGTACTGGAACAAGCTGACAGCACTACACTGTTTCGCGATGACACCCACATTGAACAACTGCGTTATCTGCCCTCCGACAAAATCAAATCCTGGAACCCTGACGGCTTGCCGGTAGGTTTCGTTAAAAATGTCGGCAGCGACGGCAAAGAATGGATGGGCTTCACCTGTGCAGCCTGCCACACAGCCGAAGTGAGCTATCAAGGCCAGGGCATCCGGATTGATGGAGGACCAACCCTGGGCAATGTTCAGGTATTCAACGCTGAACTGGTGCGGGCCCTTAGCCGCACTTACGAGGATGAAAACAAGTTCAACCGCTTCGCCGGAAATATACTGGGCTCCGATCCCAGCGTTGAACAAAAGGAAGTCCTGCGGCGGGAACTCTTAGCTCAGACTGAAGAGCTGGGCACCCGCAATCTCACTAATCACTCCGCTCCGAACCAACCGGATTATGGCTTTGGACGTGTCGATGCGATCGGCCAGATTTTTAATCAGGTTATGGTTCAATTTAATGATATGCCCAATAACGGACATCCTGCCGATGCGCCGGCAAGTTATCCGTTTATTTGGGGAACTCAACAATCCAACGTAGTGCAATGGACAGGTTTTGCGCCTAATGGTCCTTTTGACTTCGGCGCCCTGATCCGTAATGCCGGAGAGGTACTCGGTGTCTATGGCCAGATAGAGATACCGGACGACAAAAAAGATGTGCGCTATAAATCATCGTTTGACATTAAAGGACTGGGGGATCTTGAGGCCTGGGTTGCCGTGCTGCGTTCGCCGGCCTGGCCAGCGGAATACCTGCCGGCGGTCAATCCTGAGCTGGTCATTCGCGGAGAGCTGCATTACGACAAGTATTGCCAGTCCTGCCATCAGGTTGTCAGCAGCAAGGACGAACCGAATATCTACAAAGCCGTGCTGACGCCCATCAATGAAGTGGGCACTGATCCACTGGAATGGACCAACATGATGAAATGTTTCGCCGGAGGCAAATACACCGGTCGTAAAGCCTTGGGCCTGCTCGGCGAAACAATCCCCGCCAAGACATCCGGGCTTGAGCCCCTGGTCAATGCCACAGTAGGAGGTTTGCTGGAGCACCCGGCCGAATCTATAGATGCCGCTACCACTGACTACAGCACAGAGCTGCATTCGGAGACACAACACCTGGAAAAGATTAAGGATATTCTGAGCCAGTTCCAACTGCCACCGACTGAATCAAGCTCCTGCGGCGACAATTTCCCCTTAAGTGAAGGTAGCTATAAGGCGCGGCCTCTGGACGGTATTTGGGCGACAGCTCCCTACCTGCACAACGGATCTGTGCCCAACCTGTATGAACTGCTGCTACCGGCCAGACAGCGCTCAAAAGACTTTTATCTCGGCAATAGAGAGCTGGATGTCGACAAAGTGGGTTACCTCTCCACGCCAACAGCCACACTGGCGGACGGATCCGTGATCAAAGCATTTAAATTCGACACTACCCTGAAGGGCAATTCAAACAGTGGGCACGAATATGGAAGCAAGGAACTAAACGAAGTACAACGACGCGAACTTTTGGAATATCTGAAAACGCTGTGAACACAGCCTGCTAACTCCGTAGGTGATACCAGGGGCATGAAGCTCCAACTCTGCCTCTGGTTTCTTCATCCTATGATGACAATACCCTGCGTAACCCATCAGGTACCTCAGATGCGGTTTTATTTCAATCATCCTGGGTTTGCATTCTGGCCAGGTAGGCGTCCAGCTCTTCGACATTGGCAAAAACAGTGAAATCCGGTAGCGCTTTCACTATTTCAAACACCTTTTTAACACCATGGCTCATATGACTCAGAGCTACACGCCCGCCTTGGGCCTTTTGTTTTTTCAATGTGGTAAATACAATTCGTAGACCTGCAGAGCTGATAAAAGTCAGGTTCTTCATATCAAAAACGATCAGCGCAACCGGCCCTTGAATACCTGCAAGGGCCGACTCCAGCTTGGGCGAAGATTCACTATCCAGCGATCCGTCCAGATTGATGCGGGCGGTGCCGGGCTTACTCTCATCGATATCTATCTTTAATTGCATGGTCTGCCTCTTCCTTGTCGGGAGCTTTTGTTATTCAGGAGCTTAGCTTAATCAGAATCTGAGCACAGTCAGGAACTGGCATAGTCAGCGACTCCGGCTAATCAGGTAATGGTCTTCAGCAACGTCAATACGTTCTGGCCTTTGGTTCGTGAATAGTGTTGTTCATTGGTCAGTGATTGCACCAGGAATACACCCAGGCCACCAATATTTCTTTCGTAGACGGGTAACTCCAGATCAGGAGCTTCTTTGGTCAGCGGATTGAATGGCACGCCGTCATCCTTGAATACCAGTTTTAAAGATTGCCCCACAATGGCGGCATCCATTGCAATCACCGGTTCCCGGCTCTGGCTGGCCCCGTACTTGACGATATTACTCAATACTTCATCGCATACTACGAGCAATTCTTCATATACCGACATCGGTAAACCATGCCGCTGCACCATCTGCTCCAATGCCATCTGCGCTTCCTGCACAGGATTATGCTTAACCTTAAGTAGCACTGAGATTTCTGATGATGTGCTCATACACGCTCCAGAACAAGCAATGTAATGTCATCCGACTGGGGTTCTGCCCCGGCAAAATCAGCCACTTCTTCCAATACTTTCTCAGCCAGGGTCTCAGCACTGCCCTTGTTGCCGATTTCACTGAGCAGATCCAACAAACGCCCTTCCGAAAATTCATGATGAGCCTCGTCAAAAGCCTCAGTAATCCCGTCTGTATAAATAACCAACCGCTGTCCTTTCGTTAATTTAAAGCTCGACTCACTATAGCTCCGGTCAGGAAACAGGCCAAGAGGTGCGCCTGAATCAACCGGCAATAGGCTGGCACCATCTGCACTGATAACAACCGGAGGATTATGCCCGGCACTGGCGTAACGAAGCTCATCCGTGTTGGGGTCCAGCAGCACACAAAATAGCGTGATGAACATGCACTCATCGTTGTTTTCAGCCAATTCGTTATTGAGGTCCGCCAGCAAATGGGACAGATCGGGCATTTTAGGAATCAGTAGGTTGGCCAATGTAACCACCCGTGACATGAAAAGAGCTGCAGGTATGCCTTTGTCCGACACATCGCCCACAGCAATGAAAAACTGCCCGTCATCCAGCTGTATCACTGAATAAAGATCGCCTCCTACTGCCCGCGCTGGAATCAACCTGGCATAGACACGATCGTTTGCCAGATCCCTGGCCAACATACCCACACCGGGCACCAGGTTCATCTGAATACGGCGGGCAATGTCCAGCTCACTTTCCAGACGTTCTCTGGCTGCCGTGGCCAGGGCCAGTTCCTCAATGTGCCGCTTGAGAGAATCACGCATGGTGCCCAGGGCATGAATCAGATCGCCGATTTCGTCCTGGCTTCTACTGACAGGCAGTTCGAATTCAAAGTCGCCCTCACCCACCTTGGCAATTGAGTGGTGCACTTCCCGGATAGGTTTTGAAATCCGGTTAGCCAGCAACCAGATAAAAAACAGGAACAGCAACAGCAGTACAAAAAACACGATCAGCATAAGCCGCTGAATGTGCTCAAAATTCTCCAATAATTCAGCTTCAGGCACAACGATTAGCAGGTCGGGCTGAATGGTATCAGCAATTGATAATTGTACTTGGTTAACCAGCCAGCCTTTTGGGGAGTGCCCCTCTTCAATCGCATTGAATATTGGGTGCCCCAATTCTTTTATTGTTTTAAGTCGCAGCCCCGCGCCTGCTGCTTCTGTCAGCCTGGTGGGATCTCCACTCCAGGCCAATACCTTCCCTCCCATACTCAGCAACGCATCAGAGGATGGGGTAATACGTTGTGCCGCCAGCGATTTTGAAAGCGAGCTGAAGGTGATATCGGTCGCTACAACAGCATCTCTGGAAGGATTGGTCCGGCCGATAGTGAAACCTATTTCCTTCATAAAGAAAAACACATAGGGCGTGGTGACAGCGGTTTTGCCAGAAGCCATCGCGCCCAGGTACCAGGGTCGCTTTCTTGGATCATAGTCAGAATCCGGCAAGTGGCGTTGTTCAAGAGGGTTCAACGATTCATCGAAGAAATATCGCTCATAATCGCCGCTGGTGCCATCTATGAAGTCCACCGAGAAACGGCTCCCTGGTGGTGAATCAAAACGCTGTAACAATGCCTCTGACAATAATGACCGGATAATAAAATAATCGCCGCGGCTATTTCCCACCTGAATGCCTGCAGCGGTGGGCAGTGCTGCGAGAATTTCTGCCAGCCAGGGTAGTTGCTGCAGATAGTCATCCATGCTTTTGGAAGCCATTAACTGACTGTGAGCCAATAGAGTAGTAGTCCGCTCCACCGGAATATAGGCGTCACGAATCGCCAGATTGACGGATTTGATGGCAGAGGAAAACACCTGTTCGCTGGTGAGGTCAAGTATCAGGCTGGTTGCTTTCTGGCTATATCCCACCAACAAAACCCAGCAGGCCAGCACGACAATGCCGGTGCCGAGAATGATCTTCATCCGAATGGATAGTCGGCTCAGTATTTCTGCCACTGGATTCCCATTTTCCCTGTAACGGTATCCTAAAGCTTATCTGTTGCTTACGGTCAGACTGCTACTTACGGCCAGACAGCTATTAGCGGTCAGATAGCGCCAGCTTCACACCCAGCACTCCAAATGCGCCGGCGAAGCTTCTTCTCAGCCAACGCATCACTTCCGGCCGCGATATCACATAACTCCTTGTTGCCGAGGCAAAGGCACCGTAACCGAGAAAAACAATAAAAGTCAGCAGCATGAATATAGCTGCCAGTAACATCATGTCATAAGTGGCATGCATGGATTCTAGCGGAACGAACTGGGGTAGAAATGCCAGGAAAAACAGGGATAACTTGGGATTCAGGATATTCAGCAATATACCGTTCCTGACAATTCTCGTTGCGCTCGCCGGATTATGGTCATCAGTCACTTCCAGATTTCCGCCGTCCCGCAGAATGTTCCATGCCATATAAAACAGGTAAGCAACGCCCAGAAACTTCACCACCTGGAACGCCACAGCACTGGTGTGTAGCAGGGCTGCCAATCCGGCAATACTCGCAGCGATATGCGGCAAAATTCCGAGAGTGCAACCAAAGGCAGCCAGGGCACTGGCACGCCAACCCTGACTGAGTCCAAAGGCCAGCGTGTAAAGCACACCAGTTCCGGGTAGTAGAACCACCACCAAGGCTGTCAGTAGATATTCAAGAGTCATCGTTAGGCCTCCAGGTCAATGGAATTCAGTCTAGCCCCAGTCCGAACAACAACCAACCGCCTGGAAATAAATAAAGTGATACGAAGAAGCCCTAACCACTGATCTTGAATTGATTAACTTGCCCTTGCAGTGCCGTAGACAGCTCGGCCAGGTGCTGACTGGATTCAGACATATTTGCGCCGGCGCTGGCTGACTCGACGGAGATCTGACTGATTGTAGAGACATTGCGGTTAATATCCTCTGCTACCACAGTCTGCTCTTCCAGTGCGGTAGCTATCTGAATATTCATGTCCCGGATACTTTGTACCGCCTCTTCAATCTGCTTCAAAGCGTCCTGGGTCTTTTCGATAGCTTCGTTGCAATCCTCAGCTTTTTCCTGGCCGCTGTTCATAGCACTAACCGCGGCACGAGCCCCCTGTTGCAACCTGTCCACTACATCGCGGATTTCCTGGGTGGACTGCTGTGTACGTTGTGCCAAAGTGCGGACCTCATCTGCCACCACCGCAAATCCCCGGCCCTGCTCCCCTGCCCGGGCTGCTTCAATGGCTGCATTAAGTGCCAGCAGATTGGTCTGTTCTGCAATGCCGTTAATGACGTCTACCACCGAGCCGATATCCTGGCTTTCACTTTCCAGCTTCTGCACGATGGAAGCGGTATTACGCAGTTCATTGGTCAGATCACCGGTTAACGATAAATTCCGGTCCACCATACTCCGGCCATCCGTCGCCAGGTTATCTGCCGACTGTGCTGCCTGCTGGGCTTCCGTGGTGCTTTTGGCAACATCCTGGACGGTGGCACTCATTTCATTGACCGCGGTCGCTACCTGGTCCGTTTCATGCTGCTGTTTCTGGGTGGCATCATTGGTTTGTATGGCTATTGAAGAAAGCTCTTCAGAGGCTGCCCCCAGTTGCACGGTAGCAGTCTTGACCTGCCCTAAAAGTTGATCAATTCGCCCCATCATCCGGTTGAAGACCTTGGCCGTTTCTCCAATTTCGTCGTTGGAATCCAGTGCAATTTTGATGGTGACATCCGAGGTTTTCTCAATGGTGCTCATCGCATCCCTGAATAAGTCCAGCGGACCGACGATTGACTGCCGTATGAGATAACTCACAATCACCAAAACCACTGCAGCTATCACCGTGCTGATGATATATGTCGTGGTCAGGGAGTCTGTCAACGCACTGATCCGATCACGCTCCTCGCCGGCCACGCGTAGTTGAAGATCAACCAGCTCAGTTATCTTGGAACTAATAGGGCCGATCTGGTCATATAAAGGGCCGTCATAGTCGTTCAGCTGCCCCTCAACATTACCCGAATGGCCCTGTAAAAATTGAATGGCATCGGCAATAGCTCTGTTGGCGTCCACAAACAGGCTTTCGGCTTCATCCACCAATCGCGCTTCCTCATCGGTTAAATGAGTTGCGGTAAATTTTTGCCAGGTTTCCCCGATCCCCTTTTCGGCCTCTATCACACTCTTTAAGGCTTCTTCTGCCGTAAGTCGGCCCGCATTGGCCTTGTTGACAGCACCAATCACCAACACAGCATAGTCATCGGCGATAGATTTCAAATCTTCAAGTGGCACTACCCTGTCCTCGTATATACTTTCAACTCCTTGATTGATAATGCCAAATATATTAACTGCACTGGCCACGACAACGGCCAGAATGACAATAGGTATAAGAGTAATGAGGGTAAGCCTTTGGCCGACTTTTATTCGGGATAACATCATTAGACCTCTATATCGCTAGTTACTATCCTGTCGAATAGGAGTTCCTGTACAAACTAAGTATAGATAAGAAACCCAGTATCAAAGGCGAAATTGTACAAGTTTTAAACACCCCTAGGATTTGACACTAGAAGTCAGAGGAAGCTAGTCCGTAGTTTGTTCAAACCGACGGTGGTCTGGGAACAGCCAGCAGAATAAACCTTAATCTCAATAACTTTGGTAAATATTGATATCCAGATTTCAAGCGGAACAGCACTGACCTATTCGATTTATGCCTGTCTGGTATTTGGTATCCTGCTGGGAAAATACTCTGTATTGCGCTTGAAGGGTGGCGCAATACTTTTGCTACTTCTGGCCTCAGCAACCTACTTTAACCTCATTGCCCTGGAGGCACTGGCCTTCATCAGCTTGTTCATAGGCTCTGCCGTCCTAACAAGCCACCAGGCAAAAACAATCAGATATTTCGCCTGGGTTGCAGTAACTGTGCTATCACTGGCCTTCGCCCTGCATCTGATACCCGGATTTCACAACCCGGTTATTTTTCATTCTGACGGGCTGGGAACTTCAGCCCTGCCATTTACCCTGAGAGCCAACCTGGATAAGGCTTTTGCGGCAATTATGATCCTGAGCCTGATGATTGATCGTCTTTCCTTGCCGAAACTGACCGGTTTTCTAAAGGCTGATTTGACCATTTTAATTATCGGGATCCCTGCCATTCTGCTCGTTGGTTACCTCATGGGATTGAATCTCGAACCTAAAATTGGTCAGTTAACCCTTGCGTTTGCCTTCTTCAACTTGTTTACCACCTGCCTAGCTGAAGAGGCATTTTTCAGGCTGTTGATTCAAGATAGCTTATGGCGCCGGATCCACATAAGACAGGCAGGATTGATCGCCTGGAGCGTCTCTGCACTGCTTTTCACCCTGGCTCACTTCCACACCGGCCCCGGTGCCGGTGAGCGCCTGTTCCTGATTTTCCTAGCAGCACTTTTGTATGCAGGCGTTTACTGGCGATCGAGGTGCTTTTTGTCGGCCGTCATCACCCATTTCCTGCTCAATTTCCTGCATTTGAGTTTTTTCACTTATCCGGCCAGCTTTAACTGACAACCCTGCTGGTGGCTCTGCCAGCTTCACACGGGACGATTAATAACAGAATTGACAGCAGAATTAATAACAGACATTGGCCTTCGAACACATTGATTAAATGCTGTTCCAGCAGAGGCCAGACAGTCCCGTTGGATGAAGATAGCCTCAAGCTGAAACCCTATGAAGGCTTGCTGACGGTGGGCAGTAAACCGGTAATCCACTGGTCCTGGGCACTATTGGGATTCCTGGCTATCAAAGGGCGCTTTCAGTCATTATTGGGATAATGATTCAGCCGGAGTCCCTACACCATGCTCACGCAGAATTCGATCAAACTCACCGTTCAAACGAATATTCTCCAGCCCCTGATTAACCACCCGGAGTTTGACCTCCATATTGGGACGTTTTTTACTGAGCGCAAGATAGAGGTGATTACCGGCATATGGAGGGTCCTGAAATTGTATTTCACTGATTAATTCGGGGAAACTGTTCTTCAGCTGCTGCAGAGCCACAACCTTATCCATCAATACGATATCGAGTCGATGATTTACCAAAAGCTTTATCAGTTCGGCAACGTCATAAACATGAACCCGGTTCAGGTTGCCCTGGCTAAAGGACGTCGGATAGGCATAGCCTAGAACATGCCCCACACGATAAGGTTCCAGGTCTTTAAGACTGTCAAAATGGAACATTAAGGACTTGAAGTGCACAAAGCGTATTTCAACTGGCAACAGGGGTTGCGAATACGCTAATACCTGAGCACGGGCCTCGGTGTGCCAGATGCCGAGAATGCCATCGACATCACCATCCTCAGCCATTTTGTAGGCGCGATTCCAGTTCTGGAAATTTATCTTAAAGCGATAGCCGACCGTGCTCAGCGCCTGGGTTATAAGCTCTGCAAGCACACCGTTATGGGGAGAACTGGAGCTGACATAAGGGGGATATTGATCCGCCGTTACTTCAATCAGCCTGGCATCTTCATTTGGCGTTCTGTCGGTGTTGTTTTCCTGGCATAACCCTTCCGCCGAGAACATTACTAACAGCACTGAAATTGATAACGCCCGGGTAAATACCCAGGATCCACTAGCTGGCAAACAGGAAATCACTGTACGAACATAGGCCATAGACACCACGCACTAAAACTTTGGAATAGCAAGCAGGCTCTCTCTGAGTATAGGTGATTATTCCTGAAGGCATTCATAACCCACAACCAGCCGACCCAGCAGGTCGATCACCTCATCCAGGGCAATATTTTCGTTCAGCAATATCTTCAGGCATCGGGAGTGGTATCGGCCTACCCGTTCAAACAGCGGCGACAGGAGAAGATGGTAAAGTCCTGGTTAAATTAATGAATAAACTGCTGGTTGACAACATCTTCATCGTAGCGAAACAAAACAGGAAAACGGAGGTTGGTCGACATGAAAAGACAGCTCTGTTGGGTGATAGGTCAATGCATGTTAGCAGCGCTTGAAAAACGCTTTGTAGGATATTCCTACAAATTTGAAAATCTTCCCTGTTGAGGGTAGCCGACACTTGTGCAAATACAAAAAAGCCGGCGTCAAAAATAAGGCCGGCTGGGTCTTTCGGTCACTATCCGTCAGGAATATATTGGAGGCTTACTCCCATAACGGACAATAACAGTCATGTTCGTATTCCTTAGACATCCATCCCCTGGGAGCGTAGATATTCATCATAAGTGCCAGAGAAATTGATCACCCGTTCAGGCGTAATCTCAATAATCCGGGTCGCCAGGGAGGATACAAATTCCCGGTCATGACTCACGAAGAACACGGTACCTTCAAACTTCTCCAGCGCCAGGTTCAGGGATTCAATCGATTCCATATCCAGGTGGTTGGTGGGTTCATCCATCACCAGAATATTCGGCCGTTGCAGCATCATTTTGCCGAACAGCATACGACCTTGCTCGCCACCGGAAATTTTGGTGACGGATTTCTTGGTTTCATCGCCAGAGAAAAGCAATTGCCCAAGCGTGGCACGAATCACCTGGTCGTCATCCTTGGGCTGGCGCCACTGAGTCATCCACTCGAACAAAGACATGTCCTCGGCAAAATCCGCTGCGTGGTCCTGGGCGTAATAGCCGATAGTCGCACTTTCCGACCATTTAATCGTACCGGCATCCGGTTCAATCTCATTCATCAGGCAACGCACCAGGGTGGTTTTCCCTGCACCGTTAGGGCCGATGATCGCAACCTTTTCTCCAACTTCGACTATCAGATCCAATTCCTTGAACAATGGTTCATCAAAGCTTTTGCTGAGGCCATGCAGTTCCAGCGCGAGGCGGAACAACTTCTTGTCCTGGTTGAAACGGATGTAGGGATTCACCCGGCTCGAAGCCTTCACTTCAGCCAACTGGATTTTATCCATCTGCCGGGCACGGGAAGTTGCCTGTTTGGCTTTGGAGGCATTGGCCGAGAATCGTGCCACAAACTGGGCCAGATCATCCAGCTGTGCCTTTTTCTTTTCGTTTTCCGCCAGCAACTGGGCACGGGCCATGGTGGAAGCCGCCATGTACTGGTCATAGTTGCCGGGATACACCCGGATCTCGCCGTAATCCACATCGGCCATGTGCGTACACACACTGTTCAGGAAGTGACGGTCGTGGGAAATGATGATCATGGTGCTGTTACGGGTATTCAGCACATCTTCCAGCCAGCGAATGGTATTGATATCCAGGTTGTTCGTCGGCTCGTCGAGCAGCAGCACATCAGGGTCGGAAAACAGTGCCTGAGCCAGCAACACCCGCAGTTTCCAACCGGGGGCAATGGCACTCATAGGGCCAAAATGCTGTTCCACCGGGATACCGACACCAATCAATAGTTCACCGGCACGGGATTCAGCAGTATAACCGTCCATTTCTGCAAAAGCGGATTCCAGGTCGGCAACCTTCATGCCGTCTTCATCACTCATTTCAGCCTGGCTGTAGATACGGTCTCGTTCGCTTTTTACTTCCCAAAGTTCCTGGTATCCCATGATCACAGTGTCTATGACTGAGAAAGCCTCATAGGCAAATTGATCCTGGCGCAACTTACCCACACGGGCGTTGGGTTCAACAGAAACCACACCCGCGGTCTGAGCCAGGTCGCCTCCCAGTATTTTCATGAAGGTTGACTTACCGCAGCCGTTGGCACCGATCAGACCGTAGCGTCCGCCGGGGGTGAATTTAACAGATACGTTTTCGAATAGCGGCCGGGCGCCGAATTGCATGGTGATGTTAGCAGTGCTGATCAAGGGATTGTCCAGAAAATAGCCAAAAAATTAGGGCGGGCATGATAGAGCATACACGCTCGGACGCCAAGTACCACAGGGCCTTTATTGCAAGGATTTACGCTTATTTACGCTTTGTAATAAGACAGGAAGATGACAACTCTCGGAACTAGCGGCAAATTTGTCCCCACATAGACCATGACACAGAAATCCCATTAACTACTGAGCGTTATCATTAAAAAATGCTCCTGTAGATATCAAAGCTCACACCCCCTACGAGGGCAGTGGCAAGAAAAGACACGGCAACGGCCAGTTTGTTAGAGCGGGATTTTAGCTTTTCAATCTGTTTTTCCTTTACCTGTTTTATAGCATCCTGTTGCCGGGTGGATTTCTTTTCCAGCTCGGCGATCCTGTCAGCATGATCAACCTTTAATGAAGAAAGTTCATCTTTCAGGGACTCGTTAGAATCATCTATTTCCGCATAGTGTTCAGCTCTATCATTTTCATCACCGATTTGCTTTAAGCCATTAAAAATAGCGTGACCAAAATCTGTGGGGGTTGAGAAATGCTGGTCGGCGTACTTGTCCAGTAATACATAACCGGCCTCATGACCGATAGCGCTGTACAGATAACAGCCGGACTTTAAAAGGTGGTCGATTAACCGCGCATCATCCCAAATTCTGATTGTTTTATCCGCTGTATCACCGCCACGTAGTATCGCAATGGCTTTGGGCTTATATTGCTCTATTGCGACATCTAGCCCTTTCATGAATCTGTCACTGTCTATCACTGGAACGATAGACTCATTCCACCTGACATTTATACCATTGAGCTGTTTACGATAATCTTCCAAACCGGTTTTTGTACCAATAACCAAGAGGTCCGGCAAATGAGCATTTTCGTCTCTTATAAAATGAAAAAACGGCTTCTTTGGTGACTGCCGCTCCGGCATTATAAATTCAATGTCTTCATAGGCTTTGCTCTCCCATGTGCCGGAAACGACGCCATCCAGCAGGACATCAAGGCCATTGTGAATTTTTGACGGCTCCACCACCAACACACCACCAAGCACGAGCTTTTCATTAACCACTCTTGGTCCCTTATCAACAGGACACCGAAAACGTATGGAATGCTTCACGCCCAGAAGTTCACCATACAAAAATTCTTTATCCCAGGAGGGATAGATATTTTTTACCGTACCACGGACCTTCACAAAGCCATTCGGTTCGTCAAGTTTGTATGTGGTAAGTATCTGATCGGGGTAGAGGTAGATATCAGAGGTTTCGAAACGGCTAGCAGCTTTATCCATAAATTTATAGATTCCATTAATGCATGTAGTCACGGCCAGAGGATTTCAAGATAATCAATGATAAGCCCCTGCGTAGATGGATCATTCACCAGTTGCTGGAAGATGTTATAGCCTTCTCTGGCTTTGCCGATGAGTTTATCGGCACTTTCCAGGGCGTCGGCCACTTCAATGCCTAATGTCCGCAGATCTTCCTTAAAGAAATGGCCGTGAAATTCACAGCCATTCTAGGGAAATGTAATTTAGCTAAAGTCAGGGCGGAGATTTTCCCGCAATTCTTTTAGTTTGGCGGGTTTGATGGCCCAGCGCTCAGGATCGTCAAACTCAAAGTCGATTTTTATACGGCCAGTCTGTTTTTCCGTTTGAATAAGGAGTTGTTTGAATTTATGACCACACTGCTTATAAACCTGTTCTTGCAACTCTATAATTTTGTTTTCCAATAACAGAGGCTCTGACTCGACCTCACGGAATTTATCCCAAAAAGGGGAATTGAGGATTAACATGCTGATGTCATTACAACCCGTGGGCATGCACTCCCTCCTTTACTTTTTTCCATCAATACCATGATTGGGAAGATAAACATAATCATCTTCACGGCTACGCTGCTTTAGAGCACAGCCAACACAAATACCCAAATAAAACAAAGCCAGATACAAAACAGAGGCCAGGGCCATGATTAAGGCATCAGCAGAAAATATCCCGCTATCCCGGTCTACAGAAAACAGGATGTTCAAGATTGCGTTATCTGATCTCGTCCAGGCAAATACGTTGAACAAACTGGCAATTAGAAATGCCAGTGAATAATGTTCCAAATTATCGTTAACTTGTTTGGTCTTCCAGTTCACATATTCCTGATACGCAACGCTGTTATTGTTTAGAACAGCAAAACGTTTTAAATACGGCTGAAACACATAATCTTTTCGATATTCTGTCCACCTTTGATCACCATGAAAAAACGCAATCCACTTATACGGCACAAACAATAGAATACCTGTTAATGCGACTTTTACAGCACCGACGATAAAAGAGACAAACAGGAAAAAGCTGCAAACGAAGATCAGTATCGCGCCAATGCTGATGCTTTCTTTCAAATAGTTCAAAGTGACATCAACTAAGGCCGTATTCTTGAACACAACCAAAACCGAATCCAGAAACAGGACGAATGTCCCGAACAAAACGAAATGGCTAAAATCTCGGGCTTTGTCTAAGATTCCATGAGTTGCTTCCACCACCGTTTTTGCATTCATAAATATTTCTTGTTCCCTGTAGTTTTTTATTCCCCCGCATAGTATTCAAACGTTGCTCCGATGTCGCTTCGGAAAACCGTGACGATCAATTCATGCCCCATTCTGTATGTGTCTCAATGTTAATGGCCAACTAAAGTGACCTACTGGCCATTAATTTTGACCCGCCTCCGGGTCGCTGTCAGGCCACAGAACCAGTTAGTGTAATACAGGAAGCAAAGCGTGTAATACATGCATTAAAAGAACCATTCCCATCGTACGCAAGCTGTGCTCTGTACTACACCGCCCCCAAAATGGGGCGGTGTAGTACAGAGCGCTTGGCAAGGGAGAGGCGCTCCGCTTCTCCCGTTGCATCCCTCTCGGGCGCTCTAATTACCGGTTCCGATTAGAAGCAATAGCGACAGATCTTTTGGCCGTTTAATCATCAATCAGCACATTCATCTCCCAACACCCTGATCAAAGAAGCCGCTGTTTTTCCGGTAAATCACAACGAAAAATCACTTTGGAGAAGCAACAACTTGCGCCAATCCAATATAAATCAATAATTTTAATTGACAGAAACTAAGCCCTAGCTTACTTTTATGCTTAGCATTTAGCTTATCGGTGTTCTTATGGATGTTGCAAGTCTGAGAAAGAGACTAAATCTTAGCCAAGCCCAGTTTGGCAATCTGTTTGGGGTTCACTCCATGACAGTCAGTAAGTGGGAGAGGGGTATTCTCCATCCTACTGACTATCAGCGTGCCCTTATGATGGATTTCGAGAAGGCCGCTAGGAAAGAAGATGTCCAGAAAACCATTGGCGCCGTTCTTGTCGGTGCAGGAATTGCCGCCGCACTTTATCTACTACTTAAAAACTCAAGAGACTAGGAGAAAAAACATGTATCCCATTGGGGCCAAACTGGAAGTCAACTGCGGATTATACAGGCACGTATCTTTATATATTGGAAACGGCTATGTCCTGCATAACAACCGTGCACGTGGAGAGGAAGTAGTTCCGCTTCACATCCTTTCTGAAGGCAAGGAAATCTCGGTCGCATCTGGCGGCGCAGCAGATATAGCCTCCTTTCTGCACAGAGTAAGGCAGGTTCTCGCCAATCCCAAAGCTTACAACCTGATTCTCAACAATTGCGAGCACACCGCTTCGCGTGTGAGAGACGGGATAGCCTCCAGTCCGCAGCTATTCAGCTACGGCCTTTTGGTATTACTAGCTACTGGGGTGTTTATATATTCGAGAGGGGCAAGGGCATAATTGAGGGCATTAAGATATCTGATTGTCGCACCCAGCAATCGGTATTGGCTGATTTGATGAGCCTATATCGTTGCATACGCTAATCTCAATCGTCTGAGGATGGTGTTGCCACTATTTCTGCCTTATAGCCGCAATCTGGGTATCTCGTGCATCCGTTGAGCGTTTTAGTGATTTGCCTGATTTTACCTTTCCTGCATAGCGGGCATGGATCATGCTTCGCTTCAATGGCCTGCCAGTCAAAACATTGTGCAAATTGTTTCATTTGCCTAAATTCTTCGATGAAGATACTAGGGCGTGTTGCTACAGTGAGTAATATCGTTTGAATTTTAGAGCGCGTGAGCGCGACATAAAATAACCGCCTTTCCTCACTAACCGCACTCTTTGACGGCGGTAGAACCAATTCATATAACGGGTCGCTATTCATTTCGCTGGGAAACCCCTTATAGCCGCTATCCAGACCTCCGATAATCGTATAGTCGGCTTCCAGGCCTTTTGATTTGTGCATGGATTTGACCTGGATATTTAGCTTGCCCTTAAACATGCCGGGAAGAGCGGATAAATCGGAATCATACAATCCTTCAGGAGGAGACTTTTTACTCCTGTTCCGGGTCAGAATATATACTGAGTATAGATCGGTGCTTCCATCCTTTTTCAAACGAACAGGAAGGTTGCTCAGTCTGGTAAGCTCATCAAGAAGAGCGTTAAACCTGTCTTCACCGGAATCAAAATGCTCAACGATTCTGATTGTATCTTTGGTCTCTGGGAGTAATTTCGCCTCAACGGGTTTGTTAATTTGATCGGGGTTCTTCAGTATCATTTCACGCGAAACTTGCGCAATGCCTTGCGGGTAGCGAAAAGTCTCTGGAAGTTGGACGACATGGGTAGATCTAAACCCGTCCTCTTGATGTCGCCCTTCAACTATTTTGGCATTATCAAAATCCATGTATTTTTTGAAAATCCCAATATCAGATCCGGCAAATCGGTTAATGGCCTGCCAGTCGTCCCCCACAAAGAAAACGACCGAATCAGATTCATGCTGATCCGCAATGGCTTTCACCAACTCAATCTTCAGCCTGGAGGTGTCCTGGAACTCATCGACCAATATCAATTTATAGGGCAGCGCGTTTTTACTCTGCCGCGCAGCTTTTGCGCCCTGGCTTAACATATCGCTGAACTCGATGCAGCCCGCGCCCTTATAGGTTTCTTCAATGGCCTGCACCAAGGGAAAGACAACCTCAAGAAATAGCCTGGAGCGGTATGGAGCCTTCGATTTGTCGGCCCTTAGTTTGAGTTCTTCTTCTGACAACCCCGAATCCCGGTAGAGCTGAATAAATTTAATAAACAGGTTTTTCAGGTCGCTTTTTTTGGCGAAGTTTTTCAGTTCTTTATCCAATAGCTCCTGGTCAGGCGGCCCAACCTCTATCCCGCGCACCGTAAGCGCTTTTTCTAGCTTCTTAAATATTGCACCATCATAAAAATCAGCGCTGCGCGTCTCAAAAAAATGAAAATCGGCTTTTTCCTGAAAAACCCGTTTGAACATCGCCCGTTTTTTTTCAGCTTGGTCCTCGTATAGTTTGCCTCCTAGAAAAGCTGGAGCTTTACCTTTCGCATCCAGGCCAAAATGCTCATGGTAAACAAGGATGTCTTCTCGCCCACCGATCCTATAGGTAAAATCCGGGCAATAAGGAATTTGATATCCTTTTTCGCTCAGTGACAATCCTAACGCCTTCGCAAGCTGGTCAAAATCCGGTTTTTCATACTCAAATTCAATACCGCGCAAATAGAGCCAGTTAAAAATTCTGGCTTCCTGGAGTGATCGTACATTCACCCCAGGCTTTAAGGTCGGAATAGGGGCTGCATAACGCGGTAACTTTTTGTCCCTTTTTAACCCGATTTGTTTTAAACAAATATCAGTGTAACGACGCTCATGATCCTCCAATGTACCTGGTGCGGCGTCCATAACAGGATCGGGATAATCCGCATAGAGTACCCATTCAAGGAGGGATTGCCGAAAGAGCTGATTGTCCTTGACCAACTGGTTATAAGCCGAATTAAATAATCCACCTCCCACTTTGCCGTCCAGCTTGTACGCCTTCCATTTTTTACCGTCTGAGCGGCGTGGAAGCAGGCTCAAGCCAATAGAATGAAATGTTCGCGCATCGATTTTGACGGTCTTGCCCAAGGCTTCGGATAGCTTTTCCGGGATACGATTTTCCAGCTCCTCCCGGGCACCGCGATTATAGGCTAAGGCTAGAATTTCATGCGGCTTAAAAAGACCTGAAGCCAGCGCATAACCTATCTTTGCAACGATAACGGAAGTTTTGCCGGAGCCCGCCGCCGCAATAGTCAGGTTCGCATCATCAAAGACAAGGGCGGCTTTGACCTGATTATCTGTAAGCTGGGAACTTTCCACGTTTTGAAAGAAATCCGAATAGCTCTTTCTTTCACGTTCAATAACAAGATCGTTATATTTCTGCCAACTATCCGAGGAGGGGGAAAGCAGCTTTTTAACTTTGTTGTGACGCCTCTCATGAGCCAGGATTTCCGACTCTTCAAGCCGCAATATGGGATGGCGCACTGTCGTTGAGAGTAATTCCAGCTTTTGAAGCGGGGTGCTTTTTTGAATATCAAGCTGCCAGCGTCTGATCTCAGAGCCGCGAATATAGCGCCTCGTAGAAAAGAGTCTGGATACTGCTGATCGTTCAATACCGAGCAATAAGTCTAACAGCCTGGTTTTTTCATGCCTAACCCGGTCATGAGTGGCTTTCTCTATGTCTTTTATGAGGCGGCGGGCTTCTCTTGGATCGGCCTTACAGATCCGCTTCCAAAACTCACGTCCGTCCTGCCCCTTGATTTTGACGGCCACCGTGCCTGTTTCAATCCAAGGAATATATTTAAAACCGGCATCAAAGCGGACAGCGTAGATTTGAACGAGATTTAAGGACTCTTCACGCCCCAAAGGAGATGTTCTTGAAAGGGCCTTCTCTGATAGGAAAAGCCTAACAGGTAACCGGAAAGCCAAAAGCGCGTGAAGAAGATTTTCCTTCCATGAAAGCCGTTGATCCATTTGGGGTATTCTCTAATACGTCGTAGAGAAAGCGATATTGGGTCTAGCCCCTCATATTCAAGGGGCCAGCGTTATATGAGAGGTGGCAATCGGTAGTCTTTTTAACCAACAACGCAAACCAATTAGATAAAGTTCGATCGGGATGAAGGTGCTTAATCTGCTAGCTCAGCCGTTCGATTTCATCCGCCAGTGCCTGATCCCACTCAAAATCTATATTGAAATTGCCTGTGGGGAATAAGGTAAATTTCGCACGGTTCCAGTGATTGCTAACACCCTCGGTCGTAATAGCGTGAAGTGATTTCAGATCCTTATAAGTTTTAAAGCCAACTTTAAAGTCCTTTTCATCTGAAGCGCCAGTAATATACCTTCCTTTATATTCACCAGAGTCACCCAAATACTCAAAGTCTATTGTCGCTTCTGTCCATTCTTCGTCAATGGCATCGACAATTCGTTGCGCTATATCCTCGTATATTTCGTCTACTGTCTTGCTCAATGTTGCTAACCTCCGGGTATGTTCTCGAAAGCCGCCTCATGAAGCTTTCCATCAATCCAATATTGGACTTCAAATGCTTCAGGCCGCTTACTCGCTCCATCGTATACTGGCTGGATATCTACTTTAACATCTTTTCCTTCTTTGAGGGCATCCGCCCATTTATTTTCCATTCTTTTCCACGCCCCTCTATTCAAATTGGAGTTCATGGGGGCGTAGTTGATCTGTTCACCGGGGCCGTCAAAGATCGATGCGATCAAATGACCGCCATCATCATCGCTCAGACCGTCTTTGATGCCCGCTTCCTTGGCTGATTTTACCTGTTGGTAGGTGTTCCGGTCACGGGTATTTAAGTCTAACTTGCCTGAGACACGGCTAACACGGCCTGCATCATCGGTTTCATAGAGGTGATTCCCCACTTTGTATTTGTGGTTCGGTTTAAGATCACCGTTCAGAGCCTTATTCCAGCTTCCTTTGTCACCGGGCTCAAGCTCTGTCACCTCATCTGCTACAGGTTTAGGCTCCGGTTCCGGTTTTGGCCTTGCCGGAGGGAATCGCTCATTGTTTCTCGGTTGAGACGGCAGACTCTCCCAGCCCTCATTGCCGTTGACCCATTTTTGACTGGAGCTTTTGCGCACCTTTTGAGCGGTTTTGATCTGTCCTGCCAAATCCACCATCATATCAATGGCTTTGGCGGTGAACGGGCCGATGCGGGTGGCTTTGGCGGCTTTTGCACTTTTGGCCCCGGCTTGGGCGGCGCGTCTGGCGATATTTCCTGTCCCACCGGTGGCGAGTGCGAGCAGTACTTCTACGCCGATTTCCGAGACGATGCGCACGCCAATCGTGCGTGAGTCACGATAGGGAATGGTTTCCCAGAGGCTTTCCAGGTAATCGATGATGAGGCGCTGTGTTGACGGATCGTTGGTGAGTTGTTGAAAGATGTCATAACCTTCCTTGGCTTTTTTAATCAGTTTATCGGCACTTTCCAGGGCATCCGTCACTTCAATGCCCAGTGCCTGCAAGTCCTGCTTAACCCCTTCGATATCACCGGTTGCAAGTTTCATCTGGAATTGCGCGACGGCGACAGACACATCAAAGACCAGCACCAGTCCATCACCTGCCAACTTCACCGTAAACTTAACGATATCCCAAAGGCCGACGATAAGATCAGCAACCGTATCTACCGCTTCGGCGGCCACGTCATAGGCTTCGGCCAGTTCGCGGTTGATAAAGGTCTTGCTCCAGTGCAGGCGGTCTACTTTATCTTTGCCGACCCACCGGGCGAAGATATCCATGGCGAGTTCTTCAGCCAAGTCATCACGCATCCTGGATACCGGAGTGCCTGTGGTCGCGTGATCGTGATAGTTGTAGTAGATCGGGTCATCAATATTCTGCATCCGCTCGGCAAGCTTGTGATCCACTTGAAACACTTTGATTTGTCCCGAGAGGATGAGCGTTTCAAGGGCATCACGCTGTGCGTTGCCAAAGAAACCCTTTTCGGGTGGAGTTTCTCCGACAAGGTGAAAGAGGTCGTGAATGGTATAACTGTTGAATTGATCAGTGATATGACTCAGCTCTGAGCTGGCCCGGAAGATATCCCCGGAAAAGCCTTCACGCTTGAGGATAAACCAGTAAGACGGCCTGAAATGGTAAGGGGCGAAGATATAGTTGGATGCCCAAATGCGATAGCCCCTAAGCTCCCGATGGGCGAGATGCAACTCCTGCGGTTCCATATGATGACGGGGTTCCCTGTTATCCTGGCATACAAAGGCCGAGATTCTCTGACAGCAAAGTCATGTTTGTCAAAGGATGGCGCATAGGGGTTTACCCTGTAAGAGATGGAAGCGGTAGGCTTGAGAGATGTCTCACAAAAGAGCGGGAAGACATCGCATAGCTGCCATGATGACAAGTTGATAGATTATCTGGCTCGCAAAATTAAGGCTGTTCCTAACTGTTGTATCAACTCAGCCACCTTTCAGGACATCAGGTTATGGACAACATCTCGAAATATATTTGCAAGTCATGCAGCCAGACAGATTTTATTGAATGGCAAACGCATCGCACAGCTCCGAATACGCAATCCGTTCATCAGGTCGATACAAAACCCATTTGCCTGACCTGTCTTCTCGAAGATCAACCGGATAATCTGCCTCTTTCCCTGAATTGGTCAGATTTATTGGATCAGGTCTAACTTAACACCCATATTAGTGCACATAGTGTCGGCTATGGCTGAAATTTTTCCCTTGGCGATATAATAACCGCAATGGATTATTTACAGTCCAAAAGCACCGTACTAGACTGAAAAACGTTTAGAGGTGGAATTAGCCGTGCGACTGGCTGCCATGTTCTGTGCCAATACTCTCTTCTTTCCAGTCGCGTTCCTGTTGTCTTCTTATGAAGTAGTCCTGTTAAAAGTGCTATTAGAAGTAAGAAGTTCCTGAAGTAGCTGTTTAAAGCTGTATCAAAAACGTGTTTTAACACGATAAATACACTGTCGTTCATTGGTTGCTGTCTAAAAGTCCCGGCAGGCTGTTTTGTCTTTACTTTTTAAACCGGTGGTATGACCCAGATGGTCGTTTGAATTGCTGGCTGCCTGAAGCCGCCCTGTACGGGAAGTACGCTGTCTCCTGGAATTGCAGAAATTGCCGCGTCTTTAACTGTGATGATGCCAATCAATGACAGTCAACTTTGTGGCAATAAACATGCGGATGTTGAATAAACACAAAAAAGCGCAGTCGCAAAGCAACGGACAGATTTTAACGAACCGGGGGACAGGCGGTGGACGTTATCGCCCAGGCGGCAATCACTCACCTTCAAACCGTTTTGGCAGGTTATCTGCCGGCTGTCAGCGCGAACTCTATTACCCGCGATTTGATGGTCATCCCCAAACGCATCAAGCCCCTGGGCATTGGTGGTTATGTCGGCATGCATGATGATCCAGAAGCAGAAATTTTTGGCCGCTTTGTCGAAGCGGAGGCTGAAATCAGGGTCTTTGAAAACAGCAGCAATCTCACCACTATCAATAATGAAATCAACGGATTAATGACAGCCCTGCTGTCCACTGACCGGGAAACACTACGCACTGACGGCATCTTTCAACTCGACCTGCAGTCCCTGACGCCCCCGGACTCAGAGAATAAAAACGCCCGTGTCGCCACTTTTGAAGTGCGTTGTGAATATCAACAGATCCCGGTCGATCCCGGCGGTATGATTGACGAAGTTACCATCAAGGATTTACTGAATCCGGCTAACGGCAGGGCCAGGTTCATCGCCAATATCAGTGCCGGCCAACTCGCCGGACTGCCGGATCCATTAGTGGACTTTCTCCCCCTTACCGATACCGCGATCAACGTTTCCTCTGCTTCTGCCGCCTGGGCTGTGAACGGTGCCGAAGGGCGCATTGAACAAACCAACAACGTCAACGGTGGTGGTCAAACTTTGGCGCAGGCTAAAAAAGCCGGGGCACAACTGTTAGTTCGCCCCGGCGGAGTGGTAATCCCAGTGCAGCACCTGGTATTGGGTATCGATCTGAGTTCAAACAGCCAGGATGGCATTGGCTGTGTTCTGCGCTGGCAGGACAGCGAAAACTACTATTATTTTTTGATTTCGCAAGCCAACAACTATCAGGTGTTCGGCAAAAAAATTGCCGGCACCTGGTCTTTTTTAGATAGCAACGGCCTGTCCAGCCATACAGATATCAACTTAACTGAGCGGCAACGCCTGCAGGTAGTGGTATTGGAAAACCAATTTCAGGCTTATCTCAACGAGCGACTGATCTGTGAGGGAGAGGACAGCTCTTTGGAAGATGCTGGTGAAGCAGGGCTTTTGGCCCACGGCAACAACGCCGCTTATTTCTATGAGATTGACCTGGTGAAACTGGTGAACTGACGACTAATAAATAGCAACCATAAACATTCGCCGGTTGGGACGAACTTAGAAATCCTCAACAAGGCAGAAGACAGCACCCTAAGACAAAGACGCAGCAAAACCGAAAAAAGCAAACAAAACCAAGGAGGCTCCAATGGAAAATGCCTTTGCCGAACAGGTGATCCCCGGCACCTTTATTCGCGTACAAGCCGAAAACCTCATTAGTGCGGGCGGCCTATCCTGGGGCAACGTTGGCATAGTGGGGACCGCAGCCAACGCAGACCCGGGCAACGATGTGCTGGGTACCACCCAGATACTCTCAAGCCTGGATGATGCCCGTGCCCGCTACGCACCTTCCGATGCCATCAGCGTCGGTTCACTGAACCTGATGCGCTGCCTGGAACTGTTGTTCCGCAATGGTGCCACCACGGTTTATTCCCATGCCCTGGCAAGTGGTGCGACTGTCGGCGACTTTACTACAGCGGTCGAAAGTGAACTGCTCAAGGAAAACATCAATATCCTGGTGGTCCCGGAACTGACCACTTCCGAAGCCCTGACCGTCATAGGTGCCGTGAATAATGCGGAGACTGACGGCAAAGATATTATTGCCGTCTACGGCAGTGATAAAACGGTGTTTGACGACATTGACGATGATGTCACGGCCAATAAACGCTTTATCATGGTGACACCCGGCATTCGGGTTTATGAAGCAGCCAGTGATTCCGTGGTCACCCTGCCCGGTAATTACACTGCTGCCGTTATGGCCGGGTTGTTGAGCAGCCTGCCTCCCCATATCAGTCCAACCAATAAAGTCCTGCCCGGTACCACTGAACTGGCCACCAAATACTCTTACGGCCAGCTCAAATCGCTGTTACAAAACCGGGTCTGCCCTTTGGAGGATCGCCAGGGCATCAGGGTGGTGCGTGGGCTGACTACAGATGTTGCCGCGTTCACCCAGATCACTACCCGCCGTATCGTGGATTTCGCCAAAGCCGGAGTGCGCCAGGTGAGCAACCCCTTTATCGGGCGGCTCAACAACATTCGCGTGCGCAAAGCGCTGCAAGGTGCCATTGACGGCTTTCTGACCACCATGGTGGTGGACGAAATGCTGACGGAATATTCACTGGAAGTGAAAGCCACCAGGCAGGATGAAATCGCCGGACGCTGTGTGGTCAATGTGGCGATGAAACCTACTTTCAGCATCGACTATATCCGGGTCACCCTGGCGTTGTCTTAACGCCGGGTCTGTCCTAAAACGTCACTCGGGCTATGTCGTATATCGACTGAAAACACATGACTCATGATGACGACGGAAATACAGGAAAGCTAACAACCACAGGAGCTGAACCACATGGCTAATTCAGTTTACACAGGGGCAGACGGGTCCATCACCCTGTCGACCCCGGAAGGCACAGAAGGCAGCAGCGCGCAGGCGGTGATTGACGAAAACGAAATGGTGTCTGTTGGCAGAGCCACCGGGGTCACCATTGAAGTGAAATCCGACGTTAAAGCGTTCCATGAAATCGGCCAGCGCTACGCCTCCGAACTCAGACCCGGCAACATCCATATTGAAGGCACCATCGAGCGCGCCTATATCAACGGCGCTCTGCTGAAGCTGCTGTTGGGAGAAGCGGCCACCAGCCGTCCCGCCGCCAGTTGGGCACAACCAGCCTTCAATATTACCGTCATGGCGGATAACCCGGCCCTGCCCGGAACCCGCTCATCCATTACGCTGCACGACGTCAAACTGGATCAATGGAGCTACACCATGCCGGAAGACGACTTCATCATGGAGGGCGCCAGCTTTCAGGCACTTTATATGACCGTCGAAGACGAGGCTGCCTGAGATGAAGACCCTGAGTGCCAGCGACCTGCTGGCCGGTGGCGAGCTGGTGCATGACATCAACGTACCACCGCATCTGATGCCCGCGCGGGACAATTCGCCGAATGGGTCTGACAGTGGGGTGCGCCTGCGGCCCCTCACGGTCAGGGACCTGCAGTTGATCTCGCGGGCAGCCAAGGAGAATGACGGGCTAACCTCTGCGCTGATGATCCAGACAGCTTTAGTCGAGCCGAAAATGGAATTGGCAGAAGTGTACCGGCTGCCGGTCGGATTGATGAACTTCCTGCTCGACGAAGTTAACCGGGTCAGCGGCATTGGCACGAGTGAAGCAGACCTGCAGTCCGCTGCCGAAGAACCGCTGATCAAGGCCGCGTTCATTCTGGCGAAGGAGTTTGGCTGGACTCCGGAGCAGGTCAGCGATCTGACCCTGGGACAACTGATGCTGAACCTGCAACTCCTCAAGGAAAAAGCAGCGACAGGATAAATCAACCATCTTCAAATGTCTGGAAAAGGGAAATCTCCAGCAGGCCATAGGACAAGATCGCACAAAAAGAAATTGATAGCTGAACAATTCGATAGCCGTCACGGAAGGATAAACGTATGACCACTGCCTCAAAGCCGGTCACCATTAACAAACTCAGTGCGTTTAAGAAGGCACAACGCAAGGTGCTGACGCCTTTGCCTGCGGCACTCTTGCAACAGGCTGGCGGCACTGCGTTCAGTACCTTAAGCGAAAAGGCAGAAGAACTACCGGAATTTATCGATTTTCATCCTCTGGAAGCAGTGTCCTGGGAACCACTTGAATCAGCGTCCCCTCACCTGGAGGATACACCGGAGGAGGCGATTAAAAGGCGCATGGTCAGTGCTTTTCAAAACAAAGCACACCTGCATCCAACCGCCGGGGCATCCAGGTTTCAACATGACAAAAAATCTAACCGGCCGGATGAACGAGGCATCACCCCACAAAAACTGTCACTGGTAAATTCAGGCAACAAAGACCGGGTCCTGAAAGAAAAATCTTCAGCCCAGTCAGAATCAGCCTTCACTAAAACCGACAGCAACAGTAGAACAGGAACCAGCAAGCAAGTTATTTCCCCCTCACATACCAATGCTGCACCTCAAGGCAAAAATAAACCGAGTCCAGACAGTCTGCTCCGGCAACCGGTGACCTATATCCTGGCGACCTTGCTGAACTCTATCGAATCCCTGAATCAGTCATTAGCGCCCTCTGAGAACGGTCAGACAGGCCCGACAAATGCACCTGATAGAATCCGCCGGCAAGCGCCAAAATCCACCGGTGGCAATAACACCGAAAGAAATCTAACAGGCGCTGCCAAGAAAAGGGGAAAAGTAACAGATAAACCGGTCGGCAGTGTTCAGGGGACAATATCCGAGCGCTCCCTGATGATCGCTAATCCCAATCAGTCTCTACAAACTTCGAGGTCTTCGTCCGGCGTTTCGGGCAATTCATCTTTTAATACTCTCGATACCCTGGTCAATCAACTCTGGCTGTTCAGCGCCCCTAAAGACGGCACCTCCAATACCTTTAAGAACACAGCCAGGTCCACTGACGCGTCCGGTCAGCAGGAGCTTAACATGGAAAGCTCACCCAACGCTTTGGCTAACCAGGGATTGCCCTCTTCCGTCAAATCCAGATCCGCTCTGGACATTCCTGAGTTACAAGTTGATGTGCCGGATCATTTAGCGGAGATTCCGCATACCCGCCCGGCTTACACCCAGGCCGAGGAACTGGCTGAACAGATAAATCGTGTGCTCAGGGAGCAGGCCTGGCTGCGGGGGGTTAATCTGCCATGAGTATCAAACCCATGCTGGGTGATTGGGAAATCCCCCGGGTCATCAATCTGCAAACCCTGGAAAAACGCTCGCTGGCAGCGCTTAAAATTCCCGGCCTGCCCTCCGGCAGCTACCAGAAATTGCCGGCCATGCCGACCAAGGTGTTCGTGGTGGGCTCTGTATTCGGTACCGAGCCTCAGACCGAATTTCTGGAAGCCGTAAGGGAGAAATACCTGTCCGGCGAGCCCCTGACCTTTGTCGCGGACATCCTTACCGGCACCGATGTGCAATATGTGTTGATCGAACAGCTCAAAATCGATGTCGATGCCCAGCACCCGGACCAGACCAGCTACCAGATGATACTGACCGAAAGCCCGCCTCCGCCGCCACCGGGAGGATTGCTGGACGGTATCGACACCAGCTTGCTCGATCAGGCAGGGAACTTCCTTGACTCAGTGACAGGCGCGCTCGATGCGCTGGACGCACTCGGCAGCATTCCGGATATCGGCGACCCCACCGAACCGCTGACCGGATTGCTGGACGAGGTCGAAGACACCATGGCGCAGTTAACTGAAGCGACTTCGGTCATCACCGATCTGTTCGGCGTCGGTTAACACCAGGAGATTATCGACTATGCCTACGCTTTCTGAACAACTCGACACCTCACTCGGCGGAATCAACATATCCGTTACCGTGGACGGCGAAGTTCAGAAACTGATCACCATCGGCCAGACCCTGGCGAAACTGATAGACAATCCGCCTAACGAACTGGGGGATTACCTGGGCCTGCTGTCAGAACTGGACCTCCCTGATTTCGGTGTCACCACTGACCTCAATGCCTCTTTCGATACCATTCAGGGTTTGATTCCCGCCGATATCAGCGATCTCAACGGCGGCATTATCGCCAGCCTGGAGAACCTGGAAACCACCGCACTGTCCGGCGTGACTGAGGTTATACAACCGGCCATCGATGCTATTACGGCGTTTATGACCCTGTTTAAAGGCGATATCACCTGTGGCCTGATACCCGGGTTTATTGGTGCTCCCCCCGCTGCGTCGGATGGTCCGCCGCCGGAACCTCCACCGCCACCTCCGCCGCCGGCAGAAGGTGAACCGAATCCCGGTCCACAAAACCCGGTGGTCAGCCAGGACCAGATAGATGCAGCCAAGGCTACGGTGAACTTGCTGCCCACACCGCTGACTATCGAAAACCTGCTGCCCTGGCTGTCCGGCTTTTGGGGTAACCACGATATCCCCTATAACATCCTGCGTGCAGTGCCCATCATCGACGACTTGCGTGGCCCTCTGGCGACCATGACCGGCTGGCAGGCGATGTCCGGCGCCGACATCATTAACCAGTTTGCCCTCACACTGAACCAGACGGTGGCAGTTATAGAACAAAACACCACCGGCTATATTGACCTGGTGGCTGCCGATCTCAATGATTTACTCGCACCGCTGAACACGGTCACGCTCGCCACCGCTGTAGACAACCTGATCAGCCACTTTGCCACCATCGACCTGGCCATTGAGAGCGGAGACCTGAGCACAATAGGTCCTGACCTGACTGCCATCAATACCGCTATCAGCGACCTGCAAGCGCAACATGTGATCTGGCAGGCTTCGGTCAAACTGCCACTCAATATCCGGCTTTCCCCCTACGGCCAGTTTCCCGAGATTCTCGAAGATCATATTGTGCAACTGATATCCTTGCTCCAGCCGCGTCCGGCTTTCAGGGATATTTTCAACGCTGAAGCACCGGCAACGCTTGATGATTCCGAAGCTGATCTCCCCGCGGTACAACAAGTGTTTGATGAGATCAAAAACTTTCTGGACACAGTGCTGGATGCCCTGGACCTGGCGGCAGTGTTCGAACCCATTGCCGAGCCCTTTGATCAGGCCAGCGAGGTGGTGGATGACATCAACCAGCAATTGGTCGGCCTCACACTGGAAGTAAAAAACCGCCTGGACGGACTCAGCGATGCCATCGACGGCATTGATCTCAGTACCTTACAGACAGATGTGCAACAGGCCATCGAGGATTTTTCCGACAGCCTGCAGAACGATTTAAACAGCCAGTTTGACCCGGTAAAAACCGCCTTTGAAACCGTGATGAACGAACTGGTAGCCGCAGTGCAGAGTTTTGATCCTTCCAGTATCCAGGGTGAAATCGAAAATGTGATCAACACCATTACCGGGGTGTTTGATAATCCGCAGGTACAAGGAGCCATCGAACAGCTGAATCAGTTGACCGACGTGGCGGACAGCATCGGCAGCATCAGCTTTACGCCACTGACCGATACGGTAATTGCAGGCATTGACGAAGTAAAAGAGGCGCTGGACTCCATCGACGAATCCACCCTCGACCCGCCGCTGCCGCAGATGCTGGGGACCGCAATGTCGGTGCTTCCCGATGATATAACGCCGCTGACCGATCCTTTGGTGGACCGTTTAGGAGATCTGATAGAAGCCGGTCCCATTAACCTTATCAACCAGATCAAACAGGTGCCGGCACAGTTGTTCGATCAGGTGCGTCAATATGATCCGGAAACCTTGCTGGGGGATACCCTGGCCGGTCCGTTCGAAGATTTGCTGGATGCAGCCGAAGAGTTTTCACCGCAAAAATTTGTCGATGAAATTGAATCTGAATTCGACGCCCTGAAAGAGCGCCTGAAAAAGAACGTCAGCCCCGGTAAGGCCCTGCAACCAATTGTCGACCTGCATCGGCAGCTGGCTCAGGAACTGGCCAAGATGAGTCCTGGTGACCTGATCGAACCTCTGGATCAGAAGATTCAGTCTGTCATGCAGGCACTGGGCGAATCCATTGATCTGGATGCGGTGCTTGATCCCCTGTCTGAGGTGGTGGAGGCCATTAACCGACAGGTGGATCAAGTTAAAAAAGGTGTTGACCTGATTCAGCATATTCTCACCAAACTCAATGACCTGGCTGACGCACCCGCCCAGATTGAAACCTGGATCAATGGTATTTTCGACAAGATCCCCGACGGCATCGACACCAGTGCCCTGACCTCACCGCTGAACGATCTGGCCAATGCCATCAGTAATGCCAAGTCCCTGGGGTTGCAGGCTCATATCGCCACTCAGTTCTCCCCCCTGGGAACCCTGCTTGACGAACTCAATGCCGGGCAACGGTTGTCGAACCTGGTGCAGACCCTGACCGGCATTTCCCGCGGAGCCATCGAAGCCCTGCCGGATTCTGCGGAAAAAACCCAATTGCTCGATCTGCTGGATGGCCTGGATGTCACGGACGAAGAAATCAGTGGCGCGCTGCAGCAGCTTTCGACTCTCACCACGGTACGCGCTGAGGTGGACGCCGAACTGTCGCTAAAATTCACCGGTTGGGACAACCGCTATCACCGCCCAGGCGGCACCCTGGATAGCTTCAATCAGCCCGGCGTGGATTTGGTGCAAATCAAGACCTGGCTGCGGGAAGCCATTGACCGGCAGATCGCCTGGCCGCTGGAGGCTGTGTTCGGAAAAATCACGGTGCTGAAAAATATCCTGGGGAATCTCATTTCCATTATCAGTGATGTCACCGACGAGATTGACTCCAAGATCGCCACCTTGCTGGCGGCCCCCCAGGCTGTTATCAACCTGGGTGAGACCGTGCAGGAACTGCTGGATAACATTGCCGGCATCAACCTCGATTTCCTGCAGAACAGCATAAACGAAATATTTGACAGCGTGCGGGAGAAGTTCAACGACCTGAATCCGGCAGCCTTGCAAGCCACACTGGACGAGGAATTCAGCGAGATCATCGACAGCATCGGCTTCGACCTGATTATTCCCCCCGACAGCTTTAACGATCTTGAAGCAGCTTTTGACGACTTGCTGGTCGACCTTGAAGGCCTGAATCCCAAAACCCTGCTGATCGATCCATTGCAGGAAGTGTTTGAAGAGAACATTCAGCCGGTGATTGATGCCCTTGATGTCACGCCGCTGCTGGAGGCCGTTGTGGAACGTCTCACCCCATTGGAGGATGAACTCAAAAGCGAAATGGATCGGGTCAACACGGCTTATCAGGCCATGCTGGCAGCGGCTCCGGACACCAGTCTCAGCATCGATATCGATGTGGATATCGGGTTCTAGGGGAGCAGATTATGACCATCGGCGCCGTGCTCCTGCAACTCCTCCTAGATATTGTTGATAAGTTTGTCGATTTGATCGGCACCAGAACCCTGCCGATCGTTTTCGCGGATGCCAGCCATCCACTGAAACGCAACGGCATCCTCCACCACCTAACCTGGTACCGTTCGGGGAGTGTATAAGTTATGAGCATAGGCGCCGTGCTGTTACAGCCTCAACCTATCAACCGCTTTGGCGAGTTCAGCTATGAGCAGTCTTTTGGTGATGACGCTCTGGCAATAATGCAGAAAATCTCCATGAATCCGGACTGGATGGAAGCATTGACGGCCAATGTTTATGAGAATCTGGAAGATTTCATCAGCGATTTTCAGAGTCATATCGAATCGCGCATGATGGCGGCTCAAGCGGCCATGCAGGGGATGCTGGACCCACTGATCAATGCCGTTAATGAACTATTCAGTGATGAGTTGCAAATTGAGACAGTCGAAGACGGACTTAAGCTGGTGCTGGAGTTGGCTGATAAATTTGCCGGCTTTATAGAATCCCTTGGTCTTAATCAGCTTCGAGCCTGGGTCGAAGAACTGCTGGATATCCTGTTCGACACGCTTGGCTTTAACACCGAGTTTTTACTGGCACAACTCAGCCGGTTTATCGACATTGTCATACAAGCCATGGAAGTTATTCCAATTGGCGCCAGCAACGCGTATATCGAGCTGCAATGGCAGATAGCCGCCTTGGCAAAACGGTTAAAGCGCGACGTCTTGAACAGCGTTCCAGACCTGGATTTTAACAGTGAAACCATCGCCCGATTATTACTGGATCAACTCCGCGAGCTAGGGCTGGAAAAGATTCAGGAAAAAGCGCATTGCCTGGCAGGTAAAGTTCGTGCCCTGGTTGACGCCGGCACAGGTATCTATGACTTTGTCAAAGGTGCCGAGGGTGGAGGTAGCGTCGGTGCCGCCGAATTTGGTGCACTGCAAAAAATAGCGGCCATAAGAACCGGACAAAAATACTGTTGGTATGCCTCCTGGCTGTATCAAACCCGTCGTAGGAAACCAAAGTGGAAATTCCTGGCCAGTTACCTGCTCCCGCTGGTCCCTAAAGATGAGGTCTGGATTAGTGAAGACGGCACCCAGTTGATTTTACGCCATGCCACCTCAGCAGAAAATGACGATGATAACGACGATCATCAGGATGAACTGCTTTACGAGAGCAACGATGCCAGCCAGATTAATTGGTATGACGCGCCCCAATTCAACCAGACAAGCGGACAGGATGAACACTTTACCTTTACAAAAGTATTCTCTGCGAAATTTATGGAAATCTGGACCATTGTCTCCAGTGTGCTGGTGACTGCATCCAGACTTACCGGCCATATCATCCTTGCCACTGAACCGGGTAATCACGTTACTCACAGTATTCTTGCCGGATGGCATACCTGCCGGGGTATTGCCGAGCCTATTATCGGCGCTCCCTTTACTTCATGGATTCGCGATAAGTGGAAACTGGGTACCGCCAACAAGAGCTGGATCGACCTGCTCTTTCAGTGGATGCCGGTGTTCGGTGGTTCGTTTGAAGGCTTCAATACCGGCTCTAATAACGGATTCCAGCACTGGATGACATTAATCGGTGATGACGCTCACGATGACTATCTGATCTGGCTCTGGCCGACCATGGCCCATGAGGGCATGCTCTCCATTTTCACCCTGATCAACCAAAAAGGCAGTGGCTACACGGATTTCAACGATAGTGGAAAACCGAAGAACTTTGAATACAGCTACCCGCTGACCAATGTCTTTATGGTGCTGTTTTCCTTTCTCGAAAGCCGCGCCCTGGGACGGTTGAACTATTCCCACCCATTTGAAAAAACCAACTTGAAGCCGTTTCTGCTGCATCAACTGCTGTTTTCATGGATGTTCGGCATGCTGGCAGGCATTTCCGGCGAAATTTGTGGTTGGGGTCTTTCACGCCAGGTCAGCCCGCGGCGTTTGTTGATTCAGATTGGCTGGGGGGCATACAAGGGCTTTGGCACTTATATCATCACCAGCTACTTCTGGAACGAAGGGGATACCAATGGAGGCAAGTTCAATCCCAACAGACGCAATGATGCGGCCGGCGATCTGGAATACTTTGAAGATACCGAGTTTGAAGGTTATGGTGATCCGGAAACCTCCCCTTACCGACTCCCGATTGCCAACGACCGCCCTATTTTTGTGGGTCAGGCGAACCAGGGAATGTTCAGTCATTTTATTGACGACGATGGTTCCATCCAAATCTATGCGGCTGATTTCGCACACGGGTTCAAAGAAATGGTGGTTGCCTCCAGAGACGGCACCGTCGTCGATTTCTTTGACTGGATCACTGACGATATCGACCCCAATGACGACGAAGAAATAGCCGCCGGCCTTAGGGCAGTCAACTCCACCTTTTTGAAATCAGGTCAGTCAGGCTTTAACTTCAACCCGAACAATCCGAGTGCAGACGATGTGCCTGGCAAAAATTTCATCATGATCCAGCACAATGATCCATTCACCCGGGAAAGCAATGATGAAAAAGAGCATGACAAGGATGAAAACGGTTCCGTCACCACCTATGCCGTTTACATGCACGGCGCTATGGACGGAGTCAGGGAGGTATTTGGCGATAGAGGTATCAACCCTGACGATATCATAGGCACGACTGTCCGACGCGGCGAAAACATTATGTGGGCCGGCGATACCGGAAACAGTTTCCACAATCATTTGCACCTGCATATTCGTCCTGGTCCGGCACCTGATCCGGCCGCGACGCCGGCGAATCCTCAAATAGTCAACGAAGGCAATGGCCTAACCGGGCGTATCACCCTGCCGGTGGTGTTTAAAGATGCTACCCACCCAATTAAATCGGATGGCAGGCTACACCATTTGACCTGGTATCGTTCGAAAAATGTCGTGGAGAATCCCTGATGGTCTCCCTCCCCTTCACTGATCCGGTCGCAACCCCAGCCGTTGTCGCCCCCAAACTCAAGATCAGCCAACAACAAGATGCCGGTGGTGGTCTGGGTGGCCTGGCCGATGCTGCCGGCGGCTTGCTGGGTGGTGGCCAGGGCCCGGATCCATGGTCCACTCACCTGCTGTACATGCGCATGTCCCTGGCGTTGGGAGACCATGTGGACCATGTGGTTCTGCACCTGCTGGAGACCGATTCAGCACCTGCGACTCAACTGGGGGATCAGCTGGACGTTGCCCTAGGATACGGCGAGGACTCCGAAACGCTTTTATTTACCGGCACGATTCAGGGAATGGAAACCACCCTGGCAGGTTACCGGCGTTTGATTGTCACCAGCCCACTGCTTGAGCTGGCTCAGAAACGACTCAACAGCAGCTTTGAAGAACAATCCGCCAGCGACATTATTCAGGCTCTGCTGGGGGAAACCGAAGTCGCCGCCGGAACAGTCGATAGCGGCGAGCAATACCCCTTCTTTGTAGTGAGCGACCGCCACTCCCTGCTTGCCCATATACAACTCATTGCCCAACAGCAGAACTGGCTCTGTTTCTGCGGGCCTGACGGTCAGCTTAACGCCCGCGCCATCGGCTCAGAGTCCGCGGCCAAAACCTTTGCCTACGGGGTCGATATTATCGACCTCCAGCACTGGACCCAGAACCCCGCCCTGGCCGGGGTCAAAGTCGTGGGTGGAGGTGCCGCCACCAGTAACGGTTCTGATGCCTGGAACTGGCTAACCAAGGAACCGAAAGCCATGAGTGAAGCCGGAGACAGCAGTCAGGTGGTATCTCTTCGCGCTTTGAGAGATTCGCCAGGCACGCAGAATCACGCAGATTATTTGATGGCACAAAGCCAGAGCGCGACCAACCGGGTACGCCTGCAAACTTCTGCGGCTCCAGAAGTGGTGATTGGCGCGGCCTTCGAAATCACAGGCGCGCCTGATTCGGCTACGAACGGCATTTTTGTGGCGGACCGGGTGGTGATCAGTTTTGACCAGATGCAGGGATTTACTTCCATCATTGAGGGCTTTAACCGCGATGCAGCAGGTGCTGGCGGACTTGGTGCGCTGGGAGGTCTGCTGTGAGCGATCTCTTTGACAGCATCCGCCAGATCGTACGGGAAGAATTACGGCAGCGCCGGTTTGCCGAACTGGCGGTGGTGCAGGAACAGCACCCCCATGCGGATGACGGCGACACCGACAATTACAGCTGTACTGTGGTCATGCGGGATAACGGTATCGTGCTCAAACGGGTACCGCTGATGGTGATACGCAAAGGCGCAGCGGCGGTGCCTGATGTGGGGGATCTGGTTATGGTGCAGTTTCTCAATGGTGACCTTAACGCTCCGATTATCGTCGGCAGTCTTTATAACGATGAAGATCGACCGCCCGCCAATGCCAGTGGCCAGGCAGTTTTCAAATTGCCTCTGGAAGGCGGCGGTGTAGAGCTACTGGTGGATACGGAAAATTCCACCTCGGTGGAGTTGAAAGTCGGCAGCGGGGTAACGGTTACCCTGGTTGATGACGACCCGGTGGTGACCATTGATGTCGATGGAGGCAAGGCGACGCTGGAAATCTCCCGCGACGGCAGCCTGTCCCTCAGCAGTGGCAACGGCGTGGAAATCAAATCCGGCGCGGATATGACCATTGAAGCAGGGGGGCAATTAAACCTTAAAGGCGCAACGGTGAACATTAATTAGTTGCAGAGGGAATTTACCCCTGTAGGTTGGGAAGAATGCAATGAATCCCAACAAAAATGACTGGGTATCGAAAGATCTAAGAGGCACCCGAAATGGGTAAACCGGCAGCAAAACAAGGCGACAAAATACTCGCCACTGACACACATATTGTGATGATTCCGTCACCGGGCGGGCCGGTGCCGACACCACTGCCCCATCCGTTTAACGGCATGATCGACGGTAACCTCAGCAGTGACGTGAACATTATGGGGATGCCGGCGGCCTATGTCGGCAGCACCGCCAGTAATGTACCGGCGCACATTCCCCAGGGCGGACCTTTTCAAAGTCCGCCCAGCAACAAAGGGTCGATCGAGCTGGGCAGCAACACCGTGTTCATTAACGGTAACCCGGCGGCACGTATGGGCGACAAAGCGAATACCTGCAACGACCCGGCAGACATGATGATCGGTACGGTGATCGCCAGTGGCACCGTGATGATCGGCGACTAACAGCATGAGATGAGGACACAGATTTTGGCACAGGATGAACATCTGCTCAGTGATCTCGACCTGCAACTCCTGCATCAGGAGTTCAGGCCGGTCTATCAGGTGGGCGACCATCAGACCCCGTTGCCTGACCGCAAAGCCTGGCGCAAGGACTTTGACCTGATTTCCGGGCGCCAGAATCTGCAGCAGGCGATTGTGATGCGGTTGCTGACCCCTCGGGGAGAGTTATCCCATCTCGGGCATCCAGATTACGGCGCCAGGGTGCACGAGCTTATCGGCAGCGGCAACACCGATACCAACCGCAACCTGCTGAAGCTGTTCATCCTGGAAGCCCTGAAACGAGAGCCACGGGTGGAAAAAGTGACTGAACTGAGAATTTACCCATCCCCCGGCACGCGGTCGACGGTGGATGTGACTTTAACAGTGCAGCCGGTGGGTTTCACCAGCGTGGTCGAAATCGGAGCATTTAGGATTGACTTAGGTTAAAAACAACCTTTGAACGGGTGGCAAAAATGAGTTTTAGAAGACGCACCTACCCCGAATTAATGGACAATATTCTGACCCGGCTGATCGGGGGGATTGCCGCGGAGAGCTATCCGTTTCCGCCCGCGAACAGCCGCGAGCCGCCCTTCCAGCATCCTCTGGAACGACCGCCGGTGAAGAAAATCAGCTCGGTTTATGGCCTGAGAAACGGTACGGGGTATGCCTTTAAACAGGGTGTCGATTTCGCCCTGGAAGATGAACAGATCCTGGTGTGGGCCGACGGCGGTGCCCTGCCGGACAAGGGCTCCACCTTTCAGGTCAATTACTTCAGCGGCGCTACTTCCAGTCCCGTCACCGATATTCATGTGGGCAGTGTAGCCCGTACCCTGATGGAGGCGGCCGCTCTGGAAATGGCTGGACTCTATGCACAGATGCAGGTGGTTTACGACGCCGCCTTTATCGATACCGCATCCGGCACATCGCTGGACCATGTGGTGGCCCTGCTGGGCATCGACCGGGTTCTGGCCGGTCATAACACCGTGACCCTGGAATTCAAGCGCAGCCAGGGAGGCCGTGGGGAAATCTACATACCCGCCGGTACCCGGGTATTGAGCATCGACGCGACTTTCGAATACGAAACCACTGCCGAAGTGAAACTGGTGGATGGGCAATCCTCTGTAAAAGTCAGTGCCAGGGATCTGATTCCCGCCAATGACCCGGTTGCAGGAGGAGAGCTGAGCATTCTGGCCAAGCCCATCAGCGGTGTCGACAGTGTGACCAACCCCGACGCTTCCACACTTTCAGAAGCGGATGAAGATGACGGATCCCTGCGCACCCGTGCCCGCAACTTCCTGCACAATTCTGAAAAAGCCACTCTGGCTGCCATCAAGAATGTCATTACCCGGCAACAGCTGCTGGCCGATGTGGTGGAACAGGCTCCGGGCGAGGTACTGATTACCTTCCACAGCGGTGACCTGAACCCGGAACGCAAGAAGGAAATTGAGAAGGCCATCGATGACGTCCGACCTGCCGGTATCCTGATGATTTACCAGTACGCCAGTGCGCCTTCACCAGTGGATATCGACATGCGCATCACCACCGACAGCAGCTTGTTAAGCCAGGAGCTGAGGGCTATCCAGGATCAGATCCGTACCAAGGTCACTGATTATTTCAGCAAACTGGAAGTGAAAGCTGCCGGTAGTGTGAACAAGATTATCGGGCTGGTACTGGCGGACCCAAGGGTGCAGGACGTCCGCATACTCAGCGTCAGTGTGGATGGATCCGATGTACTTGACCGCGAAAGCGGAATTCTCGCCATTGCAGATACGCCCACGGTGCTGGGCGAGCTGACCATCACCGATCCGAATTTACCGACAGTGCTGCAACTGAATATCAGTTTCCCGAAAAATGTCGGCAGTGTGGATCAAGCAATGATGGAAGCAGCCCTGACTGAGGATATTGCCTATCTCAATGAAATAAACGCCTTGGAAATCAACGAAAGTACGCCTCCGCAAGAACTGGCCAAACGCGAGCTGTCTTTTGCCAGGCTGGCTCTCGCGTTGCCGCTGCCGGGAACCGTCCGCCTGTCCCTGCAGGGTTTCGATGCCGTTGCCGGTACGCCTGACGCGCCGGACCTGCCGACGGCAGCCGACCTTGGCGCTTATACGGTGCAATGGTCCTTCATGACAGAAACCGGACTGACCTATCTCATCAATGACGAAACCAGCCCGGCCTACCTGCTGTCTGCCTTCGAGCGGTTGACTTTAGGCACGGTGGAGATTCAGGTCACCGCCGCTGTAGAGGAACCTGCTGATGGCTAGAAGCGCCAAACTACGTCAGCACCTGCCGGCACTTTACCGGCCGGAGCCGGAGTCAGACAACCTGCTGAACCATTTTCTGGATGCGCTGGGTTTCAGCATGGATCAGGCCCAGGAATTGATGACCCAGGTCATGCAGTCCCACTGGTATGCCTATGCGGACAAAGCCAGCTTCGACGAGCACGCCTTGCGAGACCGTGAACGCCGGGGCCTGCCCCCTTACAACGTGCGCGACCCGGAAGATCAACTGGAAATTTCCCTCTATCCCTATATTGAAGACCTGGCCGGACACGGCAAACTGGTCTCTATCCATCCCTGGCAGGAGCCACCCAACCAGAAAGACCTGGTGGAAAATTACCGCCGCCGTATCTACAAAATTATGCAGATCTATCGCAACGGCCTGGGCACTCTTACCGCTTTACGAACCATGGTGGAAGCAGAATTACCCTGGACCCTGGAGAACCCGTTGCCGGAACGTATCCGTTCCTTCGCCATTGAGGAAGGCGTAAGCATTGATACCACGACGGTACCGGTGATGATGAACGGTGTACCCGCCGATAAAGTCGGTGCGCTGATGCGTTGGCACCTGTCCCGTGGCGATGCACTGGCCACCAAACCCACCCTGTTGATTCATGGCGTGACACCTGTTCCCGGCGAAGTCGAAGCCACAGAAACCCCCATGATCGAACGTTACGCACCGGCTTCAGACAGCCTGATTGGTATAGGTGTGGCCTACAACGATACCCTGGCTGCCGGACAAAGCTTACGCCTGCAACCGGCCAGACGCAGCTGGTTATCCACGGTGGACGGACTACACCAGTCGCCGCTGACGATTGATGATAATGCCGCACTGGACCCTTCCGCCAACGGTCCCTGGGATACCACCACCGGTTCCCCCACCATTGCCTTTGACTGTCTGACCCGCACGGTCTGTGGCAGTCTCTGGATGGCCGGTGCCCAGCAATTATGGCGCTATGACGGCAACACCTTTACTCGCATTCTGGATACTGAAACCTTTGCAGATATTCACTGTCTGTTCGAGATTAACAAGCGCCTGTATATCGGCTGCGAGGATGGACTTTTTTCCACTGCCCTCTACCCGGACGATGACACTTACTCCCTCCTCTCCATAGCCCCTCTCGCCGGAATCGCGGTGTACCAGATTTACCGTTTTAAGAATGACTATTGGCTGGCCACGGATGAAGGCCCGCGACAGATACAGATAGATGTTGATCACAACGTCGCGCTGGAACCGCTGCTATTTGAAGCTCCCACTTTCTGCCTGCTGTTTCAGGAGCAGGAACGCTATTTCGGCTGCGAACTGGGGCTGCTGCGATTGGATGTGGCCGCCGGGCTCTGGCATGCCTATCGAGGCGAAACCGAAGAGGAACCACAGTTGCAGTGGCTGCTGACAGATCCCTCCGCTTTACCGCCCGCTGAGGACCTTGGGCTTCCACCCATCCGTACCATGGCCCTAAGTCCGGATCAGGCTCTGTGGCTGGGAGCCGATGAAGGATTGGCCCGTTACTATGCCCGTCACGAACAGGATCTGCTCTACCGGGCTCTGTTGGAAGGTTTTACCGACCTTGTTCCCGGAGTTGTGAATCAGCTATCGACCGATGACAGGGGCATGCTTTGGATCACTACCGACCAGGGCCTGTTCCGCTATGATGGGCGTGACCTTGCCCAATACCAGTCAGGTGCCGGGCACTGGCTGCAAATGGGCCGGGCCGACTCAGTTTACCTGAATCAGTTGGCTTACGAACCCCGCGGCCAGTGGCGCTACAATCGCTTGGACGAACAATGGGAAATCTTTGATTTCAGCGCCGGACGCTGGTCCAACGCAGCTCTGCCGGTACGCTCTGGCGGCGAGGACCCGGTTAATCAGATACTGATCAGCGACAGCCTGATGGCCCACCTGGGCACCTGGGACGGCAGTAAATTCACAGCACAGAGTGCCGTGGCGCCGGAGTTGATTCTGATGCGCTGCAAGCCCGATCAGCAAACCATTGTTGACGGCGGCCCACCTTTTATTCCCACCCTGCCATCCGGACAGTCCACCTGGCGTTACTTACAACTGGAACCCGAAGTCGTGACAGCGCCGGGCCCGGATGACCTGCCCTGGTGGTCACGGGAGGGACGTCTGTTCCCACCACCGGAAATGAAAGACGTCCACCCCGGCCGCTACCGCATTGACCAGCAGTCGGTGGACGGACGTTTTGACCAGAGTATTTTTGCCTACCTGCCTTCGGTCATGGTCACCATGGTTTACAGCAACCCACTGGCGATGGCGGTTCTGGTCAGGCTATTTAAACGCACACCTGAAGATGCCATAGATCCGGCGATTGTCGACCGGGTGTATAGAGGCATCAATCAGGTCAGGCCTGCCGGAGTACCTGTCACGCTGGCTGTCGAAGGCAAACTGATCAAAGAGTCTTCGCTATGAAACTGAATACCCTCACTCAAAGATTATCCAACAGAGGAGCAAACCCATGACCCTGCAAGAAGCCATCACCCAGGTGACTGCACTGGCTCCGAAATCCGCCGGGCAGCTCATCAAACATACCGACTGGAATCTGCTGATCGAGTCGCTCATGACTATCGGCACCACCGTTTCCGGCAATCAGGACCGGCTAGATCAGGTTGAAGCCGATGCCCAGGCATTGCGTAACGATCTGGATTCCGCCGTGGCACGCCTGGACACAGTGGAAGAAGAACTGGACGGTTTACGCAACCAGATAGCGCCGCTTCTGGAACAGTATCTGGTGCGCACCAGCTGTGAACGCATCCGTTATGCCATGGGAGAGGTCTGCGTGATTACGGCGGAAGTCACCTCACTGACCGGCGAACCAATCAGCGAACGACCCTGGGTGGATTTCGTCACCAGTTGGGGACGACTGCGCAGCGTGCCGGGTTTCACCAGTCGCGCCGGAGTGGGTGATAACAGCCTGTCGGTGCAGGTGAATAATCAGGGAATGGCACAGGTGCAGCTACGGTCAGACCACACCGAAGGCTTCACCGAAACAGAAGAGCAGGAAGTTCAGACCAGCCTGCAGACCCTGGTGCAAACCAGCAACGCCACTATTGCCCAGACCATACTGAATGCTTCCAGCCCCACTGAATTTACTGCCCAGGCAGCCTTCTCAGCATTGTCGTTGGAATATGAACGCAACGATTCCAATGCCATGCGCAGTTATGTGGACACCTATTTCGTCCGTATGCCGGAATACCAGATTCGCCCTATCCGTCCTAATCCCTTCTCTAACTGGCGGGACTACCGCGCGACAGTCATGGCGATGGCCAAACCCGATGGTGACCCCACCACCGCCGACTACAGCCGTGGCGCCAGCTCTATCCAGATAACCTTCCGGGACTGGATCAACTACTGGATCAACGACTATGTGTTTGACATCAACCCCGGTATCCAGGCGATCCTGCCGGATCTAACTCCGATCTTTAACATTCCAATACCTGAAGCCACCTTCCAGTTTGGCGACTTGATGGAAAATCAGTTGCTGAATAAAGGCGTGATCGGACGTATGAAAACCTTTGATATCTTCAAGGGAGCCATTGACCAGGTTGGCGGTGCCACCGACCCGGTGATGACACAGTTCAAACAGCAGGTCACCCAAGCGGTAGCGGTCCAGGGAGCTAACGACATCAATCAATGGGTCTATTCTGTGAACACCAATGCCGCCCAGGACATACCTACCGCCAAGGCCTTCCTGGGCATGCAGCAACAATCCGCCGGACTGGGAGAAAACATTAACGAACTCTCCGGCAAAGTGCAGCAGACCGAAGGCATCAGCCAATCCATTGCCGTACTGGAAGGACGCATGCAGGCCGCCGAGAATGTCGGCGTCAATATTGATCAGCGCCTGAACCTGATCAACGACAGCGTTAAAGGTATTAACGTATTTGATGAATCCAGTATCCAGTTCGGCGTAAACAAGATTACGGCCGACATCGAACTCATTCGTAATCAGATAGGGAAATAGCTGAGCAGAAGGTTATGGCGATTGTCTATCTGACTCCGGAAGATCTCACTCTCACTCAGACCAACGAAGTGCTGGGCTTCCTTAACAGTGTGCAGACGGCAGAGGAAATTGCCGAGCGTATTGAAATCCCAGACGAGTTGGATGTGGGGTTACGGGTAGGCCAGCATATCCTGGATCACCGCAATCAGTTGCCCAACGGCTACACTGATCTGACGCAGTTGATGGATGTCTATCAGGTGGGGCCGGAACGCTTTACCGAGATTGTGTCCGTCGTGCTCGGTATTCCACTGCCCCAGCATTCACCAAAAACCTTGAATGCGCTGATCCAGAGGGCATTGGCAGACCAGCTCAAGTCACTGCCCAGACAACCGGCCACGACCACAGCAGACAAGTATCGCATACAGATAATGCCACCGACCGACACACCCTGGCTGGGCCAGGAAATCACTCTCGGCATCAAGGTGATTGCGCTCACCACCCAGCAGCCCGTCGCCAACCTGCCGGTGTCCTTTGAAAGCAGCGACATGTGGCTCAGCACCCAGTTTGGCTATGAAATCCGCGAAGGTCAGGTCATCAGTTCCAGAACCGCCACCGATGGCAGTGTGCGTTTACGGTTACGCAACATTTTGGATGAACCGCTGACGGTGGATCAGTTCAGCGCTCTGCAGGACGCACTCAGGAGACTGGATACCAGCGCGCCAGCTCCCAGGGACATGCGCGAACAGCTGCAGCAGTTGATGAATGAATATGAAGATGTGAGAAACAAAAATCTGCGCTCGGCGATCGACATTGTCTACCGTACCTCAGGCCGCCATCTGACAGAATCCCTGAATCTGCGCGATAACATGTATCAATGGCACTTCCATTCCGGCCTGCTGCGGGTCTATCTGAATGCCGACACCCAACCGTTAACGATACCGCAACCTATTGCCGATGCCACCGCCGATCAGGTGGGGATTTATCATATTGCCTGGAAACTCTGGCTCATGCCCTGGTACCAGATTTACCTGGATCAGCTCTCCGGTAACAACCTGCAGCAAACCTTTGTGGAGGCCAAGGAACGCATAGGAACAGAGGCCGGTGTCACCGCAGAAATACTCGGCCATGCCTATCGCTACGTCGCCACCAAAAAAGGCTTGGTAGGGGAAGCCTTGGGCAAACAGGTGATCGACAAGGAAATCCAGCGTTTCCTGGCGCGTGAAATCACCTCCTTCCCGGCTCAGTCGCAACGTTCTATGTTTCCCAGTTTACTGCTGGCGGGCAATACTATTGGCAGTACCAACACCGGCACCCTGGCACTGGTCAATCAGACCAGGGCGGATGTGGAAGTTATTCTGGACGAGCGCCTGGGTGACAACGTTTTCAACGCCGATGAGATTTTCAGTTCACTAAACCAGCTTAGCAGTCGGGTCGACGGCCTTGATAGTCAGTTCCAAACCCAGGATACACGCTTTGGAGAACTACAACTGGAAGTGAATGATATGCGTGGCGATATGGAAACCCTGGACGCCAAAGTAGTGACTGCACAGAACGACATAGTAACCATTAACGGTGAGTTGCAACGCATCGACAGCAATGTGCTGCAACTGGACGCCAACTTTCTGCAGGTCAGTAACGATTTTGAACAACTGGAATTGGATCTCGGAAATCTGGACAGCAGCGTGAAGGAACTGGACACCAGGGTGGGAAGACTGGGAACCGACGTTTCCAGAGTCGACACCAGCCTGCAAGGAATAGAGACCACCGTCGCCGGCGTGAACACCAATGTACAACAACTGGATTCACAGTTCTCCGGGTTGAATACAGAGCTTACGACACTGAACCGCAACGCCGTACTTAAAACCGATATAACACGCGATAGCCAGGGCAAGTTGCTGGATATCCGCACCAAACCGATTCGAGGCTGACCTATGACGGTAGTGCCGCCCCTCAGTATTCTGCTGTATCAGAGCATGTCCACCAACATCGGACAAAAGGTGGCTGCGGGGCAAACCCTCCCCATCGGCACAGAGGTTATCACCCCCAACGGTCCGGCCTACCGGCGGGTACTTTACCTGGCCATTCCCAGGGATGAATATGCCAACACCATTGCGCTCAATGCTCCTGTATTTATTGGAAGCTTTTACCCCAAAATTCTGACTACCGGCCAGCAGTCGGGCTATTTGGAAGAGCCCTGGCAGTTTCAGGACAACAAAGTCGTAGCCCATTTCAAACGCCCCTGGCACGTTCATACAGTCAATACCAGTGGTACCGGTAAAGTGGAATTCTATCGCGTGGATGGTGAGGCCGTCGCTGATGAAGCGAGTGCCGGCCATTACTCTTCAGGTACCAATGCCACTGAACTCACCCAACCGGAATTCGTCAGCCACCATTTCGCCATGCAGTTTATTCCGATGAGCAAGAATCCAGCGCCCGGGATTGAAAAAGTTGCTGACAGCTCGACAAGCGCAGGGGGAGATGGCGTTGTCTTCATCAATTCCGGTAACCAGGGTCTCGGCATTTCCTCCGGGTCGGGCAACAGCCCCGGCAAAAACGTACAGTTGCAATCCGAAAGTCCGGCCTATTTCAGTTTCCACAACATCCATTCCATCGAGCTGAACAGCTATCCCACGACACCGAGGATTATGGTTCCCAGCACTCTCAATGGAGATTTCACCTCCCTGGCCAGTGACCCTGAGATCGCCCTGGATTTACTCTGGCAGGAAGCCGGGGAATGGCGGGAGGCTGTAGCTGCGGATCTGGCGTCCGTACTGGAAGCACAGTTATTGCAAAAAATTGCGGCGGCCTTTGCCGCTACAGATTCTTCAGAGCCGCTTCTCTGGGTGCCCTTGGTACTGGAAAGCGATACCCCCTGTGATTGGAAGTTAACAAACCTGGCACTGCCCTGTTATTTCGTGGTCAACCGGTTTCAGGATGACAGCAACAAGTTCACCCTGGACTTCAGTGCGAACGAAGCGCCATCACAAGAACTGCCCCTGGCCATACCGCCGGGCAACATTAATCTGACAAGTTTCAGAGTGGATATTGCCAACCAGGATCAATTGTTCAATCGCTCGGGCAACTATTCCGAAAATAATTTTCAGGGATTTATGCTGACAGAAGATTACTGGTACGCCTGCCGCCTGTTACCGTCGATGGCAGGATTCTACGGCGCAGTAACCCTGCTCTGTAGTGTTTTAAGTAATGAAATAGCACTGGAAGCAAGTCTTCTGGAGGACAGTGCAGACCCGAATGGTAAAGCCCTGTTCACCGGCAGTGCCACCGTTACAAAATCTGGCCGGCAACAATGGATTACCCTGAAGTTCGGCCAATACCGATTGGATAGCAAAAACTATTGGCTGAAGGTGAAAGCCACCAAAGGACAGGGGATATGGGTGTGTGCCCAGGCGAATGGGGCAACGGTAAAACGTGGACAGGTCGGCTCGCCATCAGCGACACCAGAAAAACTTGCCCCCTTGCAGCCTCTGGCTGAAGTTCTGGAGGTGAACAACGGCCTGAATTCCAACAGCCCTTTGTTCGATCTGCAGGCTGACGGCAGCACTGTCGCTTTGCAACTGGAAGACAATCAGGTCTATAACGTGATTACCCCCCAGACACTCTCTGCAGCCAGTAAGCTGGTAGTTTTACAGGCTGCCAAAGGCAAACTGATTTTCAGCCAACCCAGAATTGAATATAGCTCCTAATCAAATAATTTAAAGTGAATATCCTGGGCTCCTTCCCAGAGGGTCTTCACACCAAGGGCATATGGAATTTTCTGCGCCGCGTACATATCTCGATAGCCGGGACGGTAGATTCGAAGCAGAACTATTTGTGTATTATTTGTACTACCTTAACTTAAAATTCAATATGCCGCAGGGTGTAGCTGATCACTTTTTGTTCTTTTTGTTTAAAAATAACAGCTTAGAGAAAAAATGTTCGACATTTATGCAGATCATTGTATGATCAATAACCTGATGTATTTCTACAAAAAACAACCAAAAGAACACATAAAATAACAATAACAAGATAACCAAAAAGAAAAGTGTATGGGGATATCCATGGAAGCATCACCACCCTACTCAAAAACCAAAGATCCATTTCGAATCAGGGATCGTGTTTACATCAGCCTGAATTTTTCTGACTCCAAACTGCAATGGCAGAAAGGACTGGGCGTTAGCTTCAACTGTCATCACACCGGCCAGAAACCTTCCAGTAATATCGATGTTTTTCTCGCAGACCACCCGAAAGCCATTGCTACGCTTGAGCATGACCTGCTCGCCCGCTATCTTCACACCGGCACTGAACTCAGGGCAGAAGTCATTAATCGCCCACGTAATTGTCTTTTCAACCGCCGGAGAACGGAGCCTCAGACTCTGAAAATATGCATTGAACCCGGTGAGCTGGACTGGAGCCAGATTAATCCGATTCTGCAGCGCAACAATGACATCGCACTGAAGATTGAAGAGGCCAGTTTCATCGCCCTGACCAACCAGACTCAGGCATTATCTATCTATGAAGATGCCGTCAATGACATTTACGATCTGCATTTTGAATCACCACTGGCACATTACTGGAGACGGATTCAATTCCCGGTAAATGAGCTGACAGCCATTATGGAGAAGATGGGGGCTATTGAATCAGCTTGCGAAACCATAGCTGCCTACGAAGCATTTGATGACCAACTGGGCTTACTGCCGATTGACGAAATGGAGCTACGCTCTCGTAAGGCAAGGCTGGAAATGGCACTAATGCAAACCCGACACCGACAGAACGAATCTGTCCCACCGCGTAAATCCCGAGCGGACATCCCAGGCGTGCGGCAACTCAAGCAACGAATCGCCGGCTAGGAGCCGAAAAAAAGGCCTGTTATTCAGGCCTTTTTTCTTGGTGCTTACCACTCACAGTTGCGCTGACTCTGGTTCCAGCTTTTAGTTGCTGCCCGAATCCTCAGTGGTCTGCTCACCTTCTGTCGTGACGGAGTCAGCCGGTGGTGCGACAGTTACCGGTAAATTAATCAAAGGACTCTTACCCTTTTCTTTACGCCAGGCTTGCGCGAGCTCTTTCGCTTCGTCAAGTTCGTGCTGTTCAATTTTGCTATTGAGGAAAGAAACGAACAGCTTGGCACGGTCAAACCCTCCGGCCGCACTTAGAATCGCCCAGCGCATGGCTTCGACCATATTGGTTTCAAGGCCTTCTCCGGTCGCATAGGCATAGGCCAGGTTGAATTGGGCATACACGTTGTTTTTATCCGCTGACTGCTCATAAAGCTCGATGGCTTTCTTAACGTCTTTCTCCACACCTTCGCCTTTGGCATAACGCAGGCCGAGGTTATATTGAGCATTGGGGCTGCCCTGGTCAGCTGCTTTCTGCAACCATTTCACACTTTCTTCAAGATTTTTGGCTACACCACGTCCATCACGCAGTAACCCTGCCAAAGCCACTTGGGCGTTGGGATGTCCTTTATCAGCAGCCATCACATATAGTTCGTATGCCTTACCTGGATCAGGGTCGGTCGCCGTGCCTCTCTCATACATCAAGCCAAGTAGGAACAAAGCATCCGGGTGTCCCTGTTTTGAAAGAACGTTGAGTACTTCAAAAGCTTTATCAAAATCTTTTGCTTTAACCGCTTCCATGACTTCTTTCATGGTCGCTGCATGCAATACCGTGCTGAGAAACAACGCCGAGATAAAGACGGTTAATGCTTTAATGGAGAATTTCATAATTATTTTCAAATCCTGTTAGAACTCATTCACCGGAGACTGCGCTTGGCAGTGAGCCGGTTTATCGTGCAAATACCCGTGAAAAACTAACAAAGAGCCCGCCCCATAACAAGCTCAATTACCAGCAAGGGGTGAAGCTGTGACCTATCACACAGGGAAAACAAAAAACCGGGCACAAGGCCCGGTTTGAAGTTTAAGTATGGTTAGGTTTAAAGCAGCAGTTTGCGAATATCGCCTAGAAGTTCAGCCAACAGTGCGGTGAATCGCGCTGCATCGGCACCATTGATGGCTCGATGGTCATAGGAAAGACTCAACGGCAACATCAACCGGGGTACAAAGCCTTTGCCGTCAAAAACAGGTTTCATGTCGGCTTTGGAAATGCCGAGAATGGCGACTTCCGGCGTATTCACGATAGGAGTAAAGGCGGTGCCGCCAATACTTCCCAGACTGCTAATGGTAAAGCAGCCACCCTGCATTTCATTGGGCTTCAGCTTTTTATCCTTGGCTTTGGCTGCCAGCTCTGCACATTCGCGGGCCAACTCCCAAATACCTTTCTTATTGACGTCACGAATGACCGGCACCAACAGACCGGTTGGCGTATCCACTGCCATCCCGATATTGATAAAGTGCTTCTGCACGACTTCTTTCTTCTCCATGTCCAGAGACACATTGAACTGAGGATAGGCCTCCAAGGCATAGGCGCAGGCTTTCAGCATAAACGGCATCGGCGTCAGCTTGACCCCTTTACGCTCTGCCAGTGCTTTCTGTTCTTTCCTGAAAGCTTCCAGTTCAGTGATATCGGCATCATCAAACTGAGTCACATGAGGCACGGTTAACCAATTGCGTGCCATATTATCAGCCGTCAGTTGATGGATGCGCGACATCGGTACCCGGTCGACTTTCCCAAACTGACTGAAGTCAGGCAGAGTCACCACAGGCAGCCCCATACCGGAGCCCGAGGCAATTGCACCACCGCCGGCTTTCAGTTGCTGCATGCCGGACTTAACATATGCCTGCACGTCTTCCTTCTGGATCCGTCCTTTGGGACCACTGCCTTTCACCAGGGCCAGATCCACACCAAATTCTCGCGCCAGCTTTCGCACCGCCGGACCTGCATGTACCTTGCCGCTGGTAGAGGCATCCACTGACGGAGCTGTCGCTACCGAGGCAGTAGCAGATGGTGCTGGTGCGGCCGGAGCAGGCTTGTCAGCCGCTGGCGTTGAGGGCGTCGGAGCCGATACTGCTTGGCCGGCTTCTACTTCAACTTCCGCAATATCGATACCTTCACTGACCTTGTCACCGACTTTAACCAACAGGGACTTGATGACACCGCTGACTGGTGACGGCACTTCCATCGTGGCTTTGTCTGACTCCAGCATAAGAATGGCATCATCGACTTTGACGCTATCCCCAGCTGCGACCAGCAATTCGATAACAGTGACGCCATCGGCACCACCCAGATCGGGAACCGTAACTTTTTGCAGACCACCCGCCGTCTTCGCCACCGGAGCAGGCGCTGCCGGGGTTGGAGCCGAGGTTGCAGCCGTTGGCGCTGCAGCAGCTGGCTGAGCTTTCGCCGTGGGTGCGCCACCGGCGACAATGATCTCGGCTATTGGTGTACCTTCACTGACTTTGGCGTTTGCCTCCACCAGCACTTTCTTGATCTTGCCCGATTTGGGGGAAGGAACATCCATGGTGGCCTTGTCGGATTCCAACACCAGGATAGTGTCTTCTGCCGCAACGTCATCCCCTTCCTTGATATTGATCTCAATGACCGTAACGCCATCAGCACCACCGATATCCGGCACTGTGATAATTTCCACAGCAGATTCGACGCTGCCGGAACTGGCTGGAGTCGACGCAACCTCTGCCGCAGGCGCTTCTGCTACTGGTTCCGCTGCCCTTGCGGCTGGCTCTGATGCCGAGGCTCCAGCATCAGAGCCACTCAGTAGCATAACCACATCGCCCTCATTAACTTTATCGCCAACGGCGATTTTCAATTCGGCAATTTTGCCGGCCTGGGACGCAGGAATATCCATGGATGCCTTATCGGATTCCAATACCAACAAAGGATCATCCACTGCCACCTGATCACCGGGTTTCACGTATATTTCGATCACCTCAACATCGGTTGCTCCGCCGATGTCGGGGATTTTGACTTCGATATTGCTCACGTCAATCTCCTCCTAATCAGCTATTGATGGGGTTGGGTTTGTTGGGGTCGATATCGTATTTCTTAATCGCATCAGAAACCACGGAACGCTCGATCTTGTCTTCACGGGCCAGACAATCCAATGCGGCTACCGCCACATAGTATCGATCGACCTCGAAATGATGTCGTAGCTTCTCACGGGTATCACTGCGACCGAATCCATCGGTACCCAGAACATGAACCGTATGCTGAGGAATGAATTGACGAACCTGGTCCGCGTACAGACGCATGTAATCCGTAGAGGCAACCACTGGACCTTCACGGTCTTTCAGCATCTGTTTGACGTAGCTTTCGCGACGCGGCTCTTCAGGATGCAACATATTCCAGCGGCGAACATGGTGACCATCACGGGCCAGTTCGGTAAAGCTGGTGACTGACCAGATGTCGCTTTCAATGTTGTAGTCTTCTTTCAGCAGTTTGGCTGCCTCCAGCACTTCCCTGAAGATAGTACCGCTGCTTAACAACTGGACCCGGGCAGTTGCTTTCTTGCCGCCTTCCTGGAACAGATACATCCCTTTGATGATGCCTTCTTCGGCACCTTCCGGCATGGCAGGGTGCATGTAGTTTTCGTTCATTAGAGTGATGTAGTAGTAAACACTCTCGTTCTCGGCATACATACGGCGCATGCCTTCACGCACGATCACGGCAACTTCGTAACCAAACACCGGGTCATAGGAGACACAGTTTGGAATAGTCGCAGAAAGTATATGGCTGTGGCCGTCCTGATGCTGAAGACCTTCACCATTCAGCGTGGTACGACCAGCAGTTCCACCTAACAGGAACCCGCGCGCGCGCATATCACCCGCCGCCCAGGCCAGGTCTCCGATACGCTGGAAACCAAACATGGAGTAATAAACATAGAACGGGATCAGCGGATAATTGCTGGTGCTGTAGGCGGTTGCCGCTGCCATCCAGGCCGACATAGCCCCGGCTTCGTTAATGCCCTCTTCCAGAATCTGTCCGTTTTTATCTTCACGGTAATACATGATCTGGTTACGGTCATTGGGCACATACTTCTGACCTTCAGAAGTGTAGATCCCCAACTGCCGGAACATCCCTTCCATACCGAAAGTACGTGCTTCATCAGGTACGATGGGGACGATTCGTTTCCCGATCAATTTGTCTTTGGTCAGAGTGTTAAGCACCCGGACAAACGCCATGGTAGAGGAAATTTCCCGGTCGCCACTTCCCTGCAGTATCGCGTCAAAAGCTGACAAGGCTGGAATAGGCAATGGCTGGGTATCAGGCTGCCGCTTCGGCAAATAGCCCCCCAGACTCTCGCGGCGCTTTTTCATATAAAGCAGCTCTGGCGAGTCAGGAGACGGACGATAATACGGCAGGTTTTCAATCTCTTCATCTGAGACCGGTACGCCGAAACGATCACGGAATTTCTTGACCGTCTCTATATCCAGTTTCTTCAACTGGTGCGTGGTGTTCTGGGCTTCACCCTGCTCACCAAAACCATAACCTTTAACGGTATGGGCCAGAATCACCGTCGGCTGACCTTTGTGATTCACAGCCTGATGGTAGGCGGCATAAACCTTATAAGGATCGTGGCCACCGCGATTGAGCTTGTAGATGTCGTCATCTGACAGATTATCGACCAGCTTCAGCATCTCCGGGTCTTTACCGAAGAAGTTTTCACGGGTGTAGGCACCACCGTTGGATTTGAAATTCTGCATTTCACCATCCACGGCCAGATCCATCTGCTGCTGCATAGCGCCATTCACGTCTTTCTCAAACAGCGGATCCCAGAGGCGACCCCAGACGACTTTCAATACGTTCCAGCCGGCACCACGGAAGATACCTTCCAACTCCTGAATAATCTTGCCGTTGCCGCGGACAGGTCCGTCCAGGCGCTGCAAATTACAGTTAATCACGAAGATCAGGTTATCCAGACGCTCGCGACCCGCCAGGCCAATAGCCCCTAAAGTTTCCGGCTCATCACATTCACCATCCCCCACGTAACACCAGACTTTACGGCCTTCAGTAGAGGTCAGCTCACGATTATTCAAGTACTTCATCACATGGGCTTGATAAATCGCCTGAATGGGACCGAGTCCCATGGATACTGTCGGGAACTGCCAGTAATCCGGCATCAGCCAGGGATGTGGGTAGGAAGATAAACCATTGCCGTCGACTTCACGGCGGTAGTTGTCCATCTGGTCTTCGGAAATCCGGCCTTCCAGGAAAGAACGCGCATAGACCCCAGGGGAGGTATGCCCCTGCCAATAGATCAAGTCGCCCTGGCGTTTATCATCACCGGCGTGAAAAAAGTAGTTAAAGCCTACATCATAAAGTGTCGCGATTGAGGAGAACGAGGACAGATGCCCACCCAGATCGCCAGGACGCTTATTAGCACGCAACACCATCACCAATGCATTCCAGCGAACCAGAGAGCGGATCCGGCGTTCCATAAAAAGGTCACCCGGCATTCGGGCTTCCTGGTCATGCGGAATGGTATTCCGGTAGGGCGTGGTAATCGAGTACGGCAGTTGCGTTCCATCCCTGGTGGCGCGCTCGGCGAGCCGAGTCAACAGGTAGGTCGCACGCTCGATGCCCTCATTTTCAAGAACGGACTCGATGGACTCGAGCCACTCCTGGGTTTCAATAGGGTCGGCATCTTGACGCATAAGAGGTTACTCCTTTTTTATAGAGCTAGAGTTTGTAATTGTGTTACGGGCAGGCGAGCCCCTCGTGAGCGCGCACCCGCCAGAATATTTCGGAGTCCCCAGTGGAGTTGCAAACCAACTCCTTGAAAGTGGCCATTCGGGGCTGAGCCCGATGGCGGCAGATACACTCTGTAGCAACCAATTATAAACCACCCCTGCTTTTCTATCAGGTGGATGGTGATGGGTCAGTCCAGATTCTGCAAACGCCTTAGCGATCGCATGTTTCGGGATTCTGCCCGGCTTTTTTCTAATAATATTTCTTCGACATATGCCAGATGATCGTGGGCTGCTGAGCGGGACTCCTGAGGGTCCCGCGCCAACACCGCGTCTTTCAGCCGCGTATGCTGTGCCTTAATTCTTTCCCGCATTGCCTCTTCCTCGTAGAGATAATGCAGATTGCTCACAATATTCTGTTTCAACAGCGTAAACAATGCGCGCATAGTATGAAGCAGTACAACATTATGTGCAGCCTCGGCAATGGAGAGGTGAAACTCTGCATCTGCCCGCGCTTCCTGTTCCGAATCCTTCACTTCATGGAAGTGGAGCCAATCCTGAAAACGCTTTTCAATAATTTTTCTATCTGCTTCCGTACCTCTGATGGCTGCATAATAAGCTGCAACTCCCTCAAGGGCATGACGGAATTCCAACAGATCGTACTGCGATTCCGGGTGCTGACTAATCAGTGCGAATAAAGGTTCAGTATAGCTGGACCCCAGATCCTGACTGACAAAATTTCCACCTCCCTGACGCCGTACTACCAGCCCTTTAGCTTCCAGTTTCTGGATTGCCTCCCTGACTGATGGGCGTGAGACTTCAAACTGCACGGCCAATGACCGCTCCGGCGGTAATCGTTGCCCTGGTTTGAGGCTCCCTTCCAGAATCATCTGTTCCAGACTGTCCAGAATAACATCCGCCAGCTTCGGCTGTTTTAATGGCTTGACCTGTGCCATGACGCGGATTGCACTCCCGAAAATAAGCTTAGCATGAATTATGAATGGTACGACCTTCCGGCGATTTCAGCTAAAAAGTGGTATGACCAATCTAAGCGGACGCGAGACTAACACAACTGCCTTACATATGTACAACAGGTTAGACCAAAGTCTAAATTGAGCCATTATTGATCATATTTCAACCAATCACTATTGACAGACCCGCAACAGCATCTTACTTTAGAAATCTCATTTGGTAAATTGGTATTACCAATATTTCAAAAACAAAAAACAGGTACCGAAACGATGTCCAGCAGCCATCCATCTGCATCAGGCCAGCAGCCCGCCGATTCTGATAAGCCTGCGGCTATCAAAACGGAGCGCGAGTATCCCGCCAAGCCAGACCGAGCCTACTTTTACGGCACCTGCCTGATTGACATGTTCTACCCTGAGGCAGGCTTGCATGGCATTCAGTTACTGGAGCACTGCGGCATCAATGTCGTTTACCCCGAAGCACAGTCCTGCTGTGGTCAGCCTGCTTACAATTCGGGTTATGATGATGAAGCAAGGTCTGTCGCCGCAGCACAGATACGCTGTTTCCCTGAGGATATTCCGCTGGTTGTACCTTCAGCCTCCTGCGCCAGTATGATCCGCCACCACTACCCCAGCCTGTTTGCGAACACTGCTCTGGCACAACAGGCCCAGCATCTGGCCGAGCGGACCTTTGAGTTGACGGAGTTTCTGGTCAGAGTCTGTCAGTTGCAACTGAAGGACCAGGGGCAACCCGTAAAAATTGCCATACATCATTCCTGCAGCTCCCAACGCCATATGCGGGTTGCGGAATACGGCAATGAACTGCTTTCCCAGCTCAACAATGTTGCCGTCGTCACCCAGGCAAGATCCGCAGAGTGCTGTGGCTTTGGCGGCACATTTGCTATCAAAGCACCGGAGATATCCAACGCCATGGTACAAGATAAATGTGACAACCTGATGGCCACAGGAGCCGAACGACTACTCTCCGGAGATTGCGGATGCATGCTTAACATCAGCGGTGCGCTGCAAAAACGTGGGGACAGACTTGGCGAGCAGCACATTGCCAGTTTTTTGTGGGAGCGAGTGCAATGAGTCACCAGGATGCAAGCCACATAAACCAGCATTTCAAAACCCGTGTTATCGAGGCCCTGGAAAACCAGGAGCTACGTGCCAATTTTCGCGGCGCTATGGACTTTCTGATGAACAAGCGCGCGAGCATGTTCCCCGATACAGAGGAATTTGAACGCCTGCGCCATGAAGGGGAAAGTATACGCCAGCAGTGCCTGCAAGCCTTACCTGAGTTGCTAGTGCAACTGGAAAGCCAGTGCGCTGCCAATGGCATACAGGTGCACTGGGCGGAAACAGCCGATCAGGCTAATGAGATTATTCTCGGCATCATGCAGGACCATCAGGCCACCCGCATGGTGAAAGGTAAATCCATGGCGTCCGAGGAAATCGGCCTTAACCATTTCCTGGAAGAGCATGGTATTGAAGCCCTGGAAAGTGATATGGGCGAGTACATTGTCCAACTTGACCATTCCACCCCTTCTCACATCATCATGCCGGCAATTCATAAGAACAAAGGGCAGATTGCCAAACTCTTCCACGACAAGATTCCCGGTGTGGAATATACCGAAGATGTGGACAAGCTAATCGGCACCGGCCGAGAAATTCTACGGCAAAAGTTTTATGAAGCTGATGTCGGTTTATCCGGTGTGAATTTCGCTGTTGCCGAGACCGGTACGCTGTGTCTGGTGGAAAATGAAGGCAACGGTAGAATGAGCACGACGATACCGCCGGTGCATATCGCCCTTTGCGGCATCGAAAAAGTAGTCCGCAACCTGAATGACATTCCTCCGCTATACCGCCTACTGACCCGTTCCGCCACCGGCCAGGCCATTACCACCTATTTCAATATGATCAGTGGGCCCCGTCGAGCGGGTGAATTGGATGGCCCCAGAGAAGTACACCTGGTGCTGCTGGATAATGGCCGTTCCCGCATTTACGCTGACCCGCAACTGCAGGAAACCCTGCGCTGTATCCGCTGTGGTGCCTGCATGAATCATTGTCCGGTGTATACCAAAATTGGCGGACATGCCTATGGCTCCACCTATCCAGGCCCGATAGGCCAGGTGGTATCCCCCCAGATATGGGGGCTGGACAAAGCCGGCAGCATTACTCAGGCCTGCTCATTAAACGGCGCCTGCCGGGATGCCTGCCCGGTCAACATCCCGCTACCAAATCTGATCAGACGGCTCCGTCATGACGGCAATCATCAACCTAAACAGATCAACAACAAGGTAAATAGGCCTGCTCCGATAGGGGCGGGAAGCCTGCGAAAATCCCCTGAGGCAATCATCTGGAAGTGCTGGGCACTACTTAACCGTAGTCCATTGCTCTACAAACTGATGCTTTGGGGCGCCACTCGATTCAGAGCGCTGGCACCTTCCAATATTGGCGCCTGGACCCATTACCGGTCAGCACCCAAACCGGCCGCCCGGTCGCTAAGGGACCTGGTTCACGCCCACCGCAAAGATCCGGCTGCCACAAAAGTGGCCCGGCTAACTCCAAATCAGGAAGCAGATAAGCTATGACTACCCGCAATCAGATTATTGAACGTCTGCGCCAGTATCGTGCGAGTTCTGCGTTAACTCAAAGCGGCTCTGTCGCTATGACCACCCCTACCTCTATCACCACCAATGCCACGCCTAGGGCGGTTGATAAGGTGGAGGGATCAACCAGCACATCAGCCGAGGCCAGGCTCTCCCCTGAGGAATTACAAAAATCTTTTGTTGAAGCGATGACTCTTGCCCATGGAGAAGTAATTCAAACGACTATGGAACGGTGGCGCGATGACCTTTTTCAACATCTGACAGATAACCATGTCAGGAATTTGATGGTCGCGCCTTTGGGTCGCTTTGGAGATTTATTCGGCGACAGTGGCTGCCCTGTCGACATGCTGGCCTATGATCAAAAAATCGAACAACTCAAGGATGATTTATTCCACAAAGTCGACGCCGGTTTTTCGGTGGCATTCGGTGGCATCGCCGAAACCGGAACCTTGCTGCTTGCGACTGGTCCCGGTGAACCCCGAGCTTTGTCTTTAGTGCCGCCCATCAGTTATATCTGGGTGCAGACAAGCGCTTTCCACTTCAGTCTGCAGGAGGCATTTGCAGCGTTGGAGCAGAACCAGGCAAAGTCACAGGATGGGTTGTCGCTGCCAACCAATCTTCTGCTGATTTCCGGCCCATCGAAGACAGCTGACATCCAACAGACTCTGGCTTATGGAGCCCACGGCCCCAAACGTCTGATCGTGCTGCTGGTCGAGGACTAACCATGTATCGCCCCTGATGACCAATGAATCCTATTCCAAGAATACTCCTTAGAGTGCCACTCATACAGGAACCTCCATGTCTGCGATGACCCACTTTATACAGGCGCTGGCCACTTTCATTCCTGCCGCGCGCCTGATTCAGGATCCCCTGCGCCGTCTCGCTTACGGTACCGATGCCAGTTTCTATCGTTTGATTCCTCAGTTGGTAGTAAGAGTCGTATCAGAAGAAGAAGTCATCCAGCTAGTTCATAAAGCCAATGAATTTAAAATAGCCCTTACCTTTCGCGCTGCGGGCACAAGCCTGTCCGGACAGGCAGTCACTGACTCTGTATTGGTTCAGCTACAGGGTTGGACTGACTATCAGGTACAGGAAGGCGGCCTCAGGGTACGGCTGCAACCGGGTATTATCGGCGCTCATGCCAACCGTTATCTGGCTGCTTTCGGGCGCAAAATCGGACCCGACCCGGCCTCAATTAATGCGGCAAAGATCGGGGGCATTGCGTCAAACAATGCCAGTGGCATGTGTTGCGGAACCCGCCAGAACAGCTATCACACACTGGCAGCCATCAGGGTAGTACTAGCCGACGGCAGTGTTCTGGATACAGCCGAACCTGCCAGCATCGCAAATTTTCGTAAACACCGGGAAAGACTTCTTACAGGGTTGCAACAACTACGATCAAAGGTAACCGGCAACCCGGAACTGAGCGCCAGGATCAGACGCAAATACCGACTGAAAAATACTACTGGCTATGGCCTCAATGCCCTGCTGGACTATGACGACCCTGTAGACATTCTGGCCCATCTGCTTATTGGATCTGAAGGCACTCTGGGGTTCATCTCCAACATAACTTATCACACCGTAGAGGAACACCAGAACAAAGCGACGACCATGGTGTTTTTCGACAGTATTCACGACACCTGCGAAGCCGTAATGGCACTGAAGGAGTCGCCTGTCAGTGCCGTAGAACTGATTGACCGCCGTGGCTTGTCGGCCATTGAAAGCAAACCTGGAGTCCCAGCGCTGGTGAAAGCATTGCCCAAAGATGCGGCAGCTTTACTCATAGAAACCAGAGCCGGCAATGGAGAAACACTTACGCAGCAAATCGCCGCCGTAACCAGCATTCTGGGTTCTTTTCCTGTGCTGGAACAACTGCCCTTCTCCCAAGACCCGGCTGTTATTGCCCAACTGTGGAATATTCGGAAAGGTCTGTTTCCGGCCCTGGGAGCCTTACGTGGAACCGGCACCACTGTGGTGATTGAAGATGTTGCCTTTCCTATCCCTGACCTGGCCGCAGGCGTACTGAAATTACAGGCGTTGTTTGGCCGCTACGGTTATGACGATGCATTGATCTTTGGGCATGCCCTTGAAGGCAACCTGCACTTTGTATTCGCTCAAGACCTGAACGATCCCAACGCCATTGATCGCTATCGCGGGTTGATGGAGGCAGTTGCTCATCTGGTCGCGGTGGAGTACGAAGGCTCACTTAAGGCAGAACACGGCACTGGCCGTAACATGGCGCCTTTTGTTGCCCTGGAGTGGGGGCAGGATGGGCATGACATCATGGCTGAAATAAAAGCCCTGTTTGATCCACATCAGTTGTTGAACCCCGGCGTCATTCTCAACACGGACCCGGAAGTTCATTTAAAGAATCTCAAGCCCATGCCGGCTGTGGACAATCTGGTTGACCGCTGCATTGAATGTGGATTCTGCGAGCCTGTCTGCCCTTCCCGCAACCTGACACTGACGCCCCGTCAACGTATTGTCGGTGCCCGGGAGCTGGCAAGAATGGAAGGAGAAGGAAAATCCAGTTCCTTGTTCGAGGAGTTTAACAAAGCCTATCAATATCAGGCCGATGACACCTGTGCAGCCTGTGGGCTTTGTACGACCAGTTGCCCGGTGGGTATTAATACAGGTGATCTGACCCGCCTGCACCGAAGCCATCAGAACCAGGAACATTTGGGCAAAGCCCGCTGGGCCGCAGAGCATTTTGCAGGTATCACCAAAGCAACACGAGTGATGTTAGGGGCGGCTGATGCCACTCATCGCCTCATTGGGGAATCTGCACTGACAAAAACCAGTCAGGCAATAAGTAATATTTCTGGTGGCAAAATTCCCACCTGGCACCCTTACCTGCCGAAGCCTGCATCCGCTTCATTAAATTCATACGGCGAATCTCCAGGCCCGGATAATCCGAAAAGAGTCGTCTACTTTTCCAGCTGCGCAGCCCGGGCCATGGGCCCGGCACGGGGTGATAAGGAGACACGGGAACTGTCTGCTGCCAACTTGTCCCTGCTACGCAAAGGTGGCTATGAGGTGCTGATCCCTCATGCAATGGAAAGCCAATGCTGTGGTATGCCTTTTCAAAGCAAAGGCTTTTTTGAACTGGCCGACCTAAAAGCCGAAGAGCTGCTAGATGAGCTCTGGCGTGCCAGCGGCGAAGGTCAATATCCAGTTTTCTCGGACACCAGTCCCTGCACCATGAGGCTCAAGGAATCCCTGCAATCACATCCAAAATACGAAGGCCTGAATATTCTGGATACCGTCGACTTCATCCATGACCATTTGCTGGAATGCCTGGACATTACCCCCGAAGACAACCCTGTTGCCCTACATATCACTTGTAGCACCACCAAAATGGGATTGGCGGACAAACTCACCACTATTGCCCGCAAGTGCAGTAGTCAGGTGGTGATTCCAGAGTCGATTACTTGCTGCGGTTTTGCCGGTGACCGAGGATTCACCCACCCGGAATTAAATGCTTCGGCATTGGCACCCTTAAGAAATCAGGTAACCGCAGCTCAATGCCGGGAAGGAGTTTCCAACAGCCGCTCCTGTGAAATCGGATTATCGTTGCACTCGGGAATTCACTATCACGGTATCAGCCTGCTGTTGGATCGGGTGAGTACAGGGCAACGAGATTTGAGTAACAGTCCAGAAAACCGGCAAAGCTAGCTTTCAAGCCAGATACATTGTAGTTGAAGCGATGGCAGTTGATGCCAACATCATCAACGCCCGCTGAAAATCTATTCACTACACTGGTCCTCATTGACGCAAGCCTAATGCAGTAAGGCATATAACTGACGGCGATAGGTTCGAACCAAGGGATCGGTAGCCCCCAGCATATCGAATAGTTCAATCAGAGAGTGTTTGGCCACGGCATCCTGAAATTTGGCGTCTGTTTTCATAATGGTCATCAGCCGTTGAATGCCGGATTCCAGTTGGTTGCCAAGTATGTCATGTAACGCCAATTGGTATAGTGCTTCCATATCCTCGGGATGTTGGCTGAAACGTTGTTCAAGTTGCCCGCGTTCTTCCAGCTCATGCGTTTTATCCGCAAATCTCAGGCGGGAGAGTAGCTGCTTGTAGTCGGTACCATCACGCTGTTCGTTGGGAATGGCCTGCAGAATTTGTCGAGCTTCTTCGAGAGCCCCCTGCTGCAGCTTGATCGAGGCAATTCTGACCAGGATATCGATATTGGTGGGATCAGTCTGATTCAGGCCCTGCAGCAACTCCAGAGCCTGTACCCAGTCGCCAGACTGCTCCAACAACCTTATCTGTTCAAGTCTTTCGGCTAACGGATTACTCACATGAGGCTCAAGAAACTTCCTGACCTGAGCTTCAGTCTGTGCTCCACTGAATTCTGCTACGATCTTACCCGCCACCACCAATTTAACAGTAGGCAGGCTGCGTACACCAAAATGGGTCGCCAGTTCCTTCTGCTGGTCGGCATTAACCTTTGCCAGTAGGACATTGCCCTGAAATTCCTGCACCACTTTTTCCAACACCGGCAGCAACTGCTTACATGGGGCACACCAGTCTGCCCAGAAGTCGACTAGCACCGGGACATTCATTGAGGATTCTATCACATCGGCCTGAAAAGACGGCAGTTGGGTTTCAAAGATAATATCTGATGGCATCAGGGCTCTCACTGGCGAGTCGAAGTTATGGACGAAGCGATGAACAGAGTTATTGACAAAATATGGGGCCCCGATCATCCATTTACAATACTTCACCTGCGCTGCAAGTCTGCAACCTGCTGTCTGGAAATATTTACCCACCATAGGACTTTAACTATGGCCCAGGCGTCCCTACATAAGAAAAATATCGGGATAACGAAACGTCAACAGACCCTGGGAAAATCGTGACCTTATGAGTGAGCAAGAACTGGATAACGACATCGGCCTGGATGCGGAATTTATCAGCCGCGAGGATACCGATAACAGAGCATCCCGCCCCACAGGTGAACTGGTTCTACCCAGCCAGGTTCTGCCTAAACGCATCTACCTGCTGCCCATCGGCAACCGGCCCTTCTTTCCAGCCCAAGTGCAGCCATTGGTATTCAACTCGCCGCTTTGGGAAGAGACATTGCGCCGAGTAGATAACACCGACCACAGCGTCTTGGGCCTCTGCTATGTGGAAGAAGGATACCAGCCGGATTCTGCACCTGACTCTGACAGTTTGGCGACCTACGGCTGCGTGGTGAAAGTCCATAAGGCAAAAAAGGAAGACGACAAGATTCAGTTTATCGCCCAGGGTCTGCAGCGCTTTAAAATTGTCCAGTGGTTGCGCCGGACACCTCCGTTCCTGGTGGAGGTGGAATACCCCCAACCTGCCAGGGAAACCGAAAACGAAGTCAAAGCCTATGCCATGGCCTTGATCAACACGATCAAGGAACTATTGCCGTTAAACCCTCTGTACAGTGAAGAGCTGAAAAACTATCTCAGCCGTTTTAGTCCGGATGAGCCGTCGGCGCTGGCGGATTTTGCCGCAGCTATCACTTCCGCCAAAGGACCGCGCCTGCAGGAAGTACTCAATACCGTGCCGCTGCTCAGGCGCATGGAGAAGGTGCTGATTCTGTTGAAAAACGAGCTGGAAGTAGCGCAGCTGCAAAGCCGTATCAGTGCTGAAGTGAATGAAAAGCTATCGACGCGGCAACGGGAATTCTTTCTGCGTGAACAACTCAAAATAATCCAGCAGGAACTTGGTCTGGCCAAAGATGACCGCACTGCAGATGTGGAGATGTTTCGTGACCGCATGGCAGAGCTGGCACCGCCCGAGCATGTGGAAAAACGCTTTGAGGATGAAATCAGGAAGCTGTCCGTGCTGGAAACCGGGTCGCCGGAATATGGCGTCACACGCAACTATCTTGAATGGTTGACACAGGTTCCCTGGGGTAAGACCACCAACGACAAACTGGATATCGCCAGCGCCCGCCAAGTATTAAACAAGGACCACGACGGTTTGGCAGATGTTAAAGACCGTATAGTGGAATTTCTCGCCGAAGGGGCATTCAAGGGGGAAGTCTCAGGTTCCATCCTGTTACTGGTAGGCCCTCCTGGTGTCGGCAAGACGTCAATTGGCAAGTCCATAGCCAATGCGTTGGGCCGGGAATTCTATCGATTCAGTCTAGGGGGTATGCGCGATGAAGCCGAAATCAAAGGCCATCGCCGCACCTACATAGGCGCGCTGCCGGGCAAACTGGTTCAGGCCCTGAAAGATGTAGGAACGGCGAACCCGGTCATTATGCTCGATGAAATCGACAAGATCGGATCTTCTTATCAAGGTGACCCGGCCAGTGCGCTACTGGAAGTGCTGGATCCGGAACAGAACAGCGAGTTTCTGGATCATTATCTGGATTTAAGACTGGATCTGTCAAAAGTGCTGTTTGTATGCACTGCCAACCAGCTGGACAGTATTCCAGGGCCACTACTGGACCGTATGGATACGATTCGTCTGTCAGGCTATATCACCGAAGAAAAAGTCGCGATAGCCAAACACCATTTGTGGCCGAAGCTGCTTAAAAAAGCAGGCTTGAAAAAGAAACAACTTGCCATGTCCGATCCGGCCCTGCGGGAACTGGTAAATGGCTATGCCCGCGAAGCAGGTGTGAGAAACCTGGAAAAATACCTGCACCGCATCGTACGTAAAGCTATCGTGAAACTGATGGAAAAAACCGAGGACAGTATTAGAGTCGGTGTAAAACAGCTCCATGACTATCTCGGCCCTCCGCTGTTTACACCGGAGTCCAACCTTGGCGGCGTGGGAGTGGTGACCGGACTGGCCTGGACAGCCATGGGGGGTGCGACCTTGCCAATAGAAGCACAGCTGATCCACTCGTCCAATCGAGGCTTTAAATTGACTGGGCAACTCGGCGATGTGATGCGGGAATCTGCAGAAATTGCCTACAGCTACATTGCCGCTAACCTGAAAAAGTTTAAAGGTGATCCCAGCTTTTTCGACAAGGCATTTGTACACCTGCATGTGCCTGAGGGAGCCACTCCCAAAGACGGCCCCAGTGCAGGAGTTACGATGGCGACGGCGCTTTTGTCCCTGGCGCGGAACCAGGCTCCGAAAGCCAATGTCGCCATGACCGGGGAATTGACCCTTACGGGTCAAGTATTCCCGGTCGGCGGTATCAGGGAAAAAGTAATTGCTGCCAAGCGGTTGGGCATCCGCGAGCTTATTCTGCCGGAGGCGAATCGTCGGGATTATGATGAACTGCCGGACTATATAGTGAAAGGTTTAAAGGTGAACTTTGCCCGCAATTTCCAGCAAGTTTATCAGGTGATGTTTAGCTGAAATTATGGTGACTCGGCGATAGCAGCCATAGGTTGCGATGATGCGGTGATCGGACCATACCAGGCTGTGGTCTGCTCACCGGTATTATCGGTATCCGTCATGATGGCAATAGCGGCAACCGCTGGTGGCTCATAACCAAACGCCTTGATAAAGTCATCCCGCAGATTACGCTGCAGACGAACCCATTGTCCGGTCGTCTTGGTTGGCAGAGGATTTAGTGCCTGGACCTGTTCCGTATTTCGTAGAGGGTCCCCGGAATTGACCACAAACATTTTCACCCGACGGGTATAGGGATTATCCGCCAGTGTGCCTACCGGCGCTTTGTTCGCCCAGATATATGAAATCGTAGCCAATGGCGGCCGCGCCCCATATATCATTTCATAGGCCTTGAGTTGCATCTCCTCCCACCAGCTGGTCTCCACTGATGCTGTATCAAAAGTGATGTAAACCCTCGCCGGGTAATCATCGCCACTTTTCTCAGTTAGGTCTCCTTCCTTATAGGTGCCACTGATTTTCCATGACCATTGCAGATAAGGGTATTCCTGCAGGCTGTAGTGGACGCTCCTCACCAGACCGGATGCGGAATGGTCGGCCAGGGCCATGATGGCTGGTTGACCATCCACCATGACAACTTGATATTCGGTATGGCGCGTAATTTTGGGAAACTCAAGCTCATGCCAGTGTTCGGGCAGTTCGACCGATGCCGGGTGGGCGATCAGCGCTTCTGTCTGAGTACCAGAAAATGCCAGCAGTTCCAGTTCGGAAGGGGTTCCCACCTGCGCGCTTGCAACTTTCATGGCGGTCAGAGCAGGCAAGCTCCAAAGGACTCCCCAGCAAATGATCGACGCTATTCCGCACCCAAACAAACTGCGGCAATCACGTATGTCAGCTTTTCTGAAAAAGAACATATACTTCAAACTTACCAGTTGTGATGATGTTTTGTCCTGTCTTTCTTATAAGACATTTTTGAAGGTGCCTTCTCGGCACCTTTTTTTTAATCGTCGGCAGACACAGCCGGTAACGCAGACCAATCTCTTGAGTGCAGGCTGTACAGCCCTTTTCTTGCATGCACTTTGGGGGTATATTCCAGACTGTTTTACCGCACGAACGGTGCAGTTTGAAGGATGCGACACCTGTCTGAATACCTTCTAGAGCACCGAATACCGAGCGGAAACAAGATTAAAACTATTAATTTCGGGAAGACAATAATGAAAAAGAGAGTCGCTCAGAAAATGCTAGGTTTAAGTGCTTCTGTCCTGTTGGCAGGCAGTTTCAGTCTGGCCAACGCAGAAACCATCAAAATTGCAATTGCAGGCCCACAAACCGGCGATGTTGCCCAATACGGCGACATGCAGGTCATTGGTGCCGAAATGGCGATTGAAAGAATCAACGCTGCCGGTGGTGTCAATGGCGACATGCTGGAAGGGATTCGCTACGACGACGCCTGCGAACCTAAACAGGCTGTGGCAGTTGCCAACAAGATCGTCAATGATGGTATTAAATTTGTGGTAGGTCACCTCTGCTCAGGCTCAACCCAGCCAGCTTCAGATATCTATGAAGATGAAGGCATTCTGGCCGTCACTCCAGCCTCTACTAACCCTGATATCACCCAACGCGGTTACAAAATGATCTTCCGTACTATTGGACTGGATAGTGATCAGGGACCAACCGCAGGTCGTTACATTGCCGACAAGGTCAAGCCCAAGGCAGTTGCCGTCATTCACGACAAGCAACAGTACGGTGAAGGTATTGCCACCGCAGTTAAAAAGACCCTGGAAGAAAAAGGCGTTAAAGTTGTTCTGTTTGAAGGTATCAACAAGGGCGACAAAGATTTCTCCCCTTTGATCGCCAAGATGCAGAAAGAAAGAGTGGACTTCGTCTACTACGGCGGCTACCACCCGGAACTGGGCCAAATGCTGCGCCAGGCTTCTGAAAAAGGCTTTAAGGCCCAATTTATGGGCCCTGAAGGTGTCGGCAACAAAGACATCAGCCAAATTGCCGGCCAAGCTTCTGAAGGCCTGCTGGTCACCCTGCCACCGGCATTCGACCAACACGCTGAAAACAAATCATTGGTTGAAGCTTTCAAAGCCAAGAACCAGGACCCCAGTGGTGCTTTTGTCATGACTTCCTACGCCGCAGTTAAGGTAATTGCCGATGCTGTCGGTGGAGCCAAGACACAGGATACCGAAGCCCTGCAACAATACCTTCGTGACAATTCCTTCGAAACTCCGATGGGCTCTATTGCCTTTGATGAGAAAGGAGATCTGAAAGGTTTCGACTTCGAAATCTATAACTGGCACGCAGACGGCAGCAAAACCGCAGTTAAATAGGCCTAAGTAGCCTCCTTAAAAACACCTTCTTCACCGAACCTGTAATTGAACCTGCAATTACGGACCAAAGTAAGAAGGTGTTTTTATTAGACCAACCCCACGATCCATAAAGTCAAACAACTATAACAGGCGTTACCCAACACAATTGGAGTACCCATTCAATGCTTGAAGTGATCCTATACTTCGTACAGCAGCTGATTAACGGCATTACTATCGGGAGCACTTACGCTCTGATCGCCATAGGCTACACCATGGTCTATGGCATTATTGGCATGATCAATTTCGCCCACGGCGAAATTTACATGATAGGCACCTATATCGCATTCATGGCCATTACCGGGCTGTCGATGCTGGGAATAACATTTTTACCTATTGTGTTCATCGTTGCCCTGCTTTCCAGCATTCTGGTCTCCAGCACTTTTGGCCTGGCGGTTGAGCGAGTTGCTTACCGGCCATTGCGGGGCGGCAATCGGTTGATTCCCCTGATATCTGCAATCGGCATGTCCTTCTTCCTGCAGAACTATGTGAGAATTTCTCAAGGCGCCCGGGATCTGGCACTACAGCAGGTTGTGACCGGCACCTTTACTTTTGGGCCCGAAGACGGATTTCAGGCGTCCATTTCCTATATGCAGATCATCATTTTCATCGTCACCCTGATTTCAATGACAGCACTGACCACCTTTATCAGCCAGTCCCGACTGGGCCGGGCCTGTCGGGCCACTGCACAGGATCTGAAAATGGCAGGATTGCTGGGCATCAACACTAATAACGTTATCGCTGCCACCTTTGTTATCGGCGCGGCACTTGCCGCGGTAGCCGGCACCTTGCTGGGCATGTACTACGGCGTTGCCAATGCCTATATCGGATTTCTCGCCGGATTAAAGGCCTTTACTGCAGCGGTCCTGGGCGGCATCGGCAGCCTACCCGGCGCGCTGCTCGGCGGCCTTATCCTAGGTATTGCCGAGAGTATGACCGCTGCCTATTTCAGTACGGAATATAAAGACGTGGTTTCCTTCGGGTTGCTTGTTCTGATTCTGTTGTTCAAGCCCACCGGCATACTCGGCAAACCTGAAGTGGAGAAAATCTGATGGGTCGTAATTTATCATCGGCTTTTTTTGCCGCCGGCGTCACCTCGATACTGGCCTTTCCCCTAATCGGCCTCCAACTCGGTGCCGAAGGAGTTACCCTGGGGCTGTCCCGCTCTTCTCCCGCCACTCTGGCGTATATAGCCCTAGGTGTACTTGCAGTATTTCTGGTGCAACTGTTCAAATCTTTTATGACTAGCAGAGGTCTTGCATTTCTAGCTATTTTTGGATTGGCGGGTACGTATATAGAGAAGCGTTATCAGCAGGGCTCTCTATCCCCTATTGCGTATCGTTTTTTCACCCGCATGCTTACCATACATAAACTTAGGCCAAGTGATCGGATCAAAGGAAAATTAACCACACCACTTGTCTTGCTAATTGTTGTAGGCGCATTACTGTGGCCATTTATGGTTGAAAGGGGCGCTACTGACCTGGCCACTCTGGTACTTATCTATGCCATGCTGGGACTGGGGCTAAATATCGTCGTCGGCCTGGCTGGCCTGCTGGATCTAGGCTATGTGGCTTTCTATGCAGTAGGAGCCTACACCTATGCCCTGCTTTCCCAAGGCTTCGGCTGGTCATTCTGGGCATGCCTACCGCTGGGCGGTTTGTTGGCGGCCTCTTTTGGCTTCGTGCTCGGCTTTCCGGTGCTGCGATTACGCGGCGACTACCTGGCCATAGTCACTCTGGGATTCGGTGAAATTATCCGTATCATGCTGAATAACCTGACCAGTCTTACCGGTGGCCCTAACGGTATCGGCAATATCCCCAAACCGACACTGCCGATGCTGCAAACCACCCCGGAATTAGACATTGTCGGACTGGAATTTTCCCGCCGCGCTGGGGAAGGCAATGTTCCTTTCCATGAGTTTTTCGGGCTCAGTTACAACCCAGCCTCCAAGGTAGTCTTCCTTTACCTGCTCGCGCTGGCCCTGGTATTTATGACTTTGTACGTTATTCGCCGACTGATGCGTATGCCGGTAGGCAGGGCCTGGGAAGCCTTGCGGGAAGATGAAATCGCCTGCCGCTCCCTGGGACTGAACCGTACTATCATCAAACTTTCAGCCTTCACCATCGGTGCTGCTTTTGCAGGCTTTGCCGGCTGTTTTTTTGCCGCCAGACAAGGCTTTATCAACCCTGAATCCTTTGTATTCAAGGAATCCGTTATTGTCCTGGCAATAGTGGTACTTGGTGGTATGGGGTCGCAGATTGGCGTCATCCTGGCTGCCATTCTGCTCACTATCCTGCCGGAGCTTGCACGGGAATTTGCAGAATACCGGGAATTGATGTTTGGCCTGATGATGGTGCTGATGATGATCTGGAGTCCTCAGGGACTATTGCCGATGAAACGACCCCATATCAAACTGGCCCAGGAGTAATCGGATGCTAACTGTACGTAATTTATCCATGCGCTTCGGCGGGCTGCTGGCTGTCAATGATGTTTCCCTGGACGTTAACGAAAGAGAAATCATTTCGGTCATTGGACCCAATGGTGCCGGTAAAACCACCGTGTTCAACTGTATCAGCGGATTCTATAAGCCAACCGATGGTGAGATCACCTTCCAGGGCAAAGCAATCCAGGGTGTTCCGGATTTCAAGATTTCCCGTCTGGGAATGGTGCGCACCTTTCAGCATGTGCGCCTGTTTAACAGCATGACGGTCATCGAAAACCTGCTGGTGGCGCAACATCGTCACGTCAATACCAACCTGTTTGCCGGCCTTTTCAATACCCCCTCCTTCCGTAAGAAGGAGAGTGAGGCCATGGAAAGAGCCACCTACTGGCTGAGAAAGGTCGATTTGCTGTCTGTTGCCAACCGGGAAGCCGGTAACCTGGCCTATGGCCAGCAGCGTCGACTGGAAATCGCCCGCTGCATGGTGACCGAACCCAAGCTTTTGATGCTGGATGAACCGGCAGCTGGACTCAACCCTAAAGAAACCCGGGATCTGGATGAACTGATCGTCAGCCTCAAACATGACTATGACGTATCCATACTGTTGATTGAGCATGACATGGGACTGGTCATGGGAATCTCTGACCGCATATACGTTGTCAGCCAAGGTACACCTCTTGCACAAGGTACCCCCGATGAAATCAAGTCCAATGCGGACGTCATCAAGGCTTACCTGGGAGAAGAATAATGCTGACCTTTGACAACATATATACGCATTACGGCAAGATCGAAGCCCTCCATGGTATTAGCCTGAATGTGGAGGAAGGGGAAATTGTCACCCTGATCGGTGCCAACGGTGCCGGTAAAACCACATTGCTGATGACACTTTGCGGAGATCCCCGTGCAAGTTCTGGAACTATTAGCTTTCAAGGTGAAGACATCACCCACAAACCTACAGCCGATATAATGCGCAGCGGTATTGCCATTGTTCCTGAAGGGCGCAGGATATTTCCAGGCCTGACGGTTATGGAGAACCTGCATATGGGAGGCTTTTATACAGATAAAGCCAACTTCGATAAAACCCTGGAATATGTCTTCAATCTTTTTCCACGCCTTAAAGAACGCGAAAGCCAACGCGGGGGCACCATGTCTGGTGGCGAACAACAAATGCTGGCTATCGGCAGGGCTCTGATGAGCCACCCAAAGCTGCTGTTGCTGGACGAGCCTTCATTGGGCCTTGCCCCTATTATCATCAATCAAATCTTCGATACTATCTCTCAGCTACGTGAAGAAGGCATGACTATTTTTCTGGTCGAACAGAATGCCAATCAGGCATTAAAACTCGCAGATCGTGGTTATGTACTTGAAAATGGTCAAGTAGTCATGGAAGATAGCGGAGCCAATCTTTTGGTCAACGAGGACGTCAGGAAAGCTTACCTCGGAGGTTAAATCCGGTTTGGCAGAAGCTCAAAGGAAAATGCCTAGTCATCTTGGCTAACTTGCGCTTTTGCCAATCTGTTGCTTCAATGACAAGGAGTCTTGGTGGCTGACTCAAGGCCTTAAGCCAATCACTAAAAAACACTGAAGGAGACAAGAATGAAGAAACATTGGATAGCTGCGGCACTGGCTGTATCAGTATCAGGCTTTGCGGCGGCAGACGGCGGTCCGGGTTGTGGTGTTGGTTCGATGATTTTCAAAGGTCAATCCGGAGTTGGACCACACGTTCTGGCAGCTACAACCAACGGTACTTTTGGTAACCAGACTTTTGGTATGACCACAGGTACTTTAGGATGTAATGCCAACCAGCCTATTACTTCCATGGCATCAGTATTTGTCGATGAAAACATGGAAACTGTCGCTCGCGACATGAGCCGTGGTAGCGGTGAACATATCGAAACGCTGGCGACTCTGATGAAAATTGAAGGTGCCGACCGCGATCTGTTCAAGCAAACCGTCCAGGCCAGCTTTGATCAAATTTTTACTCGTGATGACGTCACCTCTGCTGAAGTACTAAGCAATCTGGCAGCTGCCATGGAACACGAAGCGGCCTTGGCCAAATACCTGGGCTAATATCCCGGCAGAACAGAAATTTAATCTCCGAGGCGCTATATGCGCCTCTTTTTTTGCCTGTAGAATGGCTGCATTATTCTCAACACAAACCATAAGGACCCGGAGTTTTGTCGTTAAAGGTAGCCACTTCACTTTGCGTACTTCTCAATCTGCTAACTCTGAATTTTGCCCAGGCAGACCTCACTTTAGATGACAGGACACAAGCAGAGCTTGCTGGTAGCAAAGCCTGGCTTAACTTACTTCACTACCGGCAGAATATCTTTTCCAACCAGGTACAATCCCAGGCCGACGACCAGGACTTCTTTTATTCCGCTATAGGTAATATAGACGCCGCTGCAGAATTGAGCGCATTTATCAAAGCTATTAACGAAAAAAATGCTCAAACAATTAATCCTGCCTGTCGGTTTCCCGCTCGCTACCAGTGGCTACAACAACAATTGCCAGAATCAATTGATCTCCCTGACGTTCGTTGTGACGAGCTAGAGGATTGGCTAGACAAGCTCAACGCAGAGCATGTAACACTGGTATTTGCAGCCTCTTACCTGAACAGCCCATCTTCCATGTTTGGCCACACATTTCTGCGTGTCGACCCCAAGGGGATGGCAGCTGACAATCTTTTGCTGGCACAAACCATCAGCTATGCAGCTGACGCGGGTGAGCATGATAATGAACTCATGTTTGCTTACCGGGGCATATTTGGAGGTTACCCCGGCATCACCAATGTAGAGCCCTATTACCAGAAGCTGAAGCTCTACAGCGACATTGAAAACCGCGATCTCTGGGAATACCGGCTCGACCTCACGGCCTCAGAAGTCAGGACTCTGCTGCTACACACCTGGGAAGTCAAAGATATTAACTTTGACTACTTCTTTTTTGATGAAAACTGCGCCTATCGGCTATTCACCCTGATCGACGTGGCGCGTCCGGGCCTCGAGATTACCGATGCCCTTCCGACACTGCGTGCCATACCATCAGATACAGTAAGAGTGGTGGTTGCCAAGGGCATAGTCAGCGACATTCAATATCGCCCCGCCTCAGCATCAGTTGTGCGCTATCAGCTTGCGCAATTATCACCTCAGCAACAGAACGCCGTGGAAGATTTTCTAACCCTCGATTTCGCCCCCTCCGGCACTTTATCCACTGCTGAAAAGGCTGAAGCACTGGAGACTGCCTATGAGTTGCAACGTTTCCGTACAATCGATGAAAAGCTCCCCAGGGAGATTTCTGCGCCGGTTTCATTCGCGCTACTGAGAGAGCGCGGTGAAATTGACCTGCTGACCAATCCTCGCAAACCTGAAGCACCTCAGATCAGAGACGACCAGGGACATGACACTCTCAGGATAGGCCTGTTTGGTGGACGTTTTGCCGACCGAAACTATGCCGCTTTTGAGTGGCGTCCCGCTTACCACGATCTCGACGATCCTCTGCCGGGGTACCGTCAAGGGGCTCATCTACAATTTTTTAACACTCAGGTACGCTGGTATGGCGATAACGATGAAGTTCAACTTGAACACTTCAAGTTTGTGGAAATCATTTCGCTTACTCCCAGAAATCGTTTTTTTAAACCCTGGTCCTGGGAGGCAGGTGTTGGCGGACGAAGATCCTGGTTACAGGGCAATAAGAAGGTATTCACACCCTACGTCAATGGCTTTATCGGATCGACCTATAAAGCTGGATCTTTGCTAGCTTCAGCCCTGATTACCGCCAACGCTGAGCCCTCGGCCCTTTTACCTGACGGAGGCTTCCTGGAAGGAGGTGTTGCCCTGCAACTCAACTATCAAAACCAGAACTGGCGCTGGTCCATAAGTGGCGAACAACGAGCAGATGCGCTTAACAGTAACGAAGGCCGTCGTTTTACGGAAGCCAAGCTCAGCTATTCAGTTAATAGTACCAACGCCTTACAAATCCGTATCACTGAATTACACTCAAAGTTTGATAGCACCATGGATATCGGCGTAGGTTGGTATGGCTATTTCTAATAATTTGGGGAAGTTATCCGGGCTGATGCAATGGCTTTGCTGGCCCCTTATTGCGTTAACTGCTGGATGCAGCAGTCCATTCTTCTATCCGGACCGCCACTTTTACAGTGATCCGGCTGAATTGAATCCAAACTATCAATCTCTGTATTTGCCCACTCAGGACGGAGGACGTATTCATGCCTGGTGGCTTCCGGCTCAAACTGCTCAGGACAAGGGGACTCTGTTGTTTTTTCACGGCAATGCCCAGAACCTGACCAGTCATGTCATCAATCTGGCCTGGATTAATAAGGCTGGCTACAACCTGATGGTTTTTGACTACAGAGGATATGGGCAATCCGTGGGAGACCCAAACCTTGCTAATGCGCTCATGGACGCAAGGGCCGCCTATGATTGGGTGTTGGAGCAGAATGGTCCGTTATTCGTTATTGGCCAGAGTCTCGGCGGTGTTCTGGCAACAGCTTTTATTGCAGAAAATCCGGAAGTTAAAAATCAGATCAAGGGATTGATCATCGATGCAGCATTCACAGGGTTTCAGGATATTGCCAGAGAAAAGCTAGGTGCGTTCTGGCTAACCTGGCCTCTACAATATCCCCTCAGTTGGCTTGTGGTTGCCGCCCCAGACCCGGTTGATGCGCTTCCAAAAATGTCCGACTTACCCAAGCTGCTTATCCACAGCACCAGAGATGTAGTGATCCCGTTTGCCCACGGCGATAAGCTTTTTGCAGTGGCTGCGCCCCCCAAACAACGTTTGGTCACCGATACTGAGCATACCTACACATTTACTGCACAGAAGTACCGTGGCGTATTGCTGTCATTCCTAAACCAAGACAATGACACTGTCGTCTCCCAGTAGTCAGCAGAGGAATGGTTAGTGTCTTGTCCTGAAATAAGCGTCAACGCTATTTAGGACGGGACATAGCCAACAAAAAAGCCGCGACAAACGCGGCTTTTTTTGGAAGCAGTATCAGATCAGGCGAATGAGGCCTTCTCTTCTTCAGTCACTTCCTTCATGGACAGTTTGACACGGCCACGTGCATCCACATCCAACACTTTTACAATCACTTCCTGTCCTTCTTTCAGGTAGTCAGTGACACTCTCAACACGCTCCTGGGCGATCTGAGAAATGTGCACCAGGCCGTCTTTGCCTGGCAGGATATTGACGAAGGCACCGAAATCAACGATACGTTCAACCTTACCTTTGTATACCTTGTTAACCTCAGCTTCAGCTGTGATTTCAGTAATACGGAATATGGCCTGATCTGCTGCAACCTTGGTTTCAGCATAAATGCGGATGGCACCGCTGTCATCGATATCAATCGAGGCGCCGGTCTCTTCGCATAAGGCACGGATGGTAGCACCGCCTTTACCGATAACGTCACGGATCTTGTCCGGATCGATCTGCATAGTGACCATCTTCGGAGCATTGTCAGCTACGTTGTCACGGGATACAGAAATAACCTTGTTCATCTCACCCAGGATATGCAATCTTGCTTCCTGTGCCTGTGCAAGAGCGATTTCCATGATCTCTTCAGTGATACCGTTAATCTTGATATCCATCTGCAGAGCAGTGAGCCCCTGATCTGTACCGGCCACTTTAAAGTCCATATCGCCAAGGTGATCTTCATCACCCAGGATATCGGTCAATACAGCGAAACGATCGCCTTCTTTTACCAAGCCCATGGCAATACCAGCTACTGGTGCTTTCAGCGGAACACCTGCATCCATCAACGCCAGGCTACTACCACAAACACTGGCCATGGAGCTGGAACCATTGGATTCTGTGATTTCAGAAACCACGCGCACGACATAAGGGAAAGCTTCCTGATCCGGCATCATGGCTTGTACACCACGACGGGCCAGACGACCATGGCCGATTTCACGACGGCCGGTGCTGCCTACGCGGCCTGTTTCACCGACTGAATACGGAGGGAAGTTGTAGTGGAACATGAACGGATCTTTACGCTCACCTTCCAATGCATCGATCATCATGGCATCACGAAGTGTGCCCAGAGTAGCAGTCACGATAGCCTGAGTTTCGCCACGGGTGAACAATGCAGAACCGTGGGTGCCTGGCAGTATACCAACTTCAACATTGATTGGACGTACTGTCTTGGAATCACGACCGTCAATACGTGGCTTACCTTCAATCACGTTTTGACGAACAATCGTTTTCTCTACTTTGCTAAGGTATTTTTTCACATCCTCAGCATCAAATGCGGCATCTTCACCGGCAAATGCTTCCAACGCCTGCTGACGAATTTCATTCAGCTTGCCATAGCGAGCCATTTTATCGCTGATGCTATAAGCCTCTGTAATGGCAGTTGCAAAACGTTCCTGCAATGCACTTTTCAGCTCGGTGTTAGACTCAGGAGCTTGCCAGTCCCATTTCTGGGCATTGGCCTCAGCAGCAAACTCTTTAATTGCGGTAATTGCCGTCTGCATTTCCTGATGGGCGAACAGCACCGCACCCAGCATTTGGTCCTCATTCAGCTCTTTGGCTTCAGACTCAACCATCAACACTGCATCTTCAGTACCAGCGACCACCATATCCAGGCGGGATTCTGCCAGTTGCTGGAAAGTTGGGTTCAGAATGTAACCAGACTCGTCGGTAAAACCAACACGCGCAGCTGCCAGGGGACCATTAAATGGCACACCGGAAATTTCCAGAGCCGCTGCAGTACCAATAATGGCAGCAATATCCGGATCAATACTTTTGTTGGCTGACATGACAGTACACATGACCTGAACTTCATTCATGAAGCCATCAGCAAACAAGGGACGAATCGGACGGTCGATCAAACGGGATGTCAGCGTTTCCTTCTCTGAAGGACGCCCCTCACGCTTGAAAAAGCCACCGGGGATACGGCCGGCAGCATAAGTTTTTTCCTGATAGTGCACAGACAGCGGAAAGAAATCACGTCCGGACTGCGCTTCTTTTTCAGCAACAACAGTAACAAGAACAACTGTGTCGTCCATGGATACCAATACTGCACCGGTTGCCTGACGGGCGACACGGCCAGTCTCAAGAGTAACGGTGGTGTTGGCATATTGAAATGTTTTACGAACTGAGCTCACTTGGACTCCTTACGAGAACCACACTTGTCAGTGTGTTATTCGATTTTATTAACACATAGTCCGCCTACTGAGGACGGAGTCATTGCGCTCGTACTTGCAGGCAATGAATGCCCAGGTTGTCAGTGACAGATACTGCGAAGTTCAAAGGAAACCTTTGATTTATTCGAACACTCGAATCGGGATTCTTCCCAGATATCGAATAAATCGGAGGCCCCTTATAAAACAACGGGGTATCGACTTACATCGACACCCCGCCATCTTCAGCAATATCGCTACTGTCTTATCGACGCAGACCTAACTTCTGAATCAGGCTTACGTAACGATTAGCATCTTTACCTTTCAGGTAGTCGAGCAATTTGCGGCGCTGGTTAACCATGCGAATCAAACCACGACGTGAATGATGGTCGTGCTTGTTTGATTGGAAGTGACCTTGCAACTTGTTGATGTTGTTTGTCAACAGAGCTACCTGGACTTCAGGGGAACCAGTATCACCCTCTTTAGTTTGAAACTCTTTCAGAATTTCTGCTTTTTCTACAGCTGTTAAAGCCATTGTATTTCTCCAATATGCAATAAATACGGTGCCGACCGTGCATATTAACAGCCGCACCAGCTTCTTCGAATGTTCCGCTAACCCTTGGTCAGCAAGGCATCCGTGTTGAGCAAACGACTTGGTTTCAACTCATTTGCTGCATTCAGTTCTCCAAGTCCGAGGAATAGGAGGTCTTCTTCTCGATAAAGCCTCACCTTGAATGGCGCAGCATTAAGCGAACCCTCTAGGTTCCTCGGAATTTCGAGAGGCGATATTTTAACCGTTTGGCCCCGGATAATCGAGCCCGTATCGTCTTGATTCAGAATTATTTTCGGAAAAGACTCAACCGCCGTATCAGCAGATAGTAGAACCTGCCGGGACAATTCATCCGAAATACGCTCTCCGCTTCCAAAAAGCTCCCATGACAAAGCCTGTTCGATTCGGAAAGGGCCACTCTGGGTCCGGCGAAGCTCCACGACATGGGCCCCACAGCCCAAACAATCGCCAATATCTTCCACCAGATTACGAATATAGGTTCCTTTACTGCACCGAACCCTAAGCGAGACATAGGGCAGCTCAATAGACAACAGTTCCAACTCATGGATAGACACTGGCCGGGCTTCGCGCTGGATCTCAACCCCATTCCGCGCCAACTTGTATAATGGCACACCTTTATACTTAAGCGCGGAATACATTGAAGGTATCTGCATGATCGGACCGCGAAAACCATCAAGAATCGACTCAAGTTCTTCGACAGATAACGACTCAGGAACGGGTTTCTGCTCAATCACTTCGCCGTCGGAATCCGCAGACGCCGTCTTGATACCAAGGCGTGCACGAGTGATATACTCCTTGTCTGCCTCAAGCAATATCTGGCTGAATTTGGTAGCCTCACCAAAACATAGCGGCAGGACCCCCGTCGCCAAGGGATCCAAGGCTCCAGTATGTCCTGCTTTTTGGGCGTTCAAGGAATGTCTGACTCGCTGCAACGCAGCATTTGAGGTAATACCTTGCGGTTTATCTAGAAGCACAATACCGTTAATCGGCAGGCCTTTTCGACGTCTTGCCATAACTACAATTCGTTCCACTCCAAAGGACTAGTCATTTACATCAGCAAAAATTTACTGCGCGTCTTGATCATCATCCTTTGCCGCACTTTCAGTACGGCCATCTTTAGCCCTGGCCTGTTGAATTAACGCACCAAGCCTTTGAGCCTGACCTATAGTCTGGTCGAAATGGAACCTTAACTGAGGCATTACCCTAAGTTTGATTGCCCGCCCAAGCTCAGCCCGCAAAAAGCCGGCTGCCTGTTTGAGTATCTTGAGAGAGTCGTTGATTGCCGTCTGGTCATCAACATCGCGTAGATTAAGAACGGTAACATAAATGTCAGCATAGGACAGATCTTTGCTGACTTTGACCAGGTTAATCGTCACCATACCCAAACGCGGATCTTTCAATTCACGTTGAATCAGTTGCGCCAGATCACGTTGAATCTGATCGCCGATACGATCTAACCGGCTAAATTCACGAGCCATGTTTTTACCTTCATCGGACCCGGGTTTAACCCCGGGCCACTATAACTAAGCCAGGTGCCTTAAAGTGTACGCTCGACCCGGATACGGTCGAACACTTCAATAACATCGCCAACTTTTACTTCATAATTACGAACGCCAATACCACATTCAGTCCCTGAACGCACTTCACTGACATCGTCTTTGAAGCGACGAAGTGAGTCGAGCTCACCCTCGAAGATTACGATATTATCGCGCAATACCCGGATTGGCTTGTTCCGGTATACGCCACCTTCGACAACCATACAGCCTGCCACCTGCCCAAATTTCGGGCTCTTGAAGGTATCGCGAACTTCTGCGATTCCCACAATGTCTTCCCTGTATTCTGGGGCCAGCATACCGGTAAGAGCTTTCTTCACATCATCAATAATGCTGTAAATCACGCTGTAGTAACGTAGCTCGATACCTTCTTTTTCAAGAATTCTGCGTGCAGCAGTATCAGCACGTACGTTAAAGCCAATCACAATTGCACCGGTGGATAGCGCCAAGTTAGCATCGGTTTCAGTAATCCCACCAACGCCGCTGGCGACAATTTTCACCTGCACTTCTTCGTTACCCAAATCGACCAGAGCAGCCGTTAAAGCTTCCAGGGAGCCACGCACATCTGTTTTCACAACCAGGTTAAGTTCTTTAACTTCACCTTTGCCCATACTGGCAAACAAGTTTTCCAGATTAGCTGTCTGTTGACGCTGCAGACGTGTATGGCGCTCTTTATCATGACGGAATTCAGCCACTTCTCTGGCCTTCTTCTCATCTGAGACCACAAAAAATTCGTCGCCGGCATCTGGAGTGCCGTTCAAACCAAGAATCTCAACAGGTATTGAAGGTCCAGCTTGACGAACGGACTTACCGTTTTCGTCCACCATAGCTCGCACACGGCCGTAACAGTCACCTGCGAGTACGATATCCCCATGATTCAGGGTTCCGTTCTGAACCAAAACAGTCGCTACAGACCCACGCCCGCGATCAAGACTGGATTCGATGACGACGCCTTTAGCGGGTGCATCTGGAACGGCATTCAGCTCCAACATTTCCGCCTGCAGCAGTATCGCATCCAGAAGATCATCTATTCCCTGGCCGGAGTGCGCCGACACAGGCACGAACTGAACATCTCCGCCCCAGTCTTCAGGTATCACATCCAGCGCAGCCAGCTCGCTTTTCACGCGATCTGGATCAGCTTCTTCCTTGTCCATTTTATTGACTGCTACTACCAGGGGTACACCGGCACTCTTGGCATGCTGGACCGCTTCTTCAGTTTGTGGCATCACACCGTCATCAGCAGCCACAACCAGGATGACAATATCCGTACACTGGGCTCCACGGGCACGCATTGCCGTAAATGCAGCGTGGCCTGGTGTATCCAGAAACGACACCATCCCTTTAGGAGTATCAACATGGTATGCACCAATATGCTGGGTAATCCCACCGGACTCTCCAGCAGCAACCTTGGCACGACGAATGTAGTCGAGCAGTGAAGTCTTACCATGGTCAACATGACCCATAACACTAACAACCGGCGCTCTTGACTTGGTATCACCTTCGTAGGAGATAGCATCCAGTACCGCTGTTTCCACTGCATCATCCTGCAGCAGTTTGACCTTATGGCCCATTTCCTCTGCTACCAGCTGCGCAACATCCTGATCAATAGCCTGGTTGATTGTAGCCATGACACCCATACCCATGAGTTTCTTGATTACTTCAACACCTTTAACTGACATTTTCTGCGCCAGCTCGGATACAGTAATGGTTTCCGGGATAATAACCTCTCTCACAATCGCCTGTGAACTCTTGTCTACAGGACCTTTGCTCTTCTTACGTTTTTGACGGATACGACGCGGAGCTGCCAGAGTCTGCTCTTCCAACTCAGCCTCTAGTTTATCGTCAACTGCAGCAACTTTAACTTTTGGCTTCTGCGGTACCGCCTTGGGTTTGTGTTTTTCGCGACGCTTAATTTCTTCAGCATCCAACTCACGCCCTTCAGATTCTTCTTTGTGGCGTCTGTGCTTACTCTTCTTGTGCTCAGCCTCAACCTCTTCAGCCGTCATTGGAACCTTGGGCTTGTCAGCTTCATCGGTGACTTCAACTGCAACAGGCTCTTCGACTGCCGGTTCCGGCAATTCGGCATCTTTGGCTTCAACTTCCGGTGTCGAAGTTTCTACACTTGCCTCAGCAACAACTACACTAGTATCTGCAGCAGGAACTTCGACTGGCGCAACATCAACCTCAGGTGCTACTTCCTCTTCAGGCTTAGCGGGTTCTGCTTCCGATAAAACTTCACTACGCTTGACATAGGTCCGCTTTTTCCGCACCTCGACATTAACAGAACGATTTTGTCCTGCCTTGAGCGTGGTGGTGGTCTTACGCTTAAGCGTAATTTTTTTAGGTTCCGCTGAAGACTCACCATGACTTTCCTTCAAGAAAGCCAACAGTCTCTGCTTCTCATCATCAGTCACCAGATCACTTTCGTTACGCTGATCCAGTCCTGCATCTTCAATTTGCTTCAGCAGGCGCTCCACGGGAGCACCCACATCTTTGGCAAGCTGTTCTACGGTCACTTCTGCCATGCTTGTCTCCTGTCTCCCGTTATCTTACTGCTGTTCCTCGAACCAAGGTTTCCGCGCCGTCATAATCAGCTGTGCGGCCATTTCTTCGCTTAACCCTTCGATATCCAGGAGATCATCTACAGCCTGTTCGGCCAAATCTTCCATTGTGACAATGCCCTTGCTGGCCAAAACAAATGCCAGATGCTTGTCCATACCATCCATATTAAGAAGATCATCCGCAGGCTCTGCTTTTTCCAACCGCTCTTCACTGGCGAGCGCCTGATTCACCAGCACATTCTTGGCGCGCTTACGAAGTTCCGAGACCAGATCCTCATCAAAACCTTCAATCGCCAACATCTCTTCCATAGGCACATAAGCCACTTCCTCCAGGGAAGTGAAACCTTCAGACACCAAAAACTCTGCCAGCTCTTCATCAACATCCAATTGATCAACAAAAGTCTGAACAAAACGTCCATACTCTTCTTCCTGCTGTTTGCCGGCTTCCTCTTCGGTCATGACATTAATCTGCCAGCCAGTCAGTTCAGAAGCCAAGCGCACGTTCTGGCCACTACGGCCAATTGCCATAGCCAGGTTATCCTCCGACACAGCAACCTCCATTGTATGGGTATCTTCATCCACGATAATGGAGGCCACTTCAGCTGGAGACATAGCATTAATAACCAACTGCGCAGGGTTATCATCCCATAGAACGATATCAATACGCTCATTACCCAACTCACCGGATACTGCCTGCACCCGCGAGCCACGCATACCGACACAGGCGCCGACTGGATCGATACGCCCATCATTGGTTTTAACGGCAATCTTAGCGCGCGAACCAGGGTCTCTGGCGGCAGCCTTGATTTCAATTACTTCTTCAGCAATTTCAGGCACTTCAATACGGAAAAGCTCAATCAGCATTTGCGGGTTGGAGCGGCTCAGTATCAGTTGGGGACCACGATTATCAATGCGAATTTCAAGAAGCAGCGTTCGAACCCTGTCACCCACACGAAAGGTTTCACGTCCAATCAGTTGGTCTTTAGGTAGCAGAGCTTCAGCATTATTCCCCAGATCAACAATAATATTGTCACGGGTTACTTTCTTGATAGAACCGTTAACCAGGTCACCCACACGCTCACGGTAGCTATCCACAATCTTGGAGCGCTCAGCCTCGCGGACTTTTTGCACAATAATCTGCTTGGCAGCCTGAGCGCCTATCCGCCCGAACGCTGCCGCTTCAACTTGCTCTTCATGAATATCTCCAGGCTTAAGATTGGTATCAATCTCTTCTGCTTCCTGAAGCGTCAGTTCAGTGCCCAGAGCAGGGACCGCATCGTTATCTACCACCAGCCAGCGTCTGTAAGCCGTATATTCTCCGGTTTTACGGTCTATATCGACGCGAACATCCGCCTCTTCATCTTCATAGCGTTTCTTGGTCGCAGTAGCCAAAGCCAGCTCAATAGCCTCAAATATGACGTCTTTATCTACGCCTTTTTCGTTAGAGACGGCTTCAACAACCAATAGAATTTCTTTACTCATCTTTACCCCGTATCCCATCAATACTGCGGCACAACATTCGCTTTATCGATAATTTCTAGTGGGAAGGTGAACTCTTCGTTGTCCACCCGCATAACAATCTCACTATTTTCAACTGCAGTGAGTGTTCCCTTGAATTTGCGACGCCCATTAAATGGGGCTTGCAAACGCACTTCAATGACAGACCCGATATAGGCCTGATAGTGAATTTCTTCAAAAAGAGGCCGATCCCAGCCTGGCGATGATACTTCCAGGGTATATTCGCCACTAATCGGATCCTCAACGTCCATAACTGCACTAATCTGACGACTTACGGTTTCACAATCTTCCACCGTAATACCATCTTCCTTGTCAATGAACACTCGCAATAAACTTCGTCTGCCTTGGGCAAGGTATTCAATACCCCAAAAAATATAGCCAAGCCCTTCGACGATAGGCTTCAACATTTCGATCAGTTGATCCTGTCGCGCCAAAAAAACCTCCAATTCAACCGTATTGATTGAAATTTCAAACAAAAAATGGGCCCTAAGCCCATCCTGAATACCGATATTTTCATCGGCTAATAAAAAACCCCTTAAAGAAGGGGTTTTACTACATGCTCCCCACAGGAACAGCGCGACAAATTATATAGGCTGCCCTTTAATCAGGTCAACGCCTGAACAGGTCGCATCAGGTCTGGGACCCAATTAATAGATGGTGCCGAAGGCCGGACTTGAACCGGCACGACCAGAGGTCACTACCCCCTCAAGATAGCGTGTCTACCAATTTCACCACTTCGGCATATCAGTTTGGATTCAGATAAAACCCTGATCCCAATTACTCAAGCTCTGGTTTCCCCTCAGATCCCAGATTTTCTGCAGCAGGAGGAGTTGCTGCATCATCCAACGCTGGCACAGCCGGCGCTGGAGCAGATTCAATCACTTGCGGAACAAAGTCCTGATTAGCAATGGACTCAGACTTCTCTTTGGCAAAATAGGCCAATGTAAAGCTGCTGACGAAAAACACCACAGCCAACACGGAGGTCATGCGGGTAAGAAAATTTCCACTACCCTGCGAACCAAACAAAGTCTGCGATGCACCGGCGCCAAACCCCGCACCCATGTCCGCACCTTTACCATGCTGAAGCATGACCAAACCAACTAACGCCGCCGCAACTATCACATGTACTACGACGACAAGAGTTTCAAACAACTCCATTACACATCCACCTTAATTGCTAGCTGCATCTATGATTGCAACAAAATCTTCAGCACTTAAAGAAGCACCTCCAACAAGGGCGCCATCTATATCAGCCTGCTCAAACAATTCTTTTGCATTAGAAGGCTTAACGCTGCCTCCATATAAAATCTTTACTTGCCCGGCAACATCACCACAGGTTTTTTGGAGATAATCCCTCAATACCTTGTGCATTGCCTGCGCATCAGCAGCTGAAGCGGTTTTCCCGGTACCTATTGCCCAAACGGGCTCATAAGCAATTACCCAACTGTCATTCAGCTGCACTTTGGATATCACATAATCCAGCTGCGAAAGACAGACAGCTTCCGCCTGGCCTGCTTCACGCTCTTCCAAAGTCTCACCTATACAAAGGATAGGCTTTAGACCTGCCCCGACAACCCGCTCAACTTTATGAGCAATGTCAGCGTTAGACTCAGAGAAAATTAAGCGCCGCTCGGAATGACCAACAATAACCGCGCTTGCACCAGTATCACGGAGCATTTCCGCAGTCACTTCACCAGTGTATGCCCCTGCGTCATACGCAGAACAGTTTTGAGCACCCACACCAATTTTACTATCTTCTAAATCTGTAGCGACCGAGACCATATAGACAGCTGGAGGACAAATTATCACTTCTGCGTTCTGGCTTATAACTTTATCCTTGAGAGCCTGCAGCAGAGCTGCATTCGACGACAAATTGCCGTTCGACTTCCAATTTCCAGCAACCAATTTTGAACGCATCTTTCCTCCAGGATCGCAGCGAGGCGCAAATACTACCGGATGTTTTTTTAAGATACAAGCTCTCAATCAAGAATTAAAAGCCCACTTCCGACGAGGCCGCAGCGATGGGTTTTTAGTTAAATGGAAGCTTCAACAGCCCTGGCCAGCTCTTCAGTTACACTGACCACCAACCCTTCATCCTCACCTTCCGCCATCACCCTAACAACAGGCTCAGTACCCGAAGGTCTGAGCAGAACTCTTCCTCGTCCAGCAAGCTGATTTTCGGCTACTTTGAGGGCAGCTTGTATAGAGGCATTGCCTTCAATATCCGGTTTGCTGGCGACACTTACATTAATCATATGTTGAGGAAGCTTAGTCATCCCCTGCTTAAGATCATGCAGTGACATCCCCTGATCCACCATAGCCACCATGACTTGTAGGGCAGAGATAATACCGTCACCTGTAGTTGTGCAATCAAGACATACTATATGACCAGACCCCTCACCGCCGAGACCCCAGCCATTTTTCTGCAGCAACTCCATGACATAACGATCTCCCACTTTAGCTCGGGCGAAGGGAATGCCAACTTGCTCAAACGCCAACTCAACGCCAAAATTTGTCATAAGGGTGCCCACCACCCCACCCTGCAAACGGCCTTTTCGCTGCCTGTCTCTAGCAATAATAAAGATGAGCTCATCTCCATCGATAATCTCACCCTTATGGTCAACCATGACTACGCGATCGCCATCACCGTCAAAAGCGATACCCAGATCTGCTCCAGCCTCAACCACTCTAGCCGCGAGAGCCTGTGGATAAGTTGAACCAACCTGGTGATTAATATTCAGACCGTCAGGACTAACCCCAATAGATTCGACTTTAGCACCCAATTCTTTGAATACACTCGGTGCCACTTGGTAGGTTGCGCCATCAGCACAGTCCAGCACCACCTTCAAACCTGCAAAAGAAATGTTAAAGGGCACTGTGCTTTTACAAAACTCAATATAACGGCCTTTAGCATCTTCAAATCTGGCAGCTTTGCCCAATTGACCTGACTCACACACCCGCATCGACTGACGCAGATTGTCTTCTATCTGTAGTTCAATTTCATCGGGCAACTTTGTGCCCTGAGCAGAAAAGAATTTCACCCCATTATCATAATGGGGATTGTGGGAAGCACTAATCACAATGCCTGCACAAGCCCGAAACGTGCGAGTCAGGTAGGCAATGGCCGGAGTTGGCATAGGACCCAGCATCGCAACATCCACGCCGGCGGCGGCAAACCCCGCTTCAAGGGCCGATTCAAACATATACCCGGAAATACGAGTGTCCTTACCAATCAATACTCGATTCCGCTTACCCTCCTGACGAAAAACCCGTCCTGCCGCCCAACCAAGTTTCAGCATAAACTCGGGAGTAATAACACCTTCACCAACCTTGCCACGTATACCGTCTGTACCGAAAAACTCTCTACCCACGTCAATTACCTCAAAAAATCACTAATACCTGGCACTATCAAGCCTGTCGAATTGCTGCTGCAATTTTTATCGCATCAACAGTAGGCCCAACATCGTGAGCCCGTACAATATGCGCGCCATTATACACAGCTATGGCTGCCGCGGAGATACTGGCCGCCATCCGCTGCCCAACCTCTCTTCCCGTAATTTGGCCCAGCATGGTTTTCCTGGATACCCCCACCAGTATCGGACAGCCAAGCTCATTAAATTCCTCAAGGTGCTTTAGCAACTCAGTATTATGCTGTAGCGTTTTACCAAAACCAAAGCCTGGGTCGACCAACAGGCACTCCCGAGGAATGCCGGCCTTAATAGCGCACTCTATGCGCTCAGCTAGATAGCTTTTAACGTCAACTAGTGCGTGACGATACTCAGGCGCATTTTGCATGGTGGCTGGACTCCCCTGCATATGCATCAGGCACACCGGAACTCGACACTCAACTGCCGCTTTCAATGCCCCCGGACGTTCAAGAGCCCTGACATCATTGATCATTGCTGCACCCAAACGCACGCCTTCTTTCATCACCAAGGGAGTACTAGTATCCAAAGAGATAATAACATCAAGACGTTTAGCCATTGCCTCAACGATTACAGCGACCCGGTCCAGCTCCTCCGATTCCGAGACTAACGCTGCACCAGGCCGGGTCGATTCGCCACCGACATCAATAATCACAGCGCCATCCGCCATCATTTTTTCTGCCTGCAATAAGGCTGCGTCAAGATGATTAAAACGTCCACCATCTGAAAATGAATCGGGAGTTACATTAAGGATTCCCATTACCGAAGGAGTACCAAGGTCTAGCGTTTTGTCAGGAAAACTCAGAAACATGTTAAGTCCAGAAACACTTACTCTTAGATGCAAGTTTAGTCGGCGAAAAAGAAAAAGGCCCGGTATGACCGGGCCTTATCCTCTATTGTTACCAGCCACCCATTAGTGAGAGCCCGCAGGACCTCCGATCTCACCACCCTTGGAGTCACTCTTGGCAGCAGTATCTTTTATCGGATCAGGAGTCACCTTGGCACCTCCCGGAGGATCAGAATCCCCCCAGCCTTTTGGTGGCTTGGGCTCATTGCCAGCCATAATCGCATCAATCTGCTCAGTATCGATGGTCTCATACTTCATCAGGGCCTCAGCCATTTTGTGAAGCTTATCCATATTATCATTCAGTATCTGTCGAGCTTTTTCGTAACAACCGTCGATAATCGAACGCACTTCATCATCTATACGCTGAGCCGTTTCAGGCGAATATACCTTCTGGGCATGCCCAGCACTGCGACCGAGGAAGACTTCTTCGCTCTCATCGTCATACATCAGTGGCCCAAGCTTTTCAGACAACCCCCACTTGGTGACCATATTCCTGGCCAGCTCAGTAGCACGCTGGATATCATTGGAAGCTCCTGTGGTTACACCTTCCGCCCCCAAAGTAATCTCTTCAGCAATTCGCCCACCAAAGAGGCTGCAAATCCGGCTGATCAGTGATTGGCGACTATGGCTGTAGCGATCTTCCTCCGGCAAGAACATGGTAACCCCAAGGGCGCGACCACGAGGAATAATACTGACCTTGTATACAGGATCATGTTCAGGCACCAATCGACCTACAATGGCATGCCCAGCTTCATGATAAGCCGTATTCATTTTTTCTTTCTCAGACATCACCATGGATTTGCGCTCTGCGCCCATCATGATTTTGTCTTTGGCAAGCTCCATTTCCAGCATACTGACAGTACGCTTATTGGAACGCGCCGCAAACAGAGCCGCCTCATTAACCAGATTGGCGAGGTCCGCACCAGAAAACCCAGGCGTACCGCGAGCAATCACTGCTGCATTCACATCATCCTCCACAGGCACTTTACGCATGTGGACTTTCAGAATTTGCTCACGACCTACAATATCAGGCAAGCCGACAACCACTTGACGGTCAAACCGACCAGGACGCAGAAGGGCAGGATCCAATACATCAGGACGGTTAGTGGCAGCGATGACAATAATTCCCTCATTACCCTCAAAACCATCCATCTCTACTAACAGCTGATTCAGAGTCTGTTCGCGCTCATCATGCCCCCCACCAAGGCCTGCACCACGATGACGCCCAACTGCATCAATCTCGTCAATAAAAATGATGCAAGGTGCCTGCTTCTTGGCCTGGTCGAACATATCCCGAACTCTGGATGCGCCCACGCCAACAAACATTTCGACGAAATCAGAACCGGAAATTGAAAAGAAGGGTACTTTGGCCTCACCAGCAATCGCTTTAGCCAGAAGAGTTTTACCTGTACCAGGTGAACCAACCATCAGCACACCGCGGGGAATTTTCCCACCCAAACGCTGGAACTTGCTGGGATCTCGAAGGAAATCAACGATCTCTTTGACTTCCTCTTTGGCTTCGTCAACACCAGCCACATCAGCAAAAGTCGTTTTGATCTGATCTTCACCCATTAGACGGGCCTTACTCTTGCCAAAGGACATGGGCCCTTTGCCACCAGCACCACCTTGCATTTGCCGCATAAAAAACATAAACACGGCAATAATGATCAGTATCGGGAAAGACGCCAGAAGCAATTGAGTCCATATACTTTGCTTCTCAGGCTCACGACCTTCGACAACGACATTATTTTTCAATAGATCGCTAATCAGATCCATGTCCACTACATTCGGCCTGATCGTAGTGAAATGGGAGCCGTCTTGACGCTCGCCATCAATCGTCAGACCATCGATGGCGACTTTACGCACCTGGCCGTTGTCCACCATCTGTAAAAACTCAGAGTAATTGAGCTTTGTCGCAGACGACGGCACATTAAAATTATTGAATACTGTCAGCAATACTGCCGCAATAATCAGCCAGAGTAATAAGTTTTTAGCCATGTCGTTCAAAGGCCAACCCTCTTTTAACTTCGTCAGTGTCTAGTAGACGCAAATGGCGATTTTATACACCGATAACAACCCGAACCTTACTATATGTCCCTGTTTTACGCCATATCAGCCGATATAGAATTTACCTAACAATACAATTAATTTTTGCCCATCATTCACCCTTGAAACCCTTGGCAACCAAGTAGGTTTCCCGGGATCGGGACCGTGATGCATCAGGCTTGCGGATCACAACGGCATTGAATTGCTGGCGACATTCCTTGAGCAGCTCATCAAATCCCGCCCCATGAAACACTTTTGCCACAAATACGCCATTCTTCTTCAACACCCGTCTTGAAAGATCAAGTGCGAGCTCAACCAAATACATTGCCTTAGGTATATCTACAGCCTTCAGTCCACTCATATTGGGGGCCATATCTGAAATTACAAGATCTATCGGCCTATCCCCGACCAATTCAAGGATATTTTCCAACACACCCTCTTCTGTAAAATCCCCCTGAATAAAGTCAACTCCAGCGATACTGTCCATCGGAAGAATGTCGCAGGCAATTACTGCCCCCTTATGCCCCACTTTTTCGGCTACGATCTGCGACCAGCCACCTGGAGCCGCTCCTAGATCAATAACCGTCATCGCGGGCCTTAGCAACTTATCCAATCGATCCAGTTCAAGTAATTTATAACTGGCACGGGAGCGGAATCCGTCTTCACGGGACTTTTTCACATATACGTCGCTATGATGCTCCCGCAACCAGCGCTGACTGGATTTTGATCGACCCACTCTCACCTCAAATCTTTAAAATTACCCACCAAGCATGCCTTGCTATCCGGCAACCACGCCCAGAAGCCAGCCAGAATTGACTCCTTTTTAGCCTAGTCTCGGTATCTGCTAGCGCCCAAACAGGACTTATTCACGACCATAATTTAGGAAACACTCGGATTCATTAACACCTTCAGCTAAAATACTGCCACTTTTTATCGGAGTTACTCATTCTCATGCCGTTATCTATCGAACAGCGCAAGCAGTACAAAGCCATTGCCCACCATCTTAAGCCTGTAGTCATTATAGCCGGAAATGGTGTCACCGAAGGCGTGATCAATGAATTAGAAAGAGCCTTGAACGATCACGAGCTGATCAAGGTCAAGGTCGCTGCTGGAGAACGGGATGAACGTGCAGAGCTGGTTGATGAGATTTGCAAAATGAGCCGTAGCGAGCTGGTACAGCTGATCGGAAAAACAGCCATCCTGGTTCGCCGCAACCCTAAACCAAACCCGAAACTTTCCAATATATTACGCGCCCAGTCAGGTAAATCTTAAGAACCTTCCGCCAGATCACCTGACTCCATCCCATAATGCAAAAGAGCCGACTTTTACAAGCCAACTCTTTTCATGCCAGCACCTCTGCTTAGCAGCGATACCGCTCAACACCTACAGATATTGAACCTCATCAATTTCATACTCGACAGTGCCGCTGGGAATTCTCACCAACACCACATCTCCCACCTCTTTACCGACCAGCGCGCGCGCAATGGGGGACGAAATGGAAATCTTGTTGAGTTTAATGTCGGCTTCATCATCACCCACAATGGTGTAGGTGCTGGCCGCGTCCGTATCCAGATTGATGATGCTTACAGTTGAGCCGAAAATCACTTTGCCGTTATTCGGAATCGATGCCACATCAATAACCTGCGCCATTGACAACTTGCCTTCAATTTCCTGAATTCGACCTTCGATAAAGCTCTGCTGCTCGCGCGCAGCATGATACTCGGCATTTTCCTTGAGATCGCCGTGCTCACGGGCATCCGCAATCGCCTCGATTACCTTAGGACGGTCAACCGTTTTCAGGCGGCCCAGCTCTTCACGCAGGGCAAACTCCCCTGCTTTTGTCATTGGTACTTTATTCATAGGACTAAAACTATTTTCCTTGAGCGAGACTCAACTCGCTGAGTGAATATCTTGCAAACGGTTAACACCATGATCCTGACCCACCCTGATGGCCCGGCAGAAAGCCTCGCCTCCGGTCAGAGTCGTAGTATAGGTCACCTTATGCCGCAGTGCCGACTTACGAATCTCCGAAGAATCCGCAATAGCTTTGCGGCCTTCAGTGGTGTTAATGATCAAATCTACTTCTTCGTTCTTGATCGCATCAACAATATGAGGACGCCCTTCGCGAACCTTATTGATTCTGCGCACTTCAATTCCCGCGTCTTCAATCACCTGTGCAGTACCGCCAGTCGCCAGAATCTTAAAGCCGCTTTCCACCAGGCTGCGAGCGACAGCTACCGCACCTGGCTTATCAACATCACGCACACTAATAAAGGCCGTACCCTTTTCCGGTAGAAAATCACCACCGGCGGCTGCAGCTTTAGCAAAAGCCTCATCAAAGGACAAGCCTATTCCCATAACTTCACCGGTCGATTTCATTTCCGGCCCCAGGATCGGGTCCACACCTGGAAATTTGTTGAACGGGAAAATAGACTCTTTCACATTAAAGTGGCGAGGGATGATTTCTTTAGTAAACCCTTGCTCATCCAAAGACTTCCCTGCCATGGCCAAAGCAGCAACCTTAGCCAGGGAAAGTCCTATTGCCTTGGAAACGAAAGGCACTGTCCGAGAAGCGCGTGGATTTACCTCGATCACATAAATATGCCCGTCCTGGTAGGCCAGCTGAACGTTCATCAGACCAACCACCTGAAGCTCCAGCGCCATCTTGATGACCATCTCACGCATTTCATTTTGCACTTCAGCAGCAAGACTGTAGGGCGGCAATGAACAAGCCGAATCACCAGAGTGGACACCTGCCTGCTCAATATGCTGCATAATCGCGCCGATAACCACCAGCTTTCCGTCAGACACAGCATCGATATCAACTTCAATAGCCGCATTGAGGAAGTGATCCAACAACACTGGACTGTCATTGGATACCATCACTGCTTCACGCATATAACGACGCAATTCAGTTTCGTCATAGACAATTTCCATTGCCCGACCACCCAGAACATAGGATGGGCGCACAACCAACGGATAACCTATATCCTTCGCGTGAGACAGCGCCTCTTCCATACTGCGCGCCGTAGCATTCGGCGGCTGCAGCAGGCCTAGGCGGGTAATCATTTGCTGGAAACGCTCCCGGTCTTCCGCTCGGTCTATCGCATCAGGCGTCGTACCAATGATAGGCACACCAGCCTCTTCCAGACCACGAGACAGCTTCAAAGGTGTCTGGCCGCCATAATGCACAATGACGCCCTTGGGTTTTTCGACATCAATAATGGCCAGCACATCTTCCAGGGTGATAGGCTCGAAATAGAGCCGATCAGAGGTGTCATAGTCTGTGGAGACTGTTTCCGGATTACAGTTGATCATGATGGTTTCATAACCGTCATCCCGCAACGCCAGCGCCGCATGTACGCAGCAGTAATCAAACTCAATCCCCTGACCAATACGGTTAGGACCTCCGCCGATTACAACAATTTTCTCCCGGTCGGTAGGCTGCGCCTCGCACTCTTCATCATAGGTTGAGTACATATAGGCAGTTGAAGAAGCAAACTCCGCCGCACAGGTATCCACCCGCTTGAATACAGGCTTCACACCAAAATCCAGCCGTTGCTTACGCAGGGCTTTCTCATTGATACCCAGCAACTGCGCCAGACGCTGATCTGAAAAGCCCTTTCGCTTCAACCGACGCATACGAGCCGTAGTCAGATCAGACAATGCCAGACGGGACAGTTCCTGTTCTTCACGAATCAGGTCTTCAATCTGCACCAGGAACCACGGATCGACTTTGCAATGAGAGAAGATATCTTCAACGCTCATGCCCAAGCGGAAGGCATCACCAATGTACCAAATACGGCTATCGGTCGGCTGCTTCAGTTCCCGCAGGACAGTCTCCCGGGCATCTTCAGAGTCCAGATCAAGCTGCGGATCAAAGCCACAGGAGCCGACTTCGAGGCCACGTAATGCTTTTTGCAGCGACTCCTGGAAGTTACGGCCAATCGCCATGACTTCACCAACGGACTTCATCTGGGTCGTCAGACCGGCATTGGCTTGCGGAAATTTCTCAAAAGTGAAACGGGGAATCTTGGTAACCACATAATCGATACTGGGCTCAAACGAAGCCGGAGTAGCACCTCCGGTAATATCATTTTGCAGCTCATCCAGCGTATAGCCTATCGCCAGCTTGGCAGCCACTTTGGCAATCGGAAAACCTGTCGCCTTGGAAGCCAGGGCTGAAGAACGTGAAACCCGCGGATTCATCTCGATGACAACCATGCGCCCGGTTTCCGGATCCATACCAAACTGCACGTTGGAGCCTCCGGTTTCAACGCCGATTTCACGCAGCACTGCAACCGAGGCATTACGCATGATCTGATATTCTTTGTCTGTCAGAGTTTGCGCAGGCGCTACTGTGATAGAGTCACCGGTGTGCACCCCCATGGGGTCAAAGTTTTCGATGGCACAAACAATAATACAATTGTCATTTTTATCTCGCACCACTTCCATTTCGTATTCTTTCCAACCGATAAGCGACTCATCGATCAGCAACTCATTGGTGGGTGACAGCTCCAGACCGCGCTCACAGATCTCAACAAATTCTTCTTTGTTGTAGGCAATACCGCCTCCTGACCCGCCCATGGTAAAAGAGGGACGGATAATGCAGGGAAAACCGATCTGATCCAGCACCTGCATGGCTTCTTCCATGCTATGGGCAATAGAAGCGCGCGGCGTTTCCAGACCAATGGCTTTCATGGCCTTGTCAAAGCGTTCACGGTCTTCAGCTTTGTCAATGGCATCCTGAGAAGCACCGATCATTTCAACGCCATATTTATCCAATACGCCTTCGCGTGCCAGATCCAGCGCACAGTTCAGTGCAGTCTGCCCACCCATAGTGGGCAAAAGAGCATCTGGGCGCTCTTTCTCAATGATTTTTGCCACCGCCTGCCAGTTGATGGGCTCAATATAGGTGGCATCAGCCATGGCCGGATCGGTCATGATAGTTGCCGGGTTGGAGTTCACCAGAACAACCCTAAAACCCTCCTCTCTGAGAGCTTTACAAGCTTGCGCTCCGGAATAGTCAAACTCACAGGCCTGACCAATAACAATCGGACCTGCGCCGATGATGAGAATACTCTTAATATCTGTACGTTTTGGCATTTGTCACGTTCTTCTCTGTTCGATTCTTTAACCAAGCTGAGCTTCTGCCTGGCAGGCACACTCTGCCACCCCCTCAGCAATCTGCTTCTTCGGGACAGCCATACGAAGCACCAAAATATCAGGCGCTTCGAGCTCGGGCGTCTCTCATCATGTTGATAAACTGATCAAACAACGGGGCCACGTCATGAGGTCCCGGACTGGCTTCAGGGTGCCCCTGAAAACTGAAAGCAGGCACATCTGTTCGGCTTACCCCCTGCAGAGAGCCATCAAAGAGCGACTTATGAGTGGCTTTCAGATTTTCTGGGAGGGTCGATTCATCTACCGCAAAACCATGGTTCTGACTAGTAATCATGACCACACCGGAGGACAGATCCTGGACCGGGTGGTTGGCGCCATGGTGACCAAATTTCATCTTGACGGTCTTGGCCCCGCTGGCCAATGCCAGCAACTGATGCCCCAGACAGATACCAAAAGTCGGCAAACCGGTGTTGAGTATTTCTTCAATGGCCACAATGGCATAGTCACAAGGCTCAGGATCACCCGGGCCGTTGGACAGAAAAACACCATCCGGCTTATGTGCTAACACTTCCGAGGCAGGCGTTTTGGCAGGCACAACAGTCACTCGACAGCCCCGTTCCGCCAGCATTCTGAGGATGTTGCGTTTCACCCCAAAATCGTAGGCAACGACATGAAATTCAGGCGAGGAAAGTGCCTGATACCCCTGACCTAAAACCCAGGTGGACTCCGTCCACTCCAGCGGGTCCTGGCGGGTCACTTCCTGCGCCAGATCCATGCCCTTGAGGCCGGGAAATTCACGAGCTGCCTCAATAGCCGCTTCTACAGCGGCATCTTCACCCGCCATTATGCAACCACCCTGAGCGCCTTTTTCCCGCAAGATCCGGGTCAAGCGACGGGTATCAATTTCAGCGATGCCGACAATGCCATTTTGCCGCAGGTAATCTGATAAAGACATTTCTGCCCGCCAGCTGCTCATCACCATTGATAGGTCACGGATAACAAGGCCAGACGCCCATATCTGGTCAGATTCGACATCTTCTGTATTTACACCGGTATTACCGATATGGGGATAGGTAAGGGTAACTATTTGTTTTGCGTAGGAGGGATCGGTAAGGATTTCCTGATATCCCGTCATGGAGGTGTTAAAGACCACTTCACCAGCACTTTGCCCGGTGGCTCCAATTGAAATACCGTGAAATACGCTTCCGTCTTCAAGTGCCAGTATCGCAGGTGTGTATGATTCCATAGCTCGCCAGAAAACGTGTCATTACTTTAAAGAGGGCGGATCCAAGTTGCAAAAAAGCGAGAGGGAGTAAATCTCCATCCCGCTTTCTTAAATTTTGAATCCGATAATGATTATGGGCAACGCGCGCACAAACGGCAGCATTGTATAAAACAATGCCCTCAGTGTCACGCCAAAGATCGGAATTTAGCCGATTACTTGCGGAACACTTCAATCCCGCAACGTTTGACACCAGTTAAGCTGAGGCCTTATGAGCTACTTAAGCCCAAGAACATCCTGCATATCATAAAAGCCGGCTTCGCGACCCCGCAGCCAGGCAGCCGCTTTGATGGCACCTTTAGCAAAGGTCATACGACTGCTGGCCTTGTGCGTGATTTCAATGCGCTCACCCTGAGTAGCGAACAGAACGGTATGATCACCCACAACATCTCCGGCACGGATGGTTTCAAAGCCGATAGTTTTACTATCACGCTCGCCGGTTATCCCCTCACGCCCATAAACCGCGCATTCTTTCAAATCCCGCCCCAAGGCATCTGCAACCACCTCACCTAGCCGCAAAGCAGTGCCGGAGGGTGCATCTTTCTTAAAGCGGTGATGGGCCTCAATAATTTCCACATCATAATCATCGCCTAGGATTTTAGCGGTTAATGACAGAATATTGAGAAGCAAATTGATCCCAACGCTCATGTTCGGAGCAAACACAACAGGAATTTTTTCTCCCGCCTCAGTGATTGCCTGCTTTTGATCATCAGAAAGGCCGGTTGTACCAATCACCAGGGCTTTTTTATGCTGAGCACAGAATTCCAGCAGCTCCATAGAGGTTTCGGGCGTAGTAAAGTCCACAATGACATCAAAATCATCTACAACCTGAGCAAGGTCATCCGAGCAAGCGACCTGCAACTTTCCAATTCCGGCAATTTCACCCGCATCCGCTCCCACTATAGAACTCCCGACACGAACACTGGCCGCCCCCAAGGCTGTTTCCGGGTTTTCCGTAACAGCCTCAACCAAAACCTTGCCCATACGCCCAGCGGCACCAACAATGGCAACACGCATCATATGCACTCACCCTTATTTTTTATCATCCGTCCAACAACCAAATTGCTCAATTCAGCCCAAAGACGATTACCCAAACCAGAAAGTTAGCTAATTTACCTATAGCTATATATTTACCTAGAGCCATATATTTACCTATAGCCATATAGTCACCACAGAACAGCGACTACCGTCCGATAAAAAAGCCGGCAAATGCCGGCTTTTTCTCAAGCTCACGTAATCAAAACTTCATGTCATCGAAGAAGTTCTTAACCCCTTCAAACCAGTTTTCCTTTCGCGGAGCCTGCCCACCCGATGCCTCCATGGTGGAGTAGAAGTCACGCAGCAACTCTTTCTGTTTCTTGGTCAGATTAACCGGTGTTTCGACGACCACACGACATAGCAAATCACCCGCAGTACCGCCCCTTACAGGCATCACACCCTTGCCACGCAGACGGAACAGACGACCAGTTTGGGTTTCTTCAGGAATTTTGAGTTTTACGCGACCATCAAGAGTCGGCACCTCAAGCTCACCACCCAATGCGGCATCGACAAATGAAATGGGCACTTCGCAATACAGATTGCGGCCGTCCCGGGTGAATATTTTATGTTCCCGCACGGCAACCTGAACATAGAGGTCGCCCGCTGGACCACCGTGAGAGCCTATTTCACCCTCGCCGGCCAGACGAATACGATCACCAGTATCAACGCCCGCCGGCACTTTAACCGACAGAGTTTTCTGCTCTTCTGTCAGACCTAAGCCATGACAGGCTTTACAGGGATTACGAATAATCTTGCCGGCACCACGACAACGTGGACAGGTTTGCTGAATGGAGAAGAAACCCTGCTGCATCCGCACCTGACCCTGACCATGACAAGTGCCACAATCTTCCGGCTCAGAACCTTTTTCAGCACCAGTACCGGAACAAGTCTTGCACTCGACTTGAGAAGGCACACGAATCTTAACCGTAGCACCCTTTACTGCCTCTTCCAGATCCAGCTCCAGCGTGTATCTCAGGTCTGCGCCACGGTTGGCACGCGTGCGCCCACCACCTCCGGCACCCCCAAAAATATCGCCAAAAACATCGCCAAAAATATCACTGAAACTTGCACCGCCGCCAAATCCAGCACCAGCAGCATTAGGATCCACACCAGCATGACCATATTGATCATAGGCCGCACGCTTCTGGTCATCCGACAAGATATCGTACGCTTCGGTGGCTTCCTTGAATTTCTCTTCAGCGGTTGCATCATCCGGATTACGATCAGGATGAAATTTCATCGCCAGACGGCGATAGGCCTTCTTCACTTCCTTGGCGTCAGCTCCCCGCTCGACCCCAAGTATTTCGTAATAGTCTCTCTTAGCCATAATCTGATTGATGTGCCCACTGCAAAAAAAAGATAGCGATTATACGCCAAATAACAGAAGGCAGCGCGAACTAATTCGAACTGCCTGAAACGCTTCTAACGCAGGCAACAAAGGCGAACTCTGATCGAGCTCACCCTGGCCGCCCTTGGTTCAACGACTTATTTTTTGTCGTCTTTTACTTCTTCGAATTCAGCATCTACAGCATCATCAGAAGTCTTGCCGCCCTCTGCGTCAGCCTCGGGCTGAGCGCCTTCAGCCTGCGCGGCTTCGGCGTACATTTTCTGAGCCAGAGAGGAAGATGCTTCGCTCAATGCCTGCATCTTGCTTTCAATCGCTTCTTTGTCGTCGCTCTTGATGGCTTCTTCCAGATCTTTAAGCGCCGACTCAATCGCCGCCTTCTCTTCCGGAGTCGCCTTATCACCGGCGTCTTTCAAAGTTTTCTGGGTAGCATGCACCAGTGCATCTGCCTGGTTGCGCAGAGAAGCCATCTCTTCGAACTTCTTATCGTCCGCTGCATGAGCTTCAGCATCCGCGACCATTTTCTCGATCTCATCATCACTCAAACCCGAGTTAGCCTTAATGATGATGGACTGCTCTTTGCCAGTCGCCTTATCTTTGGCAGATACGTTCAGGATACCGTTGGCATCAATATCAAAGGTAACTTCAACCTGAGGCACACCACGTGGCGCAGGCGGAATACCTGCCAGATCGAAACGACCCAGAGATTTGTTATCCAGAGCACGCTTACGCTCACCCTGAACAACGTGAATAGTTACTGCGGACTGGTTATCCTCGGCAGTTGAGAACACCTGAGATTTCTTGGTAGGAATCGTGGTGTTTTTCTCAATGATCGGCGTTGCAACGCCGCCCATGGTTTCGATGCTCAGCGACAGAGGTGTCACGTCCAGCAATAATACGTCTTTAACGTCACCGGACAACACCGCACCTTGAATTGCGGCACCAATGGCTACAGCTTCATCCGGGTTAACATCTTTGCGCGGCTCTTTGCCGAAAAATTCGGTTACACGTGCCTGAACCATCGGCATACGGGTTTGACCACCAACCAGAATCACTTCATCAATGTCCGAAGGACTGCAGTCAGAATCTTTCAATGCGCTACGGCAAGGCTCAAGGCTGCGCTCCACCAGCTCTTCCACCAAACTTTCCAGCTTGGCACGGGTCACTTTCACGTTAAGGTGCTTGGGACCAGAGGCGTCTGCAGTGATGTAAGGCAGGTTCACGTCAGTCTGCTGGCTGCTGGAAAGCTCGATTTTTGCTTTCTCACCAGCCTCTTTCAGACGCTGCATAGCCAGAGGATCACCGTGCAGATCGATACCGCTGTCTTTTTTAAACTCTGCCGCGAGGTATTCGATCAGACGCAGATCGAAATCTTCACCACCTAGAAAGGTGTCGCCGTTGGTAGCTAGAACCTCAAACTGCATTTCACCGTCAACGTCGGCAATTTCGATGATGGAGATATCGAAGGTACCACCACCCAAGTCATAAACCGCGATTTTGCGATCACCGCCGCGCTTATCCATACCGTAGGCCAGGGCAGCAGCAGTTGGCTCATTGATGATACGTTTCACTTCCAGACCGGCAATACGACCAGCATCTTTAGTCGCCTGACGCTGAGAGTCGTTAAAGTAGGCAGGAACAGTGATAACCGCTTCGGTAACTTTCTCACCCAGGAAGTCTTCTGCAGTTTTCTTCATCTTCTTGAGAACTTCAGCAGATACCTGAGGAGGTGCAATCTTGTCGCCTTTCACATCCACCCAAGCGTCACCATTGTCGGCTTTGGCGATTTTATAGGGCACCATTTTGATATCTTTCTGCACGACATCGTCTTCAAAACGACGTCCGATCAGGCGCTTGATGGCAAACAGAGTGTTAGCAGGGTTGGTTACCGCCTGACGCTTGGCAGACTGACCTACCAGGGTTTCACCATCTTCGGTATAAGCCACAATAGACGGCGTAGTACGACCACCTTCGGAGTTCTCGATTACCCGAGCCTTGTCACCTTCAAGAATTGCGACACAGGAGTTGGTAGTCCCCAAATCAATTCCGATAATTTTACCCATAATGTAAAGCTCCCAACTTAAACTTAAAAATTGTTACCAGCTAATATTGGAGTGGATCCTGATTTTTCAACCCAATATCGTGCAATTTTTATTCATCGACCCTCAAAAAACGGCGATGAATATGTCGGCTTAACCACCCATCCCTTCTACAGGAAACGGACAACCAAAACCCATTGTTACCCTTTAGCTACCATAACCATGGCTGGACGCATCAGACGACCACTTAATGTGTAGCCCTTCTGCAGCACGGCAATCACCGAGTTAGGCGCAGCCTCCGGCTGCGGCACCATAGACATGGCCTCATGGAATTCCGGATTGAAAGGCTGCCCTTGTGGATCAACCACCTCAACATCGAACTTACGCATTCCGCTGAGCAACAGAGACAATGTCATTTCCACACCATCCTTCAGTGTTACCACCTGCTCAGGCACATCACCTTCAGTGGAACAGGCATCAACGGCCTTCTCCAGGCTATCAACTACCGGCAGCAGCTCTTTGACAAAACGCTCCAGGGCGAATTTGCGCGCTTTCTCGACATCATTTTCAGCCCGGCGGCGAACGTTCTGCATTTCAGCACTGACTCTCAACACCTGCTCCTTGGCGTCAGCCAACTCAGCTTCCAGAGCTTCGATACGGGCAGCAGCTTCATCAACAACCGATTCTGCCGCAGTCTCTACTGCCTCCGGCTGCATTGCCGACTCATCCACAACCGACTCCTCTGTTGAATTCTTAGACTCTTCTGACATTCGTTGAAATCCTCACAAACCTGCCGAAACATTTCAGTTGGCCTGTATATGGGGACGTTCGAAACAGTTTCAACCTATAAAATTTCATATCCTCGGCATTTTCAGACCTACATCAACTGCAGATACATTCAACCCACTTGCTCCACAATTTTTTTTACTGTATAAACAGACAGCATTGACTGCCACATTCCCCTCAAAAACATACAAGGATCGACCAAAGGTTCTCTATGCTGACCCATCTTTCTATTCGCAATATGGCTATAGCGGCCCACTTGGAACTTGAATTTGCCGGCGGCATGACGGCTTTGAGCGGCGAGACCGGCGCTGGAAAATCCATCGTGCTGGATGCCCTTGGGCTGACTCTGGGAGATCGCAGTTCGGCTGACGTTGTCCGCCATGGCAGCGACCGTGCAGATATCACTGCAGTCTTTGACCTGACCAGACTCCCGCATGCCCTCAACTGGCTAAAAGAACGGGAGCTGGACCAGGAAAATGAGTGCATCATCAGGAGAACAGTGACCACTGAAGGTCGCTCGCGTGGCTACCTAAATGGCCAGGCCGTGCCCATGCAGGATCTACGGGAATTTGGCGAACGCCTGATGGAAATTCACAGCCAGCACGAACACCATTCATTGCTGAAGCGCGAAACCCAACAACAGCTTGTGGATGATTACGGCAATCTGGCCGTCCTCAGAAATCAGGTATCCCATCACTACCGGGAATGGAAACAAAAATCCCAAAAGCTGACACAGATACTCAACCAGAACCAGGAAGCCGAAGCCCGCATTCAACTACTCACTTACCAGGCTGAGGAACTCGAAGCGCTGTCTTTGCAAGCCGGCGAAATTGAGCTGCTGGAACAGGAACAGCACCAGCTTGCCAATGCCGAGAGCATACTTGGCTCCCTACATCAGGTGAGCGACGGCATTCTGGAACAGGAGGGGGGAAGCCTGGATCAATTACGCCACGGCGTACATCTGCTGCAGGATCTGGAACTGAACAACGAAAAACTGAATAACGCACAATCCCTGCTTAACGAAGCTTTGATTCAGTTGGAAGAAGCACACCACGAATTACGGCACTTGCAGGATGATATTGAGCTAGACCCGGAACGCCTGCAGGAAGTTGAGTCAAGACTGAGCACCATCTATGAGCTGGCACGCAAGCACCGCATCGCCCCCGAACAATTGGCAGAGCGTCACCTTGAAATCTGCGCAGAATTAAGTGAACTCACCTCAGACGAAAACAATGCAGAAGCACTTACCCTGCAGGTTGAAAAGCTGCATATGGAATATGCAACCATGGCTGCGGAATTAAGCAGTGCGCGCACCAGGACAGCGGCGGAACTACAGGCAGCCGTCGTTACCCAACTTGCCTACCTGGGCATGACACCGGAGTTCGTGATTGAACTCCGGCCACTGGATGAACCTGGCGCTTTGGGCGCAGAAGAAGTTGAAATGCTGATCAGCATGAACGCGGGCCAGCCACCCAAGGCGCTACGGAAAATTGCCTCAGGAGGTGAACTGTCACGCATTAGTTTGGCCATTCAGGTTGTGACTGCTGCCTCCTCACAAACCCCAACGCTGGTCTTCGATGAAGTGGATGTCGGCATTGGAGGGGCCACTGCGGAGATCGTCGGCCGCATGCTCAAAGACTTAGGCAATTCCGCGCAGATTCTTTGTGTAACCCATTTGGCACAGGTTGCCTCACAGGCCGACCATCACCTGTTTGTCACCAAGAGCATTCGCGAAGGAGCAACTCAGTCTTCTATTCACCGGCTAAGCGGCGAAGACCGGGTGCACGAAATTGCCCGGATGCTGGGCGGGGTCAATATTACCGAACACAGCCTGGCCCACGCCCATGAAATGCTGAGCACCGGCCAGCCGGTCTGAACATGGAGTTATGATCGACCAGAAGATTGAGACTCCTATCTATAATTGAGACTACATAGACCCACATGGATGTGGCTCATGAAATAACAAATCTCTCGGCTTTATTTTACGAAGCAGACGGAAATAGCCGGGATTAATAAAGTCAGACAGACTATGAAAGGAAAGTTAGGAACAGAATTTAGCCTCACCCGACAGGCCCTATAAAACCTGCCAAGTGAGAAAATGGGAACGATCAGCCTTTCTGGGGCTTAACGTACAAAATCAAACTGTGATCAACAATATCGAAACCACGCTCAGCGGCGATTTCCTTCTGACGCTTCTCAATCACAGGATCAAAAAACTCGATCACTTCACCTGTCTCAGTGCAAACCATATGGTCATGATGATCATCATTGTTGACCTCAAAAACGGCATGACCGCCTTCAAAGTTATGGCGCAGCACCAAGCCCGCAGATTCAAATTGAGTTAGCACCCGATAGACAGTTGCCAGCCCAACATCATCTCCTGACTCCAGCAGAGATTTGTAGACATCCTCAGCACTCATATGCCGGTTCTCGGCCGTCTCCAGAATATTGAGAATTTTAACCCTGGGCAAAGTGACTTTAAGCCCAGCTTTTTTTAACTCTAGATTTTCGTTTGGCATATGATTCAGACGTGTATCAGTTAGCATTACAATCAGCTATTATTCGCTGCCGAGCCAAGATAGAGGAAAACACCTCAAGATGCAAAACCTAAAAACATCCGGTCTGCTGTTACTGCTTAGCCTGCTTGCCGGCTGCGCATTTCCGGGGGTATACAAGATAGATGTACAACAGGGAAATATTATCGAAAAGGAAACCCTGGAGCAGTTGAAAGTTGGACTGAATCGTAAACAGGTTCGCTACCTGATGGGTTCACCTGTCCTGGAAAGCACGTTTGACCCCAGTTACGAAACTTTCATCTATACCATTCAGTTGTCAGGCGGACTTATTTCCCGCCAGAACATCACCCTGCACTATGACAACGACATTCTGCAACGGATCGAAAAGAAAGAAATACTGCCGGACAATCTCGCGAATCCTGCCAAAGCCTATACGCAGAAAAATAAAGATAGAGAATCCTGAGCCGGGAACGAACCGAACTACTTCTTTTTGGCCCGGTTGAGTCGTGCCTGCTTGGGGTCAATCTTAAGCGGGCGATAAATTTCCACTCTGTCCCCCTCCCGGAGCTCATGTGTCTCCGGGTTACTGATCGCCTTCCCGAAGATTCCCATCTTGTTGACTGCTAAATCAATCTCAGGAAACAGATTGCTGATGCCTGACATTTTAACTGCATCAACAGCCGTTGTGCCTGGCATCACGTCCACCGTCACAATCTTCTGTTGGTCCGGCAATGCGTAGGCCACTTCCACTCTAATTTTCAATTCACTCATGATCAGACTTCAACTCAATAAAGAATAGCAAGTGCCCATATTGCGACAATCTCTCACGTCACCCGTAGATATCTTTGGCTCGACGGCAGAATGCATCCACCATGGTTCCGGTAGCCTGTGAAAATATCGGTCCCAATGCGACTCCTGCCAGCGCCTTGGACAACTCAAAATTTAATTCAAGATTGACCTTACAGGCTTCAGTATCCAATTCGGAAAAGTGCCAAATACCATCCAATTGCCTGAACGGCCCTTCGACCAGAGTTAAGTGTATCCGGTTCGGACGGGTTAGGCTGTTTCGTGTCGTGAAGGTATGGCTCATGCCGCCTTTACGGACTTCAATGCGCGCCACCATTTCAGAACCATGACTTTCCAGCACCCAGGTACGCCCACACCAGGGCAGAAACTCAGGATAGGCCTGCACATCATTGACCAGGTCGTACATACGCTCTGCAGAATAAGCCACCAGCGCACTACGGTTTATCTGTGGCAACTTCTGCCTCCTGTTGCTCAGCGGGAACGAGCTCTGACACCGCCCCCGTATTGGAATCATTCGTTACTGGCGCATCACCGGCACCGTTTGCTTCTTCACTAAGGTCTGTTTCTTCACTACCGTCTGCTTCTTCACCAAGTTCTGCTTGATCGCGGGCACTGTCAGTCTGCTCAACATCTACATCAGGCCCAGTCTCGGCACTTTCCAAGCCTGTTACTTCAGCTTTCTTCGCAGTTACAGCTTCAGCCTCTGTGGCATTCATTCCGTCAGATTCGCTTTCCGCTTCACCGGTATCCTTGGTAAAGTCTGAACCCAACTCGGCGGGCACAGCTTCCGAAGAACAGTAATCGCCCTGCATATTGCCCTCCAGCGTACAGCTGTATGCGAGCATATCGACAATCAAGGCACCTTGTACCAGCACAACCGCCGGTACACAGACATAACGCAGCAGGACACGCCCCAATCGGAAGATCGGCTTCTTCACGGTCATGCCCAAGGTCGTCGCCAATCTTTCGGCAGGAAGGATATAGACACAGAGCACCAGCAACAAGCCTCCGGCCAGGGGAATAATCAACGTTGATCCGAGAAACTGCACCAGACTGAATAGTGGAATTCCCGCCACTCCCGAGCTTTCCGGATTAGTCAGCGAGAGCACCAGCCCAGCACCAGCTGCCCAAACCAGCAGGTGCACAAGGGTCGTGGCCAGCCAGCGTGACCACTTCAGCCTTTCCTCAATCCAGGCTATTAAAGGCTCGATCAGGAAGATTGCCGAACTCCAGGCCGCCAGTGTCAGCAACACAAACAACATCACACCGAAGACTTGTCCCAACGGCATATTGCCCAAGGCATAGGGTACCGCCTGGAACAGCAACGAGAAGCCTTGATCCAACGGCAGCTCAAACATCAGCAACCAGGGCACGATAATAAGCCCGGCGATCACACCAACCGCCATATCAATCAGCGCCACAGTTACGGCGACACGGGTAATATGACCATAGGACGGCATGTAGGAACCCAGCAGAATAAATACACCGGTCCCAAGTGCCAGGGAGAAAAATGCCTGTTTGAATGCCGCCAAAACTCCCGGCCAGCTCAACCCGGACATTTCATGAGCGAATAATACTTTGACGGCAGACTCCATAGTTGGCAATCGCGCACTGAAGAGAACCAGCCCAATCAGAATCACCCCCATCAAAGGAATAAAATACTGAATCGCGCTGGCCAGGCCACGATACATGCCACGAATGGAAATGACGTACACCATCACTACAAACAAACTGAGCCATTCCAGCATTTGTGCGGAATCACGCTGCAGTTCTGCAAAGATGCCCACCACCTTGCCTATGTCGGCGCCCCTGAACTCACTGAAGGCGGACTTGAACGCATAGGCCATACCCATTCCGGCAACCACGGAGTAAATCACCACCGTCAATGTGGCCGCCAGCACCAGCAATAATCCCGACCATTTCCAGATCGACAGCCCGGACTTACCGCCCATATGCTGGATAGCCTGCGCCGGCGTTTTACGAATATTCTTGCCAATCCCCACCTGCAGCACCATCAGCGGCACCGCAAAACAAATCAGGGCTAACATATAAGAGAGCAGAAATGCGACGCCGCCATGCTGGGTCATCAGCGAAGGAAAGGTCCAAAAATTCGAAAACCCAACTACCACACCAATGCCTGACATCAGAAAAATTCTCTGACGATGCCACATCCTGGCGTTATCTATGATTCGAATGTCCTTCTGGGCCAATGGCTAACTACACTCTGCAGGTGAATGAATCCATCAGCCTTAGATTATCAAATTGCTTATCAATCAAGATAACAGGCTGAATTCAAGAATTCCGAATTGTAGCGGATATTTCCCCATATAGTGAGAAGCCAGCATTCGTTAGCCAAGGAGTGTGACTTTCATTACAATACGCCGTTTTAATCAACAGTTGTCACTATGAGCAAAAGCAAGAAGCAATCTCCGGGCACCATCGCCCTGAACAAGAAGGCCCGCTTCGACTACCACATTGAAGAGAAGTTCGAGGCCGGCATGGTTCTCACCGGCTGGGAAGTCAAAAGCCTGCGCGCGGGCAAATGCCAGTTGGTGGACTCTTATATCCTGCTCAAGGACGGTGAAGCCTGGTTGCTTGGCGCCCATATCACACCGCTCAAAGAAGCCTCGACTCACGTGATCGCCGACCCCACCCGCACCCGTAAGCTGCTGCTCAATAAGAAGGAGCTGGACAAGCTGATCGGCGTGGTGAACCAGACCGGCCACACCTGCGTACCTCTTGCCCTTTACTGGAAAGGCAACAAGGTGAAGTGCGAGATCGCTCTGGTGGTAGGTAAGAAAGACTTCGACAAGCGGGAAACCGAAAAAGAACGTGACTGGAATCGCCAGAAACAGCGTATCGTCCGCGAACACGTGAAGCAGTAACCGTTTCTTGCCACTAACGTCAAACAACGGTTAACCAAAAAAAAATCATTCATTAACAAACTGAAGTGGCGGACTGGGCTTGAAATCAGTATAGTCGCCACCATATCTGTACTGTGTTCGACATCAGGAGCGATAACTGATTTGGAAACATACAGAACACATTTGGGGACGACTTGGTTTCGACGCCGGTTACAAACCCTGAGGTGCATGTCGAGTGGACAGTAACACTCGTACTCCAATTACTGTAAAAAATAGTCGCAAACGACGAAAACTACGCTCTAGCAGCCTAAGGGCCGCTAGCACTCATGCCAAGGTGCTTGTACCGCGGTTTTTATGAGTGTCATCTATAACAAGCTAGCTTGTGCAACTGCTCCAGCTGTACTCGCGAAATATCAGGAGATCGCCTTTTACACCCTGCCCTCCGGGTCGTAACTGGTTAATTAAATAGAGGGTCCTAAGCATGTAGAGCCAATGGCAGCGGACTGGCGGACGCGGGTTCAATTCCCGCCGTCTCCACCAAATCCAAAAAAAGGCCCCTCCAAAAGGTGGGGCCTTTTTATTTGACTACGATGTTCGACTGGAGGATTGAGCTCCGGAAAGTCACAAATTCTCATCCAGGTATGACACCAGACTAATTAAGCTTAGCACCCATGCTCTTCAATAGTGTCTTTATTTGGGAAGCAAAAACATTGGCCTTGAATCGGGCATCTTCCAGCGTTACCTCACCTTTTAGCGGGGTGAGCTGCTTCTCCATTTCACTCATTGGCTTAACCGTCTTTTTCGTCATCTTTGCAAACATCCTCTATAGACTTCTGTTTCCCTGATGCAAGGTAATCAGGCTCATCAACGCTTTCAGAGATTTTCTTGAGTTCGCGACTTCTGCGCTTAGCGAACTCTTCAATTGGATACATACCTATAACCATATTTTTCGTAAAAGGCTTTTACCATATCGTTGACGGGATTCATGATTCTAATGTGAAAAGTTTTGACTAGATCTAGGTTTCTTATCTAGGGCAATACATTCAGCCACTTATAGCAGTTATACCAAGTTCGTCATCATGCTAAGCTAACATTTCGCGCTTAAGGAAGTTCTACCGCAAGGAATAGAGGAAGGCTTAATATGAAGACAAGGATTATATTTTATGGCGGAGCAAGGGAGAAAAACGCTAACGGCTCCGCCAGAACAATTGGGATCAATGATAATAGCGCTTTCAAGTTTGCGGCACTGAATGTTGAAAAGACCTACCAAGAGTTTGGTGACAGCGTAATTTCCAAAAAGATCACCACAGCACAAGATATAGTGAACTTTATTTCATCATTGCAAACATCCAGCATCGCTTCATTAGACATTCTTTGTCACGGCAGCCCCTTATCATTAAATTTTTCACAAAAACCCTACGAGGCTTGTGGATTTTACGCGAGCTGGCTGGGTAAAAGGCCATCGAATCTTATTACAGCGATGATGATGGCGACTATTCATTCACTTCTCAATCTCGTTCAGTGTCAGATATTGACTGGAACAAATTCACAGAAAATACCAGGGTGCAGCTCCATGGTTGCCTAACAGCAAGTGACTGGTTTAGAGCACCTAACGGTAAGAAAATCTTTCCGATACTGGTCGATAATATCGTTGAACAAATATCAGATGAATTGAAGTCTGTCGGCAAAAACAACGCTCTCGTCATTGGCCATTCGACTCGCGGCAACCCTTCAATTAGCGGAAAAAGTACGACACTACTTCAACAAGATTACCGCCACGGTGAACGCAAAATATACAACAATGGAAAACTGGTTCTTACGACAACACAAAAAGGATATCTAAATGACTCCTTTTTAAATCAATCAAATCCAGGGTGGCAGAAATGACAAAGCGACTGCTTTATATCGCCATCATTCTGATTGGTTTGGTTATCGTTGGATTTTCGCTCGGCCCTTATCTGAGAAGTCTTAAGTTTGAAAGCCCAACGCTGATTTCAGCCACTGCGACAACCTATGACTGCGCTGATGGACACTGCATTGGGTTTATCATTTCCAGCATAGACAGTTCAGACTTAAGCCAATACACAGGGAGAACTATTTACCCCTACAGCAGCGAACAAGACAAAGACACGCTTCAAGAACAATGGGCTCATTTAGCGCAGAAAACGGGAAGCGAGGTCTGCATCAAGGGCTACTTACACAAATATCCCGTTAACACCATGCGGTTATTCCAGTCGGGCTATGGGGGCTATCGCATCGACATGACGGACTACAAAGAAGGGGCCTGTGGCGCTTGACCTGCCTTTTTTCTCACCATCTGAACGAACCATTATTTACACGTTGACGATTCAATTTATTCATCCTTGACCATTACTACTCAAATTGGCTGCAATAAGTACTAGCTAGAAACAAATACAGGCGGGAAGTTAACCGCAACCTAAACTACCTTGAGCGGAACCCGCAGTAGACCAGGTCAGATCCCTTGTTTATTTGGCCCTTGCAACGTAACAAGATCTTGATGAACCCAAAACTAGCCCAATACATCTTTATACTACTGAACGTCCTCGCCATCCCCTGCCTGATCTTACCTATTCTAACGATCCTCAGGGTTTGGCAGGAGGCTACAGATGATCAGGCTTTTATTACGTTTGATTCAGGAGAGTTCTATCTCTTAATCATGACAGTATTTTGGGTCATGGCATTGATTCAATACGCGGGATTAAAAGGTAAGTTTCCAAAGCTGATACAAAATGCCACAGGCGCGATGATCGGCTGGCTCGCTTTTACCCTAATACTGGCCAATTTGATTCCAAGCACGTTAACCAACCACATTGAACAGGCTGGGTATCAGCAATGTGACATACCCAAGGAGCGAGCTCGGATTGCTAAAGGAGAAGAGTTGATTTTCAGCAAAGATTGCCAAAAATTGCTAAGTAAAACATAAAGCTAGAACCTCTTTTAGCCAGTTCAAAAAAGCAAATTCAAGGACAAACAGCTGCCTTACTGTACTGATTTGCACCCTCCAAAAATCGAATATGCGTTGCATCCATATACCACTGCCCATCCACACTCACATACCGAATGTTGAACTCAATGGGCTCACCCTTCTCATCATCAAAACCATCAACAGTTAAACAGCCAGTATCATCACCCAGCATTTTCTCAAAGTGATCGCTCTCTTTGGCCATTTTGTCTTTGAACAGAAGAAAAGGAATTGCAGATTCATCAGGCTCATCTCCAGCCACCAACCTAGGACTGAAGTATTGCGCGTAAACATCCAGAATATTGTTTTGATTGGCAGCGGCTTTGTAATCGGAATAGACCGCGTAAAGTGAATCATGAGCAGACATAGAAGCGCAGGATGCAACTAACAGTGACAAAACTATTGCAAAAAATCCTTTCACTATTTAATACCCCATTATTTGTTGTAACTGTTGATCGCGATTGACTAGTCGGCGAGCCGCCTGGCAAAGGAGACCTGAACATGCAGTAATGAGCCTCTCCAGATCAAAAGAACCAGACAGTGAGATCGTCACACCGAAAGGCCCGGAAACAGAGCCAGTATAGCCAACGCGCATTCCGTCCAAGTTATTGAACGACACACTCATTGCTTTTAATTTGAAGCAATATTACTTAAAGCGGGATTACCGCTAAAGGTCACCCGCTTTCCAGAACCAGAAAGTGTAACCTTGCCATTTTGGTCAACGCTTAATTTCGCAGGCCCCTTTTGCTGCATGATGGCAACAGTGACTTCTTTGTCAGTATCAATTGAAAGCTCAATAAGTTTGGCAATGGTGAGCTTAATTTTGGCCTTATCAATATTACTCATAACATCTTCCCTGTATAAAATATGATCCATCGAACGAAGGACATTTCAGCGAACCAGAAGGTAAGCGGTTATTCTCGGAATAACCCGTCATCGCATTTAGATGAGGCCCCAGAAGAAGCTTCCCGAATTTCACGTGGTGAAAATCTCAATTATCGCCTGAATTGCGAGAAAGTTTTTCAGTAACCTCAAGCATACGCTGGACGACACCCGCAACTTTTCCAACCTACGGTAGGGCTTTGCCAGACTACTGTTCTTCAATTTGCTGTTTCCAGCGATACAAGAGCGGCTTGATTTACCAATTCTGCACAGCACAGCTTGAACATCAGGCTGCAGCGCCTCGCTATCCACAACTCCACATTCGCCACAACTTCTCTTGTATCCATATACAAACCCGCCGTCTGTATCTATCCCAATTATTGCTTGGGATAGACAATCGCTTCGTCAAATAAATCGACTGCGCTAAACCAGAGCGCGTTTACCGGCAACGCCAAAATTACCATCGATTTATTTTAAAAAGTTTAAGAGACGACTGGAAAGAAACGATAGAAATCATTTTATACAGCAATAAGGAGCCCACCATGAAGTGCCATGAGATACGATATTCGTTCGCGAGTTACGGGCCGGACAGCAATGCCGTTCCGGTTAAAGGAGATCGAGCCATGCGTAGGCAGTCGATCAAGCAAGGCTATAAAAAAGTCGGCAGTCATTTTCGAGTCAGCACCCTCATCACCTGCCTCACTCTGTTACTCATGAATACCGGCCCGGCCTGGGCAATGGGAAAAGAGGTCTGTGACCCAGGGGAGCCGGGATGTGTCGAATCGCCAGAGCCAAAAGCTGAGTGGAACGGGCCTGCGCCAACACTGTTGTACCGTTTGAGTAACCGATCCTTACTTTGGGCCTCGGCGTGGCGTTCACAGGATGACCCCAGTAAGCCCTGGGCCAAAGATACCTATGACCCGAAATATGTTAACCCGACACAGTTTACGGCTGTTTTCCCCGACCAGTGCCAATCAGAAGAAGATTTTCTTTATTGGAATAATGATGATGACTCCGTGTCTCTTGACAGCTTGAATACTTATCGCTGGAGCGTCGACGGCAAGATTCAGCAGGCCAAAGGCTGTGCTCTCACAAGCCTGAAGTTCCAAGGCCAGGGATTCCACGATGTAAAACTTGAAGTGTATAAACCAGGCTCAATAACGCCTTTCGTAACACGCGAGAAAACGATACGGATACGCGACCGCCTCGTGGTGTTGTTTGGTGACTCTGCCTCATCCGGCGAAGGCTCACCAGATCATCAGCGTACAGGCGATAACGAGTATGGTGTGTGGATTGACCGCCGATGCCATCGCTCTGCCAAAGCCGGGGTACCGCTGGCCGTTCAAAAGATGGAACAGGAAGACCCTCATACGTCGATAACGTTCCTTAATTTTGCCTGCTCGGGTGCCACCTTGAGCTTACAGGAAGCGGGCACGGGTGCCGGCATCATCGCTCCATACGCAGGTATTGAGCCACCGGAGAATGCCACGGAAGACGGGACTCCTGAAAACTATTCCTATGAGAAGCGTTTCCTGCCGTCACAGATTAACCAGTTGTTTTATGCGTTGAACTGCCCCAATGGTACGGGTGGCGACGTTGGCACGGCGGGTGGTGAAGAGTGTAATTACAGCGTTCCCAACCCTTCGCGCAAGGTTGACATGCTATTTATGACCGGCGGCATTAATGATGTGAAGTTCGCGACCCTGATGCTTGACTGTGTTCTGCGCGACAATTGCCACTTCACGAAAAGTCCTTTCTACAATTACCCGGACGAATACTCTGGCGATGTCGACTTTGAGTTCAAATCTTTAACCGAACAAATACCAGACCGTTATGTATCATTCAAGGATATCATGGACTACCACAAGATCCAGGTCGATCAGACCTATGTGCTGGAGTATCCGGATGCTTTTACAGATGAAAACGGCAATATCTGCGCAGACGTTGCCGAGGACGTGTTGCCACAGAGTTCCGTCACTGAGCTTTTGTACAACCCGATTGTCACGCCTTTTATCCCACTGGGCGCCTCTCTAGTTCCCTTCCTGTCGCAGAAGTTAGGTGTCGATAGCGGTGACATATACGGCATCCTCAGTGCTGCGCTCTTTGGCCACCTTAAAGTGACAGGTCAAGAAGTTGAGTGGATGCATGATGTCGGCACGCCGACGCTCAACGATGCGGTAGCAACAGGCGTCGAAGATGTGAACCTCAATTTCCCAGGTGCCAACTTCCACTACGTGAGTGGCATTGCGGATAAATTCTTCAAGCACGGTTATTGCTCGTCGTCGAACTGGATTCGCCGTGGGACAGAATCCAGTGAGCGTCAGGGTCCGTGGTATTTTGTTTCCAAACCGCTAAACCTGCCCGACCCATACTGGCCCGGCATACCTCCCTACGGGCTCGGAATTCAGGCCGAGACAAAAGGATTGATGCATCCCACCGACGTAGGATACAAGGCCATCGCCGATGTTCTAAAACCGATAGTGAAGCAGATGTCGAATCTCGGCCCCACGGCAAAGAATGATATTTACGGTACTGCCAACGGGGAAACGTTGATTACAGGTCTGTATAACAGCGTCCTTTTTAACGATAACGACCCTAATGGTGATGAGCTACGCGCGATCCTGATCGAGGGCGAAGGCCAATTGCATGGCAAATTCACACTGAGCTTCAGTGGAAACTTGACCTACACACCAGATGCTGATTTTACTGATGGCATTGATTACGCCTACTACTACGTGACCGACGGCGCCGAGAAATCGGCCAAGGCGAAAATCACTGTATTTGTGGGGGACTGGAAATTCTCACCGCAACAAGTACCTCGGCGCTGGGACTGGGACTACCCTGAGGGTGAGGAAACCTCGTCCGTGGAGATTGGCGGCTTTGTAGAATTCCCTGTCTGCAACCATTGCGGAGATCGGGTACTGCGGGTGAATCCGGAACTTACCCCGGCCTATGGCCTGGTCGACTTTGTGAAAGTTGAGGACCGGTGGATTGGCCTGTATGTTCAGAATGGTGCAATCCCTCCTCTACTTCCTTACGTGGACAAGATATCCGTTCAGATTGGTAGCGGTGATCTGAATGCCTTCCAGGAGGAAGGGCGCGCCGAGATCGACATGATCATTAATGATGCGCACTCAGAGGATTGGACCTGGGTGTTTCAGACCCCTGAGATCGTTACAGTAAGTGGTCCGACGACCTTCGACGTCTGTAACGGCTGCTCTGAGCTGGTGGTTAATGTTGACGTAGCTCCTGCTTATGGAACAGTGCAGCTTGAGGCTGATCAGAGTCGCGGGGTTTGGGTCGCCACTTACACGCGCAACACTGAAGACACCAATATACCAACGTCCGATGTTTTTAGCGTCCAGATCGGTGAACAGAGTGCCGATGGTGAATTCCGATCGCTCGGAGACAGCCGGATATCGTTAGCATTCGACTTGGGTAGATAGCGGGCGAGCAACTTAGGTAATAGTCTGATTCGCCACCCCAAACGGCACATGCACCATCGCCAGATTATCTACCGACGCTGCCAGATGATCCTTTTGATCATCAAAGAATATATGCGGTCTGAGCACCTGTAGTATCCTCCGCTTTTCCATGCCACCGAGGAAGAAAGTTTCATTGGGTGAGATGCCCCAGCTTTCCAGCGTTGTGATAACCCGTTCGTGGGCCGGGGCGCTGCGAGCGGTAATGATGGCGGTGCGGAGGATACGTTGGTAGTTTTCATCTTTGGCGCTGGCTTGGTCTTGCAGTTGCTGCAGCATGGACAGTTTCTTGAACAGATCCGCCAGCAGGCCCGGGTTGTGCGGCAGCGTCTGCTTGCCCACTTCGTGTTCTAGAAACTCCGTTAGACTCCCTTCTTTATAAACAGTCTCAGCTTCGTCGTCGGCGATAATGCCGTCAAAATCAAAAGCTACCCGCAGCTCTATATCGTCATCGTCGTCCGTCACGATACTTGGCAAGACAATTCCGGCCGGATAGTTAGCTGCAATGGCTTCCTGTACATCGCCTTCGTTGGCGGATAAGAACAGGGAGGCATTGAAGGCAGGAATGTAGGAAAAAGGCGACTCTCCCGTGCGGAAGGCAGCACGGGTGATATCCAGGCCGTATTCCTTGATCGAGCGAAATACCCGACGCCCGGTGGCGGGCGAGTTGCGTGAGAGCAGGACCACGTCCACCGGCAAGAGATCGGGAAAACGATCATTGATGGACAGGAAACGTTTAATAAAAGGAAAGGCCACCCCTTTGTCGAGAGTCACGTCCAGATGAGTTTCCTGATAGGTTTTATAGGCCTGCTCACCTTGCTCGCGAAAGACCCGGTCGGACTCCTCTAGGTTAAATAGCGCACTGGAGGAGACGGCGATGACGAGCTTTTTATCTATGGGGTAGGACATGGGGCGTTTCCCTTTTAAGCAACAGCCAGCCTTTTATGCAAGAGCGAGCCCTTAACGCAAGAGCAGGCAATAGTTCATGACTGCTCCGCCAAAGCCATTGCCCCCTCACCCGATTGATCCATTTCGCCCACCTTATGTTCACGCGCAATGAGCATATACAGAGACGGCACCACAAACAGGGTAAATAAGGTTCCCACCGCCATACCGCCAACCAATACCAGACCGATCGAGTTTCGTGCCGCAGCACCCGGGCCCTCCACCAACGTCAGGGGAAAGTGGCCCGCGACAGTTGCCACCGAGGTCATCAGCACCGGTCGCAGACGGGTCATGGCGGCATCATGGATCGCGGTGAGTTTGTCCTTGCCCTGCAACTGCAGTTTGTTGGCAAACTCGACGATCAATATCCCGTTTTTGGAGATCAGACCCACCAGCGTCACCAGGCCTACCTGGGCATAGATATTCATGGTGGTGGTCCAGCCGTTGGTCCAGAACGGGGTGTTGGGGTCAGGTATTTTCAGGGTAGTAAAAATCAGTGCACCGAACATCGCCAGCGGCACCGATCCCAACAGAATAACAAAGGGGTCGCGGAAGGAATTGAACTGTACCGACAGTACCAGGAAGATCATGAGAATAGCCATGCCCAGGGCCGGCAGGAACTTCCCGCCTTCAGTGCGTAACTGGCGTGACTCGCCGGTGTAGTTAATGGTGTAACCCGGCGGCAGGACTTCCTTGGCAGCTTTCTCAAGTGCCTTCAATCCTTCATCCAGCTGAGCCGTCATACCGGAAAGTTTCACTGCATTGAGCTGCTGGAAACGGTTCAGGGAACGAGGCACCGTGCTGTCGCTGATAGAGGCCACGGCGCTGAGGGGCATTAACTCCCCTTCCGGGCCGGAAACATAGATATCCTTCAATTGATCGGGATTAAGCCGCTCCACGCGGGAGACCTGCGGGATAACCTTGTAGGCTCGTCCCTCAATATTGAGCCGGTTAACGTAGTTGCCTCCCAGGGCGGCACTCAGATCGGCACCGATCTGGGCGTTGCTCAACCCCAGCGCCGCGACCTTCTGGTGATCGATCACCACTTCCGACTGGGGCTGGTCATATTTCAAATCGATATCCGGGGGAAAGAAAAATAACCCGCTCTGCATGGCTTTCATCTGTAACTGCTGGGCAAACTCCAGCATTTCCTCCGGTTCTGCCGTGGAGGCAATGACAAACTCCACCGGGAAGTTACTGCCACCGGGCAAAGCCGGGGGCTGAGCGGCAAACACCTGTAGCCCGGGAATATTGTTCAACTGGGCCTGCATGTCCGGCACAATTTCGGAGATGGAACGGTCCCGCTGATTCCAGGGTTTGACCACCATACCGCTGAAGCCGCCCACACCCAGTGCCGCAGCAAAAGGATCAGACGGTGACAGCAGAATCTGGAAGGTCAGATCGCGCTCCGGCGCATCCAGGAATACCTTTTCCGCTGCGCGGCCGAAATGGATTTTCTGATCCGCTGAGGCATTGGCCGCATTGTTGATAATGCCGAACATAAAGCCCTGGTCTTCCAACGGTGCCAGCTCCGTCGGCGAGAACATATACATCGGCACCACCATCAGGCTCAGCACCGCCCAAATGCTGTACACCGCCGGACGGGCATTGAGGATGTGCCTCAGCGTCGTACCGTATAAATCACGCAGACGGTCAAAGCGATGGTTGACCCAACCGGTAAAGCCGCGCTCTTCGCTCTCAGCACTGCGCAACAGCTTGGCACTCATCATTGGTGACAGAGTGAGTGCCACGATGCCGGAGATGGTGACGGCACCGGCCAGGGTCAAGGCGAATTCCCGGAACAGTGCGCCGGTCAGCCCGCCCTGTAGTCCAATGGGAGTATAGACCGCCGCCAGGGTTAACGTCATAGCAATAACCGGCCCCACCAGTTCACGGGCACCAATGCGGGCCGCTTCCGCCGGACTGCGCCCTTCCCGCAGGTGGCGTTCAACGTTTTCCACCACCACGATGGCATCGTCCACCACCAGCCCTACCGACAGCACTATCGCCAGCAGTGTCAACAGGTTGAGGGTGAATCCAAACATCTGCATCAGGAAAATAGCGCCGATCAGCGACACCGGAATCGCCACCACCGGCACCAGCACGGAGCGAACGGAGCCCAGGAACAGAAAGATCACAATCACCACAATCAGCAGCGTATCGGTGAGCGTACCCACCACCTCATGAATGGCATTGCTGATGTATTCCGAAGCGTCGTAACCAATGGCACCCTGCAACCCCGGCGGAAGATCTTTTTTGATGTCTTCCAGGTCCTGGCGCATCCGCTCCACAACGTCAATGGTGTTGGCGTTGGGCAGTGGGAAGATTCCCATGAATACCGCCGTCTGGCCGTTAAAACTGACTTCAGTATCGTATTCCTCAGCCCCCAGCTCCACGTCGGCGATATCCTGCAGACGGATGATGGTGTCGTTTTCCTGCCGCACCACCAATTCCTTAAACTGCTCGACATTATGCAGATCAGTATTGGCCGTCAGGTAGGTCTGCACATAGCTGCCTTTGGTGCTACCTACCGGTGCCAGGTAATTGTTGGCGGCCAAAGCTTCCCGCACCTGGGAAGGGCTGACATTGAGCGCCGCCATATGATCCGGCTTCAGCCAGACGCGCATGGCGAAGGTCCGCGCGCCGAATATTTCCGCCCGCTGAATACCCGTCAGTGCGGCCAATCTGGGTTGTACCACCCGCACCAGGTAATCGGTGATTTCGCTCTGCGAAAGCGTGTCTGACCAGAAACTGAGATAGGCGGCAGCGAACTCGGAATCCGCCGACTGCACGCTGATCGCCGGTAGTTCCGAACCGCTGGGCAGTTCGTTACGTACCTGGTTCACTTTGGCCGTGATATCCGCCAATGCCTTGGTGGCGTCGTAATTCAGCTTCAGCCGTGCTGTCACCAGCGACAACCCGAGCATGCTCTTTGACTCTACATAGTCGATGCCATCGGCAGAAGCGATAGCGCGTTCGATAGCGGTGGTGACAAACCCACGGACCACATCGGCACTGGCGCCGACGTATTGGGTAGCCACGGTGACTGTGGCATTCTCACTCTGCGGGTATTGGCGCACGCTGAGTGAGTTCCAGGACTGGATGCCCGCGATGATAATGATGATATTCACCACCAATGCCAGCACCGGACGTTGTACGAAGATATCGGTAAACGCTTTCATGGGATGCAGGCCTATCAGCTGTTTTTGGGTTGTGGGTCCAGTTCGAACTCAGGCGCCAGGCTATTGTCGATAACGACGGACATGCCCGGAGCAAGCTTGAATGCGCCGGTGGAAACGATACGATCACCAACCTTCAAACCTTCCTTCACAATCACAAAATCTCCCTGCCGTTCCCCCAGACGCACCAATCGTTGGCTCAGCACAAACTGCGACCCGGTTGCATCGTCGCTTTCGCCATTTTCAGCTGCGCTGGTTTCAATGACGTAAACGGAATCGCCGGAGGGGCCATGCAATACTGCGGCGGCGGGAATGAAAAGCACCTGATAGGTGCGCGCAAGAATCATGTCCACCGAGACAAACATACCTGGACGCAGGCGTTTATCAGGATTTTCCAGCGAAGCCTGCACGCGGACGTTGCGGGTATGGGGATCGATATCCGGATTGAAGGCGGAGATCTTGCCGACAAACTGCTGTTCCGGATAGGCGTCAGTGGAAACCTGTACACGTAATCCGTTTGCCAGATCACCCAGATGCCGCTGGGATAAAGAAAACTCAACATACACCGGGTCCAGTGCCTGCAGGGAGACCACCGGGGTACCTTTATTAAGAAATTCTCCCACGCTGATCTGGCGAATGCCCAGACTGCCGTCAAACGGTGCCCGCAGGGTCTTTTTGGCAATCAGGGCGCGGAAATATTCCAGCCGCGCCTGAGTCCGCTTCACCTCGTTTTCGGCATTGTCCAGCTCGGACTGGGAGATATTGCGGGTCTTGTTGAGTTCTTTCGATCTGGTGAGAGTTAACCGCGCCCAATCAAGAGCGACTTCCGCTTCATGCAGTTCAGCCCGCTCAATCTGGTCATCAAACTGCACCAGGACATCACCGGCTTTGACTTCCGTGCCACCGACAAATTTGATCTCCCGCACAGTGCCTTCGATTTCGGTGTTGATCACCGTACCCTGCACCGGTTTAACGGAACCGACCATGGAAATGCGCGGCTGCCATTGCACGCGCTCGACGGTATAGGCATTCACCGGTGTCGGTGGCATCACCATCTGTGCACCGGCGGTCTGCATCGCATCAAACTGGTTCAGCTTAATGCCGACAATCCCGCCGACAATGATGGCAACGATCACCACCCCGGCGAGCCCTAAAAGCAATTTTTTGAGCATGGGCACATTCCCCTGAAAAATCGATTTATCCTTTAAATAACGCCCTGAACTCCCGAACTTCAGCCATTCTCGGCACACCACATAAGTTGCCGCCAAAAGGCTCTACTGCCGCTTAAACACCATTGCGAGATCAGATTAAAGCAACCACCAGTATGCATCCTTGAGACATGTCCAGGGTTACGCATTTATACCTAGACGGATGGCTGCGGTGGTTTTCGACACTATCTGAAAAATTTATGAGGTTCAACGCACCTCAAACAATACCTGGGCCAGCATTTCGCCCTGCCCGGTGACTACTTCCGCGCGCCAGTTACCTAACATGTACTGGTTAATGTTCTTGCTGGATGAGGCCCGCATGGGGCTGGTGAAGGGCTTGATGGTGACGCGGGCGACGCGTTCGTCGTTCATATACCAGTCGTGATATACGGTGGTGTCGATCAGACGGCTGAGTTCAGTAAAGAGGTAGACTTTGACCAGTTCCTTGTCCTGCATGTTGATGGTGCCCTGCACTGGATCTACGGGCTCATAGTCCTGCATGTCCCAGGCAAGCTGTATGCGGCGGACGTGATCGGAATGAATACTGGCCTGCGGCGCAAAATCTTCAGTACTGACATCAGTGCTGACAGTAGTAGTTTCTATATCGGCAACTGCTGGTTCGGCAACTTTTGTTTCAGGGGGCTCTGCTGTCGCTGTTTCTGGTTCGGCGATTGTGGATTTCATATCCGTATTTGCGGCTCCTGGCATCGCTACAGTCTCTTGCGAGCTGTCTTGTGGCCCTTCTTGCACGGTTTCTTCTGTTGCCGTTGCCTCCATGGCAGGTTGAGCCGCCATGGCATCAAGCTTTTCTGTCTCGACGATGCTATCTGTTTCGACCATGACCTCAGTTTCGACCATGACCTCAGTTTCAGTCGTGGGTTCTGTAGCCGCCATGGACTCTGGTTCAACCACAGTTCCGGTTTCGGTTGCACTTTTTTCGGTTACACTTTCGCTCTCGGCCAACAGATGTTCTGCCGGTGCATCTTCTGATGCTTGTACAATCATGGCAGAGGCTTCCGGCGTCGACTCAGGATCTGGGATGGGTTCGTCAATCGGCTTCATCATCGGCTGGCCGAAAGCCGTCTCAGGCAGGGTGATTTTGGGTGCCCGAATTCTTTCACCCTCCTCAGCTTGTGCCGATGGAGGTTGTACTTCATCCAGAAAGATCGGAGTTTCCCCCAGGGCCTTCTTCGCTACCGGGGCGTTAAAATATTTGCTTACCCATAGCCCCAGCAGAACGATGCCCAACAGAGCGATTGCGCCAATGATAATAATCCGGTCCCAATAATAGACAGTGACGGTTTTTGCGGAACCGGTCACTGGGATACGATCGGTATTCCGGGAACCGGATGAGGGAACTTGCGCAGTCATGATTGTCCTTGATGTTGACCTGCTGTCGGCAGGTTGGCGAATTGATCCAAAAATTGCCTGAATTCCGCTGCCTGAAGGCCCGTAATCCGTGCTTACTGAAATACCACTAGTCTAGCTCCAAAATACATAAATGACAGGTGCTAACGGGCAATTTATAACACAGTAAAAACAGATATTTATTCATGTTTTCTGTGGCTTCCCTGCATCCCTGCAACGTGATCACTATATACGCTCAAATATCCTACCCCTGTTCACCCATTTGGGTGGTGAGCCCCGATGCCCGCCGAAAGCACCCTCAAAAGTACCCTCAAAAGTACCCTCAAAAAATAACGATCATGACTTTGGTCCATCGCCATGAAACGTCTGAATAGAACCCATTTCTATGTAGTAGCCGCAGCGCTGCCGTTTGTGATCGGCATCACTGCTATCATGCTGTTTATCTTCAAAACACCGGTGTCTCAGGAACTAACCCGCCCAATTCCATCCCTATTCCGGACACGCAGGCACTGCAGAAGTATCTGCCCAACCGCAGCAGCGTGAAAACCATTGACGTGGATGTAGAGTACGAAACCATCTACGCCTGGTGGGACTGGTTCCACAAATACCGTTTCATCACCAATACCGGCAGTTTCAACATCTTTGTTTGAATCAAAAAATACTAGCGATTCAACACCAGCTGTCCAGTGCCAACCGCCTGTTTGCGTACACCAATCCTGGGCGCCAGGATAAACAGATCCCCATTCAGCCCGGTCAGCTGGCGTGGCACCAGATTATCCCTGGCAATGACAGCATTCGCCTGCATATGATGTGCCTCACCGTGCACAGGAATGGCGATGGCAGGCTGCACCCATCGATAAAGGTCCGCGAGCTCATCTGCGCAGGGGTGACCTGAAGCATGTATCACGCCCTCATATGATTCTGCGGTGATTACTTCTATCCCCCGACTGATCAGGCGCTCAGTAACTTTCTGCACGGCGACTTCGTTGCCTGGAATCGTTCGTGAACTAAAGATCACCCGATCACCCGGCTCCAGATCCAGGTCACCATGGTAACCGCCTGCCAGACGAGACAAAGCCGTGCGAGGCTCACCCTGGCTTCCGGTGGCTACGGCCAGTAATTCGTTGGCAGGCAGATAACCTATATGGGCGGGTTCGATCAGCTTGTTTTCCAGCGGCCAGTAGCCGGTCGCTCTGGCGGCTGCCACCATATTGTGCAGGGAGCGACCCAGTAGCCCCATATGACGGCCGCTTTCAGCGGCAATTCTAGCCAAGGTTTGCAGGCGCGCCACATTACTGCCGAAACAGCACACCACCACACGCCCATTGGCCTCCGTGATCAGTTGCCTTAGCCCAGCGTAAACCGCTGCTTCGGAAGTAGACCTGCCAGCCACTGTGGCATTGGTCGAATCGCACACCATGGCGGTCACATTCTGCCTGGCGAGACGCCGATAACGGGATTCATCGTAGCGGGAACCTAACACCGGATCCGGGTCGAGCTTCCAGTCCGCGGTGTGAAATACCTGTCCGGAAGCAGTTTTAATCAGCAACGCCTGAGGTTCGGGAATGGAATGGGTCAAGGCAATCCATTCCACATCAAACACACCGATGCGAAGCTGGCTGCCGGGTTCAACCACAACTATGGGCACACGGTTAAGCAGCCCATTCTGGCCCAGTTTCCGACGCAGGATTTCGGCAGTAAAGGGAGTGGTATAAACCGGGCATTGCAATCGAGGCCAGAGGCCGGACACGGCACCGATATGGTCTTCATGGGCGTGGGTGATAACGAGACCGGCAAGCCGGTCGCGGCGGCGGGCTATAAATTCCGGATCAGCGCAGATAGCTTCGTCAGTTTTAGGGCCATCACCGTCCATTTGATTGGCTTTGGCAAAAGTGACGCCGCAATCCACCATCAACCACTGCCCGTCATGACCATAAAGGTTCAGGTTCATACCGATTTCGCCACAGCCGCCCAGAGGCAAAAACCAGAGGTCCTTAGCGGTTGGTGTCAGATTATTCAGTTCAGTCATAGGCGCGCTATGTTACCACCTGGAGAAGGTATCACGTCTACCTGGAATCGATTATTCGTCTATAGTTAGTGCCCGTCCATAAACACCCGATTATAGACGGACACTAACGTGGCACATGGAAGTGCCTCCAACATGACACAACCGTTGTTCACCAGTGGCAGGTTTGCGCTCAATTCCTGAGTTCACGTACCCCTTTGCCCAGGCGGCGGCGCAATAATGTTCTCAAGGTAAACCATCGGAATAACCCACCATTTCTGCAATGCGCTCAATGTTATGATGACTGGTTTTCAACAGGTGAACGGCTTTCCCATGTCGGAATTTATGCGGCTGCGCTTAGGGCCGGTGGTGATGAAGGATGAAATCGAATACTACCGGGAATTTCATTTGCTGGAGTCCCTGCGAGTGACTCTCAGCCTGGCAGGACTGAGCGAGGATGGTAGCCGAAGATCCTGTGTAATGAGTTTTTCAAAGGCGAGAGGCTGGCGGCACGGGTGACATCCTTTGTGGGCTGGCTGGATCTGGCCGAGCGCAAACTGATATGCCCACCACCAGGCCTGTTGGCAGCGTTAAGAAATCTCCCCCATAGTGAGGACTTCAAGGAGTTAAAGAATAATAGCCAAGATACATAATGGCCTGGGTCTCAACATCGGGAAGCTGACTAACCATAGGTGTCTTCCAGAAAAGCCTTTTGTATATCGTTAAGTTCCTGCAGGTCCATCAAGAGCGCGTCAACGCATTCAGCGTCCAGCTTGACGCCGGCCAGTTCCTGCAACTTGGCAACGGCGCGTTCGTTGCTCCAGGCTTCTTTGTAGGGACGTTTGCTGGTAAGGGCGTCGAATATATCCGCCACCGCCACGATTCGGGCCTCAATGGGAATATCCTCACCGGCCAACCGGTCCGGGTAACCGCGACCGTCCAAAGACTCATGGTGATGCAAAACAATATTGCGCAGCATATCAATATGGGTGACGCCGTTGAGCCCATAGTTTTCCAACAATCGATCGATCAGTTTCTTTCCTGCTTCCGAGTGTTGGCTCATCTGCTTGAATTCACTGTCATCAAGCGGCCCCTCTTTCAACAGGATACTGTCCGGCACCGTCAGCTTGCCCAGATCGTGCAGAGGAGCGAAGAGAAAGACATGCTCGATAAACTGGTCATCAAACCGGTGCTTTGCCGCCATATTTTTTGCAATCAGCCGAGCATAACGGGACATACGCTCAAGATGCCCGCCGGTTTCCGGATCTCGGGAATGGGTCATATCCAAGGCGGATTTAAGGGTGGCCAGTAAGGTACGAATATTAGCGATTTCGTTATAGATCACCAGCGTAATCAGGTGACCGATAACATCCAGTTCCGTCATCGATTTTTCATTAAAGGCATTGACCTGATCCGAATTAAAGAAGACAAACCCAAGGAATCCGTTGTCCCAGATCAACGGCAAGGTGTAACTGGAGCGATAGCCCGCATCATAAATGAGTTTGCTGTGCTCCTGATCAGCATCATTAAACACAGACAAATCCTGCACCAAACGTGGCTGTTGGCCCATGGCGATGTCTTTCAGCGACCGGCATTCAGCCAGCTTGGCATGATAATGGTTAAGTGGACTGTGGCCTTTGCTACTGAAGGCATAGGTGCGTAAATAATCGGTATTCACGTCATAAAGCGCGACGGCTACACGTGATACGAAGGGCATGTGGCTCTGGAGAACTTCATGTATATAGCGCAATTTCTCCATCACGGAGTTGCGCTTCTGTAATCCGCTCCACACATCGAGATGCTGTTTGGCCATATCTAAGACCGTCCTGAGAATGAATGATCCCTTAGAGTAACTATAGCAAGTTATTGCTGATCTGATTCGGCAGGTACCGACGATATTTTTTTCTTCCTCGATAATCAGCGATTCAGGTGTATATCTTTCCAGTGCCTGGTTCACCACCAGAGCCTGATCTGATACTTCAAACTGCCTGACAATTAACGCATCCGAGGGTGACAGCCGACATCACCAGACGCTAATTTTCACAATGTAAACACAAAAAAGTTATAAGGTTATGCTCTTGAGTTATAGAAATTCGTCATAATGCCCCCATTATTGAAACTGGCTTCTTAATTTTTAAACTGGCCTGTCGTCGTATTTAATCTGACCTATAGTCATACAAAGTCTTTAACGCTGAGGATTTCACCTTGATCGCGCCATTGTCGTTTTCACCCGATATGTCTGTTCACCCCCTGGTGATTGCGTTCTTTGACGCGCCGACCAATACCTTTTCCTATATCGTGAAAGATCCTCGGTCACCTGCCTGCGCCGTCATCGATTCGGTAATGGATTTTGATTATCCCAGCGGCCGCACCAGTTTTGTTGGGGCGGATGCGATTATCCGGCATATCCGGGACAACGGCTGGACCTTGGAGTGGATTATTGAAACCCACGTGCATGCCGACCATCTGTCGGCAGCCCCTTATATTCAGGAACACCTGGGAGGCAAGCTGGGTATCGGGGCGGCCATCACAACCGTGCAGGACACCTTCGGCAAAATTTTCAATGAAGGAACTGAGTTCCTGCGTGACGGTTCTCAATTTGACCAACTCTTTGCTGATGGCGAGCATTACCATATTGGCAATATGACAGCCTGGGCTCTGCATACTCCCGGGCATACACCTGCCTGTATGACGCATGTTATCGGCGATGCGGCATTTGTCGGTGACACCCTGTTCATGCCCGACAGCGGTACGGCCCGGGCAGATTTCCCCGGCGGTGATGCAGCCACCCTTTACCAGTCCATCCAACGGGTGCTTTCCCTGCCGGGGGACATGCGTTTATTCATGTGTCACGACTACATGCCGGGGGACAGATCACCCCAATTCGAAACCACCGTCAGCAAGGAAAGACAACATAACATTCATGTGAGAGAAGGTATTGCCGAAGCGGAATTTGTCAAAATGCGTGAAGCCCGGGATTTAACCCTGGGGATGCCGAGACTGATTTTACCGAGCCTGCAGGTAAACATGCGTGCCGGTCATTTCCCTTCTCCGGAAGGTGATAGCGGCAAAGTTTATCTAAAAGTGCCGATTAATCTTTTGTAGATAAAAATTGAGCCATGAATTTAACGAAATAGGGTTCTACGAGTGATAACAGGAGCCAGAAGGTACCTGCCAATTCTGGATTGGGGGCGAACCTATAACCGCAACATGCTGACCAGTGACATGGTTGCTGCAAGTATCGTCACTATCATGCTGATTCCCCAGTCACTGGCCTACGCCCTGCTGGCAGGATTACCTGCTGAGGCGGGGCTCTACGCCTCCCTTCTCCCCTTAATCGCCTACGGTATTTTCGGCACCAGCCGGACCCTGGCCGTGGGACCGGTTGCAGTGGTTTCGTTAATGACGGCGGCGGCTATTGCCGGACTGCAGCTGCCGACCCTGGAAGAAAAACTGATCGCCGCCGCTTGTCTGGCCCTACTGTCCGGCGGTGTATTGGTCTTACTGGGTGTATTAAGGCTCGGATTTCTGGCAAATTTTCTCTCACACCCGGTCATCGCAGGGTTTATTACGGCTTCAGGTATTATCATTGCCCTGAGCCAGCTTAAGCACATCTTCGGTATTAAAGCTGGAGGGGACAATCTCCTGCATCTGGGCCAATCACTGGTGACCAACCTGCCTGAGTGTCATTTTCCCACCTTGATTATCGGCGTTACCGCCGCAGCTTTTCTGTTCTGGGTACGCTCGGGTTTAAAGCCTCTGTTACTAAAAGCAGGCCTGGCACCGCACACTGCGGACCTGGCAGCGAAAACAGGCCCCGTGTTTGCGGTGATAGTGACGACTCTCGCGGCTTATGCGTTTGACCTGGGTGCTGCCGGCGTGGCCCTGGTCGGCGAGGTTCCCAATCAACTCCCGGGTCTACAGCTTCCCAAAATACAATCAGAGTTCTGGCTCTCGTTGCTGGGCCCTGCGGTATTGATCTCGGTGATTGGTTTTGTCGAATCAGTGTCGGTAGCCCAGACCCTGGCAGCGAAAAGGCGCCAGCGTATCGACCCGAATCAGGAACTGATTGCGCTGGGAGCTGCCAATTTGGCGGCAGGTACCAGCCAGGGCTTCCCGGTCACCGGTGGATTTTCACGCTCTGTGGTAAATTTTGATGCCGGCGCAGAAACGCCGGCTGCCGGGATTTATACCGCCGCGGGTATCGCCCTGGCAACCCTGCTGCTCACACCCCTGCTGGCATATCTGCCGAAAGCCACCTTGGCCGCCACTATTATCGTGGCTGTACTTTCTCTGGTGGACTTATCCATCCTGGGCAAAACCTGGCGCTATTCGAAAGCCGATTTTATCGCCGTAAGTGCAACGATCATCTTCACTTTAACCTTGGGCGTGGAGTTGGGAGTATCCGCCGGTGTTCTGCTGTCTATTCTGATTTTTCTGTTAAAAACATCCCGTCCCCATATGGCGGTGGTCGGCCAGGTCGAAGGCACAGAACACTATCGCAACATCGACCGCCATCAGGTCATCACGAACCCCCATATTCTGTCCATCAGGGTGGACGAGAGCCTGTATTTTGCCAACGCCCATTACCTGGAGGAACAAATTGAAAGCATGGCTGCAGAGCACCCCGACCTGCGTCATGTCGTGCTTATGTGTACCGCCGTCAACAGTATCGACATGAGCGCTTTGGAATCTCTGGAGGCGCTCAACTCCCGTCTGAAAGACCGTGGCATTAATCTGCATTTGTCTGAGATCAAAGGGCCGGTGATGGACAGGCTGAAACACACCAACTTTTTAAAGCACCTCACCGGCAAAGTGTATCTTTCCCAGCACAAAGCAATCAGTGCTCTGGCGGAGCAGGATTACTGTATTTAGTCGTGCAGTTAAGAGGTCATCCAAAGTTATTGGCTAAGCCTTTACCTATACCACTTATGCTGACCCAAGACCCTAACTCAGCAACTCACGTAAGCCGCTAAACTTGCGCCGGTATTGTGCTGGGGTTAATCCGACTTTTTGCTGAAACTTTCGATTAAAGAAACTGGCATCCTGGTAGCCAATCATTTCGACTATTGCCTCTATTGGGTGCAATGTGGTTTCTAGAATATGCTTGGCTTCCTCTATACGCAGGTTCAGAACATACTCAATGGGCGTCATTCCTGTAGCATTTTTGAATCGCCGAACAAAAGATCTCTCGGGGAGACCACTATTCTGAATCACCGCAGTCACCGGCGAAGGTTTATCATAGTTTTCGGCCAGCCAGACCTGGCAATCAGCAATTACAGCATCGTCGCTCTGTCGATTATTGCAAAGAAAGGTATAAGCTTGCTGACCTGTTTGATGCCACTCAATCATATGCAGTTTGGCAACTCTAACGGCCTCTTCAATTCCGACAAACCGCGCAATCAAATAGAGCCCCAAGTCCAGCCAGCTCGTGCCCCCACCTGCCATAATCAAACGCTGCTCTTCACCAGTGGCAATAAAGGCACGGTGGGGCCGCATTTTCACCTTGGGATATCGGCTTGCCATGGCATCACAAAACCCCCAATGGGTTGTTGCTTCCAGACCATTAAGCAGACCACTTTCTGCCAGTAGCAGTGCCCCTGTACAGGCTGTACTAATAATACCGCCGTTAGCCCAATAATCACGTAACCAGGCAATCTCGCCGACATATCTCTGATCAAACCCTGAAAACGGGTCTATAAAAAGTTCCAAAACACATATGGCATCGGGTCGATAGTCGTCCGAAAGAGCGCGATGGGGCCTCAGCCAGCCGTGATTTACGGAGGGCATTTCTTCTCCCGTCATCGACACAATCGTCGGATTGATCAATGGCTGCCCCAATACCCCTTCAGTCACCAGTGACCAGTCCCTACCCGGTGAAGACAAGAGGTCGTTCATGCCATAGACCGTTGAGAGTGTCGCCTCCGGTGTCGCCAGAATGGCTATTTCTACAGGTCTGGTTATCTTCGATGTCTGCATTTGATGGTTATCCTGACTGTAATCCGATGCCGTACTGCGTACTAACTAATAGTTAAGCGGTCGACACTATTGCGGCGTCAAACGTTATTCCTAGCATGCCACGAATATTTCCGGATCGAAAACAGAGAGTGGCAGATTTGAACAGTTTCTGAGATTTATCACTTCAAAGGTTTTTGCATGCTGCTAATAGGATGGTCTGGCCAACTTATTAGAGGTAAGCATTATGTCAACACAAGCATTTATACCAGCACGTTCATTGGACGGAAGCACCGAAGACTTTTCTGAAAAACTGACTGCTATGTTCAACCACGGCGCTATTGTTTCCATGATGTCCATCGGACACCAATTAGGCATTTTCGACAAAATGGAAGCCATGGAGCCTGCCACCAGTGCGAGTATTGCCAAGGCCACCAATCTGGATGAGCGTTATATCCGGGAATGGCTTGCTGTCATGACCACGGGCAATATCGTTGAATACGATGCCACGGCGAAACATTACCGGTTGCCATCACATCATGCGGCTTGTCTCACCCGCAGAGCTTCACCGGGAAACTATGCTGTAACAAGCCAGTTCATTCCACTGATAGGAAAAGTGGAATCCCGCCTTTTAGAGTGTTTTAAGACTGGCGCAGGCCTTCACTACTGTGACTATCCCAACTTTCATGAGGTAATGGCAGAAGATAGCCATCAAACCGTCGTTCACGGCCTGTTCGACTACATCTTGCCCATGATCCCAGGTCTTAAGTCGCGACTTGAATCCGGAATCAGTGTCATGGACGCAGGCTGTGGTGCAGGACTCGCACTACTGAATCTGGCTCAAACGTTCCCCAACAGTCATTTTATCGGTTATGACCTATGCCCTGAAGCCTTCGCACAAACTGCTGCCAAAGCCAGGGAACAACGCATCACCAACCTTGATTTTGAAGCATGTGATCTGACCCACCTCGCGGATCTTGAGAAATATGACTTGGTGACTTCATTCGACGCAGTTCATGATCAGGCATCTCCCGAGTCACTATTGTCAGGTATTTATCGAGCATTGAAACCTGACGGCGTCTACCTGATGCAGGATATTGCCGGATCCAGTCACCTGGAGAAAAATCTTGATCACCCCTTAGCACCATTGCTCTATGCCATTTCCAGCTCTCATTGCACGCCAGTTTCATTGGGCCAGGGCGGACCGGGACTGGGCACTATGTGGGGTGAAGAATTAGCGGCGAACATGCTATTCGAAGCAGGTTTTCGCAACATCCATTCGCAACACCTCGAGCACGATCCATTCAACGTGTACTTCCTGTCAGAGCGCTAAATCACAACTATCAGAGGAAGCAAGGTGATGAAAAAAGTTGCACTCATGAGCTATGCAGTTGCCTCCTATGGCATCGGCATGGCCTCACTGATCTATCTAATGGGGTTTCTTATCAACTTCAATGTGCCTAAAGGTATTGATAGTGGCACAAGCAGTAATTTGTGGTTGGCTATATCAGCAAATCTGATACTCGTCGGCACTTATTTTGTTATCCATTCCATCATGGCCCGGCCCTGGTTCAAGCATTGGTGGAATCGTCATATTCCAAATGGGACTGAAAGAAGCACATACATTCTGGTATCAGGCCTCACGCTATTCTTATTGATATTTCTGTGGCAGCCGCTGGGCGACAGGCTTTGGCTTATTGAGAGCGCCTGGAGCAGGAGTCTAATGTTAGCGATGTATTGGACCGGCTGGGTGCTAATGATAATGGCGACCTTCAACATCGATCATTGGTCATTTTTTGGATTGCGCCAAGCCTGGATCAGTGCACAGAAAAAGACGCCTGAACCTTCCGGCTTTTCCGCCCGATATATTTATAGTTTGACCCGTCATCCAATTAGTCTTGGCTGGTTGATCGTCATGTGGGCAACTCCCGACATGACTCTCGGTCATATCCTGCTAGCCCTGATTGCCAGCGTCTACATCTTCATTATTACGCCCATAGAGGAAGCCGATCTACTCGACGAAATTGGCGACTGCTATGCCCAATACCGGAATGAAGTACGACGGTACTTACCCTTTCCGAAATAGTGCGACGACTAAAGCCTCGGCTCTAGGCTCGCTCTCAATGATCTACCAATGCCACAACGGCAATAAACAAGAGGAATTAATGATGTCTCCTAAAATGATGTATCTGGCGTTCAAAATTTTTCCACCCTATTGGGGAACCGGTATTAAGGTCACAATGATAGCCAACGACTTTAGACGGATTAGTGTGGCCATGCCTCTGAGGTGGTATAACCGCAATCTTAGAGGCACCCATTTCGGGGGGAATCTATTCGCCATGGCAGACCCTTTCTACATGATCATGCTTATGAACGTGCTGGGTAAAGACTATGAGGTTTGGGATCAGGACAGCAGCATTCAATTTTGCAGACCGGGTAAAGGTCGTGTATTCGCCAACTTCCAACTCCCATTGGAATTGGTGGAGAATATTATTGAAACGACTCGAACTGGAACAAAGGTGACCCCTAAATTTATTATCGATATCAAGGATGATACTGGCCAGGTCATCGCTCAGGTAACCAAGACAATTTACATACGAAACAGAAAAGCTCACAAGCAGAATCTGGAGGCGCCGCATGGAATCGCAGCTTAAAGAACAAACCACAAGAGCTTTTGACCATAACGTTACCATTATTGGTGCCGGCAGCTCAGGGCTATCAGTCGCTTATCATCTATCCAAGCAAGGAGTGCAGTCCCTCATCATGGACGCAGCCTGCTCTGCCGGTTTCTCATGGCACAAGCGACACCCCCAGCTCTCCTTGAATACGCATCGGATATATTCAGGGTTGCCGGGTAAGCCGATACCCATGAGCAAAGGCAGTTTTGTCACACGTGACGATTACATACACTACCTGGAGGATTACGCTGGTTGGCTACAGGAGAAGCATCATGTGAGCATGCTCTTCAACACAAATGTAACCAGTGTGGAACCCTCCGGGCCTTACTGGCGAGTCATAACAGGCAAGAAAAGCTATCTCACCCGCCATGTAGTGGTAGCGACAGGCCCTGATAGAGAACCTTACATTCCCGAATGGGAGGGTGCCGATTCCTACATCGGATCCATCAAACATGCTGCTGACTTTGGTAACATTGAGCAATATGACGACAAACATGTCTTGATCGTGGGCGGAGCTAATTCAGGAATTGATATCGCGAATCATCTGACTGAACGAAATCGCTGTGCTTCGTTAAGTATTTCCATGCGTCATGGCTCACATTTGTTACCGACCTTTTTTGCAGGTTTGCCGGTCCAGCTCACCGGACCGGTGTTGGCAAAACTCCCCTTATGGTGCCAGGATTTATCTGGGAAACTGTTTTCCTGGGTTAGCTTTGGAAATCTGACAAAATATGGCGTTCAGACACCAACCCCTGGTGTTGCCAGTCGGCTCAAGTATTCCAAAGTTGCGCCAGGATTCGATCAAGGGTTTGTCAAAGCGCTGAAAAAGCAGCAGATAAAAGTTCGACCGGATATTAGCCGCCTAACAAGCAATGAGGTGCGATTCATGGATGGGACTCATCAATTTTTCGATAACATCATTTGTGCTACTGGTTACCGTAAGGGACTTTCCCGATTGTTCCCTAAGGAATGCCTGCAACGCCATGCTTCCTTTTTCCCGCCTAACCCAGCGGAGCACCTGGAGGCTGCAGCATCTACTGGCGCTGGAGAAAAACATCCCGGACTCTGGATATTCGGTATGCAACCCAAACTGGAAGGTAGCATTTATGCCAGAAAAAAAGAGGCTGCAGATCTTGCCGATCTTATCAATGCTTCTCTTTGCTCAGAAGCAGCGGGAATTGAGGTACTGCCAGTGTGATCGGTCGTCGGCAAATTTCGTATTCCGGCGTCCATTCACTTCAGGTGGGATTCTGATTTTGATCAATATAGGAATAGGAGAACTAACGTAGTCTGACTCTGATGTCGCACGCACTCGCGTACTAACAACTAAAGCAATAGCAACGTTAGAGGCAGACAACAATGAAACCTCACTCCGAACCTATGTCTTCTGTCGATACGGCCTGGCTCAGGATGGAAAACGACGCCAATCTGATGATGATTGGTTCCGTACTCATTCTTGAGGACCAGGTTAACCTCCCGCTTCTGAAACAACGACTGCAGGAACGGCTGCTCAAGTTCGATCGCTTTCGCCAGAAAGTTGTGGAGATGAATGGGAAAGCACACTGGGTGGATGACGAGCACTTTCACATCGATAACCACGTCCACCTCATCGGATTGCCCGGCAGCAACAGGCGCGAGGATTTGCAACTACTGGCCGGAGATCTGATGAGTACGCCACTGAACTTTTCCCGTCCGCTTTGGCAGATTCAGGTCGTTGAAAGATTCCAGGAAGGTAGTGCCTTAATCTTCCGGATACACCACTGTATTGCTGATGGTATTTCTCTGGTCAGGGTGATGTTATCACTGACTGACATTGGTGCAGTCCCTCTACCCGACGAACAAAAAAAAGCACCTGCACAAAGTTTCCTCCACGATCTTGTCGCCCCGGCTGCTCACGCCCTGGAGCAGGGCCTGCATTTATCACAGGAGCTTCTACATGAAGGTATCGATCTGGTGGAACATCCACAGCATCTGCTGGATCTAGCCCGCGAGGGTACCAGCGTTGCCGGAGAAATTGCCCGCATAGCCGCTTTACCGACAGATCCCGCCACTTGCTTCAAAGGAACACTCAGCGGTCGCAAAGGGGTGGCATGGGCAGACGGCCTGCCACTGGCAAAAGTAAAGCAAACCGCCAAGGCCTTGGGTGCCACTATCAATGACGTCCTGCTGGCCGCCGCTACCGGCGCATTGCGGCAGTATTTACTAAGCCGAGATACTGAGCTGGCATTTGAAAACCTCCATGTCGCCGTACCGTTCAATCTGCGTCCATTGGACAAGCCCATTACCGAACTCGGTAACCACTTTGGGCTGGTCATTGTGACTCTCCCCGTGGGCACTTACGACGCAATGAGCAGGTTTGAAAAGGTTAAAACCGCCATGGAAAATCTGAAAAAATCCTATCAGGCACAGGTGTTTTATGGACTATTGGGCGTGCTCGGCAAGGGGCCCAGCATGATTGAGAAGACAGCCCTGGAGATTCTGAGCAAAAAAGCCTCGTTGGTAATGACCAACGTTCCAGGCCCCAAACACCCGCTTTATCTGGCCGGCAGTAAAGTAAAACAACCCATTGTCTGGGTTCCTCAGTCCGGTGAGGTGGGCGTAGGGCTCAGCATTTTAAGCTACCACGAATCAGTACAATTTGGCGTAGTGGCTGATGGAGCCTTGATTCCTGATCCTCAGGCGCTGGTGGATGGCTTTATCAGCGCATTGCATGAGCTCGAAATGCTTGCCTCCAAAGCTCCTCACTCAGCCAGCACTTAAACGGGCTTATATAAGCCTTCAAAACGCTTTCATCACACTGTCAATTGTCTCCCGGACAATATGCCCTTGATGCATATCAACTCGAAGGCGCTTATAAGGCCATAAACTGTAATTGGAGATTACAAACCTATTTCAATACATTGACCCAAGGGCAAGGAGTTCATGATGGAAAATAATCAGTTCGAGAAAACCGCTGAGCAATTCAGCCAATTTATGGAGCCCGCCAACAAACTCAATACGGTGATGATGGACCACCTGAGCAAATTGGTTGAATTTCAACTCAACACAGCTAAAAGCTATGGAGAAATGACCCTGAATAATCTGAAAGGCATGACGGAAATCAATGACCTTGAATCACTGAAAGAATATGCCGGTGGACAGAAACAATTTGCGGGCGATTTGAGCCGCCGTGTCATGGATGATCTTAAAGCTCTGGCAGAAATGGGGAGTGAGCTGAAGGACGAAGTTGAAAAGGTATTTTCAGAGGACACTGCAAAAGATAGCGTTGAAGAAGCGGAAGTTGCTGATACCAAGGAATGATTTTAGCCGACTCGTCAATGTATAACCGGCTAGCCAGTTATACATTGACGAAAGTCCTTACTTGCTGAAAAACATAAATAACATGGGCACCTCCGGCAATGAGCTCAATTTTCACCGATAACCCAGCTTTAAGAGTGGCCCGCAAATTGGCTGATGCAGCCGATCAGGCAACCGTTAAATACCGCAATCAGCTGGAAGCCCTCTGGGCCGGCAATAAAGCTGTCAATGACGCTCAGATGTCGACACTGCTGGATATGCTCGACAGTTATCGGGTGATTGTCGAGCAGCTTGCCCTGCACCCGGTCACCACTGCCCGACAGGAGGTCCGCTTAATCAAGGATCATGGGCGCCTCCTGGCCAACACCCTGAAACGACTGGTCGGAAGAGACGTTATCCCCATCGTTCAACCGGATAAAAATGACCGCCGTTTTATGGATGAATCCTGGTCAGAGAGCCTGTGGTTCGATTACGTCAAGCAAGCCTATTTGCTCAATGCCAACGCGGTTCTGGGCCTTATTGAGCAACTGGATGACACATCCACCCATAGTCACGCGGAGTTTGTGTTCTATACCCGACAACTGATCAACGCCTTGTCCCCATCTAATTTGCCGGTCTTGAATCCGGAGGTGCTAAAGAAAGTCTGGGACACCAAAGGCGCTTGTCTGGTCGATGGCATGAAGAATTTTTGGGAGGACTACCAACGCAATCCGAAAATGCTGAACATTGCGATGACTGACTTTTCCGCTTTTGAAGTGGGCAGGAATATCGCCACAAGTTCGGGTAACGTGGTTTATCAGAATGACCTCATGCAGATCATTCAGTACCAGGCCACCACCAAAACAGTTCATCAAACACCCTTACTGATCATTCCACCCTGGATCAACAAGTACTATATCCTCGATCTGAAGCCGGAAAATTCCTTTATCAAGTGGGCCGTTGACCAGGGCCATACCGTATTTGTCGTGTCCTGGAAAAACCCGGGACCGGCAATGGCGGAAACCCGCTTTGAAGACTACATGACCCAAGGGTCCCTGGAAGCGATCAGTATTGTTCGGGAGGTGACAGAGGAAGAACAGATCAATGTAATCGGGTACTGCATCGGCGGAACGCTCTTGGGATGTACGCTGGCCTATCTGCACGCCCATGGCCAGGCTGATCAGATTAAATCCGCTACCTATTTCACTACCCTGCTCGATTTCAGTGACCCCGGGGAAATCGGCGTCTTTATCAATGAGCACACGATCAGCAATATCGAGAAATTCCTCGATAAGACCGGCTATTTTGACGGCCGTGCCATGGCCTTCAGCTTTAACCTTCTGCGAGAGAATGATCTCTACTGGTCTTATTTCGTCAACAATTATCTGAAAGGTGAAAAACCCGCTGCATTCGACCTACTCTACTGGAATTCAGACGGCACCAACCTGCCCGCAGCAATGCAAAAATACTATTTGCGCAACATGTATTTGTACAACCGGCTGATGGAACCCGGTGCTATTACCCTGGCAGAAACCCCTATCGATCTCACTACAATCAAAACTCCCAGCTATTTTCTATCCGCCGAGCAGGACCACATCGCGAAATGGAAAAGCACCTATAAGGGCGCGCTCACTCACAGTGGCAAAGTCACTTTCGTCCTGTCCGGCTCCGGTCATATCGCCGGTGTCGTCAACCCGCCCTGTGCACAAAAATATGGTTTTCGGGTACTTAAGCAGAAGACTGCACTGCCGCAGAATCCTGACCTGTGGCTGGAAAAAGCAGATCAGAATTCGGGGTCCTGGTGGCCTCACTGGCAGCAATGGATAACGCCCTATACCGGCAAAAAAGTACCTGCCCGAAAGCCCGGAACCGCTTCCTACCCCGCGTTGCAGAATGCTCCGGGCAGTTTTGCCAAGGAACGTATTGCCGAAGTCCTACATTCCTCAGGCTGAAGGATTGAGTCCGGCAGCTAAAAGCGGAGAAGGAGAGTTCCTGCATGGGTGCTGTACCGTTATTTATCCTAAAAAACAGCTATCCTGCCCGTTCATCCATCCTGATCCGATAAAGAGTCCATCTGTGCCCCTTAGTTCTTTTTCACCAAAACCTGCTGTCGCCAGGTTGAAGCATTCTTCTGCGCGCGTGATTGCCTGATTCATCAGGACAATCAGATCAGGTTTGCAGGCATCAGCACTCTGGAAGAACTAAAGCAAAGGTTTCGCGCCGGCTTTGGCCCCCAATGGGCGGATATGGCCATTCTGGAGGCCAACCAACTCAATGTAACGGGAGAGTCTCAATACGACAACCAGGACAACACTAGGCTGGCGGACCGCCTTACCACTGGCTTGCAGGGGGCGTTAGAGGACGGCTCCTTCATTTGGCCCACCATGAGGATCTGATCCGACAGGCAAACCTGCCGAACAGACACATTTTTTACTTATCAAACCCCACTTTACCTGCAGATGCTCCCTTGCCGGCCACCAGTTGGTGGCAGACTCCCGGATCAGTGGCCAAAAACTCTGCCGATCTCCCCTTTGGCAAGGCTCGAAGTCAGCTCATTGGCAGAACGATAAATCCAATCACTACTCGCCCAATCACCACTCACCCCATTACTACCCACAATATCACCCTGTTGATTGTCTTATTATCAGCTTTATGTTGTCTTTGTCGCGGCCGGGTTCAAAGCGATTAAACGCTATCCGGCAATCTGCCGGGACCAAGCTCAGTCGCTGCTGGTCGCCGGCGTGGTCACTGTTTCATAAGCGCTTTTTACCGGATTGGAAAACTCCAGGACACCGTCATCAAGCTTGCCGAATCTCAGCATCATCAAGTCCAGGGCATAATTCTGATACAGTTTCCAGGGAGCCTTGGAGCCCTGATGGGGAATGGTACCTTCGGCTCGTTTGATGTACCCCGAGGTCATGTCAATAAATGGTCGGAATTCCACATCGGATTCATGGTTACGTGGCATACACTGACGCACTCCCAGGCGGTCCATATGCCGGACCAGGCGGAGCAGATATTCAGTCACTATGTCTGCCTTCAACGTCCATGAGGCATTGGTATAACCGAATACCAAGCCCAGATTGGGCAGGTCCTGCAACATCACTCCCTTGTAGCAGAGTTTATCCGGGTAGGTATAAGGTTTGCCGTCAACAAACAGCTGGGTGCCGCCTATGGGTTGAATCGCCAGACCAGTGGCAGTGACGATAATATCGGCCTCCAGTTCCCGACCGGATTTCAAGCGAATTCCTTTCTCGGTAAACCTATCAATCTGATCGGTGACCATAGAGGCCTTTCCCCGTCTCAGCGCCTGAAAAAGATCCCCGTCCGGGGCGATACAAAGTCGTTCATCCCAGGGATTGTAATGAGGGCTGAAGTGTTTGATGTCCACCGTGCCCCCTACCTGTTTTTTCACCTGTTTCTGCATAAAATCACGCATGGCATTAGGAAAGGTGCGGGTGAATTTATACAACAGCAGGGAGATCAGGATATTGCGCGTGCGGGCAAAACGATACACCAGCTTGTTGGGCAGGAAGCGGCGCAGAAAATTGGAAACCGCATCCTCCCGGGGCAAGGAAAGAATATAGGATGGTGAGCGCTGAAGCATGGTGACATGGGCAGCCTCTTCCGCCATGGAAGGCACAATAGTCACCGCTGTGGCGCCACTACCGATAACCACCACTTTTTTGCCTCTATAGTCCAGATTCTCCGGCCATTTCTGCGGGTGAATAACCTGCCCGCTAAAATTTTCCCGGCCGGAAAATTCCGGTTCATAACCGCCATCATAATTGTAATAACCTGAGCAGCTAAGCAAAAAGCGGCAGCTGACCCGTTTAATGTCCCCACTGTGGCTATCTTCCGCTTCCACGGTCCACATGGCGTCGTCGGTCTGCCAGTAGGCCCGCTTGACCTGATGGCCAAATCGGATGTGGGGCTCCACGTTATATTCTGCCGCGGTATCGCGAATGTATTGGCGAATAGAGGGCCCGTCAGCGATGGCCTGAGGATTGGTCCAGGCTTTGAAGCTGTAACCTAGGGTATACATGTCGGAATCTGAACGGATGCCGGGGTAACGAAAAAGATCCCAGGTACCGCCAATGGCTTCCCGACGCTCCAATATGGTGAAGGTTTTATCCGGACATTCCCGGCGTATATGGCAGGCTGCACCAATACCGGAAAGTCCGGCGCCGATGATAAGCACATCCACAAAATCATTTGTCATGCTGGATTACCCGTTCAATTGTTATCGCTATTTTCATACGGTGGCCGGCGTTCAACCTCTATCGAAGGGACTAGCGCAATACGAACTGGTATGCAGGCCGTCACATTACGGCCCTATTGTGGCACGTTACCGGCAATTACAATAAGGGGCAGGCTGGACATTTTACTTGTCATTAGTAGCCAAAGATGACTGATTCATCACAGCAATATCGTCAACCAGGGTCTGAATTTATCAGACTCTGTCCTTGTAAGGACTCAGGCCAGCTGTGGCTATAGTTAATATCATTAGGATTAATTTCCGCCGGAGCGGATTTTCAGCTACCGTGCTGAGGTGAATTCCCACTTCCCGAAGTCGCATGCTTCAAGAGCTATACTATGCAATCAAATTTAAAAAAGGCCCTGATCGTTGAAGGTGGCGCCATGCGTGGCGTCTTCTCCACCGGTGTGCTGGATGAGTTTCTACAGCAGGATTTTAATCCCTTTGATATTTACTACGGCGTATCTGCCGGGGCGGCAAATCTGGCAGCCTATCTAGCCAACATGCCGGGCAGGAATCTAAAGATTTATACCGACTATGCATTACGGCCGGAATTTATCAGCCTGCGAAAATACCTTAAAGGCGGTCACCTGATGGATCTGGATTGGTTGTGGGATGTCACCATCAAAGAACTACGGCTGGATCTGAAAAAAATCTATCAGACCGGCAAACCGTTTATCGTCTGCCTGACTGAAGTACTGTCAGGGCAGGCTGAGTATCGTAAAACTTCCGCCAAAGACCTGGAACATTTATTGAAGGTGTCCAGCGCCCTGCCCATTCTTTACCGTAACTTCCCCCGTGTTGACGGCAGGCCAATGGCTGACGGCGGCCTTGCCGATGCCATTCCTGTGGCCGAGGCAATTCGTCTCGGGGCGACAGAAATTATGGTGTTGCGTTCACGTCCCTATAGCTATAGCAAATCAGAATCCCATCTACAGGCTCTGTTCAACTGGCGGTTGAAGGATTATCCCCTTTTGCAGAAGTTAATGGCGGGCCGGGCCAAGCGTTACAACGACGCCCTGGCATTGATCAGGCAACCACCTGATGGGGTCAGCATTACTGAAATCTGCCCTCCGGAAAGCTTTCGCCCCAGCCGCCTGGGCAAGAACGTAGAGATTCTCATGCAGGGCTATCAGCAGGGACGTGCAGAGGGCAACGAGGCAATCAAAGACTGGCTCGGTAATCAGGTGCCCGGCCCTTCTACGAGCAAAGGCCAACAGAAGCCCCTGCAGTCTTAGCTTGTGAAAAAGCAGGCTAACTTGCAGGCTGTGATTCATCTTCCTGCCAGGATTCCAACCAGGTGAAAACTTCCCGCAGCATCCACTGCAGGGCTTGATCCTGATCCCGTAGCGAAGACCAGACAACTTCTAATTGAAAGGTCGATAAATGCGAATATTCATAAGCCGAATAAACACCATCACCAAGCGTGATTTCAAATGACCGGTCAAAGTCCCTTAGAGTAGCAAACCACCTGTCTGCTCAATAAGAAGCTGCTATATCTTATCCAGCATACATACTGGCTCATAAAATCAGAGAGCTAAATTTTCCGATAAAACACGTAAGGCCGGAGGAATAACGCTGACCACACCTTTTAACCAAATCGCTGTCATTGGTGCAGGAACAATGGGATGCGGTATTGCCATGTGCTTCGCCAATGCGGGTTTCCCGGTATATTTGCTGGAGGTCGATCAGCTGGTGGCATCCATTTCTGAATCGGCAGGATTTATGCGACGCTCGATTAGCGATAGTGAAATTATTGAATACTGCATCTTTGCGCTGATCAATGAAGGCGCACGTATTCTAGAGCAAGGCATTGCCGCCTCAAGCAAAGATATTGACAAGGTCTATCTTTATGGTTACGAGTTTCCACAGACACTTGGTGGTCCGATGCAGTATGCCGACCAACAGGGATTGGGTAACGTACTGTAAGGGCTCCTGAGACTGCAGGCGCGTCATGGCGATTTTTGGGCCCCTACTCCGCTGCTGGAAACGCTGGCTGCAGAAGGTCGGGGGTTGGCCACTTTCGGCTCCGGTATCAGCGCCTAATACCGCAGATCAACTCATTACCTTTTTTATCGAACACTTGCCTGGAGACAGAATATGACTGACTACAAAGCCCCATTACGTGACATGCGTTTTGTCCTGCATGAGGTGCTGGATATCTCGTCTCACTACCAGGCAATAGGTAAGACAGATATCAATACGGATCTGGTGGATGCCATACTCGACGAAGGCGGCAAGTTTGCGGCAGAAGTGGTGGCGCCGCTGAATCGTTCCGGTGATGAAGAGGGCGCACGTTTTGAGCAGGGCCAGGTCACCACACCTGCCGGTTTCCCCGAAGCTTACAAACAGTATTGCGACAATGGCTGGGCTCGCATGACTGGTCCGGAATCGGCCGGTGGCCAGGGTCTACCCATTTCCCTGGCAGCCCCCTTCCATGAAATGCTGATGTCCGCCAACCTCTCGTTCCGGGTTTATTCCGGACTGACAGAAGGGGCTGTCCTGGCACTCGCCACCCACGGCAGTGAAGAGTTGCAACAGGGTTATCTCGGCAAGCTGGTGTCCGGTGAATGGACCGGCACCATGTGCCTGACCGAGCCTCAAGCGGGAACAGATCTGGCTTTGTTGCGCACCAAGGCAACACCCACGGCAGACGGCGCCTATGCAGTCAGCGGCACCAAGATATTTATCAGCGGCGGCGATCAGGACATGAGCGCCAACATTATTCATCTGGTGCTGGCACGGTTACCGGAGGCCCCTGCAGGAGTCAAAGGGATCAGTTTATTTCTGGTTCCCAAATATTTGCCGGATGGCGCAGCCAACACCCTCAGCTGTGGCTCCATAGAACACAAAATGGGAATCAAGGCCGCCGCGACCTGTGTAATGAATTTTGACGGTGCTAAAGGCTGGCTAATCGGTCAGCCGAACCAGGGGCTGGCCTGCATGTTTACCATGATGAACGACGCTCGCTACCAGGTAGGACTACAGGGCCTGGGAATAGCCGAAATGTCTTACCAGGGTGCGGTGGAGTACGCCCTGGAACGATTGCAGTCGCGCTCTTTGACGGGAACCAAAGCACCGGAGTCTCCTGCAGACCCCATCATCGTACATCCGGATGTTCGGCGCATGTTGCTGACGCAAAAAGCCCTTGTGGAGGGTTGTCGTTTGCTCGCCTATGACGTTGCCAAAGAACTGGATGTTGAACACTTTCATCCCGATGCGGACGTGCGTCAACAGGCGGCACGCCGGGTAGCCTTTTATATTCCAATTATCAAGGGCTATCTTACTGAGATCAGCATGGAAGTCAGCAACCTGGGATTGCAGGTTTATGGCGGGCACGGTTTTATCCGCGAATGGGGCATGGAGCAACTGGTTCGGGATGGCCGTATTACCCAGATTTATGAAGGCACTAATGGTATTCAGGCATTGGATCTGGTACGTCGTAAAGTCATGGGCGACCAAGGCCAGCAACTGCATGATCTGGCCGAGGAAATCCTCAGTTTTTGCCGGCAGGAAACCCCTGAACTAAAAGAGATCTTCCATACCCTGGCGAACCATACGGTGCAATGGCGCGAGCTGACCCAGAGCCTGCTGCAACGCTGTAGCAGCAATCCAGAGGAAATAGGCTCCGCTGCCCACGACTTTATGTATTACTCATCCTACGTGTTGTTGGCCTATTGCTGGGCCAGAATGGCGCAGACGGCGTTGGCAGCACTAGAGAGCAACCCCGAAGATAGCGGGTTTTATCAGGCCAAAATCAGTACTGCGCATTTCTATTTCCAACGTTTGCTGCCAAGAGCTCAAAGCCATCAGGCTGCGGTGTTATCTGGTGCAGACAATTTGTTTGAGTTGAGTGCCGAACAATTTATTCGGTAACCAGCCCCTTACGCAGCCAATGACAATACATTCAGCAGGAGTCCGCTATGCGGCCATTTCAATTCAACACCACACGCTCAGTCATCCATGAACCGGGTGCGGCTAAAAACCTGGCGGCCCTGTGTCAGGAGTGGCAGGCTAAATCCGTATTTCTCGTCACCGATGCAGGTATCGTCAAAGCAGGCTTGCTAGACCACATCCGTCCGGGCTTCAGTCAGGCAGGCCTGACCCTGGGTGTCTTTAGTGAGGTGGAAGCTGATCCTTCGGAGCACACGGTACTGACAGCGGTGACACAAGCCAAAGCGCAGGGTGCGGACCTGGTCATTGGTTTTGGCGGTGGCAGCTCCATGGATGTGGCCAAACTTGTCGCCTTACTGGCCTCAAAAAAGTGTCTGCAGGCACTGCCTGAGATTTATGGTGTCGGCCTGGCCAGGGGGGAGCGTCTACCGCTGATACAAGTGCCGACGACAGCAGGAACAGGATCGGAGGCCACCCCCATTTCCATTGTCACTACAGGGGAAACTACCAAGTCCGGCATCGTATCTCCTATTTTGTTACCAGACCTGGCGCTGCTGGATGCAGAGTTGACTCTTGGCCTACCGCCGCAAGTGACTGCAGCCACCGGCATTGATGCGATGGTACATGCGATTGAATCTTTCACTAGTAAAATCAAAAAGAACCCAATCTCCGACATGCTGGCCATCGAGGCGTTAAAGCTTTTATCCGGCAGTATTGTTACTGCGGTTTCCCAGGGGTCGAATATAGAAGCACGATCCCGTATGTTGCTGGGTGCTATGCTGGCGGGACAGGCATTTGCCAATGCCCCGGTTGCCGCAGTGCATGCTTTGGCCTACCCACTGGGCGGGCATTTTCATATCCCACATGGATTGAGCAATTCTCTGGTACTGCCTCATGTCCTAAGATTTAATGCACCCTCGGCTGCGTCTGACTATGCCCTTCTGGCATCGTTTGTTCTGATGCGATCAGTCACGGGCAGCGATCAGGAAGTGACAGCAGAATTGATCACCGGAATGGAGAAATTGATAGCGACTCTGGGGCTTCCATATCGTTTGCGGGACATGAAAATACCTGAAGATTTTCTGCCCACTCTGGCGGCCGACGCCATGCTGCAACAACGGCTGTTGTTAAACAATCCCAGGGAAGTCACCGAGGCAGATGCCTTGGCCATTTATCAGGCCGCTTATTGATTTATTAGCCCTGCGCATCCAATCAGCAATAGGAGAGATGTCCTTTGAGCGACAGCCCGATACTTCGCGAAGACTATGTTGTTTTCCACCCTATCAGCACCCGCTGGATGGACAACGATGTTTATGGCCATGTAAACAACGTGACCTACTATTCATATTTTGACACCGCGGTGAATCACTACCTGATCGAGAAGGGCGGGCTCAATATCCACAACAGCCCAATTGTCGGCTATGTGGTGGAGTCAAACTGCACCTACTGCAAGGGAATTGCCTACCCTGACCACATCGAAGTCGGTCTTCGGGTAAACCGGTTGGGGAACAGCTCCGTTCAATACGGCCTGGGAATATTCAAAGTGGGTGATGCTGAAGCCTGTGCCTATGGTAGTTTTGTCCACGTGTTTGTAGATAGGGCTCTGGAAAAAGCCGCTCCCATCCCTGAAAAGCTCAGGCAGGCACTGGCTGAGCTGCAGACTGGATAAGACGAACAGGCTCCTAGTGATCGCCGACATCTGAAGGGAGTTCTACAATGTTGAACCAATATTTATCCATGATGCTGACAATCTGCCTGATTGCATCAAACCCAAGGGGATAAGATAACACTGAATTAGCACCGAATTTATAACAAAGTTTGGCCGCCGGCATCTGATGATGTTCAAGGAACACCACCATCGGCACCAGGCGCCAGCGCGATATATGTCGAATCTCCTGGATCTCACTATAGGTACGCTCTGCATCACCGGGGTAGGCCAGCAGCATTAAATCCACCTCATCAGAGTCCTGACACTCAGGATGCGTCAGCACTTGATTCCGATAGTCCGCAAGATCCTTGAACCACTTCAAGTTGTGACTCAGATGATAGACCGCCAGGGCCTGCTCAAGCTGCCGGGCCAGAACCTGATTATCCGCCAATAGCATCAGGGTCCGGATTTTGAGTGCCTTGCCCTTCATATTCAATGCTCAGTCCTGCCCCGCGTTAGCTATCAACAGGGCGGGGTTCAGTTGACGGGTAAACAGCTTCTGCAATGCCTCAGGTCTCATAGGCTTGTAGTACAGGAAACCCTGCCCCATAGGGCAGCCATAGGCTTTCAGATCATTGGCCTGTTGCTCGGTTTCTATCCCTTCGGCAACCACTTCGAGATTCAGACTGGTGGCCAACAAGATAATGGCCTTGGTAATCTCCCTCTCTTTGATGCCAAGTCCTTCACAATCTTCAGAAATAAAACTGCGATCGATCTTGATACGGTCCAGCGGTATTTCTTTGAGGTAACGCATTGACGAATAACCCGTACCGAAATCATCAATGGCGATGTGAATACCTGCCTGTCTCAGGGTATTAAAGGTGCTGGTATGTGCCAGACCGGTGTCGATGAAGGCTTCTTCGGTCAGCTCAATTTCCAGCATGTGACCAGGCACCTTATGGCGGGTAACGCAGTCCATCAGATCATTGAAAAAGCCAGGGTATTTCAATTGTCTGGGCGACACGTTAACGGCTACCGGCAAATGAAAGCCTGCGTCATACCAGGCTCTAATCTGCTTACAGGCAGTTTCCAGCACCCAAAGTCCGATGGGGACAATCAACCCGCACCGGGTTGCCACTGGTACAAATTCTGCCGGCGATATCATTCCCTTTTCGGGATGAGGCCAGCGGATCAGTGCTTCTGCCCCAATAATGGTTCTATTTTCCAGATTTACCTGAGGCTGGTAATAAAGCTCAAACTGGGATTCCGCTAGGGCGGTCTTGAGCCCACGTTCGATTTCCAGCCCCTGCACCAATCTTTCCTGAAGATTTTCGGTGAAAAAATTATACTGTCCGGGACCGAGTGCCTTGGATTCGTATAGGGCCATATCGGCTTTCTGCATCAACTCAATGCCGATAGTGCCATTGTCAGGCCAGAGCGCAACACCGACACTGACAGAGACTTCCAGGGTGGTACTGCTTATGGGTGCCGGTTGCTGCAGGCCATTGATAATTTTGGTGACGATTTTTTCCACGTCAGAGGTACCCTGGATATTATCCAGCAGAACGGTAAATTCGTCACCGCCGATGCGTGCCACTATGTCGCTCTTGCGAACCAGCCGGCGCAGAGGGTCACCCACCAGTGTCAGCAACAGATCGCCAACGTTCAGCATGCTTGCGTTCAATGGCATGACGGATGCTGCGATCCAAAAACGAGCTGGAAATTTCATCTTTGGGGAAAAAGTCTGCCGCTCCCGCCTTGATCAGCACATCATCCAGCTCTGCCGCATTGCCTCCTGTCATCACAATAATAGGCTTTTCAATGCGGGACTCCTGTGCATGCTTGAGCAGATCAAATCCGGTCATGGCACCCAGAAAATAGTCCAGCAACACCACGTCGTAATCGTGCTCCAGCAGGGCATTGAATGCCTGATCATAAGATTCCACATGCCGAGTCTCATACTGCCGGACCTCACTGTTTTGTAGGGCATGACGTATCAGAATATAGTCTTGCGGATCATCCTCTATGGTCAAAACTCTAATGACATTTTTGCTCATGGTCCTTGCCTGACTACAGGTTTCCCCTGTGGTTCCTGTCAACGTTGGCGGCTGAACCAGTAGCGGTACACCTCATTGAGGATACGCTCCAGGTTCTCCAGGTCATCGGGTTTGCAAATATAGGAGTTTGCTCCCAGTTCATAGCTTTTCAGGATGTCTTCATCTGAGGCTGAGGTGGAAAATACAATCACCGGTATCGTGGCAAAGCGATCATCTGCCCTGATGTCTTTCAAGCAGCTACGGCCATCTTTACGTGGCATATTCAGGTCAAGAAACACGATATAGCGTGCTTTATCGCACGCACTTATAGCTTCACGCCCAGCCAACTCATCAAGAGCCTTCAGAAACGCCTCTCCCCCTCTGTAGCACTTAACCTGCAAGGGAATTTGGGAGCGGGTTACCGCAGTTTTTATCAACAAGAGATCTTCCGGGTCGTCGTCGACCACCAGAAGTTGCGGCAGTTCTTTAAAAGCCATTGACGACCTCTCTCTTTTTGACTGGCAGTTCGACATAGAATGTCGCCCCTATCCTGGCGCGACCTTCCGCCCAGATTTCACCATCGTGACGCTCTACAATCTTCCTGCAGATGGCAAGCCCCATTCCGGTTCCGGAATATTTATCCCGCCCGTGTAAACGTCTGAACACTTCAAAAATCTTATCGGCGTGAGCCTGTTCGAAACCAATACCGTTGTCTTTAAAACAGAGCTGGTACCTGTCCTCGCTAATTCTGGTGCCGCTAATATCGATCACCACAGGGCGCTCCTCCGCGCGGTATTTGAGGCTATTAGCAATCATATTCTGAAATAGCTGGCGTATCTGACTGGCGTCGGCATCGATGGTGATCAATGGACTGATATTGAACTGGGCGCCGGTTTCGGAAATCGTCAATTCCAGATCAGCCTGAACTTCATCCAACACCATATCAAGATCGACACGCGTAAAGTCCATACCTTTAGATGATACCCGGCTATAGGAGAGCAGGCTCTCCAGCAACTCTCGCATGCGCTCTGCCGCATTAACGACATAGCCGGCAAATTCGTCACCCTCTTCCGTTAGCTGCCCATAATCTTTACTTTTCAATAGCTTGGTAAAGGAAATAATTTTACGCAAGGGTTCACGAAGATCGTGAGAAGCGATAAACGCAAATTCCTGCAATTCACGGTTAGACCTTTCCAAAGCTTCATTCCGGCTCTCTATGCGCCGCTCATATTCCTTGCGATCACTGATATCGACGATTGATGCGACTATTTCCTTCCCGGAATTTCCCGTCACTGGATTCAGACCAATTTCCACAGGGACCCGTGACCCATCATGGCATACCCCATACAAGTCCTTACGTTCTCCCATCAGGCGCTTTTCAGGGTTTTGAATATAGCGGGCACGATCTTTCTTATGATGTTGACGTAGCTCTTCAGGCACCAGCGATTCAATTCGGTCACCAACCAGCTTTCCTGGAGGATACCGGAATATTCCATGGGCCAGTTCGTTCGCCTGAAGGATTTCTCCTGAGTCATCGATCACGATCATACCGCTTGGTGCTGACTCGAATATGCTCTGCAAGCGCTGTTTGGTATGGCTCGCCACACCGAACTGTCGTTCAAGGGCTTCCGTTGCCTCTTTCAGCTCCCGGGTGCGTTCTGCGACTTTGTGTTCCAGGGAGTTGTAGAGCACACGTAATTCTTTTTCCGCCATTTCACGTCTGACCATTTCCTCCTTCAGGGCATGATTGTGTTCCGCCAGGAGTACCGGGCTCGGAATAGAAAGCATTTTGGGTAAAGAAGGCCAGATCAGGATAGCTGTCGCCACAGAGACTATCGCCGTTATTACTTTAACCAGGCCTTCCAGATAGTACTCGCTATGCCAGATATTCCAGGTATCGATTATATGGGTGGTCCCGCAGGCAAAGATGAAGATGGCAAACAGGATTAACATCCAATGGTATTGAAAATCCTTGTTTTTTTTCCAGATAAGAAAGAGCGCGATAGGAATGGAATAGTATGAAAGAGCAATCAGAATATCAGAGCCCGCATGGAGCATCACCAAGTCGGTTCGCCACAAATAACAGTGGCCATGGGGGGCAAAGTTCAATGAGGAAAAATAAGTGTAAAGATCGTCCATGTTCCCTCCAGAAGCAGTGTTGGGGTATGCCCACCTGTTCCAGATCTCGAATTACTTAGAGCTAAACTTCCCTAATTCTAGATCCACCGTCTTAAATTCGCGAATTGATTGGTCATTATTCAACAAATTAATATGCCGCTCCACAGGGCACATTTATAGTATAAAGCGCTTTGGAACGCCACCGGATGGGACAAGGCGGTCCGGTGGTTAAATTATTTCGATTTACAGAGCCTGACGTATACCAATGGCAATGGCGTGAATGTCCTGACCCGACTTACTCGCGTCATAGACAAACAGCGAACCGTCCTCAGTAATTGCACCATAGCGTCCGTCAATAACCAGCTCTCCATCAGTATCAACGTTGTAGTCCATAATATGTTCACGCAAGACCACATTATTAGTGACGCTGATCTGCTTTTGCGTGCCGGAACCAGATCCATCAGAGGTATATTCGCTGAGGATCAATGAGTTTTCGTCATTATCACGATTCAAAGTTGCCACCCAATATGTGCCGGTCAGTATTGCATTGGATACCGGTGCAATAGCTTTTCGGATACAGACATTCCATTCGATACGCTGTTTCCAGCCGACATTAATCGTAGTCAGAGATGTTTCCGGCTCCACCGGAGTGACAGGATGGCTACAAGGTGCAATTTCATCGGTATTACATTGGGTCGCGGAGGCGTATTTTGTGCCGTCAAACAAGCTGGCATCAATAACACGATCTACATAGGCAACCTGCGCAAACTGTACGACACTGCCATCTTCGGAAGAGCCACCAAAAGCACCGACGTTTACAGAACATTCTGCGTAGGGATTCTCCCTGAATATACCTCCCTCTTCGTCCTCGACATTGACTTCATCGCAATTCAGATCGATAGCATCCTTAAAGACGGCTGTCATCGCAGCATCTTCAACCGCATCTGTCACAATCAGGACATTGTCACTGCTAAAATCATACCCCAGGCTTTTGGTGACCAAAGATTCACCCGGCGTTGTGCTGCTTAGAGTAGCATCGTCGGAAGCATAAAACTGAGCCGTATAGGTTTGGATCTTGAAAGGCTCATCCGGATCGGGATTGCCGTCGGCGTCAAATTGGTCTTCCAAAGTAACGCAATTATATTCAGCGGCGGTCAGGTCCGGCGGAGTCCAGACAGTATCCTCAGTAGGTAGATCACCAATCGAACTGAACACGCCCATGGCAAGATAGCGGGTATCCAGCGCCACAAAGGTAGTGGTATCGGCATTGGGCAGCATAATACCGTAAGCATAATTCTTCTGTTTGTAATAGCCATAATCCTCATCAATGCGCCATTCTGTGCCGCCATAGCTGATGAAGTCATCGTTTTGATCAAGGGCCAGTACATCCGTGAAGCTGGATGAAGAACCTGAAGAGGTATAGGCCACCGTAATACGAGCATCTCCTCGTTCCAGAGACCCTTCAGTACCAATTGCGGTCCCCATCAGTGAAAAGGCATCGTGTGGCACCAGAGGATCTTTGGGTTTGTTTTCCAGATCGAGGCAACCAACACCAAACGCCAGGGGGATAAAAGCTGCGATCAGAATCTTGGCAGCCGCTGTGCTGGCGGAGGAAGATCTGAGTTCAGAAAAAACGGAATGCAGCCGCTTTAAGGGAACGAAATTCGAACTGGATGACAAGCGCATTAAGGATGCCCGTTACATAAATCAACAATTGGTTACTCAGGCATACTAAAGCGACACGAGATTAAATCGTTGATCGACTTGGCAAAAGCGGGCTGCCACCCATGGCACTAACTCTTTTTATGTCTTGTCAGTGGACTGGATATGCTGGAAGGTATCAGAGTCAAATACTCCTGCAGTGAATCCATTACGGCATCAATCAGTACTCGAGGATCAGGAATCAGCTCCCTGTCGGCATTAACGCCAACCTGAACTCCGCCGTTGTAACTAAGCAGGCTTAGCCCTAAGCCTATATCTCCTGCCTGAGGTACCCAGAACATCAGTTCCTTCACTTCACTGCCGGCGAGGTAACGGGCGCGCCTGGCTCCAGGCACATTAGAGAGCACTAGAGAGGTCTTGTTGCTGAACAGCTCCAACAGGGAATCCTGAATGCTCTGTGGCACCAGGCCAATGGCAGCCAGCAAGGTATGACTGAGTGTGGGCTGCATAGAGCTTTTCAGCGCCACCATATCGTGCTTCACCTTGTAAAGCCGCTCTACCGGGTTCTCAATCTGCGCAGCCAGCGGCACGAAAACGGTACCGAATTGATTGCCTAATTCGTGCAACTGAACCCGACCGGCACGGGTTTCCAGTGGCCTGAGGTTGACCGGCAGGGTCGCGTGGACACGAAGAGCATCGACGTCATCTTCCGTGGTCATTAAGTGACGACGCAGACCGCCACTCACACTGGCCAATAACACATCGTTGATGGTACAGCCAAAACCCTTGGCCACCTGTTTAAAGCTACTGAGAGGAACTGCTTCAGACCAAGCGCAACATTTCATGATGCCAAGAGTCTGACGTAAGCCCCGAGCATTATCAGAAGGCAATGCTGCAAGCTTGGCTAGTTCGGCAGCGCCATTCAACCCGGTCCTGAGAGTTTCCATAGCGTAGTCGGAATCCCGCAGTATGTGTCGCCCTTCTTCGGAAAGCCGAAAACTCAGGCGAGTGCACTTCTCCACCGCCCGCGCCAAGGCCTCTATACCAAAAGACAATGACTGCTGAGCCTGCTCTGTCACAGTATCTGAGGGGGTAATATTCCCTGGGAAAAAATCAACATTGGCAGCTTGGTCAGAAATACTGCCGAAAACGGCAGCCAATGATAATCCGTCCGCATAACAATGATGCACACGCATAATAGCCACGTGCTGCCCCTGGTAATTTTCCACCAGAATAAATTGCCACATGGGTCTGCTGGAATCGAGCGCGGTGCTCATCAGCTCACCGATATATTCCTGGAGAGTGTTTTTATCCGCAGGTTCCGGCAGAGCTGCGCGACGCACATGGTAATCCAGGGAAAAATGGTCATCGGCTTCCCACATAAAGACACCGGAATGATTACGGGGAACTTTGCGAAAGCGGGAAAAGGCAAGAAAACGGGTTCGAATCAGCTCTTTGAACTTGCTGAATCTTACGGGTTCAACCACCGCCATAGCGGTGATCACCATATTATTAGTAGGTCTGTCCAACTTGAGCCAAGCGGCATCAACCCCGTTGACCGGTTCAAAGGAGTGGTCACTCATAGGGAATTTCCGTGATTTTCGAACCATCATATTGTTTCATCCGTGTGATAATACCTTGAAAGTTCAATGACCGTCGATTTACAAAAAATTACACAGACTCTCAAAATCCGGCCCTATAATCGAACTGACCGTCACCTATACAGTTCTATCAATCGGCGGTCCAGCTGACTGCTCACAGCTTTGTCAGCCACATGTTGAAAGCTTTGGCAGCTTGAGTCTATTAGCCAATAGTTAGGGTTGTTTTCTTTGCCCTGGAGGTAAGTTTTAGTTATAAGTTTCCAAGCAGGCACATTCCTGACAGTGTTTCACCAAATAGCCTGACTGTGTTTTACCAAATAGCCGACTGTGTTTTACCAATAGAAAGTTATCTGAGCCAAGCAAGTATGGAACAGCAGCACACTGCTTAGACTTGCCCATCATCGCAATATCCGGACTAAATCACCAGGGAGGTATTAGCTTATAAAGCAGTATGAAGTGTGTGTGATATTGTCTCCTATTAAGGGTCAACATCGTCCTTTAAAGGGTCAAACCACGTTAAAACGCATACTGATATTAACAACTAAAAAAAACTGGCATCAGTTGCTGACCAAGCCAGCAAGAATGCTAGAAAGAATCGGCACAATGGGAGTACTACTCGATGAAAGCCATTCATGCACGTAAGTTGCTGCGACCTATCGAGCCTGTGTACACGGAAATGTTTTCCGGCCGGGTGTATTCGGTCGGCAAAGGTGCTGTATCTGTCCGAAACCATAGTGCACCGGCAGAATACACCGTGATTGCCATTCATGGATTCCTGGAAAATCACTGCTACTTTACCCAAACCTATCAGGCACCTGACACCGAACTCATTCTGCTAACCTGCAGCAACTACCATATTCCCGTGAGCGGGCCGACTATTGAGCCTGCGCCCTGGCAAAAACCGATCAAATATCTTGAAGCGACCATAGAATATGATGCGTCCATCCTGAACCAGACGATTGAAAACCTTCCTACCACCAACCGCATCAGGGTTCATGGTCACTCCCGCGGTGGAGCAGTCATTCTTGAAGCCATGAACCAGCGCCCTGAACTCTACAAAACTGTGGACGTTGTATTGGAAGCACCAGTACTTCCACAAGGACGGCTGCATCCTCTAGTGAGTGCGCTATTGGATCCAGTGAGCCATGGCATGTGGCCCTGGGTTATCCGGCTGGTGAATTCGGCCCCTTCGACTACCTATGGCCAAACCTTTTTCGGCAAACTAAATCCGCGCAAGAAATCTCTTCTGGAAAAACTCTTTGCAGCCACCAGAGACCACCTGACGATTGTTCGTAACATTGAGAACATTATTGCCTGGATGGAAAAGAACGATGAGAGCGCCTATAAACCTATGCGTCACGGCACTATTCTAATACCAAAAGTTGACCGCATTCTGGATCGGGAAGCTATGCTCAAAAGTGCCGAGTGCTCTTCCAATGCCATCCGTATTGTCGAAACCGGTGCCACCAGCCACTTTGTCACCCTGGACAGCCAGGAGTGGGTACCCTCACTAAGCATGATGCCGGAGCTTACCAGGTCACGAATGCGTTAGCCTATTTTCCTAGACCCAGTATCTGACAAATTGTTTGGCTGATGCTGGTAAACCCCGTTCAGTAATTATTTATATACCGAGTTCGGCCGCCTATTTACAGACATACGACTACATCCACTTCAAAACACACTGACTCCCGGCAGTAGGTAGGCTTACCTAGCAGGTGTCGGTTAAACTCCCGCGATATTTATTGCTCAGCCAAGGAGTTTACGAGCTCAGATGTCCAAGGAAAAACTGCTCAGCATTCAACCCAAAACCGCCCATAGCCGTCGCCTCCAGCAACTTTTATTGGACTATCATGACTATCGACAGCAGCGGGATTCACATCCCTTGAGTGACTATATCGACTACCTTGGAGACTGGCAGGTCACTCGTCTCAAACGCTCCCACCATGATCTGTACCAAACGCCTGAGTACCATGATGCCTTGGAGTTTCTACTTAAAGACCTCTACTCCCCCAAAGAATTCACCCGTCGTGATGCGGATCTTGAGAGAATATTTCCGGTGATGGTCAAACTTGTCCCCGACCAGGCCTTGGGTACGGTGGCCAACCTGATCGAGTTGAATTTATTGACTCAAAATCTGGACGAACATATGGCGACGGTGCTGAAAGATGAGATGGCTGCCGGGGAAATTACTGAAGAGTCTTATGCCGAGGCATTCCGCCGTTGCGACAACCTGGCCGCTAGACAGCACCAGATATATCTGATCCAGAATTGCGGACAGGAGCTGGAAAAGTATGTGAAAAGCCGCTTTCTAAGCTTCAGCCTTGCTATTACCGAAGGACCAGCAGAAATGGCCGGATTGGGCCAGTTGCATCACTTCCTCAGTCGGGGCTTTCGGGCGTTCAAGGCTATCGGTGGAGTAAGGCCCTTGCTGGATAAAATCTTGCTGCGGGAAAGCCAGATACTGGAACGTATTCAGGCAGGCCTTCCCCAGCCTTTTGCCTTTGTCGATGACTAACCGGTTACACCACACCATCCATGGAATCAAGATGATTGTGGATTTCCTGTTCGATACGGTCCTTAAAGGGCCGCACCAGAAAACCCAGTTCAAGGTTAATATTAATAAACTGCGGGGTCACTTCCAGGTGGCCTTTGACTCCGGTACGCTTGAACTTCAGCACATTGCCCTGCCAGACGTAATCGACGCTGAACCGTTCTGACAAACTGACCGCCAGGCTATCAGCCGTAGCTCTGGCATGGTCCATATCCATAGTGTGAGCGCGGGATACTTCTATTACCGACATCTTCTAAAACCTTATGATTAACACCTTTAACAATTTATCTAAGCTTCAACAGCCATCTGGATTAGCTTAGCTGACAATCTGAGGTGGATGGTAAGTTATTGAGGCGGATAATGCCTTATTGAAGCGGATAGTAACTTATTACACCTAAAATCAAACCCTAATGCGCGAAAATACTACCTTTCCCCTTCAAAACAATCTTCTCCCGTCAAAACTGTCTCCCGCGGGTAGGACTTTTCTGATGACATGAGTAGAATACCGACCACTATTGCTAGAGGAGAAGGATCCATGGCAGATCAAAACACCACGCATTTTGGCTATCAGGAAGTTCCAGTCACTGACAAGGAGTCCCACGTCGCCAAGGTGTTCGATTCTGTGGCCAGCAAGTATGACATCATGAACGACCTGATGTCCTTTGGCATACACAGATTATGGAAACGCTTCACCATCGATAAAAGTGGTGTCCGTCGCGGCCATGCCGTCCTGGATATTGCCGGTGGAACAGGTGACCTTGCGAAAAAATTTGCCCGCATTGTCGGCCCTACCGGCAGGGTTGTCCTGGCGGACATCAATGCCTCCATGTTGCAGGTTGGCCGTGACAGGTTGACCGACCAGGGATTCGGAGGACAGATCGAGTACGTTCAAGCCAATGCAGAAGCGCTGCCCTTTCCAGACAACAGCTTTGATTGCATCACCATTGCTTTCGGCCTGCGGAATGTCACTAACAAAGACCAGGCGCTCGCAGACATGGCAAGAGTACTTAAACCCGGCGGCAGGCTGCTGGTATTGGAGTTTTCCAAACCTGACAACCCTCTGTTGACTAAAGCCTATGATACCTATTCTTTTTCCGCTCTCCCCTTGATGGGTCAACTGGTGGCCAATGACAGCGAAAGCTACCGCTATCTTGCGGAATCTATTCGTATGCATCCAGATCAGGAAACCCTGAAGGGTATGATGGAAACTGCCGGCTTGAGCCTCTGCCAGTATTACAACCTGACTGGCGGGGTTGTCGCATTGCACACCGGCATTAAGGCCTGAGCATATATGAGTCTCCCCCCCATGCTGGCTGCTGGCATTGCCGCAGCGTTGGAAAAGCTCGCTAACGAGATTGTTATTCTTGATGCTGCAACACGCCAGAAACTGGAAAAGTTGAATGCGAAGTGGCTGACTGTGGATTTAACACCGCTTGGTGTCACCTTCGACATTTGCCTGGATTACCCGATACGCATCGGTAGCGGCTGTGAGGTTGAAGCAGACCTCCACATAAGCGGCACACCTGGTGCCTACCTGAGATTTTTACAAGGAGAGCATCACCCTAAAGGAATGACCATTGCTGGTGATGTAGCCCTGGCGCAACAAATCTCCGCTATAACGGCTACTTTGGAAATTGATTGGGAGGCCCGTCTGGCAGAAGTATTGGGGGATATTCCCGCTCACACTCTGGGACAAGGTGTTAGACGTGCCTCACAGTGGCTGAGCTTTGCCCGCAATAACTTCCTCGCAGATGCTGAGGAATATATCCACCATGAAGCCCGCAGCCTGCCGGCCAGGGAAGAAGCTGCCTTCTGGGCCGATGAGGTGGAACTGGCCAGAATGGCTCTGGACCGGCTTGAAGCCCACGTAGACCAGCTGGAAAGATCCTTATCCGCCAAAACTGAAGATGATCCGTCGTGAAGAGACTCCACCGTTTTCTAAGCATTGTCTGGGTAATTTGTCGCTATCGGCTTGACGAATTTGCCCCGCTGACAACCCTGCCGCTACCTCTGCGCATTCTTTTTCTATTTGCACCCTGGCATTTTTTCCCACGCCCCAAAATCAGCCGTGGCCAGAGACTGCGCCGGGCACTGGAACAGTTGGGGCCCATCTATGTTAAATTCGGCCAGATTCTCTCCACCCGCCGGGACCTGCTGCCAGAAGACCTTGCCAACGAATTGAAGAACCTCCAGGACAAAGTGCCTCCGTTTCCGAGCGAGCAGGCTATCGGTATTATTCAAAAATCCCTCAAAGCCCCTATTGAGGACGTTTTCGACAACTTTGAAGCACAGCCGATGGCATCGGCGTCCATTGCACAGGTTCACAGCGCGCGTCTCAAGAATGGCAAGCATGTCGTAGTGAAAGTTATTCGCCCCGATATTGAAAAGACCATCCGCATTGATATTGCTCTCATGCTGATGTTTGCCCGCCTGGTGGAAACTTATTGGGAAGACGGCAAGCGTCTGCATCCTGTGACAGTGGTCAAGGATTACGAGCACACCATTATTGACGAGCTCGATCTGCAGCGGGAAGCCGCCAACACCTCGCAGTTGAAACGAAATTTCACCGGCTCCAACCTTATTTATATTCCCGAAATTTACTGGGACTTTACCTCACAAAAAGTGCTGGTTATGGAACGCATCTACGGAGTCCCGGTGGCTGAAATCGAGCAACTGAGAAAAGCCGGAGTGGATCTGAAGCTTCTGGCAGAAAGGGGTGTTGAGATTTTTTTCACCCAGGTATTCCGGGACAGCTTCTTTCATGCAGACATGCATCCCGGCAATATTTTCGTGGACATCACCAAACCTGCCGATCCACGCTATATCGCCATTGATTGCGGGATTGTCGGCACGCTTAATCAGGAAGACCAGAGCTATCTTGCGCGTAATCTATTGGCGTTCTTCAAACGTGATTATCGGCAGGTGGCCGCACTTCATGTGTCCTCCGGCTGGGTACCGGAACATACCCGGGTTAACGAGTTTGAGGCGGCAATTCGGACGGTATGTGAACCCATCTTCGAAAAACCACTGAAAGACATCTCCTTCGGTCAGTTTCTGGTACGCCTGTTTCAGACCGCACGCCGGTTTGACATGGAGGTGCAACCACAACTGGTCCTGCTACAAAAAACTCTGTTGAACATTGAAGGTCTGGGTCGCCAGCTGTATCCAGACCTTGACTTATGGAGCACTGCACACCCTTATCTGGAGAATTGGATGCGCCAACGTGTGGCGCCACCGGGCCTGTTTAAGGCCATCAAACAACACATGCCAACCTGGCTGGAACAGACCCCTGAAATCCCCCAGGTACTTTATGAGGCAGTTGATCAGATCCGCCATCTCGACCGCTATAATCGTGCCAACCAAGAAAGCCTGGATGCCCTGAACAAAGCTCTGGCCCGCGATAAACAGCAACGCAAGGACTTCTGGTTAGGTGGCCTAACCCTGGCCGCAGCAGCCTATCTGGCGTTTAAGCAGCAGGTAACTCAGCTGCCGGATGTTCACTGGAGCATTTGGGTGCTATGTGCGGCAGGGTTATACTTAGTCGCTCGCCCTAAGTAACCAGCGACAGGCGACTGGACAAATTTCTTACCGGGCACCTCGATTATCACCTCGTGAACAGGTGCTGCCCCATACATTTAAAGAGAGTAGTCATGACATCTGCATCTTTCTGGCAGGAAATAAAATGGAATAGCGATGGCCTTATACCGGCGATTGCCCAAGACGCCCAATCCGGTGCTATTCTGATGATGGCCTGGATGAATCGGGCTTCGCTGGAAGAAACCCTGCGCCGCAAGGAGGCTGTTTATTGGTCGCGCTCACGGCAAAAGCTCTGGCACAAAGGCGAAACCTCAGGGCATGTCCAGAAAGTGCATGACATATTACTTGATTGCGATGGCGACACCCTGTTACTCAAGGTGGATCAGATCGGCGGTATTGCCTGCCACACAGGGCGACATAATTGCTTTTTCAGGACGCTGAAGAATGACCAGTGGGAAGAAAACGCGGGCGTCGTCAAATCGCCAGACGACATCTACGGAAGCCATTAGTGTTTAGCGATAGCCATGAATTAAGTTTAACGTTGGCAAAGGCAGCTCCAAATACCGGATAAATTTGGTCGATAGGTCAAGAAATCCTTAAAAACTAAAGTAGCGTCAACTATTTTTCCCCGTTAACATGACTTTAGATTGCTATATTAACGAAATTTAGATTGTCACATTAACGAAATATAGTGGACCCCTGCGGATTACCAACAAAGAAAGATTATGAGCAGTATACTGACCGAACTTGGGCGCGTTCTGGAAGATCGCAAGAACGCAGCTCCTGAATCCAGCTACGTTGCCAGCCTATTCGCAAAGGGACTTAACAAAATCCTGGAAAAGGTCGGGGAAGAATGTACCGAAACTATTCTTGCGGCCAAAGATGCTGAATCCAGTGGCGACAAACAGGACCTTATCTATGAAACCGCCGATTTGTGGTTTCATTCTATGGTGATGTTGAGTCACCTGGATATAGAACCACAAGCCGTTCTTGATGAACTGGCACGCCGGTTTGATATTTCCGGCCTGGAAGAAAAGGCTTCCAGGTCTAAATAAAGGTTTTTCGGTACCGGCTTTTACCAAACTACATTTTACTGAGGAGTATCATCATGGGCATCTCCATGTGGCAGTTGTTAATTGTTCTATTGATCGTCGTCCTGCTTTTCGGCACCAAGAAGCTGAAGAATATCGGCGGAGATCTTGGCGGCGCCGTACGCGGCTTCAAGAAAGCCATGGGCGACGACGACAGTAAAGAGAGCAATGAAGAGAAAGCTGAAGATCCCAAGCTGGAACAGAAATCCTCCGGCCAGGTCATTGATGGCACGGCTCAACGCTCCGAATCCAGCAGTGAAACCAAACAGAGCTGATTCCACCCGTCAAAACCGAGCCCCTGTAGATTTGACTGAGCAATTTTATGTTCGATATAGGCTTTGCTGAACTGTTAGTGATTGGTGTTATTGCACTTTTGGTCCTGGGTCCGGAGCGCCTGCCTCATGCCGCCAGGACTACAGGCCGCTGGGTGGGTAAAATGCGCCGGATGGTCAGCCAGATGACGCAGGAGGTTGACCGCCAACTGAAAGCAGACGAACTGCGTGAAAAACTACGCAAAGAAGGTGATACTCTGGGCCTGGATAAAATTCAGCAAACTGTCAACGATGCCCTGGCAGAAGCCAAGAATTTTGAACATATGGTGGATAAAGCCAAGCCTGACGAGTCAAAACCAGATCAACCTTCGAACAAGTCGAGTTAAGTTCTGCACCTATGAGCGTTCCTGAATCCAATACTCCCACGCCCGACCGTAACAGCAATATGCCTGAACAACCCTTGATCGAGCATCTGATCGAGTTACGTAACCGGCTACTGAAAGTTGTGGCGGCTGTGCTCATCGTATTCGCGGCTCTATTTCCTTTTGCCAACGAATTATACGCCATACTGTCAAAGCCGCTGCGCGCAGCTTTGCCGGAAGGCGCCACCATGATTGCCACCCAGGTTGCCTCAACCTTTTTGACGCCGTTCAAACTCACCATGGTATTGGCTGTCTTTATTGCTGTGCCCTATATTCTTTACCAGATCTGGAGTTTTATCGCGCCTGCTCTTTACCGACATGAAAAGCGCCTGGCCATTCCCATGCTGATCAGCAGTATCATGCTGTTTTACTTTGGTGTCGCATTTGCCTACCTGGTGGTTTTTCCGCTGGTATTTTCATTCTTTGCAGGTGCAGGCCCCGAAGGGGTCTCCATGATGACGGACATCAACAGTTACCTGGATTTTGTACTCAAGCTGTTCTTCGCCTTCGGCATCGCTTTTGAAATTCCTATCGCAACGATGCTGATGGTTAAAGCCGGCATAACCACGGTCGAAAGCCTGAAAGAAAAACGCCCCTACGTGATTGTCGGATGTTTTGTATTTGGTATGCTGCTGACCCCTCCTGACGTAATTTCGCAAACGCTTCTGGCCGTGCCTATGTGGATTCTGTTTGAAGCAGGGGTTTTCTGTTCTCGCTGGCTTACCACCTCAGCGCCGGCCCAGGATACTGCTGAATCGTGAACTTGATGTTGTTTGCGGCAGAAGAACTTTCCGCAGATGCCAGACTAGCCCTAACTGCCCAAGACCGTCGAACCCAGCACTTGAATAAGGTCCTGAAGGTCGCAGTTGGTGACTCCATTAAGGTTGGTCAAGTCAACGGAGATATTGGGTCTGGCACTATACTTTCCGTCTCTGATAAAGGCGTTGAACTCAGTATTACGCTGGTTTCGGCCCCACCACCTGGCCTGAATCTTACGCTGATCCTTGCTTTACCCAGACCCAAGATGATGCGCCGTGTTGTTGAAAATATTGCGGCTCTGGGAGTTAAACATTTAATTCTGATCAATGCCTATAAAGTCGAAAAAAGTTACTGGCAAACCCCTTGGCTGTCAGCAGAGGTTCTGGAGCACCATTGCCAGCTTGGGCTGGAACAGGCCGGGGACACTCATATGCCTCGAATAGAAACCAGAAAACTATTCAAGCCTTTTGTAGAAGACGTGCTGCCGCCACTGGTTGCCGGCCGTAGCGCCTGGGTGGCACACCCCGGTGGCACACAGGGAATTCCTGCGACGCCTCAATCAATGGTGTTGGCCATAGGACCAGAAGGTGGATTCACATCCTATGAAGTAGAGAAATTTGTGGAAGCTGGGTGCCGGCAGTTTAACCTGGGACCTCGCATTTTGAGAGTGGAAACGGTGATACCCGCATTGTTGGGTCGACTCTTTCTTTAGCTGGATACAGTTTCAGCTCAGATTTTTCATCATAGTTTTAACTACGGCAAGCACAATCAACTCACATGAACTAAAGACCAAGTGCCTGGCGAATAATAGTCTTTTTAAGTGGCAATATCTGATTGAAGGTATTCAGCCCCAGGTTACGCACCCAGGTAATAGCAGGCTGACTGGAGCCAAAACCGCGCTTAAAGCCTTCCATCGCGGCCATCATGGCAAGATTTTCTGGCTGCCGACGACGCTGATAGCGATGTAATACTTCCGGCTCTGCAGGCGACAATCCCCGTGTACGAGCCCTGGAGAGCTCATCCAGCAGCACGGAGACATCCCTGAACCCAAGATTCACCCCCTGCCCCGCAAGTGGATGTATGCTATGTGCTGCGTCACCGATCAACAACGCACGTCGGCTGATATAGGTTTTCGCATGACGCTGCACCAAAGGAAATTTCCGTCTTGGGCCAATATTGATAACCTGCCCCAAAGCCAGGTCCGAGGCTTTGGCCAATTGCTCCTGAAAAGCATCGTCATCAAGGAGGAATAGCTCTTCACAGACTTCACGATCCAGTGACCAGACAATAGAGACAAAATGGCCCTTGTGATCACTATCGGGCAACGGCAACAATGCCAGAGGGCCGGTTGGCATAAACCTTTGTCTGGCAACCCCGCCATGCTCCTGTTCAGTTTCAATGGTGGCAACTATGGCTTCCTGTCCGTAATCCCATTCGCGGGTAGGTATGGCAAGCATTCGACGCACTGCGGACATGGCACCGTCCGCACCAATCAGTAGCGCGGCATGAATTTCAACTTCAGTCGTAACTACCTCTACGCCGCTATCGTCAACTTTAATATTATCCATCGGGGCAGGCACAACGGTGATACCTTCCCGAAATTCCAGCGCTTGATGCAACGCCGTCAGCACACGGCTGTTTTCCACGATACACCCCAGGTCATCTTCATAGACCTCGGCGGCGGAAAACTGAATCCGGCCGGGTCCTTCCGCATCCCAGACATCCATCTGATGGTATGGCTGAATAAAGGGTTCAATGTCCTGCCATAGGCCCAAATCTGCCAGCATTCTTTGAGAGGCCCTCGTAAGCGCGCTAACCCGCAAATCAAACCCTTCAGGCTGTTTTGCTAAAGGGATCTCCTTCGCCCTCAACAAAAGGGGAGATGGCTCCAGCACCACTACCCGGTAGCCTCGAGCCTCCGCACCCAAAGCCACAGCCGCGCCGACCAGGCCACTGCCGACAACCAGAATATCTGCCGAAATCGTTGTCGCCATCAGGTATTTACCCGCTTCAAACGTTTACCGCCAATTTCTCGCAACACCACCAACTCCCATGGCGACTTGAGCAAACTGATCTTTTACCGGTGTCATTAAGTTAAGACTCACCAACCCCACCTGCCTTACCTGACGGATCATTTCTGTTTTAGACCCAAATATTTTCAGAAGCCCATCACTGCCCATAATAGTCCGGTATTGATCAGACTTTTGTAATTCAACATAGCGACTGAGAAGTTCACCTGAGCCCAGCTGATCCAGCGTGGCGGCACCATTCAGGCACTCCGCCAGCGCCATGGCGTCCCGCAATGCAAGATTGTATCCCTGCCCGGCAACCGGGTGCAGTGTATGAGCGGCATTACCCAACAACACCAAACCGGGTCGGAACTGTTCTGTCGCGGCTTGCAACTTTAACGGATAGGTGATTCGCTCGCCCACCTTATCAAAACGCCCTGCACGGTAGCCAAAAACATCCTGCAACCTGGCCAGAAAATCGTCTTCAGTTGCTTCTACCAAGCCTTGTGATTGTCGACTTGGAATTGTCCATACCAAGGCAGCTCTGGCATGGCCTTCATGGCTTGTTAGTGGCAACAGCGCCATGGCCCCTTCACCAGTAAAACGCTCATAGGCAATCCCGCCGTGAGGCCTGGACAGTGCCACATTTGTAATCAGGGCGTGCTGGTCATAATTAACTTCCTGGTAGTGAAACCCAAGCTGGCGGGCAAGACCAGAGCGACCGCCGTCAGCCACCACGACTAACCTGGATTTGAGAACCTTGTTGGCTCGCCCCTCAGTTTTTGAGGATAGGTTGAGTCGATAACCATCAGCCTCTGGCGTAATGGCAGTAACCGACATCGGTGCCAGCAGCTCGGTTCTACCCTGATGCTGAAATTCTCCATACAGTATGCGGCCCAATATTTCATTAGGAACCACATGACCATAGCATTCCAGCCCTTGAGACTTTGCGTCCAGCCGTGTCACACCCCAGCGGCCTTTTTCCGATACATGAATATACTTAATGGAGGCTAACGAAGAAGCCAGAGCCTGCCAGATACCCATTTGCCGGTATATGTGCTCTGTACTGTAAGATAACGCGGTTGAGCGGGCATCGAAGCTTGGATTCGCAGGATGATTCTGAGCCTGCAGGGGAAAAGGTTCGACTACCGCCACCTTTAGCGCTGCATGTGTGCCTTGCCCGACTGCCAATGCCAGGCTCAGGCCAACCAGACCACCACCAACAATGACAATGTCATAGGAGTCAGTCATCACGCACTACGCATCAAAGCTTCAATATCATCAACAGTTTTGGGTAGCGCTTCAGTAAAGACCTCCGGTGCCTGCTTGGTGACCAGCACGTCATCTTCAATTCGGATCCCAATTCCCTTCCACCGTGGATCTATGTCTTCAAGCTCAGGCGCGACATAGATACCCGGCTCCACCGTCATGACCATACCGGGCTCCAGCACACGCCATTCACCACCAATTTTGTAGTCACCGACATCATGCACATCCATTCCCAGCCAATGACCGGTACGATGCATATAGAATTTTTTAAAGGCTTCAGTCTCAATCAATTCATTGAGCTCACCCTGCAACAGCCCCAGCTCTTTAAGTCCTTCAGTAATAACCCTGACCGCTGCTTCGTGGGGATGATTCCAGTGTAGACCAGCTTTCACTTTGGCTATGGCAGCTTCCTGGGAAGCAAGCACTATTTCATATAGTGCGCGCTGTTCTGCACTGAATTTGCCAGACACCGGAAATGTACGGGTGATGTCTGAGGCGTAGCAATCAAGTTCACAACCAGCGTCAATGAGTACCAGATCGCCGCTGCGCAATTTTTCATTATTGCTAATGTAATGCAATATACAGGCATTATGGCCGCCGCCGACAATGGAAGGATAAGCCTGGGAACGGGCCCCTTCCTGCATGAACACATGTTGGATGGCCGCTTCGAGTTGATACTCGAACATACCGGGCTTACAGACCCGCATAGCCTCAGCATGCGCTTTGGCACTGATCTTTCCTGCCTGCCGCATGACTTTGACTTCCGCAGACGATTTGAACAAACGCATGTCATGCAGCGTATGCTCCAGGGCCACGAATTCATCCGGGGGATGTGCGCCGCTACGCACTTTGCTCCGCAGAATATTGATCCATTCCATTACGTGGCGATCAAATTTTTCATCCAACCCCATGCTGTAATAAACCCGGCTCTTGCCTTCCAACAGCCCCGGCAAAATGTCGTCAATATCATTAATCGGAAAAGCATCGTCGAACAGCAATTCATTAATGGCGTCTTCCTGACCGGTCAGTTGGCCATTCCAGCGCTCATAATCTGGATCCTTTTCCTTACAGAACAGAATCGACTCGCCGTGCTCCCTTTCCGGAATAAGGACGATCACCGCATCGGGTTCTGACAGCCCACTCAGGTAATAGAAGTCACTGTTCTGCCGGAACGGGTATTCCACATCTCGGTTGCGAGGCCGTATCGGAGCCGCCGGCAGAATCGCAATACTGTTGGGCGTCATGACATCCAGGAGATGACGACGGCGTTTTTGAAACTCTCTTACGGATATTTGCACTTATGCCTCTCTATGACTTGGCACATAAACAGCCTGAACTTCATTCAATTTTTCGCGTTAAAGCAGTCTAAATCTGTATTTACGACGGACCACCTGAGCGAAAATCCGCGCCCAGTTCCCTAGTGTAGAGTTGGCCCACCCGCATTTTTGGCAGTGGCTGCCTGCTCTGTTTTAAAACCAAGTTCGTGGTACAGATTTAAGGCTGCCACTTTGACAAACTCCGCCAGTTCCAACAGCTGTTTCTCATCTTCCTCACTGCCGGACACCTCTGCGTCCACTTCGCCGATCGCCAGCAAATCCTGAAGCATTTCGGTAACTTCAGTCGATCTATTAAGCAGATCCCGCCCCAACACCGATGTCAGCCCCTCAATAAACCCTCGACACCAATCCGCCAAGGCAGACACACGAATAGAACATTCCGCGCTATCTTCCGGCAACCAGGGTTCAAAGCTGAAATTTTCCTGCTGCAGATTCGCTTCAGCAAAATTGGCAACGGCTTCAAATGCAGTTTGCATATTGGCGTCTATAGTATTTTGCACACCCACGACCCGCAATGTGTATTCCCACCATTGCTGATCTCGCAGCCGGTCGCCCGCAGCCACTCTGCCGCACCATAGTCCATGAACCGCAGCCGGTGAAGCTTCTGCTTCTATTTTCTCCAACAGTTGCTGCAATGCATGGTAAGGCTGTGCCATTATCTGAGGTCCTCGCACTTAGGGGTTATAGTAATGAAATTGGTGATCGGTGCCATGATCAATGCTGGAAATAAAAATCATGGCCGAACCCATAATAAGTCAGTCAGGAGGGTTCACCGGGCAGTTCGGACAATGCTATCACGACCACCCCCCAGGCTTCCATGAGACCTCGCCGACAGGAATATCCGGGCCTTAACATTGACCGCCTACCAACCCTCTCTTATAGTTAATTCAAGTAGTTAGATTTATTAATGGAACCGTCCGATGGAAGTGTCCCAATTGCAACAACTGAGTGACAAGATTGACCGCCTCATTAACAAATGCAAACAGCTGGAAGCCGATAATCATGCGCTTCGGGAGTTACAGGAGGATTGGCAACAGGAACGGATGCAATTGTTGCAGAAAAATGATTTAGCCAGGTCCAAGATTGAGGCCATGATCAGCAGACTTAAAGCGCTGGAGCAACGTTAATGAGTAATCCACCCAACACTGTTAATGTCAACATCCTGGAAAAGGACTATTTGGTGGCTTGCCCACCTGAGGCACAAGCCGAATTGGAAAGAGCTGCCAGGGTTCTGGACTCCAAAATGAAAGAAATCAGGTCAACCGGTAAAGTGTACGGCACCGAAAGAATAGCGGTAATGGCGGCATTAAACCTGACCCATGACCTGCTGCAGGAAGATGCGAAAACCCACCAGTTTGATTCCACGCTGGAAGCGATGAAAAACAAGATCGATCAGGCCCTGAAAGGTTAGTAATAACAGACAGGTTTTACAGCCACAGATGAAAAATCTTGTTTAATTCTGTACTACCCATCTTAATTTGCTTCGGGATTGGTTATACTGGCGCCCAGACTCCCTGGGATGTTAGCCAGTTGGTTGCGTCCTCGAGCCGATGAATTTTACTTATGGCGGCCGCCTGACGATGATGTGTGCAGGTCCCACTTGCATGGGAAAGCCTAATTCATCACAGAGGCCTCCTCCTTGAACCAGCGGGTTCAAGGGCCGTTTCCGACAGCGGCATTTCTGGGGAGTTTTTAAGGAGCCTCTATGGACAAAGTGGCTATTCGTCGCGCAATGCGTAAACAGCGCCGCGCACTCAGCCCTTGCCAGCAAAAATCAGCAGCCAAAAATCTGGCGCGCCACCTAAGCCTATCCACCTTGTTAAAGTTCCATAAGCGTTGGGCTTTATATCTTGCCAGCGATGGTGAAATTTCGCCCGATATCTGGAGCCACAAGCTGGCCCGCCGCAAACGAATTCAATATTTGCCGGTTTTGCACCCGATCTATCACAACCGACTCTGGTTCCTGCAGCTTGATGAAAGTACCAGGTTACGGAAAAACAAATACGGAATTTACGAGCCCGACCCACGTACCTGCAAACGCATTCCGGTTTGGGCGATCGGAGTAATTTGTTTTCCGCTGGTAGCCTTTGACCAGGCCGGTCATCGATTAGGCATGGGAGGCGGATACTATGATCGCAGCTTTGCAGCTATTAGGACCCGAATCAGATGTCCAAAACTGGTCGGGCTGGCACATAGCTTCCAACAGCATACCGGTCTACCCGCTGAAGCTTGGGATATCCCCATGCAGGCCGTTGTGACGGAAAAACACTTATTCGAATTTAAATTAGTATAAGCAACGCCAGAAACAACAAAGCCCGAATTGCTTGGTAGCATTTCGGGCTTTTGGCCATCTGTGAGAAGGCCTCCTTCTACGCCAAACGGCATTGGCGGTAGACGTCTAATTGGTTTCCTGTGAGTCACCTGATAGCAGTGACACCATTGGAGCTTCAGGGCGCTCCTGATCGTGGTTGAAGGTGGTAAAACCGCTGATTACCAATCCTATACAAAACACAATCACAAGCGTGAGCATGGCGTCAGGCTTGCGTTTCATTGTTCCCCCTAATACTTAAGTTGTAGTTTTTCTTGAGTTCGTCTTCCAGGGAGCCGCTACGGATATCGCATTACTTTATAGTTATCAGACAACTATATATATGTCTTAACAATCAAGTATAGAAAAGATTGCTAACTTTGGGTACTTTTTATTGTCATATTGATTTCTATCCCTTTCCTAGGAATTTTTTACTCTATCAAGCGCCCAGAAATAAGCGATACGCGGGATTGTTGGTTTCCTCCCAATAGCGGAATCCAACCTTGTCGAGCATTAACCTGAACTCTTTCATATCAGCATCTTCCACCTGTGCGCCCATCAACACGCGACTATAAGCGGCACCGTGATTTCGATAGTGAAACATGGAAATATTCCAGCGGGCACCAAGCGACATCAGAAATCTCATCAGAGAACCTGGACGCTCGGGGAACTCGAAGCGAAACACCTTTTCATTGCTCAGATTGGGAGAATGCCCACCCACCATATGGCGAATGTGCATTTTGGCCATTTCGTTATCGGTAAGATCAAGCACCGGCAAATCATGATGTTCCAGGGCGGCCACCAGTTCCTTGCGTTCGTCTTCACCTTCACGAATCTGCACACCCACAAAAATCTGCGCTTCATTTGGATTGGAGTAGCGATAATTGAATTCGGTGATATTCCGCTTGCTCAGAGCCTGGATGAACTTTTTGAAGCTGCCTGGACGCTCTGGAATTTTAACTGCCAGAATTGCCTCTCTCTCCTCACCCACTTCTGTGCGCTCGGTTATATAGCCGAGACGGTCAAAATTCATGTTAGCGCCACTGATGATAGCGATAAGGTTTTCATTTTCCACCCGCTCACGCGCCACATATTTCTTCAGCCCGGCGACAGACAAAGCACCAGCGGGCTCGGCAATAGAGCGGGTATCCTCAAAGACATCCTTTATGGCAGCGCAAATTTCGTCGGTAGAAACCGTTATGACCTCATCAACATGGTCCTTACAGATATCCCAGGGCAATTTACCAATCTGGCGCACCGCGACGCCGTCGGCAAAGATGCCCACTTCCTTCAATGTAGTGCGGCGCCCAGCCTTAAGTGCGGCATTCAGACAATCTGAATCTTCCGGCTCGACACCAATTATTTTGACTTCCGGGCGCAGGTACTTGATGTAAGCTGCAACCCCAGCAATCAAACCGCCTCCCCCAACCGGAATAAAGACGGCATGCAGTGGCGCCGTATGCTGCCACATAATTTCCATCCCCACCGTCCCTTGACCAGCGATAACATCTTCATCATCGTAGGGTGGGATGTAGACATAGCCTTTTTCTTCCACCAGTTTGGCTGCGTATGACGCCGCTTCGTCAAAAGCATCGCCTTTAAGAACGACTTTAGCGCCTTTGGCTTTGACTGATTTCACCTTGATTTCCGGCGTTGTCTGGGGCATCACGATCGTTGCCTTGATTCCCAACTTCAGTGCAGCCAGCGCCAGCCCCTGTGCATGATTGCCGGCTGATGCAGCAATAACACCCGTCTCTTTCTGGGCCTGGGATAATTGTGCGAGCTTGTTATAGGCACCACGCAACTTAAATGAAAATACGGCCTGTAAATCTTCACGCTTGAGCATCACGTGATTACTCAAGCGACCGCTCAGTAAATGAGCATGATCCAGAGGTGTCTCTATCGCGACGTCATAGACTTTGGCATCGAGAATTTTTTTGATATAGCGGTGCGGCATGGCGGATTTGCTTATGTTGCGACAAAGGGGCCAAATAATATCCAGATTGCCCCCTGATCGTCTACCGCCTGTAACATAATTCATCCAGTGTCGCTAAATTTTAAAGTTAGTTGCAGCCCATAAGCAGTACATTTAACCGTAGCGCAGGTTTATAATGCGCCTACTTTTTCGCCGGAGTCTTTGACCATGAACCAAGATCAACTGAAACAGACCGTCGCACAAGCGGCTATTGATTACATCAAACCACATCTGGATAAAGAAACCATACTGGGGATTGGAACCGGCTCAACCGCCAATTTTTTTATTGATGCACTGGCTGAGTTAAAGTCGCAGTTCGATGGAGCGGTCGCCAGCTCCGATGCCTCAGCCGAACGTCTGAAAAAGCATGGCATTCCCGTATATGATTTGAATTCCGTGACCGGTCTCGATTTCTACATCGACGGCGCCGATGAAACCAACTCCAACTTACAGCTGATAAAAGGTGGCGGTGCCGCCCTGACTCGGGAAAAAATTGTCGCTGCCAATGCCAAGACATTTATCTGCATTGCTGACGACTCCAAATGGGTGGATGTCCTGGGTAATTTCCCACTCCCAATTGAAGTCATCCCCATGGCCCGCAGCTATGTCGCTCGTGAGTTGGTAAAACTCGGAGGCGACCCGGTCTATCGTGAAGGCTGTATTACTGACAACGGCAATATTATTCTGGACGTTTTCAACCTGCGTATTTTGGATCCAGCATCACTGGAAGGCCAGATCAACCAGCTGACCGGCGTTGTTACCAACGGCATTTTTGCCCAACGCCCAGCCGATGTTTTATTGTTGGGGACCGCCAATGGTGTGAAGACGATTAAAGCCAAAGGCTGATCCGCCCCCACACCGAATCGACTCTCCTCACTATGCCCCTGGCAGCATTCCTTTGCCAGGGGCCAATAAACCAAGCGCTTGCTTGGCTCTTTGCAACACTTTATTCTGACTTGACACCCACACTATGGTTCGCGCCAGTGTAAGGGAGTTCATCAAGCGCCATGTACTCCCATATATCAATGACTGGGAAGAAAACAATGAATTTCCACGTGAGCTTTATCAACTAGCCGGATCTGCAGGTATCCTCGGCATTGGACACCCGGAGCAATGGGGGGGGCACTGGAGAAAAAGACATCATGATGAAAGTAGCCGCCAACGAGGAGCTGATGCGGTCCACCTCCGGTGGGTTAGTGGCCAGAAAATAGCGGCTCCGGCAATTACGGAACCCAGCGGAGGTTCAGATGTTGCCAACCTGAAAACCAAAGCCATACGCGAAGGTGACGTTTACCGGCTCAACGGCAGCAAAACCTTTATTACCAGTGGCCTTAGAGCAGATTACTATACTGTTGCGGTAAGAACCGGTGGTGAGGGGTACGCCGGCATCAGCCTCCTCCTGGTTGAAAAAGATACTCCCGGATTTACTACCGGCCCCAGGTTACGCAAGATGGGCTGGTGGGCAACTGATACTGCCGAGCTGTTCTTTGATGATTGCATGATTCCCGCGACCAATCTGATTGGAGCGGAAAACACAGGCTTTATGGCTATCATGAGCAACTTCCTGAAGGAACGTCTGGCGCTGTCAGTCATGGCTTATATGACAGCGCAGTTGGCTTATGAAGATGCCTTCACGCACGTCAAACAAAGGGAAGCCTTCGGCCGTCCTATTGAAAAGTTCCAGGTAATCCGCCACATGCTCGTGGACATGGCATCAAAAATTGAAATCGCCCTCAGTATACTTACCACGCGGCATTGCTGGCTCAAGCCGGAAAGAACCCCGTCAAAGAAGTGGCAATAGCGAAAAATTTTGCAACTAACACCGCAGACGAAGTTACCGACAGAGCCATGCAGATTTTCGGCGGTATGGGTTATATGCGGGAATCAACAGTGGAAAGATACTACCGGGATGCACGCATTATCTCTATCGGCGGGGGTGCAACCGAAATCATGAAAGAAATCATTGCCAAACAGATTGGCTTGTAGCCCGTTAAATCAAGCATATTGATAAATTGTCAGATAAGTTTTCGCCTGGCATGGAGTTGTCCCTTCAAACTGCCTATAATTTGGGCCCAAGTTTTGAACTAGATGGAAAGCGGACATTATGAACTTTGACCATATTTCAGCAGGCAATAACCTGCCTGACGATATTAACGTTGTTATCGAAATTCCTGCCCAGAGTAGCCCGATTAAGTACGAAATCGATAAGGATTCCGGAGCCGTGGTGGTCGACCGTTTCATGGCCACGCCTATGTTTTACCCAGCCAATTATGGCTTTATCCCCCACACTCTGTCGGACGATGGTGACCCGCTGGACGTTTTGGTTGTGGCCCCTTACCCAATTCAGGCCAGCGCAGTGATTCGATGCCGCCCGATTGGCGTACTGAAAATGACCGACGAAGCTGGCGAAGATTACAAACTGCTGGCCGTTCCACACGAAAAGTTAACCCCGCTATACAGCAAAGTGAAAGAGCCTAACGACCTTCCTGAATTGCTGATCAAACAGATCGAGCACTTTTTCGAGAATTACAAAGATCTCGAACCCGGCAAGTGGGTTAAAGTAGAAGGTTGGGCAGGAAGCGATGAAGCCCGCAAGGCGATTATTGATTCCGAAGCTGCCTATAAAAAAGCCTGATCAGGCTGAGGCATACTCCCATTCATTGGGGGCATCATTATTGCCCCCAATGAATGGACTGGGCCACCACTATAATCTGTTTTACCCAGGCAATGTCTTTTGTAAGAGCTAATCTATACTTTGCTATTAGATTCTTTGCCTGATTCTCACTTATTATTTTGTTTGGAGAACGGCATGCCCGTTGCACCGCCAGAGCCTTCCCGCCGGCCACATCTCATTTTTGTCCACCTGTCACCACAACATAGCCAATCGGTTCAAAAACTAATTGCGGCCATCAAATCTTCAGAGGCCCTACAGACCATAGCACTTTACCTGATTCTCAGCCCGGAGACGGAAGTCAGTGTCAAAACCTCGGAGCTTCCAGCCAATATCAGCACACATACCTGTCAGAATCAGGGCGATGATACTTATGTGGCGAGTATCCAGGAGCACCTTACCCCTAACCTGGGTATGACAGGAATCATGGTGAACAGTAAGGATGAACAGGAAATTGCCGTTGCCGCCCGACGCAAAAGCGCACAACCGATATTTCTGTGGCGCACCTGGCATGCCATGGAAGAATTGCAAAACAGTAGGAGTAACAAACAGTTTTATAATGTCGAAACAGCAGTTAACTGCTACATGACAAGGGAGATATATCGGCAGTTCCGGGAACCACGTCCAAATAAATTCAGCTTGGCAAATCCCTATATACTGGAGCAGGAATCACTGACCGAAAACGGTCTGCAGCTCATGCTTGAGCATGGGTTGCTCAGCCTGTTCTTTAGCAGTCGCAATCATCCCGTTTCAGGACACAAATGCAGCCACACCCATATAAAACTTACCTATGTTACCCATTTCTATTGCAACCAGAAAACGACTGATTCGATCATGCAACTGCTGTCAAAGTATGCCAGTTACAGTTCTGAGGTGCTGGATCACATACAGTTCGTCATAGTGGATGATGGGTCACCAATGGAGTACGAAATTCCCGATTTGCCGCTCAATCTCACTTGGCTGAAAGTAAAACAGGATATCCGCTGGAACCAGGCTGGGGCCCGCAATTTAGGCGTTTTGTATGCAAAATCTGATAATGTCATTGCGACCGATCTTGACCATGAGTTTCCAGAGGTCACCTTCGCGAAATTACTCAAGCTAAAAAGTGTGGGGAAGCGCCTCTATAAATTTTGGCGCAAAAACCCTGAAGATGGTTCCTGGCATAAGGGGCATCCCAACATATTTATGTTTTCCCGTGGGCGCTTCTTTGAACTGTTTGGTTACGACGAGGAATTTGCCGGCGGCTATGGTGCAGAGGATTTTCGCTTCGTAAAATTTCAAAAGGATCAGGGCACTATTCACAAGCATCTGCCCAAAAAATATTTCTGCATAGAGCGTCAGGATATTGATCGTAAGCGCAGCTATCACAGCTTGAATCGCGACCTGTCATTTAACACACCTGTTGATGCCCGCAAGAATCTGGAATTTGAATATTATGGACATGGCTACGGTCACAGCCGTAGCACTTTTAATTTTGAGCACAAAGTTCTGTTGCAACAGTGGCGCGAAGCCCCCGTACCGCCAATCGACAGAAACTGGAAACGGCGGTACCTGCTTCGTCAGCTTCTGCCCAGGGGATGGTAGACATAATGTAGCCCTTGCAAGGGGCTATGACTGTTTCTTGATTTTTTCCACTATCGCCGTAGTAGAGCAGTTATCCAGGAAATCCAGGGCTTTGACTTGTCCGCCATAGCCTTCCACAATTTCCCAGCCGACCACTTGTTCCTTGGAGTAATCACCGCCTTTAACCAGAATATCCGGCTCCAGCATCTCCAGCAGCCGTTCAGGTGTATCGTCATCAAACCAGGTTACCCAGTCCACAGCTTCCAGACCGGCCAGGACAGCCATACGTCTGTCCAGGGAGTTAATCGGACGCGCTTCGCCCTTCAGGCGTTTGACCGAAGCATCACTATTGATTGCCACTACCAGTCGGTCGCCCTGCCTGCGAGCCTGCTCCAGATAACCGACATGCCCGGCATGGATAATATCGAAACAACCATTGGTAAATACAATACGCTCACCATGAGCCTTGGCATCATCCAGAGCAAACTTCAACTGCTCCACCGTCATAACACCGTGTCCGACACCTTGCAGCTGATGAGTCGCACGCCGCAATTCCGGCCCGCTGACTGTTGCGGTACCCAACTTGCCAACCACAATACTGGCGGCAATATTCGCCAGCGCCACCGCTTCATCCATAGGACTTCCTGCGGCCAGTGATGCGGCCAACGTAGAAATGACCGTATCGCCAGCACCCGTCACATCAAAGACTTCCTTGGCATAAGCAGGAAAGTGCAATTCCGGCTGACCTTTGCGCAACAGTGTCATTCCATGTTCGCTACGGGTTACCAGGAGCGCTTCAAGACCCAGCTCAACTATCAGTTGCTGCCCTTTGTCCACCAGCTCTTTTTCATCCTCACAATGACCGACGATGGTCTCGAATTCCCCCAGATTGGGGGTGAGCAAAGTTGCACCATGGTACTTTTTAAAATCACTGCCTTTAGGGTCTACCAATACCGGTATGCCCTGCTTTTTGGCCATAGCGATATAGGCTTGTGGATCAGCCAGCGCACCCTTTCCGTAGTCGGACAAAATCATGGCACCAGCTTTGGATAGCTGCCCTGCGACTTTTGTTTCCAGCCCGCGTTGATCATAACCGGCGAAGCTTTCTTCAAAGTCCATACGAATCAGTTGCTGGTGACGACTGATAACTCGCAGCTTGGTAATCGTAGGGAGAGAATCATGCTGATAAAAATCAGTCAGTATACCTGCTGATTCCAATTGCATGGCCAACGCCTTTGCGGCTTCATCTTGCCCGGTAATCCCTGACAGTACCGCCGCACTGCCCAGCGCAGCGATGTTAAGAGCGACGTTGGCAGCACCGCCAGGGCGATCTTCTATCTGCCCCACTTTAACGACCGGAACCGGAGCTTCCGGCGAGATTCGAGAGGTAGACCCGTACCAATAGCGGTCTAACATGACGTCACCCACCACCATGATGCGGGCATTCTGAAAAGGGGGTACCTGGACTTGCATTCGTCGTATCTCTGAATAGCTCATATAAATTAGGATTAGGACCAGAAGCAAACCGGTCGGCGCGCCATATTAACATGCTGCCACCAGTCAGAACACCGACGACCAATGTGAGACGCCGGACTGGATGCTGGCTATGCTTAACAGGTAGAATAGCAGCATTTTTGCAGGTCCTTGTGAAAGTGACAGAAACATCTCCGCCCCAATCGGAAATTTCGACCAGCAACAGCGCTGGCAAGTATAAATATTCCGACTTCACCCATCCCAGATACTGGCTCACCTGGCTGGGTATCAGTTGCCTATGGTTGATAGCACAAATCCCGTTAAAAATTCAGGTATGGCTAGGTAAGGGCTTCGGGATTCTGGCTTATCATCTTATTGGCAATCGCCGCCATATTGCCGAAGTCAATATTCGCCTGTGTTTTCCAGAACTTAACCCTGAACAGCAAAAAGCGCTGGTGAAGAAGGCATTCCAGAGCAATGCCATTGGCTTTTTTGAAGCCGCCTCTGCCTGGTTTTCAGACAACGAACGATTTCGCCCGATTACCCAGGCGCAGGGACTGGAACACCTCCGACAGGCCCAGGCACAGGGTAAAGGCGTAATTCTTCTCGGCGGTCATTACAGTACCCTGGATCTGGGTGGTGCACTGTTTAACCTCTTCTCAAAAGCAGCCAGTATGCAGAGAGATCACGACAACCCGCTTTTCAATCTGGTCATGACCCGGCGACGCTTGCGGTTCTGCGAATCACTGTTAAGCAAGGATGATTTGCGCGGGCTCATCAAGCTGCTCCGCCAGGGCCGCACCATCTGGTATGCCACAGATCAGGATTACGGAAAAAGAGGCAGCGTATGGGCGCCATTTTTCAATGTGCCTGCTGCCACCATTACTGCCACCGCCAGGATCGCTGCCAAAACAGGTGCGGCCGTGGTGCCTTTCAGTCATTTCAGAAATGATCAGGGGGGGTACGACGTTTATTTCGGCCAGACTCTGGCCGGCTACCCCAGCGGTGATGACGAGCATGATGCGGCCACCACCAATAAGATCATAGAAAATGAAATCCGCCGCCATCCAGATCAGTACTTGTGGATGCACAAGCGCTTTAAATCCCAGCCTACCGGCAAGGATCACCACATTTATGGCGGAAAATAGATTCTCTACTTTCGATACCACCTCTACTTCCGGGGCTAAGTGGCACACTATGCCTGAGGTAAATAGCAAATCAGCCTGGACGACCCGATAGTGTTACTTAAAGCATGAAGAAAATTCCTGTCTCAAACGAATATGTTGCCGACGGCGTGGACTTTAACCAGGTCAAGCGCGTACTGATCATCAAGCTTCGCCACCATGGGGATGTACTGATAACCTCCCCTATGTATACGGTGCTGAAACAGCAATTTCCTCATCTCGAAATTGATGCCCTGGTCTACAAAGACACTATGCCCATGCTCCAGGACCATCCCTATATACATGAGCTTCTACATATCGACCGGAACTGGAAACGGTTGGGACTCAAAGGGCAAATTCGGGAAGAGTGGCGGCTGATTAAATATCTGAAGTCGAAGCAATATGATGTAATTTTTCATATGACTGACCACTGGCGTGGACTGACACTGGTAAAACTGTTGCGGCCACCAGTCTCAGTAACTCAGATCCATCCGATGCGTCCTGGGAGATTCTGGAAGAAAACTTTTACTTACAACTACCCGGTCAATTTCAAGAAACGCCATATGGTGGAAAAGCATCTGGATGCATTTCGACGTCTGGGTGTTTACCCTGAGCCCGAACAAAAAAGGATGCTCGTCGTCCCCGGGCCAGCTGCGGAAGAGAAAGTCACCGGCATTTTAACAGAAGCGAATCTCACACCAGGCGGCTACATACACTTCCACCCAACTTCCCGCTGGCTGTTCAAGAGTTGGGATGAAAGTTCGGTCGCCGACCTGATCAACGAACTTCAAAGGCGGGGACATAAGATCATTATCACTGCTGCGCCCGATGATGCTGAAATGAAAATGGTGCAAAGAATTCTTGACCAGATTGAGGTTCCTTTACTGAATCTGGCAGGACAGCTAAGCCTGAAGGAACTCATGGTGGTTATCCAGAACGCCAAACTACTCATCGGCGTAGATTCCGTACCCATGCATATTGCCTCCGCGACTAATACACCCTGCCTGGCATTTTTCGGCCCCAGCAATGAACTTGAGTGGGGCCCCTGGATGAACCGCCATACCATATTGTCGTCCGACCACTCCTGCCGTCCCTGCGATCTTGCAGGCTGTGGCGACGGGCGTAAGAGCGAATGCCTGTCAGCCTTAACGGTAGAACAGGCATTGACGGCAGTTGAGGCATTATTGTTATGACGACACGGCTGGCCATCATTCGCCAGAAGTATCGTCCTGACGGTGGCGCCGAACGTTTCATTTCCCGGGCGCTGGAAAATTTGTCCCGTCACGATCTGGATATTTCCATTATTACCCGACAATGGACAGACAGCAGTGATTACAACATCATCACTTGCAACCCCTCTAAATGGGGCCGAATCTCTCGGGAAAAGCGCTTCGCGGTTGAGGCTTGCCGCCTGGTGTCGGAACATTCTTTTGATCTGGTCCAATCCCATGAACGCCTAACCTGTTGTGATATTTTTCGCGCCGGTGACGGCGTTCATCGCGTCTGGCTGAACCAGCGCAAACGCATACTATCTCCATTTCGCGCCAAATGGTTGGAGCTCAGCCCTTATCACCGTTACGTCTGTAATGCTGAGCACCGTATGTTTAGCAGTCCCCGTCTGCAGGCTGTGATATGTAATTCTGCAATGGTGAAGCAGGAAATCCAGGACCTGTTCGGTTTGCCGCCGGAAAAACTGCATATTATTTACAACGGCATAAACACTCAAAGTTTCCATCCTGGGCTGCGGAGGCAATATCGGGAAGTTTCCCGTATGAAACTGGGGATTCCCGATACCTCAGTTACGGCCATTTTTGTAGGTTCAGGTTTTGAGCGCAAAGGTCTTACAGGTGCCCTGCATGCGATTGCCAGAGGCCCGGCAGAAACGAGACTGGTGGTGGTCGGTACCGACAAACACCAGAGCGCCTACCAGCAGATTGCCAACAAACTGGGAATAGCCGATAGGGTTTATTGGCTTGGGGTGCAACAGGACGTTAAGCCCTGGTATGCCGCTGCTGACTTTCTTTTATTACCGACATTGTACGATCCATTTCCGAATGTGATTTTTGAGGCAATGGCATGCGGTTTGCCCATTGTCACAAGCACTAAATGCGGTGGGGCGGAATTGATCACTGAAGGTAGAAACGGGTATGTCTGTGATGCACTGAACTATGAAGGTCTTAGCTTGGCTGTCAGAAATCTCGACTCTGTTGACGCTTGCAAAAGTCTTGGACTGGAATCCCGAAATATAGTGACGAACTATGAACAGCAGGACATGATTGAGCGTTTGATTCAACTTTATTCAAGCTTGTTAAATTCTATTTAGCAGAAATGTGCCTGTGTCGATAAGCACACTCAAATGATTCTTACTGGAAACCTCTATGTGCGGAATTGCAGGAATATTCGGTCGCCAGACCATCAGCGACAACCAGATTGAGCAGGCAAGGCTTGCGCTGGTGCGACGCGGCCCAGATGCCACGGGGCTGGAAAGATGGTCTGCTGATGGCACCTTAACAGATCAGTCCAATCAGGCTGCCAGTATGTTGCTACATACCCGACTATCCATTATGGACACCAGCAGCACTGCAAACCAACCCATGCGGGCGCCTGAACGCCGGGTATGGATTTGCTATAACGGAGAGGTCTATGGATGGTCAGATGCACAAAAGGAACTTCAGCAAAGTGGCCACAGCTTTAGAACTCACTCAGATACCGAATTCATCCTGCGCGCCTATCTGAACTGGGGGATTGAAGGTTGCCTATCACGTCTGCGGGGCATGTTTGCCTTTGCTATATATGATCAGGACCAGGGCAAAGTGTATTGTGCCAGGGACCGATTCGGACTCAAGCCACTGCTCTATTACTACAACGGTAAAGATTTCGCGTTTGCCTCACTGGTACGAGGAATAGCCCCCTTAATACCAGCCGAAGATCTTAAGTTTTCTGCAGCCGCCATTGATGCCTATCTAGCCCACCGTTACATTCCGGCGCCTATGACCGTTTTTGAAAAGGTCCAGCGCCTTGAAAGTGGTCAACTGATAACATTTGATTTGGCCTCCAGAACCCTGGAAAAACGTAGCTACTGGGAGCCCATTGCAAATGGCCGGCCCTTTATGGATGCGCTGGATGAAGCTATCAAAATCAGGACGGTGGCGGACCGGCCGGTGGGGGTGTTTTTGAGTGGTGGCATCGATTCCACGGCTGTCTCTACCCGTCTGGCCGAACAGGGTTACCACAATATTCATGCGTTTACCGCGGCGTTCCCCGGTTCGGACATGGATGAAAGCCTGCAGGCAGAGAAAATTGCCAGGAAGATTGGGCTACCGCATACCGCAGTCAATATTCCGACCGAGATAGGTGAGGATTTTGACCGAATAGTGGCAGATTTTGATGAGCCTTTTGCTGATCCCTCCGGCTTTCCACTCTGGTACCTATCCCGGGAAGCCAGCCAAAAAGTTAAGGTCGTCCTGAATGGAGACGGTGGCGATGAACTATTTGCCGGATATAAACGTTACTCCAAACACCTACGTTCAGCTTTCCGACGCCACATCAGGTTACCCTTCTTACCAATAAAGCCTTCTCTGGATGGCAAAGGAGCTGCCAAAATACTTGCCGAGTGCTCCATGAGCTGGCAAGAAGCCTACGGACTTAGGTTTTCAGGATTGTCGATTAATCAACGACTCGCCGTACAAAGCAAGGAAACTTTGGTTAAGCCGGTTTACTGGCGTAATTTCCCCAGCCACCAACAAGACCCGATGCTGACTCTTCTGGAGATAGACAGAGATAACTATCTTGCAGAATACATCCTGCGCAAGGGAGATCTGATGACCATGGCGCATGGCCTAGAGGGACGCTCCCCGCTACTGGACCACCAGCTTTACGAAGCCGTCGCGTCACTGCTCCCAGAACAGCGCTTTACCGAGCCGGCTAAAAATATATTCGCCCCGATATGTGAAGGCTTGGGTGATAGCAATCCTTTAAAGCACAAGAAAAAAGGCTTTAACCCACCGTTAAACCACTGGCTGAGAGATGACCTGAAAGATCGCTTCCATGGCATGGGAGAACGCCTAAACGATGTAACCAACGGTCAGTTGCTCAGCAAGCCATTGGATGAACTGTGGCAACGTTACCAACGGGGGGAAAACCGCTTTGCAGAGCAGGTACTTCAGTTGTTGATTCTGGATAGTTCATTGGGCCAACTGCGCAACCAAATTCATAAGTAATGAATAGTTGAAACAGCTGTATCGCCAATGACCTTCTGGCGACCAGATAAGCGATTCTGTTAGCATACCGGCTGGCTAAAGGATCCGAATTCCACACAATTTTAACGCCGCTATTCCGGCTTTTTGGACTACATAATGACTCAAACTGTTGCTGTAATCGGTAGGCTTGATCTCGACAATTTTGGAGATGTATTACTTGGTCGAATTTTTGTTGAATGGCTGAAAGAAAATCAGTTGCGGGTCATCTGCCCTGGAACCTCTGAAGCTGTGGCCAAGCAGATAAATCTGGATGCTATTGGAAATTACTCCGAAGCAGACGCAGTCATCTACATCGGTGGCGGCTATTTGGGTAAGGTCATTGAAACCACTGATCTGCTCTAAGCATGACCAGCCGACCCTTGTCGGATGCTGCAGAGAACTCTCGCAGCAGTTGGGTCGCGAAAGCCGCGGGGCGCAAAATTGTGCTACTGCACCTGACTCAAAAAGCGATGACTATTGACGGTGGTGATTATATAGCGGAGATCCTGAAGAAGTTGATGGCAGATGAAAACCTCTATTTTGTAGCCTCGACTGATCAGCGAGAAACCCAAGGCTCACGCGACACCATTGATTATTACAGAAACATATTCCTGGAAAATGACCGCTGTATTATTCATGACTATGAATCAATTGACGGACTTATTGGGTTAATAGAAGCCGCCGACCTTGCCATTACTACCAAATTGCATGTCGGTATACTTTCTCTGGCAAGAGGTACTCCAGTACTGTCCTTCCCGTATCACGATAAAACACTTAGATTCTATCGTCAGGTTGGTTTTGAACAGTCATGTTTGCCATATAGCCAGTGGACTCAGACAAATATCAAAACCCAGTTTGAGCGCTTCTATAATTTGCAGGGTTCGAAAGTCTCGATTGAGCAAAGCATCGTGGACAAGGCACTTCAAAATCGCGAGATAGTTCAACAATTTGCCGGTTTGGTAAGAAAGTTGTAGCAGCCCTACATTAAAATTTTCAGCTTACGGGAAATCTAATTGTGCAAATACTCGTCACCATCGGCACTTACCCACCAGACCATAGCGGTGCAGGAAAGCGCATCAGGGAAACCTACACCAGAATTCAGCAAACTGTCGCACCTCGGTCATCATTAAAGCAAACCTTTCACTGGCAAGTGTTGACGCACCCAGTTCGCTTACCAACTGAGGTTGTTGATGATACAAATGTTTCACGCATAAAAGAGGGCAAAAAGTTATCAACCATTCTGGTCTGTCTGAAGTATTTGAGACGCAACAAAATAGATCTCCTGCATTGCGTAGGATTAAGCAAAATCACAATGTGCAGCGCCTGGGCAGCTTTAATATTGCGTCGCCCTTATATATTTGAGCTCTCGATTGATCCGCCAGAAGACACGCTGTCCACAACTAAAAACAGAATTTTCAACTACCCATTACGCAAGGCTTCTGGCTATATCGCCCTGACCTCTCGTTTGGAAGAGTATTTTCGAACAGTCTCGAAAGGGCAGCCTATTTTTCAACGTCCCAATCCAGTTACGTTAAAAAACACCGTAGAAATTAATCGCGAGTTAGATCCAAATGCTCCTCATTTGTTGTTAGGCAGATTTTCGCAACGCAAAGGACAGGACGTGGCGATCAGGACACTGGCACTACTTCCTGAAGGGGAAAAATTGGTCCTGGCCGGTCCGGTTATTGGAAAACAGGACGAAAAATATGTCAGTAGACTTCAAGCAATGGTAGAGCAACTGAATCTGCAAGAACGGGTTGAATTCCGGACAGAATTCATTTCTGAAGTGGCAGAACTAATAATGCAAAGCCATTCAGTTTGGTGTTTCTCAGATAGAGAAGGTTTACCCAATGTTGTTCTGGAGGCCCTGTGGTGCGGTCGCCCCGTATTTGTCAATAAATCTCTTGGACTCCAAACGATTGTGATAGATGGGCAGGATGGATATAACTTACCAAACGCCGCGGAGGAAAAGGCAGTAATCATCCAACAGGCTTTATTAGCAGGTTTCAATACTGAAGTCATTAGGCTAAAAGCCCATAAAACTTTTGATTTGGGTAAGCATTCACATGAAACCTTTGACTTCATGAGCCTCTTAATAAAGCCACAGTAGTCCACCTATTATACTAGTAGAGCCGGCAGATAGAACACAATTATTAGTTGTGGCTAGCCCCCTTGTCTACAGCACAAAACTTGGAATAGCTTAAATACAAACCTAAAACTAATAATATAATAAAGGCAGTATCCCTGCGCATAGTTGTAGTTACAAACCCCGCAACCGTTGCAGTCAGGAATGTACCAGCGGCTATAGACCACCACCATGCCAGAACAGAATCAGCCCTAATTCGATGGTAATCCTTATAGAGTGAAAGTAGCCATATCACGAAGAATACCGCCAAAGAAGATAGGCCAACCACGCCGTGCTCTATAACCCAAGTGATATAAACATTATGTGCATGCCCAGCAAAGTAAAAGTGGTCAGCATTGAATTTTTCGCCTTTACTTTCCACCAGCCGCTTAACATGATCTGGTGTCAGTTGCTTGTATTGGTCATAGCCACGCCCCAGCCAAGGCGCATAGTCAAAGCTTTCGAAGGCGGTATTCCAAAGCCGTTCTCTAGGCGACATCTTATTCATATATACAGACATCCAGGCTTTTTGCTTTGCCAAGGCGCCTGAATAATTCGCAATGACTCCTCCTCCTATAACAAGCAACACCAGCAACAAAACAACGGCATGTCTTCTGTTACGCAAAAATAAGGGTACGACACCAACACCGATCGAAAGCACTGCCACACCTACCGCAGCTCGACTACTGGCAGCCATCAACCACACTACAAATAACGTGATTAAACCTATTAAAAATAGGGCTGCTGCCCGGTGTTTCTTAGTAAGCAAATGAACTGTCGTCGGTACCAATATCTGAAGTCCTACCAAGACATATAGAGAAGCATGATTCACGTGCTGTATGTTAGGCAATTCAAGCTCTTTAAATCTGTGCGTCACTAAATAGTGTGGCCAACTCCACCCCATTCCAATTAGTGTCGGTATTACAACGGCTGCAACAATTAACCAATACTGCCATATTACAAACCGGGAATACCGTATCATCCAGAACAGCACCATATAGCGCAAAACATGGGAAACCTTGGTGTGAACATCATCCATGAGCAACACGGTAATCTGCGTACAAAGCATGCTGGCAACCAGTAATCCGGTAGCTATATCCCATCGATCCCACTCTACCTTTAAATCTCTGAGGCGTATTCGATTGATTACCCATATCAGCATGAACACGAACAGGCCTGTATTTCGCAGCCCTTCCTGAAGGGGGGTTCCAATAATACAAGCCAGTAGGAAGAAAAGTTCAATGTGCTGCCAGAGAGGAGTCTGGGTAATTGAGGATCTAGCAGGGAAAAATTGCGACATATAGGGACGGTCTTAACCAAAAAAAATTTAACAAAGGTGCAAATTTAAAGGCGCACCTAATCAACTCACACAAATAGAATATAAACCGGCGTTAACTGATCAGCCCACGACGGCGACATACCTTACGATACATGTCTGTGTAGTGCTGTGCGATCAATGGCCAATCATGGCGGGCAATATATTTTGCTGTCGATTCTACCACTTTACCCAGCATTGGGGCATCGCCGAATGCATTGCCTATCAACACAGCCATGGCATCAGAATCTTCACTTGGAAATAACCATCCATTCTGCCCGGGCTTGATCATTTCCAGGCTGCCGTCAACGGCACTTGAGATTACCGGCAGACCCGCTGCCATTGCCTCAAGTAGCGCATTGGAATAGGGCTCCTTACGCGACGCTGATAAAAAGACCTTGGCTCCTCTCAACAGTGCGATTTTCTCATCACCGAACTGAGCGCCGTGAAATATCACCTGGTCTCCGATGCCTAGTTTTTTTGCCTGTTGCTGCAAGCTTCCCAATTCACTACCGTGACCGACAATACGAAAATCAATGTCCGATCGTCCGACCTTGGCAAAGGCATCAATCATAATGTCGAAGCCCTTGCGGGTAATCAGATTAGCAACACTAACCGCATATGGGCGTTCTGACTGAAAGGGAGGGACCGACTGATAGGTGCCAATATCCACACCATTATTAATAACTTCAATTTTATCCCTGGGAATTCCAAAGTCTGCCATAACCTCAGCCATAAATTCACACTGGGCCACAAACTCATCAACCACCGTAGCACCCTTAATCATTCTGCGAGTTGCATATGGGCTACGACGAATTCCCCCGTCAGGAACAATATCACTACCATGAGGGCGACAAATAACGGCCGTATCGACGAACCTGCGAAACTCTCTGGCAACAAAGGTTTGCGGGTATGAAGCGTGACAGTGCAGTACATTGAATTTGTACTTGCGGTATACCTTATAGAGATCAATTAATTTGAAGCGATTACCAATCTTTTTCGATCTTGGCGCTTTGAAACGTACAATATCGTAAGGATATTGGCTGTCATCGTGAGAGACCTTTTTGGGAGCTGGAGCCAGCACTACCACTCGGTGCCCCATCTTCTGACACTCAATGGCCAAGTGGTGTAATACCGTCTGAGCACCACCCACCGATGGAAAAAAGACATCGGTATAAAAACAGATACTTAGATCAGACATAATGAAAAATCAGTTTAGTCCTTACTATCGTTGGATGAATATGATTTTACCTGCAGCTCATAAAGCTTGGCATATTTGGTAAAGCTATTCATACAGCCGATCAAAATATGAATCAGGCCTGGCATTCCATCCAAAAACCCGCGTCTTACAATATAGAATTTTACAAACCTCAGTAGCGGACTGAATATCATCTGCAATGGCGAAAAGCTTTTACCTTTTCTCAGCATTATCTCAGCCTGCAAACTGGTGTAGCGATTTTGCTTGGCCAAATAGGTCTGCACGCCGTCCTCTGAAAAATGCATAAGGTCAGATGCCAAATCTAAAACAATTGCTTCAGTTTCCACCTTTTCATGCACGGGGTCTGCCGACCAGGATGCAGACCGACGATCAAACAATCGCAGGCTACGATCAGGGTACCCTTCGCCATGCCGGAGCCACCGCCCCAGAAAGGTATTACACCGCGGCATTGTATACGCTTTAGCTTGTGGCGACTGCAAAACTTTTTTAATTTCTTCAACCAATTCAGGACTTGGACGTTCATCGGCATCGAGGCAGAACACCCAGTCGTGGGCTGCATTTTTCACAGCGAATTGCTTTTGCTCACCGAAGCCTCTCCAAGGTTCGTAAATCACACGAGCACCGGCGGTTTCCGCCAGCGCCACTGTTGCGTCGCTACTTCCTGAATCAACAACAAGTACTTCATCGGCAAATGAAACTGAGGCAATACACTCTTGAATTCGTTTTGCTTCGTTCAAAGTGATAATGGTTACACTAACTTTCGGCATTACTCCTGCCTTTCCCTTCCAGTAGTTAAGCTCATAAGTGCACTAATAGCCGGTCGATCGCCCACTCCTGAGAATAGTCCGGTATAATGCCTCACAATTTTATTTGCGTGTAGCTATATATGAGAATTGCACATTTAGAAAGCAGCCTGAATTGGGGCGGCCAGGAACTAAGAGTCATTGAGCAGACTCAGTGGCTTAATCAAAACGGGCACCGATGCTGGATTCTGGCCAGGAAAAATTCAGCCATTTTGAAAGAGGCGAATAAACGCAATCTGCCCCACCAGGCCATGGAGTTTCGTGGCTCCGCCAACCCCAGAATTATTAAAGAGCTCCTGCAATTTATCAGCGCCAATAAGATTGAGCTAATTGACGCCCATAGCAATCGTGACGCGGCCTATGCCATGTTCGCGAAATGGTTTACCAGAACGAAAGTGATCAGGTCGAGACATGTCACCACGCCGATTAAAGTGTCGCTGCTGCATCGGCTGATTTGGGCAACCGGAAATCACGGCATCATTACTACCGCCAATAAAGTCGGACACATGATTATTGAAAAGGGATTAGCAACTGCGGATAAAATTTACACTGCCCGTGCAGGCGTCGATGCGACCCGTTACCATGCCGATTTGGACGGTTCCGCGCTCAAATCCAGTCTTGGCATTCCAGCAAGCCACAAGGTCATCAGCAACATCGGCATGATACGTCACGATAAGGGCCAACTTTACTTTGTCAAAGCCGCAGAAATCATTGCAGCACAACAAGACGACGTCACATTTCTTCAAATTGGAGAGCCTACAGCGGACACCAGAGAATATGCCGCTGAAATTGAGCAATACCTGGCGAACTCTCCTTATAGAGACCGTATCCGTTTTATAGGCTTTCACAGTGACATCGAAAATTACCAGGCCTTTACAGACATCGTCATGATCTGCTCTATTGGCACGGAAGCTCAGACTCGCCTGGTATCACAAGCCTTTCTAATAGGGAACAACGTTGTGGCCACTTCAGTGGGCGGGCTGCCGGAAATGATCCATCATGATCAGACCGGCCTGCTATGCCAGCCGGAAAACTCAGAGTCGTTGGCCAACGCCTGCCTGCGGCTACTGAATGATGAAGAGTTGAGTTTCCGTTTAAGACAGGCGGCATCGGACTATGCTCATAGGGAAATGACTTTCGAACGTATGATGGAAGGTATGCTGCAGACTTACCACAAAGTTTTAAAGTGCATACCGCCAGGCAACTTGGCTCCTGCAACCAATTAATCTTAAAGCGGCAATCCATTTCAAAGACAAAGAGTTGATTAACGCTACTTTGGATGTAAGAACTTACTAAGTGCAGACCAGACAACTTCAGCGGTTATATTCTGCCAGCAAGGAGGCGCAAAAGGTTTACCAGCTTCAGCTGCAAGGACATCATATCGACACCGGCGTTTCATGCAGGGAGCACAGTGATAACTTCCGGTTAGCGAGCTCTGCTGCAGACCATATATCCCAGTCAGTGAGGCATTAGTCGGAGCATACAAAGCCACCATCGGTCGGTCTAGCGCAGCAGCCAGATGACCAAGCCCGGTATCCACGGACACTACCGCGGATGCCCCCTGTAAAAGCCCTGCAATTTGCTGCAAAGCCATCCGCGGCATCACCTCTACACCAGGTATCACAGCCAGCCTCATCGCACGCTGTTTTTCTGCCTCGTTTCCCCAGACCAGCTTAACCTGCATCCCTCGGTCAGTGCATATCTGTGCCAGCTCGAGCCACTTGGATTCAGGCCAATGCTTGGTCGCCCAGGTCGTACCATGCAAAAACACCACATAAGGTGCCTCCGCAGTTGTTGCCTTAACTTTAAATCCATAGCTCAACGCCAAATCATCAGTACAATAACCTAACGCACGAGCCATCAATTGACGTGTTCGCTCCACGGCGTGCATCTGCCGCGAAACAGAATAAGTTTTGGTGTAGAAACGACTGGCCAACGGCTCTCGTATCGATTCGCTATCATACCCAACCACTGGCCCGCCCGCTTTTCTGGCAATCCATGCGCTCTTTATAAGCCCTTGAGCATCGATCACCAAATCATAGGTAGAACTCGATAGCTGCTTTCGGAATTTTTCCCATTCCCCACTACGGCGAGCAGCTAATGGGCTTTTGCGCCAGCGCCTGATGGCTACAGGGATGGTTCGACTGACACCAGGGTGCCATTGGGGTATTTCAGCGAAGGCTTCCTCTACGACCCAATCAATTTCCAGGTTGGGAAACAGCCGCTTGGCATCCGTCACTGCAGGCAATGTATGGATCACATCCCCCAATGATGACATCTTAACCAGCAGAATTCGCAAACCTACACCTCTTGTGCCGGTATAGCCGACTCCAAAGATGCCAATGCCTGGATAACCCTATCAGGCTTCAGATCGCGCAGGCACTTATAGTGGCCGTAAGGGCAGGTACGTTCAAAACAAGGACTACAGTCAATACCCAACTGAACCAGTTGGACCTGCCGGGATAGCGGTGGCGTAAAATCTGGAGACGTCGATCCGTAAACTGCCACCAGGGGTCGCCCCAAAGCGGCGGCCACGTGCATCAGACCAGAATCATTACTGACCACTTGAGAGACTAGAGAGATAAGTACTACCGCCTCCTGCAAGGAGGTTTGGCCCGAGAAGTCACAAACATTGGTTTTAGCTGCACTTAATCCAAAGATAATTTCGCGGCAAACGACCTGATCATTTTCTGATCCGAAAAGCCAAACCTGTCCGCCCCGATTAAGGTGGTCTTGAGCAACTACCGCATAGTGCTCTGCAGACCATTGCTTGGCTGCACCAAATTCTGCACCTGGACATAACCCAAGAATAGGCAGGGTAGTATCAATACCAAACCTGGATTTAACCTCAGCGACCTCTTCTGCCTTCAACTCAAGTGACGGATATACAATGTTGTCGAGGTGCGGCTGCCCTTTCGGTTGGGCCAATGCTACAAAGCGCTCCACCATGAGCGGCAATGCCTGCTTGTCCAATTTCCGAATATCATTAAGCAGACCATAGCGCATTTCACCACGCCAACCAGTCCGACGTGGAATTTTTGCCAACCAAGGGATCAAAGCAGATTTAAGTGAATTTGGCAGCACAATTGCCCAGTCATATTTTTCCGGGACCAGTTGTTTTGCCAAGACTTTGCGGGCCTTAAACATGAGCTTGCCGTGGCCGACAGGCATATCAATAGGTCGCCGGACCTCAGGCATGGCTTCGAGTATGGGCCTGCTCCAAGCGGGAGCCAGAACATCAATGACCGCATCGGGGTAAAGGCGCCTGAGTTCTTTAAACAGACTCTGCGCCATCACCATATCACCGACCCAGGAAGGTCCTACCACGAAGACTTTCAAACGCTGGCTGGCCTCTTGCAACAGTTCAGGCGACTGGCGTTAACCAGTGCTTGTATTTCTCGTTGCGACCTTTTACAGCATCGAAATAAAGCGACTGCAACTTTTCTGTCACAGGCCCCCGACCGCCAGCACCAATTGTCCGTCCGTCGAGCTCGCGGATAGGGGTAACTTCTGCCGCAGTACCGGTGAAAAAGGCTTCATCGGAAATGTAGATTTCATCCCGGGTAATGCGTTTTTCAACGAGTTCGTAGCCAAGGTCATTCGCCATTTGAAGAATGGTATTACGGGTAATTCCATTTAAGCAGGACGTTAACTCAGGCGTATAAATTACCTTGTTGCGTACTACGAATATGTTTTCTCCAGACCCTTCAGCCACGTAACCTTCTGGATCCAATAGCAGCGCTTCGTCGCAGCCGCATGCCAAAGCTTCGTTCAACGCCAACATGGAGTTGATGTAGTGGCCATTTGCTTTCGCTCGGGTCATGGATATATTGACGTGATGACGGGTATAGGAGCTGGTTCTAACCTTGATACCTTTTTCCAACGCCTCATCGCCCAGATAAGCTCCCCATTCCCAGGCAGCCACAATCACATGAACTTTCAGGCCTGCTGCGCGCAACCCCATACCTTCGGCACCGTAAAACACCATTGGGCGCATATAGGCAGATGTCAGATTGTTGTCACGGACGGCCTGAAGCTGAGCTTCGTTGATCTCATCCTTGGAGAAGGGCATTTTCATATTCATGATATGGGCGGAGTCGAACAGCCGGTCCGTATGCTCCTGCAGGCGGAAAATCGCCGTTCCGTCCTGAGTCTGGTATGCACGCACTCCCTCAAAAACCCCCATACCGTAATGCAGGGTGTGGGTAAGGACGTGAACCTGGGCATCGCGCCAGGGTACCATCTTGCCATCAAACCAAATCAGACCATCGCGGTCAGCCATGGACATAACGCTTACTCCTCTGGGCCCAAAGCCACAAAAATATAAAAGCTACCTAAGTTAAATCGAAACTGACATTGCTCATCGACAAAAGCGGAGCAATGCTATAGTTCAAACATTTGCCGCCAAAGCTCGCTTACTTGCTGGCGAGCTTCCAGAAATTCTTCATTAGCTACTTGAACTGGTAAATTCTGCAAAGCCAGGCGATGACCTCTAGCGCGGTACTGCCGGTATATTTCGCACAATAATTCACTATCTTCCCGGTTCATTAAGCCACATTCAGCCAATGATTCGAGGATGCGGATATTATCGCTCCAGCGCACCACGGAAGGGTACTTATGAGCCCATCGCAAAGCTGCATATTGAACCATAAATTCGATATCAACGATACCGCCGGGATCGTGCTTAATATCAAAATAAGGAAGCTCTCCGTTGGAATTTGGTGGGGTGGCCAACGCCGCTCTCATTTTGTCTCGCATCTCCAGAACCTCAGTCCTGAGTTTTTCCGTGTCCCGTGGCATGGTCAACACCTCAAGCCGTGCGGATTCAAACTTGTGGCGTATCAACTCATTGCCAGCAACATAACGAGCACGCACCAACGCTTGGTGCTCCCATGTCCAGGCCTGCTCTTCCTGATAGCGACGCCATGACTCCACAGAACTCACCAGGAGACCGGAATTCCCCGAAGGCCTTAAGCGCATATCCACTTCATAAATATCACCAGAGGCGGTTTTGGTATTAAGGAGGTGGATTACCCGTTGGCCGAGGCGAGTATAAAACACTTGATTATCAATGCTATGCTCGCCATCTGTGGCTTGATAAGCACCACCGTCATGCAAGAACACCAGATCAAGATCTGATCCATAACTAAGTTCAATACCACCCAACTTGCCATAACCTACAATGCCAAAGTCCTGGTCAGCCACCTCTCCATCATCGCGTCTGGGCCGACCGTACTTGGCAATCATGGCCTGCCACCCCTGCTCAAGCACCTGCCCAACAATAGTCTCAGCAATAAACGTCAGATAGTCGCTCACCTTCATCAAAGGTAATGAGCCGCGAATGTCTGAAGCGGCAACCCGGAGCACATGTGCCCGCTTGAAGTAGCGCAATACTTCCATCTGTTCTTCCAGGTCATCCTGGGGGATACGCAGCATTTCCTGACGTAATTCATCACTTAGAGTGGCAACATCAGGGGGAGAATAGAGACTCTCTGAATGCAGTAGCTCATCCAGAAGCAATGGCATACGAACTATTTGCTCACCAACCCAGCGACTTTCACCAAACAGGCGCACCAGCTCATCCAGTGCGGCAGGGTTTTCAATAAGCAGGGAAATATAGGCACTTCGTCGCAAGACCGCTTCGACAAACTCAAGTAGCCTCGCCAACGTATCTGCAGAGGCATTCATTTCAACTGCAAGCATCAACAAGCGCGGCATGAATACGGCAAGTCGTTCTTTCCCCTGGGCTTGCAAGTGCTGAACTTTACTGCCTGCCTTGAAGGCCAATAGCTGGCGGGCATACTCTTGCGGACCAGAACACCCCTGCTCAGAAAATATGTCTGCTACCTCACTCTCTTCGAGTTCGCCCAGCCACAATAATTGCCATATTTTAACGTCATCTTCCACCCTCCCCTTCGTCTGAGGCGTAGCAATGACATCCGCAAAGTGACAGGAAACATGCTTACGATGTACCGTCATCGTCTTTTCACATTCATCCCAGCCGGCATACCCCATTGCCACGGCGATCCTTTCGCGACTGAGTTCATCCGTAGGGATCTGTTGGGTCTGTTTATCGCCTAATCCTTGAACGGCATGCTCCAGATTCCGCAGGAAGATGTAGGCGTCACGCAACTCATCAACCACTTTGCCAGGCATTAATTGCTCTGTGCGGATAACCTCCAACACCTCTAACAATCCCCTGCACTGCAGATTAATATCTCTTCCACCACGAATGAGCTGAAAAACCTGAGCAATAAACTCTACTTCCCTGATACCGCCTGATCCGAGCTTGATGTTGTGACCAATCCCTTTGCGCAAGACTTCCCTTTCGATCATTTCTTTCATTGCGCGCAGAGAATCAATAGCACCAAAATCAATATATTTTCGGTAAATGAAAGGATTCAAAGCCTTCATCAGGCGACGCCCCTGAACCAGGTCACCTGCCACAGGTGCTGCTTTGATCATGGCATAGCGCTCCCAATCGCGCCCCTGATCCTCGTAATACTCTTCCATCGCTGCAAAGCTCAGGGCCAGTGCGCCACTTTGACCATAGGGACGTAGCCGCATGTCCACTCTGAAAACAAAGCCGTCAGCTGTTACATTGTCCAAAGCCTGAATTAGTTTTTGTCCTAAACGGGTGAAAAAGATCTGGTTATCTATGGCGCGAGGACCATCAGTGGTCTCACCATGTTCAGGAAAAGCAAAAATCAGGTCTATATCAGAGGAAACATTCAACTCTGTTGCCCCAAGTTTGCCCATCCCAAGAACAATCAGTGACTGAGGTTGACCACTTTTCCTTCTCGGCACACCAAACTGTTTAGACAGCTCGGGCATCAACCACTTTATAGCGCCATCAATACAAACTTCAGCCAGCCAGGAAACATGCCGAGCCGTATTTTCGAAGCTTTCGCGCAGTACCAAGTCCTTCCAGTAAATGGCAAACATCTGGGCACGGCGAAACAGCCTTAACTGTCGATGCAACTCGTTTTCCGATGTACAACCGGACAACAGAGTGTCCAGTCGTGAGGACAGCACTTTTTTATCGATGCTATACCCATAAGATAATTCAGGGGATGAAAGCCACTTAGATGTGTCGGCAGGGTGCTTGAGAATTGTTTCCGCAAGAAAGTCACTTACTGCAAATGCCCTTAAAATAAGGGGGTTATGTAGATGTAAAACTGAAAGAATATCTACATCTAACTCACTATAACGCTGCCACAGTTGCTCTAGATGGGAACAAAGTGCTTGAGGATAATTTCCTATTTCGGAATTAAAAACAGTTTTCAGATCTGGTAACAAAGCCAGCCCCCTCTCTAGATCTCACGCGATTATGGCTATTTGTTATTGAAAAGAGACTAGCAGGAAATCAGGTTTTATGGCCATTTATGTGACTGGGGTGCGATTACTCTTTATCAGGCTTCCTATAGGGCTTCGGCTTTAAGAATTACAAGCCCCACTCGCCCCAACCAAGTACTCGCACATAACTTTTTGGCGAGCTCTTCCGATGTCTTAGCACTAAGCAACCCTTCACTTTCAGAAAGAAGAGCCAGGATAGGCTGTACATTGATAGCCACATGAGTCACAAGCTCTCTTAATCGAGCGATCAACCTGGCAAAGGATTCCACGGGCATTTCACCTGAACCGTTGACCAACTCCTGCACCATACAACCTGCGACATCCACCCAATCTATCAGTGTATCTATACCGGCCAATTGGCCTGCATCGAAAATTGCCCTGCCTTTCAGCAATCCATAACCCCTCGCCGCCTTACTGGGAACAAATAACCAACAGGGAACCAAGGAGACTAACTTTTCTGTAAGAACAAGCAATGCGTCCAAACTTCCGTTTTTCAACTCAAGCTCTATTTCGAAAATAGGCTCAAATTTATCCTTACTTTGAATCTCACCACAGTCGCAAACAAGCTCTATAGTTCCTTGCCCCGATTCAATGAGCCACAAAGTACGCTGAAAATCAGTCCTGAACGCTTCTTGAATCTGACTCCCCGTCAGAACAGGAAACTCAGTCACTTCAGATAGCTTTTCATAATCAAGCTGTGGAGCACTCAAGCTCCAGTTATGCTCAATTCTTGAATGTAGGCCAGCTATCGCACTACCCTGGCCTTTTACCGTCTGCTCAAATGTACCTTCACCAAGATCGCGAATCCTGAGCGCCCACTTCATTTGCCGCAGCCGGAAATCTTCCGTATCAAAATAGATATTATTTAAAGCGAGAAGCTCATGATGTCGACCAAACATGGTATGGAGTTGAGCCATAACCAGCGACTTAGACGCAGTGGGTAAAGCCAACTTAATTTCGATCTCTTGCAAAAACTTTTCTCCAGAAACGAAAAAACCGGCCGAAGCCGGTTTTTCACTAACTTGAAATCCGCCAGGGATCAGAAGTAGTAGGTTGCACCGATAGCGAAGTCTTCAGTGTCAGTACTTCCGCCACCTGCAGCATCAGCAGAACCATTTACGTATTCAACGTAAGCATACATGTTATCAGAGATGTTATGCAGAGCTTGCAAGTAGAACGAATCGATTTCATTGTCTGCATCATCTTCAGCATGCTGCCAGCCTGCTGCTAACTGAGAAGCACCCAAAGCGTAAATAGCGATCAGACCATAGTCATCAACTTCGGTGGTCCTGTCATCAACACCAGCAGTAGAGTCAGCGGATTTGGACTCATACTCTGCACCAAGAGTCAAATCGCCCAAAAATACTTTACCGCCCAGACCGAATGCATCTCCAGTGTCTACACCAGCTTCTTCGCGCCCCATAGAGTACCCGAAGATTGCCTCAAACATATCGGTTTTATACTTGGCACCTAGTGCACCCGCATGAGTTTCAGTGCTATCCAATGCCACGGTAACACCTACAGTCAAACCACCAGCAATCGTTGGGGAAATGTATTGTAAGTTGTCGCCTTCATACACAGCAGCGCCACCCTGCTCACCACCAAGATCTACTGCCTCAGAGATATCGATAACATCCCACCACTCGTAGACAGTGTCATCAGTACCAACCTGCACGGAACCGAAATCACCTTTTACACCGATGTAGGCTTCGTCTACTTTATTGATACCGTCGCCATGGTTTTCGTCAGCATCAAACTCCAACTCAGCTTTCAAGAAACCAGTCAAGCCAGGCGCAATTTCATGACTGTGCTTAAATCCAAGCGTAGAACCGTTATCAGCGAAGTCATTAGTAGTAGTTTCAGTACCACCATCTGGCTCTTCAGAAGTGTGAACATAAGCCAGCTGAATGTTACCGTAGAACTCGGGCATGTTCGCCATTTCGGCAGCTTGAGCAACTGATGCCATAGACGCAGCCGCAATAGCTGAAGCGATCAAAGTCTTTTTCATTTCGTCTTCCTTTTGTGTGTTAAATCAACTTCTTTCGAAGATTGATGGTTAAAAGCCACATTTTTCATTATTCAGGGCGTTATATGCGCCCATTTATATTTCGGAATTATGTCATTTTAATGACATTTTGCAATTCGATGTTTTTATTGGATATCTAAACCTCCCCGTTAGCAGAACCGTCAGCATGTTGAAAGTTGATAGATTTTACTCACCAGATCGGTATCACCAATCCACTTATCATCACTGAAGGTCAGCCGAAAAGGCTTAAATTTCCTTTTCTATCAACAACTTATTGCACTGTTTTAAATTTCTAAAATTGAAAAAAATAAAAATTCATTCCAAACAACAAGTTACATCGAACTCTTAACAAACAAATTTAATATCAATATTTAATACATCAATTGACATTTTGCAACCAAAAAAAGTGCATTCACTGCCTTTTTTTCTTTGCGTTGCCCGATTTCAATTCGCGGAAACCCAGAGCAGATTCCCTGCCAATTTAAAATAATCACTAAATATCATGATGTTAGAAAGCAAATTCGATCAGGCATCGATTTGATACACAACCAACTTGGTGCAGTCTTATTTTGCTTTCGCACCATTTTGAAACATTGCGTAATTTTAGAGAGCGGCCAGTTACTAGAACCCAGCCGTACTATAGCAAAGGCTTTATCAAATTGGTGCGGGCATCTTATAGGTGATTTCCGAAACAAAAAAGTAGCAAAAAGTATCAATATTGCATTCGTTATCCGACCTGGGCCAAATGCCAATCAAACTTCAAGCAAAAAAGTTGCAGGCCCGCGATTTTGGATACTGACCATCATGTCCGCCCCAAACTTCCCGGTTACAACCCTCACCCCACGACTTCCCGCTTGCTCAACAAAATAACGGTATAACCGCTCTCCCTGCGCGGGATCTGCGGCACGGGAGAAACTTGGCCGTAATCCTTTGCGCGTATCTGCAGCCAATGTGAATTGCGACACAATCATCAAGTCGCCATGTATATCCAGTAAACCAAGATTCATTCTGGAGTATTCATCTTCAAATACCCGGTAACTTAAAATTTTTGCCAGTAGCTTATCCGCCGACTGCTCGTCGTCATGCGCTTCTATTGCCAGAAATAGAACCAAGCCGTTCTTAATCTCCCCTCTAACCTTATCGTCAATGGATACACTCGCTGACGATACTCGTTGGATTAATCCTTTCATTCCAATGCTCCAGTTATTATTTTATTACCTCTACCCATTCAGTCTTTCACGCCCTTCAAGCTTATCCGCCAGCTCACTTATCGCCCTTATTAAAGTATCCGCCATCGCGGGATCATGGGGTGAGTGGCCGGCATCTCGAACAATGTAAAATCGGCTACCTTCTACTCGTCCATGCAGGTGATAGGCAGCTTCTAATGGACAGACAGCATCGTATCGCCCATGCACTATTACGCAGGGAGTCTCAGTGCGAATCCTGGGATCACAAACAGGTTGATCAGACAAACCAAGCAGGTGCTGAATCCCCAAGCGGGCAATTGCAATAGCGTTGTGGGGGTGACAATACTGCTCCACCAGTGACTGCTGACAATGCAGTGTTGATATTTTCGCCAGCCAACGAGCCCAGGCTTTTGCCGCCTGAATTTGGTCTAACTCATTGGCTCCCATCAGCATATCCGTCATTATCTCAATCAGGTTATCGGGAGTTGCATCGAGCCGCTGCATCAAATCAAACCAGTGGTCAGGAAAAATACTGGGCGCCCCAGTTTTCAACAACCAGCTAACTGCACGACTATCACACAATCCATATCCACACAGCAGCAATCCTAAGACCTTTTCCGGATATTCTTCAGCATATTGCACGGCGAGGTACCCTCCCCACCCAAAACCCACCAATATACCAGCCTCAACACCAAGATGATCCATTACTCGCGTAAGATCAGACTTCGATATCGCAACTGAATTACCCTCGACATCTGCAAGTGGTTGTGAACGCCCACACCCCCGCTGGTCAATCTCAATAATACGAAAGCGCTCCGCATCGAATAGTCGGCGATGATAGGGGTCTGACCCTATACCGGGACCGTCATGCAAAACAAAAACGGGCAACCCTTTCGGACTGCCCGTTTCTTCAATATGCAAGCTATGTACTGGATCCACGTCTAGCAGCGTGGTTTTATACGACAGAATTTCTGGGTAGGGTGAGAGCATTCCGACTATCCGACTATCATGAACTGCTCTGAACTATAACACCCAATTTCATCCCCGGAAAAGCAGATTACCCCAGATACCCGCCAACCTACTTGTCAGCACATGGAAAGAACCTATTTTCAGGCGTCCTTGCTTCTATCCGCACGCTTACGCTCATGTTCCTTCAGGAGCTTCTTACGCAACCGAATCGATGCAGGTGTGACTTCCACAAGTTCGTCATCCTCAACAAACTCCAAAGCCTGCTCCAACGAAAACCGGATAGGAGGCGTCAGCAAAATGTTTTCATCCGTACCGGCAGCGCGAATATTGGTGAGCTGCTTTGCCTTGGTAGGGTTGACGACCAGATCATTATCCCGACTGTGCAAGCCAATAATCATACCTTCGTAAACTTCGATATTCGGGTCAATATACAAACGCCCACGATCCTGCAGGTTGAACAACGCATAAGCCAGCACCTTGCCGGCCACGTTGGAGATGAGCACGCCATTGGTACGGGCGACATCAACACCTTCCTTGTAAGGGCCGTAATGATCAAAGATATGGGTCAGAATCCCCGTACCGGAGGTCATGGTTAAAAACTGTGAACGAAAGCCTATCAACCCGCGCGAGGGTATTACAAACTCAAGACGCGTTCTGCCTTTACCGTCTGGCACCATGTTGACAAGCTCACCACGACGCAAACCCATTTCTTCCATGACGGATCCTTGATGCTCATCTTCAATATCGATGATCACCTGCTCAAAAGGCTCAACTTTCTGGCCATCTTCTTCCTTGATAATAACTTCGGGCTTCGACACGCCAAGCTCGAAACCTTCACGTCGCATGGTTTCAATCAGCACGGAAAGATGCAATTCGCCACGGCCGGACACCTTGAATTTATCCGGAGTATCGCCCTGCTCGACACGCAACGCCACGTTATATAGGAGTTCCTTTTCCAAACGCTCTTTAATATTGCGACTGGTAATATATTTACCTTCCTTTCCAGCGAAGGGACTGTCATTCACCTGAAAAGTCATGGTGACCGTGGGTTCATCCACTGTCAGCGCAGGCATTGCCTCCGGCTTATCTGGCGAACAGAGGGTGTCTGAAATATTCAGCGCATCAAGGCCAGTAACACAGATAATGTCACCCGCCTGGGCATCAGGCACTTCCTGGCGCTCCAATCCATGGTACCCCATTACAGACAGCACGCGGCCATTACGCTTACCACCCTCACGATCAACAATCACTACCGGCGAATTGGTTTTAACCTTGCCTCGAGTTACACGACCAACACCGATAACGCCGACATAACTGTTGTAGTCCAGCGCACTGATCTGCATCTGGAAGGGACCATCCGCATCGACCTCAGGGCTGGGCACTCGCTCCACAATCATCTGGAACAATGGTGACATATCCTCCGCCATATCCTCCGGATCCATACCGGCAATACCGTTCAGCGCTGAAGCGTAAATTATAGGAAAGTCCAGTTGCTCGTCGGTTGCTCCAAGGCGGTCAAACAGGTCGAATACTTCATTGATTACCCAATCAGGACGAGCACCTGGCCGATCAATCTTGTTAATCACCACAATTGGCTTCAAACCTTGGGCAAAGGCCTTTTGGGTAACAAAGCGGGTTTGAGGCATAGGTCCGTCAACAGCATCAACCAGCAACAGCACCGAATCAACCATCGATAAAACCCGCTCAACTTCGCCGCCGAAGTCGGCGTGCCCGGGGGTATCTACAATATTGATTCTGTAGTCATTCCATTTAATGGCTGTATTTTTAGCCAAAATCGTAATACCGCGCTCACGCTCCTGATCGTTGGAGTCCATGACGCGCTCCGCCCCCATATCCTTGCGCCCCAGCGTCCCGGATTGTTGCAGCAGTTTATCTACCAGCGTGGTTTTGCCATGGTCAACGTGAGCAATAATGGCAATGTTTCTTAAGTTTTCAATCACAAGCAAAATCTCTAATTCGGATTAAGGAGCCTTCAAGGAACTTTCAGCTACCAAAGCAACTCCCTGGGAACCCTCACCTGGGGCATCAACCACAAAAAGGCGCGGTATTATACAAGAGAGATGGTTTAGTTTTATACAAATCATGTGAAATCTTTTTGCTGCCATTCAGAACACCACCTCATCCAAAATAGTGCGAGCGCACCATATTGGGTCACACCCTATCTTTATGCTCTGAATTGGTGCAATATTTTTTATACAAAGCCTGAAAGGCTTTTAGTTCAACTCTGAACCAATTTGACACGCCTTTTATAAACAGCCACTTATTCTCACCTGTAGCAATTGGCAAAAATATTGCTAACTCAGGCACTATTTACTGTTGGCAAAAAGCAGAAGCAAGTAAAAAACAAGCGTGATATGATTTTGCGCTCGTTGACTTTCCCGGAACACTTACCTAGAGCGCTAGACCTTAAGGTGGCGATCGGGTCACACAACGATGTTCCGGCATCATCTCAAACTACACCAATAAGTACGGAGTAACTGGAATGTCAGAGAAAACTCTGAATTTGATTAAAGAGCACGAAGTTAAGTGGGTAGATTTGCGCTTTACCGACTCCAAAGGCAAGGAGCAGCATGTCACCATCCCTACACACGAAATCGGAGATGATTTCTTCGCCGAAGGTAAGATGTTCGATGGATCTTCCATCGCAGGCTGGAAAGGGATCAACGAATCAGACATGATTCTGTTGCCGGACGATGCCACTGCTGTTATCGACCCTTTTACTGAAGAAACCACCCTTAACCTGACCTGTAACATCATTGAGCCTTCTACCATGCAAGGCTATGAGCGTGACCCCCGCTCAATCGCGCAGCGTGCGGAAGAGTACCTGAAGTCTACCGGTATCGCTGACACTGTTCTATTTGGACCGGAGCCAGAGTTCTTTGTTTTCGACAGCGTGAAGTGGGACGTCAGCATGCGCGGCGCTTCTTATGACATTTATTCTGAAGAAGCTGCGTGGGTTTCCGGCGAAGATTTTGACCGCAACAACATTGGTCACCGTCCTGGCGTTAAAGGCGGCTACTTCCCTGTACCGCCGGTTGATTCTCTGCATGATCTCCGTGCCGCCATGTGCGCCGCCATGGAAGCCATGGGGCTGCATATTGAAGTACATCACCACGAAGTGGGCACTGCCGGCCAGTGCGAAATTGGCGTTGGCGCTAACACACTGACCCGCAAGGCTGATGAAGTTCAATTGCTGAAATACTGCGTTCATAACGTCGCTCATGCTTACGGCAAAACCGCAACCTTCATGCCCAAGCCCGTAGTTGGCGATAATGGCTCCGGTATGCATTGCCACCAGTCTTTGTCCAAAGACGGTAAAAACATTTTCGCCGGTGACAGCTATGCCGGTCTGAGTGAAGCGGCTCTTTATTACATTGGCGGCATCATCAAACACGCACGCGTACTGAACGCCTTCACTAACCCAGCGACCAACTCTTACAAGCGTCTGGTTCCTGGTTTTGAAGCGCCGGTTATGTTGGCATACTCTGCCCGTAACCGTTCTGCCTCTATCCGTATTCCTTTTGTCGGCAGCCCGAAAGCTCGCCGGATCGAAGTACGCTTCCCAGATCCTGCAGCCAACCCATACCTGGCCTTCGCTGCAATGTTGATGGCTGGCTTGGACGGCATCCAGAACAAGATCCACCCTGGCGACGCCATGGATAAGGATCTGTATGATCTGCCAAAAGAAGAAGCCCTGAACATTCCAACCGTTTGTAATTCATTGGAACAGGCTCTGAACTATCTGGAAGAAGATCACGAGTTCCTGACCAAAGGTGGCGTATTCACTGAAGACATGATCGCAGGTTACATCGACCTTAAGCGCGGCGAAGTGCAACGCCTGGACATGACAACTCATCCGATTGAGTTTGATATGTACTACTCTGTGTAATCTTGCAATTCAGCAGGTTAAACTGTGATAAGGCCCCGCTCTGCGGGGCTTTTTTTTTGCAGATTACATGCTACAGTTTCAAGGTGTCCCCATAGGAAAAATGAATGTGAATCATATTCGGCAATTCTCTGTCACCATGATTTTAGTGCTTGCTTCAACTTTCACTGAAGCCGACGTATATCGCTGGGTGGATGCTCAAGGAAATGTTGAATACTCCGACCAACCACGAGAAGGCGCCGAAAAAATTGAAGTAAGAGAGCCGGCCACGATCAGTATGCCAAAACTCTCCGACATTCCGGCAACTCAATCTGCCGAGCCTGTAACCGTGACTGATTTATACAACACCCTGGCCATCACATTTCCGCAGGACAACAGCGCTTTCCATTCCGGCAATGGGGAGCTCACGGTCTTGATGGAGGTCAATCCGCCGCTATACCCCAACCACTCTCTTCGGATATCTATGGATGGAGCAATCGCCGGCACAACAAAAGCCAACTTCCTGAAGCTTACTAATGTAGATCGAGGTACCCATGTCCTTAAATTGGACATAATCGACAACAGCAGCGTTGTTAAAGACGGTCCATCAGTCACTTTTACCATCCATCGCCCCACCGTACAGTAAGAACCAGGGCACCAAATTGGTGCACACCCCAATAAATAAGCTTACACTTTGTGCATGTTTGGCGCGTACGACTCAATGACGCCCCAGATTTCAACAAAACCCAGATATCCATATTAGCTCCTCTGCGCCAGACAGAATCCAGTTACCCCTATTCGCCCCAGAGATGTGCAGAAAGATTCAAATATCGCACCTCAATACGGCAAAGGTGGTTTGGATATTGCATCTGCAACTGAAAAGATCAGGTTTAAATTATGCTGCCAGCCAGTATTCAGGAACGGTTACTCGACAATCTAAGCACTGCGGTGCTCGTATTAGACGACAAACTCTGTGTCACCTATAGCAATTCAGCGGCCGAAATGCTCTTGGAGACCAGTGAGCAAAGGGCTCGGGGCAGCTCTATCAATACATTACTGCTGGATCAGGTGAGTACTCTCATGGGCCTGCAGGAATGCTTGAGAACAGGGCATTCTTACACTCAGAGAGAGGCAGAATTTCTGCTTCCGTCGGGCAGCAGGCTGCTGGTGGATTATACCGTGGTGCCAATTGAAGGTTATGTCCTGATGGAAATCCAGACACGGGATCGATTGCTGCGAATCAGCCGTGAGGAAGAACTATTAGCCAAGCAGGAAACCTCAAGGATACTGGTTAGAGGATTGGCGCACGAAATCAAGAATCCTCTCGGAGGTATACGCGGGGCAGCCCAACTTCTGGACAAGGAATTGAAAGAGGAAGGCCTGCATGACTACACAAACATTATTATTGCTGAAGCTGACCGGCTCAGAAATCTGGTCGACCGGATGCTAGGTCCTAATCAGACCTTCCGCCAAGACCCAACCAACATCCACGAAGTACTGGAACGGGTCGTCAGTCTGATTGAAGTTGAATGTAACGGGATGGTGAAGCTGGTTAAAGACTATGACCCCAGCCTGCCGGAATTTCCTGGAGATAAGGAACAGTTGATCCAGGCATTTTTGAATATTTCAAGAAACGCTCTGCAGGCACTTGAAGCGGCAGATCCACCAATCAAGGATCCTGAAATCATTTTTAGAACACGACCGCTCAGGCAAATAACGATTGGCCATACCCGACATCGTTTGGTCCTGAGGGCAGACATTATTGACAACGGTCCCGGCATTTCAGCCGAGTTCGTGAAGAATATTTTTTATCCCATGGTCAGTGGACGTGCCCAGGGAACAGGTCTAGGTCTCTCGATTACGCAAAGCATTATTGGCCAGCACCATGGCCTAGTGGAGTGCGAAAGCGAAGCCGGCCGCACCAATTTCATAATTTATATTCCGTTGGAGCCAACACTATGAACGCAACACCCAACGTTTGGATCATCGATGATGACCGCTCTATTCGGTGGGTTCTGGAAAAAGCACTGGAACAAGCTGAGCTCAATACCCGATCTTTTGAATCTGGCGACGGTATCCTCAACCGATTGGAGCGCGAACAACCCGATGCCATCCTGAGTGACATCAGGATGCCTGGTATTGATGGACTTGACCTGCTGAATCAAATCCATTCTCAGTTCCCCCATTTACCTGTCATCATCATGACAGCCCACTCAGATCTTGACAGTGCAGTATCGTCCTATCAGCACGGTGCGTTTGAATATCTTCCCAAACCATTTGATGTCGATGATGCAGTATCATTGGTTAAAAGAGCTGTAGCCCATGCCCGGGAGCAAATGGCAGTGAGCCAACCAGCTATCTTGGATCCAATAACCCAGAATACGGAAATCATTGGTGAAGCTCCTGCCATGCAGGAAGTGTTTCGTGCTATCGGGCGCCTCTCCCATAGCAATATTACTGTGTTGATCAACGGGGAATCCGGAACCGGGAAAGAGCTGGTGGCTCGTGCTCTTCACCAACATAGCCCGCGTTCAGATAAGTCATTTATTGCCCTGAATATGGCAGCCATACCCAAAGATCTGATTGAGTCAGAACTCTTCGGTCACGAGAAAGGGTCTTTTACCGGTGCAGGCGGACAACGCCAGGGCCGATTTGAACAATCAAATGGCGGCACATTGTTTCTGGATGAAATTGGTGACATGCCCCCGGACACCCAGACCAGATTATTGCGTGTTCTGGCCGATGGCGAGTTTTACCGTGTTGGCGGCACCACCCCAATCAAGGTCGACGTCAGGATTATTGCAGCAACTCACCAGAACCTTGAAACTCTCGTTCATGAAGGCCGCTTTCGGGAGGACTTGTTTCACCGCCTGAACGTTATCCGGATTCATCTGCCAAAGCTCAGTGAGCGACGCGAAGATATTCCTCGTCTGGCCCGTCATTTCCTCAAACAGGCAGCCGAAGAACTCAGTGTCGAGCCAAAATTACTCAAACCTGATTCTGAAGAATATATGTGCACCCTGCCCTGGAAAGGGAATGTACGCCAGCTGGAAAATACCTGTCGCTGGCTGACCGTTATGGCGTCCGGACGTGAGATCCACATTACAGATCTGCCACCTGAGCTGCAGGCACAGGCAGCAGCCAAAAGCCCGACACAAGACTGGCAGGAATCATTACGCGACTGGGCAGAACTGGAGCTCAAACGCGGACGTCAGGGGCTTCTCGACACTGCAGTCCCGACTTTCGAGCGCATCATGATTGAATCAGCGCTGAAACAGACTGCCGGACGTAAACGTGATGCCGCAGTACTTCTTGGTTGGGGCCGCAATACACTGACCAGAAAGATAAAAGAACTCGACATGGGCGACCAAGACGAGAATGACGACGACGATTGATTCGTTAGCAGTAATGCTTCGCAATCTACAGGCCCCTCTATTTGGGGCCTGTAGTCTGTCATCCTCACGACCCCAAGCACCCCATGTTTTACACATCGAAGACCACATAAACCTTTCATACCCAAACTCGTTGAGCATAGGAAACCGGCAACAATCGTAAGCACGGTATAGAACGCCCCGTAAATCCTAAAAAATGTCGCAAGAAATAGGACGATAGCGAGATTGCGACGGCCGTATTTGATTCTCACCCTCCACTAAAAAGTGGCGTTAGTGACGCGCTTATACATGCAGCGAACTTGATCGGCTCAAAAGAGCTGACCTTTATAGGCAGGAATCTTCAGGGAAACGTTCCCAACGGGTGTGGCCTTTTTGCTTACCAGGACATTCAGGAGATGATCATTCACCAGTCTCTAGTTAGTCGAGGGTTGCCCATAAGTTCGCTAATGATTTGGGGCGTTCTATAAAGTAACCTTGCGCGTAATCTGCGCCCAAGGCTTTCACAAGTTCGAAGGCTTCCTTGGTTTCCACCTGGGGCGCGATTACCTCCCGATTCAGATAGTGCGCCATTTCCGTCATGGACTTCACCATCATCTGATCGTTTTTATCCTTCTCCAGGTCCTGGATGAAAGATCCATCAATCTTAATCATGTCCACCGGTAGTTGTTTCAGATACTGATAGGTCGCAACTCCTGAGCCATAGTTGCCTAAGCAAAAACGGCAACCGTATTCCTGCAACTCGCGGATAAAATCTGAAATATTATGCAGATTGGAAATCGCCGAGGCTTCAGTCAGTTCAAAGGTGATTTTTTCCATCGGGCTTTCCTGCTTGGTCAGACGCTCAAAAATAAACTCCAGCAGCGACTCATCATTCAGCGAATGCCCACTCAGGTTAATGCTGAGCCCACCTATCTGACTGATCTTACGTTGATTGGCCACCATCCAGTCCAGCATATGGCCCACCACCCAGCGATCCACTTCCTGCATGCGCTTGTAGCTTTCTGCTGCCCTAATAAATTTGCCAGCGGGAATCAGCTGCCCTTCATCGTCATAGATACTCAGCAAAATTTCGTGCTGGGTGCCGACAGTTGATTCTGAAGTCAGGGGGATTATTTTCTGGCAACGTAACAAGAGCCGTTCGTCATCCAGCTTCTTACCCAAATTAGCAACTTTATGCGCGATAGCATCCCTCTGGGCAATTTGCTGTTGATCTACATTGTAGACTTCTACAGTACCTGCTCCTTTACGCTTGGCACTTCGACAAGCATCTTCAGCAGCCTGCACCATGTGCCTGACATCAAGTAAGCCACCCTTAATCTCCACATAACCAACATAGAGCGCGGCTTCGAAAGTACTCTCCTTCCAATGCAGCCGGAACCGGCTCACCTGATCCATGATATTCTTCACCCAATCAGCCACGGGACCGTTAATCACCACCATAAATTCATCCCCGGCAAAGCGTGCGACTAAGGCTGATTCAGGAGTATTTTCCTCCAGCAGTCGTGCGACCCCTTTCAGCACTTCATCGCCCGCTTCCGTGCCGGCAGAGTCATTCAATAAGCGGAACTGGGCCAGGCTCAACAGGATACAACTGATAGTGTCATCCGAGGATAAATTGGAATGCTTGACCAGTACCTGACGTTCAAACTCCTTGCGCAGCATCAGGCCAGTCAACTCATCATGGGTGCTGGCAAAACTCAACTGCTCATAGAGATCCTTCACCATCATATCCAGGCTTTGGTCTACAACCGGTAAAGCCACGCCATCATCTGGTACCGCAATACCTTTCTGCAAATACGCCGCCAGGGTATTGGCATCAAGATCAATTACCTTCATGCCCTGATGGTTCACAAATACATAGCGGGTAAAATTCTTACCTATCCAAACCAGGCGAATAAACTCTGAGTCGCCTGCCTGGCGCTCGAGACGCAGCCAGTCACCGACTTTGAGTTTTTGTGCCCGGTTGAGCCAGCGCTGCAAACCGCGCTGCCGCGCATCCTGAATTAAGCCGACGTCCTGGACGGTCTCTTCATCCAGCTCTTCTGGAAATTCAAACATTTCAGGTTCACTACCGGGCTCTTTGACGAGAAATCGTCTCAGTTCATCCCGAACGTGTCCCGAAGGCATATGGTTGGATGAGATAGTAGCGAGGCCCTCCTGAATCAGACGCAACAAATCAGGCAAATTGTATGGTGTGTCCGGGTCACGGGCCACTAAGAGCAATGTATCCAAAACACTCAGATAATCCTGCCACGCCTGGCTTTCAGGGCCCTGGCGTATATAGATCAGGCTCAGCAAGTCTCGCCAGCCTCCGTTGATCAGAGTCGCAATCGCTTTAGGAACTCGTCGACCAAAAACCCGGTGGCGCAAGGCTTCTGTGACCGCTATACGCGACTCTTCAACTTTTTGCTGTCCTTCTGCACCTGCGGTGACTCTTTCGACATTTTTCCGGTAGAGCACATTTTGACGCTCCACCAACTCATCCATTTCAGCCAGGGCTTCGTCAAATACACTGGGATCCTGCTCATGCTCTTCCTGAATACGGGAGACCATGCGGTTGATTCGCTCTACCTGGGCAGCATTTACCCGACCGCCTTTAACCCCCACCTGAGCTATCCGGTTTATCAGCTGTTTAGCGGGGTTATCCGTCTGTGTAAAGAATGCCGGGTTGCGCATCAACATCCTCAACACCGGCACTTCCAGGCTTTTGATCTGCATCTTGGTGATACTGGTCAGCTTGGGATTTTTCAGCAAACTGATGAAGAATCGGTCCACCACATCCAAACTTTTATCCTGTTCCCTGGTAAAGGACTTCAAATCCATATGATGGCTGTTCATGAGCTGATAGAGGCGCTCTTTGAGAGAACTTCCGTCAATAGAATTTTCATCATGAGACACTGGGACTGTCTGAACCTGGCTGAGATTTTCCAACACCTCTTCATTCCGAAAAGAGGGTGCCTCCTCAGGGTCTGGAAATGGAGTCGCAGGCAATGACCCCGGACCAGGTACGCGGGGTTTCAGGTGCAGCACGTCCAGCAGTCGATTTACTGCCGCAACACTTTCTTCTGCAGTGGCCAATAAACTCGACATTTCTCCCATATGCCTTTCCTGGCGGAAAGTTTTGGGATGTAACGTGTGTGCAGCGTCGTTGGCAGTATCATCCTTTTGCTTGCCTGTAGAATCCTCCACAGATTTAGTCTGGCCGACTTTAGCTGGCTTGGCTTGCGCATGTTCATTTTTTTTCCGGGCGTTAACATCCACGACCGACTCTTGCTCTTTTACTTTATCGGTCTGTTCCGGAGTTTTGATATACTTGGCCAAATCAAGATCAGGCAACACGCCCTGATGTATAAGGAGTTCATCAAGTTCCTTATACATCACCTCCAGTTCCATCATCACAGACTGTTCAAACTGTTTTAGGCAAAGTCGCTCGGCTGAAAGCGGCAAGTTCATCGCCATCAGTGTATCCCGGAAGGCATAACAGATTAAGGCTGGCCCTACCGGATTGCTGTAGCCTTTCTGGCAGCTGACACCAAGGGCATCAAAACGCATTTTAAGTTGCAGCAGGTGGCTACGGTAGTTCGTCTCAGCCCTGGTAACCATCACTTTCAGAGTTAACCAATCTTCAAACTCTGCTTTGTCGATCAACGAAAGATCGGGGCCGCTATTTGCGCCCCCGGCACCCTCATTCTGTTGCAGTTTTGGGACAAGCGCTTCAGAAATGTGTTTGAACAACTGCGGCATAAGCAGGCCACTTTGTTGCCGCAAGGACATTGTGGCGTCGATCAGCTCCGATTTCTGATTATCTGTCGCTGCAGATTTAACACTTTCATTAAATAGTTTGGGCAGCGCAGTTATGAATGCACTAACCAATGGACTCAAATGGGTTTGTATAATGCGGGTACATTGGCGCATCAACAACGCAGCGGTCTCAGGCTGTACCTGTTTTTGTGAAGTTTTGAGATTCTCCGCACCACAAATTCTCAACAGAGCAGTAATCGCCGCCGCATTACCTGAGGTAAACATACCGCCAAAAGCGTTACTCAGGGTACGTACTGCCTGTACACCCAGGATATGATCCCGGTTGACGAAGGGGTCATGAAAGGTCAGTTGGACCACTTCACCCGGACCAAACTGGAGTTTATTCAACTTCTGGCTGGCGATTTCTGACAGAGAGACGAATACACCTTCTGCGCAAAAATCGGCAATTTCACATGGCAGGCCGGGCTCGCCTCGATAGTCAATCGTTGCAACCAGTTGTATGGGGCGGCGCTTACTGCCGCGCCGGTCAGCTCCTGTCGGAGTCGAACTGTTTATTGGAGGTTCAGACATGTGCGTTAGGCAGTTTATTCCGTAAACCAGACAGCAGTAATATTCGCTTAGAGATTAAGGTATTTTATCCAGTATAGTCAGCTACTGAGGAACAGGTAACCTATTACGATGCAATTCACATATTTTTTAGATCTTCGGTGCTTAAAAATCCTGCAGTTATGGTTACTACTCTGCGGGACGTTGGCTCTCTCCGGATGTCAGTCGGCAAGCTTTCTTTGGCAAGCCTTTCAAGGACAATGGGAAATACTCAGCGAACGTCAATCCATAGACGATTTACTTGTGGCCGACGAAACGCCCCAAGGGCTTAAATCAAAGCTGCGGTACGTTATCAAAGTTCGCCAATTTGCGGAGGAAAAACTTAAACTGCCGGTCGGCGAGGCTTATCTTGACTATGTTGATCTTCACCGCCCCGATGTTGTGTGGAATCTGTTTGTAGCACCTGAGCTGAATATAAATAGCCACACCTGGTGCTACCCCGTAGCAGGCTGCGTTGCCTACCAGGGTTATTTTAATCAAGCAGCCGCAGAAAATGCCCAGCAGGACTGGGAGCAACAGGGATGGGATACCTATGTGGGAGGTATTGCCGCCTACTCCACGCTCGGCTGGTTCGATGACCCCATTCTCAACACATTTATCAATTACGACAGGATAAGTCTAGCCGCACTGCTGTTTCATGAACTGGCACACCGTCGGCTTTATCTACCTGGCGAAACAACTTTCAATGAAAGCTGGGCTACCGCAGTAGAGCAAGCTGCCATTGAAGATTTCCTGGAGACCACCGCTGAGTCGATAGGTGATCCGATGCTTGATTCCGCCCTGCAACGCTATCGACAAAGATTTCAGGATCAGCAAGTGTTCGTAGGGCTGGTCCAGCAAAGCATTAAAGAGCTGGAGGAACTTTATAAGCAACCTTTACCGGACATGGAAAAACGCAAACAAAAAGCAACTATCCTGCAAGATCTGCGCGATCGCTATCACAGGGCGGTAGATGAGGGCCGAATTTTAACAGACTATTCAGGCTGGATTGATGCCCCACTAAACAATGCCAAGCTATTAACGGTGGCCAGCTACTATCAATGGGTTCCTGGGCTGCGCTATCAATTGCAATCCATGAAGAATAACTACATGCAGTTTTATCAATGGTCTGAGGCCTTAATTGACCTACCCGCCGACCTTAGAGAAAAGCGCCTGCAGGAACTGAACCAGCAGGCGAATGTCAACACTCAGTGAAGACAGGACGACATCCTATACGAGCGTTTTGATAAAAACCTTTGAATTACGCTGCAGGTTGTACATTTGCTGCTTGGCGATGGGCAGCTCACCCACTGCTGCCGGTCTAAATCCTCGTTCGATAAACCAGTGAGCAGTCTGAGTGGTAAGTACAAAAAGTTCTCTCATCCCCATCTCCCTGGCTTTTTTCTCAGCGCCTGCGAGTAGTTTGTCCCCGCGCCCCTGTTTGGAATAGTTAGACTTCACTGCCACGCAGGCCAGTTCAGACACGCCTTCTTCAGGAAATACATAAAGTGCGGCGCAGGCAATAATACTGCCGTCACGGTCATCCACGATAAAGTTGCCAATCTCCCGCTCCAGTAATTCACGGGATCTGCGAACCAGGACGCCCTGCTCCTCCAGAGGTTGAATCAGTGCCAGTATTCCCCCGACATCATCAATAGTCGCCGGGCGGATTTCATCGTAGGACTCGTCTGTTACAAGAGTTCCTATACCGTCCCGGGTAAACAATTCTTGCAACAAGGCACCGTCCTGGCGGTAACTGATCAGATGCGCACGGGATACGCCACTTTGCACAGCACGGCAAACGGAAAATAATGTACGCCGCTCATCAGAATTCTTCTCTGTCCGCTCAAGCTGTCTTAAGGCTTGCTCAACAGATATTTCACGTAACAATTTGCCGTCTGTATCCAGTACACCCTGGTCCTGGCCTAACACAATCAACTTATCCGCTTTTAGCGCAATAGCCGCAGAACTTGCCACATCCTCGCAGGACAGATTAAAAGGTTCGCCGGTGGAGGAGTAACCAATGGTTGGCAACAACACTATGTGACCCATCGCCAAGAGCTTGTGTATGGATTCAGCGTGAACTTTGCGAACCAAGCCGGTATGGCACATATCGATACCATCCACCACGCCGACAGGCCGGGCTACAACAAAGTTACCACTAGACACCTGCAGGGCAGCACCGTGCATAGGAGAGCTCGCCAGTCCCATGGAAAGCCGTGCTTCCAACAATGATCTCAAGCGTCCGGCAGCTTCTGCAACGCAGGTTAAGGTATCAGCGTCCGTTACCCGCATGCCATGATGACGTCCAAGAGGCAGGCCCGCCTGCTGCAGTCTTTCATCAATCTGCGGTCTGGCTCCGAAGGCAACTACCAGCTTGATTCCGAGGCTATTCAGAAGCGCAATATCCTGGACCATCGTTGTTGTACGACGCTCATCCGCCAACAACTCTCCCGGCAGAAGTATGACGACAGTGCGACCTCGATACGCATGAATGTATGGCGCGGAGTGTCGGAACCAAAGCACCTGCTGAGCGGGGTCCCGCTGAGGTGCACTGTTCACTCCTGTTTGATTGCCATTATTCATCATTCATACTCATCTATAGGTTGGAGAAATTGTGTGGATTGGGGAGCTCTTGTAGAGCGAGGGCCCTCAATACAGCTGCCAGAATTATCAGTTAAGCTTCTAATATGCTGAAGGGATAATTCAAGCCTCAGTCGACCAAATTAAGCAGCAAGGGTATCGATGCAAAGTCGTCGAATCAACTGCTGCAGCAACTGCTGCATGGGTGCAATGCGGTCAAGTGCAAGGTATTCATCAGGTTGATGCGCCTGGTCTATGTCACCAGGGCCTAATACGATAGTTTGTGAACCAAGGGCTTTAAAAAAAGGGGCCTCCGTTGCAAAGGCGACACTTCCTGCGGTTTTTCCTGTGTAGCTTTCACACAACTGTACCAGCTCTGAGGCTGGGGGCTCCTGAAAGCTACCGACCCCCGCAAATATGGGCTGTAATTGAATATCCACTGAATGCGTCGCAGCGACAGGTTCTAATTGCTGCCTGATGGTCATCCGCACCTCATCGATATCCATTCCCGGCATAAGGCGAATATCAAACTGCAGTCGGCAGCTCTTACATATTCGGTTAGGGTTATCGCCACCGTGAATGCAACCCAGATTCAATGTGGGTACCGGCACTTCAAAGCCACTATCCCGATAGCGTTCCGTCCAACCCTGCCGCATCTGGCGCAGCTGCAAAATAACGTCAGTCATCGCCTCCATGGCATTCTTGCCTAAGGCAGGGTTAGAGGAGTGTCCGGACTGGCCTTCGATCAGTATCTGCTCCATCAGAATACCTTTGTGCTGATGAATTGGCCTGAGACCTGTCGGTTCGCCGATCAGAACATAGTCACCCAGCTTTTGCTCCTGCTGGGCCAACTGCCTTGCTCCACCCATGATAGTCTCTTCATCGGCTGTGGCAATAAGGGTCAGAGGCTTTTTAAGGTATGGAATGGCTTCTTCAATGGCCTGTAACGCCAGCGGAAAAAAACCCTTCATATCACAGACACCCAGACCATATAAACGCCCGTTTATTTCTGTGACTCGAAAGGGATCTGAGCTCCATGCACCTTCATCATAGGGGACTGTGTCCGAATGGCCGGATAGAACCAGGCCTCCAGCACCAGGCCCAACGCGTGCGATGAGGTTCCACTTATCCAGCCGTGTATCGACCTTCTGAAGGGAAGTCTGCATACCGATACGTTCACACCATTCCGCCAATAGCTCTACCACGGCCCGGTTAGATTGATCATATTCCGGAAGTGTGCTGCTGACAGAAGGCTGTTGCACCAATTCACTCAGCATGGCAATCATAGATGGCAGCTGACTCATATGTAGACAATCACCTTTCGTTAGCTTAGAAACAGGAACAGACACCGTTTAGATAAACTTAGGGACAGCCCTATCGCAGAACCATCGCTTCCTGTATATCACTCTTCTTGATATGAAAGCTGACGACTCCGCTTTGTAATTGCTGATCCAGGGTTAGTTGAAAAGTATCAACTGTTTTCAGAACGCCGCTGACCACTTTGCCTGATCGCTGAGTGATTTGTGCAGGCATGCCAATGTACCGTTCTAATTCCTCAATCTCAATCGGCTGAAAACTGGGCTCTGGAATTGGCTCAGGTTCGGGCTCAGGTTCGACAACCACTTCTGGCTCAGGGGGATATAGGAATGCCATTAGCTTTTCAAAGTCCAAAGTAAACTCTGCATCTGGAATATCAATTCGATTGAGTTTCAGACTAAAACCTAGACTTTGTGCCAGAGTATCTTCCTCTAGAAATGGAAGGGTTCCAAAATCGAGAGGTTCACTCGGATACAACAAAATTTCGGCAATACCATCTCCTTTGAGATAGGTTTTATATGCGTTCATTAATGATGGGCTTAACCCAACACCGGCTTTTGCTAATAGCCCTTCGGTTTTCGCCATTGATGCGTTTATAAAGCCGGGCTCATCAAGATTTGCCTTTTTTCCACACATGAGCATCAGGCGCTTCATATAACTGAGATCTTCATGCAGATACTTGAGCTTTTTCAATTTGGGTGCAATGGAGCCAGCAACGGGTGGCCAGGTTAATCCCTGCAATTCAAGCTCACCGGCAGAATGCTGCATACCTTCTATCTGGGTATCAAAGCGCAGCGAAAGCAAACCTTCACGACGATCAAAGCCATAGGCAATCTGTTGGTCAATCGACAACGTGCCATAGCCCATGGAGCGTAACTCATCCAACCCCACGTCATCGACATCGCCGCAGGCGAGGCCGAAAAAGCTGGCTTCAGACTGGCCTTCAGAACTGTAATTTCTCCAATTGTCCGATAACGGCACCTGGGCATCCTCAATGAAAAGCTCCAGTCCGTCAGGAATCTGCAACTCCTCAGTTAGCGCCCAGGGTGAAAGATAGCTCAACATGTCGGTTAACGACGCAAAGCTCAATCTGATCTGCGCAATAGGAATAGTCTCTTTTAATTGGAAGGGAGTGATCACAACATCATCGATGGTTACTTCACCAGCAAGGGAAGACCCGATCCAGCCATGGGAAAACGCCAGATCTAATTCCGTTGCCTGCTGGAATGCATCAAGCATTCGCTTTGTCTGATACCAGGCAGTACCTTTGAAGGCCACATAAGCCGCCAGCAACCCCAGGAAGACTGTGATTAGCAGTTTTTTCATAATAAGTCCGGTCCTCGTACTACCCTGCCCAGTTTCCCCTGATTCAAAACCAGCCACTCAGTTGTCATACTTACCCTTTCTCCGCCCCGCGGCGCGAAATGAGTGTCCCCACACCTTCATCTGTAAAGATTTCCAGCAAAGTCGCATGGGGCACGCGGCCATCAATGATATGCGCGCTATTAACCCCTGCCTTGACTGCACTTAGAGCACAATCGATTTTAGGCAACATACCACCATAGATAGTGCCATCCTCAATCAGAGCATCCACCTGGGCGGTACTGAGTCCGGTTAACACCTTACCCTCTTTATCCATCAGCCCGGCGATATTGGTCAGCAGTATCAACTTTTCGGCTTGCAACACTTCTGCAACTTTACCGGCTACAAGGTCTGCATTGATGTTATAGGACGCCCCGTCATCACCCACACCGATAGGCGCTATCACCGGAATACAATCGCCATCAGTAAGCATGGTAATAACATCTGTACGCACACTGGACACTTCCCCGACATGGCCGATATCAATAATTTCTGTCTTTTGCATCTCTGGGCTGGCCCGGGTTACTTCAAGCTTGCGGGCGCGAATGAAATTCGCGTCCTTGCCCGTCAGGCCGATCGCCTTGCCGCCATTGCGGTTGATAAGTGAAACAATTTCCTTGTTAACCAGGCCACCTAACACCATTTCAACAATATCCATGGTCTGACTGTCGGTGACCCGCATACCATTTACAAACTCTGACTTAATATTCAATCGGTTCAGTAAGTCGCCGATCTGAGGACCTCCACCATGCACCACAATCGGATTGATCCCCACCAGCTTCATCATTACAACATCGCGGGCAAAGCTATTCTTCAGGGTTTCATCGGTCATGGCATTACCGCCATACTTAATCACAATAGTTTTGCCGGAAAATCTCTGGATATAAGGCAAAGCCTTGCTAAGAACTGAAGCTACTTGCAACGCATTTTCACGGTCTAGCATAAACGGGTGATCTCCTTACCAATCCACCTCTGACAACCCTGCATGCGCTGATCAGACGCCATCGGTTGTAACAAGAGACTGGATTGGCTGCTTTAATTATCTGCCTGATATCCAGGCACATTGGCAACTTGTTTTAAAAGGGGACTTCCATCGACAGATCAATACTCTGCAGTTGGGTCCTGAAGGTGCTCTGAATCCGTTCAAGCGCATCTTCTGTCTCTGCCTCAAATCGAAGTACCAGCACAGGTGTTGTGTTGGAGGCACGACACAGCCCCCAGCCGTCGGAATATTCTACGCGCACACCATCAATGTTGGATACGTTGGCGTCCCCCCAGGATACTTTTTGAATGAGCTGTTCCATGATATGAAACTTGGCTGCTTCACCAACCTGGATGTTAATTTCAGGTGTGCTGATATCTTCGGGAAATTCCTCAAACATGGTGTCGGCGTCGCGCTCATCAATACCTAATATTTCCAGCAGTCGCGCAGCACTATAAAGTCCGTCATCAAATCCTAACCAGCGTTCCTTGAAGAATATATGGCCACTCATTTCACCCGCCAGTAACGCACCGGTTTCTTTCATTTTCGCCTTAATCAGTGAATGACCGGTTTTCCACATTACCGGTCGACCACCGACGCTGGAAATCAGACCATTGAGACGACGGCTGCACTTCACATCAAAAATCACGTCAGACCCCGGGTTTCTGGAAACCACATCCTTGGCAAACAACATCAGCAAACGATCGGGCCAGATAATTTTACCCTGCCCGGTAACGACACCAATACGATCGCCATCACCATCAAAGGCAATACCAATGTCAGCACCCACTTCTGCGACCTTGGCAATCAGGTCCTGCAGGTTGGCAGGATTACCCGGATCAGGATGATGATTGGGAAAGCGACCATCAACTTCGCAGTACAAAGGCACCACGTCACAGCCCAACTCTTCAATCAACCGGGGACCAAGAATTCCAGCCACACCATTGCCGGCATCTACCACAACCTTCAGCGGCGCAGCAACAGCAATATCTCCGACGATAGCGTCCAGATAATCCTGCTGAACATCAACCTCACTCTCCACGCCCTGGCCATTGGCAAAGCTTTGAGTGCGGATACGCTGCAGCAGTGTCTGTATATCTTTTTCGGCCAGCGTATCGCCCGCCAGCATCATTTTAATACCGTTGTAGTTGGAAGGATTGTGGCTACCCGTAATCATGGCGCCGGAGCCTGTGTTCAGGTGATGGGTAGCAAAATACAATACAGGCGTTGGCACCATGCCTATATTAATCACATTCACGCCTGTAGCCAGAATCCCCCGAGTAAATTCCTGAGCCAGGGTCGGGCTTGAATAACGGCCGTCATAGCCGACGCAAACAGAATCAATGCCTTTCTTGATCGCCTCGCTACCATAGGCTTTGCCTATTTCACGCATGACCTGTGGTGACAAGTTTTGGTCAACAACACCGCGAATATCGTAGGCGCGAAATATTTCCTCATCGATATCCACCATAGCGGCTTCATTTACCACCATATCTTCGTCATCATTGATACCCAGGTCATTGTCGTTAAGCCCCAGCAGATCATCGTCTCCACCCAGCATATCAATATCGAGGCTATCGCCCTGAAAAAGGGGTTCAGCATCAGCCAGCTCGTCAGACTCTCTCTTCACTGCCGGCTTGGAAGCCACTGCGTTTTTTTTAACTACCGAGGATTTCGCTGCTGTCACTACAGTCGCGGGCTTGGCAGGTTTTTTTGCCTGGGCCACTAGTACCACCATGGAATGCAGTAGATTAAGCTTAATTTTGGGAACTGGAAGCTTCTCACCCTGAAGGCTGGCTCTAACAAAACCGGACACCAAACCAACATCACGTCGAATCACTTTAAGCATTACCGTCACCACCAGCGAGGACAACACACCTGCGATCAAAGCCCCAACGGCGGCCAAAATCCAGAAAGTCATAACATCGACAAGTGGGACTGCGCTCGTGCTGGGAGAGAAACTCACGGACCAATTCGATAATGAGGTATTCATTGTCAATGGTGCAGCGCCTTTAGCTCCATGGGAAATAACGGCGTGTTGACCATTAGGTAGTTTTTGTAAAAGCTCCAGTCCCCCTTCGGGCATCATTTGCCAATCCGGCTCCAGGACCTTTGCGTCAAACATCGCAAGTAACGTACCTGCAACCTGACCGTTCCCATTAAGGATCGGCATGACGACCTGCAGATACCAATGATCATTAATGACAAATGCCTCAAGGCGCCCTTTCGACGATTGTTCAACGGAGCGGATAAGGTCAAGGCTGGCAAAGCTAATCGGCAATGGTTGTAGATCATCCCTGGCTGCGCGACCTATTGGAGAAACCACGACTCGCAACGCTCCGGGCATGGCGCCCATGGCACCCTGCTGCAGGGACTCGCGAGTTTCGTCTGATGCTATTACCTTTTCCAAGAGCAGATGATCAGCAAAATGGCTGACCATTACCTGTACTTGATTAAGCTGCTGGGTAAAGACACTGGCAACCGCCCTGACGGCAGCCTCATTTCGCTCCGCCTCCAAAGCAGACTGGGCTGGCAGCAATGTTGCGGAATATATCCCCAGGGCAACGAGTACAACAGATACAGCGCCCACCACTGCTGCGATAATACCGTAAATGCTCGGGGAACTATGTCCTGCTCCACTGGCCTTGGCAGAGGATGACGGCGATTTACTGGACTTTTTTTCAGGTGTTACTTCTTTATTCTTGCCCAATTTCATAATGATGCGCTTACTCGTGCTGAAGCCAACCGGCTATAAGGATTTTCAGTAGCAACCATGCCATGCATTTTTTAAATTTTAGTCAATGACATCTAACTATAGGTCAAATAGAAGAATTTGGCGGCAAAGAGACGTCACCATGGAATGTGCTGAAGTCCCGGCTGGATCCACTACTTAGTGCCAGTAGACCCGAATCCACCATCTCCGCGATCCGAATCCGTAAACTCGGAAACAATATCGAACTGAACCTGCACTACGGGCACTATGACCATCTGGGCAATGCGCTCGCCCACTTCAATGGTAAAAGCCTCTTTACCCCTATTCCAGCAAGAAACCATGACCTCTCCCTGGTAGTCCGAATCAATCAACCCCACCAGATTTCCAAGTACAATTCCATGCTTGTGACCTAGTCCCGAACGAGGCAACAGCACTGCAGCCAAACCGGGATCATCCAGATGAATGGCCATACCTGTAGGGATCAATGTTGTCTGTCCGGGGTATAAAGTTAACGGCTCCTTCAGGCAGGCCCGCATATCCAAGCCTGCCGAACCATTAGTAGCATAGTGTGGCAGGGGTATGTCCTCACCCAGGCGTGAGTCAAGCAATTTGATCTGTAAAGGTTTGCTCATATTTCAGATTCCTAAAAACAATTTAGACAAACCAAGCCTTGGTCATACATGCATCAGCAGGTGGCCGCTTAATGGGTCAGTTTGTAGTGTTTAACGATGTGATGAACCAGCTGTTCAGCCAGGGCTGTTTTGGAAAGCCTGGGCAACTGCTCTGCTTGATCGGTTGTTATAATGGTAACGGCATTGTGGTCGCTGTTAAATCCAATGTCAGCTCGGGAAACATCATTGGCGATCACCATATTGACGTTCTTCCGGACCAGTTTTTGCCGCGCATATTCTTCGACATTCTGAGTTTCTGCAGCAAATCCCACACAAAATGGCGGATTATCCCCTGCTGCTACTTCGGCGAGAATATCAGGATTTTTAATCAACTCAATACTTAGATTATCTGCCGATTTTTTAATTTTGTGTCCGGCAGAATTTACCGGACGGTAATCGGCAACAGCTGCCGTCGCGACAAAAATATCACAACCCCGGGCTATTTCAGCTTGCGTGGCGGCCTGCATCTGCACTGCGCTCTCCACTGAAACCACTTGCACCCCAGTTGGTGCAGGCAGGAACACCGGTCCGCTGACCAGGGTAACCTCAGCCCCCGCCAGATGTAACGCCCCTGCCAGCGAGTACCCCATTTTTCCGGAACTGTCATTACTGATATAGCGCACCGGATCCAAGCGTTCTCGAGTTGGCCCGGCCGTTACTACGACCCGCTGTCCTCGTAATGGCTGCTCACCACATAATAACTCAATTGTCAGGCGCACTAGCTCCATAGGCTCAAGCATTCGTCCAGGCCCAACATCGCCACAGGCCTGCTCACCTACATCAGGGCCCCAAATATGAGTACCTGGATCTATGTTCCGGAGCCGGGTGATATTTTCCTGGGTCACTGGACTGGACCACATTGCCTGGTTCATCGCCGGAGCGAGCACTAGAGGACCTTTACGGGCCAATGCGATAGTACTGAAAAGATCGTCTGCCAACCCGGATGCCACTTTTGCAATCGCATCCGCTGTCGCCGGCGCCACCAGAATCAGTTCACCCCATCGGGCCAACTCGATATGCCCCATTCCCATCTCAGCAGATGGGTCCAACAAGCTGTCACGTACTGCACGACCAGATAGCGCCTGAAAGGTTAACGGACTGATGAAGGCCTTAGCGCCTTCTGTCATTACCACTTGCACAGACGCACCCTGCTTGACCAATAAACGCGTCAGCTCTGCACTTTTATAAGCAGCAATCCCCCCGGTCACCACCAGGATAATTTTTCGACCGATTAACTCTTGCCCGGATATCATAGACTGGTTCACTTTAACCTCACGCCAACTGCGGCTAAGATAGCATCTGCGTATGGATAATGCACTTGAGGCAATGCACCTGAAGCATTCCAAAAACAGACTGAACACCCTGATAATCTAAGGAAAAGGAACTTCCAATGTCCATTACCGACTGGCCACTAGCCGATCGCCCACGAGAAAAACTTCTCACCCAGGGCGCCAACAACCTCACCGACACAGAGCTACTCGCTATTTTTTTCCGAACCGGAATGCAAGGCAAAAGCGCCGTTGACCTCGCTCGAGAAACGTTGCTGCACTTCGGGGGGCTACGACAGCTACTGGACGCTGATTGCAATACATTCTGTCAAATGCCGGGTCTCGGTTCAGCAAAGTTTGCCCAGCTTCAGGCAGTCACTGAACTTACAAGGCGCTACTTGAAAGAAGCCCTAAGCCGGGACAGCGCTCTCACCAGCCCCGAATTAACCCGCGATTATTTGCGTAGCCAACTTCGCCGATACCCCTACGAGGTGTTTGCAGCACTATTCCTGGACAACCAACACAGAGTAATTGCCTTTGAGGAGCTTTTTCGTGGCACAATCAACAACGCCAGTGTTTATCCCAGGGAAGTGGTTCGGCACGTGATGAAACACAACGCTGCGGCCGTTATTTTTGTCCACAACCATCCTTCAGGAGTGGCAGAACCCAGTCTTAGCGACCGAGAAATCACCACAACACTGAGCAAGGCCCTGCAGTTACTTGAAGTACGAGTTCTGGACCATTTCATTATCGGCGATCAGGATACTGTATCCTTTGCAGAGCGGGGATGGATGTAAGTAAATAGGAGTGAATGACTGGAAAATATTCGAGCAATGCCAGACATCAAACACATTTTACACAAGATTTTTTGTGATTAATTTTGCGTCAAACAAGGTTTTCTGATATAAAGTCGTGCTCTTTTTTACGGGTCTGGGCGAAGCAGCAAAGGATCGTCCGGAAATAAGGTTTTCAGTAGCAACGAATCAGCGGGTTTTGTTGGGTCTCCAGCGTTACCTTAGGTTCACAAGTACCAACGTTTGGTTGGAGGCGAGTCAAATGTCTAGAGTTTGTCAGGTTACGGGTAAAGGCCCAATAACCGGTAACAATGTGTCTCACGCAAACAATAAAACCAAGCGCCGTTTTCTTCCCAACCTGCAAACTCATCGTTTCTGGGTTGAGAACGAAAACCGCTTCGTTAAATTGCGTGTTTCTACCAAAGGTATGCGAATTATCGACAAAAAAGGTATCGATCAGGTACTGAAAGATATTCGCGCAAATGGCGTTAAGGTGTAAGGAGTAGATTATGCGCGAGAAGATTAGATTGGTTTCTTCAGCTGGTACTGGTCACTTCTACACTACGACCAAAAACAAGCGTACCATGCCTGAAAAAATGGAGATCAAAAAGTTTGATCCCGTCGTGCGCAAGCACGTTAACTACAAAGAGGCCAAAATCAAATAAGACCAAGTCTATTTGATTGCCCAAAAAACCCGGCCAGACCGGGTTTTTTTATGTCACCTACCATCAATACGAAACCTCAGCCTCACATCAATTCCTAACACCGCACTGTTCGGAATAATCGGGCGGCAGGGCCACATCGACAGCTATCGGCAAATGGTCCGATACCGGAAAACACACTACACCCGCGTTGCGCACCTGCAAACCAGGGCTCACCAATATGTGATCCAAAGAGCGCTCAGGACGCCAGCTGGGGAAAGTATTGACCACCTCTGGCAACCCCAACATCCCTAAGGACCCCAACGGAGTAGAATTAAGTAGCTGCTCGGCATGGTTATTCAGATCCCCCATGACCACCACATGCTCATATCCGGATATCAATTCACAAATATGCTCAATCTGCTGGCACTGAGCCTTTTCACTAAGGGAAAGATGCATCATCACAAGCACCAGCGGATTAGCCGGGTTGCCATAGGTCGAAATAATTGCACCTCGCCCGGGAATCAGGCCCGGTAATCGATACTGTTCTACAGAAAGCGGACGATACCGACTCAAAAGCCCATTACTGTGCTGGGCAATTTTGCCGAGATTACGATTTAACTGCTGGTACCAATAGGGATGCCCGCTTTTTTCCGCAAGATATTCAACTTGATTAACGAAGCCACTCCGCAGACTACCGCCATCACACTCCTGCAGTGCAACAACATCATATTGCCGCAACAGAGCGGCAATTCGATCCAGGTTACGGGTACGATGCTGAGATGGCAAAACATGCTGCCAGCTTTTAGTCAGATAATGCCTATAGGAGGCAGTGGATATTCCGACCTGTATGTTAAAGCTCAACAGGCGGATATGGCGATGATGGGGAAATTCTTCAGCGGCACTCAAATCGCCCTGGATGGTAGCAGATTTCTTCGACAATATTGAGCCAAAGCGCTCACGCATTCGATGGTACAAAATCTGCTCCTCAGGACCTGGACTTTGCTTAACCGCCTACAGCTTCAGTGTGGCGCGCTCCTTTTCGACGAGGTAATCAGTTATTTTCAGCATGCGCTCGAAACTGCCCGCCAAACCAGGTTCAACGCGGTACTTGCCATTCACTATCAACACAGGCACCCCACTCACCCTATAGCTAATTCCTCGAGCGGCAGCTTGCTCAACCTTAGACTTCACGCTAAATGAATTATAGGCCTTTCTGAACTTTTCTTCCTCAACACCAAATTGAGCAAAAAAGGTTGCCAGGGCTTTTTCAGAATTCAAAGGCTTGCGATCTCTTGCCAGCGCATCAAATAATGGCTGGTGCATTTCCTCTCCCACACCCAGGGCTTCAGCCGTGTAAAATGCCTGAGCATGCGTTTTCCATGTACCGTTAAATGCCGCAGGGCTACGCCAAAAATCGACATCACCGGGCAAGGCTTCATGCCATTTAGATATCAACGGCTCCAGATGATAGCAATGAGGACATCCGTACCAGAACACCTCCACGACCTCTACTTTAGAGGCATCTCTTACCGGCAACTGAGAAGGTAATGATTGAAAATCCTTACCCTCAGTATATTCATCAGCCATCACCGGACTTACCCAGGCGACCGACAGAGCCATCAGCATCACATATATCAGTGACAAAGACTTCCGCATCATTAATCTCCACTTAGTCAGCACTTGCAATATTACTCTTAACAATAGTTCGAACTTATTCAGGCTGCCTAATTTACCTGAATACGAAGATAGGTCTACCCACTGGAAAGCTCAAAATATTGATCAAAACTTTAGCGACACACCCCAACCCATTAATTTACAAATAAAAAAGGCGGCAAAGCCGCCTTTTTACACCCACCATACCTCAGGTTAAACTTTCGTCATAAGGACCCGGGTTGGTGGCTATTTAGTTCTACTGCAAATCAATATAGCCCAGAGATATAGCTTGCCAGCGCCTTTATTTCCGCATCACTCATGTTAGCTGCAATATCACGCATCATGCGGCTTTCACCATCATTTGTACGGTCGCCTGAACGGAAATTATTCAGCTGATTTTCAATATACTGAGCATGCTGGCCACCGACTTTTGGGAAACCTGCAGGAGCATTTCCCTTACCTGATGGGTTATGGCATCCCGTACAAGCAGGAATTCCCTTAGCCATGTTGCCTGATCTGAAAAGCTTTTCGCCAGCAGCAACTAAATCGGGCTTAGCCTTACCGACAGTGGTATTTTGTGAAGCATAATAGGCAGCAATATCTGCGATATCCTGCTCAGTGAGGGCGTCAGTCAATCCGGTCATTTCCACAACAACCCGCGCACCACTCTTAATGTCTCCAATCTGTTTCACCAGGTAGCGCTCACCTTGGCCGGCCAGTTTCGGAAAGTTGGGTACTGCACTATTTCCATCCGCACCATGACAGCCAGCACATACAGCAGTTTTCGCTTGGCCGGCCTTAGGGTCTCCAGCCGCCTGAGCCAGGCTAGCCATCCCTAAAACAAGCAGCAAACCAGTTACAAACACTCTCATTATTGACCCCATCAGCTACCAGTTGATCCTAGATTATTCTGTATTCACACAGCACCAGCAGTCGTAATGTAACCGTTGGCACTGTCTCCGGCATGAGCCTATAAAGTGGAAAACTACAAATATCCACCGACTCCCTTAAAACGGTCTGGTATTATACATAAATCACTCAAAACATGAACGAATAAAGCAGCCCTTTTTATCTATGAATCAACCTCCTGCACCAACTGGCAAACGCCAGGTCTCATATCAGAGCGCCCGATTCCTAACCAGCGCGGAACAACTTAAACATTGCCCTCCCGACATCGGTACGGAAATAGCCTTTGCCGGGCGCTCCAATGCGGGCAAATCAAGTGCGCTTAATACCATCACTCAAAACAGCAAACTGGCTCGAACATCAAAAACGCCGGGGCGCACACAATTAATCAACTTTTTCACCCTTAATAAGGAGGAGTGTCGATTAGTTGACCTGCCAGGCTACGGTTATGCAAAGGTGCCACGGGCTGTCCAGGAAAAGTGGCAACGCCACCTGCAGGAATATCTTGAACGCCGCCAAACCCTTGCAGCATTGGTGCTGGTCATGGATATACGCCACCCGCTGAGTGACTTTGATTGCGGTATGCTGGACTGGTGTGAATCCCGCGGCCTGCCGGTATTGGTTCTACTTACCAAAGCAGACAAGTTAAAGTTTGGTGCCGCGAAAATTGTCCTGCATAAGATAGCGAAGGAACTTATCCGCTGGACCACCCCAATTGACGTGCAGCTTTTCTCATCCCATAGCAAGCTGGGGATAGATGATGTCAGGGAGTATATGGATCGCTACTTCATCACGCCCATCATTGGCGATACAAACACAACCGAATCAGAGTCCAACGCTTCGGATGATGGAGTGTGCTAGCTTGAACAATGTACAATAAGAGCTGAAGCAGCAGACCAGTAATAACGAATACCCCGACATGAAAAAGACCGTGCCGAAAAAATGCCGACACGGCCAGTGGGGTATAGTTGCTCTAAAGAAGGAAGACGAGTCCTTGAATCAGGATGCAACACTACTTAGGACCCGGGCACATTCAAATAGTTCCATTAATTATAAGCTTCAGCTCCACGAGATTTTTATCTGCTCAACATCCAGATAAGGCAATCTTCGGTGGTCTACAGAAAAAGAATATCGCGGCATTAGCAACCTTTTTAGACCTACAGCATTATCGAATCCAGCATGACCGGTTTAAAAGCTGCCTGATTCCTCACAACTTCGTCATAATATTCGGGATTTAAAAAAGGAACCTCCAGGCTAATCACCTGGTAAATCCCATGCTTCAGAGTTTCCTTACGAATAAGATGCACATCCTGACCCACGGCTGTTTTAAGGTAGGACATCCAACTGGTCACCAGAAGCCAGACATTCAAAGAAAAAGTACAACGCATGCTATCGGTCATTGGCCGGAAAATTCCAGCCTTTTCCAGACTCAGAAGTATTTTGTGGATACTTTTAATGCAACGTACGGTGAACTTACGGTAGTCCTCCTGTAGCCGCGGATCCGAATCCAGGTAATGTTCGAGGTCGCGATGAAAAAAACGATAGCTCCAGAGACCATCAAATACCGCTTCCAGATAGTAAAACTGATCTTCCACGGTCAGCAATCGATCTTCAGGAATTTCCAGGTAGTGGTCTACCAATAGCTGATATTGCAGAAAAATTTCGTAGATAATGTCTGTCTTGTTGCGAAAGTGGTAATAAAGGTTACCGGGGCTTATCCCCAAATCTGCCGCAATATGATTAGTCGTAATATTGCGCTCTCCCTTTTCATTGAACAAGTCCAGACTGGCGAGAATAATTTTTTCTCTGGTGTTCATAAATGATTACTTACCCCATGAAGGATGCGTCTTCATATTTCTTGTTAGATAAACCCTGCAGCGCAGGCTCACCCTTCTGACGACACCATTGCAATTAAGCAGGCAACGTACTGATCAGGAAACGAGCACTTGACACTTAGAGTATATACTCTAAAAATACTTATCACGATGCAAGCACCTTTAACAATCAGGTGAAATTGACTGGCTGATTACAGCGACTGAGGTGTTTGTCAGGCCTTCCCGGTCGTTTGACCCTATATAGAAGCAGAAGGCCAGAAAAATAAATAACAACAAGACCCAACCCGCGAGGGAGTATTCCCAGGCTTCAGGAGGCCCCATGGTTGCAGATGTGCTCACTATCAGCAAAAGCAAAAAAGAAATTCAGAAACTCCATCGCTCATTTCAGGCGCAAAAGAAGGCATTTGAACATAATCCCAACCCTGGCTATGAAACGCGGAGAGAATGGCTATTGCGTCTGAAGAAGGCTCTGCTGAGCAATCAGGAGCGCATTATTGATGCTATCAATGAGGACTTTTCCAGTCGTTCGCGGGACGAAACTTTGTTGGCTGAGTTAATGCCTTCCATTCAGGGTATTAACTATGTACTCAAGAACCTGAAAGAATGGATGAAGCCGTCGAAGCGGCATGTAGGCTTGCTGTTTATGCCTGCTGATAATGCCATTTATTATCAGCCCCTGGGTGTGGTCGGCATTATTGTTCCCTGGAACTACCCGGTTAACCTGGCTATCGGACCATTGGTGGCAGCGCTATCGGCAGGCAATCGGGCGATGATCAAAATGTCGGAATTTACACCCAGAACCTCCGATCTGTTAAGAGAAATTATCAGCAACACATTTACGGAAGACCTTGTCACTGTCATCACTGGCGAAACTGATGTAGCCACAGAGTTTTCCCGTCAGCCGTTCAATCACCTGCTGTTTACCGGATCGACTTCAGTTGGCCGCTTAGTCATGAAGGCCGCGGCAGAAAATCTGACGCCGGTAACGCTGGAACTGGGCGGAAAATCCCCTGCCGTTATTGCCGATGATGTTCCGGTTTCAGACGCAGCTGAACGGATCGCCTTCGGCAAGGCATTCAATGCCGGCCAAACTTGCATTGCTCCAGACTACGTATTGTGCCCGGAAGATAAGATTGATGCGTTCGTGGATGCGTTCATGGAAAAGTTCCAGGCCATGTACCCCACACTGAAAGATAATCCTGACTATACCGCGATCATTAACGAACGCCAGTTGCAGCGTCTTAAGGGATATCTGGCTGATGCCGAGGAAAAGGGCGCAAGAATTATCGAAATCAATCCCGGCAATGAAAGCTTTAACCGCGGCACCCGCAAACTTCCGGTACACCTGATTCTGGATGCCACACCAGAAATGAAAGTGATGCAGGACGAGATTTTCGGTCCCTTGCTACCCATCATCAGCTACAAATCCATAGATGCCGCCGTCACCTATATCAATGCACGTCCTAGGCCGCTGGCCCTTTATTACTTCGGCTACCATAAAACAGAACAAAAGCGGCTGTTGGAGCGCACCCATGCGGGTGGTGTCTGCATCAACGACACCCTGGTACATTTTGCACAGGATGACATGCCCTTCGGTGGTGTTGGTGAATCCGGAATGGGGCACTATCACGGACAGGAAGGTTTCCTGACACTGTCCAACCATAAAAGCGTTCACACCAAGCAGAAACTACACAGCGGCAAGGTGATTTTTCCACCTCACGGCACTCTATTGCATCACTTTGTGTACAAAATGTTTATCAAGTAACAGTTCAGACGCACGGATACTGACATAGTTAGTGTCCGTGCAGAAACACCGATATCCAGGTGGACACTAGTGTCCAGGTATTCCGAAGGCTGTGGTGGCGAAGCCGAATGAACCGTACATCAGCAAATAAATAACAATAAACACAAGAAAAGGAAGGGTCATGGCACACCTCAACCAATCCCGGCGGCAGTTTATCCGCCTGTCGCTGCTATCGCCCGCAGCAATTACCCTCACTTCAGCTTACCTGTCTGGTTGCGCTGCGCAGTCTGCAAAACCGACGGGGACTGAATCGCAAGCACAATATTTTTATCTCGACAATGACGCCGCTGCCATGTGGCGTGCAGTTTTGCCACCCCTACTGGCTGGAACTGGTCAGCAGGATCAGCCATCTGGCGACGACATTAATAAAACCATATCCCGTATTGATGATGGCATTCGCCGTTTTAGTCCAGCTAACCGGGACAAGATGGGCGACCTTTTTACATTACTGTCCATTACTCTGACACGAGGTCTGACAACAGGCGTGTGGCGCGACTGGCCGAATGCGGTACAGTCTGACATAGAGGCATTTCTCAACGCCTGGAAAGACAGCAACCTACAGACTCTGAATCTGGGATATAACGCTATCGTTCAGCTGGGCGCTCTTACTTACTATGGAGCCTCAGAGCACTGGGCCGAATCCGGCTATCCAGGGCCACCCCCGGAAGTCACGAATGCTCTGCCACAGTTTCAGAAGGAGTCACAGGGATGAGCATTATTGATCCTTACGAAATAGGGGCTAAGGCTGGATGGTCGTTGGTCGACGCTACTAAGCTGATTCATAATCAAGTCATTGAAACGGATGTTGTAATCATAGGTACCGGTGCCGGGGGTGGTACTACCGCTGAAATACTTAGCCAGGCCGGCCTGAAAGTGGTCATGATTGAGGAAGGACCATTACACACCATAAAAGACTTCAAGATGGACGAACTGGATGCCTATCCCAAGCTCTACCAGGAGGGTATGAGCCGCACCACGGCCGACGGAGGCATAACCATCATGCAGGGGCGTACGGTAGGGGGCTCAACCACAGTCAACTGGACCTCAAGTTTCCGCACTCCTGACGCAACTCTCAACCACTGGACCGGTCTCGGCCTCAAAGGCTTTACGTCGGAGAACATGCAGCCCTGGTTCGAAGACCGTGAAAAGCGACTGGGGATTGAGCCCTGGGCCATACAACCAAACCCTAACAATACGGTCCTGAAACGAGGTTGCGAGACACTCGGATGGTCCTGGAAGGTCATACCACGTAACGTCAGGGGCTGCTGGAATATTGGCTACTGCGGCCTGGGGTGCCCGACCAATGCCAAGCAATCCATGCTGGTCACCACGGTGCCAGAAGCGCTCAGCCATGGCGCGGCCCTTTACTATAATCTGCGAGCTAATCGACTGCTGTTTTCCGGCAATTCAACACAAAGTCTGCAGTGCCAGGCCATTGATCCAACTACTCACCGGCCACTTGCAGCACAGGTCGAAATCAGGGCGAGGCATTATGTAGTCAGTGCAAGCGCTATTGGGTCGCCTGCAGTACTGTTACGGTCCCACACTCCGGATCCCTATAATTTGATTGGCAAACGCACCTTCCTGCACCCGGTCAATGCAACAGTGGCTGTCATGCCGGAGAAAATCGAGCCCTACCAAGGAGCCCCTCAGTCCATTTACAGCGATGAGTTTAACTGGTGGGACGGCGTCACAGGTGAAGCCGGCTTTAAAATGGAAGTTCCACCTATGTTCCCCGGACTATCGGCAGGCATCCTCGGTGAACATGGACAGCAACTTGCTGACACCATGCGGCAATTACCGCACGTTCATGCAGCACTATCTTTGGTACGAGACGGTTTTAATGATGAGTCTCCCGGCGGTGAAGTGAGCTTACGTAGTGATGGAACCCCTGAACTGGACTACCCTGTTACTGATTATCTCTGGCGCGCCCTGCAGGAATCCTTCCTGCGTATGGCTGAGTTGCAGTTTGCCGCAGGTGCAGAGAAGGTCAAATTTGTCCACAACCATTCCCCATATTTCACAAGCTTTTCAGAGGCAAAACAGTGGCTTTTGAACAAAGAACTGCGAATTCTGCAGTGTCGGTTGTTCACAGCCCACCAAATGGGAGGCTGTCCAATGGGTGAAGATCCGCAAACCTCCGTGGTTAACAGCGATGGCCGTCACCACCACATTGATAATCTAAGTATTATTGACGCCTCCACGTTCCCTACCAGCATAGGTGCCAATCCTCAATTGAGCATATATGCCATGGCCGCAAGACAGGCAACATTGCTTGCAGAAAAACTTAAGTCTGCGTAGCCTTAGCGCATGTTGGCTCCAGCGTCGAAGCCAACATGCACGTTAACACTACATGAGCGCTTCTAGGCATGAATACGGTTATCTATCCAGGCACATTTGACCCGATCACCAACGGACATACCGACTTGGTTGCCAGGGCATCCCGAATTTTTGACAACGTCATCGTCGCCGTTGCGGCCAACACCAAGAAAAACCCGCTGTTCACCCTGGAGCATCGCGTTGAACTGGCAAGTGAAGTATTAAAACCTTTCCCCAACGTCAAAGTAGTTGGTTTCAGCATCCTGCTGGCCGAGTTTGTTCGTCAGTATAATGCCAATATCATCCTGCGCGGCCTGCGGGCAGTCTCGGATTTTGAATACGAATTTCAGCTGGCAGACATGAATCGTCAATTGGCACCTGGAGTTGAGAGTCTGTTTCTAACCCCAGCCAATCACTTATCCTATATCTCATCCACCCTGATACGCGAAATTGCGACACTGGGCGGGGATATCAGACAGTTTGTTGCACCCGCTGTGGCTGATGCCTTGTCCCAGCGATTAGCTCAGGATTAGTGAATACCAACTGTTAAGTTTGGTACAATTTCGGTGTTTACGAATTCGCTTTCAGCAGTGACGATGGCGAAACGTCAACAGGCCCGATGCTGGCTGAAAGATATGTAAGTTGGCCCAACATGAGTTCCGGAAGTTGTTTATGAGGTTGTTATGGCTTTAATCATTACAGATGACTGCATCAATTGTGACGTCTGTGAACCGGAGTGCCCCAATGAGGCTATTTCGGCGGGTGAAGAAATCTATGTGATTGATCCTGGTAAGTGCACGGAATGCGTTGGTCATTATGACGAACCCCAATGCCAACAGGTTTGCCCGGTGGACTGCATTCCTCTGGATCCTAATCATGTTGAAACCGAAGATGAGTTGATGGGGAAATATCAGCGTCTCACTGGTAGCGCAGCCTGATTTGGGGAGACACCTTAAGTAAAGAAGGGAAAACTCCAGGGTTTTCCCGATCAATTTCTACATCATTTCTACTTCGTCTAAAATCCCTATATTCCAAAAGGCAGTGCAAGGAAGTGTCAACGCCACGCGCGATCATATTGGCTAGCGCCTTCACTATTTATGCGTTTGCCCTTCTGGGCTGCGCCCACCAGCCGGTTGCATCCGGCTATGGCATCATCACCTCACACCCACAAGCTACCCAGGCCGGTTTAAAAATCCTCGACCAGGGCGGTAATGCATTCGATGCCGCCATTGCCGCCAGCGCCGTGCTGGCGGTAGTACAGCCGCAATCAGCAAGCCTTGGAGCTGGCAGTTTATGGCTGATACAACCGGCTAATGCTGAGTGGCAGGTACTCGACGCACTGCCAATGACGCCCGAAAGCGCCGAACCCCGCTACGGACAAAGTCTTACGCAAAAAATAACGCTTACCGGCGCACGCTCCGCGGGAGTTCCCGGGCAACCCGCTGCGCTGGCATACCTGGCTGAAACCTACGGACACTTCCCGCTTACCAACCTGATGCAGGACGCCATTAGGCTGGCTTACTATGGTACTCGACCGGACGCCGAGCTGACTGCCGGCCTTGCTCTAGATCCCAACGAATTCTTAACCCAGCCGGCACTTGCACGTGTATTGGCTCGACTGGCAAAACAAGGTCGTAACGGCTTTTATCAGGGCGAAACAGCAGCACTGTTGCTGGATGATTTCAAGCGACTTGGTGCTCCCTGGACTCAGAGTGATCTGGACAACTACCAACTCAAGTTAAGAATGCCTCTAAGCTGGCCAACCGAAAATGGACTTGCCTTTGCCCCACCACCACCGGCCAGTGCAGGAATAGTTCAGTCATATATACAACGGCTCTGGCGCTCAATGAACATCGATACCCGCTCCCTGGAAGAGCAAATTGGATTGATTGCCAATGTCTTCAAGGCTGGATTTGCATTACAGGCAGAATCTCTCGGCGACCCGGACTTTAATGAGCTGCCACTGGACAGCTGGCTGACGCCGGATGCCATCGATCAAAAACTCACCTTATTGGTCAATAACCCGGCCTCCCCTAAAATCCAACCTAAGTCAGATTCGACACCTTCGCATCTGGCCAGCTCTTTCATAGGTATATTCGACCGTTATGGCAATAAGCTCGCCGCCACTATCAGCAACCACGCCACCATGGGCTCGGGATTAATTTTGGGCGGCACCGGATTGGTTATGAATAACAGTCTAGCCGGATTTATTCAGGATACGACAACTACCGAGAGCGGCTTATCCTTCGGTGCAACCAACAGCTTCTACAACCGCGTGGAAGCAGGTAAAAGATCTGTAACCATGTCGTCTCCAATTGTGGTGCAGGACGGCGCAGGAACATCGCTAATTTTTCCCCTAAACAGTGATGCCGGACCGAGTCAGCTGATCAAAGCTACAGCTCCTCAGTTACTCCCCAAGGGACTGACCAATTTTTACTACCATCCGGACAACGAAACACTGACTTTATTCTCCAATGCCCCTAGCGATCTGCTTACGACACTGATACAACAAAAACCACAATGGACGTTGATTGAAGAAAGGCCCCTCTACCCCGCCAGCTTGAGTCTGCTTAACGCTTCCCGACAGATTAAGGGATTCCTCGAGAATCGCAGCCAAGGGCAGTGGATCAGCCGCTAAGTTCGTCGAATTAACGGCTTAGCATTCCCAATTAATTTAAGTTATAAACTTTCTGGTCTAAACTTTACAGCAACTAATCTTTCTTTGGTTAATGCCCGAAATAAAGTAGGAGCGGAGTAAGGTATGGCGGTCCGGGAACCTGAAGACGACGGTCAGATGTCGGAATCTCAGCGACTGAGTTTGCTGGAGCATAGTATGTCCACCAACAGGATTTTTCTTCTGTTGATGGCAATCCTGATTATTGTGACCTTGAGTGTCACCATTACCATTTTTATTTTGAGCACACTGGAGTCAGATGTGGACTCGGCCACTACCGGTCAAATTCAGGTGCTGCAAACAGAAATCAAACAGCTAAAAACGGATTTATTGCAATCACAAGCCCAAATCGCCAGCCTGAACGAAGCAATTCCGAAACTACGAACAGAACTAAACAACAGTAGTGCTCCAACCTTTCAACGGCTGTTACTGCAACAGGAAGAAAGCTATCAGGAATTCCTGAAGGGTTTAAAGGAAGGTATGTATGACCTGGCCCGTATGGTGCCTGGCTCGCGCACCTGGCTTGAGTTATACAGTGAACGCATGGATAGGGCATCAACCCAAAGTCTGGACCGCGCTCGTGCATTGAAACGCATGAATACCGGTCAGCCTCTCATAGAGCCTTAAACCTAATGGTCACAGAGACAAATAACCTGGCCAAGGTTGTTTGATCAGTTGCTTTTGGATTAACTAGCCCCTGAGCTCAGCACTGCCAGCAACTGATGCTGGGCACTGAAACGCTCCTCTCCTTCATGGATAAGCCTGCGATGGTATGTCCCATCGGGCAGCAGCTCCCAGGAATTCACATTATCCTTGAGGTAATAATCCAGCTCTTCCTTGACGCGCTCGGCCAGCTCTCGGTTTTCAATTGGAAAACAGGTTTCCACACGGTTCAGCAAGTTGCGCACCATCCAATCAGCACTGGATGCATAGACGGCACCCTTGCCGTCGTTATGAAAATAGAACGCCCGGGTATGCTCCAAAAACCTGCCGACAATTGAAAGTACACGGATATTTTCGGAAACACCCTCAATGCCAGGCCGTAAGCAGCAAATTCCGCGAATGACCAGATCAATCTTCGTCCCTGCCTGAGAGGCTTTATAAAGTGCTTCGATAATTTTAGGTTCGGTCAAGGCATTGAACTTGGCCAGAATATAGCCTTGTTTTCCTGCCTTGCTATGCTCTGCTTCCCGGTGAATCAGTTCCAATAGTTTGTCGTGAAGCGTAAAAGGGGCATGAAACAGCTTCTTGATTTTCAGAGCTTTACCCATTCCGGTCAGTTGCTGAAAAATACGGTGAACGTCCTCACCCAGAGCGTTATCCGCTGTCAAAAGACTGTAATCGGTATAAAGACGGGCGTTACCGGCGTGATAGTTACCGGTTCCGAGATGGACATAGCGCTTGAGGCCGGACTCTTCCCGCCGGACAATCAGTATCATCTTGCTGTGAGTCTTATAACCTACTACGCCATAGACCACGATAACCCCTGCTTCCTGCAGGCGACTGGCCAATTCGAGGTTTTCCGCTTCGTCAAAACGAGCCCGCAGTTCGATTACCGCTGTAACCTCTTTACCTCGCCTCGCAGCATCAGCCAAAGCAGCCACGATTTCAGATTGGCTGCCGGACCTGTATAAAGTCTGTCTGATTGCCAGCACATTAGGGTCCTTCGCAGCCTGACGCAGCAAATCAATAACCGGCGTAAAACTCTGGAAAGGATGCAACAACAGAAGATCCTGTTTAGCGACAATCTCAAACAGGTTTTCTTTGTGGCGCATTTCCTTGGGCATGCCTGGGGTAAACCCAGGATAGTGCAAGTCAGGCCGGTTAAGCAGATGGTTGACTTCCAGTATCCTGGTCAGGTTCACAGGTCCTGCGACGCGGTAACATTCAGGTTCTGTCAGCCCGAACTCCTGCAGCAGAAACTGTATCAGTTCCTCGGGACAGTTATCTGCCACTTCCAGCCGCACCGCATCGCCAAAACGCCGGCTCAACAGCTCACCACGGAGGGCCTGCGCCAGATCTTCCATATCATCTTCTTCCAGCACCAGGTCAGCATTTCGGGTTATACGAAACTGGTACATCCCTTTTACTGTCATCCCCGGGAATAGATCATCAGCATGAGCATGGATAATGGAGGAGAGAAATATCAGATGATCCCCTGGCTCACATACTTCATCCGGCATACGGACCAGACGGGGTAATGACCTGGGTGCCGGCACAATCGCCAGGCCGGTCTCCCGACCGAAAGCATCCTTACCGTCAAGTTCGACAATAAAGTTAAGGCTCTTATTAACCAGACGGGGAAATGGGTGGCTGGGATCCAAACCTATCGGGTTAATCACCGGCAGCAATTCACGTTCAAAGTATTCGGCAATCCACTCCCGCTGCTGCAAGGTCCAGTCAGCCCGACGCATAAAGAAGATATTTTCATTTTCCAACGCGGGAATCAGAATATCGTTTAGATGCTCATATTGTTCTTTGACCAGTGTATGGCTCTGTTCAGAAATAGCCTGCAAAGTTTGCAGGGGTGACATTCCGTCGGCACCGACAGTTTCGCGGCCATATTTAATTTGTTGCTTAAGCCCCGCCACCCGGATCTCAAAAAATTCGTCCATGTTGCTGCTGAAGATGCTGCTGAACATCATCCGCATCAGTAACGGATGGGAGTCGTCCAAAACCTGCTGCAATACCCGTGCATTAAACTGCAGGTGGCTCAGCTCCCGGTTAAAATAGTATTCGCTTTTGGTGAGGTCTATTTCTTCCACCAAAGGTTCCATGGGCAGCGTTTCTTCGGCGCTGATTTCCTGAGAGATTGTGGACATCTTAATCACCTGATTGGCCGGGTATTCCCGGATTAACTAGCCATGCTGCTTGAGCCATTCAGCGGCCCGTTTGGCAAAATAAGTCAGTATGCCATCTGCACCGGCGCGTTTGATGCAAACCAGTGATTCCATCATCACCGCATTCTCATCAAGCCAGCCATTCTGGGCAGCAGCCATATGCATGGCATATTCACCGCTGACCTGATACACAAAGGTCGGAACCTGAAATGTTGTCTTGGCTCTACTGACGATATCCAGATAGGGCATGCCCGGCTTGACCATGATCATGTCAGCCCCTTCTTCCAGGTCCAGGGCTATTTCATGCATGGCTTCATCGGAATTAGCCGGATCCATCTGGTAATTGAACTTGTTACCTTTACCCAGATTCGCTGCAGAGCCTACGGCATCCCTGAAAGGTCCGTAATAGCTGGATGCGTACTTGGCCGAATAAGCAAGTATCCGGGTATTAATGTGTTTATCCGCCTCCAGTTGTTCTCTGATGGCTCCAATTCGGCCATCCATCATATCTGAGGGTGCCACGATATCAGCTCCGGCTTCCGCATGAGAGGCGGCCTGACGCACCAGCACCTCAACGGTTTCGTCATTCAAGACATAACCATTGCCATCAATCAGGCCATCCTGGCCATGAGTTGTAAAAGGATCTAATGCGACATCCGTAATCACACCCAGCTCGGGAAAGTGCTTTTTCAGTTCCCGCACCGCCGTCTGGGCCAACCCGTTGGGGTTATAGGCTTCACGTGCATCCTCGGTTTTAGCTTCCTGAGGCGTGACAGGGAATAGAGCAATAGCAGGTATCCCCAGGCCAACCAACGCCTCAGCTTCATGTAACAACAAATCAATACTGACCCGCTCAATTCCCGGCATGGAGGTAATAACCTGCCGCTGCTGATTTCCCGGAATTACAAACATAGGATAAATCAGGTCTGCGGCGGTCAATACATTTTCCCGCATTAATCGGCGGGAAAAGTCATCAAAGCGCATCCGGCGCATTCTGCTGGCTGGAAAGCGGCGTCCGAGGTAATCAGTCACATTACTACCTTATTGATTCAGAAAAGACAGTCGTCATGATAAGCCTTTGTTTTCCATGATGCGAATAGTCTACCAAGGATCTCATTCCCAGGAAGCAAACTGCTGTATTTACGTCTGATCTTCGCCTAAATTGAACTATCCTGATGAAAGCACTGTCTATCCTGCACTTGCTTGTATTAATGAATTATTACGGAAATATGTCATGAATCCGAAAAAGGTCGGTCTTCTGCTTCTTATCGCTGTGTTGGTAGGCAGTTATTTCGTCTTTGATCTGGGCCAGTATCTGAGCCTGGATTATATAAAGTCACAAAACTCAGATATCGCTGACTTTAAAGCTCAAAACCCATACCAGACGGCACTATTGTTTTTTTTGGCATATGTTTCGGTCACCAGCCTTTCTTTACCCGGAGCAGCGGTCATGACCATACTGGCCGGGACCATATTTGGCCTTCTGGAAGGCGTAATCTTAGTATCGTTTGCCAGCACTATCGGCGCTACTCTCGCCTTTCTTGTATCAAGACTTTTACTCAGGGAATGGGTACAAAAGAAATTTGGCGACTCCCTTAAAGCCGTCAACAGGGGAATTGAAAAAGACGGTGCCTTTTATTTGCTCAGCATGCGGTTGGTTCCCTATTTCCCGTTTTTTGTCATAAACCTTGTCATGGGTTTAACTCCAATTAGAACAATTACCTTTTTCTGGGTCAGCCAGGTCGGCATGCTGCTTGGCACAATTGTTTATGTGCTGGCAGGTACGCAGCTCGCAACTGTTACCTCCCTGAAGGAGATTCTGTCTCCAGGCCTATTGTTGTCGTTTCTGTTGTTAGCCATATTTCCGCTGATTGCTAAAAAACTACTCGAAATCATTAACCACAACCGTACCCTTGCAAAGTTTAACCGCCCTGCAAGTTTTGACCGCAACATGGTGGTAATCGGTGCCGGCTCTGCCGGACTGGTGACGTCCTATATCGCCACAGCGGTTAAGGCCAAGGTTACGCTAATTGAGAAACATCAAATGGGGGGCGACTGTCTGAATACCGGCTGCGTCCCAAGCAAGGCGCTGATTCGCTCCGCCAAGATCGCCCACTATCTGGACAGAGCCGGCGAGTTCGGTATTGACGCTGGAGCGAAATCGGTAGATTTCGCAGCCGTGATGGAACGCGTCCAGTCTGTCGTGTTGAAAGTTGAACCTCATGATTCTGTGGAGCGTTATTCCAGCCTTGGTGTTGACTGCATCAAAGGAGAAGCCACCATACTTGACCCTTTCCGAGTACGGGTGAATGATCAGGTTCTTACTACGCGGAATATCGTCATTGCTACGGGTGCCCGGCCCTTCGTGCCGCCGATTGCCGGCATTGATCAGGTAGCGTACTTCACCTCCGATAATATCTGGCAGCTGCGCACCAAACCGGAAAACCTGCTTATACTGGGAGGCGGTCCCATAGGTTGCGAACTGACCCAGGCGTTTAACCGGCTGGGGGTTAAAGTCATACAGATGGATATGGCACCACGCTTGATGCCGAGAGAAGACCCGGACGTATCAGAAATCATTGAGCGACGCTTCCGGCAGGAAGGTGTCGAAGTCCTGGTCAGCCATGCTGCCAAAGAGTTTCGGAAAACCAGTGACGGTAAGGATTACCTAATTTGCGAACATGAGGGCCAGGTCCGTGAAATTCACTTTGACAAGGTATTGCTGGCCGTAGGTCGTAAAGCCAACACCGATCATCTTGGATTGGAAAATATAGGCCTGCAACCCAATCCGAACGGAACCCTGGCAGTTAATGAATATATGCAAACGACTATCCCCAATATATTGGCCGCCGGTGATATTGCCGGACCCTACCAGTTTACCCACACGGCAGCCCACCAGGCTTGGTATGCAGCAGTCAATGGTCTTTTTGGCGGCTTCAAAAAATTTAAAGTCGACTACCGGGTGATTCCCTGGGCCACTTTTACCGACCCTGAGGTGGCCCGTGTCGGCCTTAGTGAAGAAGAAGCCCAACAACAGAATGTTCCATATGAGGTCACCAAGTTTGGTATAGATGATCTGGACCGGGCCATAGCTGATGGTGAAGACCATGGATTCATCAAAGTGCTGACGGTTCCCGGTAAAGACAAAATCCTGGGCGCTACCATTGTGGGCTATCACTCCGGCGAACTTATAACCGAGTACATTACAGCCATGAAACAGGGGATTGGCCTGAATAAGATTCTCGGCACCATCCATATTTATCCCACCTTGTCAGAAAGCAACAAGTATGTGGCGGGAGAATGGAAACGGGCCCATGCACCGGAAGCTGTTTTATCCTGGTTAGAGAAATGGCACAGGTGGCGCCTCGGAAAAAAACCAGCGAACGCTGTTTCCGCCCGCTCATAATCAACATGTTCGGGTTTATGGGTGCTGTTAGAGTTGAAAAGTCAAAAATCCAGGCAGGGCGTTAACTCCAGCGATGCCGCCCTGTTAGAAAAGTGGCTAATTTTGAATGACCGGTGCAGGGGTCAGCTTGCCGGAGGCAGTGTATCCGGAATCGGTTCCCAACGGATTAGCACTGCTATCAAAGGTTGTAGCGCCTGCGATGGCCATCACGAACAGCAGCACACCAGACACCAGACACCCTCCACCGACCATTTTTGAAACGATAATGCGACGACGCTGCTTGCGATTGGTGAACAATCCACGCCAGTAGTTGACGTTTGTCGGCTCCTGCAGGAAAACACAGTTTAATACCGAACGACGTGCATGATGGTTACTATCCACGGCCGTTTCATCCTGCTGGCGCATATAAAGCACGATAATAAACAGACAACCAGCCAAAATAACCGAGGCCATCAGGACATGGATCATATCGACATTCTGATTCAATAAAACTGCACCAAAGACAACACTGGCGATTAACATGGCCATCATGGTCAACATCAGGGTAACCATGCGCCCAATACGTGTGTGCTTACGGCGCGAGCGCGAAAACGAGAGCTGTACCTGATCACCTACCTGCAGGCCACAGATGCAGCTTTCATCGAGGGAAGTAAATCGGATCTTAGAGCCGTCCCAGTAGTACTCGATTACAGGGAAAAAATAATAGGTAGACTGCCCTTCACTTATTCGAAGGGTGCTACGCGAATAACCTGGCTCAAGTGAAACTACTCGTCCTTGAACGGCATAGGAACAATGCAGGAAGCGGGTGAATTCCCAGATTAAAACCCACCCTGCCGAAATAAGCGTTAAGCCCATCAACAGAATCAATGCGTCCATATTTGGATTGCCCACTCATTATTATTAGTCTGTGTCTACGATCTGTGCAGCGAGGCCAGTATAAAGAAGGGGCGGGCTCACAGCAATAGTGTGACCCACTTCTCAAAAATGCAGGAGAATTACAAGGGTTTATTGACCCTAGATTGAAGAAAAAACTTTCAGGACCCTTTAGCTATTTGCAACTAGCTGAATAAATGAGGATTTCCGATATCCTCATTAGGGCTTGTCAGGCTGATAGTTATTGCCGGGCAGATCGTTAAATGGGGCCGCCGCCATAGCTGAGATCAGGTTTACGGGGAGGATCTGCCCTGACGTTGTCAGCAATGCTTTGTACAACGCCCCCACGCTGCAAATAGGCTTCAATATCGTTTTGCAGCTGGTCGCGGATCATCTGTTTCATTGCCTGGGATTCGGCCTGTTGGGAAGCCGTAGTCGTTTCAGGCTGTGCATCGTCATTGGCCAGATCGGTATAACCCGGCTCAAAGTTATCATTTGCGCTAGTCATCGCTGGTTCTCCAAAAGACAGTCACTACAGGTTTCAGGCCTCCTGCCCAATGGTCGCCCCCTGGTATTTTCACGATAGTTATAGCTCAGCTTTTGACTTGTGCAAATATCTTCAGAATTTTTTTTGTTTCAATCTGTAGCCTTATGTAATAAAAGCAGTTTTTAAACATTAAGAAGATCAGGCTGGTGCCTGAAAATAAAGGGCATTTGATCTTGTCAGAGATCCAGCAATAAAAGCGGCTTCTCAACGTGGAATCCCTGCACGTATTCCACGCCAATCTCACTAAGGGCATCCAGTGCCAGTTGGTCTTCAACGCACTCCGCTATGGTGGATACCCCTAAGAACCGGCTAAGTTCGCTGATGGATTTGACCATCGCGTAATTCGTCATGTTCTCGCTGATATCTCGAACAAATACACCATCGATCTTGAGAAAATCGACGGGGAGTTTCTGTAGGTAAGCGTATGACGAGAAACCTGTGCCAAAATCATCAAGGGCAAAAAAGCAGCCATTGCGTTTGATTTCACGCATAAAGTCAGCGGTGTAGTTAATATTCAACACAGCAGCAGTTTCGGTAACCTCAAAACAGATTTTAGAAGCCGGAAAGCCTCCGCGTTGAAACTGCTGTTCAAGAAATTCAAGAAATTGATTGTCACTCAGAGAGTGACCGGACAAATTTACGGTAAAACCTGCAAATCCTGACAGAGACTCGGGGTTTGCCCGCATCCAGTCCATCACCTGAGAAACGACCCAAGTGTCTACAATGGCGGATTTTTTGTACTTTTCAGAAGCGACAATAAAGGGTTCCGGAGAAATAGGCTGGCCGGCTTCATCCTTGATTCCCAGCAAGATTTCGTAAAATGGCAGGGCACTGTCCATAGACTGGATTTTTTGCGCTCTCAGGAACAAGTTACAGTCCTCAATATTGTTATCGATGCGTGCCACCCACTGCATGATCTCCTTGGTGCGAATAACCCCTTCGTCGATTGATGAATATAGTCTGGACTGATTCCCCCCGGAACGCTTGGCCTCTTTACAGCTCCGGGAGCCGGCATTGAGTACTGCGCCTGCATTTTCACTGCTGTCGTCAATCACCACCACACCGACACTCAATGTGGCAGAATAGGATTGATCATCCGCCAGGAATTTGTGCGCAGCAAATTTCTGACAGATCTGATTAGCAATATCCAGAGCACTTTCGCGGCCACAAGGATCAATCAGTAAGGCAAACTCATTACTGCCGGTACGGCCCAATTTCAATTCTGCCTGCAATGGTTCCAGCCATTGATCCACCAGAATCCCCATGTCCCTCAGCAGCCGGTCACCCACTGAATTTCCGTAGGTGCTATTCACCAGATCAAATCGATCAACATCCATGATCAGCAATGCAGCGGTATGGCCATACTGCTTCACTCGCCCAATGACGACACTGAGCTGCTTCTCCACTTCATGACGAGTCATACTGCCGGTGAGAGGGTCATGCACCGCCTGGAAGGCCATTTTTTGATAAAGATCTTCGACTATGCCGTAAAGACTGTTATCGACGAAGGGCACATCCCCCTCTTCTACCCGCATAATATTGCCGCTCTGGAAGCCGTCGAGCAGTTCGGAGTAATTGTAGTGAATCTCATGTAGCCCATGAGGGGTGAGAAACACGAACTTGAAGGCATTTTCCCCCACCCACACCAGCCGCATGCGCTCTATGGTTCCATCCGGCAATCGCACTTCCATCCATTCGCCGACTCTTAGCTGATGTGCCCGTTCCTGCCAGCGCTCATCGATATCAGAGGTATCCGAAATTTCAGGCACCTCATCTTCGTATGGCACCAGCGGATAGGTGGATACGTGGATAAATTTCGGTTCCACTTCGTCAATAAAAATATGACGTAGTTCTTTAATCACTGAACGAGCCTTACCTGCTTCAGGGCTCATGGCCAGTTCTTTTTCCACCATGTCCAGCAATGCGGCGCTTTCCAGCTCCCGTTCAAAGGAAAGGCCGTCATCCTCACAGGCAGGGTCTAGCCAATGGAAAATATGCTCAAGGGCAGCGAAGTAATCACTAACTGTCTCGCTATCTCCCCCTTCCTTGAGAAAGGCCAATACCATGGCGTGTTCCCAGCCTGCGTCCAATAATTCCAGCAGTACCTGAGGTACCTGTTGTCCGGCTATCAGAGTATTAATTTTGCGGGCAATTGATTTACGAGCGTCCTTGAGTTTCTGCTTACCCTCGTAGGTTTTGGCAATGCGATCCGCGTTGCGATTGAAAGCGGATTCCTGACGTTTGACCAACTCTTCAAGCCGATCCGCTACAGTCCCCAATAGCTCAGGGCTGATTTCCCCGGCCTCAGACAGCTCCATAACTACCTGCTTGAGCAACTTTTCCAGATTCTTGCTGGAAACCCTGTCAGCGGAAACCAAAGCCATGAAATGGTTCAGGACCTTGCGCGCCGGGTGCTGACTCTCCTCCAGGAAGCTCTGGTCCTTCAACAGGAGGTTTACCAGCGGCAGCCGCAACTGATTGATGACCCCCTGCAGCTCATCGGGGACCTTATGTTTGTGTATGGGGGCAAAAATTTTGTCGACCAGTTCGACAATATCCCAGTCATCCTGACTTATGGAGGGCTGGCTATCGCCCTTGAACATATTGCTGGAGCGTAACACCGTGGATAAAGTCTGATCCGGCGCAGCAAGCATACTAAGTAGTTCAGACTGGTGTGCCTGAACCATACCGGCGAGTTCCTCTGCAGTCGTAGAATCGCCTTCTGTCAAAAATTCAGGCTGGAATTCTGCCTTACCTACATTGCGGTGAAGTTTAACCAACTGCAGGACATTGCCCAACTTACGGCCAGGTTGAGAGTCAGGCCCTCTTTCCGTCCGGGTAGATTCGTCAGTGTCGCCGACAGAATCACCACCTTCTCGTACTGCCTTGCCGTCAGGGGTATATTCAGACCAGTTGGTGCGGATGGATTCCAGTGGTAAGGCGTGCAACCCGTGAGATTCGAATACGCCAATCAATTCATCCATTCGTTCACGGTAGCTGTCATTCAACACCTGTTCAAACGCCTGGTAAAACAATGGTCTGATCGTCTCTCCGATCTGGGCCTGGGTCAGCGCCTGATGGAGTGCCTGCCCCATCGTCACCGGCGACAGTGGATTACTGCGGTCGTCAATATCCTGACCGTATATCTGAGTTAAAAACTGTTCCAGCCGAAACAACTGGGACCGGCTTTCCTTGGCAATGCCGGTCACGATCATCTGTAACTCCAGCCAGTCTTCAAACTGCCCTTTTTCAACGACTTTCAGTTCAGCCAGTGCCTGTCTGGTCTTTGGATTATCGGTTTCAAGACTGTGCAAAATGCTTTGCCATGCTTTCAAAAACTCCCTTTCCAACTCCAAGGGATCATTCGCGTCCAGTAAAATACCGCGTAACAATTTAAGCTCACTGGTCCGATGCAGATTCACACTGTCGGCAATTTGAATATTCGCCGACGCCAGCGTGTGCTCTTTAAGCATTAGCCAGAGACTTTGAATAAACCTTTGAGCGGCTTCTGCATACCAAGTTCTGAGTTTGTTGCGCTTGGAGCGCGTGGTGTACACCACCTGGGAATTGGGACCGGCAGACTTTTTCTGCAGGATAGATTCAACCAGCTGAGGTTGCATTTGCTCGAACTGAAGGCCGATGCTGGACGGCTTGACCCTACATACTCGGGACATAGCTACGAAGTGTTGCTGATCCTGATCAAACAGATGCACTTCGACAGGGGTTTCCGGATGCTCGGCGAGATGACGGTTTAGCTTGATGGAATCAATATCCCCCAGGCACATCCCACCGGCACACAGGTTTATTACCCTGCATGACGCGGGGCTAAATCCTTTGGCGACAATAAGTGCGTCGTGCTCCAAAGAGTAACGAGGATAAGCGCGTCTATTATGCATTACTAATCTTGAGTCCAGCTAAAAACAGTCTTCCCTGTTAGATAGTGTAGCCACGCCAGTTCAAATGAAAAGAGGGCGAATCGAAATTCACACTATTAGTTAGTGTGTCTTTGACTCCTTTCCGGAAATCAAAATAGACTTGAACCGGTAACCCTGGCAGTTACAATCAGAAACCTTGAAAGAGGTAATCCCACTATCCTCGAACGCATCTGAGTCCATTTCAGGGCAGAGCAAACTGAAGAATAATAATTTTATGGCCTATCGTGAAACACCCAAAATAACAGCACGCAAACAGTATATCAGAGAACGGATATTGCGTTCCGCAGCGGAACTTACCTCAGAAAATGGTTTTTCCGGTACGGCAGTATCCGCAATTGCATCAAGGGCCGGTGTTGCCACCGGCAGCGTATATCGCTACTTTCCCAATAAAAGCGAGCTTTGCACCGAAGTATTCCGGGAAGCCACTTCCAGGGAGGTGGAACAAGTCAGGCTGGCACTGAAAGGGCCAGGGGATATTCAACGTCGATTACAAACAGCCGTCTCAACCTTCGCCGATCGGGCACTGCGGGGACGCAGACTGGCATATGCGCTGATAGCCGAACCGGTGGACCCACAACTGGATCAGGAACGCCTGAATTTTCGCGAACACTACACCCATCTCTTTGCAGCCACCATTCGCGAAGGTATTGATGCCGGCCAGTTGTGCCCACAAAATGCAGATGTCACCGGTGCCGCCATTGTTGGCGCCCTGGCAGAGGCACTTGTAGGTCCACTGGCCGCAATAATACGGCAAACGGACAATCCCATTATGACAGCAACGTCAGTTGCAGAATCCGAATTAATTGCCGAAATAACAGCCTTCTGCCTTCGAGCAGTAGGCATTATAGTCACGGCTTCCGAATTGCCAACCTACGATTAACCAGGACCTTTTTATGGCCAAATCCAAAACCCAGGTGCCGCCACTGTATATCGGCATCATCATGTTCTCACTGGGGCTCTTTGTCGCCACTTTGCTGAACTCCAATCTCCTGGACCGGTCAGATAGCGCAAAAGCAGCTCCGTCAGGGTTATTTCGTCTTTTCGACCAGGAATATGACATCAAGGATTTGCCCTATCCACAAGCCAGCGCGGTCTATACTCTGGAGCAGGAAACCTACGAACAGAAGGTCCGCCAACTGCAGCAAGCCGCATTAATCCTGCACTTTGATCAATTGGCAACACAAAGCGGCAAGACCCGGAAGCAGATTCGTAATGAGCTGGTGGACGTGGAACCTATATCTGATGAGGAAGTGTCTGAGTTCTACGATATTAATAAAGAACAGATTTCACAGCCTTTCTACGCGATAAAGGATGCTTTGAAACAGGCGCTCAACCGGGACAGAATGGGACGGGCCGAACAACGTCTCGTTGATGACCTGTTGCAGAAAGGCATACTGCAGATTCATCTCACGCCACCTGCTGCCCCCACTGTCACGCTTGATCTGACTGGCTATCCCGCTAAAGGACCGGAAAACGCCAGCATTGTTATTGCAGAGTTTGCAGACTATCGCTGTCCACACTGTAAAGCGGCTGCCGCAACACTTAAACAAGTGCAGGCAGACTACCCGGATCAGATACGCCTGGTAATGCTCGACTTCCCGATACTCGGCAACCTTTCCAAAGAGCTGGCGAAAGCGGCCCATTGTGCCAATGAACAGGGCAAATTCTGGGACTATCACGACGAACTGTTCAGCAACCAAAGTGATATAACGCTTGAGAAAGCGACATCTATCGCGGAAGAACTGGGCCTTGACGTAACGCAACTCAGCACCTGTATGGAATCGGAAGCCAGTGAGCAGCATGTCACCAGGGCAGCAGCTCAGGCGGCCCAGCTCGGACTAACTGGCACGCCCGCTATTTTCATTAATGGGCTGGCCTATCGCGGCGGCAACCTCGAAAACGCACTGCGAACCAGTGTTGAAGCTGCCATGTCAGCTAGTCCCAAGGGCTAGCCGTTATTATGGAGATCAGGCTGGTTACCATTGGGCTGCATCTGGAAGGCAGTCTGTCACTGAAAGAAAAACGCCAACGGCTCTCCGGCCTTAAGACTCGACTGGGGCAAATGGCGCAATTTGCCATTTGCGAGACCGACCATGCAGATCTGCCTCAGTCTGCTGAATGGTCGGTTGTGGTTCTGGCACCTAATAAAGCCAATATGTCTCAACACCTGAACCTGCTGGAGCAGATGCTGACCGAATATCTGGATGCCAGAATCACTCACTTCGAGCAAGAGCCGCTGTAGCTTCTTAAGATATTTCTGTTGCACTTTACGGGCTGTTCGCAGCCTGTCCCTGTGTCTATACTGCCCCATGCTGTCAGCATTGCAGATGTGTATTGTCGTCAGCCTAGGTTTATTAGCAGTCAGCCTAGGTTTTTAAAAGTAGAACATTGATTAAGTCACGTTGTTTATCCGCTGCCGAATGAAGTTCAGGTGAGCGGCGAGGAAGTCTTGTCTATGGTTAAGAAAGTCGCCAAAGCCAGTCTGGAAAGTATGTATCGGATCTTTACCATTCCTGAAGCACCGGATTCTACCCTGGGCCGCATCGACAAGATGATTTCTGAAAACCTGATGGGCTTTTTGCAGGACCATATTGTTGCTGTTGAAAAAGACCTTGCCGAGGTTCAACAGGATTTTGCCGATTCTGCGATTCCTGAAGAGCCGGTCTTCGTGTCTGAGCAGACTCAGTTTCTCCTCGACAAGCTGGTTGCTCAGTCCGTCCACACATCAGCCCCCAGCTTTGTCGGCCATATGACCTCCGCGCTGCCCTACTTCATGTTACCGCTGTCGAAAATCATGATCGCTCTTAACCAGAACCTGGTGAAGACCGAAACCTCCAAAGCCTTCACACCTCTTGAACGGCAGGTAATCGGTATGTTGCACCGCCTGGTATACGGTGAAGGCGATGAATTTTATCGGCACAATATGCATAACAGCGACGTTGCCCTGGGCAGTATGTGCTCCGGAGGCACAGTGGCGAACATCACGGCGCTGTGGGTGGCCCGCAATCGTTGTTTCCCGGCTCAAGGTGATTTTCCCGGGGTACGCCGCGCCGGCATGTATCAGGCATTAAAATATTACAAAGCTGAAGACGCCGTAATTCTGGTGTCGAAAAGAGGACATTATTCACTTAGCAAATCGTCGGACCTGCTGGGGCTGGGCAGCGACAATATCATTGCTATCCCCACGGATGCGGATAATAAGATTGACCTGCCGGCACTACGTCAAACCTGCCTTGATATGCAGCGCCGTAATATCCGTATCGCCAGTCTGGTGGGTATTGCCGGCACCACAGAAACCGGCAACATCGACCCACTCAATGCAATGGCAGACCTGGCAGCTGAATTCAACACTCACTTTCATGTGGACGCTGCCTGGGGTGGGCCGACATTGTTCTCCAGCACACACCGGCCCCTGCTAAAGGGGATTGAGCGGGCGGACTCGGTGACCATGGATGCGCACAAACAACTCTATATTCCTATGGGGGCCGGACTTGTCGTATTTAAGGATCCGACCTTGCCTAATGCCATCGAGCATCATGCTCAGTATATTATTCGCAAAGGCTCGCGAGACCTTGGCAGCAAAACACTGGAAGGCTCTCGTCCCGGTATGGCCATGCTGATACAGTCCGGTTTAAAAATTATTGGTCGCACCGGCTATGAAATTCTGATCGACCAGGGCATCGAAAAGGCTCATCAATTTGCCGACATGATCAATGCCGATCCTGATTTCGAACTTATCAGCGCACCTGAGCTCAATATTCTCACCTACCGTTACTGCCCTGCCTGGGCCCAAAAAGTTCTGCAACAGGTGCCTGCAAACAAGGCACTGAAGATTCATGACCAGCTTAGCCGTATTACCAAACACCTGCAGAAAACCCAGCGCGAACGGGGTAAGTCCTTTGTTTCCCGCACACGCTTGAACCCCAAGAAATATCGGGGCCATGATTGTGTGGTCTTTCGTGTTGTCCTGGCTAATCCCCTTACCACCACAGAGCTGTTGCAGGACATACTGCAGGAACAGAAGCAACTGGCCGCCGAGGAGACCAGTACCGGATTACTGAGCGAGTTGCAATACATCTGTTCCGGCCAGACCTATTGTCCGTAGCCATCCAACACTCGTAGTCCATAAGTTATAACTAACTGTAAAACTAGGTTAAATATCGCAGCCGATCCGGTAAAAGCAGGTGCAGGGAGGATCACCTGCGGTATTTTTTTGCTACCATTGAAGTTCCTTTGGTAGTTGTCGTTCTGAGGTTGCAGTATGCGTCTGGATTTTGCCGAGCCACTTTATTATGACCCAAAATTCTGCGCACTGATTCATAGTGATGGCAAACGGGTTGAGATTCACCTGGTGCCTGGTGAAGAGCACAACTACCTAGTCGCCATGTCTGGACTACCCAACCGACCGGCCAGCCGTAGCAAGATCCAGGGTCCCTACATTAGTCAACCCCAGGCCAAAGCAGCAATGAACGCCATTGTGAACTCCCTGCTTGAATACGGCTTTGAACAGTTGATAGCCGCTAAACCGATTTGGACACTGCAAGTCATGGCCGAAATCAAACAGATTGGTAATGAGCGCAACCGTCATTTAGGTAACTACCGCTTCAGTCCCGAAGACGTCTATTTCTAAAAATACCTCCATTGGCCGCTGGGTACTTCCCCGTACCATGCGGATTGTTCTTTAGACTTGTTGTCACTCACCGGTGTGGGTATGGTGGCCCTCTAGCATTAATATGGAGGGCAAGTGATGCATTGGAAAGTTTACCTATCAGGTGAAATTCATACCGACTGGCGCGACCAGATTATCAGCGGTGCCGATGCCGCAGAATTACCCATCAGTTTCTATTCAGCCGTTACTCACCACGAATCCAGTGACAATGTTGGCGACAATATCCTAGGCGCAGAAAATGAACCCTTCTGGAAAGATCATAAAGCCGCCAAGATCAATGCCATTAGGATTCAAACATTGATTCAGCAGGCTGATGTGGTGGTGGTACGTTTCGGCGATAAATACAAACAATGGAATGCCGCATTTGACGCCGGCTATGCAGCAGCGTTAGGAAAACCAGTCATTACTCTGCACGATGAGTCTTTGATTCATCCACTCAAGGAAGTGAATGCAGCTGCTCTGGCCTGGGCGCAAACGCCCCAGCAAGTTGTGGAGATATTGAAGTACACACTGAAGCAGAAATAACAAAGCATCGAACCGGCCTAAGCGGACATTGTTGAGTAGAGCCGACATTGTTGAGTAGAGCGGACATGGTTGAGCGGAGCGGACGCTGCAGAGTGGAACCATCACCTGATTTGAAGTATTCAAGGTGAGGTTCCACTGGATGAAGTCTGGCTGCATCTAGCTTGACGCGACAGAGATCAGGCAACCTCCTGACTTTGCGACTGGGCCTGACCGCCAAAATAGACGGCTGAAACTTCGTCGTGAATCTGAGCAAATCCCACCTGTAACTGATCCATGGCTGCCTGTAGCTCAGCCTGCTTCAACTTACCGATATCCATGTTATCCAACTGACGTTTGGTACGGTGCACCACCAATAGCGTACTTTCATGGTTAGGCAGAGAGTCCAGGCTGAATTCCAACTCCGTCATGGAACGTGCAATCGCACGCGGAAAAACTTTTGACTGAATCAGAAACCGCAGTACATCCTGACGCTGAATTCGCACCTGCATTTCCCGGCGATACATCTGATAACCAGTAAGTGATTTAAGAACACTCATCCACTGCAGGTTATCGTATGTGGCCTTGGTCATGGTGGCATCAGGGACCAGATTGGCCGAGCGGGTATCGATAATCCGGCTGGTCATATCGGCACGTTCCAGGCTGCGTCCAATCTTCAGGAAGGTATAGCCGGCGTCGTGATTCATGGTCCCCGACAATGTTCCGGAGATATGCTGGCATTCGGTAATAATTTCCTGCAAAAAGGGATAGCGACCACGTTTGGTCAGGGCCTGCTGGGCGGAATCTTTGGCGTGCAAGTAAATGGTGTTGATAGACTCCCATACTTCCCGTGGAATAACGTCCCTGATGGTGCGCGCATTCTCTCTGGCATTTGCCAGACTGGTGAGAATTGACACGTGGTTTGACGTATCGCTGATCAGAAATTTCAGAACTGAACGTTCCTCAAAATCACCGACATAGTTTTCTCCGGCACCAGTAATGGCAACAAGTTGCCCCCAGATAGGTGAAAGACCTTTGGGTAAATCCAATGTCAGATTGGCATTGACGTTAACAAGACGGGCCATGTCTTCAGCCCGCTCCAGGTAACGCGCCATCCAGTAAATATTGCCTGCCACTCGCGCTAACATATCAAGCCTCCTCGTCAATAATCCAGGTGTCCTTACTGCCGCCACCCTGAGATGAATTCACTACCAACGACCCTTTTCGCAATGCCACCCGGGTCAAGCCTCCAGTGGTGACGAAGGTCTGGTTACTGGATAGTATGAACGGCCGCATGTCCACATGGCGTGGCTCGGCTGCGCCGTTAATAAGCGTTGGCACAGTACTCAGATTCAATGTCGGCTGAGCAATATAATTGCGTGGATCGGTTTTAATCAGTTCAGCAAATTTATCACGTTCCTTCTTAGTCGAGGCCGGCCCCACCAGCATGCCATAACCTCCAGACTCATTGGCAGGCTTCACCACCAACTCTTCCAGGTGTTCCAGCACGTACTTGCGATCGTCCTCCCTCATGCAGAGATAGGTGGGCACATTCGGCAGGATAATCTCTTCACTCAGATAATACTTGATCATATCCGGCACAAAGGCATAAACCACCTTATCATCCGCCACTCCGGCTCCGGGCGCGTTGGCCAATGCCACGTTACCCTTCAGCCAGGCCCGCATCAGACCAGGCACTCCAAGCACTGACGAAGGATCAAAGGCTTCAGGGTCCAGGAATAAATCATCAATCCGCCGGTAGATCACATCAACCAGTTCCAGGCCGTAAATGGTTTTCATGTAGACGCAATCGTCATCGCCCACTACCAGGTCACTGCCTTCCACCAACTCGCAACCCATCTGCTGCGCAAGATAGGCGTGCTCAAAATAGGCCGAATTGTAAATGCCGGGTGTCAATACCACCACCTGCGGATATTCTGCAGGGCGAGGTGAGAGCGCCGCCAGGGTATCGAACAACTGGGATGGATAGTCGTCTACCGGCATGATGCTGAAATCTCCGAACAGATCGGCAAATACCCGTTTCATCACCTGGCGGTTTTCCAGCAGGTAAGACACGCCTGAAGGCACACGCAGGTTATCTTCCAGTACATAGATCTGGCCGTCAGAATGACGTACCAGGTCGGATCCACAGATATGAGCCCATACATTATGCGCCGGGCTGACGCCGATACACTGTTTGCGGAAGTTTTTCGATTTAGCCAGCAGCTCTTTGGGGAATACCTTGTCCTTGACGATTTTCTGGTCGTGATAAAGATCGTCAATGAACATATTGAGGGCTTTCACCCGCTGCTTGAGCCCTGCATCAACAACGTCCCATTCCTTGCGGCTGGTGACCCTGGGAATAATGTCAAAAGGCCACTGGCGATCAATCGAACCACCTTCCTGGTCATAGACGGTAAAGGTAATCCCCATTTCCTTGATGGCCAGTTCGGCCGTCGCTTTCAGGCGCTCAAGTTCAGCATCCTCCAGTTCTGCCAGGTGAGCGGCCAAGGCTTTGGCAACAGACCTTGGCTGCCCTTTGGCATCAACCATTTCATCATAGAGCTCAGGGTACTTATAGTTTTTCCATTTAATGCCCATAGGGAACTTCCTCACGGCTGATTCGCTCTAAAGTTACGGCCACTTCCGGTTGCTGCTGTGCAGCTCCGTAGCAAACCCCTTTGAGTGGTGGTATATCACTGTAATCGCGCCCGATGGCGACGATAACGTGTTCATCTTTGACCCACATGTCGTTAGTAGGATCTACATGCAGCCATCCATAGTCAGGTACATACAGGGCAACCCAGGCGTGTGACGCATCGGAACCCTGCCGCTTTTCCTGCCCTTCCGGTGGATAGGTCATTATATAACCACTTACATACGCGGCGATTAAACCTAGGCTTCGCAGGCCAGACACAGCTAAGTGTGCAAAGTCCTGGCAAACTCCTTCGCGAAGCTCCCAGAACTCACTCAAAGGCGTGTCCACCTGAGTGGCACCGGAAACATACTTGAAATCACGGTGAATTCGAGAAGAGAGTTCAAAAAGCGCCTCCAGCAACGACCGGCCAGGCTTAAAAGCAATGGCCGTATAGTCCCGGATTTCATCATGGGCGGGAGCCATTGGGCTGGGATAGGCAAAGGAACACATTTCCATTTGCTGACGGCCTTGCAGACTGGCATAGGTTGCCTGCTCCCAGGGGCGCTCACAGGCAGCATTAAAAGGTTTGGGACAGCGACCAACAATAGCCTCACTTATAACCCTCAGTTTCATATGGGGTTTGTGCACTTCAAAGTAATGTACCCTGTTGCCAAAGCTGTCCGTCTGCACATGCTGAAAACGGGGTTTGGGGTCGATCCGCAGGCGATGCTCCAGCACCTGCTGCTCCAGTCGGACAATAGGTGCCAGCCAGGCCTTGTTATAGGCAAGAGACGCCTGTCCCGGATAACGGTACAGGGTTTCGTGCCGCACCCGTATGTAGGAAACCTCAGCGCATGAATCGGGTAATGGGCTGGGCGTGTTTGAAGTATTGGTGCTCAATATCAATCCCGAACTGTGCAAAAGTGGTCGTTAGTTCCCGCAGAAATCCTGCCAGCTTAGTTTTTGAAAGCTCGGCATTGTGCCAATCAACGGCATCTGCCAGACGCAGGGGTGTCAAGCCGGAAAGTACCCGTTTCTCCAATGCCATCAGACCACGGTGAGGCGTCGGATTAAGATAGCTCAGCAACGGTTCCATGCCACTGACCGTGCTGACCAGAGAGCGTGGATTGGTAGGCTCCAGCAACAGGTGTTGCCAGGTAGTATAGAAAGTGAGATCAGTACCGAAACGGCGGCGATGGCTGTTCAGGCAGTCATTACCTTCCAGCAGAACATAACGCAGGCCCGCTTCATTGGTTTCCGAAAACAATGGGCATAAACGGGAGATACTGGTGACCGTATTTTGGGCGCGTTCAAGACGCCGCCCCAACTGCAGCCAGAGACCGCCCTGATCCAGGGCAACACTTTCCTTACTGGCCCCTAAAAAGGCCAGCAAACCAGTCAGAAAGGGTTGGATGAATTGATCCAATGCTACGCCCGTCTGGTTCTTGTTGGTGTACTCCAGCAACTCTTCCAGTTCCTCAATCGCACGCCAGCAGTCACCGGACCAAAGATCACGCAGGGTATATGCGGTCCTGATCGCAGAATGCAGATTGTAGGCCACACTTCCAACATGTTGGGCATTAAGAATAAACCCCTGCAGAGTATCCAGCCGGGGTAGACGTTGCTTACTTTTGACCGGGCAGTATATTTCAATCAAAGGCCTGAGGCTGACCAGCACCTGGGCATCGGCGTCATCACCATAGTCAAAATAGTTTTCCAACTGCCGCAGGTATGCCCGCACCAGTCGCAACAATGACTCAGCACGCTCCATGTAGCGTGCCAGCCAAAAAAGATTTTCCGCTGCCCGGCTACTCAGAATAGCCGAGCCTGTCTGCCGTTGTTTACTGGGATTCAGACGCAACACATCACGCATGGAACCACCCGATTTGATTAGCCAGGTATCCTTGCTCAGGCCACCCATCTGGCTCGACACCACAAAGTTATTGGCGTCCGGCGACACACGGGCGAGCCCGCCGGGCATGACATCATACTGCTCACCGTCACCGGCGGCGAATGTCCGTAGCACCATGTGGCGCGGATGCAAAGCAGAATCAGCCAACGTCGGCACCGTTGAAAAACTCAGTAACTGCTGCCCCACATAAAGCCAAGGCTCCGCTTTAATGCGCGTAGTAAGCTCCGCTTTCTGGCTCTTGTTCAGTTTATTGCCGTATACCACACCGGCGGCACGATCGACCCGCTTGATGACCAGTGAATCCAGCTTGCTGATAACATGCTGCCGTTCTTTTTCCTGACCGCACCACCAGGTTGCCACTTCAGGCAGCTTTAGATCTTCGTTAAGAAAATGCTTGGCCAGTCCGGGTAGAAATGGCAGTAGCCCTGGGGATTCCAGCAGGCCACTGCCCAATGGATTGGCCATACCTACGCGCCCCAATGCCTGTGCCTGTGCGAGTCCGGGAACACCAAGCATGGAGTCACCGCGAAAGTTCAAAGGATCACTATAGGCATCGTCCACCCGGCGGATAATTACATCCACCTGTTTCAGGTCATCCACCGTTTTTAGATAGACTTTACCCTGACGGACCGTCAGATCGTCACCTTCCACCAGGGTAATCCCCAACTGGGCAACCAGATAGGCATGCTCGAAATAGACTTCATTGCCAATCCCTGAGGACAACAGGACGATAGTCGGGTCACTCTGGTTATCGGGAGACAGCGCCGCCACATGTCGTTTCAGGTGATAAAAATACTGCGCCAGAGGTGCAATGGAATAGTCCACGACACCCTGTCCCAAAACCCGCTTGGTTACCATACGGGCTTCAAGTACATAACCGGCACCGGATGGACCCTGGGTTCGATCACTCAACACCCACCAGGTACCGTCAGGCCCGCGGGCTATATCCGCGGCATAAAGGGTCAGTGGCGACGGCACACCGCCCATCATCGAGCGCAGAAAACCAGGGTGCTGAAAGACCAGTTCGGGCGGTACCAGTCTGTTCTTGATACAGGTCTGGCTGCCCATAAGATCGGTCAGGAGTGTGGAAAATAGTCGGGCTCGCTGCTGCAAGCCTACTTCCAACGGCACCCAATCCTCTTCCGAGAACACCAACGGCAGAGGATCCAGCAACCAGGGCCGGCGCATGCCTTCAGGATCGTTGTAGACGTTGTAATTAACCCCCTGCTCTTTCAGACGGCGCAAACTCTCGCGATGGAGATTATCCAGGTCCGAACGGGAAACCTGGGAAAAGTAGTTTGCAAAAGCTTTCCAGTGAGGGCGAACCCCACCGGAAGCATCCATCATCTCATCAAAGGCTGTCGCCAGTGGTGAGTAGGGTACGTCATTCAGATCCAGGTCGGTCTGCGACGCGGAGGTTAATGGTGGCATATCTGACATCATTTAATCGTATCGTAGATCCAGTGTAGTTGGATAGCTCGGATTAGCCGGTACTGGCGGCGGTACCGCTCCCTTTCGGGCTTCCGGATGACGATAAAACCGTCCCCCTCCTTCCACGATAGGCGGGGCAATTCTGGCACCATGCTGGTGGCCGACATCCTGAAAACGGTTGATACGGCGGGTCTCAGCTTCCAGTGCATTGACCGGGAATTGCTCGTATGAACGTCCGCCGGGATGCAACACATGATAAGTACATCCACCCAGGCTGCGCCCGTTCCAGGTGTCGAAAAGATCGAATACCAGTGGTGAGTGCACACCGATAGTGGGATGCAGCGCAGACCATGGTTGCCAGGCCCGATAACGGATACCGGCGACGTAGCAGCCTTCTTCTTCGGCCGGAACCAGTGGAATACGTTTGCCATTACAGGTCAACGTGTAGCGGTCCGGGGTAGCCAGCCGTACTTTAACCTGTAACCGCTCCATGCTGGAGTCCACATAGCGCGCAGTACCGCCGGCAGAAGCCTCTTCGCCCAGCACGAACCAGGGTTCCAGTGCGTGGTGCATTTCCAAGTTCATGCCGCCCAGCTCAAGACGCCCGATACGGGGACATCTGAATTCCAGGAAAGATTCAAACCAATGAGACTTGAACGGGAAGCCATGATCATTCAAATAGCCGATCACTTCCTTGAAGTCTTCCCAGAGAAAATGCGGCAACATAAACCGGTCATGCAGTGCCGTCCCCCAGTTGGTCAGTTTGTGCTTGTAAGGTTTGTCCCAGAACATGGCCACACAAGCACGCAACAACAGCATCTGCACCAAGCTCATATGGGCATGGGGCGGCATTTCAAAGGCCCGAAACTCCAGGATACCCAGACGACCGGTACTGGAATCGGGCGAATACAGTTTGTCGATACAGAATTCGCTGCGGTGGGTATTGCCGGTCAGGTCTGTCAGCAGGTGGCGTAACTGACGATCCACCAGCCAAGGTTGAGGCACGTCCCCGGAGGGCATCTGAGCAAAGGCAATCTCCAGCTCGTATAGTCGTTCAACCCTGGCCTCATCAATCCTCGGCGCCTGACTGGTAGGACCAATAAACATGCCGCTGAACATATAAGACAAGCTCGGGTGATGCTGCCAGAAGGTAAGAATACTGCGCAGCAGATCAGGCCGGCGTAATAACGGACTATCAACCGGATTGGCCCCGCCGAGCGTCACGTGATTCCCTCCACCCGTACCGCAATGACGACCGTCAATCATGAATTTTTCGGTACCCAGACGGGTCAATCGGGCGTCGTGATAAAGATTTTCTACAATACCCTTCAGCTCATCCCAATTACTGGCCGGTTGTACATTAACTTCGATGACGCCTGGGTCGGGGGTCACCACCACCTTTGCCAAGCGCGGGTCATGGGGCGGCGAGTAGCCTTCGATACGCACCGGGCGTTTAATGATGGTCGCTGCCCGCGACACGGCGTCAAGCAAGGTGATGTATTCTTCCAGGGTGCTCGTCGGCGGCAGGAATGCGTATAGGTGCCCCTCACGCACTTCCGTACAGATGGCGGTATGTATCGCCATCGTAGACAGTGGTCGCGCATCAGCCTTGCTGATGAGCTTGAGCTCCTGGGGAAGCGGCGCAAATGGATCACGCTCATGAAGCTCAAACTCGTCACTTAACTGCTGCTCTGAGAGGCTCCCCAATGGAAGGCGTAAGCCCAGTGGTGAATTACCACCTATCAGATAGAGCGCTCCCTGGCGGAATTTCCAGTGACAGGTCTGCCAGGTTTGCGATACTTGGTTTAGCCCAACCGGAAGACAATAGCCTACCGCCTTATTCAACCCCTGCTTCAGTACCTGCGCCAGCGTGCGTTTGGCCAGTGCTTCATGGTCCACATCCAGGGTTTCATCTATCGGTAACTGGCCGTCCTGCCAGAGGTTATAAAAGGGATCCTCATAGCATGGTTGAACCGACTTGTCGGACAGCCCCATTTCCTTGCAAAAAGCCACCATCAGTGCACGGGCATCTTCCGGCTTGGCATCATGCTCTAGAATATCCGCAGGCCCTTCCCATAATGGCTCTCCATCCTTGCGCCAGTAAATGGCATATTGCCAGCGTGGCAAAGGTTCTCCGGGATACCACTTGCCCTGGCCAAAGTGCATGAAGCCCTTCTCGCCATAACGTTGCTTAAGTCGCTGGGCCAGTTCAAATGCCAGGCGGCGCTTATCGGGACCATCCGCGTCGGTATTCCATTGCTCCGATTCCATATCATCGATTGAGACAAAAGTCGGTTCTCCCCCCATGGTCAGGCGTACGTCATTCTTGTCCAGCAATTCATCGACATAAGCGCCAAGTGCATCGATATCCTCCCATTCTCGCTCAGTGAAAGGTTTGGTTACCCGTGGATCTTCCTTGAGACGCACCACTTCATTGCTGAATGTGAATTCCACCTCACATGGATCAATAGCACCTGAAATAGGCGCGGCATCCGAAGGCTCTGGCGTACAACTCAGGGGAATATGCCCTTCCGCAGCAAACAGTCCTGACGTAGGATCCAGTCCAAGCCAGCCGGCTCCCGGCACATAAACTTCACACCAGGCATGTAAATCAGTGAAATCATTTTCCGGGCCACTAGGCCCATCGAGAGACTTCTGGTCGGCAGTCAGTTGTACCAGGTAGCCGGAAACAAAACGTGCTGCCAATCCCATATGGCGCAGTAACTGCGCCAGAAGCCAGGAAGAGTCACGACAAGACCCCCGGCCGATTTCCAGGGTTTCTTCTGGTGTTTGCACCCCAACTTCCATACGGATGTTGTATTTGATGTCCTGGGACACCTTTTGATTAACCGCAACCAGCAAGTCATTGATATGCGTTTTCTTGCCTGAATATTCTTTGGAGACTTCTTTGAAGTATTTCTGAAAGCGGGGGCCAGGATCGCTGGTTTCTAAAAACGGAGCCAACTGAACCCTCAGGTTATCGGCATATTTGAAAGGATAATTCTCCGCATACTCTTCCACAAAATAATCGAACGGATTATAAGCCGTCAGGTCGGCAACCAAGTCCACATCCACGACGAGTTCGGCTGTTTTTTCCGGAAACACCAAACGCGCCATGTAATTGGAAAAAGGATCCTGCACCCAATTTATAAAATGTTCCTTGGGCGCAATATTCAAGCTGTAACTGACAATCGGGGTGCGGCAATGAGGGGCGGGACGCAAGCGAACCGTATGGGGTGACAAGTTTATCAGACGATCAAACTTGTAGGTGGTGCGGTGGCGAATGCCAACAATAATACTCATCCAACACTCCTTGGTCAGTGCTCATTCGGGGTCTGTTCCGGTGACATCCAGATCAGGATGTCTTTTCCCATTCAAATAGGGGAAGCCCATTAAAAAGATCCATCATGCCCTCGCCCCATTTCTTGCGGAGCGATGCATAATAGGTTGAATTGAGTTTCATGCTCAGTTCATGTTCGGGCTGCAACGTACCTGTTCTGTACATTAGTAGATCAAACGGAGGAGCCACCGACAAGTTGGACCTCATTGTGGAGTCCAAAGAGACCAGGGCACAACGAGCGGCTGCTTCCAGTGAGGTATTGTTGCGTATCACTCGATCCAAAATCGGCTTGCCATATTTGGTTTCGCCAATCTGCAGGAACGGTGAATAAGGTGAACTCTGAATATAGTTCCCCTCTGGGTATACCAGAAAGATCTCATGGGGACGTCCGGCAAACTGCCCTCCAAGGATCATGGTGCAATCAAAGTTGGCCCCCTGCTTCAAATCTTTTTCATAGTAATTTTTCAGCTCAACACTGGTTGCTCCCAGGTATCTCGCTGCCGCGCTGACATCTTTACATGCGGCAAACCCTTTGGGCTCTTTCGATTCAAGGTCTTCGTACAGCCTACGCACTACAGCCTGGGTAGTCGCCAGATTGCCGGAAGTCAGCATCACCAGATAACCCAGATCCGGCATACTGAAAGTAAACATTTTGGGGTATATATTGACGTTATCGACACCCGCATTGGTACGGGAGTCGGAGGCAAAAACCAGTCCGGTATCGACTGCTATTGCAAGACAATAGGTCATAGAGACAACTCATCTTTCACAAAAAGGCCGAAGTTATGCTGGCTGGAAGGCCCTTAACCAAGGTTGCCGGGGGCTCTCAAGTACAACAGCTTTGGTACTATGAACTGCGCCATAGCTTCATGCAACAATCTGTTAGGGTTTTATTATGAAGGCTGGATGAGGGCCCTAGACCCACACAAACAAACCATCACAAAAATGCGAATATCGGGGCAAAAATCAAACCAACTCCAGGCCTTCCTACCTGATATTTTTACCCTGCTCACATAGGGTACAGATTTCATGCAGATTGACCTCAGGGATACATTATCGGCCTGCTAAAGCAAATGTCTTCCGGACTCTAAAACAATCAACCCGCACAAAATCCGAACAGCCTCAGGCAAAGTCGTTCCAATATGGTGCAACATTCGTCTGGTAAGGACCTCCCGCCCCCGGGAAATCGACGTCTACATACGCAAAACATCTGGCTTAGCCTATTGAATTGCAATAATTTTTGACTTTATTTCAGTCAGATAAACACTGCCTGGCACGGCTTATGCGTTGTCTATATCAAGCGTGCAGGCAGATAAATCAGCCTGGAAGTGTCGGCAGAAAGAGCCTCTTCCAAACAAGATAAAAGTGTTGTCTGCCACTGCAGAAGATGAAGCTAAATTCCCGGTTGCTGGGAGCGCCGCCAAATTAATCAACACGATCCAAATTAATCAACACGATAAAGTCATCGACACTATGAGCAGTTTTAGCTCGTAAATCTGGAAACCGTTAGCTTGGTGTCACCTGAACTACGGACTCTGGAAACATTAAAACTCGTCTGAAACCAAGAAGGAATTTGCCATGAAAACATCGACTGAAGAAAGTGTATTGTTTGCCATCACTCACCCTTATGAAGTGACCTTCATGAAGGAAATGCGTGAGTACTTCGATTCCATGTATTTCGCTAACTGAAGGAGATTGCTGGCCCGCTGAAGCCTGGCGACTCAAAGCACTGCTTTTAATCGGTCAGGCATCAGGGTAACGATTCATCCATCCCACTCGACAGCTTCAAGGATGGCATTAGGACAGCACGTCGGGAAAACAGGGACTAAGCGCGAACCCTTGTTCGCGCTGCCACCCACAATACCAAGTACGCTACAGAATTAACTCCAACCCTTGTTCAGCGGTTAGCGCCTGCAGGCCCTGCGCTTGTCCGACGGATTGATTGGTCAGCTTCCCTTTCGCCACATTCAGCCCCTGCAACAAATGAGGGTTTTCCTGCAATGCTCTCTCAACCCCCTTATTTGCCAACGCCATGACGTATGGCAATGTCGCGTTGTTTAAAGCCAGGGTGGAAGTTCGGGCCACAGCACCCGGCATGTTGGCGACACAATAATGCACGACATCGTCCACGATAAATGTCGGCTCGGCATGGGTAGTAGCGTGAGAGGTTTCAAAACAGCCTCCCTGATCAATGGCCACGTCTACAACCGCAGCACCTCGCTTCATGGCTTTCACCATCTCACGGGTAACCAGTTTAGGGGCAGCTGCGCCAGGCACCAGCACACCGCCGATCACCAAGTCTGCACGCAATACCCAGTCTTCCACACTCTTGGCAGTGGAAAATACGGTCTGCACCCGATTACCAAACACTGAATCAAACCGGCGCAGCGCATCGATGGATTTATCCAGCACCACCACATGTGCCCCCAGGCCAACTGCCATCTGAGCTGCATTGAAGCCGACCACACCGCCGCCGAGTATCACCACCGTGGCGGCATCAACACCAGGAACACCTCCAAGCAATAATCCCCGTCCAGCCTGGGATTTTTCCAGGCAGCGGGCACCGGCCTGAATACTCATGCGTCCTGCCACTTCTGACATGGGAGCCAGTAATGGCAGCCTCCCTTGCGGATCAGTCACCGTTTCATAGGCAATGCAGATGGCGCCACTGTTCAACAGATCCTGGGTTTGCGGCACATCCGGCGCCAGATGGAGATAGGTAAACAGGGTCTGGCCAGGTTTCAGTTGCGCTCGCTCAGGTGCCTGAGGTTCTTTCACTTTGACGATCATCTCAGCTGTGGTAAAAATTTCTTCGCTGGTATCAAGAATCCGGGCACCGGCCAGCTGATATTGCTCATCGGTAAAATCAATGGCTGTACCGGCATCTTTCTGCACTACCACTTCATGACCATGCTGGACCAATTCGTGTACGGCATTCGGCGTCAGGCCAACTCGGTATTCATGGTTTTTGATTTCTTTAGGTACGCCAACAAGCATATAAACCTCCTTAAATGCCCCAATAGAAGGGGAGAGTAATCATTAGAGCGCACTTCGAGGGTGGATACTGAACTGAAAAATCAGTCTATTCAGCAGGTTCAGAACCAAAGCACACAGATACTCAAATTATAAGCAAGCCCAACAGAACAATGATCTTTAATAAGATCCTGTATTAGCATAATTGACTATATTTATAGACACTCTGGTGAAATATGCTGGATCATCATGAAAAAACAGATTGACAGAATTGACCTGGCGATACTGCACGAACTTCAGCAAAACGCCCGCATATCAAACACGGACCTTTCCCGCCGTGTAAACCTGAGTGCAACCCCCTGTCTTGAACGCGTCAAGCGTCTGGAGCGGGAGGGTTATGTTCGGCAATACACCGCCATTCTAAATGCCAAAAAGCTGGGCGCGGGATTGGTCGTATTCATCGAAATCGGCCTCAACCGGACTTCCAGGGACGTGTTTGCGGAATTCAAAACGGCGGCCATTCAAGTGCCTGAAGTACAGGAATGCCACCTGGTGTCGGGTAACTTTGATTATCTGATCAAGGCTCGAGTGGCGGATATTGATCAATACCGGGCGTTGCTGGGGGAGAAGATTCTTTCTCTGCCGGGAGTGCGGGATTCGCGCAGCTATGTTGTCATGGAAACCGTCAAAGAGACCCGGGAACTGACTCTAAAAGCCCCTTCGCCTTCCAATGACAGCCGGCTATAACCGCCCCAAAATGATCAGGTACGGGTAAAACGCATGACCGTGCCATATTCAAAAGGTATCTTGAAAGCCTGGCTTTGCTCCCAGTGCCGGTACTCAGGGTGCATCTGCAGGCATAGGCAGCGCAGCACGCCGGAATGAGCCACGACAACAACGGTTTTTCCTGCCGGCATTGGATCCATGTGCTGCTGAATAAATGTCTGGCTACGAGCATAAATATCCTGAAAACTTTCACCGCCTGGAGTCGGTTGGGTTTGCCAGTTATTTCCCCACTCTCGAGCCTGGTCCTGAGGTAATTCCTGCCAGGTCCGCCCTTCCCAGTCACCGAAGTTCATTTCCAACAAGAGTGGCTCAAAATGAGGAATAACATCAAAATCCACTGCCAGTTCGGAAGCCAGCAAGCGACACCGGCTCAGAGGACTGCTATACAAACGATGGCATTGAGATGTCTGTGTAAGCTCTTCCCGGATGCGTGACAATTCGTCCGAATAGCTCTTGGCAAGAGGCACGTCCAATTGACCATAAACAGTCCCCTGTGGCACATCAACCCGGGTGTGGCGAATCAGGACAATTTCCACTTAACCTCCAGCGGCACCATTACTTCCATCTGGCGCTTTTGTTTCTTTGATTGGTTGAGCTGTTCGGAACAGCATAATTCATGGAGCCAACTGTGCCACTGCCACGAGGTATATCATGAGTTCTGCCAACTGTTGTACGGCACCAAGACAATCCCCTGTATACCCCCCCAGGCGCCGAGTCAGATAGTAGCAACTACACCAGCGCAAACCCCAGAGCGCGACGACCAGACAGATGACAGTGAACCAGGGCAAAAACAACATTGGCAGTACGCCCAATACCAGGGCCAACCGCAGGTCTTCAGACTCAATTTTTTTTGCAACAGGCTTTACTTTACTGCGTTTATCGGCCTGCACATAAGGCAACGTCAGCAACAGACTGATGGCCAAAGCCCGGCTGCCTGCATGCACTGTCCATAACACTACCAGGGCCTGACTCAACTCCAATTGAGCTAATACGACCACTTTTACTAAAACCGCGAATACCAGGGCCAGAACACCATAAGTGCCGACCCGGCTGTCCTTCATAATTTCCAGAATACGCGCCTGAGTCAGGCCACCGCCAAACCCATCGATCGCATCCGCCATGCCATCTTCATGAAAAGCCCCTGTGGTCAGAACACCGGCTAACACTGCCAATGCTGCTCCACCCCAAGATCCATACCAGTTGTAGCCAACAATCAGGGTTAAGGCGGCTATTAAAGCCACTAGCCAGCCCACCAAGCTGATATAGCGGCTGGCCCGATTAATATCCTGATCACGGTAGGGCAAAATCAAGCGAACCGGTATCCGGGTATAAAACTGCACTGCCAGCAGAAACCATTGCAGTTCCTGACGCCAGCGCGCTGGGGCATCAATTTGCTCTCTTGTCGGGGCCGGTTCAGGCGAATTCATCTCTGGTTATCGCGGCTTATTGTTCGTTTAAACTTCTTTGGCATCTTTATCACTGTCCTAATCGCTGCCCTTATCACTTACACCAGCATCGGCAAAGCTGGCCATTTCAGTCAGCATCGCCACAGCACTCTGAAGTAAAGGATAGGCCAAGGCACAACCAGAGCCTTCGCCTAGCCGCATACTTAACTGCAGCAAAGGCTTGGCATCCAACTGCTCCAGCATCGACCGATGCCCCTGTTCATCGGAACAGTGACAGAAGACGGCATAGTCGGCAATTTCAGGATTAAGTTTATACGCCACCAAATAAGCTGCGGAAGCAATAAATCCATCCACCAGTATAATCATACGCCGGGAGGCGGCTTCCAGCATGGCACCAGTCATGGCGGCAACTTCAATTCCGCCTAAAGTGGACAAAACATCTAAAGGGTCCTGAACGCCTTGATGAAGAGCATCGACCTGTTCCAGCAAGGCTATTTTATGGGCCAGTTGAGTATCGTTAAGCCCCGTACCACGACCAACACATGTGCTTAAAGGAAGCCCCAGTAAACGACTCATCAACATTGCTGCTGCCGAAGTGTTGCCGATTCCCATTTCACCGAGACCGAGCGCATTGCTGCCCTGACCTGCTGCCTCAGCTGCCAGATTGATCCCAACCTGCATTGCCTGCTCGCACTCGGCGACAGTCATGGCGGGGCCTTCCAGTAAGTTGTCTGCCCCCGGTTTGACCTTGGCCTGGATCAGGCCCGGCAAATCACCAAATTCATGATTCACTCCGACATCAACCACTTTGACTGAAATGTTATGCTGGCGGCCAAAGACATTAATGGCAGCACCACCCTGAAGGAAGTTATGTACCATCTGCCAAGTGACATCCTGAGGGTAGGCACTCACACCCGCGTTGGCGATACCATGGTCTGCGGCAAACACCAAAACAGTAGGTTGCTGAAGCTGAGGTCTGCGGACCTGCTGAATACGGGCAATTCGAAAGGCCAGTTTTTCCAGCTGCCCCAAAGCACCCAATGGCTTGGTCTTCTGATCAATATCAGTTTGTATCTGGACATCCAGCAGATCGGACACAGGTTCAATATGAGGAAGTTGGAAAGACATTAGCGGAAGATTCCCTAAAGATTGAATTCACTGCCAATGGCCAGTAGCCAGTAGCCAGTAGCCAGTAGCCAAATTAAAAACTAAGACGTGGATTTAAGATCCATCGGCAATCCGGCCATCACCAGCGTTACCCGATCACACTGCTGAGCCGTCCGCTGATGCAACAACCCGATTTCGTCACAATAGCGGCGTGTGAGTTCCCCCATCGGAACAATGCCCATGTTGGTTTCGTTAGAGACCAGGATCAGCGGCGCCGTACACGACTGAACGGCCTGCTCAAACAACTGCAATTCAGACCGCAGCAAAGTCTCGTCATCGGCCATCAGCAGATTGGTCAGCCATAACGTCAGGCAATCCACAAGGACGACCCCTGCGCTATTGTTTTGCTCAATAGCCGAACCCAAATGAACAGGCGCCTCTGTGCTGATCCAATCCAGTGGCCGTTCCGCCTGGTGCCGGGCAATACGCTGCGCCATTCCCTCATCCAGCCCCTGGGCCGTCACAATCAAACTAACCGGCCTGCCCACTTCTTCAGATTGTTCTATGGCGAGCTGTTCGGCAAAACGACTTTTGCCGGATTTTATGCCACCCAGAATCAGGGATTTCATTTTTTAGAGGTTCCTGAGATTAGAGCCAACAACTTTTCCATGTGCAATGAGGCTTCAATGGTATCCGCAAGTCGGTCAATCTGGCTTTCTCTCAGCACCCAGTAGTCAAAGTTTTTCGGTGCTGCCAATCCGGCCCATCCTAACAGGGCATTCAAAGCCTCGGGATGCTCAAAGATTCCGTGCCAGTATGTGCCCACCATTTGACCATCAGCACTCATAGCGCCGTCCTGACCGAAATCGCCCCTGATCAGAGGCCTTTCCAGATCAATACCATAGGTTTCGCCCACGTGGATCTCGTAACCCTTAACTGCTGCGTCGCCAAAACTTAGTTGACCTTCGCGGTTATACAATTGTTTTTTCGGCTGAAGGACGGTGTTGCACTCCAGCAGCCCCAATCCTGCCGATGTTCCCGGTTGCCCCTCTACTCCCGTCGGATCCTCTATGCTCGTACCCAGCATTTGAAAACCGCCGCAAATTCCCAGCAATCTGCCACCCAGGCGCACATGGCGCAGGATAACTTGATCCCACCCCTGGGAACGCAGCCAGGCCATATCGTCCCGCACGGACTTACTGCCCGGCAGAATAATTAAGTCTGCGCCAGGAAAGGCATCATCCGGCCCCAGATAGCGGAAGTCCACCTGAGGGTGTAAGCGCAAAGGATCAAAATCCGTGTGGTTACTGATGCGGGGTAGAGCCGGTACCACCACCCGTATTTTATGGTCGGACTCAGCCGCCTGATGGCCTTTAGGCAGAGCGTCTTCAGCTTCCAGGTGTAGGCCATGCAAATAAGGCAACACACCCAGAACCGGCTTGCCAGTGTAGTCTTCCAGCCAGTCCAGCCCGGGCTGCAACAGCGCCAGATCACCCCGAAACCGGTTGATCACAAAGCCTTTTATCCGCGCCTGTTCCGATTCACTCAGGAGGGCTAAAGTCCCCACAAGGTGGGCAAATACGCCCCCGCGATCGATATCTGCAATTAAGATCACTGGGCAGTCAACAGCTTCGGCGAAGCCCATATTGGCAATATCGTTTTCCCGTAAATTGATCTCGGCCGGCGATCCGGCGCCCTCGACAATCACCGCCTGATATTGCTCGTCTAAACGCTGGTGGGATTCCAATACAGCGTCCATCGCCACTTGTTTGTATTGGTGATACGAGGTCGCGGTCATATTGCCGCGGGCATGGCCATGAATAATCACCTGTGCACCAATATCCGTATTGGGCTTGAGCAGGATTGGATTCATATCCGTGGTTGGTTCAAGGCCACAGGCCTGCGCCTGCACCGCCTGCGCCCGGCCAATTTCGCCTCCGTCTGCGGTCACGGCACTATTTAGCGCCATGTTCTGGGGTTTGAAGGGAGCAACAGCCAACCCACGACGTTTAAGACAACGGCAAATCCCGGCGACAAGGGTGCTCTTACCAGCGTCCGAGGTCGTCCCCTGCACCATCAAGGTTTCCATCGCTGTTCTGCCCTAAAGTTCGACGCCTTTCTGTGCCTTAATGCCGGCCTGATAGGCATGTTTGACTTCACGCATCTCGGTCACGGTATCAGCGATATCGACCAATGCCTGGGGAGCGCCGCGACCGGTGACCACGGCATGTTGCTTAGCCGGTCTGGATTGCAAAGCCGCCAGTACCTTTTCCAGGTTTACATAACCATACTTGAGCGCAATATTCAGTTCATCCATGACTACCAGATCTACATTAGGATCGGTAAGAAAACCGGCGGCTTTATCCCAGGCAGCAGAGGCTGCCCGAATATCCCGTTCCTTATCCTGGGTTTCCCAGGTAAAACCTTCGCCCATCACGTGATACTGAACCTCTGGAAAGCGGCGGAAAAAAGCCTCTTCACCGGTGGAAAAGCTACCCTTGATAAACTGCACCACTGCTACATTCATCCCATGCCCCAGGGCTCGGGCCACCATACCAAAGGCTGACGAACTCTTACCCTTGCCGTTGCCGGTATTGACCAGCAACACTCCACGCTCGATGGTGGCGCGGGCGATGCCCGCATCCACTACTTCCTTTTTGCGCTGCATGCGGGCTTTGTAGCGTTCGTTATCAGGTAAATCGCTCATCAAAACCTCATCGGGCTATCCCCGTCCGCTGTGGAGACGATGCTCCGTTGTTTTATGGATTACTGCTCAGATTTATGGATTGCTATTTCGGTGCATAACGTAACGTAATGTATAGGCCGAACCCCGGCTGGTTATAAAATTCTGCCGTTTCGTATTCGGTATCGAACAGATTTTCGATACGTCCCTGCAATAGCCACGACTGAATCAACTCTACCTGTGCTCTTAGGTCAAAGGTATTATATGAATTCAGCTTGCGGGTATTGGCAGCATCATCGAAACTGCGGCCGGCCATAAAGATAGTGGCACCCGCAGACCAGCGAGGTTGCTGATAATCTACATCCACACGACCGCTGCGCTCGGGACGACGCGCCAGAAGATTGCCGTTGTTTGCATCATCCGATTCATTACGTGGTTTCTGCACCGTTAACGCCAGTCCTATCTGCCAGTCCTCTGCCAATTGCTGATCTAATTCAAACTCGACGCCGGTAATTCTAGCTTCATCAATATTGGCAGGTGTGAAGCTGGCGTCATAGTTGATCAGCTCATCGACTTCAGTATTGAAGTACACCAACGACCAGCGAGTGACGGCATAGCTCCCGCGCAAACCCAGTTCAACGGTTTCAGACTCTTCCGGATGCAGATCGGGATTGCCAAAACCTGGATAGTAGAGTTCGTTAAATGAAGGTGCCTTATAGGCAGTGCCATATGAAGTAACAAAGTGCAAACCTTTGCCCATGGCTACCCCGTATCCAACACCTCCCGTCACCTGACTACCAAATTGTTCATCATCGTCGTGACGCAGGCTTAATTCGACGCTCTGCTGGTCCAGTGCCAGTTGATACTGAACAAAACCAGCTAGGTTTTCACGTGTGGTTTCTGCAAACTGATCAGCGTCGTCAATGACAAAATCAAAGTTCTGATCACCATAGGTATCAACTTCATCGCGCTGATAGTCTCCACCGATAGTGAGGATGTCCCGATCAAACAGAGTAAAGTCATTCTGCAAAGAAATCGTATCACGTGTGGTATCTATACTTGAGGCGAAATCGGCGTCGTGGAAATTGTCAGATTTGTCCTGGCTTCGACCAACAATAAGTTTAATCCACCATATGTCTACCATTGGCAGACTGGCGTTTACACTAACAGCTTTCTGTACTGATTCATTATTATTCTGCGACGAACCGTCGAATTCTGATTCGCTGTCACTTCGCAAAGCACTTAGCGAAACTTCCGCACCATTTTCAAATTGGTAACCCAGGCGCAGGCTCCCAGCCAGATTTTCGTAGCCGTCTCTATCCGGTTCATCAATAAAGCAACCACGAAATACTGTACCTGCTTCTGCCTGACACGAATCAAAGCCCTGAGTATCTATACCGCTGATGGAGAAATTGTAAAACAGATTATCACCACCTCCCGACAGACCAGCGGTAGCTTCATAGGTATCATCAGTTCCCGCTGTAACACTGAAACTAGGCCTGATGTCACCGCCACCTTTACGGGTAAAAATCTGTATAACACCGCCAATGGCCTCAGAACCATAAAGACTTGAACGAGGGCCGCGAACAATTTCTATCCGTTCTATTTGTTCCACCGGAAGATCCTGAAATGCAACTGATCCCGTAGTGGCGGACCCAACCTTAATACCATCCACCAATACCAATACATGATCGGAATTGGTTCCACGCATAAATAAGGAACTGTTCTTCCCGCGTCCACCATTATTGGTAAAATGAATTCCTGCCTCTCCTTTGAGCAGATCGGGCACAGACTTGGCCTGGCGCTGCAGAATTTCCTCTCGGGTTAAAACTCGGACAGTGGATATACTTTCATTAGCGGTTTGTGCTGTACGTGTGGCGGTAACTACGACCGGGTCAGCACGCTGGTCTTCAAGGGCTAAAGCAAAAGGACTTAATACAGCAAGGGAAGCAGGCAGAATCAGGGATACCCACCAGAATGACTGATCGGCATGAAATACTTCTTTAAAGGACATGGAAACTCCGGTTCGCGCACACCCGCGCACATATTTTAGCTGATATGCATTGCGCGATTGTGGGGACCAAAGACACCAGAACAGCAGGTAAATTCGCGTCCCGCAGAGCCCTCCGCAATGCCGGTATATGTCTCAGGCCGGTCTCCGGACTTACGAGTGGACACCCATAATGGGTCCGGCTGATTCGCACCTTCCCATGTAGTTACACAGTGGCTAATTGCGAATCAGTTTGCTCGATTACCGTTGCGGGGGCAGTGTCGGATTTGCACCGACTTCCCGTTTCATTCCAGGATTAACGAAATGTAAGGAACACCTGCGACGGGGCGTAAACTAAGGATCTCGGGCGGCAAAGTCAAGCTGAAGTCGGTGCCCCAGGGTGACACAGAAGAAATTTAACAGAATATCAGCAAGTTACTTCTTCGCCTTGGAAAACCTTGCTGAAAGTAAATTGGATAGAAGTAATCGTTGTTACCCGTAGATTTTACTGGCCAGCTCCATATCCCAATAAGTCGCTTCGATTTTGTGCCCATCAGGATCACGTACAAAACATCCATAATAGGGTTCACCATAGTGCGGCCGTGGTCCGGGAGCGCCATCATCAGTTGCACCAGCCGCGACGGCTGCGTCATAGAAAGCATGTACAGCTTCTTTGGAGGCTGCAATAAAGCTCATATGGAATCCGTTGCCCACAGATGCTGGCTCACTGTTGATGGGAGTCTGTACCCAAAACTCGGGAAATTGCCTGCCGTATGCGACCGCGCCGGGATGTTCCATCACCCGTTTACAGCCCAGAGTAGCCAACACCTGGTCATAAAAGGCGACAGCCTTGTCGAAATGATTGGTACCAATGGATACGTGTGAAACGATGCTGGGCATATCGTCTGCCATAGTCTTTGCTCCTTCGTAGGCTTTACTGCCTGAGATTTTGGGTCCACGCTTCCAGAAGAGGCTTGATGCTATAAAAGTGCCTGCCGTGAAGCGTTGTATGTCCGTATAGAACAACCTCAGATTAGCAAGGCACCACTGACAACCTTATGTCAGTAGTGTGACGAACCTTTGGGTTTAGCAGACATATCTTCGCACCAGGCTTTGGAACTGACTTCTGGAGCACACCCTGTGAGACTGCCAAGCAAACTCAATACGAGAGACAAGGCGGCTAACCGAGATAGCCACAGAAATCTGATAATTCAAATTCCGTCTTTAGTCACGAAATCTTGTCTATTGGTATTGATGAACGGGAATGACCAACCCAAGGTCTCAAGGCAGTTTCTTAGCCAGTAGCGATACGCGCTTCTTACCGCCTTCAGTATCCTGCTGGCCAACTTCTACAAAGCCTATCCGTGCATGAAAATCCAGAGAGCTCTGATTCAGCGGCTTAATATTGACTTCACAGGTGATAACGTCTGCCTTCACCGGGTTGCTCTGTGCCACCGCGGCATACAGCTCCCGTCCAAGACCCTGCCCTTTATAATCCGGTGCCACCACAATGCGATCAACATAGAGGAATTCCCGGTAATGATCACAGAACCAGCGGTAGTTCAAGCTGGCGTAGTCCTGACCGGGAGTCAGGGCAACGATAAAGCCGGCAACCTGTCCCTTGACCCGTGCGACACCGGTAAAATATGAATTGGCCAGCAACTGCCCCAGGCTTTCAGGGTTTAAATCGCCGACATGAGGTACTTCGACCTGGTTCAGACGCAATAATTCAGGCAGGTCTTCCTCAGTCCAGGTTGTGATTAAAAAATCAGTCATGCTTTATTTTCCGAATTGCTCACCAGCGCTCTCTTGGGAGATCCCACGACTCTCTGGACACTGCCTTGCAAACGAAGTCTGTACCCAAAGCGCTGGACGATTATTGATAAATCAGCTCAATCATTTCATGGGCCCAGACGCCCGCCTGATGATAGGCCTCAAAAATATCCTGATAGGTTTCAAACGGTAATGAGTTTAGGCCATCCCAATGATGATTTTCTATCAGGTTGATACTGCTCAGGGCCTGCCCCATATCGCCGTCGCCGCAGGTCAGTGCTGCAACGATATCTTCCGAAACACAGATTTGTGAGAGCAGGATTTTTTTGTCAGCTTCCAGCAGCATATCAATTCCCGACAGCAACCCAGTCATGAAGTAATGCTCGGGTGAGGGTAACTGGCGCATTTCCGCATAGCGCTCACAAGCCCTGGCGCGGGTTAGCAGAATGCGTACGAGCTCAATCTTTTCTTCACCAGAGGAGGCTAGCATGATCAGCATCGTCCACTTCTTCAGTTGGTTAATCCCCAACAGGATTAACGCCTCCCTGATCGTTTCGATTTTCCGGTCCAGTTTGCAGGCTGGACTGTTGAGGATTCGCAACACCTGATAGACCAGCCGCGGCTCCCGTGAAACGGCTTGTGACACCTGTTCCATGGACGAATCTTTTTCCTGAATCCGGCGCATCACCTGCATCAACCCCTGTACACTGGGTTGGACAGCCGTGCCAAACACCTGATCGGGCCGGGCCAGGAAGTAGCCCTGGAACAATGCAAAGCCGAGAGACTGACAATGCCGGTATATTGCCGGGGTTTCCACCTTATCGGCTACCAGCACAAAGGGGTAGGCGGCCAGAGATGCCACCAGAGAATCAAGCTCAGACTCATTCAGGTTCTGCACTTCAACTTTCATGTAGTCCAGAAATGGAAAAAATGCGACGTCGGCAGAATATTCTTGACGACAACTCATCGCCAGTCGGTAGCCCTTCTTATTGAGCTCTGCCAGCGTCAGCAACAGGGAATCCGAGGCCTGGGTATCGGCAGGCAATTCCAGCACCACAGTTTCCGGATTAATCGGCAAGAAGGCTTCGGATGACAAGAAATCAGGGGAAAGGTTGATAAACAGGGGCATTTTGAAGGTATCAAACTGTGCATTAACACTGGTACATAAGTTAACCACGACCTGGCTAGTTGCCTTGTCGCCACCAAAGGATTCGGCACTCAACCCGTCGGCGTTGCGGAACAGCAGTTCATAGCCGAACAAACGTCTCTGCTCATCATAGATGGGCTGACGCGCCATCAAAACTTCTTGTGAGGATGATTCTGCCCGCTCAGACTGAATCGCCATCTTCTTTCTCCTTAAAAGAAATATAACGGTAACATCCACATAATCCGTATGCCCCAGATACATAGTTTTATCGGCAATCCTGTTACATTGCAAGGTGGACAAAAATTCTCAGAAGCGGTTAAATCGTCTTATGTGAAGCCCGGCCGGAAATACCCCTTCCGACCTCTCACCGCTCTGCGGAGCGATATGAACCGACGCCAAAAGCGATGGTCATGACAACGGAATTTACCCTTTTCCAGCGTTGAGGTAACGAACATGGGCACTCCAAAAATAGAAGCCGTTCCAGGCTCTAAATATACGGCCAAATCGCCCGATGAAAATGGCCACATTTCCTATACATCCGAAGAAAATGCCGTATGGCGTGATCTTATTCAGCGTCAGCAGACTGCCGTAAAAGGTGTTGCCTGCGATGAATTTGTCCACGGCATGGAACTACTGAATCTGCCGGTCGATCGAATTCCCCAACTGGCTGAGGTGTCCGCACCTCTCCAGGCCACCACCGGTTGGCAGGCAGCGGCTGTACCAGCCTTAATACCTTTTATTACTTTCTGTGACTTGCTCGCAAGCAAGCGCTTTCCCTGCGCGACTTTTATCAGGTCACGGAAAGAACTGGACTACCTGCAGGAGCCGGACATTTTTCATGAGGTTTTCGGCCACTGCGCCATGTTAACCCATCCCTGCTTTGCAGAATTTACCAAGACTTATGGAGAACTCGGCCTTAAGGCCAGCAGCGCGGAACGCACCTTTCTGGAAAAGCTGTACTGGTTTACGGTGGAATTTGGTCTGTTGCGGACCAACCACGGCTTAAGGGTTTATGGCGGAGGTATTTTGTCATCGATCGGGGAAACCCAGTACGCCACCAGCCCAACACCTGAAATAAGGCCTTTTGATATTGTAGACGTACTGCGAACACCGTACCGGATAGATATTATGCAACCGGTCTATTATGTCCTGGAAAGCATTGACGACTTGTTCCACATTGCCCACACCGACCTGTTCAAATCCATCCGCAAAGCTCAGCAACTTGGAATGTTCGCCCCCATGTTTGCACCCAAAGAGGATCTACAGCCAACAGGTTGAGAGTCTGGAATCACAGGGGGCCTGAAAGACAGTCCCCCTTGTACAGCGCCATAATCGACAGCAAGTCTCAGTGGCTTTCCTCAGGTACTAAAACCCCCTGGCGATTCATCCACCAGACGGTAATTAGAACCAGGGCAGCAACCAAATGCTGAGCCAGGGGCATGGGCCATATAAGCACTACCGACAAGACAACCAGCAGCAATCTCATTGGCCAGATCAGATGACGGCTGAACCAGCCGGTGAAGGCCGCTGCCAAGGCATAAAGTGCCAATGCAGAGAATAGGAAAATGGGAATAGCCAAAGACCAGTCACCGCTCAGAATTGGTGTGTAGGCGAACAGGAAAGGCACCACATAGAGGGCCTTGGCCAGTTTCCAGGCAGCAAGCCCTGCAGGCATGGGTTCTGTCTTGGCAATGGCTGCAGCAGTGAAGGCGGTAAGACACACTGGTGGAGTCACGTTACTGTCCTGAGATAGCCAGAAAATGACCATATGAGCAGACAACAATGCCAATGTTGCTACCGTTGGATCGATCGCGACATCCAGGATAGTTGGCAGCAAATCCCGGGGCAACTGGCCGACTATGGCGGCAGCCTGATCTGCCGACATGGGCGCAGCAAGATTCACATCAGTGATATTGCCGATAAATTGCAGTGTCACCTGTGCCGCCTCCGGCACCTGCCCCTGAATCAACAATTCTACCAGATTGTTTTGCATCATCAGTTGCTGTAGCGCCGGTGCTGCAATTGTGGCAACCATGATATAAGCCGCCGTCACCGGCAGCCCCATACCAAGCACCAGTGAAGCTAGGCCAATCAGCACAATCGCAATCCACAATTTTCCGCCGGCCCACTGCACAATCATAAAGGAAAAGGTGTTGCCGATACCTGTGGTTGCGACCACATTCACCAAAAGCCCGATGGTGATCAATAACAGTGCGGTCATTACCATATTCTTCGACCCCAAGGCCAGAGCATCGAAAATAGCCCTCGGCCCCATAGGGTTGGGTGACACCCAGGACGAAATGATGACAGCCAGGATGGCAAAGCCGGCAGAATAAGTCGGGCTTAGCCCATAGATCAGCAACCCTATGAGCAGGACAATGGGTATCAGAAAAGAAAAACCACCCTGCTTCATCACTTCCATCATCGATCTGGGGTCAGTTTGTATCTCCGGCTGAATACCAAGCTTTTTCGCCTCCAAGCGTACAAAGGCAGCAATTGTGAGGAAATAAAGCAGCGCTGGTAAAAAGGCGACTATGACGATCTGGGTATAGGGAATCTGCGTGTAGTTAGCCATCACGAAGGCTCCGGCGCCCATAATCGGCGGCATTAGTTGCCCGCCCGTAGATGCCGCCGCCTCAACCCCGGCCGCGAAGCGCGGTGAGTAACCGGCCTTTTTCATAAGGGGGATGGTAATGACTCCTGTTGAGGCCGTATTGGCGACTGCCGATCCGGATATAGTACCGGTAAGCCCTGAGGAAATGACCGCAATCAGCCCTGGTCCACCGTGTAGTTTCCCCGCCGAGCGTTTAGCCAGTTCGATAATAAAATCTCCTGCGCCGGACCGTACCAGAAAGGCGCCAAAGATGATAAACATCATGACGAAACTGGATGAAATGCTGGCGATGGTGCCAAACATTCCGTCATCGCCAAAAATGCTGCGGAACAAAATTGTTTCAACGCTCAGGCCGGAAAAACGGAAGACTCCAGGTAAATACTGTCCCCACCAGGAGACATAGCCAAGCGCAATAATAATTAATACCGGAATCAGCCAGCCGGCAGTGCGTCGGGTCATTTCGAGTGCGATAGCGATCAAACTGAAGCCGGCAATCCATTCGATCAGATTCAGGTGTATGCCACGGGCATAAATGGCGTCTTCGCTGAAAAACAGACAAAGCACCGACAGGGTGCCTAATAATGCCAACCCGTAGTAACAAATTTTTTGCCACTTGGGTTCATCGGTACGTCCATACCAGCCCACACATAGCCAGGAAAAACCGATAAAGTGAATAACATTTGGCCAGAATCCACTGATCCAGCCAGTCATATTAATGAAGATATGAACCGCAGCTACCAGAGCTGCCCAACCATAGAGAATCCGTTGTGGTCGCAGGTTCATCCACTCAGCAGCGGACTCTTGCATGTAGAACCTCATAGTTATGAAAACAAACAGTAACCGCGCCCTCCTTAACGGAGGACGCGTATGGCACCCGGATTAGCCGGGTTCAGGACATCTGGTTATTGAAAGATCAATTAGCCATCAGACGATCAGGGATTTTAATTCCCTGTTCCTTATAGTAACGGGCCGCGCCGGGGTGCAGAGGTACAGGCAGACCGGCAATCGCCTTATCCAGACTCATGGCAGTAGTCGCTTTATGGATGCTGTTCAGGAAGGGAAGGTTTTCATAAATGGTTTTGGTCAGCTGGTAGACGGTTTCTTCATCCATATCATTGCGTACCGCGAGGAAGTTAGGCTGCGCAATCGTCTGGATATCCTTGTCCAAGCCGGGATAAGTTCCAGCCTTCACTTGGAAAGGAGTCCACAGATCAGAGTTGCCGTCGGCTTGGGCGACCTGTTCGTCAGTAAAGCTGAGCAAGGTGATGTCAGAGCGCTGTGCGAAAGCATTGATAACCGCGCTGACGGGAGCGCCTGCAGGGGTGCCGAAGCCAACGACTTTACCGTCCTGCAACGCCTGGCTGCTGGGACCATAACCAGCGTAGAGCAGCTCATAGTCCTTATCAATATCCAGGCCGAAATGTTTCAGGATAGTGCTATTAGATACAATAGTTCCGGAATTTTTTTTCCCCATGGCAATACGCTCACCCTTGGCATTGGCCATATCGCTGATGGTTCCGGACTTCACATATTTATTGTCCAGCACGAAGTGCTCAACGTTTTGCCACAACATAGTGATGGAACGGAAATTACGCTGCTGCCCTTCCGCAGCAAACATATCAGCACCATCCCATGCATACTTGCCAAACAAGCCTTGGAGAATGGAAAACTGAGCCTCATTTTCACGCATCAACTTGATGTTTTCGCCGGAGCCGGCTGAGTTGATTGCTGAGAGACTGATTTTCTGGGTGGGCTGCAGTTTGATTTTGGTCAGCGTGGCAATGGCTACACCGACAGGGTAATAAGTACCCCCGGTACTGGCAGTGGCAAGAATGTAGTCCTTATCCTCCGCTTGGGTGCCGACAGACCATCCCATAAGAGTACCCAGAGACAAAGCTGCGGCCATGATTCTGGAACGGAAAGTGTGTTTATTCAGATTTAGCATAAATTTTCCTCTTGTTTTTGTTATCTGAGCGCCTTTATAGCGCAAGTGCCATGCCACATTTACATCTTCCTACGCCTTTGTTTTTACTACTAATTTACTTTAACCAATATCCCAAATAAGCAATAACTTGCCGATAGACTTGCAAGCGTCGGCAGTTTTTTGCTTATAAAGCATTCAAAAGCTATTACAACGGTCAATATCTAATACAGCAGTTTCACCAGGTCCTGATAGCGGGGAGTGATGGTCAGATGCCATTTCTTCAATTGTTTGCCACTGAACATGAGCTGTGAATAACCAAAGTACTGTAATCGCTGGCCAGAGCAGTTGAGAGCCCCCCCGACAGCATGAGCACACAGAAAACCAACAACCAGACGAATCCACCTGTACCGCAACCATGCAGCCTGGAAATGCCAAAATATTCTTTCTGCATATCCCGATTAGCCGCTGATGCTATGTATATCTATGCGTAGGCAACGATGGGGACGATTTCATGGCCATTATTTAGCCATTTTCATGTATTAGCGCTATGCTGTGGATGCAATACCTCAACACACCTTAGCGAGGCAATAAAAATATGAATATCGCTGATTTACGCAGACATCCCGAGGAAATAAATCAGGTCAATATCTTGTCCTATGAAGGGGATATCTATATCGCAGAATTGGAGTACCAGGACAGACGGGACGTGTTGACGGACGTCAACGGTTCACCCAAACGGTTTCATAGCATTGCCGAGCTCAAGGATATTGTAGGAGCTACCGGCATCAATAAATTCAACCTGGTCTTTAAATCTCCCTATGACGAGATCTGAGCGCCGGCAAATCTGGTCAACGAGATAGCGGTCATCTAAAGGATAAAGCGGAGCGCCAGACTCTGCCGACCTTCCGCTTAAACATCTGGCCACAACTAACGACTAATAGAGTGCAGCTTCATCTTCCAGCACTTCGCTAATGACTTCGATAAACAGCCTGTCCGCTTCACTCATAGTCTCGGGAATACGGATGGTGGTTGATGCGCTGATTTCGTTGGCAATTTTCACTTCTGCATCTTCCTGGCCATGCAGTTCCCGGGCAATTTCCATACATTTAGCCGGGATGGTGGGATCGGCCAGTACCTTCTTGATAAAGCCACGCATCTCACTGATCATTCTGGCCTGACGGCCTTCATCTGCACTACTCATAATTCTACTCCTTGCAGTATCAGCTCCCATCACTATCGACGGCTGAGCACTGCGAAATACTTGCCCCGGTGGGGACAGCTCTGAAATCGAACGTCGGTAAAGGACGGCTCGGTATTGATTGAACAGGATTAATGTTGGTTATCAAAAAAAACCAGGACATAGTAGAAGTATAGAGAGGCTTCAGACATAAAAAAACCCGCTCCTGAAATGCTGCTGCAATAGTTTCAGGAACAGGTCTATAAACCGCAATTGCGGTAAGGGACAAATCAAACCAATTGAACGGCGGATATGCGCCGTTCAAAGGTACCGGAATAGATTCACAGAATAATGCGAGTGATAACACTGTCTGAAATGACATTGTTTAGGCTAAAATGGTCAGCTCGTTCAGAAGCATGCTTATATTGCCTGCAGCACCACATTTGCTGTGTGGCAGATATGGCCAAAAATAAAACATACAAGGCAAGAACCTATGCAGACTGTCACTATTCTTGGATTTGATTACGCCCTGTCTTCAGCCATTACCGGCATTGTGGATATTCTCAGCATGGCGGGAGTTACTTGGAATTTCTGGCAGCACCAGCCAACCTCACCAAAATTCCAACTGCGGCTGGCATCGGTGGATGGCGGTCCTATCCGGTGCCTGAATAAGATGCGTCTGGACGCGGATATTCGATTCGACCAGGTTGGTAAAGACGATATTCTAGTGGTTCCCACCATTGCAGGTGACATTGAACCGACGCTGCAACGCAACCCGGAATTGATCCAATGCCTGGCCGAAAATGGCAGTCAGGGTTCACTGGTGGTGGGGAACTGCACCGGGGTTTTCCTTTTAGCGGAAGCCGGGCTACTGGATGGCAAGGTGGCCACCACCCACTGGGCTTATGTGGAACAGTTCAAGCAACGCTATCCTTTAGTGGATCTCAAGCCTGAACAATTGATCACCACTGCTGAAAACGTTTTCTGTTCCGGGGGCGGTATCGCCTGGCTGGATATGGCTCTATACCTCACGGAAAGGTTTTGCGGACATGAGATGGCTGTACGTACGTCCAAATCTTATGTCATCGACATGGGACGCACCTATCAGTCCAGCTACTCGGCCTTGCGGGTACGCAAAATGCACCGGGATGAAGACATCCTGAATGTGCAGAACTGGTTGGAAGAGAATTGCCAGACGGAGATACGCATCGATGACCTGGCCCAGCGCTTTAATATGAGCCCGCGAACTTTGGCCCGACGTTTCAAGGCAGCGACCGGTGACACGCCACTGGGATATTTACAAACCCTGCGCCTGGAAAATGCTAAAAAAATGCTGGAAGAAACTACCGACAACATCAGCCAGATCACCATGGCAGTGGGTTACGAAGACGTCAGCTCTTTCACCAAGCTGTTCCGTCAGAAGACTGGCCTCACCCCCAAAGACTATCGTAACAAATTCCAGCGTCGGAGCCTGGCATGAGCAGTGCTCCTCCCGTTCAACTGGATCCACTGTACTACCTGCATAATTTTCAGGAACTATTGCGTTGTGTGGAATCCCAGTATCGGGATCTATTAAACACTGAAGAACAAAATTTTCTGGATGGATTCCAGCTTCTGAGCACTGCCGAACAAGCCCTGCTGGTAAGAATGTACAGCCGCCGTTCCACTTTGTTCCGCAGTGACAAATTGAATTACCCGGAGTTACCGCCGCTGGCGGAGCTATTGACGGGCCTGCAACAGGCCGGTTTTATCGAGATCAATCCAGTGGCTCCTGAATTCCCGCTACTGACACTGGTGACCTGCCCGGAAATGCGCCAGTGGTGGCCACAATATTGCCGCCGCAGTGGTAATCGAGAACAACTCCTGGAACAACTGACCGGCCTCCCCGACGCGGACTTCTATGACGCGGTCCCCTTTCTGAGCATTGCTATCCTGCATCAACCGCTTATTGACCTTTTCCAGCTATTATTCTTCGGCAACGGCATGCAGGATCTGAGCGCCTTTGTCACCGTAGAATTAGGCCATGTGCAATACGAAAGCTACCGCCTGGATGCAGACACGCGTCTGTTCAGCCGCCGCGATGATATCGATCAGGCCATTCAACTGCGCGAATTAAGGGACCTATGGTATGAGATGGAAGAATTCGACGAGGAGCTGGCCTTGTCGGTACTACAAAGCTGCCCTGTTCTGGAGCCCCAGTCACCTTCACAGGGGCGTTTGAGCCGTCTTTGCAATCGTATCGGCAAGGCATTTGAACAACAGCAACTGCTCGAAGAGGCTTATACAGCCTATCAACGATCAACTCGCTCCCCGGCACGAGAACGCCGTGCCCGCATCCGTTTCAAACAGCAACGCTGGGAGGAAGCCCAAGCTATCTGTGAAGAGATACTGCAGACTCCCTGGAATGAAGCTGAGCAATTGTTTGCCGAACGCTTTATCAAGCAGTGCCTGAAACAACTTAACCAGCCTGTGACCAAGGAAAAGCGTTTTACCCCAGTTACCCAAACCCTGTGCATACCGGCATCGGAATTGCGAGTCGAGCTGGCGGTCGCCAGCCATCTTGAGACCCCGCAAGCGCCCTGTTTTTATGTAGAGAACTGGTTGTTTAACGCGGTATTCGGTCTTACCTTTTGGCAGACTCTGTTTGCCCCGGTAAAAGGAGCCTTCACTCATCCATTCCAACGCGGCCCCCATGACTTGCTTGACGCAGAATTTACATCGCGGCGTAGTGAGCTGGTCCGCCAGGCACTGGCATTAACCCTGCAGCCGGACTGGCACAGTGTCCTGGCTGAGCGTTGGCATCAAAAGTTTGGTTGCAGCAACAGCTTCATTAGCTGGTATGAAGATGGCTGGACTATCATTGAGCAGGCCTTAAGGCATATTCCCCAGCCCCATTGGCAGGCGGTGTTTCAACGCATGCTCAGTGACCTACGGGAAAATTGCTCAGGCTTTCCAGATTTGATTCGCTTCACTCCGGAAAGTGGCTATGAATTACTGGAAGTGAAGAGCCCAACGGACAAGTTGCAGGCTAACCAGTCACGCTGGATGAAACTGTTTGAACAAACCGGCATCCCCTACCGGCTGATCCAGGTGGAATGGGCAACGGCTTCCGAAGCTGATCTGGGTTCAGGAAGCTGACTAAAATTATGCCCGCATCCGATACCCCCTCTGAAGAGTCCGTACAACTTAGTGCCGCCACCCGGTCACAGACAAAATACCAGCTCAGTGTCAGGCAGGCGGTTGAGCTGTTATGCCAGGAAGGTGATCTCGGCAACCGGGACCGGGATGTTGCCAGTGCCCGCGAGGGTCAGGATGCCCACCGTAAAGTGCAGCAAAGCTGGGGCGGCGACATGCAGGCTGAAGTCAGTTTACGGCAATCTTTCAGACGACCTGGATTCACACTCACATTACAGGGACGTATTGATGGCCTGCAGGTATCACCGGCACAAGTGCGTTTTGTTGAAATCAAAACCCTGCGCCATCCTGCCACTATTCTTCCCCCCGGCCTGAAAAACCGACACCGGCTGCAGGTCATGCTGTACGCCGCTTTATGGCTGGCGAACCAACCCCAGGAACACCTCCAGCCACAGACAGCAATAGAGCTTAACCTGACGTATGTCGACATTCTGGCGGATAAAGTCGAGCCTCTTAGGGAACACTGCACTTTGGCTGAGCTGGAGCAACTGACACAGCCTCTGTTGGATCATTTGCAAAGCTGGTACGACGACCTTCACCGTCACCGCATGCAACGCAATGAACTGCTGCAAGCTATAGATTTTCCCTACCTGGAATTCCGCCCCGGGCAGCGTGCCTTAGCAGCCCAGGTATACCGTACGCTACGGCAATCCCAGCAGACACTGATCGAAGCACCAACCGGCAGCGGCAAGTCTTTAGCTACCCTGTTTCCCGGGCTGAAGGCTATGGCGTTGAACCATCTGGACCAACTGGTCATTACCTCTGCCAAGACTGCCTCACAACAGGCAGCCCTGGACGCCGTGGCCCAGGTTCTGGGCTCGGATAAAAAGCGATTGCGGACACTGCAACTCAGTGCCCGTGAGCGCATTTGCGAACAGGACAGCATCTGTAACCGGCAGGACTGTCCTCGTCAGAGTAACTTTTTTGCCCGGCTTCCTGATGCCATGGATAAAGCCTTGCTGCACGGATGGCTGGATGCGGCAACTGTCAGCAACATCGCCCTGGAACATGAAATCTGCCCGCATGGCCTGCAGTCAGCTCTGCAGCCATGGGTGGATGTTCTGATCGGCGACTACAACTATGTTTTTTCCCCTTCCGTGCGTTCAGAAATGGTCTTCAGCCATAACCGTGTAGGCCTGCTGATAGACGAAGCCCATAACCTGCCGGACAGGGCACGGGATCTGTTTTCTGCCCGCCTGGATTCCCATTTGTTGCGACACTGCCTGGCAGGTCAGATCAGCCCATCGACCGCGTTGGCCAAAAGTTGTCGCACGCTGCTGAAACGAATACAGCAAGTCACCCTTGAGGACGACAAAATCAACCAGGGACTACCGGCCCTGCACAAGGCGCTGGAACAATTTTGTGGTGCTGCTGAACAATGGCTGTTAACGCCTCATGATCTGCTGTCGTCCCAGGCAACCTCTGTAGCCGAACCACCCTTGCAGGACAGCCTGGACGGTTTTGAAGACCAGAAACTGTCAGCCATAAATTCCGGCCCAGCCAATCAAAGCACGGCTAGCCCATACAAGCAGGGCAATCCAGACCAGAACAACCAGGAAAATACCAGGGAGGCACTACAACAGGCCCGTCAGTGGCTCTATCTGGCAGATGTTGCCGCTGAAGACTTTGCCTGCTTCGAACAGCTGGTGGATGCCTCAGTTAAGGCACGGCAACGTACACTGATGTTGAGATGCCTGTCACCGGCACAAATGCTGAAACCCATGTTCAAAGCAGCCGCCTCAGCCGTGCTCTTTTCAGCAACATTAACTCCACCGGCCTTTTACCAGACATTGCTGGGCCTGGCACGGGACATACCCCGCCACCGTATGGCCTCGCCCTTCAGGGCTGACAACCAGCATGTACTGTTGGCGCCTTTTCTGAACCTGCGCAGCAAATCCAGGTTGCAGCAGATTCCCGAAATTATCAGACTCATTGCCGCCACTTACCGACAACGCCCGGGCAACTACTGGGTTTATACGCCATCCTATGAATTCCAGGACCTGCTGGCCTCCCAGTTTGCCGGCGCCTGCCCCGATATTGAGGTAATCACTCAGCCTTCGGAAAATTCCATTGAGAGCCGACAGGCGTTTCTTAACTGCTTCTCCGTCAACAGCAGGAAACTAGGGTTTGTGGTGCTTGGTGGTGTGTTCGGCGAGAGTATCGACATGGCCGGAGAACGTCTGATCGGCACTATCATCCTGGGGCCGGGGTTACCACAGCTGAGCCAGGTGAACGATGCCATCTCCCGCTATTTTGACCAACAGGGTCTGGATGGATTTGCCTATGCTTACCAGTTACCCGGCTGGCAAAAGGTAATCCAGGCCGCGGGCCGGGTGATTCGTACCGATACTGATCAGGGAGTGGTGATTCTGGCGGATGACCGTTTCACCCAGGCCCAGTATCGCCAGTTGTTTCCACCTCACTGGCAGGCACAGACAGCGCATTCAATCGCACAAACGGAGCAACAGCTGGAACAATTCTGGCAATTGCCAACCGAATAGCAAGCTAATCGATATAACCGCCAGTTGCCTGCAGCACTTTTTGCGAGTTGGCGGGTGATACCCATACCGCCAAAGCCGTGCGAGCCTGGCCTTTATCCGGCTTGGCAGGCAAGGTCAACTGCCATCGCTGCTCCCCCTGAACGGTGGCAATATCCAACACGACGAAATCATGCCCCAATGTCCTGCCATGATTTTCACCGGCTTTAACTTCCGTCAGCAGCCCCATACCAAGATAGGCAACATGCAAAGTAGCAGCCCCTGTCTGATCAAAGTCAGCCGTAAGTTTGTTTCCTTCCAGGCTGACTTTCAGCACGCCAGCGGATTCGCGCGACATCGGCCATTCCCGGTCGCCGCGAAACCATCGTCGCCATTCCTGACTATTGACCACCAGTCCAGGGGTATAGACCTGGCTTACCAGGCCTTCGCGCACATATTGACGCTGGCGCTCGCTGAAGGAGTTGCGGGCGAAACGGTCTTTCCAGCCGAGATAATCCCAATAGTCCACATGAAAAACGACCGGCATAAAGCTTTCAAACACCCCCGCCTCATTCTTCAGCATACTGATCCAATGGTCTGCCGGAGGGCAACTACTGCAGCCTTCAGACGTGTAGAGTTCAATAAAATCGATACTTTTGGGTCCGCTTTGCCATTCCTGCGCATTTGCCAGGAGTGACACGGCTAAAAATATCAGGGTCATCAGGGCTTTCATTACTTTCTCCACTCAAAACATCATTCCCTGCTTTGGAGTGCAACAGTCTTTAAAGGTTCCCTAATGTCTGATCCTGAAAAACCAACGAAAGCAGGTGGCACCTGTACCTAAACAATGGATGATTGGCTTGCTTTAGCGGCACCTGTACCTAAACAACGGATAATTTGCTTGCTTTAGCGCCAACGACACTCATCTTTTGCCCGATGAACAGCCCGCCATTTGTTCCCCCACGCTTGACCGGTACTAGCGGTTTTTTGCCTATTAATCGCCATCAATAAGCAATAAACTGCCCATCTCCACCTCACCGAAAATAAATTCCCCATATTAAACAAAGAGTTGTATCACTTCGAATTCTGGCATGGGAATCGCTCTAACCAATACGTGACAACAAATAACAACAACACGCACAGAGGTAACCATTATGAACAAACCGATTCCAAGGCACTCTGATCCCACCAGGTATTGCGACCACCCAATGACCGAATTTTTTGTGACTCCAGGAAGGGGTGTCCTGTGCTCTCGGGGCCACACCTAGCGCAGGAAAGCTGAAGCGCGACCCATTGGGGCAGGCACGACCTGCCTCCTTTTTCCGGCCTCATATACAGCACATCAGGAATTGCCGGATGTCGCGGATACCCAACAGTTAACAGTCACTCCAGCATTTCGAGGTCGTCGCCGATGGCGGCAGGAGTATCACGATGAAACAGTTACTTTCCACCCTGTTTATGGGATTTGTTCTAAGCACAGCAGTACAAGCCACCCCGTCCGCCAAAGACAACCTGCTGATCTTCAACACACAGGAATTTCGTCCATTTACCTATATGGAAGGTAACCGAGTATCCGGACCGGCCACAGAAATAGTGACCCGAATCTGCCAACAGGCACAAATCGAATGTCGTATTAACCTAATGGGTTGGCCTGATGCCCTGCAAGAAGCGAAAGACGGCAAGGTTAACGGCCTGTTCGTGATCGGCTGGAACGAAAAGCGCGGTCAGTGGCTGTACTACAGCCTTCCTGTCATCCGCGGTGAATATGGCTTTTTCACCAATCAGGCTCTGTCTATTGAGCCGCGGACACTAAATGGCTATGCCGACCACAATGTGGGTGTCTACGGGCCATCCAACCTTGCCAGCTCACTGGAGAAAATCCAAAAGGCAATGCCGACCATGCAAATCAGCATGTTTAAAGACGATACTTTTGCCTTCGAGAAATTGAGTGAAGGTACTCTGGATTCCGTCTATTCCAACAGAGATGTGGGCTACGCCTTGATTGGAGACCTTGGGTTGACCAATCTGCGTTACTCCATGACCCAAAAGCCACTGAATTACTACATTGGCTTCGTTAAAAAATCCACCTCCCGCAAGTTGGCAAACCGTTTCAATCGTGCTCTCAAATTGATTTACAATAGCGGCGAGGCGCAGGCAATCCTAGAGCGCTTCCAACTGGAATCGATCATGCAACCCGCTTCCCCTCAAACCAATACTCTCAGCCAAAACTAAGGTCCGTCCGACTCCAGGGAGTCGTTATGAACATAAGCGCCAAAACCATCCTGTTGCTATTCACGTTAGGTTTCGTCAGCAATTCTATGGCCATTGATATTGCGATGGTGGTTTGGCGCGGCGAGACCAGCGCGGAACAAAGCTTTGTCAACGAACTTATCCGGCGCGGCTACCATCTTAATGTCGACCTGTTTAATGCCCGTCAGGACAGAACAGCGCTGGCAGATATATTACGGCAAAAACTCTACCCAAATATTGACCAGTACGATTACGTTTACACTTTCGGTACCACCGTCTCTGAAACAGTCAAAACCCTGTTACATGGAATCAAACCCCTGGTCTTCAATATTGTTGCTGATCCGGTCGGATCAGATCTGCTGGCACAGGATGGTCTTGGCCATGACAATATCGTCGGCGTTACTAATGCCGTCCCCACGCTCACACAGATAGACAATGCCCGCAGCCTGATCAGGTTTAATGCCTTAGGTGTTCCCTATAATCCCAGGGAGAACAACAGCAGCCTGGTGGTCAATAAACTCCAGGAAGCCGGTGAACACTATGGCTTCAAGGTAATACCTTTCCGCATTCGTCCTGATGATCAATTGTGGCGGATTGACCTGCGCACCATGCTTACCACCAAGACGATTGATGCCGTTTACCTGCCCCCTGACAGCTTCCTCATTTCCCGGGCACCTGAGCTTCTTAGCCTGTTGAATCAGGCACAGATACCCACCATTTGCGCTGTGGAGGAATACATTCAGCATGGCTGCCTCATGGGGACGGTAGCCGACTACGCCGATTTGGGCAGACTGGCTGCGGACATTGTCGACCGTCTTGAGCGGGGAATACCCTTCTCTCAAATCCCTTTGGAATTTGATCCCGCACCGCAGTTTCGGGTCAACAGTGCACTCAAAACACTCTTGGGGCTTTAAGTACTGGAGGCACATCAATCCACACAATGGCCAATGTCCCAATCCAATAAAAACCAGGGATATTAACAAAGTAAGACTATTGGCCTGTCATCTAAACCACAAGCCGACAAAGACGAGGTTGGCAACGGAACAGCCCTTCCCTTTCGGCATTGTTAAACGCAGGTACAGTACCTGTCAGTGAGGAGCGCTATGCTTAGAAGTATCAAGTTTCAATTCATCAGCCGGATTCTGGTGGTCGTCACCCTGGTTCTGGCCCTGTTCGGTTATTACAACTACCAACGCCTCAAGGATGATCTGGTCAAAGACCTCCATGCGACCCTGGATAGCGCATTAGCGAGAATGCAACTGAGCCTCCCCGGTGCGATCTGGAACTACAGTCTTGAGCCGTTACAGGCAGGTATCCGATCAGAACTCACTGCCGATGTCATTGCCGCCATCCAGGTAACCGGCGCAGACAGCGTCAGTCTTGCCTGGATCGGCAGTACGGCTGGAGAGAACCCCGATTTCGTTAATATCCAGGCACCTCCTGCCCGCACCACCAATACACTCGAGGCTAACCTAACTTTTGCAGAGTACGGGGAAATAAATAACGTCGGTAACGTTATTGTCTATGCCGATATGAACGTTATTAACCCACGCCTGAACAGGGTGTTACTGCAGCAAGTCGTCATGACGCTGGTACTTGACCTGATCATCACCCTGTTGATCCTTATGGTACTCAATCGTACGGTCCTGCAACCCATCGCCGTCATCTCCGCCGCCATCCAGGAAATTGCCACCGGTGAAGGCGACCTGACCCGACAGCTACCGAGACCTCCCGGTCGGGAGCTGGACAAGCTGAGCGGCGGCTTCAACGACTTTATCGAAGCGCTCAAGGAAATCGTCAACGATATCAGTGCCGCAGCCAGGAAACTGCAAAGCGGCTCAGATCAAAACCAACATATGGCACTTGCTACGGCCTCACATCTGGCGGGCCAACAGGCTCAGATTGAACTGATGGCCACTGCTACTTCGCAGATGACGGAATCCATAGCTGAAGTTGCCCTAAGTGCCTCACGAGCCTCATGCGACGCGGAACTGGCATTGCAGAAAGGAGAACAGGGTAAAGCCGTGGTGGAACATGTGGTGAAAGATATTGGTGAGCTGGTTACAGAAATTGACAGCGTGACTACGCGCGCCTCACAACTGATATGCGAAGGTAAAAATATCAGCCAGGTTTTGGAAGTGATCAAGAGTATTTCCGAACAAACCAATTTACTGGCACTGAATGCGGCGATCGAAGCCGCCCGTGCCGGTGAAGCTGGTCGTGGGTTTGCCGTGGTCGCGGATGAAGTGCGCCATTTAGCCGTTAAAACCAGTCACTCTACCGATGAGATACAAACCAGCATCGAAACTCTGCAACAGGTTAGCGACAGCGTTGAAAAAGGTGTGGCAGCGCTAGCAGGCAAAACTCATGCGACAGTTGCAAGAGTGAACAACGCTGGAGAGGCCATTTTGGAAATTAACGCCACCATAGAATCCATGACACAACAGAATATCCAGATCTCCACTGCATCCGACGAGCAAAGCCAGGTCATCAATGAGATCAACCGTAATATTGTGGAAATTTCAGCAGCCGCCAACTCCCTGTCCCTGAATGCCTCTGCCGGCACTGAACGTGCTGAAGACGTCAGTCGCCTTGCCGGAGAAGTATTGGCCAGGTTAGCCAAGTTTAAAACCTGACTCTTTTCCGGCATGGCCCCTTTTTTGGCAGCCCCCTTTTCAGCACGGCCTTTTTTCCATCATGGGCCTTTTTCCAGGAGTGACTTCATACTGTTCCAGTGCGGTCACTACCTGGGCCTGAAGCAAAATGTTCCTGGTTTCGACAAAGACGGCGTTAGGCTTAAAAAAACAGACGCTGCAACTTCACCTCCAGCGTGGCATTGAAGCCGCGCTGATCACCCACCGCAAATCCACAACTACTGAGCAAAAATCAGCCGACAGAAACTGACCGATAAGCGACTTTTTTCCTACGCGACAGGTCCTCAAATTATATTTCTCTTACAAATCAATCATCTAAAAAACTTAAGAATAGGCATGAAGATTGAAACATGTCCTTTGCATTCAACCGATGCAAACAAAACAACAACTAGAGGTTTATACACATGTCTCAATTTGCAGTGAACCGGTTAGTCTTCACCACGTCTTTGGTGACCATGATGGCTCTTTCCACCTGGAGCTATGCCGGTGAACCCATTCAAGCAGGAAATGACAAGGTCAACGTCAAACTCTCCGGTCATGTCAATCGTGGCATGCTGGTGACCGACGACGGTGTCGGCACCGATGTCTATCAGGTCGACAATGATGCGTCCTCTACCCGCTTCAGCATTATTGGCGAAGCCAAACCGAGCGATCTTGTCACTGTGGGAGCGGCGATAGAAGTACAGTTCGAATCAAATTCCACCGCCGATGTTAACCAAAGCACGGCGGACACCGACACCGGCTCAGATAACTTTACCCAGCGGCGCCTGGAGGTTTATTTCGACAATAAAGCGCTGGGGAAACTCTGGGTAGGTCAAGGCTGGACGGCTACCGAGGGCACCTCGGAAGCGGATTTATCCGGCACTAATCTGGCCGGATACTCAGATGTGGATATTCAAGCCGGCGGCACTTTATTTCGCGACAGTAACGGTGATCTGACCACTACAAATATCAAAAGCGTGTTGAGTAACTTTGACGGCCAGGGGCGGAAAGACAGACTACGTTATGACACCCCCAAAATGGCCGGCTTCACCTATTCGATTGGTGCTTTCAATGGTGGCTGGGACACGGCTCTGCGTTATGCCGGCAGTTTCGACGGCACCAAAATCGCCGCAGCACTGGGCTACTCCAAACCCAACGGCAGCAAAGTGGAATCCCAGATTAACGGCTCTTTGTCGGTACTTTTGGACGCCGGGATCAGTGTCACTCTGGCGAGCGGACAACAAAGCCTTTATGCCGATGCAGAAGATCCCTCCTCTTACTATGCCAAATTAGGCTATCAGACGCAGCTGATCGACGCAGGCAAGTCGTATTTTTCAGTGGACTACGGTGTCACCAACGATCTGGTTGCCGAAGAGGATGAAGCCACCGCGGTGGGCCTGCAATATGTGCAGAAAATCGACGCCTGGGCGACTGAAGCCTATGTCAGCTACCACAGCTATAGCCTGGATCGCACCGGCTCTGAGCTTGATGATGTGAGTGCCTTACTTGTCGGGGCCAGAGTTAAATTCTGACGTTATGACAGTGTGGAACTTTAAGGAGACCTGGCTATGAATAACTGGCTGCGACTGGGTTGTATTCTGAGTGCCTTAGGGCTGCTGTCCTGCAGCCAGATGCAATCCTTTGACTACGTCGACAACCGTGAAACACCCCCTGGACCGGGGCTGTTTACGAGAGCCGACACCAGTTTCAGTATTGGTCTGGACAACCTATCAACAACCGGGAAAGAGGAGTCTCCCTAGGCCGACAGCGGTCTGACAACAGGCCGACAGCAATGCTGTACAACGGTTTAAGATCCGCTCTGCCCGAGCCCTTATCCGCTGTACAGCATTCTCACCGGGCGGCCTGGTTTCAAGATCTAAAAACGAGGACAGAAGTACCGGCAGGGTAGCCTCAGGAAAACTGCAATCTCTTGGTAGGGAAAATCAATAACAGGAGCTCCACGGGCATTAGCCCGACAATGATGATCCTCTATACCTCTATACCAGAAGGTCATCCAATATAGAAAGGAGCCAATAACTCAATGCGAGCGCGACTATGAACAGAATCTACCAAATCGTTTTGCTTTTGATAACGCTGACGATGGTCGGCCAGGCGGCGGCTGTCAACATCGCAGTCGTGGTCTGGCGTGGAGAGACCATCGCCGAAAAGGGCTTTATTGACGAGCTGAATCGCCTCGGTCTAAATCCCCAGATCGAAATATTCGATGCCGATCAGGACCGCAAGCAATTAACCAACATACTGCGCCAACGACTGCAGGCCAACCTTCATCATTATGACTATGTCTACACTTTCGGAACGACCGTTTCCGAAACAGTCAAAACCTTCCTTAAAGGCGCTAAGCCTCAGATTTTCAATATCGTTGCCGATCCGGTGGGCGCATCACTGATTGCCGAGGACCTGCTGGGACGCAACAACACCATCGGAGTTACCAACTCAGTGGCGACGGAAAAACAGATCGAAAATGCGCGCACTGTCTTCAGCTTCAAGCACTTGGCAGTTCCTTACAATCCTCGCGAATCCAACAGCACGCTGGTCATTGCGAAATTAAAAGAGGCCGGACAGCGCTATGGGTTCAGCGTTGAACCAGTACGCATCCAGCCGGAAGATGATCACTGGGCAGCCAGCCTGCAGCCCATATTCGATTCGAAAACCGTGGACGCAGTATATCTTCCTCCGGACAGCTACCTCATTTCCCAGGCAGATAAGGTAATAAAACTATTCAACGGCAAAAAAATCCCAACCATCTGCGCTGTCTCGCAATACCTCAAGAAGGGTTGTCTGATGGGGACAGTGGCAAACTACGAAACCCTGGGCAGACTGGCAGCGGGTATAGTTGATCGTTTGCAAAAAGGGGAGGTCATCGCCGGGATATCATTGGCGTCCGATCCTACGCCGACATTTCAGGTCAACGAAGCATTGAAGAGCCAGTTAGGGCTCTAATCAGTCGTCGGGATATTCCGGCCATTGGAACCCAATTTTCGAGACAGGAAATCGAGCCGGTTACCCTGTAGTAGACTAATGAGAGCGGCGGACAAGTACCAGGCACGGATGTCGGCGGGCAGGGAAAGTGATAAGTTGGCAATAGGAGCTTGTAGCAGGGAGAATACCGGACGATCCATCAGAACAGCATCAGGACAGGGACAATTTGATTCCGCCGTTTACCAGAGTGCGGAACGAGAGTATTGCGGTAACTAAAAATAATGACAAAACCTTTGGCGTTAAATACATCTCTGAGAAAATACTACGCATCCAGGGTGCTGATTATCCTGATGCTGCTGGTGGTCACCACTGCCTCATTTTATCTGGCCCGCGGCTTGTTAATTAACAATTACCGCAACGAGTCCAATCAGTTACTGGGGGTATATAAAAGCGGGCTGATTACCATGGTGGAAAAGTTTCAGTACTTCCCCGCCATCCTGAGTTTAGATCCTCGCTTCCAGTTGATGCTCAGAAGCAATCAGCAGGATGACAGCATTTCCCAGCTTTTGGAAAGATTTAATCAGGCCGCCGGTTCCGACGAAATTTTTATCATGAATGCCGCGGGACGGACCCTTGCTTCCAGCAACTATCAAGACAAGACCAGCTTTGTCGGACGCTCCTATGCTTTTCGTCCCTACTTTGCCGAAGCCATGGAAGGGCGGATTGGACTTTACTATGCCGTGGGTGTCACTACCGGCAAAGCCGGGTTATTTGTCTCCGCGCCGGTATGGGGTAACGGTAATGAAATCCTCGGCGTTGCGGTGGTGAAAGTGGATCTGACCCAATTGCAGCAAAGCTGGATAGCCTCTGGGGACAAAGTCTGGCTCAGCGGTCCCAACGACATCATTTTCCTGTCTTCAGATCCCAGCGTGATATATCACTCCCTGACGCCGATCAGCCCCGTCCTGCTAGCGGAACTGAATCAGACTAAGCAATATGGCAAAGACTCGATCAAAGCACTGAACATTCAACGGAAAGGTTTGGACAACCGGGTATTGGTGACAGTTGAGAAATCAGGCTACTGGCTGTTTACGCAACCGGTCGGACGCCTGCCCTGGAATATCCATCGACTGGTACCGGTGATTGAAATCAACCGTCTGGCAGCCGTGATTGCGGTGGGAGTCTGCGGTACATTTCTACTGTTAATTTTCATTGCCCTTTACTACCGGGAGATTCAGAAAAAACGTTTGGCCGAGCACGCCTTGCTTAAACTGACCGAGGAAGCTGAAGCCCACCAGCGTGCCATCATTGAAAATACCCATGCCGGCCTGATGACCCTCAATGAGCAATTTACCGTTACCGAAGTGAACCCGAAAGCTGCCGAGTTATTCGCCATGACTCCCCGGCAATTGACGGAATCACTCCCATTACTCCCGGACAGGTTATTACACCCCTGGCAGACAGAAGTTCTGGGAGAAACGCTGGAGTCCACCGGGCACCGTTATGACGGCTCCCAGTTCCCGCTGCTTTACAGTCTGAGCCTGATCAAGACCGGGCCTGCAAGGGAATACCTGCTAACGCTGCATGATATCAGTGAGCTTAAAGCTGCTCAGGCTTCATTGGTGAAAGCCAATGAAGAGCTGGAATCACGCGTGGAACAACGTTCAGAAGAGTTACGGGTAGTGCAGGAAGCGCTGATGCAGGAGCGCAAGCTGTCTGCCATGGGCCGGATGTCAGCGGCAATTGCCCACGAACTCAATCAGCCGTTGACGGCACTTTCCAGTTATGTCGCCACCGGCCGCCTTTACCTGACCCAGGGCAATCAGGAGAAAAGCCAGGCGACCCTGGATAAAATGGACGGACTGGTGGCTCGAATCGCGCGAATTTCTTCACAGCTGAAATCCTTTGCCGCCATCCGTCGACTGACGTTAAAAGAGGTCTGGCTGGAAACCGCCATGCACTATGCGTTAGAGGTGATGGAGCACCGAATCAACGATTCAGGGACCGAGCTGCAGCTGAATATCGCCAAGCCCATTATGGTGATGGCTGACCAGAACATGTTGGAACAGATTCTGGTGAATCTGTTGGATAACGCCCTGGACGCCGTAAAAGGGGTTTCCGGTCCGACGATCAGTCTCACTGCTATGGCCGTGATGGACAAAGCCTGGATCAAGGTCAAAGATAACGGTAAGGGAATGAATCAGGAACAGATGGATCATCTGTTCGATCCGTTCTATACCACAAAAACAGAGGGCGAGGGTTTAGGTCTGGGGCTTGCCATCAGCTATAGCCTGTTGCAGGACATGCAGGGTAGCATCACCGTCTCAAGCACTCCTGGAGAAGGCAGCGAGTTTACACTGATTCTGCCCTTGGCCGAGAACACTTAGAGCCGGTAAGTGCTGCAGCATTCATCGGATAATGTCTGATGAAAGCCGGTATCACGGCGCAACGGTCAGCGCCGTTGCCAAAGCCCTATACACCTGGCCATGGACGAAGAACAAGAGATAATGACTGCTATGACAAACCTGGTATATATCATCGATGACGACCAGTCTGTACGGGAGGCCCTGGCGGAGTGGCTGTCATTGGCAGGCTTTGAAGTCGAAAGCTGGGCGGGTGCCGAACAGGCGCTGAAGCACATAGACGAAGGCTTTAACGGCATTATCGTGTCTGATGTCAAAATGCCCGGCATGGATGGCCTGGCGCTTTTGCAACAGGTCCCCAAAGCGATTCCCCTGCTACTGATTACCGGTCATGGAGATATCGCCATGGCCGTGGAAGCCATGAAACAAGGGGCTTATGATTTTATCGAAAAGCCGTTCCAGCCTACCCGGCTGGTGGAAGCCGTAAGACGCGCCTGCCTGCAACGCAAACTGATGCTGGAAAACCGGCGGCTGAAACAGGCCCTGGAACAGCAGCAGGGGCTGGAATCTTTGCTGATCGGCCATTCCCCGGCCATCAAACGTCTGCGCATGCAAATTACCGAGCTGGCACACCTGAATGTCGACGTACTGGTTCACGGTGAAACCGGCACCGGCAAAGAGCTTGTGGCGCGCTGCCTGCACGATTTCGGTAAGCGCAGTAAGTATCCTTTTGTACCGATTAACGTCGCCGCCATCCCCGAGCAGTTGATTGAAAGCGAGCTATTTGGTCATGTCGCCGGGGCCTTTACCGGCGCTCAGAAGTCCCAGCCGGGTAAATTCGAATTCGCCAACAAAGGCACCCTGTTCCTGGATGAAATTGAAAGCATGCCAATGCATTTTCAGGTCAAAGTGCTGCGGGTTCTTCAGGAACGCGAAGTCATCAGGCTCGGATCTCACCAGAGTGTGCCGCTGGATGTGCGAGTGGTGTCCGCCACCAAGGAAGACTTGCAGGATGCAGCTCTGGAAGGCCGTTTTCGGACGGATTTATATTACCGACTGATGGTGGCCGAATTGCACATTCCTGCGCTGCGGGAACGTAAGGAAGATGTGCCCCTGCTATTTGCCAACTTCCTGCGCCAGGCAGCAGCGAAATATGACAAAGTCGTCCCAGAGCTGAATGCAGATGACTGGCTCACCCTGGAAACTCATGACTGGCCCGGCAATGTCCGGGAACTGAAAAACCTGGCGGAACGCTACCTGTTGAACCGGGAATTCGACGATCACGGCATACGCGACCTCATTTCCGGCGCGCACACAATCCCGGCGGCCACTGATAACGGCCTCGCCCAGCGTATGGCCGAATATGAAAAAGCCATTTTGAGTGGCGAGCTGGCCAAATTCAAAGGCAATATCAACCAGGTCATGACGGCTCTCGACCTTCCCCGCCGTACGTTAAATCAAAAGATGCAGCGTTATGGCCTGAGGCGGGAGGATTATCTGAGCTAGAGTCTCTTCTGTTAATTAACCGAGCTCAATCTTCCAGTGACTGCCCCAGCATAATGCGATGCCCGTCCAGGGTACGAACACCGAATTCCCGCATTCCCCATGGCTCGCTCCGCAGCGGTTTGACCAGCTCAGCCTGTCTGGCGACCACTTCGTGATAATAGACATCCACATCGTCGACAATTAAATAGGCGAAGTAGGAGTGGTCACCCAGCTCGACTGGCGCAATGGCATCAGGACAATGACCCGCCATAATGCGGCAGCCGTAGCGGACGAACATTCGCCAGCCGGGATCTCCAATTTCACGGATCTCAAACCCAAAAACATCACGGTAGTAAGCTGCTGAGGCAGTAAGATCAGGCACAGCCAACACGTGCATGGAAGTCTTTATCATAACTGTCACCCGATAGTCTGATCAGATATTCGAGTGGCCGTTTATGGATGAAGACTAATGAGCACTTCTGTGTTCGTGAAAGCATGGGCCGACTCAGGACAGCAATAGTAACAGCAAAGCGATTGCTGCAGGCACCGCCTGGATAAAGAGTATCTTGCGACTGGCTGTGAGCGCGCCATAAACGCCAGCCACGATCACACATCCGAGGAAAAAGATTTTCACATCGGTACCCGCTACTCCCTGCAGCAGCCCCCATACCAACCCAGCAGCAAGAAAACCGTTGTATAGCCCCTGATTAGCTGCCAGTACCTTGGTGATTTGCGCCTTTTCCAGTGATTGACCGAAGGCCTTCAAGCCCAGGGGTTTATCCCACATGAACATTTCCAGCACCAGAAAATACAGGTGCAGGGCTGCCACCAAAGCAATTACGATATTTGCGGCAAGTAGCATCTTTATTCATCCTCAATAGATTGATGTCGATTGGTTGACTGATTGGTCTATAATTGTAAGCACTTGCATAATACAAGTGAATTTATGCTACCAGAATCAACTTGCATTATACAAGTTGATTTATCGATAATGGCCGCATGGAATTTAACTCTAAAGATTATAGATCAAACTGCCCCGTCAACTTTGCCGTGGAAACATTTGGCGATAAGTGGACTCTCCTGGTGATTCGCGACCTGATGTTTAAAGGTAAATGTCACTATGGGGATTTTTTGACTTCCGAAGAAAAGATATCCACTAATATTCTGGCGAACAGGCTGCAACGGCTTGAAGAAAAAGGCGTCATACAGAAATCCAAAGATCCCAACAATGGCGCTAAAATTATTTATAGCCTGACTCAGATGGGCAAGGATTTACTGCCGGTGATGCTGGAAATAGTAGCCTGGAGCGGCAAGTACGACTCGCTGACCAGTGCCCCTAGATGGTTTTTACAGGAATTCAATGAAGATAAAGCCGCAACCACACAAAAAATGCAGGCTAGGATCGTAAGTGGAGCGCAGTCCAAAGACAGGGCTCCATAAGCAGAACCAAACACAACCTAGAGGAGCACAACCACATCTGCTGCAAAAGTTATGTCGACACAATGGCAGCTACCCTTATAGTTCAACGTTGTCTCCTCCTTCCTGAAATCTATATTAAGTATTAAGACCGAGTTCCTGTCGCATTTTTTCGACATCTAGCTCTTGGATTAGAGTCACAATATTCGGATAGATACTATCGTGATATCCATATCCTCCGGCCACCAGCTCATCAATCGCTTTTTCTTTTGTCCAGTTTTCCACAACAACCCTGTAGGCGGCAATTACCGCACCTGTCCTGTCAGAGCCATGCCAGCAATGTACCAGCATCGGAGATTTTCGGTTAATGACAATTGCCAGCGCTTCGAACAGTTGATCCTGTGAAATGGCACCAGTATCAATTTTTATCCGGTGCAGGATCAGGCCTGCACCTTCAGCCTCATCATCGTCTGAATGGTATTCCCTCAGGTTAAGCACCTCACCGACACCAAACTTTGATACCTCTCTAAAGGCGGCATCGTTTGGTTGTTCAGACCGATATAGTCCATCTCCGACTTTGTATAGATTGTCCAATGAAGAGCCGATAACAGGCACAGCCCAGTCGGCTGGCCTTAACCTTGGATCTGCCAAAACCGAAAAGGAAATTAACAGAAGTAACAGAATGATTGTTCTTTGCACGATATCATATCCCTTAAGATTCATTGCCACCCGGCAGAAAATCAGTTATTTGCCCCAGATTATCCTGATACTTGATAGTCCGTTCGACCTCAGGGAGCAATCAGATCGCCGATCAGTTCGTCTTCAAGGATATAGGTTCGGACTTCCACCATCCAGCCTGAAAACACCATATCCGTTGGAGTATATAACAGAGCCATCTATGGCGATGTCAAAGGTCGACGGATCAGCGGCCAGCCTTTACTCATCATCCCACCTCAAATGAAGTCACACCGTAGATGCAGCCCAGCGGTATATCCGGTGCTTTCCCCGTATACATTCTCGCGGTTTCGAACGAGACCTGCATTCCATGTCGTTCTGCCAAGGCCACGGCATAGGGGTTGATTTCCGGGACGTCCAGAAAGACTGTTGCAGAGGGCCCTGCCCAGGTTTTCAGGGCCAGAAAAAGGGATTCAGCCTGAGTGGTGGTATTTGCCAGCAAAGGTCCGATTTTGTATCCCTCGCGACATTGTCGGATAACGCCGTACCCGGCAAGTTTCCCGTCCTGCATAATGCCCAGAGACCTTGAGCAGGGCTGCTTGATCCAAGCCTGTAAAAACTGAGAACGTGGTGCGGGAAAGCATGGTTTGTCATAGGCCTCGACCAAAGAGAAATCTAACGAATCCAGACCAATAACGCCTGGATCACTCGGTCCTTGTCCCCCACCAAAGCCTTGGTAACGGATGTTGCGATAAGCCAGCTTGAACCCGCTTTTTTTATAGTTATTCTGCTGATCCACTACTCCATCCAATCCAATATTACAGCCCTGCAGGCGGCTGATACCGGCATTCCAGATTTTCATGCCATAACCCTTCCCACGGTATTCCGGCTTCACTATATAAAAGCCCAAAAAACCAAAGGAGTCGGTGTATTTGACCACCGAGATACAGGCAACGGGTTCATCCTCAAGCAGACCAATCAAAAAACCCTGGGGGTCGGCCGAAATATAACATTCAGCATCATTGAACCCTGGGTTCCAGCCCTCTTTAGCTGCCCATTCAATGGCGATATCCACTTCCAGCCTGTGCATGGCTCTAATGCTGTATTTTTTCTCCGGCATATTGTCTCCAGCTGCTAGGATTTCATCTGTTTTCAAGAATCACTGCATTTATACGGTCAATAATTTCATCTTCCACACGCTGACTACAGAAGATATAGCGTTTTTCACCCGGAGGTATTTCTTTAAAGCGAATAGTCACCAAGTCATTCTGCAACAGGCCGTACAGGTAGCCCTATGACGTGCAAAAACAGAAAAAGAATAAGGGAATAACAGATTCTCCACGGAATCCGTATAGGGAACTGGCACATGCGCTCGTTACCCTGTTATTGATAGTTGTCTTTCTGAGTATAGATAAGGTTAGGGTGGCTGGCCTTTTTGGGAAATCAGGAAAAAATTCAAACCTGCCAAAAACCTCAAAACAAGGCCTTAAACGCGGCCCATATCAAGCCCAAAGACAAGGCATTCCCCTGCTCCTCAGGCATCTAAAGTTCAACTTTTATGGCCGGCGATTCCTATGGCGGCAAGACAAATCAAAACGCTGGAACCAAAGATTATGGGAACAGATGCCTTCACTTAATTTCTTCCTTCCTTATGATACTGGCTAGGCTTCGTACCAGTCCGCGTTGGGATTCATGGCGGTGCGGAGTTTCGGAAAAATAGTGGGATACAGTATTGTAGATATTGGAGGATAGTATGGTAGGTATTGGAGGATAGTATGGTAGGTATTGGAAGATAGTATGGTAGGTATTGGAAGATAGTATTGTAGGGATTGAAAGATAGTAGCCTAAGTAGCTAAAAAACGATGGCTGATTCAGCCCACTATATGTCATTCGCGACAATTAAACTCCTTCGCTTCAGATGCCAGACTGAACATAAAATAATCCGGCGGCATGTCTTATCGACACAATGACGCCTCTATACAATGTGAATAGTCTGAGCATACCGGCATGAGTGATATCAAAACCCACTACCGTACCTGCAATATCTGTGAGGCCATGTGCGGCCTTGAAATCAAATATCAGGACGAAGAAATTCTTTCGATCAAGCCGGACCAGGAAGATCCTTTCAGCCGGGGCCACATTTGCCCCAAAGCCGTTGCCCTTCAGGATTTTTATCAGGACGCTGATCGTCTTCGCACTCCGATCAGGCGTACGGAAACCGGTTGGGAGGAAATCAGCTGGGATGAGGCCTTTACCGACATCACTGCCAATATACAGCATATTCAGAACACTCAGGGGAAAGATGCGGTCGGTGTATACCTGGGCAACCCCAACGCCCACAACTTCGGCAATGCGCTTTTCCTGCCTCACTTCTTCAAAGCTCTTGGAAGCCGGAATCGATTCAGCTCTGCTTCGGCTGACCAGCTTCCACACCACGTCGCATCCAACTATATGTTGGGAGCCGGCATGCTGATTCCAGTTCCAGACATCGATCGCACTGACTACATGGTAATTATCGGCGGCAACCCTGTCGTGTCCAATGGCAGCATGATGACCGCCGCCGGTGTTCCCGGCCGCATCAAGGATATTAAAAACCGTGGCGGTAAAGTGGTGGTGATAGACCCCAGAAGAACCGAAACAGCCAGAATCGCCAGTGAGCATATATTTATCCGTCCGGAAAAGGATGCCTTATTTTTACTGGCGATGATTCACACGATTCTTAGCGAGAATCTGGCGCGACTAGGTCACCTGCAGGACATCATCGATGGATTCGAAGACGTCAAACAGGCCGCAGCAATGTTCACTCCGGAAGATGTTGCAGATGTCGTGGGAATCAGCGCTGAGAAAATCAGGCAACTGGCGCGGGAGATGGCCGGAGCGCCTTCTGCTGTCTGCTACAGCCGTATGGGTGCTTCCACTCAATCTTTTGGCGGCCTGTGCCTGTGGTTGACCAACGTGTTGAATATCGTCACCGGTAACTTTGACCGGGAAGGCGGTGCCATGTTCCCCTTACCGGCACTGGATCTGTTGCGTAACACTCCGCGAGGTAAACCCAACTCTTATGGCCGCTATCGGTCACGGGTTAGCCAATTGCCCTTTAACAATGCCGAGTTCCCGGTGGCAGCCCTGGCAGAAGAAATTCTGACGGAGGGCGAAGGCCAGATTCGGGCGATGTTTACCATCGCCGGCAACCCGGTGTTGTCTGCTCCCGGCGGCGATAGCCTGAGCAAAGCCTTCGCCCAGTTGGATTACATGGTTTCAATCGACATCTATCTCAATGAAACCACTAAGTACGCCAACATCATTCTGCCCGCGACACATGGTCTGGAAGTACCCCACTTCGATGTTTTCTTCAACAGCTTTGCGGTCCGGAATACGGTAAAATTCTCGCCCCCGTTATTCGAGAAAACCGGCAACCAAAAACCTGACTGGCAGATTCTGAAAACCCTGTCGAGCCACTTAAGCGGCGTACCCGATGACGGCACAACGCCGGAAATGATTCTGGACATGGGTCTCAAGTCCGGCCCTTACCAGGAACAGGAGATGAGCCTGCAGAAACTGCTCGATAACCCCCATGGCATTGATCTCGGACCACTTGTGCCCTGCCTGAAAGAACGCATTCGAACTGCGGATGCCCGCATTCAATTGGCCCCAGGAATTTATCTGGATGACCTGCAGCGCCTGAGAGATTATGCCGGTGCCGACGCACAACGGCGTCTAGACTACCCTTTCGAAATGATTGGCCGGCGACTGGCCCGGAGCCACAACACCTGGACACAGAACTCACAACGCCTGGTGAAGGGAAAGAATCCCTGCACATTACAAATCAACTCAGTGGATGCGGAACAGCTGGGCGTTACCAAAGGCCAGATCGTGGGTGTCCGTTCACCCACCGGACGCATTGAACTTGAAGTGGATGTGAATGATGACATCCTGCAAGGTGTGGTCAGTATCCCTCAGGGTTGGGGTCACAATCAGAAGAACACCCAAATGAATGTGGCTGCAACCCAACCGGGCGTCAGCATCAATTCACTGACAGATAGCAAACGGGTCGACTCACTCAGTGGCAACGCTGCATTTAACGGCACGCCCGTCGCGATTGAGGTGACTTAATTCATTCTGGCTATCAATTACATTCAGCTTTTCTTGGGTGCCTTTGGTATTTTGGGCTTTTTGGGTTTCTTCGGAGGTAAGCTTTCAACGAAGCTCGCACACAGGTTAACCCAATAGTCCAGTTGGTCGTCTTCAGAGATACCCTCTGGTGAAACGTAGATCATGCCTTTCATTGCCTTGCCGGTAAAATCCATTTCACTCACATAAGGCTTTGCCAGACAGGCGTCATAATTCTCCGGCCCCACCCTGCCCATCAGGGTATCGCCTACAATACCGCAGCACATATGCTGGCGTACCATAAAACACAGTCCACCGAACATTTTCTTTTCTTCAACATCATCCCTGTTGTTAAAGCATTCCCGTGTCCGATGAGCTAAACCTTCGTCATAGGCCATTCGTCACCTCACTATCAACCAAACTCAGGTCGTACAGAGCCAGCCGGCACCCGGCCAGGAATCCCCGTTTGCAGGCAGACACTAGCGTGATACAAGAAAGAAAAACAGTTAGTGCCCATCCATAAACAGAAATTTTTCAAGGACTTCCTGCCTGCATAAATTTGTGACGAACTTATCATTACGTCAAGTCTTCCGTACACACTCTTTTCTGCCAATCTTCGATGCAATGCCACTCAATCTCATCATGTCGGCATAGCAGACCCCGCGCCAGGGGGGGGCATTCGGTTATCATTGAATCCAGATTTTACAAATCCCTAAACGAATGCTGTAGGTCATATTCTCTATTGTAATGATTCATAAGGACTCTTAGAGTCCCCTCCGTCATTCCAAGGACGGCCTGCCACTCTGTAAGGCACTCGCCACCTCGATTATTCGCCATTATTCAAGGAGTTTGATTAACCATGGCAATCTACATGAATTACAACCAATTGACCGTGAAAGGCAACGTCACCGCCGAAGGCTACAAAGACTGGATTCGTCTGGATAAGTTTGAATTCAGAGCCAGCCGCGACATATCAATGGAAGCGGGACATATGTCCAACCGGGAAGCGACTCGTCCTGACTTAAGCTCTGTGTCCATCAGCAAACTCATGGATTCCGCCTCTTCCGGCCTGTTCAAGGAATCCCTGACCGGCGATGCCGGTGTCAAAGTGATCATCGATATCGTCAAAACCCATGCTGACAAGATTGAGAAATACGTCACCTATGAGCTGGAAGATGTGATGATCAGCAACTACAACATCAGCGCCGGTGCCGACAAAGCTCCCTCCGAAACCCTCTCCCTGAGTTATGCCAAAGTCACCATGAGCTACACCGCCGCCGACCGCGCCAACAAAGGCGGTTCTCCCGAGCGCGTGGGCTACGATCTGGAAACCGGCAAGAAGCTGTAACCTCTTTTTTCAAGACTCACAATACCCCGATGTCATTTCTTCCCGGAGAAGTGGCATCGCTCGTTGTACACCATCAGCCATAAATTCAGGGAGATATCCAATGGCGATAAGAGGGAACTCCAACCCGGAAGCGTATTACACCGAGGCGAACTTCGTTGAACTGGTGGACCCGTCGAACCGGTCCACCGGCGTGAAGATTTTTGTCAAAAAGACGGAAGTAACTACCTACGAAAAGATCAATGAAAACAGGGACAAAGACTTCAACTGCTCTTACGTCAGCAAACAGATTTTCAGCCTGAAAAATAGCGGCCTCTTGAACAGCCACTACAACCGAAGCGCACCGTTTTCAAGGATGCTGTCTTTGGAAGGCGGGCAGTTAGTCTATGTTCACTGGCGGGGTTCGGTCTATATCGAAGAGCTTCGTATCCAGACGGACTATAAGATTGAGAAGAATAAACGGACCGTGGCGGCGGGGGTTTATAAAGCCAAGCTGAAGGAAGGTAAAAAAAATGAGTGGGCCGTAGGAGAAGATGAAACGGCAAAATCCCTTAGTCAGATTAACACCAAAAACCTGGCAATTAACGGACATTGTAGGGATATTGGTGACGCGGCAAACTTCATGCCCAATTTTATCCGTCATGGCTTTGGTGAAGGTGCACTGAATGGCACTTATACTCTGTTCTTTAACCCCAGCCAGGGCTTTGTGCATGGCGACTGGCAGGCTCTACGGGACAGCTCCGGCATCAGCGGTACCCAAGCCTCCAAAAAGCTGGCAGAAGTGTTGAGTCTCACTGCCGCAAAGAATATGGAAGTGAACCTCACGGTTCATGAAAGCGGCCACGCCCTGTTGAAGGAAGCCCTAAGGGTTGTGTGCAAGGACAACATCAAACTGGACCAGTTCACCGTGTTCTATGCCAACCCCACCCACAACCTGGAACTGGTGGACGTCTGGCGCAAGCGGACCGGCATGAAACTGGCGGCGAAACCACCCCTGCTCAATACCTGCAGCCCCCACCAGTTTATGTTGACCGGCAACGCCATCAGCTTTCCCGTGGTGGCCTGCCAGGCGGACAGCGGCAATGCTGTGGCAACGGTGTACAACAGCGTCGGTTCCATTACCAGTGCGGCAGGCCTCGGCGCTATCGCCAGTGCCGCCGGTCTGACGGCCGGTTGGGTCTTTGCCGTCGCCCCCTACATTTTTGGCGGAGGCCGGTCGGGCAACCAGGAAGTGATTGAAGGTCCCGGCCAGGCAGTGCAACATGGCACCAAACTGGTTTGGAACTCTGTACATAAAATGATGATAAAAGGGTAATTCCCATGTGGAGACTGGCTTCACGCAAACATCCCAGCGGCCCTCGCCACTGGGAGGATCATACGCTGAACTTATCTGGCACCAATATAAGGTTCATGGCTCTGGCGCAAAACCATGAACTTATAGAAAGGGATGAAACTACATCGGATACGCTTAATATATGGGGCGATCAATATTTCGGACGCTTTAACGAAGAAAACAAACATGAACCGGTAGCCTCCGGGCTGGTTTTCAGGGATTGGGTTTTTTCCGGATTTCTGGGCAGGGTCATTGGTGACATGAAACTCCAGATCAGCGTTTCAAAAATGCCGGAGTTTGCCAGTTTATTCAGACCCAAACACTTGGAGTGTGCAATTGAACGCTATATTTTTGCCTCATCCTATTCTCCCCAAGTTTCAGGGAAAAGCCGACTAAACTGGACGATCCGCAATAATGACAATGCCACTTGGGTAAACTACGGTCTTATTGGTAACCCTGGCTTTCACAACGCCGAAGAGGTTGTTGGCTCCGTGTGGCATACGCCGATCACTGATGAACATTTATTAAGTGTTTACTTCAAAGAAATCATCCGCATCAAAAACAGCCGCCTGCACGAGACCTATCAAGAGCTGATCGAAAAAGTGATGTCCAGCTTCGCCATCAAACTGTCCGAAGACGCTCAGCAACAAAAAGACGCGGTGTTGTCGCAATACCCGGATGAGACGCTTTCCGAGCATCTGCCGCCTTATGAGTTTGAAGAGTTTCCTGAGCTTGATGAGTATGAACTGGCAAAGCAGGTTAGCGCCCGTTACAACTATGAAAAGCCATATCAAGAGTTGAAGCCAGAGATTCAAGAAGAAGAAGAAAGCCAACGTCGGAAGGTGGAAGAAGTCCGTCAACGGGTACTGGCTTCTCACCTTCGTTTTCGGGACAACGAATAAACCCGGCAAGGCGACTGGCAAGCCTTCCGGGACACCTCCGGCTTCAGCGGTACCCAGGCCTCCAAAAAACTGGCGGAAGTGTTGAGGGTCACTTCCGCAAAGAATATGGAAGTGAACCTCACGGTTCATGAAAGCGGCCACGCCCTGTTGAAGGAAGCCCTAAGGGTCGTAAGCAAGGACAACATCAAACTGGACCAGTTCACCGTGTTCTATGCCAACCCCACCCATAACCTGGAACTGGTGGACGTTTGGCGCAAACGGACCGGCATGAAATGGAGATCTCTTAGACCTGAGAAAGGGCCGGCTAGTTATTGAGCGACCAATGCAGCCACTAAAACTGTCAGGCAGCCTACAACCTCAAAGAGGTAAGTAAAACCTGCGGTTATTTGTCGCAACCTGAATCTGGAGCCTAGCATGCTGAAACTATTCAGCACTCTGGTCAGCAAAAAACCGAACCCCATAATCGACAGGAATACAAACGGCAGTTCCTGCCAAGTGAGCACGTACATGACCAGGGAATACGGCAGTATATGCTCAATGGAATTCATATGCGCTCGAATCGCTTTGCCCAGCGACTTGTTGCCGCCGTCACCCGTGCCTATTTTCTCCTTCATCCTCAATCTGGAGATATTCATCGCCAGAACGGTGATGAGAAGCACGGACAGACCCACATAAATACTGAACAAATTCATAATTTTTAAAGCTCTCCAGGATAGAGGTTTCGTATCAGCCAGCACATTAAGCTGCGCTTGTGTCCCCATCCATAAACGGCCTCTCTGCCGTTTATGGATGGGGACTGGTTAAGACGAAGGCAGTTCGAAATTAAATTCATAGAAATGTTGCCCATTATCGATGTTGATTTCCATACTTCCAGCCAACCCGGAAAGGTCGTCTGTCGCTGAGCCCGGTACAACTTCCAGCACCAGGCGGTCTTCACCTTTGTGCATTGTGCCAAAATGCTGCAGAACAAAACTCCCATGCTTGCCACAGAGTTTGCCAATGACCTGCTCAATGGCAACATAGCCTGCAGAGCCTTGGACAGGTGTCATGGCACTTAACATTTCGCCCTGACTGGTGGCTCTCAGCTCACCATGAAATGTTTTATCGATCGCCATCCTGCCAAATTTTACACCTTGCTTTCCTGTGGCATGAGTATCTAACGGTTTTAGATTGACATCAAAGGTCCCTGAAACTTTCATCGCTTCTCCATTTTGATAAGATTTTGTTTCGAATTTAACAATTCCCCAGTTGCCATTCTTGCGAGGGTAATCACCTATGAACTACGGGCATAGATTAATGCTGATTTCAGGTAAAAATCTACAAGTCTGTCATTGATGCGTGGAATCTTGCTGTCTAATCCCTGCTTCATCATCCAGCTCACCGGCCAACGCCGCGACTCTCAGCGTTAATATCTAGCTATCGGGGTCAGATCCACATAGAACTTGAGCAACACGAATAGTGACGTCAGGGTTGTTGATCAGTTCCGCTTGTATCGCACCGAAGGAAAGATGAAGTCTAGTGGAGTATTAGAGGCAGCGCAGGATGACCAAAGACTGCATAAGACGGAGGGTCACTTTTATTTAAAGTAGGCGTTCTGAGTGTTTTTACCCTCATTGCCTGCGCTTGTTCGGAACAGCGTGACAGTTCAAATTCGTGCGCTATTACCGTTGACGATGTTTCAATTATTGATCATTTGAAAACCGATAATAAAACTTTTTATCTGGTTTTAAGGATCTCCGGTTGGAGTGATAAGACAGAAATTCTTGAGCTTTATGACCAGAAGCCTGGCTTTGATAACTGCTCTAAAAGTAATGTAGATCCGATATTTGGGGATTCATTGGAATCTGATCAGACGATTACTCATGTATATCTGAATCAAAAAGATGAGTCTTTGGATATACAGTATTCCCCAGATGCACCGGAACCAACACATAATAGAAATCTCAAGCTTGAAGAACACTAAGTTTTTAAAGACAGACTTTCTAACATTCCATTTGGCCAGATTGGCTACTGTTTACAAACGTTCCATGCCAAACAAAATGTCAGAAAGCTTAGCCGCAGGCGCTTAATTGGTTAGGTGAATTAGTAAATTCATGTATTTCAAGAACCCTCACGGTGTCCCCGATTTTGACCTCGTTTCCGTGTTTGTCTCTCATACTCGATCAGGTATTAACATTTTCTTCATCGCCCGATCCGCCCCTTATCCCAGCTCTGCACCGGCTGACTGTTCAGCTCATGTATGGCAGCGGCCTTCCACTACTCGGTATTGACTAAAAAGACAGCATATAGATACCGCCTTAAACCCCTATAACCAAATGCATAACCATAACTTTAGTTATATCTTCCGTAACATATTGTTTTATATTGATTTACTCTTTATTTATGACTAAATGTTTTATTTAGTTATAGTTCGCCAAGTTCCAGTCATGGAATCTTACTCACATAAAATACTCATACAATTCAACTAGTTGCGATGATATTGAATTGTTGGCCCCGTTTTTGCCCTTACAGTTCCCTAAGAGCGGCCTGACAACAGCTATTCAATAAAATTTAGAGCCGGTCATTTGCTCCGAAGAGTGGTGTTTTTACCCCTCTGAGATCAGTTGGCTAATAAACGAAATGTCAGGACATCCGCGCTGGCGCTAGACAACGTCAACCAGTTAATAAGCTGTCGTATAACTGAAGGTGTAGCTATGGGAAATACCCCCCTGATTGATCAGAAAGAGAGTGTGAGACTGGAACGGGACCTCCTCGGAGAAGCATCCGTTCCATTCACTGCCTACTATGGCCTCCAGACCCAGCGGGCGCTGGATAACTTTGATCTTACCGGAGTGCCTCTGAGCCATTTCCCCGAGCTGGTCAATGCTTTCGCCCTGGTTAAGCTGGCCTGCGCCAAGGCTAATCACCAGTTGGGGGGAATATCCGAAGACAAGGAATCCGTCATCGAAGCGGTGGTGAAGCAAATTCTGGAAGGCAAACATCACGACCAGTTTGTGGTGGACATGATCCAGGGTGGCGCGGGTACTTCCAGCAACATGAATGCTAATGAGGTGATTGCCAATATAGGTTTAGAGCTGATGGGGCATTCCAAGGGGCAGTATCAATTCCTTCATCCCAATAACGACATCAACATGTCGCAGTCGACAAACGATGTTTACCCCACTGCGATACGGCTATCCATCCTGCTCAAGCACAACGAGCTGGTAACGACACTGAAAGCTTTGTGTGATGCCTTTGAGACCAAGGCCCTGGAGTTTTCGGACGTGATCAAAATGGGACGGACCCAGCTTCAGGATGCGGTTCCTATGACGTTAGGACAGGAATTTCAATCCTTTGCAACGACATTGGCAGAGGATATTCAACGCATTGGCGGTTTAGCAGATCTGTTAAGAGAAATTAACCTCGGCGGGACAGCCATCGGCACCGGGATCAATACCGATCCGGAATACTCCAGCAGTGCTATCGCCTACCTCTCTGTCCTGACCGGCCTTGATTTCATTCCAGCCCAGGACCTGGTCGAGGCCAGCTCCGACATGGGGGCGTTTATCATGTTTTCCAGCATGCTCAAACGTCTGGCGGTCAAGCTCTCCAAAATCGCCAACGACCTCCGCATGTTGAGCATGGGCCCCAGATGCGGCCTCAATGAAATCAACCTGCCTCCCCAACAACCGGGCAGCTCTATCATGCCGGGCAAGATCAATCCGGTGATTCCCGAAGCGGTAAACCAGGTCGCCTATCAGGTGATTGGCAATGATCTGGCGGTGACCATGGCCGCCGAAGCAGGCCAGTTACAGTTAAATGCCATGGAGCCGCTGATTGCCTACAACATCCACGGTTCTATCCGCCTGTTGACCAAAGCCATGGAGATGTTCAGAACCCGCTGTGTGCTGGGCATTACCGCTAACGTTGAGCGTTGCAAGGAAATGGTCGACCAGAGTATCGGCATTATCACGGCGGTCAGTCCTTACCTCGGTTACGAGGATGCTTCCCGTATCGCCAAAAACGCACTGGCCAGCGGTAGGAGCGTGCTGGAACTGATTCTGGAAGAGGGGCTGATAGCCCAGGAAGAACTCGATGAAATTCTGAAACCGGAGAATATGATTCGACCCCGCCGCAGCCCGCGGTGAGGTCATTCAGCTATCCCGTGTCTTACGGGGTGTGAACAGACCCTAAAACAATAGCGAAAGGTGGTTTCTATGCAACATTCAACAACAACCAGCCCGGCCGGCATTTGGCGTGGCATGGCATTATGGAAGAAAATACTGATCGGTATGATCCTGGGTGTCATAGTCGGCGTGATTATGGGACCGGATGCGGAACTGTTAAAACCAATCGGTACCTTCTTTATTAATGCGATCAAAATGTTGATCGTTCCTCTAATTTTCTGTTCTCTGGTGGTCGGTGTCACATCAATGAAAGACACCCGAAAAATGGGGCGGATCGGTTTAAAAACCCTGGTTTTATACCTGGTTACCACAGCGGTCGCCATTGCCATCGGCTTGGGGTTGGGTGCGATATTTTCGCCCGGTGACGGCATCAGTATGGTGGCTGCAGGCAACGCTCCGGTTGCCAAAGAAGCACCCACCCTGCTAACGACGCTGCTTAACCTGATCCCCAAGAATCCCATTGAAGCTTTGGCTTCCGGCAATATTCTGCAGATCATTGTGTTTGCCATCTGTTTCGGTATCGCGTTAACACTAAGCGGCGAACCCGCCAAACCTGTGATCCGTATTTTTGAAGGCCTGGCCGAAGGGATGTACAAGCTCACCGCTATGGTGATGGGGTTGGCACCCTTTGGTGTATTCGGATTAATGGCCTGGGTGGCAGGCAAGTATGGCGTGGATGTTCTACTGCCGTTGATCAAAGTTATTGCTGTTGTCTTTCTCGGCTGTCTGATCCAGGTAATGGTGGTTTATAGCGGCATCCTGACCGTTCTGGGAAGGTTGAACCCTATGCGTTACTTCAAGGGTCTGGTTAATCCGGCATCTATTGCCTTCACCACTACCAGCAGTTCCGGCACCCTGCCGGCAACCATCAAGGCCTCCCGTGACGAAATGGGAGTATCCAAAGGTATTTCCAGCTTCGTTTTACCTCTGGGGGCTACCATCAATATGGATGGAACTGCTCTTTATCAGGGTGTCTGCGCACTGTTTATCGCCCAGGCGTTCGGAGTGGATCTTACCTTCGGTAATTATATAACCATCATTCTGACTTCCACCCTGGCTTCGATCGGCACCGCCGGTATTCCCGGTGCGGGTCTGATCATGCTGTCATTGGTACTCAATAGCGTTGGCCTGCCTATGGAAGGGTTGGCAATTGTTGCGGGCATCGACCGGATTCTGGATATGGCTCGCACCAGTGTCAACGTCTGCGGGGATCTTATGGTCTCGGTACTGGTCGCGAAAAGTGAAAACGAACTGGATACCTCCATCTATAACAGTGAGGTGCCGGTTGCCACTGAATCACCTTCGGTTGGAATCCTGGCGGACTGACTCTGACCGAAATGGCATTTCCCCCGAAACCATGCAGGAAGGAGTGAGTCTTCTGCCTGCGATGAAAGGTGGACTTGGAGTGTGTCATGGAGTCCCGGGCACACTCCCTTTTTAAAGCCAACAGATTTTTTAAAGCCAACACATTGGTTGATAACCCACGGTCCTTTTCCAAAACGGTTATAGGTTAATGATATGCGCAAAATAATTCTGATAGCACTGTCTGTACTGTTTATCTCTAAAAGTGTCCTCGTTATGGCAGAAACATCACCTACGATACATTGCAGGACCTGACGGATAAGAAGATCGGTACGGTTAACGGTTACGCCTACAATCGAGTTTTAAGAAATAGTAATGAAGAAATTTTTTCTACGACGCGGACCGAAGAGCGCGAGCACCTGTTTAAGTGGGTCGGACCCATTGCAACTAATACTTGGACAGTTTTCGCGCTCAAGGATCGCCATATAAAGATTAAGTCGGAGGAAGATCTAAAGGCATACAAAATTGGCGGCTATAGACAAAGCGCTACCTCCAGTTACCTGAAAAACCTTGGGCTGCCTGTTTCCGAGCTTGAAAGTGACGAGACTAATCCCCGACGGCTCGTAGAAGGTATGATCGACCTCTGGGCCAGTGGCAATTTAGTCGGTATGTACCGGGCAAAGGCGAAAGGGTATTCAGAGTTAATCGAGCTTGTATATACCCTTAAGGACGTAGATCTATACTTAGCTTTGAATAAGTCTTTTCCGGACGAAGTGGTTGCCAAACTAAACCTTGAACTCAATCAAATGCGCGATACGGGAATTATTGAAGAAATTATGGTAACAAAATAACCCTAAGTTAGAGCCAGTGATGCTAAATGGCAGGCTGAAGTCTCGAAACGTATTTCTGTGAGGGTAGGTTATGAAGAGGCGGCTTTTACTGTCGATCGTAGTCCTCTGTTTATTAGGGCAGACCATCCAAGTAGATGCGCTGAAAATTAGCACCGAAAAATCCCCCCCCTACAACTTTACCGAGAATGGTCAGATTGTAGGGGCCTGCACAGAGATCGTGGAAGCGATTGTAATACAGGCGGGCTATGACTATCGAATTGCGATCTCTCCCTGGCGCGAGCCTATGACCTCACGAAGACAGAAAAAAAACACTTTAATCTTTCCATTAGCAGAACAGACAAACGGGAAGAGCACTTCAAGTGGATTGGTATAGTAGCCCCTGTAACCCTCTCGATCTTTGCGCTATGTATGACGTCAGCCTGTAGTCATCATAAGACTATAGACCGAACCTGATTTATAGATCATTCTGGCAGACTCCACCGCTCAGGGGGCTCCTCTATGTTGGATCGAGCATTGGAACGACTACTGCGGATGAACCTACAGAGGTCTGAACTCTCTGGGCAAAGGTCGACTTTCCCGAACCCGGAGGGCCTGCAATGCCCAACAATTTCCTCTCGTCATCGGCCAGGATAATACTAACGCCTCAGCCGCAATCTGTTCTCATTGGCAAAGCCGCCTTTGGCTTTCGCTAGCTTGCGAGATTACCGATGTACAGCCTCCGTTGTATTGGCGGTATAAATGGCAGTTCGCACCTAGCCGGGGTATGTTAAGAAGGCCCTCTTCTTCGTATATGTAGATGATCATTAAGTGCTAATATCCACTCCGACACGGCAATAAATCCAAAGGGTTGTTCTATGAAGCCTGCATGGCGTTTTTATGGTGTTCTGATATGCACGCTGCTCTTGTTTGCGACAGCCCAGGTCCTGGCAAGTGAGTCTGAAGCAAGAACAACGATCATCCTTGGCGGAGACTGGAACTACCCTCCTTATGAATTTCTAAACTCAGACGGACAACCTGATGGCTTTAACACGGAACTGACGAGAGCCATTGCGGATGTTATGGGAATGGATGTCGAGATCCAATTGGCCTCCTGGGATGACATGCGCAGCCGTCTTAACGCGGGTCAGGTAGATGCACTGCAAGGAATTGTATATTCCGAGCAAAGAGCTAAGGAATTCGCCTTTTCTCCCCCCTATGCAATTATCAATCAATCCATTTTTGCCCGAGTTGGCGAACCTCCTGTTGATGGGCTGGAAGGGCTTCGGGGAAAAGAGGTTATCGTGCAAAAAGGCGGCATCATGCACGACTACCTGGTACAAAATCATGTCGGTGCCCAATTGATTCTGGTAGATACTCATGCAGAAGCCCTGAGACTGCTTGCAGCAGGAAAGAACGACTATGCACTGGTGGCCAATCTTCCTGGGTTGTATCTCGGTAAGGAGCTTGAGCTGTCCAATATCAAGCCGGTAGGAGAACCCTTTGGAGCCCAGCGCTATGGCTATGGGGTCAAAAGGGGTAACGAACAATTACTGGCGCAATTCAGCGAAGGCCTGGCTATCCTCAAAAACACCGGCCGTTACCAGGAAATCTACGACAAGTGGTTAGGACCGCTGGAAAGCAAGGGGCCGCCCTGGAAGAAAATCGGCCTGGCAGCAGCTGTCATGTCCGCTATCATGCTGCTGGTGCTGGGCGGAGCGGTGATCTGGAACCGGTCGCTGAGCCGGGAAGTTGCCCGCCGTAGCCAGGAACTCCAGGTCCGACAACAACAGTTGATTCAGGCGGACAAGATGACCTCCCTGGGAGTACTGGTGTCCGGGGTTGCTCACGAGATCAACAATCCCAGCAGCCTGCTTTTGCTGAACCTGCCGATCATGAAAGACACCTTTCAGGATATCGAAGACATCCTCGAAAAATACTTCGAGGAGCATGGTGAATTCAGTGTTGGCGGTTTGGAATACAGCCGCATGCGCCATGAGATTCCGCTTCTGCTTGACGACATGCTCGCAGGTGCCCAGAGAATCCGTAGAATTGTGAATGATCTGCGTGACTTCGCCCGGCAGGAGCCGGCAGATATGAGTGATGATGTTGACCTTAACGGGATAGTTGCCACGGCTATCCGTCTGGTGAACAACACCATCAATGAATCCACTGATCACTTTGAAGTCGTATACGAGGAGAATCTTCCTCCCTTCAGAGGAAATGCACAGAGAATTGAGCAGGTGGTTATCAACCTGATCGTCAATGCCTGTCATTCGCTGCCGTCCCGTGACAAGGTCATTCGGGTGACGACTTCTTTAAATCAAGCCAAAGGAAATCTGGTACTGAAGGTACAGGATCAGGGAGTCGGCATTGAAGGTGAACAGCTGTCTCGTCTTTGCGATCCGTTTTACACCACCAAACGGGAAAGGGGCGGTACAGGCCTGGGGTTGTCTGTCTCTGCCAGCATTGTGCAAGATCATGGGGGCAGCCTTGAATTTAGCTCAAACCCGGGTGAGGGAACCAAAGTGACACTGAAATTACCAATACGGCAAGAGGAACCTCGAACATGAGCGGTAACCGATATCCGGTATTCGGTATTTTACTGGTTGACGATGAGCCCTCTTTCCTTCGGAGCTTCACCATTGTGCTGGAGCGAAACGCGGGCATTAACCATATCTATACCTGCCAGGACAGTCGGGATGTCATGGCAATGCTGGACCGGGAACCCATCGGCATGGTTCTACTGGACCTGACCATGCCCCATCTTTCCGGGACCGACCTGCTTCACCAGATTGTTGAAAAACACCCCGAAATTGCCGTCATTGTCATTAGTGGTCTCAACCAGTTGGAAACCGCCCTCCATTGCCTGCGCATTGGCGCTCACGACTACTTTGTTAAAACCACGGAAGAAGACCGGATCATCGAGGGAATTCGCCGGGCCATTCGCATCCAGGAAATGCAGCTGGAAAACCAGGAAATCAGTCACAGGTTGTTAAACGACACTCTGGAACTGCCGGAAGCCTTTGATGGAATCATCACCCAGGACAAGGCCATGCGCTCTGTTTTTCAGTACCTGGAGTCGATTCGCGCAAGCCGCCAGCCAGTCTTGATTTGCGGAGAAAGTGGTGTCGGTAAGGAGCTGATCGCCCAGGCAGTGCATAAGGTGAGTCGCCGTAGCGGCCCCTTGGTCTGTGTGAATTCAGCCGGGCTGGACGATAATATGTTTGCTGATGCACTGTTCGGCCATACCCGGGGGGCTTATACCGGAGCCGATTCCACCCGGGCCGGTTATATCGAACAGGCGGCAAACGGAACGCTATTCCTCGATGAAATCGGCGATTTGAGCCTGGCTTCCCAGATCAAGTTGCTACGATTATTGCAGGAGGGGGAATACTATCCGTTAGGCAGCGACCGCCCCAAGCGCCTGCAGGCTCGAATGGTCTTCGCGACCCATCAGGATCTGGCAAAAAAACAACAGGCTGGAGAATTTCGCAAGGACCTTTATTACCGTATCCGTATCCATCAGGTGGAAATTCCACCGTTGCGCAAACGACCGGGAGATATTCCACTCCTGTTGGACCTCTTTTTGGACGAGGCAGCCGCAGAACTTGGCAAAAGTAAGCCGACTTTACCCAGGGAACTGCCTGTCCTGTTGTCTGCCTACAGGTTCCCGGGAAATGTCCGGGAACTGAGGGCGTTAGCTTTTGAAGCCATGAGCCGACATCGCTCCCACGTCCTGTCCATGGAGAATTTTCGTAAGTTATTGGATAGTCCGCTGGCAGAAGGTGCTGAGCCGCAGGGAGCGGGTGAATCGCGCATGCTGTTCAACCCGGACCAGCCACTGCCCACCTTGCAGGAGGCCAATGACATGCTGATCAGAGAAGCGATGCAAAGAGCTCGTGGGAATCAGTCGATCGCTTCCCGCATGCTGGGAATCTCCCAACCGGCACTGAGCAAGCGGTTGAAAAAGTCCCCTGCTGACGACGAATGAGCCCAGGATTGAGCATCCAGCTTAAGCTCTTGCCTGGCAAACCAAAGTTCTTCCTTTGAACGACAATACCGGTTCTCTTCGGGGCAATTTGCGCCTGATATTCAGGCACTGAATTCGAAAGCCTGATGGTGGGTTTGCGACCGGTGCCATTGGACGCAGGCGGCGGCGAGCATCCCGGTTGCATCCATGGCGTATTATCGGGTGTCGGAATCTATGTGATCCAGAGCCAGTGGTATCTCAGTACAGCCCAAAATCACCTTCTTCACACCGGTCATACGCATCTGTTGCATGCAATACTCCAAAATCTCACCTCCTTGCTGGACCAGACCTGACTTGACCCGATAGATCCCCTCCATCACCCGCTTCTGAAGGGGTTCAGGGGCGATTCAAGGTTATCAAGCAGGCAGGCGGTGCGGTCTGGAATTTGCGGTACTGAATAGACCAGCAGAGGCAAATGGTCCTGATCCCGCTGCGCAGGTGTCAGGGATATGATCTTGTGCATAAAATCGACGGTGGCCAGAGGCCCCATGCCTCCAAGTATACCGATAGTGTGACTGCTCATTGTTGCTTGCTCCAGGGAGGTAATATCGTGAAACCTAGAGCAGAATCAGGAGCCTTCTCCAATGCCGATTTTGTATCCCTTATGCAAAGTCGGCATGGGATGTTTCTGGCGCTAAATATTTCAGTAACCTAGGATGAATATGTCGGATTGGCATGGCTAAGGCCATTCCGGTATAGGCAAGACGGGCCTGATATAACTCAAAACCAATACAAATCCCTTTCTTTGGCGAGTGCACTCCAAGAGCATGAAGGCATGAATATTGAGACCAAGTGGCTGGAAGATTTTATTTCCCTGGCACGAACCCAGAGCTTTTCCCGCTCGGCACAGGAGCGTCATTTGACCCAGCCCGCCTTCAGTCGCCGTATCCGGGCTTTGGAAGCCGCACTCGGATGTGAACTGATTGATCGGGCAAGTACGCCGGTGCAATTGACCCGTGAAGGTCCGCTTTTCCAGGTCACCGCACGTAACCTTATCGTGCAGTTGGACGACTGCATTTCCCACTTGAAGGCTATGGGAAGTGGCACTGGCAGTGTCGTGGACTTTGCAGTCTCACATACACTTGCGTTATCGTTTTCTCCTGGCCTTTGAAGATCACCGGCTGACTCGCCCCAATTTACCAGCCTGTTTATCCGAACCGAACAACTGTTGCCGGTCTGTCGGGCCGGTGATGACGGGGCCCCACTGTTGAACCTGGATGATCCGCAACAGACGAGCTTCCCTTACCTGGGATACCCTGAGGATATCTATCTTGGTCGCCTTGTCGCGGGATTACTCCGGCGGCGTCCGCGTATAGTGGAATTGCGGTTGGTTTCAGAATCCTCTATGGCAGACAGTCTCAAAGTCATGGCTATGCAGGGGATGGGGATCGCCTGGGTTCCTTCGTTTTCCATACGGGAAGATCTGAAACAGGGGTTCCTCGCAGAGTGCGCTGGTGAAGCATGGCAGGTGCCACTGAAAATCTGTGTTTACCGGTGCGTGAAAACCCTGTCTCCGGAGGCAGAAATGCTGTGGAAACAGATGGAGAGTTGTTATCTCCTTAGGGGCGATTGAGGATTATCTATAAAGGGTTGATAAATTTAGAAGATTCAGAAGATAATTTTATCACCGAACCTGGCAGAGCTAATGCTGTGCACCTATATCAGGGGCCGCCTGATCCAGCGCTATAACGCCGCAAACAAGCGACCATTTGTAGTGGAGCCAAAGGCAGAACGGAAAATGGGTCTCTCTGCTTGGTCTTGTTACGGTTTAATTGTCTTGACATATTTTAGACAATCCTTTGTTTTTCCGTTTGCGACGTAGTCACGATGTTCATAAAATCCCTTGGCAGTCACGGTACTTTCTAGACTGAGCGACTTGATACCTAAATGAGTAACACTACTCTCAGCCGCTGATAGCAACTCTCCACCAATACCGAGTCCTTTTACATCAGGTAGCACATAGCAGAGAAATAAATGACCACTGTGACCGATATGGCAAACACCAACTATTTTTCCATTTTTCTCAGCCACGAATGTATTCGAATCTTCATTTAGAATCCATTTCTTACAATTTTCTACAGTTTTATTTTCCAGCCACTCTTCCAGTTCTTCTTTATTTCCATGGTGGTCGAGCTTACAAAGTTTAATAATTGATGTGCGGATAACATTGCAGAATCCTTCGGCATCCCTTGCTTCAGCCCTCCTTATCACGCGAGTTTCCCCTATGTACCATAGCGCCGCTGTAATTTCCGGCTACGTAGTAGCTGTCAATTTGACAGCTTTGTCAGGTTGCTTGGTAGCATCTATTTACCCTCAGTACTTGAGAGAAACTCATCGAGTACCCTATTAAATTCGATTGGCCTTTCCCAGAACATCATGTGTTTGCCCATATAAACAGCAGTAGCCGAAGGGGTATTTTTCTGTATCCATACATCTGCTACCGCCTTCATCTCATCTCGGACGACATACAACAGAGGGATTTGGCCTTCCAAGGATATAAGATCCTTACTGTAGTCAAGATAGAACCCTGTGGCGTTAGTAATGGATGCGACACTACTTGACGTTTGATTGGCAACTTTTGTTACCCAGGCAACGTTCTCAGGCGAAGGTTTCTCAAGCATCCATCTGCTAAATTCCGTTATGACGTTATCGCGGTCTTCAATAATCCCCACGGTGAAATATCGTGAGTAGCCATCTGAGTCGTCATTGAGGTACCAAACCCACTCGTCGCGTGTTGCACCTGTGATGTCTGGCCCGGTATCGATCATTATTATGGCTTTAACGTTATCGGTACCGAACTGATGAATATAAGCTAATTGCTCTGTTACCCCGTAAGACCATCCAGCTAAAATTACGTTCTTCAAACCTAGTTTGTTGATGAATTGAGAAAGGTCGCGAGCATGCTGTTGGTATGTATGGCCTTCAATGGGCTTTGATGATTTTCCTTGCCCCCGAGGATCATACGCCAACGCTGTATACTTGCTCGATGTTTTGAAATGAGCCAATTGATGCTCGAATACTTCCGACGACATCATCCAGCCAGGGATGAAAATTATAGCCGTGTCGCCGCTTCCTGACTGCTCATAATGGATAGTCAGATTATCGTCAATTTTAACTTCTTTCGCAGAAGCATCTACGGTAAATATACCGATAAGCATCACGATGATCAGATTTGAAATTTTCATGGTTTTTCCACTTTGACTGAGTTTTTGATGTGCGCAGGGCGAAAGAAATCTAATGCCGCCAGCCCGCTCTTTTTGCGGGCGATTGTGCTTGGCCTTATTATATTTTTGTACTCATTAGCTTGTTACTACCTGAAAAGCCAAACTTTTCATATAAACCATGAGCGTCATCCGTAGCTAGAAACTGAAACTTAGAACACCAACGTGGGTCGTCGACTATCACCCCGAACATCCATTGTCCTATGCCCCTAGAACGGTGATCTGGATGGATTATTAGATCAGCGATATAGGCAACCGAAGCAAAATCGGTTACTACCCGTGCAAAACCCACTTGGGTACCATTGCAAAAGAGTGAAAAGCAAACACTATTCTCTATGGATACTTTGATGGTTTCCAAGCTTCTTTCACTAGCCCAATACGATGACCTTAAAAGTGATTCAACTATATCCAGTTGAATCTCGTCACGATCATCACTTATTCGGTAATTTTCATTTTCGTAGTGCATAACTTCTTTGAAATATAACGTCGGCCATAACCGAACACGAAAAGCAGAGCGACGAAGGAGCGGCGCTTCATGGGGTCCGCGTTTATGGCATTGTTACACCGTCCAATGTTGCCGACTATTCGAATAGCTGCCATAAACATTCCGCCATTTTTCCATGTTCCCGATTACTTTGTCGAGCAACCACAATTTCTACGGTAACTCCCTGTATATATTTGCCATCGATCTGAACCAGCTGGCCGCTCCCTAGTTCCTCCTCAATCAAGAAATGCGGCATGTGTCCCCACCCCATACCCTGTTTGATGATCTCTTTCTTGGTGTACTGGTCGCCGACGGTAAAATGGGGGGAGTCCGGCAGCACAAAATAACTTTTGTTGGCATCGTCACTTGCGGTGTCGCGGATAATGCATTGAGTGTAGTCTCTAAGATCGGTGTAGCGAAGCTCTTTGGTAACAGGGAATCGAAGGAACCCGGGCGCCACTACCGGGACGATGGGCACTTGGCACACGTCCCTGTATTCGTATCGAGGGTCGGCTTTGTCAATATGATGTACGATGAGGTCGGCTTCGCCCGCCAGTAGGCGCTGGTTCGGACCGGCAAGATTTTCGAAAAACAGATTAAGACGAACATTGGTATGCTCTTCGCCGAATCTGCGAAATATGCTCAAGGTTTCCACTAGCGGCGTCACGTCTCCCAGGACGACATTTAGCTCGACAGCCTCTCCTCTCCCGATCGACGTAGCATGCTCTTGCAGCGCATTCAGTTCCCCGAGTAATCGTTTGGAACGGGCGTAAAACAGACTACCTTGCTCAGTCAGAACGGTCCGGTAGCCACTACGGTCGAACAGGGTAAAACCCAGATCATTTTCCAGCTTTCTCAGCGCGGCGATCACGCTGGGATGCGTTTTATTCAGGAAGTCCGCGCCAGCCTGAAAGCTACCACATGTAATCACCGCGTCCAGGGCCAGTAATTGTTGTAATGTGAAATCCATAATTGTTTACTATTAGTACAATGACAGTAATAACAATGTACTATTTTTCTACAATTACTGCGATTACCCTTTTAAGCTCCAACAACGTGAGGAGCGAACATGAGGGCAATAATAAGAAAGGCTTTTGGCGGAACGGATCAGCTTGTGATCGCGGACGTTCCCGACCCTATACCGGCAACAGGAGAGGTGCTTGTACGAGTGAAGGCATTTGGCATTAACCGTGCGGAGATCTATATGCGGCGGGGATTGTGGGGCGATGTTGCCACTGTCAGCGGCATCGAGTGTGTTGGTGAGATCGAAAACGACCCTTCAGGCAACTTGAAAACCGGCCAGAGGGTTGCCGCGATCATGGGTGGTATGGGCAGGACCCGCAATGGCAGTTACGCCGAACTCGTTTCCGTACCGGCCACCAATGTCATTCCTCTGGCAAGCAGTCTGGATTGGGCGGAATTGGCGGCTATCCCTGAATCTTACGCCACCGCCTGGAGTTGCCTGTACGAGAATATGCACCTGAAGAAAGGCGATACGGTCCTGGTTCGTGGCGGGACTTCGGCCCTGGGACAGGCCGCGATCAATATCGCTGCTAATGTAGAGGAGACGAGGGTCATATCGACAACACGAAACAAGGAACACGTTGAGTTACTGAAAAAACAGGGCTGCACCCAGGTCCTCATCGAAGCCAACGACCTGAGTAACAAACTGAGGGAAAAGTATCCCCAGGGTGTGGACAGTGTAATGGACATCGTTGGTAATACCACGCTGGTGGATTCGCTGGCGATGGTGAAGAAGGGCGGCTATGTTTGTAACGCCGGATTTCTCGGCGGCGGTGAACCGATCCACTTCAACCCGCTAACTGACATGCCGCCTGGCATCAATTTGAACTTTTTCGCCAGCTTCATGTTTGGTACACGAGACTTTCCTCTCTCCAGAATACCGATGCAGTCGTTTGTGGAAAAGTCATCGGCCGGCATTTATAAAAATAAGCCGGTAAAAGTGTTTAACTTCGAAGACATCGCCCTAGCGCACGAAATGATGGAAAAGGACACCCCATGCGGGAAGCTTGTTGTGCAGGTCTGACGGCATAACGTCGCTAATCAGCCGCGCGGCTTTTTGCGTCGGCTGAATTTGCCTTGTTATGTTTGGCATAATTAAACAACAAAACCACCATCTCCCGAGTATTTAGAGACGCGCACTAATGATAAGTGAGATCAGCTTTTGGAATTCTCGACGAGTTGTGAAACGATGTTCAATACAATATTCACTCTTTCGATTTTCTCGCTTTATACATGACAAAATCAGTTGTTCTATAGCCGTCTCTGCTTCCTGACCTCTCGTTATCATAGGAATAAATCGCTCTAAAAATTCAGTTGTATCAGACTGATGAGTGATGACGGTACCCCATGCGGGAATCACAAAGACGGCTTGATTCCCAAGCCCCCACGCCCAATATGAACCCTTTGGTAGACCTACTTCTGGAGCCGGAATCCACCACAAGTAACCATGTCCCCATCTTAGGTCATCACGTCCCGTCTCTGTGAAGTCAGTGGTGATACGGTCTATCCATTGAGCCGGTATAATCTGCTTGTCGTTAAACCGTCCTTTTTCGAGATATAGTTGCCCAAATTTTGTAAGATCACGGGCCGACATTCGAAACATTGCTGCTTTATGCTGAGACTGTTCTGGGGCGCTAATATAGGAGACGGCGTCAACCCGGAAGTCCTTCATTCCTATGGGTTGTGCAATCATGGTTTTGAACCCTTCCGCTATTTTTGTGCCAGTACGAGTTTCGTAAATTGTAGTGAGTACGTTGTAATCCCAATTATTGTACGCCCACTTAGTACCTGGCTTATTCTCACCGTGGCCCAGCAGACGTTTTGTCTCAGTATCAAATCCGCCTCCAGCAGCTGCGGGATGATAGATCCCAGACGTGCTCTTCAACAGATGCTCAACCCTAACCCGCTTTTGCAGATTGCTGAGCGAGCCCGGAGTATCATCAATACCCAACTCCTGCAATGTAGCATCTAATCTAATTTGTTTCATTTCGGGACTAACATGCTGTCCCACTAAGGCACTTAGAAATGCCTTGCGAATAGAGTGGACATTGTAAAGTTTCTTGAGATCTCCAAAGGCACCAACTGTTCGACCTTTGGTTACAATCATCAGTGTATCGCTGCTCAATGTGGAAGCATAAGTAAATACCTCATTGAGACGCTCAGGGTTCCAACCCAAACTCTTACTTTCAGCAGCGCTCATTCGCATAACATCAAGAACTCTTGAAGGTTGTGAACGTGCAGAGAGACCTCGTTCCCCAGTCTGCACCAGATAGATCAATACAGTTGTCATTATCACAATTAGGCTGAAAACCCATATCAGGACTTTTCGTTTTGTTAGAATCATTGCATCCTTTTCTAGTTAAGATTGGTCATCACTTTTGCGCATAATTTCTCTGCGCACTGTACAAATTAATCGATTTGTGGGTTCACTTCGCTACTGCAACGCTCTTATTTAAACCATGTAGGAGACAGCTGCGCTAAGATGCAGACTTCTACCCGACCAAGAGTATGCCGTCATGCCTTCTTACACATAGCTATCTCGGGAACAACGATATCAGATTTATGCGCTTCGGAAACGGCAACTTTCCTTCGCTGCCATTGCCCGTAATGTCGGTGTCCATAAGTCCACGGTTTCTCGTGAACTACAACGCTGCCAGGGCGTTTTCGCTTATAATCCTGAGAAAGCCCATCAACAAGCTTTGGGTCGACGTCACTCCGCTCACAAAACCTACAAAATTAAAGGGGCTCTGCAGTCCTATCTCTTCTTTTATCTATTGCTGGATCTGAGTCCTGA
>JBNKWQ010000024.1:0-15917 GCA_050299855.1 Hahella sp.
CACATACCTGGTGGACGTGCTGCAACGCATCAGCCAGCACCCGGCAAGCGACGTCAGGGACCTGACTCCGCGGCTCTGGAAAACCCGGTTCGCCGAGAATCCGCTACGGGCGCTGATCGATCCACGCCACCCTGGCCGCCAGAGCAAACAGCCGGAGGCCACCGTCCGTGCGCATTGAGGACATGAACATCAACCAGTTGCTGGAACTGAACCAATACATCTGCCAGCGCATTGATGAACTGCAAGAGCAGGAAACCCTGCAAGCCTTGAGTCAATTGCGGGTTGGCCTGAAAGTGACCTTCGAGGGCCGGGAAGGACCGGTACTGGGTATTGTCACCAAGATCAACCGCAAGAGTGTAATCGTGCTGGGCGAGGATGGCAGGAAGCAGTACAAGGTCTCGCCGGAGTTATTGAGGCCACTCCGTGACGTGAAGTAGGTCAACTACGTCGTGAAATGAACGCTTACGATTCAAAAGAAACTATCTGCACCAAAGCCTATAGCCCATTATAAGAAGCGATATAAATGTCGTAATGAAGCCATGGCGCAAGCGTATTTGAGTGGGCATTTTACTCTGTCGGAAGTTGGAGCTTATTTTGGGGTGAGCTATGCGACGGTGAGCAGGGGTGGTAAAGGGGTTTGAGGTAACGGTGTGAAATGTAAGGAGTGACCCCGCATTTCGCTTTTAGTGGTAGAGGCGGTTAGTTAGTCAAACTGCAGGGTAATACCTACCGAAGCGGAGGCAATCAATTAATAGCCCTGACTTGAGTCTGGTAAATCCAACCGCGCCTTACCAGGAGTTTTTCCACTTCCACTGCCCATAACACGATAGAAGAGAGTGCAATACATACAGCCAGATCTATAAGAGGCAGAGGTTGGGTGTGAAAAATTTCGTTTAGAATAGGTATATATATCACCCCTAGTTGTAGGATAACCGTCAATAGGACCGCCCCAAGCATCATTAGGTTTGATCTTAGTCCCTGCGTAAAAATAGATAATGATTCACTCCGCACAGCGATCGCGTGAAACAGTTGAGAAACGGTAAGTACCGTAAATACTACAGTCTGCCAATGTTCAGCACCGGTGGAGATTGACCAGGCCTGTGCGGCAATGGAAAGACCGCCAATCAGCAGACCAACCCACAAGATGTGTTGCCACATACCGTGAGCAAAGATATTTTCGTCTGGTGGACGCGGTGGTCTCCGCATAATGTTGGCATCTGCAGGTTCTGTGGTGTAAGCCAGCCCCGGCAATCCATCAGTCACAATATTGATCCACAAAATATGAATAGGCAGAAGGGGAATCGGTAGGCCCAGGAAAGGAGCAAGGAATAAAGTCCAGATTTCACCCGAATTGGAGCTCATGGTGTAGCTGATAAACTTGCGGATGTTGTCAAATATCCTGCGCCCCGCGCGGACAGCGTTAACAATAGTGCTGAAATTATCATCCAGTAACACCATATCAGCTGCACCCCGGGCAACATCGGTTCCTTTCAGCCCCATTGCAATGCCAATATTGGCATGTTTAATGGCCGGAGCGTCGTTTACGCCATCTCCTGTCATCGCGATAAATTCACCATGGCCTTGCAACGCCTTCACAATACGTAACTTTTGTTCCGGGCTGACGCGGGCATATACCTTGATTGACTTAACTGCAGCCGATAAAGCTTCATCGCTTAGTTTCATCAAATCAGTGCCGGTTACAATTTCATCATCTTTGCTGCAGATATTTAGTCTCATGGCAATAGCCTGAGCGGTAGAAGGATGGTCGCCGGTAATCATGACGGGGGTAATGCCTGCCGTATGGCAATCATGTACGGCAACTGCTGCCTCTTTCCTGGGTGGGTCCATCAGGGTAATCAAACCCAGGAAGGTTAGGTCTTGTTCAAGGAGTTCACTTCCATTTTCGATTAGAGTGCTGTTTGCCTGCTGGGGGGGGGTGTCCAGTTCTTTGAAGGCAAGAGCCAGAATCCTGTACCCCTGTTTTGCCAGTTCAGATGCTTTCTGAAGATAGTTATCCGAGTTAAAGTCGGTACGATTCAACTCCTTGAAGCAATTCGGTAAAACAGCCTCAGGAGCTCCTTTCACCAGGGCTATATTGATTTGGTTAAAGCAATGCACTGTTGTCATCCTTTTGCGAACACTGTCAAAAGGAATGGCGTCTATTCGGGGGAATTGTGAGAGTAGGTCTTCCTTACCAAAGCCCTCAATCGCTGCAAATTCATATAGCGCCAGTTCCGTCGGTTCGCCGGAAGCAGCACCGTCTTTATTGGCTACGTCATTATTAAGTGACAAGACCCATCCCAATGCATCGCGGAGCCGGTTGTCCTCAATTTCCTTCAGGCTGGTATAGCTTCCGTTACCCGTGACGATTTGTTCCGCCGACATGCGATTCAGGGTAAGCGTGCCTGTCTTATCTGTGCAGATATAAGTTACTGAGCCCAGTGTTTCTACAGAAGGCAGGTTGCGTACCAGGGCGTTAAACTTAATAAGTTTGTGGGCTCCCAGGGCCAGAGAAATAGTCACTACGGCTGGCAGCGCTTCTGGGATTGCCGCTACTGCCAGACTGACAGCGGTGAGAAACATTAGTAGAACCGGTTGTCCCTGCAGTAAGCCGGCCACAAATACCAGTCCGCAAATAGCTATCACCGCCAGCGCGAGATAACGCCCAAACACGGCTAGCCTGGACTGAAGTGGGGTTTTGGAGACTTTACGTCCCTGTAACAGAGAGGCTATTTGGCCGACTTCAGTTTCCAGCCCTGTTGCGATCACAATGCCGCGGCCGATACCTTTGGTCACATGAGTCGACTTATAGACCATATTCGTCCGGTCAGCGACAGGGAAGTCTCCTTTCGCTAACGCACTGTTTGTTTTGGCAACTGTCCTGGATTCGCCGGTGAGAGCGGACTCATCCACCTCCAGCTGCTCAGTATCAATAAGCCGAAGGTCCGCAGGAATCTGATTACCAGCTTCCAGTAGGACAATATCTCCGGGAACAATGTGGACGCTAGGAATCGTCAGGATCTTGCCTCCACGAATTACCACAGCGTCAGGGGTTGACATCTCCTTTAATGCAGCCACCGCCTTTTCTGCCCGGAATTGCTGGACAGCACCTAAAACTGCGTTGATTACCACTATAGATAGAATGGCGACGGTGTCCTGAACATCGCCCACCAGGCCCGAAATGACTGCCGCCGCGAGTAGTACCAATATCATGACATCGGCAAACTGCCAGAGAAAAATACTAGCAAAACCTTTCCTGCCGCCATCTGGCAGACGGTTGTCACCATATTGAATCAGGCGGGACTGTGCGTCAGCTACGCTGAGACCGTTCTCAGACGAATCAAGGGTTTCAAAAACGGCAGGAACCTCAGAAGTGTGCCATTGCCGAACCATTCTGCATCTCCATATGAATCATTTGAGCAGGGCAAATGTGGTTTGAGGGTAATGGCCGACACTGAATAGCATAATCGGCAAAGCCAGGACTAATCGGAGTAGTTTTATCACGGGATGCCAATAGATTAAAAGTTGCTCGATAGAGAAATCAGAATAAACATCGCCCCGCAAACAGGCAAGCCAGTATGCCCCTATGTGATACTCAGTAGCTCCTCAAAGGTGGCTTAGTTCACTTTTCCAATTTGTGTTGCAACATTTTCGACTTGGCTTGATAGTCATGTCGGTGCTATTGATCCTGCGTGCAGTTGATATCTTCTTTGGTGAGCTTTGCACGCAAATAATTGTAGGTTTTTTGTATTCGTGGCTACCGTTATCATGTTCGATTCGCTATTCTCCAAAACGGATGCATAAATAATTATAACTTGCTGAAAGGACTAAGAAGTTCTATTAATGGCCACACATCAGGATGCCGGGTAATCGTCGGCCTATGAAACCACGGATACCATCAGGCTGGTTTAAAAAACTCGTTGTTTTTATCTGTTTTCTCGTTTTCGGAGCGCAAACTCACGCACGCACCGAATATGAGATTAAAGCCGCCTATCTCTATAACTTCATAAAATTTGTCTCTTGGAGTGACGAAAACACTCTGGACAAAGAATATTTGAACGTCTGTATTTTGGGTAAAGACCCATTTCAGGAACTTATTGATCCCATTGAAGGGAAAACCATACAGGGAAGGGCGATTAAGCTCTTTAAAGCACCGTCTTATTCAGATGATTTGAATTGCAATGTGGTTTTTATTAGCTCGTCAGAGCAAAGAACCGTAGAGCAGCTGCTAGATAAACCCGAGTTTAGAAATGCGTTGACTGTCAGCGATATGGATGATTTTGCGAAATTCGGAGGAATGATCGGATTTGTCCATGTCGGAAACGTCATACGATTTGAAATAAACCTTTCCAAAGCAAGGCAATCTGGCGTGGCGATCAGCTCCAAATTGCTGGAACTTGCATTGGAAGTCTACCAATGAAAATAAGGTAGCTGATGAACTGGTCCCGCTTGCCAATAAAAACAAAGCTGATATTGCTGACGTTTGTTACCAGCGCCATTGGGATTCTGATATTGAGTGCCAGCCTGATCTGGTATGAAAATCTAACCTATAGGCAGCAGGTGCAGCAGGAACTCAATGTTATCGGCAATATGTTGGCCGACCGCAGTAACGCTGCCCTGGTCTTCGGCGATCTGGACCAGTTGAACGACAATATTTCAAGCCTGAAGTTACGTGAATCAATCAGTCAGGCGTGCATCTACAATGAATTCAAGCAGGTTATAGCAACCTATGTGCGGAATGGGGAAGCAAATTGTCCACAAGACCCCGTAGCGGACAAAGGCACCTTTACCGATAAATATTTCTATACTGTCCAGGACATTATGTTGGATGGCGAGGTGTTAGGTGGTCTCTATATTCAGGCGTCGTTGGATGAATTGCAAAGCCATCTGCAGAACTATGTGGCTACTGCAGGTATCGTTTCAGCCCTTGCCGTGCTGGGATTGTTGATTATTTCCTCTTTCCTTCAAAGAGTGGTCACAACGCCACTTCTACACCTGTCAGAAACCGCTTCCCGTATTGCCGGCGAAAAGAACTATGAACTCCGAGCTGAAGTAGAAAGCAACGATGAAATTGGTGATCTAACCAAGTCGTTTAATGCCATGCTCGAGACTATAGAGGATCAAAACCACGAAATATTGCAAAGCTACGAAAGTTTGGAGAGAAAGGTTGAGTTGAGGACTGCTGAGTTAAAGGCGGCTAATCAAGAACTTGAAGCCTTTAGTTACTCAGTTTCTCACGATCTCAGGCAACCCTTGAGAGCTATCGATGGCTATAGTGACGCCATCTTGGAAGATTGCTCGGATAAGCTGGATGACTTGGGGCTTGAGTATCTGGGTCGTATCAAATCAGCCAGTGGAAGGATGAGCATGTTGATCGACAGCATGCTGACACTCTCGCGGGTTACCCGTCATAAGCTTGAGTGCGTACCGGTTGATCTTTCCTTGATGGTAAAAGGGATTCTGGCAGAATTGCAGGCGGAAGAGCCTGACCGGAAGGTGGTGCTTAAGATTGCAGAGAACGTCATGGCAAACGGCGACGAACGTCTGCTGTACATTGCTATGTCAAATCTGCTCGAAAATGCCTGGAAATACTCTTCCAAGGAAGATCATCCTGCGATTGAGTTCGGCATCTTAGGTAAGCGAGAAAGCCTGGTGTTTTACATTAAAGACAACGGGGCAGGGTTCGATATGAAGTATGCAGACCGCTTATTTGTAGCATTTAATCGCTTGCATACGCCGGCGGAATTTGACGGTAGCGGAATTGGACTGGCAACCGTATTTCGGATCATTACGCGCCACCACGGCCGGATTTGGGCGGAGTCCGAACTTTCCAAAGGGAGTACCTTTTTCTTTACTCTGAATGTAAGACCTACCCCTGACAAAAATGGTCAGCGACGGTAGTCATAATTGTCATGTTTCCGGTGACAAAAACTTTTACAGGCCTTGAATATGCACCTAGACTCAAACAGAGGTAGTTCAATTTACTGAGTGCATATAGGGTGGCTGATCCATTTCGTTAGTACCGGGAGAATCCGTTCTACAGGAAGTTTGAGTTGATTGTTACGTAAAAGATTGATTTTTTTTCAGGAATTTAATAATAAAGATAAAGTTTCGAATAGCCATGTTGGACGTTGTATTTAAACATGTGAAGTGGCGTTCGACATATCCAAATAGCCCTAAATGCCTAGAGAAATATGTCGATTCAATTTAAAAGCAATACGATGAAGGAACGGAGCATCGATAATAAACTTAGGATACTCGTCGTTGATGATTCAGAAGATGACGTCTTTCTGCTGGTTAGAGAGTTAAAGAAAGGCGGCATTATTCCTGAGTATGTGAGAGTTGACTCTGAACTGACCCTCAGGCATGCACTCAAGAAGCACTGGGATATCGTCATTACCGACCACAATATGCCGGGCTTCTCCTCTGAAGACGCTTTGGAAGTGGTGAAAAGTGAAGGGTTGGACACACCCGTCATTATCGTTTCCGGCACAATTGGGGAGGATATTGCCGTACGCGCAATGAAAGCGGGCGCTCATGATTACATCATGAAAGATAATCTGGCCCGCCTGCTGCCTGCCATTCAGCGTGAACTCAAAGAAGCCGGTGTCCGCTACGCCCGTAAGCAGGCGGAGCAGTCCCTGCACCACATGGCTTATCACGACAGCCTTACTGATCTTGTAAACCGCAGAGAATTTGACCGGCGTTTAAGATCCGCACTGGTCAGCGCTAAAGAGCGCGGCCTTTCCCATATGTTGCTATACCTGGACCTGGATCAGTTCAAGATTATTAACGATACCTGCGGTCATATTGCCGGAGATGAGCTGCTTAAACAGATCTCGCGCATTTTGTCACGCCATATCCGCGAAAGCGACACCCTTGCCAGATTGGGAGGAGACGAGTTCGGGATTCTGCTCGAAAGTTGCTCCCAGCAGCACGCAATGGAACTGGCCGAAACTCTAAGGGAAGAGGTCAGGGGCTTTAAGTTTATCTGGGAGAATACGCCATTTGTCGTGAGTTTGAGTATCGGTATTGTTCATGTCACCAAGAGCTACACCAATGCGGCGGAAATATTGAGCCATGCGGATATAGCCTGCTATGCCGCTAAAGACCGGGGTAGAAATACGGTGCAGGTATATCAGGTGCAGGATACTGATATGCAGCGTCGGCACAGTGAAATGCAATGGACCGGCCGGTTGCGTACCGCATTAGAAAAAGATCAGTTTTTCCTCTGTCATCAACCGATGCTCTGCCTCTCGGATGAGCAAAATGAAGAATTGCATACAGAGTTCCTGCTCCGTCTGCAGGATGGTGATGAAGTTGTGTATCCAGGAGCGTTTATCCCTGCTGCGGAACGTTACAACCTGATGCCGATCATTGACCTTATGGTGATAGAGCTGGTCTTTGAATATTTAACCAAGACCGGCAAGGGGATGGAGGACAAAGGGACCTATTTTGTAAACCTCTCTGGTAATTCTCTTAGCGATGATCAGTTCTTTGGCAATATCAGAACGTTACTGACTAAATACAAGATCAAACCAGAACGTATTTGCTTTGAAATAACCGAAACCGCTGCCATCGCGCACCTCTCCGATGCCGTGGAGTTCATTAAGGAAATCCGGTTTGAAGGCTTTAAATTTGCGCTGGATGATTTCGGTTGCGGTATGAGTTCCTTTTCCTACCTTAAGACCATACCGGTCGACTTCCTGAAAATTGACGGCGGCTTCGTGCGTAACATGCTGTCAGACCCTATCGATGTGGGGATAGTGGAAGCGTGCAATAAAATCGGCCATGCTGCAGGTCTGAAAACCATTGCTGAATTTGTTGAAAACGACGCTATCAAGGAAAAGTTAAAGGAAATCGGCGTCGACTTTGCCCAAGGATTTGGGGTGGCTAAACCCAAACCTTTGTATTAAATAGAAAAAAACCGGACAAAATTTAGCGGAAGTCTCATACTGCTGCTACGCTTACTCTAGCATTAACTTTAAATAAAAAATCTAAAAGGTTTTCCTTCTCGGGCTAGATATATGGCGCTTCAGTCTATGAATAAAGTTATAGCATTGACTCTGTTTTTCGCGGGGCTTCCCATAACTGCCGTTCGCGGTGCTGACGATTTATTCGATGAAGGTTTATGGGAGCTTTCTCCTGAGGAGCTCGGGCAAATCAGGGTTACCAGTATTGCTTCCGGTACTCCAACTCCCTTAGATAAGGCGGCTGCAGTTACAACAGTCATTACCTCCGAAGATATTGAAAAAATGGGGGCGACTGAGCTTGATGATGTGCTTGAAACTGTCCCTGGATTACATGTCAATCGGTCATTCCAGGCCTATTTTGCGAAGTACACATTTAGAGGGATTTCTGGCTCGACCTACAATCCGCAAGCGCTGCTATTAATAAACGGGTCTCCGTTAACGACTATTTCTCTAGGCAACCGTTACACCATTTGGGGTGGGATGCCGATCAAATCTATCAGTAAGATTGAGGTTATACGGGGCCCTGGTTCTGCTCTTTATGGTGCCGATGCTTTTGCTGGTGTTATAAATGTAATCACCAAAACTGCAAAGGAAATTGATGGCACTCAGGCGGGGGTGCGGGCAGGTACATTCGACACCTATTCAGCCTGGCTTGTCAGTGGAGGGGAAGTTGGCTCTATAGAAACTGCGTTAACAATGGAATATTCCACAACCAGAGGACAGAAAGAAATCATCGAATCTGACCAGCAATCTATATTAGACGGTGCCTTCGGTCTGAACGATTCTTTAGCGCCTGGTGAGGTTAATTTGGGGCGTAGGCAGTTTGAAACACATTTTGATGCTAAATACCAAGATGTCAGCCTAAAGGTAGGCTATCAGGGGCGGTATGACGTCGAAACCGGGGCAGGGGTAGCTCAGGCTCTCGATCCTCAAGGCCAATATGCTAGCAATAGATTAATCGTTGATTTGATTCATACTAATAGAGACTGGCTGGAAAACTGGGAAGTCTCCACTCAGCTTACATACTATTATGGGGACCAGGATCCAACAACGACGTCAGTAATTTTCCCCACCACTTTTGGTGGTGCTTTCCCTAACGATGTTTTGGCTGAGCCTGGTTTTAAAGAAGAGCATGCCAGTATTCAGTTCTCAACAATCTATAAAGGTATACAAAATCACCGAATTAGGTCGGGGGTAGGTTATTTTTGGGGTGATGTATTTGAGACCACAGAGAGAAAAAATTTCCTTCAAGCTCCCGACGGAAGTTTAGTGCCAAACCCTGGAGGCCTAGAGGACTTTTCTGATAGTGACAATGTTTGGCTCCCGGAAAACGGACGTACTAGTTACTTTGCTTTTGGCCAGGATGAGTGGCAGTTTTCAAACAATTGGCTGTTAACTACCGGGTTAAGGTTTGACGAATATTCAGATTTTGGTACAACGATTAACCCGAGAATGGCTTTAGTGTGGGCTACAACCGACACTGTTACAACAAAGTTACTGTATGGGAGGGCCTTCAGAGCTCCATCTATTCTTGAGCTGTATGCAATTGCTAACCCTGTATCCCTTGGGAATCCTGACCTGAATCCAGAGACAATTGACAGCTACGAATTTGCGGTAAGTTATCAACCAACTCCCGAACTTCAATTAAGCGGCAACCTTTTCTATTATCGTATTCACGACCTCATTTTGTTTGTAGGTAATCAGGCAGAAAATGCAGGGGAGAGAACAGGAAGGGGGACTGAGCTGGAAGCCAACTATCAGGCTTCAGATAAGGTCAATCTGATTGCGAACTACGCGTATCAACAATCAATCGATGTTGATACCGACACTGATGTTGGTGAAGCACCAAACCACCAAATCTATGGACGGGTTGAATATGAGTTCGATGAGGATACATTTATATCAACTCAGGCTAACTGGGTCGGAAAGCAGAAAAGAGTCGATGGTGATACTAGAAGTCCGGTTGGGAGTTATGTATTTGTCGACTTGACACTAAAAAGAAAGAATCTTGGTGAGCGGCTTGACCTCTCACTCTCCATCCGAAACCTCTTTGATCGCAAAGCTTTTGACCCTAGTCCAGGGCCGGTGGTGGGAATTGAAGGGGATCTGCCTTTAGCGGGTAGGAGTCTCTACGGAGAGATTGCTTATAATTTTTAGATTTGACCAAGCATCAAAATACTATTGTTGCCTGGCCAGACTTTGGCTCGGTGCGGTTAAAGAATGATCTGCTTCTTACCAATGAAATATTTCACTTTATTGGGCATCACCTTGAACGCATTTACCAATGCACGATTCACTTTTCCGTTGATGTAAATGTGTTTACCTTTCATAACAGCATCGAATCCTTGCTGAGCGACTGTTTCAGAATCCATCCAACGCCAATTTGGAATGTAGCTAAGGAATTCTTTGACTCCCATGGTTTCATGGAATTCGCTAGACGTAAGTCCGGGACATAGTGCCAGACAATTGATATTTGAAGGTCTTAGTTCAAGGTCTAAGGCTTCTGTCATATGAAGTACAAAAGCTTTGGCTGCATTGTATAAGCTGCCAGGAAATTCCGGTGCAAATGCTGCGATTGATGAAACGTTAATAATCCAACCCTCACCTCGTTCTTGCATCCCGGGAGCAAATGTATGGCAAAGCTCTGTTGGAACAGTAACGAGCAGGTTGATCATTGAAGCATGTTCGTCCCAAGTACCAGCCATGAAAGGTTTAGGTAATGCGTAGCCGGCATTATTCACTAGGGCGTCAACCGAAATATTTTGGGCACTAAGCTGCTTATGGATGGACAGAACAGAACCTGGTTTGTTTAGATCAATTGCCAGGATTGTGTTTTTATTTCCATAGGTGGCGGTAAGGTCTTTTGACAAATCTTCTAAGCGTTCTTTACGACGAGCAACGAGAACAGTGTCAAATTTGTTTTTGGAAAAGACTTTGGCAAAAGCGGCACCAATACCTGATGATGCTCCTGTTATCAGTACAGTTTTTTTGCCTGTGGAACTCTTGTTCATGTTCAAACCTTTAGATTGAAAGTATATGTAAACAAAAAAACAGTTACCACTCCCGCTTCGAATGGCCGGAATAGTCAATAGATTCACATCGCATTGAAAAGACGGTGCCTTCCTGTTTTTCTTTACCGTCCAAGTAACAGGGAACCATACCAGCTATAAAGCAGGGGGTGAGGAACAGCTGATATTGTTCAGGCGAGAAACCAAAGTCTGCACATAGAGCAGCAGCAAGTGCCGCTACATTCATAGTCAAACGCTTATTGGTTTTTAGGTAGCGATAAATATCAAGAGCAAGTCTGAAGTGTTCGCCTTCCGCAAAATCCAGTTCACGAGCCTTTTTAACCATGTGGAGTACTCGCTCATCGAGTCTAGCTAATGGGCGACCATAACCATATACCACACGATATTGCTTGAGTTCTGAATTTAGAATTTGTTCCAAATCTTCGCCTTGTTTGATGGCGCTGCATGTATTCCTAAAAAAGCTAATTGCCCGCCTATCAGGGCGCCTCCCATAAATCGATGCTTCCGAAATCGCTAATCCGCTCATTAATGAGAGGGACGGTGTGCTGCGGGAGTTGCCCGCTAATTCGGTCACATGGTTCGGCCAGATGCTAGGGTCAGGATAACTTGTACAAACCCATATATAGTTGAGCATCTTTAGCTGGTTTTCTGTGTAGTCTTTTCCCGTAATTGAATATAGGTACAAAGAAAACCAATCTTTATTTCCTAACTCCTGATGTAAATCCCGTCCCCGGAAGACCACGCGTTCGCACAAAAATGCTTTTCCCATGGAGGTGCTGTGGCCGTTCTCCTGTTCTAACAGATTCTGCAGGCTCATAATCCGACCTCTTCTTCACTTGGAAGTTCAAATGCACCAGGATCATCCGTCAACTGAATTGCCGGGCCATAGAAAGGGAAGCTTTTCCAACCAAGATGGCGTTGCTCAATAGCATGAACCGCCACGCCGGGTAGTCTGAGAATGAGGTAAAGCATCGTTGCTGAATGGGCGTCAAATCCCAAGGCATTTAAAGTGGCAGCAGCTAATCCTGACATTGAGAGAGGGTAGCCAACAAAATCTTCCAGTTTAGATCGATTCTCTTTTAGCCAGGCGAGGGACCCGGTCGAATCAAGAGGCGCTAGCAGGTCTAAAGTCTGAAGAACGGGGGTGGGGGCGGATACTCCATTAGGGTCAAAGCCTGGGCAGTGTTCTAAAGGAGTCCAGATATCTTCGCGTTTATCGGCAACGGGGTCTTTCAGTTTCTGTTCCCACAGAGAGAAGTCCTGTCCACATTCCTGCCACAGGTTGATCAGGATAAACACCTCGTGTCCGCCACCATATTGACCTGCACCTACAGCCAGGGCAGACATAAGAGAGGCAGCATGAGTTGCGCCACCAACGCCACCGTTCATCCCAGCTCTAATGCTGGGATCTCTCGGGCCAAGGTTGGCAATGGCAATGGCTAGTTTTTCCATTAGTCTGGCTTTTTCTTCTGTGGGCTTTTCGCCCTGAAATAACAGAAAAAGATATTCAAACCATGTCGCTTTGGAGAGCACGTCACCATAAACATCATAGCCGTGACAGTAGCTCTTTCGGGCCGCAAAAGGGTTATCACTTTCCGGTTCTTCAAACCATATTTTGGTTTTATAACCTAACGAGTTGCTCATTGCCGGCCTCAATATAGTGCTGATTTAAGGGTTCTGAACCGCTGCTACCTGCTAATACCTTAGTTCTGGATTTCATCGGCGGAACTTCTCTGCTATCGATCAATACATCAAAAACAAACGGGCCGGGAGTTCTAAGTTGGAAACTGATTTCCTTTTCGTCCAGCTCATCCAGTGAGGTGATTTGTTTACTCTGAATACCCATAGAATTGGCCATCATGGCAAAGTTGACGTAGGGGAGATCATTGCCAATGTTTTCGGCTCCGCCCAGCTTTTGGCCGTGCTTGATCATGCCCAGGTGGCCATCATTTAAAATAACGAAAATGATGCTTAACTGGTGTTCTCTGGCTACGGTCATTTCCTGCCCGCTCATCAGCACACTGCCATCCCCGGTAAAGCAGATAACAGGTCTTTCGCGGTCAGCCATGGCCATACCCACGGCTGCACCTATGGCCCATCCCATGGAGGCAAATCCCATTCCAATATGAAACATCTTCTTACGCTCAGTCCGAAGAGTTTTAGTTTGCCAGTAGTGAATTCCCCACAAAAAACTGTTGCCCGTATCCATAAGTACGGGGACATTCGGCGGGCAGATCTTACTAAGCTTGGTAAACAAAGCCTGTGGTTTTACAGGGGTGGAATTTACAAAGCAGGCGTCTCTATCCGCATACTGCACCTTTAGAGGAAACCCATGCTCGTCCATGCGATCGCGGTTTTGCTTATCTGGGTTCATCTTCTCCAGGGCTGAGCCGAAGGGTTTGATCAGTAATTTAGGTGAACCTAATAGAGAAATTTTCGATAAAATTGACCGGCTCAGATGTTCAGGGTTGCCGGAAAGGTGAATAAGCCGCTTGGAGAATATTGCATCAGGGTCCCATCCACCGGTTGTTATTTCGTCCAGTGCTGTGCCGATAACAATGACACGCTCTGCATTTTCCGGGCTAAGTGCCGTTCGCGCGCTTTCATGTCCGCCGAGGCCGAATACTCCTCTATATAAAGGGTGATATTCAGAAACAAGCCCTTTACCCATCGGCGTAGTCACTATCTGGAAACGTCGTGATTCTGCGAGAAGGAGTAGTTCGTGTATGGCACCCGCCGCACCTTCACCAACGACAATGGTGGCCTTCTTGATACAGGCCAGATCTTTCAGTATCAGATGCATTCCGTCAACGCTGGGTATAACTTCGTGGTTGATGAATGCCCTCATGTTGAGATCGGAGGAAGGATTTTTCGTTGGTGCGCGCATGATATCCAACGGCACGCTCAAATGAACCGGCCCAGGTTGATTACTAAGTGCATAGCCTATTGCCATGACCAGCTTGTGTTCTAACTGAGCAGTGTGGGAAACAAGCGTATTAAATCTGGTGCATGAGTCGAAAATACTGAGAGTGTTAATTCCAGTGCAGGAACCTTCCTGAAATGCACCCAAGCCGAAACGTTCAATGGCCGGCTGGGCGGTAATAACGAGTAGTGGAATGCCATCGGCATAGGCGTTGGCAACGCCGGTTAGAAGATTAGTTGCACCGGGGCCTGATGTTGATATGCAGACACCGAGCTTGCCGGTCGCTCTTGCATAACCGTCTGCCATAAAGGCGGCACCACTTTCATGGCGAGCAAGAATGGACTTAACTCCGCCCCGTCTTTCGCTACGGGCTAACGCGTTATAGAGGGGCTCAATGCTTCCGCCGGGAACGCCAAAAACATATTTGACCCCAAGTCGTTCGAGATAACGAAGAATTAAATCGCCGTTTTCAATCATTTAACCAGAACCCCACTCAGTTGATTCGTTATTTCAAGGCCGCACATTGTTGGCATCTAGTGCCACAATTGGAAGGTGGCAATTGTAAATCCTTGAAAAATCCATCTTTTATCAACGTAGTAGGTCATATGACCTAGTTCGCTATAGCGTATCGACGCTAAATCCTTAGGCACAACTCCAACAGCGTAAACGCACTAGCTAAGCCTAGGCAATAGGTTGTAGCGGAACTAGGTCAAAAAGATTGTAAAAGATGTTGCAGAGATGTCGTTTGATGTGGCAAGGCTTGGATCAAAAACTGGTTTCTAGCTGTAATTGTTTAAAGAGATTAGCATAGGCTAGGCGGTATTAGTTGGTCATTAATTGCAGTGTCCACGGGAGGCCTTTTTCTTAATCTCCAGTCCTATGAGGTTCTAAAGCCGCTTATCGAAAACGCTGGGGAATTTCTACCATCGATCTACGAACAAGGGAACGTTTTTTATCTTTGTTTCCCTAAGAGTGGCAGAAGATGTAGACGGGCTTGATAATAACACTAATCATGACGTGCCGCAGAGCGCACTGGTATGATTGAAGCTTTGTGTATGCATCTAGGTAAGGAGTGGTGCCCCGGGGCCGGGGTCGAACGCGGCCAGCCTGGTCGGCACGACGTGCCGGTGAGTGCACTGAATCTGGAGTTGCGGCTACAATTCTATATAGGAAGGAGGTGGTGCCCGGGGCCGGCACGCGAAATTCCAAGCACAACAAAGAGATAGGAAACCCGTATACGCACTCTATACGCGCGGGTTAAGCGAGGGGCGTGCTAGCCCCAGCGCACCACTATTGTACCGATCCTAGCCTGACGGGTTCAAGTCCGGCATTCGGAACTGAATCGGTTCCCCCTTAGCTTATCTGAGCTGTACGTTTTCTAATCAAATGCTGCTTTTGGTCGATGAGCCGCTTTTCCAGCACGGCGATTTCCGTGAGACGTTCATATTGGGCATCCCACTCTTCAGGGTCATAATCGTGGTAATGGTCTTTGAGCTGTTGCAGCTCATCCTCATAGCTGGGTAGCTCAGGGTTATCTGTGACCAAATGTAGCTTCATCATGCACCTCCGCTATGGGCTATCATACCCCTATGTCCACTGAAATGCGTCTCGCAAGGCTCGGCCTGCTTCATCTCGTTAATGATCCAAAGGCTCTCAAAGGAGCGCTCGAAGCCAGACAGCGCGACATCATCCGAAAAAGGGAGAGCCGCAGATCCGGCTCTCCCGATCAGGCTAATACCCATGATCTAAGCGCTCACGGGCAGTGTTAACGTAAGAACCGTTCAGCTCCATACCGATATAGTGACGGTCAAGCTCCTTAGCGGCAACTAAGGTGGAGCCTGAACCACAAAACGGATCAAGCACAAGGTCGCCTTCCTCTGTAAAATGCTCAATCAGCACTTTCAGAATGCCAGTATGCTTTTGCGTTGGGTGCAGTTCATTACCGGTGTAGCTCCATTTCTGGATGGTTGGCAAAGCATGATCCGGCTTATC
>JBNKWQ010000025.1:0-178671 GCA_050299855.1 Hahella sp.
TGAGCCCAATCCGTCATAGACATAGAAGCTTTGATTGCCGCTTCGTTCCTGGCTCAACAGGTCATCGCCGTAGAGGTAGCTTACTTGCGTGGAGCCGTTAACGACTTCCTGCAGCACCTGGGCGTAGTCCCGGTTCTGATCGACGATATAGTCGATTAAATCTGTGCCCTGGCTCTGGCTGGTACGGATACCGTCGACGTTGTAACCGTAGGTGGTGGTCTCAGCGCTCTTTTCTACCGCAATGAGCTTGTTCTTCGCGTTGTAGCTGTAGGTGGTGCTGATGCCGTCTTCGGTTTCGCTCAGGGTGTTGCCGTTGGCATCGTAGACATAGCTGACCCCGCCCTGCTGGGTCAGGCGATCATTGTCGTCGTAGCTGTAGGCGGTGTGGACACCGTCAATGATGGAATAGGTGCGGTTACCCACCTGGTCGTACTGGTATTCCGCGCTGTAGTTGCCGTTGACCGGATCGGTGATCTGGTCTTTGGTCAGGCGGTACAGGTCGTCATAGGTGTAGTTAGAAATTCTGCCGTTGTGCAGCTCCTCAATCTGTTCTCTTCTACCCGTACTGTGCAGGGTGTAGCGGTAGTCCGTGATCACAGTATTGGCTGAATCTGTCGTGGTCAGCCGGGTTAATCGGTTCAGGCTGTCATAGCTGTAAGTGGTTACTTGCCCATTGGCCTGAGTCACCGTCTCTCGGTTCCCCACGGCATCATAGGTATACGTGGTCTCACCGCCATTTGAATCGGCCAGGTTACTCAACCGATTGAGTACATCGTACTGATAGGTCGTGGTTTCCTGCATGCCGTTGGCAGTCACGCTGGTTGCCACCTTGTTGCCGGCGTTGTCGTAGTCGTAGGTCAATACCGCGCCGTTAGGCTGGGTTTCCTCCACCAGGCGATTCAGGCTGTCGTAGGCATAGGTGGTGGTGCCGAGGTGGTTGGTAGCTTCCGTGCGGTTACCCAGGGCATCGTATTGGAAGGTTTCGACTTCGCCATCCTGGTAATCAATACGAATGACCCGGTTGCTGATGTCATAGGTATAAGTGGTGAGCTGGCCGTTGAAGTCAGTATGGGTCAGCACATTGCCGATGGCGTTGTAGGTGAAGGTTTCCAGCTGCCCCATCGGTAAGGTGCGGGTCAGAACACGGCCCATGCTGTCATAGGTCCAGCGGGTGGTTCTGCCCTCTGCATCTACTTGAGTGAGTTTGTTGCCCGCCTCGTCGTAGGTGTAGCTTGTTTCCTGATTCAGGACATCGGTGACTTTAGTCAGGCGACCTAAAGCATCATATGCGTACTGCGTGACCTTGCCCGCCTGGTCGGTGCTGCTGGTACGACGTCCCAATTCATCGAATGCTTCCTGGGTGAAAGAGCCGTCGTGGAAGGTGGTTTTGATGCGTTGATCCAGTGAGTTGTACTCATAGGTCGTACTATGGCCGTTGGCATCGGTTTCTGAGACCAGGTTGCCGTTGGCGTCATAGACAAAGCTATGGCGCTGGTTCAACGCATTGATGACAGCGGTTCTGCGACCTGCGGCATCATACTCATAAGTGGTGGTGTGGCCGTTAGCGTCGGTTTCTGTCTCAACCCGGCCTGCGGCATCGTAGGTCATGCTGATGAAGGTACCGTCCGCATAATCCGTGCGGATCACCCGGTTGAGCTTGTCGTAGGTGTAGCTTGTGGTGCGGTTCAGGCGGTCTGTGTCGGTAAGGACATTCCCTTCGGCATCATAGGTTTTGGCCTCGAAAGTACCGTCCGGATAGCGGGTTTCCAGCACGCGGCCATATGCGTCGTAATCCATTTCGGTGCGACGCCCCAGAGCGTCTTCTGTCGCCACCAACTGACCGGCAATATCAAATTCGCTACGCGAAATACTGCCGTCCGCATAATGGGTTTCAATCACACGGTCACGGGCATCGTACACATAGGTTGTGGTTTCCGATAGCGCTACGCCATTCACGGTGCGGGTCCTGGTTTCCGTCAGGACATTGCCGTTTTCGTCATAGGTATAGGTAGTAACTTCGCCCAGTGCATTGGTTTCAGTGAGTTTGTTGCCGTCTTCATCGTAGGTGTAATCGGTTTCGTTGCCTGCGACATCGACGGTTTTACTGACCAGACCATCTGCATTGATGTTGTTACCTGCGATATTGCCTTCAGGGTCTTTCACCGTGAGCAGATTGCCGACACCGTCATAGCTGTTGGTAAAGACGTTGCCTTTGGCATCACTGATCGTCAGCTCCTGACCACGGGTGTTATAGGTAAATGTCACCGTATGACCTAGTGCATCCGTTTGCGTCAGCTGGTTATTGCGATCATCGAACGTCGCTGAGGTGACATGCCCCAATGGATCGACCTGACTCAGCTGATTGCCGCGCTCGTCATAGTCGTAAGTCCAGGTATAGCCTTCGGCGTCCACTTTGCTGGTGACATCGCCACGGTCGTTGTAATAGAAGACCGTGGTATTGCCGTTACGGTCAGTGATGACTGACTGGCGACCTTCAATATCATGATTGAAGTCGGTACGGTTGCCGTCATTGTCTTCCTGGGCAATGAGGCGACCGTCGTCGTCATAGATATTGCGCACGAGAGTGCGTCCCAACGGATCGATGATTTCCAGCAGACCATGATTGCCGTTATAGGTGTAGGTCGTTTGAGCATCCAGCGCATCAGCATTGGCAACCAGATCGCCTTTGGTGTCATAGCTGTAATTGAGCTGGTGTCCGTTAGGATCGGTAATGCTGTCGATCCTGCCCTGACTGTCACGATTGAACGTGATCGCCTTACCGCTGGAGTGGAAAATACCGTCATTGGTGTAGGTCAGTGTATGACCATTCGGGTCGATGACTTTTTCGATTCCCACACCCTGTTTCAGGTAGTACTCATAGCCTGCCTGAGTGGTGAGCTTATAATGATCCGGATCTATCGGCTGCGAGAAAGTCGCAGTATCCAGCAACGAGCCGCCTTCATAGCGCGCGGTATTATCACCAATCACTTCCAGCGTAGACTGGGTATCACCAACGGCTTTAAAAGTCAGGGTGACATCTTTGATGATCGTGTAAGTGTTACAGTGTGGATCAACACCGGCTTCAAACTTCTCAACATCACCGTCTGGCAGCGTGATGGTCACGACAGGCGCGCCCAATGGCTCAATACAGAAATCAACGATAGAGTTCAAAGGCCCGCGACGGTATTCATTTATCGCCCAGAAACTTCCAGGCGTTCGCGATTCCTCAATCTTCACGTCCTGGTAGCCGATGCTCCAGCCATAGCCGAAATCAAGATCTTCTGCACGGCGACGGCTGTCATAAGTACGGGTAACCCGGATCGGGATACCGGCCACAGGAATATTCAGGTCTTGCAGGGTAATGCTGAAGTTGCCGACTTTCAGGTCGCCGTCTACCAGCACCACAATATTGTCCGTTGACTCTGCACCGTTTACATCTGTAGCCCATAGCAGCAAATCATACTGACCGTTCAGCATAATCGTGGGGTCAAGCGTCGCAATAACACCACCCGTAATCGGCTGATTTCCTTCCGCAATCGTTTGCCAGGCCTGCTGACCTCTTGGAGAGATGTAGACTTTGTAGCTCGCCAGGTTGTCGTCCTGGACGCTACCGACTATTTCAACCGGCGCGGTGACTTCTGCATCGGTTTCAGGTGAACTGATAGAGACGATAGGAGCCGCTGTGTCTGCAGGATTGCGGACAGAGTAGGACGTCGTTTCCATAACGGTAGTGACGCCATCAGTTACGCCGACTTCGATGGTATGCACACCAGAGGCTTCCGCTACTATTTCAGCATACCCAGGATAACCCGAGGTTACTTCCTCCGTATCAACCCAAATGACGATAGTTTTAGCGCCCTGACCACCACTAGTGAAAACATTAATCGTGGTTGATTCTCCCGCATTAACAATCTCGGGCGAGACCATAATCTTAGCCGTTAATGGCAAAGGTTTTTCGCTTACGCTGACACTGTAGCTTTGTAGCGAACGGCCTTTACTATCGTCAACATAGACTACAACATCCTGTATACCCACCTGCTCATATGTTGGCGTCCATTGCACCAACCCATCTGACGTAACTGCAAGCCCATTTGGACCACTCATTACACCGAAGGTCAGGCTATCACCGTCTGCATCGCTGGCAGCCATCTGATATTGGTAGGGTTGAGCAACCGCCCCCTGAGTTACAGGAAGACTCGTAATTTCCGGGTAGTTGTTACTATCAATTGTGACCGTAGCCTGTAGTGTAAATCGTTGTGATGCCGAGGCACGGTTGTCGGAAACGATGACGGTAATATCATAATAGCCTTCCTGGTTACCCGCAGGAGTCCAACTTACCTCACCATTGCTGCTGATAGACATTCCTGTTGGAGCATTTTCAAGGCTATAGGTTAACGGGTCTCCGTCTGGATCCCGCGCAATAACATTGTATGAATATTCCACACCAATCAATGCGGGCGAAACAGGAGCACTCTCAATAATCGGCGCCTGATTCGGTGACAAAGCTTTGTTTACTACAATCCCGTATGACTGAATTGAAGCTGCACCGCGAGCGTCTTGGGCACGAACCATAACATTGTGAATTTGGTCAGCTTGCACACTGGCAGGTATCCAGGCAATCCTGTTCCCTGACAATTTCATACCATTAGGTGAATCTTCAAGACTTAAGCTAAAGCCATCGCCATCCTGGTCATTCGTTTCTATCGTATATTCATAGAGTTCATCTACCCGGGCATTCGTTGCCGGACTACTGCTGATAATAGGTGCATGGTTTGCGCTCTCATTCACCGGTAAGGTCAAGGTCTGACTGGCGCGACCTCCTTTACCATCAGTTACCTCAATGTCTACTACTTCTGATTGTCCCACGAGACTGGTATCAGGTAGCCACGTGAAAAGTCCATCTGTCGAAATACTCATTCCATTGGTCGAAGTAACCAGGGAATAAGACAACAAATCTCCATCAGGGTCACTGGCAACAACTTGATATTCAAAAAGCTTACCAGCATAGGCTGCACCCGATGGCCGGCTGTCTATCGTAGGTGGCTGGTTATTCGCCACAGCCTCGTCAATGACTTCAACCAGGAAGTATTGCTTGCTTGTGGCTCCATTGATGTCGATAACAGTCACTTCTACAGATTTTAAACCGGCATCTGTGGCTTTAGGTGTCCAGCGAATCTGCCCAGACACACTATCGATCGTCATTCCTGGTTGAGTTCGACTCAATAGATAAATGATCTCATCGCCATCAGGATCCGTTGCCACAACGTCATACTCGTAGTTTTTTCCTACCAGTGCATCTCTGATCGGTTGCGAGTCAAAAACCGGTGCATAGTTATCCGGAGGAGAAACCGTCAATACGTGAATCTGTTCCGCGATGTCACCCGCCAGATCCTTCACTTGAATTGTGAAGGTATAGACACCTTCTATCAGGTCTTTTCCACTTATATGGCCAGAATATGGTTGAACCTTAATGCCATGAGGAGCACCTACCAGACTATATTCAAACGCATCACCTCTGTCGGCGTCAGACACTTCAATCTGGAATTCGTATGTCTGCCCGGCAAATGCCTGACTAGTGGAAGCCGACACCACTTCCGGAGCATCATTTATATTTGAAATAGCCACTGAAAATTTCTGGCTATCGGATAACTCGGCCTGATCAGTCGCTCTCACCTGCATAATCGCGGCGCGGGCAAAGTTGTTGTCAGTATTGCACTCAGCTACTGTAGCAGGGACATCGAGGTCAATCCTTAGACTGCCCTCAAGTTGGTTACCAACCGGCAATTGAAGTACAACCTGTTGACCCGCTTGAAGTGTAGGAATACTTCGCTCGCCTAAATCTTGATCTCCGAGATCCACACTTTCATGAACAAACGTGACAGTTATTGGCTGCGACACAGGCGCTAATCCACGGTTGCTCACCGTGACAGATAGCATTCCACCCTCAGAATCATAAGCAATGGCAGAGGCAGTGATATCCGGCAAGGCCAACGCTGAGCGGTCTGGAAAAGTATTCAAACGATAACTATTGTGTGTTAACCAACCTTTAACCGGGTTGCTTGGTATAGTGAAGTCATCATTAATGTTGTCAATGTGATAGGCATGCTGATTCCAAAGCGCTCGAGTGGGAGCCCAGCTGTCTTTGGCATCTTCGAATACGCGCAGTCCTCTGATTGAACTCGTATATGGGTTGGCACCCACCAGTATCTCAGCATGGCCGTCGTTATCGACGTCAGCAATTACCGGATATTCCATAGTGGTAACTGAGGGATTTTCAATCTCATATATGACGTCTCCTGTGGATCCGTTATATACCCTCAGGTAATACTCGTCGGCATAGACAACTTCAGACGCCCCATCGCTATTGAAGTCGAATACAGAAGACCCAGTGACATTGGAGCTGGCATCACGTGTTGGCATGGACCACTTTAATGAACCGTCCGTTTCAAATACCGTATAGCTCTTAGCTCCCGCCACACCAATTTCAGGCAGGCCGTCTCCGTCAAAGTCAGCAACCGTCGGCGCCCCACCGCGACCGCCACCGGGAATGGAAGAAGAAGTCCAGATTTTCTGCCCGTCTTGATCCAGGAGGTATATCTTGCCACCCGCTGAGATCACAATTTCCGGGTTGTCATCCTCATCAAAATTACCGATCGCATTAAAACCATCCCGACTAACGCCTGCCTGGTGCCAGAGAACATTACCTTGATCATCGTAGGCTGTCCGTCCTGCAATGACTTCCAGGTCGCCGTCCATATCAATATCAGCAGCAATAGGGAGGTAGCCCTGGCGATTATCCTGTGTGCCTTTATCTTTGGAAAAGGTCCACAAACTGTTCCCGTCCTGATCAAAAACAGCGCCGCCAAAAAGTATCTCCAAAATTCCGTCTTGATTTAAATCGGCCACATAAATGCCATCAGACGCATATGAGGAGGAAGGCGACCTTCCCGCTGGATTAGTGACATTCCACTTTAGAGTACCGTCGTGTTCGAATGCATAGAGCGAGCGTCTTAGCCGTTCCGGCGCTAAGATCTCCACCAGTCCATCACCGTCAATATCCGCAATGGCAAGACTTCCACGATGGCTTATCTTTTCGGCTATTGCCCACAGCTCACTTCCATCATCGCCACTAACGGCTGTCAGAATAGTTTTGTTTGGATTAGACAATCCATTTCCGGCAAGGAAAACAACATCGGGGGTATCCAACTGGTCAATTACCCCGTCGCCATTATCGTCCGATAGTTGAGCTACTGAGACAGGACCGAATACGTAATTAACCCCAGGGAATTGGCTGCTGCCTTCCCAATGCCATTTCACTACAGGATCTATCTGTCCGAGTGGGTCCTGAGACGGTTGCGCAAGACATAAAGTATTGGTGGCTAAATTACCTTCCACATAATCACTAACCTGCTGCCAACTGATTAAGCCGTCAGTTGGAGAAATACTTACTCCAGAAGGCGCTGCGTCCAACGAATAAAGCAATATATCTCCCACATTGGGATCAGACGCTTCCACATCATATTGATAGCCATTTTCGTCGTCTCCTCTGACCACAGGTGACGAAATAATCTGCGGGGGAAGATTTTCCTCAACTGTCAGAGTCAATGTCTTCTGAACAGTGGCGCCACGAAGATCTGTAACTTCAATCGTGATAATGTGAGTACCCGCTTCGATACTGCCTGGTGCGGCAGTCAAACGCCCCGTTCGCGGATCTATTGCAAGACCTGCCGGCCCTGTAATTAAGGAATATTGAAGCGCATCACCGATATCTTCGTCTTGAGCTTCAACCCAGAAATTGAGTCCCTGCCCGGCTTGATGAGTCAATTCATCAACACTCAATACCTGCGGCGATGAATTAATATCGTCAACATTTACGGTAAACAGCTGGTTATCTGACAGTGACCCTGAGTCTGTCACCCTGACTTCAACGAGTGCCGCCCGTGCCAGATTATTGCGAATATCACATTCTTCTATGGCCGGACTGACAGCCATGGCGACATAAATATCATCGGTTAATCGATGTTCATAAACCGCCACTCCAAGAGTGATAGCTTCGCCACTTTCCAGAGCCGTTATACGTTGGCTGCCAAGTAGGTCACCATTAAGCGGATGCCCTACGTAAAATGACACATCAACAGGGGCATCAATATTAGACAGGCCACGGTTGCTTAGCACAGCGCTTAGTTGATAGATACCATCGCCGTCTGAATCTACCTGGATCGAACCTACTCTCAAATCAGGGTAGTTTATCTGTCCGGAATTTAGACTGTTGTCATCGCTCGTAGAGACGTCTCCAACTTTGGTGACGTAACACTGATTATTCAATTCCGGTACTGACTGAACATAGTCAGCAGGTGGCGTCCAGCTTACTATTCCTGTATCCAGGTCAATGGCCATGCCTTGAGGAGTGATATCGAGGTAGTAGCTCAACGCATCCCCATCCACATCTCCGGCTGAAACTTCGTAAGTGAATTGCTGACCCTCAGGTGTATTGGATTCCGGAGAGCTTTCAATCACAGGCGGATCGTTAACTGGAGTTATGGTCAGAGCTACTGTGACGATTTCAGAGTCATCATTACCGTCATTAACCAGATAGGTGAAAGCATCTGTTCCGTTAAAATTCTGCCGAGGAGTGTATAAAAAATTGGGGGCCTCGCCTGATAGGTCACCATTGGCGGGCATGGATATAATGGAATAGGCAAGACTATCCCCTTCAATGTCCAGCCCTCCTAACTGCACTGGACTTTGAGTGTCTTCATCTAGAGACATGGAAAGTGGCAGTGCCTCAGGTGCATCATTCACCGGAGTTACCGTAATATTTACCACCGCCAGCTCCGACTGGCCTTCACTATCGGCTACCACAAAACTAAAGGAATCTTCACCGAAATAGTTGGCATTTGGTACGTATACCAAGGATGGAGCATTACCGGTCAAAACCCCATTTTCAGGCTGATTTATAACACTAAAGCCCAACACATCTGTATCGGAATCAGCCCCTGTGAGGGAAATAGCAACAGATTCATCCTCGGCAACGGTAACTGATTGTCCCTCTGCGGTAGGAAGATCATTCACGGGTGTAACGTTAATGTTGACGGTTGCAATGTTGGAAACCAACTCGCCATCCACGACTTTAAAGGTGAAACTGTCCTGTCCATTAAAGTTAGGGGTCGGCGTATAGGTAACGTCACTGCCTTGAATATCTATGGCGCCAGACTGTGGCTGGCTGGTCAGCTGAAATTCAGCCAGTTCAGAAACATCACCGGTCGCAGTCAATTCGAAACTAATCGATTGATCTTCCGGTGTGCTGATGCTTTGGTCCTGAGCCACTGGTGGCTCAATACCACATTTCTGTTCACCCAGATATCGGTAGGTTAAGTAGCCTTTTCCGTTGAGTTGATAGTCGGTGATGACAATCTTTGCAAATGTGGCAACCTGGTACAGGCGGTTGTTACCACTACCTTGACGGTTACTCCATAGGGGAATGGCAATTTCCTGATTAATCAAATTGTCCATTGCGTGACGCATGGCACTGCTGTTTTTTACGCCTGGTACGCTGTTAACCCAATCATCCTGCTCTATTTCAGAGTCCTGGTTGTCAAAAGGATTAATATAGCTTTCTGCATTGCCCGGGACAGTCAGTGAATTAACCAGATCGCTCTGCTTGGCGCTGCCAGTCCATGACAGCCAAAGGAAATTACCCTGATTCACACCTGGAGCTAAAGTGATGCTTTCTCCCTCAGCAGGAAGGGAGGCCATATCAAAAGTGATTGGATATAAGGGGCAGGTGTTAGGGCTACTATCATCCGATTCGGGAAGCTGCCCCGAGAATGGAACATGATTGATTTGCATGGTCCCGTTCCAGGATTTGGCGAACAGATGGCCTCTTATAACGCCCTGAGGGTTATTAATGTCTGCAAAAGGTGCTAACACCGACCCTTCCACACCAATGGATTGAAGCTCCAGTGTTTTCGCTTCAAAAAAGTTGAATACGACCCTATCGGCATGTTCGGCCAGTGATTGCAGACTCATACCCGAGAGCCCGGTCTGTTCGCCATCTATATTGAATATAAAGGTGGAATCAGCAGGTGCACAGGCGGTATCTACATCATAGGTATGTGCCTGAAGAACCTGAGCGCCGTCGAGATTGAATACCTGCAGGTTACTGTCACAGTCTGCTGTCAGGTACAGACCACCCCAGCGCCATTCAGCCTGACCGTTGGCCTCTAATTTAGATAAGCCTACCGATAGCGCTTCCAGGTCTCCCCTAATGGCCTGGAAATTAATCGGTAACTCAGCCCCACCCTTAACGCTGGCACCAGTCTCCATCCCGTAACGTACAGGGTCACCGACGTCGGTAACACTGCCCCCAGCAACGATATTGCCGAAGTAAACACGCCCGCTGGGAAAATGAATATCACCCCCTGCCACCAGGACATTGTTCGCCGCCTCGGGTTCCAGTTTGTCACCTACACTGTAGTTGTTAATATCGATCTGACCGCCTGCAGCAAGCCTGCCTTCCACATCCGACGATGCCGCTTGGAAGCTCTCGAATACGAGGGCATTAAAATCCTGAGCGGCCCCAAAATTTTGGGCAGTCGCGAAAGTGGATAACAATGAAAGAAAAGATATGTACAAAAGGGGGGTGACATTCTTTGTCATTAGGTGGTCCTGACTTCATCCAATATGGGTAACTGCTAACGCCGTCCCTGCATCTATAGCGAATACAACCCAGATACAGAATCATGGCATTCCAAGGGCTAGAATATCCCGGCAAGCCAGGATTTTATGGCGACGGTATAATATCTAAATTTCCAGTAATTTTTAGATCTAAAAAAGAGGTTTTGCAGCTTTTTACAAATTCACGGAGGCATGTGTATCGATTGCCCGTGACCAATACTTCTCTTCAGCTATCCCCCAATAGCTCCAATTCTTTCTTATCCATTTATTCTTCCCCCCCGCAGTGATAGTGTTAGGAACACCATCGGACGAAGTTTGTCCTAGCTGTGTTTTGTTACAAAACTGACGCGAAACATTCAAGGAGAATGGTATGGTTCTGGTTCTGCTCTTTCTTCTCGCTGCATTGATTCTGGCTTATATGGGCGGTGGCGCAACCTCCTGGAGCCTGCTGCTGACCATTGGCATTCTGCTCTACAGTTTTATCGATCCCGGCATGCTGGGGTTGCTGTTGCTATGGCCGGCTTATGCGGCAGTGATTACAGCCATCAATTTTCCCGATCTCAGAAAGCAGCATCTTACCTCTCCTATCTTCGATTGGGTCAGCAAGGTGCTACCCAGTATGTCTGATACCGAAAAAGAAGCCATTGCCGCAGGCACGGTCAGTTGGGATGGCGATTTATTTACCGGCACGCCGAACTGGCAAAAGCTGCTCAATATGCCCAAACCGGAACTGTCAGACTCTGAAAAAGCCTTTATCAACGGTCCGGTTGATGAGCTTTGTACTTTAATCAACGACTGGGAAATCACCCACGAGCGTTACGATCTGCCTCCTGACATCTGGGAATATATTAAACATAACGGCTTTTTCGGCATGATCGTGCCGAAGAAATACGGCGGACTGGAACTCTCTGCCCTGGCGCATTCCACGGCTGTGATGAAGATTGCCACACGCAGTATCACTGCCGCGGTAACGGTTATGGTGCCCAACTCTTTGGGGCCCGCAGAGCTGCTCATGCATTACGGAACGCAAAAGCAGCGGGATTACTATCTTCCGCGCCTGGCCAAGGGCGAAGAGATACCCTGCTTTGCCCTGACCGGCCCCCAGGCCGGATCTGATGCCGGTGCCATTCCCGACACCGGTATCGTCTGTAAGGGTGAATGGGAGGGCAAAGAAGTCCTGGGCCTACGGCTGAACTGGAATAAGCGCTATATAACCCTGGCACCAGTGGCCACTGTCCTGGGATTGGCCTTTAAGGTTTATGACCCTGAAAAACTCCTTAGTGACGAAGTGGACCGGGGTGTCACCTGCGCTCTGATACCGACCAATACGCCGGGCGTGGAAACCGGTGCCCGTCATCTGCCGCTGAACACCGTGTTTATGAACGGACCTACCTGGGGCAAAGATGTTTTTATCCCATTGGATTTTCTCATCGGCGGCGAGGAATATATCGGCAAGGGCTGGATGATGCTGATGAATTGTCTGGCAGTAGGACGTGCAATATCCCTACCTGCTCTGGCGACTGGCGCGGGTAAGCTTTCAAGCTTTATGACCGGTGCCTACGCCCGTATCCGTGAGCAGTTCGGTATGCCGATTGGATATTTTGAGGGGGTACAGGAAGCCCTGGCCCCCATCGGCGGGCTCACCTACATTATGGACAGCGCCCGGATGATGACAGCCGGATTGCTGGACCAGGGTGAAAAACCGTCAGTGGCATCCGCTATTCTGAAGTTTCACAATACGGAAAAAATGCGCAAGGTCGTGGGTCATGCCATGGATATTCATGCCGGGCGTGGTGTGATTAAAGGCCCTAGAAACTACATTGCACGGGTTTATCAGGCGATACCCATCAGTATTACGGTCGAAGGTGCCAACATCCTGACCCGCAGCCTGATGATCTTCGGGCAGGGCTCCATTCGTTCCCATCCCTATCTGCTCAGGGAGATGGAAGCCGCGCAGATGGAAAATAAAAAGCAAGGCCTGCAGGAATTCGACAGCGTTTTCTATCAGCATATCCAACGCAATATCCAGCTTTTTGGCCGCAGCCTGTTGCTCGCGCTAACCGGCAGCCATATTGCTGAGGCTCCGGACATACATCCTAAAACCCGTCGATACTTCCAGCATATGTCTCGCTTCTCAGCTGCGTTTGCACTGCTCAGTGACGTTACCCTGATGACCCTGGGCGGAGAACTTAAGCGGAAGGAAAAACTGTCTGCCAGATTGGGCGATTGCCTGAGCTATCTTTATCTGGGTTCCGCGGTACTGAAGAAATTCCATGATGACAAATGTCCCAAAGAAGATGTTCCATTAATGGAATGGGCTATCAAACACTGCCTGCACCTGACTCAGCAAGCCTTACACGAGGCACTGAAGAACTACCCCTCCCCATTGCTGGGTGTCCTCATGCGCGGCCTTATTTTTCCCTTGGGTCGCCGCATGGAACCGGCTGGAGACGAAATCGAAGATGCAATTGCGGATCTGTTGCTGACACCCTCTATAGCCCGCGACCGGCTGGTTGAAGGGGTATACCGCAATACCAGGCCGGATGACCCTGTCGGCAGAGTGGAAAATGCCTTTTTGCTGAAGGTTGCCGCAGCGGATGCCGAGAAGACACTGAAAAAAGCCCTCAAGTCAGGCAAAGTGGATGCAGACCTTTCACTGGACAAGCAACTGCAAATTGCACTGGAGCAGAAGATTCTTACTGAATCGGAATCCCGGAAAATTGCGGATGCCGCCGCAGCGGTAGACGATGCAATTCAGGTGGATCACTTTATGCCGGAGGAGCTACCCGATTTACACTCTGACTAAGATTTACACTCTGACTAAATAGTAGGTTGTGGAAGACTGCCTCGATTAATTTGTATCTACTCAGTGTGGAAAAATGTAGTTAGAGGCTATATCAACGGGCATGAGGAAGCAGTTTTGAAAGTGGGCATTAAGAAACAACAATGTTTCAAATTCACTGACCTGGATCGTGCTCTCAAGGGATTGTCCGCCCGCCAAAAAACGCATCAAATTGCCAAGATGAAGGACGCTGAATTTATAAAACCTTTAGGACCAAATGGACGAACCTATTACATTAATTTTATGAATAACTTCCTCATGCGCGGATTGATTCAAATCCTGAAACAAGAGGGCTTCTTCCCTCCAATCGACCAATAAACAAAGTCACTCAAGTTTTCAAGCGATAGCCGGATTTAAAAATCCAGCCAATAACGCTGAGACAGCCGACCATGAACACCAGGGTCATGCCGACACTGATACCGATATGCACATCGGCCACGCCGTAAAAACTCCAGCGAAAACCACTGATCAGGTAAACCACCGGGTTGAACAGGGTAATGGTTTGCCAGATGGGCGGCAGCATATTGATGGAATAGAAACTACCTCCCAGGAAGGTCAGTGGCGTGATCACCATCATTGGAATGATCTGCAGCTTCTCAAAACCGTCAGCCCAGACGCCGATGATGAAGCCGAATAGACTGAAAGTTATCGCAGTTAATACCAGAAACGCCAGCATCCACACTGGGTGGGCTACCTCGAAGGCGACAAACAGCCGGGCTGTTACCAGAATCAATAATCCCAGCATGACAGATTTGGTGGCAGCGGCTCCCACGTAGCCGATGACAATTTCCACCGCGGAAATCGGTGCCGAGAGTATTTCATAGATAGTGCCGGTGAACTTGGGCATATAGATGCCAAAGGAAGCATTGGAAATACTCTCTGTCAGTAGTGACAGCATGATGAGGCCGGGAATAATAAAGGCACCATAGCTGATACCATCAATTTCAATCATCCTTGACCCGATCGCCGAACCGAAGACCACGAAGTACAAGGTCGTGGAAATCACCGGCGAGGCAATACTTTGCATCAGGGTTCTGAAAGTCCGGGCCATTTCAAATTTGTAGATGGCTCTGATGGCATAGATATTCATGACTGGACTCCCTCCGCTGTCCGGTTGGCATGCACCAAGCCGACAAAGATGTCCTCCAGGGAGCTTTGCCGTGAGCGCAGGTCCTTGAAATCGATGCCATGCTCGGTAAGTTTACGCAACAGCTCGGCGATGCCGGTTTCACTGGCATGAACATCGAAGGTGTAGGTTAGGTCCTGGCCGTCTTCGGACAGTTCCAGCGGGTAACCCGCCAATTCCGACGGAATTGCCTCCAAAGGTTGCTGAAGATGCAGAGACAATTGTTTCTTGCCTAACTGATCCATAAGCACGTGCTTGTCTTCCACCAGGATGATCTGGCCTTTGCTGATCACCCCAATCCGGTCCGCCATTTCTTCGGCTTCCTCGATATAGTGAGTGGTCAGAATGATGGTGACCCCCTGCTCACGCAGCTCACGGACCATTTCCCACATTTCACGCCGCAGCTCGACATCCACCCCCGCTGTGGGCTCGTCAAGGAAGAGTATTTTGGGTTCATGGGATAAGGCTTTGGCAATCAGAACCCGGCGTTTCATACCGCCCGAGAGTTCCATTATCCGGTTGTCTCTCTTGTCCCAGAGGGACAGTGTACGCAGCACCTTTTCGATGTAGGCCGGATCAGGTGCTTTACCGAACAGTCCGCGGCTGAAATTAACGGTGGCCCAGACGCTTTCAAACGCGTCTGTTGTCAGCTCCTGTGGCACCAGACCGATCATGGTGCGCACCTTGCGGAAATCTCTGACGATATCGACACCGTCCGCCATAACAGTGCCACTGGTAGGATTAGTAATACCACAAATAACACTGATCAGAGTGGTTTTACCTGCACCATTTGGGCCTAGCAGAGCAAAAATTTCACCACGCCGGATATCAATAGTGACATCTTTCAACGCCTGAAAACCAGTCGCATAAATCTTGCTAAGATTTTGCACCGAGATAATGGCTTCCACTGCTCCTCCTGAATGTTAATGAGGGTTATACCTCAGAGTTCTCTATCTGAAAAAAGCATTGTGCGCGCAAATAAAACCAACACTTGCGATTGTCGTCTGGTCCGCGCAGAATCTTGATTCACTTGATGAAAAATACCATGTCAAGACACAATTTTGTCATAGCCAATGGATTAGAAAATATTCCAGAGGCAGTCGAACACACAACAATAACACCAAGGTAACCCGATGAAAAAAGAAACGCTCTGTATCCACGAAGGATACGAAACTGACCCAACCACCAAGGCATGTGCCGTCCCTATTTTCCAAACAGTCGCCTATGAATTTGATAACGCCCAGCATGGTGCTGATCTGTTTAACCTGGCGGTTCCCGGCAATATTTATTCTCGCATTATGAACCCCACCTGGGACGTGTTGGAAAAACGGGTTGCGGCTTTGGAAGGCGGGCTGGCTGCATTGGCCGTAGCCTCAGGAAGCGCAGCCATTAATTATGCGATTCTCACCATCGCCGAGGCCGGTGACAATATCGTGACCACGCCTCAGCTGTATGGCGGCACCTATACTTTGTTCGCTCACATGCTGCCAAAGCTGGGAATCGATGTGCGTTTCGCTGACAGTGATCAGGCAGAAGCATTGGAAGCCTTGGTTGACGAAAAAACCAAAGCCGTATTCTGCGAATCTATCGGTAACCCTGCCGGCAATATCGTCGATATTGAACCTATCGCGACCATGGCTCACAAACATGGCATACCAGTGATTGTTGATAATACGGTCGCCACACCTGCTCTGCTGAATCCTATCGAATATGGGGCCGATATTGTTGTGCATTCCCTGACGAAATACATGGGTGGCCATGGCACGACTCTCGGCGGCATTATTGTGGATTCAGGCAAGTTTCCCTGGGCACAGCACAAAGAACGCTTTCCTGTATTAAACGAACCGGAAGCGGCTTACCACGGGGTTGTGTATACCCGCGATTGCGGAGAAGCTGCATTCATAGCCAGGGCTCGCACAGTTCCCTTGCGCAATACCGGATCTGCTTTGTCACCGATGAGTGCGTTTATGCTGCTTCAAGGTATAGAGACACTGCCGTTACGCATGGAGCGCCACTGTGACAATGCACTGGCTGTCGCCACCTATCTGCAGAAACATCCACAGGTTGAGTGGGTGAATTTCGCAGGCCTGGAAGGTGACCGTTACCATGAGCTGGCTCAGAAATATTTCGATGGCCGTCCATCTTCCCTGCTGACCTTTGGCATCAAAGGAGGTTTCGAGGCTGGCGTGAAATTCTATGACGCACTGAAAATGATAAAGCGTCTGGTCAACATCGGCGATGCCAAAACACTGGCTTGCCATCCGGCTTCAACGACGCACCGTCAATTAAGCGAGGAAGAGCAAAAAGTGGCCGGTGTTACCCAGGAAATGTTGCGAATTTGCGTTGGAATCGAACACATCGACGACATTATCGCCGACATCAAACAGGCCTTTGATGCAGTAGCCAATTAGCCCGTATGGTCCTGGAGGCTGGCCTGAGCCCAAAAAGGTTCCGGTCAGCATTGTCGACCTGACGGTTATTACGGTTACACGGCTATCTGAACTTTAGAGCTGAGGAAAGGCTGACCGTGGCACCTCATATACACCCGGACGTAGCAAAAAAGTTTGAGACTTATCCCGAAGAAGTGGCGGCCGCTCTTAGGCAGCTTAGAGCACTGATCTATGAAACCGCAGCAGAATCCGAATTACCACCGCCGAAAGAAGGGCTGAAATGGAACGAACCCAGTTATAGCCTCCCGTCCGGCAGCCCGGTCAGATTCGATTGGAAACCTGCCAAGCAAGATCACTATGCGCTCTACTTCAACTGCAATACCACATTAATAGCCACCGTTAAGGAGCTCTACGGAAGCCGGTTTCAGTATGAAGGTCAGCGGGCATTGATATTTTCTTTGCAGGATCGACCACCGGTAACGGAGGTTAAACACTGTATCCGTTTGGCACTGTGCTATCACCAGCTTAAGCACCTACCTCTGCTTGGGGCCGTACCTGAGTCGAAATGAGCGTCCTGCAGGCAGTATATGCACCTGTAGCTTTACCATTATTTACTCTTTTCTGCTTTGCTATATCCACGTTACCGATCAATACTTACGACTAAGGTCTTAGTTTGGAGAAGGTATTTCCAAACCAACATAAATCGCATCCCGGCAGGATGATTTTAAATGGATATTAAAGGCGGTTTAAAATGGATATAAAAAAAGGAGGGCTGGTTTTTGCGGCCTGCAGTATGTTGTTACTTTTTTACTGTCTTTCTGCTGTACAGCCGGCCTGGGCAGATGAACCTGTGCTCAGAATAGCCATCCCGCCGGAAGGCTATCCTCCGTATATTATTACGAATACCACACCTATTATTGACACCCCACCGAGTTCTGATCACATCAGTGAAATTTCAGGCATCATGGTTGAAGTCCTGCGTACCGCAGCAACCAGGGCGGAGCTGCAACTTGATTTCCGTTTTATTCCTGAAATCCGATCGCAAATGATGTTGGATTCCGGAACTATTGACGCCCGCACTGAATCACCTAAATGGGTAAGCAATCCGGAAGAGTATCTTTGGAGTGAACCGATTACGACCATTAACGATGTCTTTGTCTATTGTGACAAAATGCCGAATTACTTTGAGTCAGATGAAGAAATGGCAGGCGCTGAAATTATCACCCATCTGGGCTATAGCTACCCGACCCTGGAACCACTATTCCGGTCGCAGCAGATGCTGAGAGATGACAGAGAGTCTGAAGAGTTAATGCTCAATGCCATTCTCCAGCAAAAGCAGGTGTCCCGGCCGGGAGTTATCCGGGCGACTGTGATGGATATCCTGGTTGCCCGTTGGCTCATTGCCAGCGTTCCCAAATTTCAAAACCAGTTCAATTTCAGCAAGCGTATTATCGACTCGGCTGACTATCACTTCCAGTTCAGCCGGAACGAACGCTCGATACTGGTGGTCGACCTTTTGAATCAACACATACGAGAGATGCGGCAATCCGGGGAAATTGAACGGATGACAGAGAAAATACTTGTAACAAACAAGCGCTGACCTCCCTTACTACAGGCTATCAATCACGGTGAGCTATCAGTCACGTTTATAACTACCGATCAGCCGATTCATGCCGATGACATGAGGCTCAATTTCTTCCAGAAGCTGCCATAGTGTCAGGCCATCCGGAAATGAAGTTTCAGTATCCAGTGCCAGCACCCAGAAGTAATAGAGATGAGTACCATGCCCGTTCGGTGGCATGGGGCCGCCATAACCCGTTGTGCCGAAATCAGTCTTACCTTGGGAAAAGCCCTGCACACCTTCCTCCAGCGAATTGACCGTTGCGGGAATGTTGTACAACACCCAGTGCACAAAACCATAGGTTCCGTTGGGCGACACCAGGGGGGCGTCAGGATCATGGCAGATCACGGCGAACCCCTTGGTTCCGTCAGGGACATCCGACCAATGAAGCTCCGGGGAGACATCCATTCCTTCACCCGTAAACTTGGAGGGAATGGCAGAATGGTTCTGAAATGCCGGACTGGTGAGTTGCATGGACGTAGGTGCGAAGCCCATCTGAAACCTCCTGTTATTAATTGCCAAAAATATTCATGGTGATCGCCGTATCTTCACTACCGCGCATGATCAGTAAAGGGCTCTTGGTTTGAGTGTAGTCCTGCCCTTCCGGTGTTGCCAATCCTCCATAAAAGGTGACAAATCCTTTGTCCGACCTTGACCATTAATTTATTGGTCATCGGGCCCATCTAACGTTTTATCACGATAGCCCCAACTCCTTTGCTATACTTCATTGGAATGTCCTAGTCGGGGCTCTGTCTCCATTCACCCGCCCTATAAAATGGTCAGTGATTCCTGAGCATGCTAAAAAAAATATTCACAGGCTTTGTATGCTGTTTGGCAGGGATGGTATTGTCCCAATGGATCCCTGCTCCTATTGCCAGCGCCCAATCCCCCATGGAAGTCCGCTTCCGGGTTGTCGACAAAGGCGGCCGACCTGTCCCCAATGCTGTTGTCGAACTGATTGCCGGTGACGTGGGAGAAGCTGCCATGGACACCGCGATTATGGACCAGGTTCATAAGGCATTTCTGCCAAAGGTACTTGATATAACTCAGGGGCAGAAGGTCACTTTTCCCAACAGTGACCAGATCCGCCATCACGTTTATTCCTTCTCCCCTTCCAAATCGTTTGAGATTCGGCTCTACGCCGGGACACCAGGTGCGCCTATTGAATTCGACAAACCCGGCGTCGTAGTACTGGGATGCAATATCCACGATAAAATGGTGGGCTACATCTACGTCGGCGCTACCCCCTTCCATGGCATCAGCAACGACGATGGAAGGGTGCAGGTACCTCAGCCTGCAACCTACTCAGGCATTAAAATCTGGCATCCGGGTTTGTCACTGGATGGCCAGAAAGTGCTGAATTTCCAGACGGACCAGTTGATTTCTGTCACAGCTGCAGATGGCCGGCAGGTTTTTGAAGTTTCACTCCCCATTGATCAGGCAGGTTCTGCTACCGGCAGCAGCCCATCCACGCCAGACAATAACCTGCGTAACAAATTCCGTAAATTCGGCACCAATTAGGAGACACAGACAGGTGGTTTTGAACCGGCTCAGATACCAGATTTTGCTACTCACCATAATTCTGGTGTGTGCTGTCTCTTTAACGGTGCTGACGACAGTCTGGATATCGACGGCCAATTACACCCAGAAACAGGTATCCGACAATATTGAACGGGCCGTCGGTGTTTTTAACCAGTTGTTGAATGAACGGCAGAACCAGCTGATATCCAGCGCCGAAGTTCTTACCTCGGATTTTGGTTTCAAACAGGCGGTTGCCTCCAATGATCGTGCAACTATTGAAAGTGTGCTGGATAACCACGGTAACCGAATCGCTGCCGACCTGATGCTACTGATCAGCCTGGATGGAAAATTGCTGGCGACCTCGGGTGATAAAAGCATTGATGAGGGCACCATGTTCAAACCCCGGCAGTTGCTGAAAGATGCCCTGGTTAATGGCGGGGCCGCCTCATTTGTAGTGATCGACGACAACCTCTACCAGATCATTGTCCTGCCCGTTCGTGCGCCTGTCCCTGTCGCACTGGCGGGAATTGGTTTTCGCATGGACCTGGAGCTGGCGCAACAACTGCTACAACTGAGCAAGCTGGACATATCGTTTGTGGATTTCAGCAACAAAGACCGCGAAGTCCTGGTCAGCACACTGCCACCGGCAATGCAACAAGCCGCCTTGGACGCTCCGGACACAGTCGGTTCCAGCTTTCGCCTGCCGTTGGTGAACGGCCAGTCTTTTACCTCTAACCGGCAACAGATTACGACCTACGGTGACCACAGTATCGAGGCTATTCTCTCGGTCAACCTGAATGAACTTTACGAGGGTTTTGATAACCTCAGGAACACTATATTCCTGATCACCTTATCCACCATTTTGCTGGCTATCTTTGGCAGTGCGATACTGTCCCGTAATCTGGCCGGCCCCCTGGCGGAGCTGGAACGAGTTGCCCGCCAGATAGCCAAAGGAGACTACCATCAATTGCCGGTAATCCAGTCCCGCACCCTGGAAATCAAGGAGTTGTTCCAGGCCATCATCTCCATGCGCAACGATATCAAGCAGCGGGAACAACGCATTAGCTATCAGGCCACTCATGACCCTTTGACCGGCCTGTTTAACCGCCTCAGCCTAATGCAGGAAATGGACCGTAAGATTGCCTCCAAATGCCACTACTTCATCGTTGCCAGTATCAATATCAATGGTTTTCGTGCGACTAACGACACCTTCGGTCCACAAGTCGGTGATAAGTGCCTTTACGCGGTTGGACAAAGGCTGCTGGAGCTGGAACAGGAAGCTCCCCTGGCGGCAAGATCCGGAGCCGATGAGTTTTTCATGGTGATGACAGTACCCAAAGGTACCTCACCCCACATACTCGGATCACAGATCCTGCAGAGGTTATCTGAGCCTCTTTCTTTTGAAAATCTGTATCTATCACTGTCATTCAGTGTCGGTATTGCCATCTACCCTAACGATGGTGAGTCTGCGGAAAAGCTGATTCGCCGTGCCGGTATCGCCTTGGACCATGCCCGTGCCGACCATAAAAGTCTGTGCTATTACCAGGAGGGAGAAGAGGAAGCCCACCTGGACCGCCTGGCTTTACTGGATGATCTCAAGCAGGTTCTCAAAAGCAACGACGGCCAGCTGCTGATGTACTACCAGCCCAAACAAAATCTGAGAACGAACCGAATTGATAAGTGTGAGGCACTGATCCGCTGGATTCACCCGACCCGGCAGTTTGTCTCACCTGAGCTATTCGTCGATCTGGCAGAACAGTCAGGCCTGATCGACCAGCTTACCAACTGGGTCATTAAAACAGTGATACAACAGGTAGCTGCCTGGAAAAAACAGGGACTCGAAATTCAAGTTTCAATTAATATTTCAGCGCAGGATCTCGAACGAGAAGAACTGTTGAGCGATGTTAACCAGCAGCTCCAGCAGCAGGGCCTGACGCCGGACTGCCTAAGTTTCGAACTCACCGAAAGAGACATGATGGGCAATGCCGAGAAAGCCGTCCACCTGATGGAACGCTTTACCCAGCAAGGCTTCCATCTTTCAGTAGACGATTACGGTATCGGCCACTCATCACTCTCCAAACTAAAGCAAATGCCGGTGAAGGAATTAAAAATCGATAAGAGCTTTGTGCTGCAACTGGAAAACTCAGTCAGCGATCAGATTATCGTGCGCTCCACCATCGACCTCGGGCATAGCTTTCAGCTCACGGTGATCGCCGAGGGCGTTGAAACTGAAAAAGCCCTGAGTTTGCTCAGTAACATGGGGTGTGACTATATTCAAGGGTACTTCCTTGCGCGCCCCATGCCTCCGGACGATTTTGCCTCCTGGTGGCTGCAGCATGACGCGCCTGACCATATACTGACCACTGGGTAATCATGCAAACAGAATTCCAGCGCTGGGCGAAAAAAATATTGAAAATATTGTCGGTCGGCTGATATTTGAAATTGGTGGCGACCCTCAGATACGGACTTTCTTTGAGGAAACCGATCTGGACCGGTTTCATAAAAAGTTAAGTGAGCAGATCTGCGAAATCAGCGACGGCCCTCACACCTATGCGCAGCGATATTATTTATCGCTAACAGATATCACTTATCGCCGATAGAGGAATGCCAGGGCTGCCGGACGATTGATTCCACAGCCACAATCAGCTAAAACATCGGCTCCCGGTAACTTCCGGCAAATCCTATTATTTCCGCTGACAGCTATATGAGAGCACAACCATGGCAGGTTCCAGCCTCCTCGCACTAATTGACGATATCGCTACCATTCTCGACGACGTATCCCTGATGACGAAAGTTGCCGCCCAAAAGACCGCAGGGGTCCTGGGGGATGATCTCGCACTAAATGCCCAGCAGGTGACCGGTGTTAAGGCTGACCGCGAGCTGCCGGTGGTCTGGGCGGTGGCCAAAGGCTCATTCAAAAACAAGCTGATACTGGTTCCCGCAGCGCTGCTGATCAGTGCCACCATTCCTTGGCTGATTACCCCGCTGTTAATGCTTGGTGGAGCTTTTCTGTGCTTTGAAGGCTTTGAGAAACTGGCCCATAAATTTTTACATGCCCCTGAAGAAGACGCCGCGCACCACGAAGAACTGAAGGAAGCCCTGTCACGCCCCGAGGTGGACTTGGTGGCACTGGAAAAGAAAAAGGTTCAGGGGGCAATTCGTACCGATCTGATCCTGTCAGCGGAGATTATCGTCATTGCACTGGGGACGGTGCAGGACGCGGCCTTTGGCTTCCAGGTGGTGGTGGTTTCACTGATCGCCTTTTTGATCACCGCCGGGGTTTATGGTCTGGTCGCGGGCATCGTAAAACTCGACGACGCAGGTTTGTATTTAATGCAGTCAAAAGACGGCAGCTTGTGGAGCCGGGTCAAGTATCGACTCGGCGCCGGCATCCTGGTGTTTGCCCCCTGGTTGATGAAGACACTCTCAGTCGTCGGTACTGCGGCCATGTTTCTGGTCGGTGGAGGTATTATCATGCATGGCATACCTGGTGCTGAAGGATGGTTGCATCATGCCGCGACAACAACCGGCACGCTGCCCCTGATAGGTGGGTTGCTGCAGACGCTGACACCCGCCTTGCTGGGTGCATTGGCAGGAGTCATTTTCGGCGGCGTGGTTTTAGCAATCGTTTCAGCAGCCGGGAAGGTTTACCAGATGGTGCGGACGGTATCAGAGTAACCGGTATCGTCTAATTCACTCGATCTCAGACGCCGCTCCCTGAAACGCCGGCGCAAGGTCTCAGATCGAGAGGAAAACGCTGCCAAGCCAGCTGATTTAGGTTAAAATCCGGCAAATTTTTCGTGCCTATCCATTTCCATTACAAACGATTTCCATTACAAAGATTTCCATAGGTAGCTCAGATGTCAGTATCCAAAGACAAGGTTGTACAATTCAACTACATCCTGAAAAACGAAGCCGGTGAAGAACTGGAAACCACTTACGACGATTCCCCGGTCACCTATCTGCACGGGCATGACAATGTCCTGGCTGGCCTGGAGGAGGCAATGGAAGGCAAGAACACGGGTGACAAGTTCTCAATCACCCTGCCACCGGAAAAGGCCTACGGTGTTATACAACAGAACTCCATCAAGCGAATTTCAAAAAAGTACCTGAAACATGCCGGTCGCTTCCAGGTGGGAGACACCGTGCCCGTGCAATCCGATGATGGCGTGCATCTGGTAACCGTGGTGAAAATTGGCCACTCCATGGTGGATATCGATACTAACCATCCTTTTGCCGGCAAAACTTTGACCTTTGATCTGGAGATTGTCAGCGAACGTGATGCGGAGCCTGAAGAAATCGAGCATGGCCACGTGCATGGCCCCGGTGGCCACCACCACTAATCTGCATTTCTCATGAGAAATTCGGGCTAAAAATCAAGACTGACTAAAAAGCGCCTCAAGAAATATGATTCCTGGAGCGCTTTTGTTTTCAGTGCAAAGGCGATTTCCCCGCCTTCAGCTTCCTAACTTTTCTTCAATCTCAGACAAAATAAGCGGGTCGTCGATTGTTGAGGGCACCTGATAGTCTTCCCCATTGGCAATCTGCCTCAGAGTCTTACGCAGGATTTTTCCTGAACGTGTTTTGGGCAGGCGATTCACCACAATGGCCTGGTTAAAACAGGCAATCGCACCAATCTTTTCCCCGACAGATGAAATCAACTCAGTTTGCAGATTCTCGGCAGCTTGCTGGTAGCCGTCTTTTAACACCACCAGCCCCAGGGGTATCTGCCCCTTAAGGTCATCATTAATGGCAAATACCGCGCATTCAGCAACGGCAGGATGAGCAGCCACAATTTCTTCCATCTCGCCGGTGGAGAGGCGATGACCGGCGACGTTCATCACATCATCAGTCCGCCCCATAATGAACAGATATCCCTCTTCATCGATGTAGCCACCGTCGCCGGACAGATAGTAGCCTTCGTAATCGCTCAGATAACCAGCTTTAAAGCGCTCCGGGTTTTTCCAGATGGTCGGCAGGCAGCCAGGAGGCAATGGCAGCTTAATGGTCACGGCACCCTGCTCTCCGGGAGCACAGGGCTCCCCGTCGGAGTCCAGAATCACCACATCAAAACCTGGTGTGGGAACTGTCGCAGACCCCGGTTTGGTGGGCATGGTCTCAATGCCGACAGGGTTACAGGCAATTGCCCAACCGGTTTCGGTCTGCCACCAGTGGTCGAGCACCAGCAGTTTGGCGTGCTCCTGCAACCAGTGATAGGTCGGAGGGTCCAGCCGCTCGCCAGCCAGGAACAGTTTCTGCAGTGAGGACAGGTCATACGGTTTCATCCCCGCCGCCTCAGGATCTTCTTTCTTGATCGCCCTGAAAGCGGTCGGCGCAGTAAATAACGCATTAACGCCATACTCTGCAATAACCCGCCAAAAAGCTGCAGCATCCGGAGTTTTAACCGGTTTGCCTTCATACAGAACAGTGGTACAGCCGTATATCAGCGGCGCATAGGCAATATAGGAGTGGCCGACGACCCAACCGACATCGGATGCCGCCCAGAAGACCTCGCCTGGCTTCATGCCGTAGACCACATCCATGCTGTAATGCATGGCAACGGCATGGCCACCGTTGTCCCGCACGACCCCCTTGGGCTTGCCGGTGGTGCCTGAGGTATACAGGATATACAAAGGATCGGTGGCCTGAACAATCACAGGATCGGCAGGTTCTGCGCCGGCCTGCAGGACGGCCCAGTCATAGTCGCGCCCTTCCACCATTGCGGCCTGCGCCTGTGGTCGTTGCAGAATAATGCAGGCCTGGGGTTTATGGCTGGCTGTTTCAATGGCTGCGTCCAGCAAAGGTTTGTAGGGAATAACTTTGTTGACTTCGATACCACAGGATGCAGAGAGGATCAGTTTGGGTTCAGCATCATCAATACGAACAGCCAGTTCGTGAGGGGCAAAGCCTCCAAACACCACTGAATGAATGGCTCCCAAGCGGGCGCAGGCCAGCATCCCAATCACGGCTTCCGGAACCATAGGCATATAGATAACCACCCTGTCCCCTTTTTCAATACCCTTAGCCTTGAGTACTCCCGCAAACCTGGCCACTGCGTCGGTTAACTCAGCATAGGTAAAGACGCTCTTTTGACCAGTGACCGGCGAGTCGTAATAGATCGCCACCTGGCTGCCCCGCCCCTGCTCAACTTGGTAGTCCAGCGCCAGATAGCTGGTATTCAACCGGCCATCGGCGAACCAGCGATAAAAGCCCTGCTGGTCCTGGGATACACCTTCCGCAGGAGCCTTGTGCCAGGCAATCCGACGGCTTTCCTGCAACCAGAACTGATTGGAATCGGTATGAAAAGCCTGAACGGCTTCTTGATAGGACTGATACTTCCGCGGGCGTGCAGCGGGCACCACGATGCCTTCACTGTGTACGACTGTATTTTGCATAGTTCGACCCTTTCTTATTTTTGTGGAACCGTAATTTGGCTACCGATTCTGAATTTCAGGTTAAACGCACGCCCATTTAACGACAGGAAATGAGCGATCAAATAACGTACAAAAGTGTCACGCCCAACACGCTGGAAGAAAATTAGACCTAGGGAGTAACACGCGCCACAACCCTGCCCCAGGTTGACTCAGATCAAGAAACCTGAGACAAGGCGTACAAAGGTAATGGCTACCGGTTCACATCTACCACTATGCGCCCTCTGACCTGGCCGGCCAGAAGGCGTTCGGCTTGATCAATCACCTCTGACAATGGAATTTCCTGTACAACGCTTGCCAGCTTCTCCCCGTCCCACTCATTTGCCAGCGCCTGCCAGGCCTTTTCCCTTCTCGACATAGGACACTGCACACTGTCGACACCTATCAGACGGATACCGCGCAAAATAAAAGGGGCAACCGAGGCCGGAAAGTCCAAACCCTGAGCTAGGCCACAGGCCGTCACCACACCACCATAACGCGTACTGGCACAAATATTGGCGAGCGTATGACTACCCGCCACATCCACCGCTCCAGCCCAACGCTCTCGAGCCAATGGGCGCCCTGCTTCGGACAAGGTACTACGGTCAATCACTTCAATAGCGCCCAGAGATTTGAGGTAGTCAGACTCTTCGCTAACGCGACCCGTACTGGCCACCACCTGATAACCCCTTTTCGCTAACAGAAACACCGCTACACTTCCCACGCCACCGGCGGCACCGCTGACCAGTATTTCTCCCTGATCAGGTGTAACACCCTGCTCTTCCAGCGCCTGCACACAAAGCATAGCTGTATAACCTGCAGTACCGATGGCCATTGCTTCCCTAGCACTCAGACCCGAGGGTATAGGCATCAACCAGGATGAGGAAACTCTGGCTTTTTGCGCCAATCCTCCCCAGTGCACTTCCCCTACCCCCCAGCCATTGAGTAAAACCCTGTCACCAACTTTAAAATGCTCTGTCTGGCTCGCCGAAACAGTCCCGGCGAAATCGATGCCGGCCACCATCGGAAAGTTGCGGACGACAGGGCTTTTTCCGGTGATCGCCAGGCCATCCTTGTAGTTCATCGTGGAATATTCGATATCGACAGTAACATCACCCTCAGGCAGGGCACTCTCATCAATGTCTTCCAGTATTGCGTTATAACCGGCGTCGGTTTTATTGATTAATACGCCTTTAAACATGGTTCCTCCTATTGGGGGTCTTTTAAATGGCCCAGTCATCTGATAATTAGACCGATCATCTAATATTGGCAATCTGCATTCTCAACCGGATCTGCCGATTCGGTATTCCGGTCAGGCTAACCAAGCACTATAGTAACGATTCCCAGCGCAAAAAAAACAGAACAGGATATCCAGCGCATGATGTTGAGCGGAAGCCGTTGCATAATCCAGTTTCCGGCCAGCACCACTGGAACATTCGCCAGCAACATCCCCAATGTCGTTCCCATAGTAACCCAGAAGATACTTCCATACTGGGCAGCGAGTATGACCGTCGCCACCTGTGTCTTGTCACCAATTTCAGCGACAAAAAAGAGAACGGTTGTCGCGACAAAGGCACCATAACGGTCAAGAGAATTGCCGACACCTTCATCCCTGTCGGGAATCAACAACCAGAGCGCAACCAGCACGAAACTGCCCCCAATCAACCAGCGCTCCCATCCTGCGGGAATAAAATTGGTCAGCCAGAGGCCCAGCCAGGCAGAAGCTGCATGGTTGACCAGGGTGGCAATCAGAATACCCAGAATAATCGGTGCCCGATGAGCAAAACGCGCGGCCAGAAACAGGGAAAGTAATTGGGTTTTGTCGCCGATTTCGGCAATGGCGACAGCAACGGTGGAACTAAGAAGGGCTTCCATAAAAATACTCAGGTGGGAGACAAACAAAAGACAAAGAACGCAGCCCACCTTGAACAACGTTAGTTGTCTTAAGTCTCATCAATCCCGTGGTGTTTGCTGTTCATAAGTTAACTACAAACACAATAACGGGACGCCGGCACCATGAACATTGAGGTTCAAGTTTGTTGATACAGGCTCCAACCTTGTCTTTGGGTGATGACTATGGTCAATTCCAAATCGAGGTCTCTGGCTGATTACTCCCTCAAGAGGCTGCGAACTCTAGCAAAAAAACCATGGCCGATTCAATGTCAAAAAGTTACAGGAGCAACACCAATGACGACCAACATCCAATTTAACGAAAGTTTGACTTTAGAATCTCGTGCTTCCCAGGGAACATTGTTCTCCACAAACAGACTACTTTGCCGAGGCTTTCTGTTGGCACTATTCGATTCAAGCCAGTTTCTAGATGCAATCCTGTTGGCTTTTCTTGCCGCTATCGCCCTGTTTACCGGATTTGTAAAAGCGGGATTACCCGCACTCGGCGCGCTGATTTCCGCAACCGTCGCCCTCATGTTTCCACCTAAAGACGCTCTCGGAATTACCCAATGGGCACTCACACATCCTGAAAAAATCCGAGGGACATCAGGCGTATTGGCAGGTATCACTACCACCATCGGCAACGCTGCAGGCCCCATACTGTCCCTCTATTTACTATTACTCAAAGTAGACAAGCACAGCTTTACCGGCACGGCGGCAATCTTTTTCTTCTGTGTGAATTTTACCAAGCTACCCATTTACGGCGCCTTGGGAATCTTTAAAGACTACTACCTGACGTCCTATCTACTGACAGCTCCCCTGATATTTGCAGGTGCTTATGCGGGTCGGAAGTTCCTTGTCTGGATACCCCAGAAATCCTTTAACCTGACCATACTCGTCTTTACCGGCCTGGCCGGATTAAGCCTGATTATTCGCCCATTGTTCTAGTCCACATTACCCTTGAAAAATACGGGCTAGCGAATCCCCAGCAGTCCGACCATCAGCGGAATATAAACCAACGCGATTAATGTGCTGATCAACGTCAATAGGGCCACCCGTTGCGGATGAATATCCAGCAGGGAGGCAATCACCACAGAATTTGCCGCCAGAGGTGTAATGGAGACCAGGAGAATGGAAGCATGAATTTGATCTGAATAGACCTGGAATACCCAGCGATCCAGGCTGACCAGGGCCAATGCCAGCAGCGGCCATGTGACAAATTTTCCTGACAGCACCAGGGAGGCAAAACGCAGGCTGGCAGCTTCCACTTTTATCCACGAAATACCTACACCGATAATCATCATTCCCAGTACAGTATAGGCACCCCGGACATTGTCGATCATCGGCGCCAGCAGAGCAGGCATGGAGACGTCGGCGAAATTCAGGACCAAGCCGATTAGAAAAGCATAGAGGGACGGCAATCCCAATACTTTGACAAAGCTTTCGCGAGCACTATAACGACCATTGGCAGCCCAATAGAAACCAAGGGAATTCTCATAGAGAGTGACTCCCAGCATGGCAATGATATAGAGCCCGACCTGATCCGCCGGGAACAACAGCAGTGCCACAGGGATACCGAAATAGCCGGTATTACCGGTACCGACCACTAAAGCCAGTATATTGGCCCGGTTATCCCCCAGCAGTTTCCGCCCCAGTAACAGGAAGGTCCCACCATTCAGAGCGGCAAGTCCCCACATCCACAAAGGCACCAGTACCATTGCCGGTGAAATTTCCGCCTGTAAGGTGCCGGAGAAAATAACGATGGGTGTGAGAATATATATCATCAACCCGGCGAAATGCCGACTTTCCACCTGCAGGAAACGTCCGCCGATAAATCCTAAAAAAATCAACAAATAAAGCGGCAATAGCTTGTACAAAAGAGTGAGGAAGACATCCATGAAATTCGCTATTCCTAATTACTGCAAGGCCAAAAATGTCCAGACGACTGCGAGAGGCACCAATAGCAGAAAGGGTAAAACGGCGGAGGTAAACTCAAGCTGGTCGACATATGACTGTCGTACAACATCAGTAATGCCCGGTTCCCACAGTTTCCCGGCAGGCCCCTGTTGATCCCTGGGTTGGGCAGTGAACTTGGTTTCCGCCAATATGCCGCTGGCAATAAAAGCCTTTGATATCTGGGTACCGCTGGCCACATCAGTTGCAACACCCTGATAGCGTTGTCTCAGCCAACTGATAGGTTCAGATTTGGCACATACATTCAGCGACCGGGGCAAATCCATACCGCCTTGAATACATAAGCCCAGATTCAGTAAATATTGATATACACTTCGGGCCACCACCAGGGAACGAAATAGCGGCAATAGCGCAGCCAGACGCCAAAATCTTGAATCCGGCGCAATCCAATTCGCCATAACAGGGGCGGATGCAAGATAGCCAAGACTACATAAGAGCACGGTGACACCCCCGCCAACCCCAAACGCGGCTGACTCCGGGGCGATCAGATAACCAGCATAACCGCCGGTAAAGCTCAGCAGTAACCAAAGGCCAGCGGTCCACCAGATAAGCCGAGCGGAAGATTGGCCAATGAGAACATAGTATTCGCAGAGACGGGAAAACACCTCTGTGATTTTCAGTGTTGCCAGACCAAACTGAATAAATCTCAGCTCCCAGGGCAGGAACAGCGGCGAAGCTTTGAGATGCTCCAATAAGGGTATTTCCGGTGTCTGGCGAATATTTTCGGCCAATTGAGTCAAAGACTGCCGGAAACAATCGGGAGATATCTCTGCGACATTGTCAAAAATCTGGGGGAATTTGTCGCCATTACTCAAGGCTTGGCCAAGGTTAGCGAACAGCACAGCACGGTTGCTGGCCAATTGGGTGGCATAGGACATTTAAACGAGAGATTCCTGTTCTGCAGGTTAACTGCGGAACAGTATAGAGGCCACTTACCAAAAAGGCACCTTGTGGTGCCTTTAATCAGTCAGTATCCAGATCAGGAGTATCCGAAGAATCGGACATCGCAAACGCCATACCGGTGGTATATGCAACGCGCTTGGTGCCGATATGTTTCAGGTATTTCAACCAGACCTTCTCATGTTCGGTTTCGGCTTGACGCTCACCCTGGAACACTTTGAGGAACTGCTCCTCGGTCGCCGTACTCGGCACCCGATTACCATTGCACAATTCCTGATAGGCAAAACCATTACGCTCAATCAGATCCGCTTCCTTTTTGGAAAAAAATCCTGAACGGGCAAAGCCCCGCGCAAAGTTTTTGTTGTCGTAAAATACTTTACTACTGGCAAAGTCTTTCTGGTTCATAACATAGCTCCTCCATCTTACAAGAAGCAAAAATCATCTAACCCTGAAACCCCGAAAAAACCCACATCTGCTGCGGACTTTCCAACTTTCAGACGACCTAAATATGACCATAGTCTATTTGGCGCGATTATGTGCAAACAAACCGGTCAGTACAACAAAAAAAATTGCAAATTTTTGAAAAATTCGACCAATGATCAATAGGATGGGAAATTTATTTTGCAAAATGATGACGAAATCACGACTGCCGGGTCTAAAAGGGGACTATCAGGCAGGAATAACAGAGCATTATCCGGCTTTCATTCAGGCTTTGATTGCGAGAAAAGCAGGACAGCTGTCAACAATCCCCGATTCAACGGCAGGATCAGGATAATTCAGCCCTGGAGGGCGACAGCGACCACATCAGAATCGACGCGAACCTTCTGGATCACGTCAAGCTTGGAGAGCCTGCGGGTCATATCATTGAGGGTAAGCCTCTCGAAGATTTCGTTAACGGTCTGATTGATTACCGCCCAATTGGCCTGAACGGTACAGGAGTGCATCACATCACAGAGACGCTCTTCCGCACAGCAGTCTGTCAACGCCACACCACCATCTACAGCCCGCAAAATGGCGGCAATACTGATGTGATGTGCCGGCTGGGCAAGGGCATAACCGCCCTTCACGCCACGTTCTGATTTCACCACACCCGCATCAACCAGCAGCTTCATGACTTTTCGAACGGTGGGAATCGCCAGGTCAGTTTGTTCCGCCACTTGTTCCAGCTTCACTAATTCGCCTCCTGAAGTTGCCAAAGAGGAGGCAATCAGCAAACCATAATCGGCGAGTCTGGCAAGTCTTATCATGGAGATTCACTCTAATTTTCAAACATGGGGCCCGTATCAGGAAAAGCCGAAAAAGCCAAGACGCTTACTAGTCAGTTCTCAACACAGCTCTCAACAAAGACAAACAAATACGTTTTGCCTTCCTGACGGGAACGCCGCAAGTGTAGCGCGTTTCGGGATTGATTACCAATTTGGTATTGATTTAAACGGACTCTTTAAGTACCCTAGAAAACTACTCAAGAATTATAACGATAAGACTCTGACTCAACGCCCATTTTGGCTCCAGTAACGCCTTATTTTACCAGTTACTGTTTGCCGGAGACGCTGACTCGGAGTCTTGCTGTAGATAAATGGTGACAGTTTGCCTGATTTTTCAGGACAAACTGATTTGTGTGACTCAAACAGATATCGGAAAGTGGAGTTAGCCCATGGCCACCCCGGAAAATTCCGTCGACCAGTACATCAAACGCGAATATCAAGCCGGTTTTATTACCGACATTGAGAGCGATGCTTTGGAACCTGGCCTCAACGAGGATGTTATTCGCTTTATTTCAGCCAAGAAAAATGAACCTGAGTTCATGCTGAACTGGCGGCTGAAAGCCTATCGTGAATGGCTGCAGATGCAGGAGCCGAAGTGGGCTCACGTTCATTATCCGAAAATTGATTTCAACGACATTATTTATTACTCCGCGCCGAAATCGCAGAAGGATGGCCCTAAAAGCCTGGATGAAGTCGATCCGGAATTGCTGCGCACCTATGAAAAGCTGGGAATACCCTTGCATGAGCGTGCTGCCCTGGCCGGCGTTGCAGTAGATGCAGTATTCGACAGTGTCTCTGTCGCTACCACTTTCAAGGAAAAGCTCTCTGAAGCGGGCGTTATCTTCTGCCCCATTTCTGAAGCAGTCATAAACCATCCTGAACTGGTGGAAAAATACCTGGGCAGCGTCGTACCAACCCGGGACAACTTCTATGCTTCATTGAATTCTGCTGTCTTCAGTGACGGCTCTTTTGTGTACATTCCCAAGGGTGTTCGTTGCCCGATGGAACTGTCCACCTACTTCCGGATCAACGCCGCCAAAACCGGCCAGTTTGAAAGAACCCTGATCATTGCCGACGAAGGCAGCTACGTCAGCTACCTGGAAGGCTGTACTGCTCCCATGCGTGACGAAAACCAACTCCACGCAGCAGTGGTGGAACTGGTGGCTCTGGAAGGTGCAGAAATCAAATATTCAACCGTACAGAACTGGTATCCCGGCGATGAAGAAGGCCGTGGCGGCATCTATAACTTCGTCACCAAACGCGGTCTGTGCGCCGGTGCTCATTCCAAGATATCCTGGACCCAGGTGGAAACCGGCTCAGCCATTACCTGGAAGTATCCCAGTGTCGTGCTTAAAGGTGATCACAGTGTAGGCGAGTTTTACTCAGTGGCCCTGACCAACAACCTGCAACAGGCTGACACCGGCACCAAGATGATTCACATGGGTAAAAATACCCGCAGCACTATTATCTCCAAGGGGATTTCTGCCGGGCGCAGTGACGCCAGTTATCGCGGTCTGGTCCGGATTGGCCCCAAAGCAGAGCACGCCCGCAACTATACCCAGTGCGACAGCCTGCTGATTGGCGATAAATGCGGGGCACACACCTTCCCCTATATCGAGAGCAAGAACAATTCAGCAGTGGTTGAACATGAGGCCACCACCTCCAAGGTCAGTGATGAACAGCTTTTCCTGTGCCGTCAAAGGGGCATAGATGCAGAACGGGCGGTATCCATGATCGTCAACGGGTTCTGCAAGGAAGTGTTCAAGGAACTGCCGATGGAATTTGCCGTGGAAGCCGGAAAACTGCTGGAAGTCAGCCTGGAAGGGTCGGTCGGATAATCCGGCAGTCCTGACGATTACCGGGCACTGATCACTACGATAAATATATAACTAAAAACAGCCATTTTTGCTTCAACTGACGCCAGATTCTGATGGGGGCGGCAGATGAATAAGTTACAGGATCAAACATGTTAAGCATTAAAAACCTTTACGCACGAGTTGACGAGAAAGAAATTCTTAAAGGACTGACACTGGAAGTTAAACCCGGTGAAGTACACGCCATTATGGGACCCAACGGCTCGGGCAAAAGTACCCTCACCCACGTGCTGTCCGGTCGCGAAGGTTATGAAGTCACTGAAGGTGACGTCAGCTATCTGGGCAAAGACCTGCTGGAGCTGGAACCCGAAGAACGTGCCAGGGAAGGAATTTTCCTGGCTTTCCAGTATCCGGTGGAAATCCCCGGTGTCAGCAACATTCAGTTTCTGCGTACCGCCATGAACAGTATCCGCAAACATCGCGGTGAAGAAGAATTGGACGCAGCCTCTTTTCTGAAACTGGCACGTCAGAAGATCGGCATGGTGAACCTGGATCCTGACTTCCTCAAACGTGGCGTGAACGAAGGCTTTTCCGGTGGTGAGAAGAAACGCAATGAAATTATGCAGATGCTGATGCTGGAGCCCAAACTGGCGCTGCTGGATGAGACGGATTCAGGTCTGGACATTGATGCCCTGCAAACTGTTGCCAATGGGGTTAATGCCCTGCGTAGCCCAGACCGTGCAGTTATTCTGGTCACTCACTACCAGCGCCTGCTGAATTATATCGTGCCCGATTACGTACACGTGCTGGCCAATGGTCGCATCGTGAAATCCGGTGGTCGTGAGCTGGCCCTGGAGCTGGAAGAGAAAGGCTACGGCTGGCTGAACATAGACGATGACAAGAGCGTGGCTTAACGCCTGACAAACTGACTCGAACGAATGCATAAGTAGGAACAGCTAAGTTATGTCCACAAATACCAATCCCTACGAAGAGTTCCACCAGGATTGCCTGAATGCGGCCAAATCCTGGGGCGATCAGTTGCCTGAAAGCCTGCAATGGCTCAATGGTGAGCGTCAGCTTGGCCTTGAACAATTTGCCCAGCTTCAGCTTCCAACCCGCAAGACTGAAAACTGGCGCTACTCGCCGATCATGCCCATGGTCCAAGCCAAAGCGCTGCAGTTGCGCGTGCCGGTTAATGATGCCACTGCCAGTGGTATCGAAGGTGACTTTTATCAGCTGACACTAATGAATGGTCAGCTGTTGCCGGTATCAGCGCCCCAGGACAGCGCCCTGGAAGTGATACCATTCGGCCAGGCGTCGAATGATCAGCAGAACCTGATCAAAGCCCATCTGAACAAGACTTTTGGTTTGCAGGATCATCCTTTTGCGGCACTGAATGCCAGCGCCTTGCAGGACGGCGTGCTGATCAATGTTAAAGCAGATTCAAAACCTGCCAAGTCAATCCAAATCGTACATGCCAATGACCAACAACAAGACAGTTTTTCCAGTTACAACCGGGTGCTGATTGTGGTTGAAGCCGGAGCAAAAGCAACCGTCCTGGAAACATTTACCGATGTGGCCGGACAGGCACAGATGCGCAATGCCATTACCGAAATATTCCTGGCTGAGAATAGCCATCTCACCCACTACGCGATTAATGTGGAAAGCGCTCAGCATATTCACACCGGCGCTGTGTTTGTGGAACAACAGGCAGGCAGCCAGTTTGTACAGCATAACTTCGCCACCGGCAGCGCCCTGAAACGTCGCGATCTGCAAACCAAACTTCTGGGACCCCAGGCTGATGTCAAATTATTTGGCGCCTACCTGATCGGCGGCCAGACCCATGTCGACTATCACACCACTATTGATCACGTGGCTCCTCACTGCACCAGCGAAGAAGTATTCAAGGGCATTGTGACTGACCAGGGCAAGGCGGTCTTTAACGGCCGCATTCACATCCATCGCGATGCCCAACAATCTAATGCCAATATGAATAACCGCAACCTGCTGTTGACCAACACAGCCGAAGTGAATACCAAGCCGGAGCTGGAAATTTACGCCGATGATGTTAAATGTTCCCACGGTGCAACTGTCGGACAGTTGGATGAAGTGGCGTTGTACTACTTCCAGACCCGCGGTATTAACAAAGCTGATGCGCATCGCATGCTTAGTCACGCCTTTGTAGAGACGGTATTGGATGCCATGGATACTGAGGCCGTCCATACATATGTACAGCAGATTGCTGAACAGTTCTATGCCCACTGCCAGAGCAGTGTGAACTGAAGTCGGCCTATTCAGGAGATCGCAGGAGAAATCAGAATGACGCAAGCGATTAAACGTCCATTTGATGTCCTTACCGTCCGTGATGACTTCCCGATACTGCAGCAAAGTGTCAATGGTCATCCGCTGGTCTACTTTGATAACGCAGCAACGGCACAAAAACCAAACGCTGTCATTGAGGCCATGTCACGCTATTACCGTGAGACCAATTCAAATGTCCATCGTGGTGCTCACGCCCTCAGCGACCGTGCAACTGCAGAATTTGAAGCTGCGCGAGATCAGGTAAAACGCTTCCTTAATGCTCCCTCCCGGGAAGAAATCATTTGGGTAAGAGGCACCACAGAAGGTATCAACCTGGTCGCCCAAAGTTATGGCCGCAGTCAGTTGAAAGCGGGAGATGAGATAATAGTCAGCCAGCTGGAGCATCACTCCAACATCGTTCCCTGGCAGATCGTGGCACAGCAAACCGGTGCCACCATCAAGGTGATTCCGATCAACGAAAACGTTGAGCTGGATATGGAAGCGTTTAAAGACATGCTGAATGAGCGCACAAAAATTGTCGCGATCAATCATGCTTCCAATGCCATGGGCACCATCAACCCGATTAAGGCAATCGTATCTCTGGCCCATGCAGCTGGTGCCATTGTAGTCGTTGATGGCGCTCAGGGAGCCCCACACCTGGATATCGACGTGCAGGACCTGGGCTGCGATTTTTACGCTTTTTCAGGCCACAAAGTATTCGGCCCGACCGGCATTGGTGCTCTCTATGGTCGCAAGGAGCTGCTGGATGCCATGCCGCCTTACCAAGGTGGCGGCGAGATGATCGAACGGGTTTCGTTTAGCGGTACCACATATAATGTCCTGCCCTTCAAGTTTGAAGCAGGAACACCTGCCATTGCAGAGTCTATTGGATTGGCAGCGGCGTTGGCCTATATAGAACAGTTCGATAAAGCCCAGTTGAAGGCCCATGAAGACCTGTTGATCAATACTGCCATCAACCTTGCTGATTCCGTTGAGGGACTTAAGGTAATCGGTAAGGCGTCCAACAAAGTATCGGTATTCTCGTTTATAGTAGACGGACTTCACCCCAGTGATATGGGCACCCTGCTCGATCAGCAGGGAATTGCCGTCCGCACAGGCCATCACTGTGCGCAGCCATTGATGGAATATCTTGGCCTACCGGGTACCAGCCGGGCGTCCTTTGCTCTTTACAATACTGTGGAAGAGGTTGAAAAGTTCTTTTCCGCCCTACAAAAAATAGTCAGGCTATTTCGTTAGAACCTGTTAATCGAGACTTTCAGGAGACATGACCGATATGAGCGCGCAAACCTTTACACCCGAAGTGGGATTGCGTATTACTCCGTCCGCTGCAGCCCACATTCGCAAACAGATCCAGCAGACATCAAGCGTGGAAGGGTTTCGTATTGGCCTGAAAACCAGCGGCTGTTCCGGTTACATGTATGTGGTAGACCTGGTGACTTCCCCCCAGGCTGATGATCGCAAGTTTATTCTTGACGGCGACATCCCGGTATTTGTAGATGCCAAAAGCCTGCCACTGATCAATGGAACCGAAATCGACTTCGTGAAGGAAGGTCTGAATTCCATGTTCCGGTTCACTAACCCCAATGCCGAGTCTGAGTGCGGCTGCGGGGAAAGTATTTCCATCCGCCAAGAAGCTTAGGAGACCGGGACCTTATGGAACGCGAAGTTGTACTGACAAAACGCGAATGCCCTGCCCGACTGGTTCCGGCAGGGACGGAAATCACCATTCCGGCGGATACCTTCGTGACCATTACCCAGTCATTAGGGGGCTCTTTCACTGTCGTTTTTAACGGCAATCTGGCCCGAGTGGAAGGCATTGACGCTGAAGCACTGGGCAAGAATGTGGCTGAGTTCAGTTTTGACGATGTCAAAGAGGGCGAAGTCAATGAGCGTCATGTATGGGAAGCCCTGAGAGCGGTATACGACCCGGAAATTCCAGTTAATATTGTTGAGCTTGGCCTGGTATATAACGTTACCGTGGGCAAAAATGGCAATAAGAGCAATGTGTATATCGAAATGACACTAACGGCTCCGGGGTGCGGCATGGGTCCGGTTATTGCCGATGATGTCAAATTCAAGGTGAGTCGGGTTCCCAATGTGGAATCCGTTGATGTAAACCTGGTGTTTGATCCACCCTGGAATAACGATATGCTGAGTGAAGAAGCCAAGCTGGAGCTGGGCATCCTGTAATAGTAGCGTAAGCTTCATTGAATGGAGCGCCACGCTGACACATTGATAGAAAAGCCTGAAACCGATGACCGCAGTAGATCAAAAAGCCATTTTTGAAGTAAACCCCCTGGGCAAGAGCACAACCGTTGACGATATAAGGGACAGTTTCGATTTCCTTGACGACTGGGAAGACCGCTACGGCTATGTCATCGATCTGGGCAAGAAAGCCCCCCCGATCCCCGATTTTTACCGGGTGGAAGAAAATTACATCCATGGCTGCCAAAGTCAGGTCTGGTTTATCCATTACTATGATGAAGCTGAAGACAAGCTTTATGTGCTGGTGGATAGCGATGCCATGATTGTTCGTGGACTTGCGGCTGTGGTGATGAGCGCCTTCAATTATCGATCACCTGCAGAAATCGCACAATTCAATATGGACGGTCTCTTCAGCGAGCTGGACCTGCTTCGGCATCTTAGCCCCACCCGTGGCAACGGCTTAAGAGCCATGGTACAGAAAATCCAGGAAACAGCGCGCCAGTGCGCGTGACTTAACTTTTTAGGCGGCGACGGATGGACCTTGAACTCAGCAGTTTCAACCCCAAAGATCCGGCCCGCACAACCACACACTGTGTGACATCCCAACCTTCAGGAGACCATGCCTGATGCTGGCCAGAATTGGCCTCACCGGCTGTGCCCTGGTCGCCTTCGCGGGCAACTCTGTATTGTGCCGCCTGGCCCTGGGCTCTCAATTGATCGATCCGGCCAGCTTCACTTCAGTTCGGTTGATATCCGGCGCCGTCATGCTTTGGCTGATTATTGCCTTAAGAAAAACCTTGGGAAACTCTGGAAAGTCGGCAAACCTGAATTCAGATAACAGCGCCACGACTCCGCGAATACATTCCAATGGAAAAGCTCTGCAACTGCTGACGCCAGGAGCAATTGCATTGTTTCTGTATGCCATTTGCTTTTCTTATGCCTACATTGCCCTGGAAACCGCTACCGGCGCTCTTATTCTTTTTGCGGTTGTACAACTTACATTGATTACTCTGGGCCTGTTGAACGGCCAACGGCTCCAGGCATTGGAATGGCTCGGTCTGGTAATCGCGCTGGGGGGCTTTATCTATTTACTACTTCCTTCTGCCGGCAGACCGGAAGTCACTGCCACCTGCCTGATGGCATTTGCCGGAGTCGCCTGGGGTGTCTACACCTGGCTGGGCCGTAGCAGTAAATCACCAATGCGCACGACCGCAGTAAACTTTCTGCTCAGCATCCCCCTCACCCTCCTGACCTTTGCTGCCGCTTATTTTTTACTTCATAACACTAGTATAAGCCTATCGGGATTCTGGCTGGCGGTAACTTCTGGCTCATTGGCATCCGGGGCAGGCTATGCCATCTGGTACAGCGTATTGCCAGCGCTTTCAGCTGCCCAAGCCGGTGTATTACAGCTTTTTGTCCCCGTACTTGCTGCATTAGGAGGCGTGGTTTTTGTCGGCGAAACCCTCTCCCTGCATCTGGTCACGGCAGGACTAATTACCCTGGCTGGGATTGCACTGCTGTTCTGGGCACGCTATCGCTAATAGAAGCAGCACCTGCCAAACACAATTCAGGAAACCACAATGCAGCCACCAACTAAGTCAACACTCTTCTATTTCCATGATCCCATGTGTAGCTGGTGCTGGGGGTTTCGGCCGACATTGCTGGATCTGCAATCCAGGCTACCTGATGACATTGCCTTTCAGTCTGTGCTCGGCGGATTGGCACCGGACAGCGATGAACCGATGCCATCAGGCATGCAGAAAATGTTGCAGTCAACCTGGCAGCGTATCCACCACACACTTGGCACTGAGTTTAATTTCGACTTCTGGCAACACTGCCGGCCCAGACGTTCCACTTACCCAGCATGCCGTGCAGTTATTATTGCCCGCGCTGAAGGGCTTGAAGCCGAAATGGTACAGGCCATACAACAGGCGTATTACCTGCAGGCGCGCAATCCCTCAGACCTTCAAACCCTCACTAGCCTGGCTAAGGAACTAGAGCTGGATGGCGAAAAGTTTTATCGCGCACTTACCAGTCCAGAAGTCGACAAGGAACTACAGGAGGAAATCAATTTCACCCGAACATGCGGCGTATCCGGCTTCCCTGCATTGGCCCTGGAGATCAATAACTCGGTACAGTTGCTGGAATTAAGTTATGAGGATGCAGATTTCATGTTGTCGCAAATAGTCCAGCGACTTAAAGATTCTTGAGATTGGGCCAGACGGCATTCTTGTGACTTTTGGCTTCGTGGTTTTTAGAGGCAGCAACCCGGTTGCCGCCGTTGCTTCGGGCCCGCTCCAGGGCCTTATTGGCGCGTTTTATCACATCTTCCACTTGTTCATGGGATTGCTTCTCCGCACAGCCGATACTTACCGTGAAATTGGTTGAAAACTGCCGGGGTTTAATTTCCACCACCGCTTGGCGGATACGTTCCGCAAGGATGACTGAGCCGTCCAGATTGGTTGAAGGTAGACAGATAATGAATTTTCCACTGCCGTATCGTCCAAACAAATCCACTTCACGAATGACTTGTGCCACCGCCGTCGCTAATGCTGCCATGGCTTCATGGCCGGCTTCAGGGCCAAACTCATCATAGATATGCCGGAATCGGTCACCATCCAGCATCAGAAAGCTCACATTGTGCTTGTTACGCTCGCAGTGCTTGACCATCCTGGCGGCTTCCGCTTCATTGTATGGCCACTCAAGCGCATGAGTTGCATGGTCATGCATAGTGGCGTCCTTGAGTTTTTTTTGCATGCCTTTGAGCTTGGTCATCAACGCAATAGTCACCACCAGCAGTACCGCACTCGACCAGAGAAATGGCGAGGTAATAAATCCATCATTCATAACCTGCCACCCTGTTTAGCTTCAAGGAAAACAGGATCAGCATTTGAGGATCCGGCAATATATGTTGTTGGAAAGTCAGAGAGTTCAGAATTCATTCATCCAGAATCCGGTGGTCGAGAAAGTGATGGCCTACGGCCATTTATCCACATCGGAGATAAGCTGTTCCCTGTAAGTTTAGACCATCAAGGAAGGCCTGCACCGCATTTTTTCACGCCCTTAAAATACCTATATTTATGCATGGAATGAGAGATTCTAAACTATACTCAAAAAAACCAGCGAATAAGCGGGCTATAAGTTCAACAGACCCTAGAAACGGACATAGGAAATGCCCCGTAATACAGACCTGACAGAAGCAATCCAATATTTAAAGTTAACGCTGCCGGAAATGAGCAAGCGTAAGATTGCGACCACCCCGGAAAACTACGCTGTATGGTACGAATTTATCTTAGGCAAGAACCTCGGCTTAAAAACCCATATCGCTGAGCTGGACAAAAGACAGGCAGACTACACGGAAGAGGTGAACGCCACCCTCTACGAAAAATATATCCTGTGTGCAGCGGATCAGGCGGAAATCACCAAACTCAAAGACAATGTCCGCAGGATTATCAGTGAATTACTTGGAAGCCTTGCCTCTGAAGGCGAACAGCTCACCAGTTTTTCCAACACATTAATTCAGTTTTCAGAACAGATCCAAGAGGTTTCCACTGCCGAAGCGTTGCAGGGAATGATCAAGGAATTGTTGGTCGAAACCCGCAAGCGAGAAGAAGCCACACTAGAGTTAAAGCAATCTGTTTCTTCCATGGCAGACGATATTAAAGACCTGCGGCTGGAAATGGAGCGGCTGAATGAAGAAGCCAATACCGACTCGCTTACTCAGGTGAAAAACCGTAGAGCATTTGAGATTGCACTCGACAAATCCATGTTGTCCTCCGCCCAGGATAGCACTCCTCTCTGTATCATCATGGTAGATATCGACCACTTCAAAAACTTCAACGATCAGTTCGGTCATACAATTGGAGATAAAGTCCTGCGCTATGTCGCCAACAGTCTGCTGCAATCCGTTCGCGGTAGTGACACCATTGCCAGGGTCGGTGGTGAGGAGTTTGCGATAGTTCTACCGGAAACGGACTATGAGGGGGCTCTGGCAGTCGCCGAGAATTGTCGTGATAAAATCGCCCGGCAACCCTTGTCTGACAGCAAAGCCAATAAAAAACTGGGTTCCTTGACGGTCTCAGCCGGCGTTGGTGAATATCACCCCAGAGAGAGCACGGAAGATCTCATTCGACGCACCGATGCCTGTTTGTACCAATCAAAGCGGTATGGAAGGGATAAAGTAACGGGCGAGCGGGAACTCAAGGATTACAAAGAAAGAGACGTCACCTGGATCTAGCTCTGCGTTAAGGCAAGTACTAACGCTTAGGCCCCTGGAAGATGGCCCTTAATAATCTCGTAAATAGCCGGCCGGTGCGAGGCGATCTCTTCCTTCGACAGTCCTTCCAGGGAATGGGGATACTTCAACCAGGCCTCGGTCTCATACAAGTAATAATCCGGCACACGCCCTGTCTGATTACGACTGGGTTTATAGTAGGGCACGGCAACCCGGATATCTTCCGGTGCATTTAACCGGGCACGGGTTTTCAGCTCATCAATAATGGCCTCTATGGAACGGCCGGTATCGAAGACATCGTCTACGATCAGCAGGCTGTCGTGACTTTGCACGTTCTTGACAAGATAGTTCAAGCCGAAGACTTTAACTTGGCGACTTTGCTGGTCGATACCGCTATAGGATGAAGTACGGATAGCGATGTTATCGGTGGTGATCCCGTGAAAATCCAAAAATTCCTGAACTGCGGTACCTATAGGTGCGCCGCCGCGCCAGACCGCCAACATGAAGGTCGGGCGGAAACCGCTGCGGATTATCTGTGCCGCCAACCGATAGGAATCTTCCAACAATCCCTGGGCCGTCAGATACTGTTTTTCACTCATAGCTTCTCGCAATTTTTCAGCAATCGGTTATATTCACTTTCTGATCCGAATTTGGCAACCCGAAAGCAATGAAAAAGCACTATCTTGATGAAGAAAGCCTGATCCTGGATGCCTTCCGTCTGGGGGTTCAGATTTATGAAAGCGGTTTCCGCCCAACCTTTATCGTGGGTCTCTGGCGTGGAGGTAGTTCTATCGGCATCTATGTTCAGGAGTGTTTGCAGACTTTGGGTTGTGAAACGGACCATATTGCCCTACGGACGTCTTATCGTGGGCAGCCTTATTATCACAATATGGTTGCCTCCCCCAACACTGAAATTCGTGTTCACGGCACCCAGTATCTGCTGGAAAACCTCAACGCGGATGATGGTCTGCTGATTGTCGATGACGTTTTCAGCACCGGCCTCAATATTAAAGCAGTCATCGATAAGCTTGAGCGCAACTGCAAACGCAATATGCCTAAAGAAGTGAAGATTGCAACACTCTGGCAGCGCCCTGCGTTTAACAAGACCAGGCTGAAGCCGGACTATTGCCTGCACAGCACTGATAACTGGCTGGTATTTCCTTATGAGCTGAACGGTATTTCACTTGAAGAATTGCAGGAACATAAGCCTTTTGTGATACCGATTCTTGAAGAATGTAAACCCGGGTAGAAAATATTTTAGTGGGCTTTGCATCCAAACCCCTCCCCAGTGTCGTCTTAATTAGTAACTAAGCCAGGTAGTCTTTAACCAGCGCCTGACCTCGTCACTAATCAAAACAAACTGAAGGAGATTTACCATGTTCGCACAAAAACTTATATTCGCCGCTCTGCTGACCAGTTCTCTTGCAGCTTGCGCACAATATGGCGCGACTCCCACCCAAACCCGGGCGTCTGACGCAGGTAACATTCTGACCGATGCTTCCGGTATGACCTTGTATAAATTCGCTAAGGACCAACCCGGTACATCCAATTGCTATGATGCCTGTGCTGCTAAATGGCCTCCATTCCTAGCCACCGCCGAAGACCATACCAGCGGGGAATACAGCATTATCAAACGCAAGGACGGCACCCTGCAGTGGGCCTACCAGAATGCGCCACTGTATACCTGGTTCAAAGACAGCAAACCTGGGGATATGACCGGTAATGGTATGGGCGGCGTCTGGTATGTCGTGAACCCTGTTGCCAAGACTTCTTCACAGAGCTCTTCCGGCTACTATGGTTCTTCCAATGACCAGGGTTCTTCCAGCTACCAGAGTTCTTCCAGCGGCAGTGATTATTAATTCAATCGTTCATTCACAAACTGAAGCAACGACTGAATACGGCAGAAATCACGCAGACCGGTCCCAATGTTTATTGGGACCGGGTTAAGCCGGCCAGAGTGCAATCGTCTTCAGGGTAAGCCTGCCTGTACCAGTTGAATGAGCTGGATATCAAGTTCAAGGCGATAGTGTTATGTCACAGAGCGCCGCTTTACCATCAATCATGGTCTGCCATTCTGAGTCATGCTATGGCAGAATTAATCCTCCCTGGCCTTTCCAGTTTACAGTCGGCAGATCAGTCACTGGAATACATACAATTTTATCTGTCATGAGGCATACACTGACAACGCCCGTTATTTCCGACGCCCCAAAAAGCGGCGATAAGACTCAGGTGCAGGAGCACCTGGACCATCTACTTCGGCGGACTGCACTGGCCGACCGGAACGCGTTTGCTCAACTTTATCAAATGACCAGTCCTCGGCTGATGGCGGTCATCGGTAGAATTCTCAACAATCCACAGGAAAGTGCCGATGTCCTGCAAGAAGTATTTATAAAACTCTGGCATCAGGCATCCAGCTATGCGGGTTCAGGCTCCGCCTGGGGATGGTTAACCGTTATGGCCCGCCATGCTGCCCTGGACAGGCTAAAAAGCCTGCAACGCCGGCCGGATGTGGCACAGGAAGAAATCGAGGGACTCATCGATGCCCTGGGGACAGTGTCGGCCTGCCCTACAGATACTCATGGCCTCAACCAATGTCTGGCAGAACTTTCATCCTCGGCCAGAGAAGCCATTCTACTCAGTTATGTGCACGGCTATAGCCACAGTGAACTGACGGAAAGATTGAAAAGCCCTCTGGGCACCATTAAAGCCTGGATTAGACGTGGGTTGCAGGAGTTGAAGATATGTCTAAGTACCTGAGATATCAGCAACCGGAAGTATGTAACCATCTGGCCGCACAGTATGTTGCAGGTCATCTGACTCCGCGAGCCCGGCGGCGAATGGAACAACTTATTGCGGTCACTCCGGCCTTGAAGGAGGCAGTGGCAGATTGGTCTGACCAACTGGCCCCTGTGCATATGCAATTGTCGGAAAGTCAGGTGCCGGACCAGATATGGAACGGTATTCAGGAACACCTGTTCGAAACAGATAACACTGATCCCAAGCCGTCAACCGCTGAGCGCCTGCTGGGCTTTTGGCGCCGTTTGGGTGTCAGCTCCGCCATGGCGAGCGTGGCTCTGGCTGTTGTGCTGATCTGGCAAACCAGTATGCCGGTCAAATGGCAGGTCCGTGGTGCCGATTACCTTGCCCCAATGCAGGTAACCGTAGCTTCAACCCCGGCGAGCGGAAATGGCGTTCAGACATTACCCGCCGATCAGGAAGACCTGATCCAACAGGTTGAAAGCGATCAAAGCTTTGCTTTTGTTATTACCGGTTACCAGGGACAAAACCCCGGGGAATCGTTTATTTCACTGCAATGGTCTAAAGGTGCACCACATCCCGAGCGGAAATCCCTGCATCTCTGGGCAGAAAACCGGGAAGATCAATCGTTAACTTATCTGGGTCCGTTGCCTGAAGCCGGCAAGCCCTGGTTTTTGGAAAAACCCCAATGGGCTGCACTGACCCACAGCGGCCGACTATTGGTCAATGGCGATGCCACCCAACTGCAACCCAGTCGCTATCTGTACGAAGGTCCCTGCTTGCAACTGACCGGCTGGAAACAAAGTAAAGCGAGCTGATTCAGAGTCTGAAGTGCCGGTGGTCAGGAAGAGGCGTTTTGCCACTGGCGCTTGAATCGCTCCATAGTTCGCGCCAGATCAATCGATTCCTGAACGGTATACAGAGGGCTGCTGCGACAGCCATTTTGCAGGCACTCATTGACATGGCTCGCCTCAAAGTGCCACCCCATGCCCGGAAAATCGAAAGACACCCAATCCGGCACCTCCCGGCCATGCTCATAAATCCGTAAAGACTTGGCCGCAAACCAGTGTGGAGGAATTTCAACATAGCCCTGGGTGCCGCTGATTATCGCCGTATTTGGAAAATAGCGATCGATGGAAGCCGTTAACTGCGCCGATGCACCACTGTCATAGTCCAGAAGCATAACTTCATGAATATCCACACCGGTTTCACCAAACTCGACATCTGCTGCAATACTATCAGGCAGACCCAACACCATCTGGGCCAGATACAAGGGATAGATCCCCAGGTCCAGTAAAGCGCCGCCACCCAGTGCAGGATTCAACAGCCGGTGATCCGGCCTGACATCAGCGGCAAATCCAAAGTTGGCCTGGACACTTTTCACCTCACCGATACGACCAGCCTGAATCCAGGCCAGCATCTCTGTAATCGCGGGATTAAAGCGGGTCCACATTGCTTCCATCAAAAACACATCGGCTTCAGCAGCGGCCTTATAAAGCGCTTCGGTATCAGCAGAATTCAGGGTCAGGGGTTTTTCGCAAAGAACAGAAACTCCAGACGATATCGCCTCAATTGCTGAGGCATAGTGTTCGGAATGAGGACTCGCGATATAAATCAAATCAACTTCGCCGCTGGCAGCCATGTCAGCGACGGAAGTGAACACTTTGGGAATGGAAAACTCGCGGGCGAAATTCTCCCCTCTGGAAACCTGACGTGAACATAGCCCCTGGATCACGCCGCCCTGGCTATACTGAAAATCCTCAATAAACTGCCTGGCCATGTTACCGGTTGAAACTATTCCCCAGCGTATCGGTGCCATCTCCGTACCCCCTCCCTTTATCTTCTACAAACACCGTATGTGTATGCCATTGGTTTTGCAGTCGGCAAGCATGAGGGTATATCACCAGTATTAATTTTTTGCCAGTTCTCCGTCAGTTACTACAAGTGTTTCAATAATCTGGCGGGAATACCGGTTCACCACAAAGTTAACGTTGTCTTCGTTGTAGTTCAGGTAAGAGCTGCGAACAAAGTTCCATTTGATCACAGCTTTCTGCAACAGCTTATTGGTGGCCGGGTCAGAAAAAGCTGTATTTACCATGTGTTGCAGTTCCCGGTCGAAATTCCTGGCCAATGGGCAAATGTAATATTGAGTTATATTCGATCAGTCTTGATACGAGCCGAAAAGGCACAGGCCGGAGATTGCAAGCAATCTCCTTGACCTGGAAAAAATCGCCGAAACTATCGGGTTATTCATCAAGTCCACGAATTAGGAACCCAGAGGCAAACGAATAACCACACCACCCATCACATCACCCACTTTGAAGTCAGTCCGGGGAGAGTCTTTATGACCGTTATGGCAGGACGCGCACACGGGTGCCACAGCAATATCCGGGTATACCGCAGTGAAGTATTTGGTTCCGCCCAGCTCTTCTTCGCCATAGTAGTTCTGGCCTGGATTCTCAGCGATAAATTTCAAACCAGTTTTCTCAACGTCCGTGACAGGCGCATTCTGCTTGTTGATCGGCCAGATTGACTGTAATGAGTAGCTGAACTTGTCAGTTTTACCGGCCACCATTTCAGCGCCAAAGCGGAACATCTGTGCGGGCAACGGCAGAGCCTTATCGTCGATAAAGTGTTCGCTGGCTTTGATGACACCTTCTTCCTTGGCCAGGCGATTCACCACCTGTTTGGTATAGACGGCACGGTCAGATTCCATCACTTTGTGCAGTGCATCTGTGAATTCCTGAGGAGAAATTCCCTTAGGTTCGCTTTCGCATCCCGCCAGTATAGTGCCGGCGGCCACGACGACTGCCATAGTGGTTGCTTTCGAAAAAGTATTCAGAAGTTTCATGTGTTTTTCCTCTCACCTTTTAATTGTTGAGCCGTTGTCCCATATCAGTTACCAGTGGGTACTGGGTTGGTAACCTGTAGGTACTGGCTATGGTTCCCGGTTGGGTATCCACGCTCTTTTTGCTACAGCTCTCTGGCGGAGCCTTGATTCTTTTCAGGTGCCTGAGGGCCTAATGGCTTCGCTCATTCATCTTTGTCTTCCAGCCGCCCTGTGGCCCAATCGATACTCTCCACGTGCATGGCCGGCCGACCTTTAAAATTGCTCTGAATCAGCTCCGGGTCGGCCAACGCATCCAATGTGAAAGGAAAACCGTGGCAATCCATACAAACCGAGCGGATCATTTTTTCATTAGGCCGCAGGTTATCGTTCTGGTTATGCATGACCTGTATGGCATGGCCATCCAGCCCATTGGTTTCCAGACGCGGTAGATGGCAGGTGGCACAGCTCACGCCAGCCCCTACAGGCAACAATCCCTGCTTTTCCTGTTCCCACAGTGCAGCATGGGGTGAATTGGGATAGTTGCGTGAATGATCATCATCGTGGCAGGACAAGCAGCTTTCTACAGCGGCCTCTTGTGTATCAAACCGGTGTGCACTGTGACAGGTAGTACAGGTTAACGGAGTATCCAGAGCCTCCTGCTTGAACGGCAATCGCCCCATACCCGGAGTCATCGGGCTCAATGCAATACCGCCACTGCCTGCCAGTCGCATCCCGTGCTTGCCCTGCACAAAGGTAGCGGCTTCCTGCTCATGACAGCCTTTGCATATCGTCATATCCGGCTTATCCAGCCATTTCGAGGTCACTACGGACTGATGACAACCCGTGCAATTGACTCCGGCAATGGCATGGGCAGTTTCCAGCCAGTCAGTCACAACACCCGTATTCCCATGTGCACTCAAAGGACCATCGGCATCCTGCATTTGCAGTGGCGTCGCCGGTCCATCCACAGCCGTAATCTGCTCCAGCAGATTTCGCATGGGCTGATGGGGATCTGCCTGGTTCGCGGGCTGGTCGGCATGCTTGACCAGGAAGTCCTCATAGAGAGCCCGGTTATCATGAAAATTATGGCATCCGGCATTCAGGCAGCTATCGAAGGGCAAGTCCTTGTGGGTGGGTCTATCCTCAGCAATGTCTTCATGACAGTAAAAACAGAAATCATCCGGCAGCGTCACACCCATTGCATGGGTTTCCTCCCGACGATGCTCAATATGACAAGTGACACAATAGCGGGCATCAAGTACTTCAACCCGGCCGGCATTACGCGGATCAGTAAACTTGGATTTAGGGTGGCTGTCATCCGCTACAGATAATTCCGCACCATGGCAGTTGGTGCAGGCTTCCTGGATTAATGTATCACCGCCAAAGGATTCCTGGTGACAGCTGTCACAGGCCAGTTCAATCTGATGATGACCATCGGTGGTTGCGCCGATCAGGTATTGCCCGCGCTGGTCATCGGCGAACAGGCTCCAACCCCAGAAAAGACTGAGCACAATACTGATGATCCCCCAGATAAACCACTTCATGACATTTGACTACCATTCATCGGTTGATACACCTGGCCGCTAAAAGTAATAAACGCTGAGAATGTGAAACCCCAGCAAGACCGGCAGCGGCCAGAGAATGACAACATGAGACCAGTACAGGAAATCACGCAAATGCTTACCGGGCTGACGCGACATCCGGTGCTGCCAGGCAATCACAACTGTCGCCAGTGCACCCAGCCCCGCTGCCAAAAGAAAATCCAGCATCAGCCAGTGATTAAGGTTCTGCCCCAAGGCCATCCCGGTGTGCACAACCAGAGTGACTAGTGCCAGTACACCTAACACGATGTGAGCCAGGCGCCAGTAGTCGAACCCTCCCCAGGTCAACTTGCGCACCCGCTTGCGTAAAGACACCAGCAGGCCAAAGATCACCAGCCCCAGCAGGGTGAATCCGCTAATTTGCTTGAACAGGCCATCGCGCCAAAGGAAATCCGGTGGCCATACTTCCTGTACCGAAGCTTTGATACCGAGAGAGGGGTAAAAGAAAACTGTTGTAGTGAAGAGTAACGCCAGTGCAGCCCACACCCAGTGGGAAGTTTTGGCTTTGATAGGTTCTGCCTGGGCAGAGCCGCCCACCAGTTCCGCCAGCAGTGGTTTGCAGCTTCCGCAAACTGTGGAGGCTTTGGTACAAGAGGCCAGCATGTCCACCGTTTTTGACCCGGAGTCCATGGCTTCAGTGAGCTTGCCGCGAGACACCGCCATACATTGGCAAACCAACGCATCGGCAGGCCACTGCGCCACATTAGCGCTTTCGCCATCGCCCCAGATACGCCCGGTACGCCAAAATTGCAGCCGCTGCCAGGGCCAAAGATAACGGTGCGTGGTAACGGCCTCCTGCAACCGGTTTTTTTCCGGCCATTCGCCCACAGCCATAGCCGCTTCTACCCTGCCGTCTCGAAGGTAGATCCGGCGGTAGTGACGGAAGTCTTTAAAGACCCAGGTTTGGATACGGGGCTTACCCGTCAGGCTTTCCCATTCCCCCAGACTGGTCACTGGTAAACCGGCCACCTTCAACTGACTGGCCTGTATAGATCCTCGATAAGTGGCTTCGGCACCGCCGATATGGGCGGCGACAATGGCCGCCTGCTCCAGACCTGGCCCAACCAAACCGTAGACCTGTCCATTATGTTCGGCACATTCCCCGGCGGCATAGATATCCGCATTCGAAGTCTGCATGCTATCGTTCACCCGAATGCCACGGCCGACCTTAATCCAGGCCGTTCTGGCCAGGTCGATATTGGGAACAATGCCTGTTGCCAGAATGACACTGTCACAGGGAATTTCCCGTCCATCTCTCAGCCGTATGCCGGTGACCTGGTTTTCCCCCAGGATTTCCGCCAGGCCGCTTCCGGTACTTATCCGGATTCCCAGCAGCCGCAAATAATCACTAACCCTCTCACCACCCTGCTGATCCAGCTGCCTGTTCATGACATGACCTGCCTGCTGCACTACTTCCACCTGAGTACCATCGCGGGCCATCGCCTTGGCTGCTTCCAGACCCAGTAGTCCGCCACCCACCACAACCAGGCGCCGTACCCGTGCCCGTCTGGCCATCAGAGCTTCTATATCATTAAGAGAACGCAGGGAATAAACACCGGACAACTCAGTGCCCTGGATGTTGGGTATATAAGCACTGGATCCCAATGCCAATACCAGTTTGTGGTAACGATGACAGCGCCCGAACTGATCGAAAATGGTTTTGGCAGCAGGGTCCAGAGTGGTCACCTGACATTCACGAATCTGTACCACCTGGCTCAATGCCTGGGCCGGCAGACTCATATTAATGTCCTGAAGGTTGACCTCTCCTGCCAGCAGACTGGACAATTTAACCCGGTTATAGGGATCCCAGCGTTCTTCCCCGAATATCCAGATAGGACGCTGCAGATTCTGACGCAGGAGCTCTTCGACACACCGCAAACCCACAGGCCCGGCCCCGACTACTATGACAGGGGCGGGCCCTATGACAGGAGTAGGTCCGGAGACAGGAGCAGGTCCGGAGACAGAAACTGGCTCAGCCTCGATGTTTTCGCTTTCACGGTTTGCAGAAGGGCTCTGCATTTTCAGAAACTCCACAGAAATTACATCTGAAGTCTCTAGAGCAAAGTACTTGCCAATTCTGATTTATTTTATTTTTATATTGAATATCAACAAGTTGACCGCATCGTTCACCAGAACAGTGCATAGAGAATTTCAGCGGCGACCTGCAACCGCCCTAATTTGGTATTTTGCATACCAGTTAAAGCATCAAAATGAATCACGTACCGATTGAACAAAAAAAAGCGCCGTGACATAAACCGCGGCGCTTGATTTCAGTGTATCAGAGGGCTTGAGATCGTCAGCCGACGGCAGGCTCAACTTCCACAGGTTTCAACCCAAGTGTGGTCAGAGTTCTTTGACGAACTTTCTCTGTCAGTTCCGGATTCTCAATCAACGATTGCCCGTAAGAAGGTACCATCTGCTTCATCTTCTGTTGCCAGGCTTCCGAATGCATACGATCAGCAAAACAGGTTTCAATAATGTTGACCATGGTCTGTGCCGCTGTCGATGCGCCGGGGGACGCACCCAATAACGCTGCCAGGGAGCAGTCCTTAGAAGAAACCACTTCAGTACCGAATTCCAGCTTACCACCTTCTTTTGCACATTTCTTAATGATCTGTACTCGTTGACCTGCCATCGCCAGAGTCCAGTCATCATCCTTCGCTTCAGGGAAGAAATTACGCAGAGCATTGACCCGCGCTTTTTGCGTCTGGAACACTTCTTTAATCAGGTAGCGGGTCAGGTCCATATTATCCATACCTGCTGACCAGATGGGCCCAAAGTTGTCGCCACTAAATGACGAGGGCAAGTCGAATACCGAACCTTTTTTCAGAAAGCGGGTTGTGAATCCAGCGAAAGGCCCGAACAACAGCGCTGGCTTGCCATTAATGATACGAGTATCCAAATGTGGAACCGACATCGGTGGCGCACCTATGGGAGCCTTGCCGTAAACTTTGGCGTGGTGCCTTTCCACAACCTCAGGCTTCTGACATACCAGCCACTGCCCGCTGACAGGGAAGCCGCCATAGCCGTCACCTTCCGGAATTTCGGATTTCTGCAATAGTGGCAACGCACCACCACCGGCGCCGAGGAAAACAAATTTCGCGTTAATGTACTGCGACTCTTTGGTCTTGCGATTCTTGACCCGCACGTTCCAGCGTCCGTTTGGTTGCTGGTCCAGAGCCTTCACCGAATGGCTCAACAGCAACTCATAATCCGGCTGTTGCACCAGGTGTTTGACCATATTTCGGGTCAAAGATCCGAAATCCACATCCGAACCATATTTCACGCGAGTCGCGGCGACTTTCTGCATAGGATCGCGATTACCCATGATCAACGGCATCCATTCATTCAATTGCCTGGGGTCTTCACTGTACTCCATGTCTTTAAACAGGTGATGCTGACTCATCACCTCATGGCGTTTACGCAAAAAGTTCACATCATCCTCACCCCAAACAAAGCTCATATGCGGCGCGCGATTGATAAACTGGGTAGGGGCTGGCAATGCACCGGTTTCAACCAGGTACGACCAGAATTGCAATGACACTTCAAAAGCCGCATTGATAGAGATAGCTTTAGTAGTATCAATACCGCCGTCAGCGGTGGTAGGAGTGTAATTGAGCTCACAATAGGCAGCATGCCCTGTACCGGCATTATTCCAGCCATCCGTACTTTCATGAGCAACATGGTCAAGCCGTTCGACCATCACGATTTTCAGAGAGGGGTCCATCTGTTTGAGCATCATCCCAAGGGTGGTACTCATTACCCCAGCTCCGACGAGCAAAACATCAGCAGATTTTACGGTCATTTCAGTATTGCCTTTCACGAAAAACCAGTTAGCTGTGGCTCATGTTTGGAACCCCAGCGATTTCCCTGACACTATGATAAGAGTGCAGGCTGCCTTTCCGGCCCGGAGGTTACTGTTTGGGCCGCTCGACATATTGGTTCCGGTGAAAGCCGCCAGGGACTTCTACCGGCGGGTCAAGAAGAGCGACCCTGGCCGATGTTAACGGCCCACCATCGAATTTGGCCCGCGCATTATACTTAGGTCAAAGTAAAACTCCTAATTACGTTGTGGTTATCCCTGTGCTAAAAGCCACGTCCGGCATGATCAAACAGTCAATTGACTAATATTTGCACTGACCCGGATGATTGAAAAAACGGTTGGGGATTAGTTAAAAAATGAGGAAGTAAAAAGACCGGCATTCAGAAAATACCGGTATAGATGTGGCTTTAACTTCTACTGCAAAGAAAGCTGAAAATCCACTTCAGCTATTAGTGAAACTATGTGTCCGTAACCATTGGTGAAACCAGGCTGTGATTAATACACCTAAGTAGTAATGAATAATCTTAAATAGTTACCAGCTTACGATTACATCATCCGTCTGGATATTAATGCGAGTAGGGTCGTAACTCAGGTCACCGCTGGCAAACTCCGGTTGCACCAAAGCCACTTCCAGCGCAAGTTTCATGTCCTTCAGATGGGTTCCCTGATAACGGTCGCCGTCATACAGCTGGCGCGAGCGATACACCTGAAACTTGTCTCCCGGGCGAATCCCGGAATTAGACCCTGCTTCAAACAGAATGTTACTGTCTTCCACACGGGTAATACGGGTCATAAATGGCTGGCAGCCAACGTTACTTTCAATATCCGCTGCTATTTTTTGCAACACGTCCGCAACTTTTCGGCCATAGTCCAGCTCGCGAAAACTGGCGGCGAGCATCGGTCGCGACTGCTCAGGATCTGAATCCCATTCACCCATAGTGCTGTAGCGTTTTTCAAACATGATAGCGCCACTGAAACCATCGTGAATGAACAGGTCCACCACAAAAGTCCTCTGCAAATCACTCAGCGTTGTCCAGCGGCTAAAGTTTTTCACGATCGAGTGTTGAAACGCATCAGGACTACGCACGGAAATATCACGGATAATTCCTGACACCACAAACTGTACGCCCAGGTCGCGTGCAGCTTTTACAGCCTTGGTCAGAGTACGTTGTTCAGTTTCACTGGTGGGCGCATCCACGGGCTGCGGGTAAAGCTGAAGTTGGCTGGCCTGGTTCACCAACAGGCGTGGTGAGTTGATCAGCATGGCATTCAATGCTGTGGGTATATCACGCTCCATCTGATAGAGGCCACCGATGGAAGCCTGGGTCTGGTCCTGGAAGGCAAACCCTAAAAGCGCGATTTGGCGGCGGTAATGGTTGGTCGTCATGCCTTCACATAATTCTTTCTTCTTGGCATAGATGTCCACATCCAGGGTCATCGACAAGCTGTCATCAAAGATTTCTTCAGATACTGGCAATATGCGGCTGACATAAGCATCACTTTGCACCTGGATTCTGGATTCAGTGAGCAGGCCCTCCTCCACTGTATCGCGGCTGGAAACCCTCGCGCCAAACTGCTGGGAGGCCTGCCGTAGTGCATCTTCCTGTGCGGCCTTACGTGCTGCGGCGGTATCGCCACCATAAACGACGGCCTGACCGGTAACCCTCATCCATTCCGCCTGAACCGGCCCTGCACATAGCCCTATGAGTCCGATCACACAAATAACCTGCGCCAGAATTCGGCTGAGTTGACTTATCCCGGCAAACCTTAATTGGATTTCCATCTTGCTTACCTTTTTACCCTTGCCCAGTTCCAACAACTTTACCTGGCGTCACTTAGCACTAGCTGGTGCTGTACTCTCTTCTTCCATTGCGGCAGGCTCTGGCTGACTACCAATGAAATAGCCACCAGACCCTGTCATGGGAGGTGATGCCATACTGGCCTGAATCTGCGGATCGCTTTGAGGCAACGGCATACGACACTCTTCGGTATAACGGAAATAATTCACGCTGGTCAGACACTGGCGGAATTTCGGTTCCAGCACCACTTCAAGCACGGTTTCGAAGCCCCCGCCTTTCATTTCCGAGACACTCAGAACCCGTGCACCACGAATGACACTGTCCACCATGGTTTTGAATTCATCATGCTGCAGCACCAGTGCTTCCACCGACGAAGATCCATAGATCACCGTGCCGTAGATACGCTCAGCCAGTGCGCGGTAGGCATCCAGTTTCGAGGCTCGCATGGCCAAAAGCCGCGTGCGCTGAAAGCTGGCATGCTTGGGATCTTCATAGGTTCCGTAACCGGACACGCGGATCACAATCGGATCATATTGCCGATCAGACGGCTGGTTTTGTGCGTTGTTAACCGAATTACAGCCAGCCACAAGTACCAGCACTAACAGCGTAGATACCCAGCGCACTGCACTGGACAAAACCTTTGCAGGAGTCAGGCTTACTTGACTAAGAGAGGGGTTATCTATGTTCACTCGTTGCCACCTTTATTGCCGCCTCGTTCCGCCTGCCGCAGTCGCATCACGCGAAAGGCGGCAGATAGTTGCCGATTTACGGGATAATTTAACTTATCTCCAAGTGTAGAAATTTTCGTGCCATGCATCTCCTACAGCTCAAAATCCTCCCCCCAATAAATACCCCACTCCGTCTAAAAATCAATATGCAGTCTCCGGATATCCGGACATTTTAGTGCCCACCTGCCGCTTTGGTTGGCTTGAGCCCATACCCCTTTGCGAGTAACCTAGCCGGTCAATTCTTAGGGCAAAATTTCAGGTCAATCATTCATCCATGCAACGTTATCTGGTAGGCGGCGCCGTTAGGGATCAACTCCTCGGCATTAACAGTAAGGACCGGGACTGGGTCATTGTGGGCGCGACACCGGAACAATTGCTGGCCCAGGGTTATCAACAGGTAGGGGCGGATTTCCCCGTTTTTCTGCACCCGCAAAGCAGGGAAGAACATGCACTGGCACGAACAGAACGCAAAAGTGGCCGTGGCTATACAGGCTTCATTTGCGACTTCTCACCCGAGGTGACACTGGAAGACGACCTGATAAGACGGGATCTGACCATCAATGCAATGGCACAGACCGAAAGTGGGGAGCTGATCGACCCTTATGGCGGCGCAAAGGACTTAGAAGCCCGCATTTTGCGTCATGTATCGGCGGCTTTTGCAGAAGACCCTTTACGGGTTTTACGCGTCGCCCGGTTTGCCGCCCGCCTGTATCCACTGGGTTTTACCGTCGCTGGGGAAACCCTGGCCCTGATGCGCGAAATTGCCAGCATCGGCGAACTGGAAGCACTCACACCTGAACGCGTGTGGCAGGAAACGGCTCGCGCATTGGGTGAAGACTCCCCCTGGATCTATATCAAGGTTTTGCGTGAAACGCAGGCGCTGGAGATTCTGTTCCCTGAAATCGACAAACTCTTCGGCGTCCCCCAGCGCGCGGATTATCATCCAGAAATTGATACCGGCATTCATATTCTCATGTGTCTGGAGCAAGCGGTTTTGCTCGGGACAGACCTGGACACCCGCTTTGCCGTATTGCTGCATGATGTCGGCAAAGGCCTTACTCCTAAAGAGCAGTGGCCCAGCCATGTCGGCCACGAAGCAGGAGGCCTCAAGGACATCAAATGTCTATGTGACAGACTGAAAGCGCCCAAGGCTGCCAGAGAGCTGGCGCTCATGGTGGCGGAATATCACACTCACTGCCATCGTGCGCTGGAGCTCAGACCCGGTAGCGTGGTGAAGCTGTTTGACCGCACCGACGCATGGCGACGACCAGAGCGTTTTGGTAAATTTCTGCTGGCTTGCGAGGCTGATGCCCGTGGCCGAACCGGATGGGAACAACGCCCCTATCCTCAAGCTGAATATTTAAGTCAGGCACTGGAAACCTGCCGCCGGCTAAATCCCAAGGACTTTGTCGACAAAGGCTTTACCGGTAAAGCGCTGGGCGAAGTACTGACACAGGAACGGGTTAAACTGGTGACCGAATTGAAGACCAGTCTAAACACAGGTTAGAACAATAAAAATCCAAACACGTTTATACACAGATTGCGAATGTAGGAGAAACCTTCCATGAAAAGAGTCGTTATTGCCGCAGCCACCCGTACCCCCATCGGAGCTTTTGGTGGTGCATTGTCGAGCATCAGTGCGGATAAGCTTGGCAGCATTGTCATCAAGCGCCTGCTGGAAAAGACCGGCATTGCTCCAAATCAAGTGGATGAAGTCTTGCTGGGCCAGGTACTGACCGCTGGTTCCGGGCAAAACCCTGCACGGCAAGCCGCTATAGGTGCAGGGCTCCCTTCCGACATACCCGCGATGACCATCAACAAGGTTTGTGGATCCGGTCTAAAAGCCATTCATCTGGCAGCTCAGTCGATTGCTCTGGGTGACGCAGATGTGGTGATTGCCGGCGGCCAGGAAAATATGAGCCTGGCTCCCCACGTATTGCCCAACTCCCGTAATGGTCAGCGCATGGGTAACTGGGCTATGGAAGACACTATGATCAAAGACGGTCTATGGGACGCCTTCAACGACTATCATATGGGCATCACCGCCGAGAACGTGGTGGAGAAATACGGTATCAGCCGTGAAGAGCAGGATGCCTTTTCCGCCGCATCCCAACAAAAAGCGGAAGCCGCACAAAAGTCTGGACGTTTTAACGATGAGATCTGCGCGGTCAGCGTGCCACAACGTAAAGGCGACCCGATTGTACTGGATCAGGATGAAAACCCACGCCATGGCACCACGGCAGAATCCCTTGGCAAACTCCGTCCCGCCTTTAAGAAAGATGGCACGGTTTCGGCTGGTAATGCCTCGACATTGAATGACGGCGCCGCAGTAGTGTTGCTATGCAGCGAAGAAAAAGCCAAAGAACTGGGCTTGACACCGCTGGCAACCATAGCAGCTTACGCCAATGCCGGAGTCGACCCTTCCGTTATGGGCACCGGCCCGATTCCTGCTACCCGTCGCTGTCTGGAGAAAGCAGGCTGGTCCGTGGAAGACCTGGACCTGATTGAGGCTAATGAAGCCTTTGCCGCACAAGCCATTGCCGTGAACCGCGATCTGGGCTGGGACACGAACAAGGTGAACGTCAACGGTGGCGCTATAGCCCTGGGTCATCCGATCGGTGCCTCAGGTTGTCGCGTGCTGGTGACCCTGCTGCACGAAATGATCAAACGTGATGCCAAAAAAGGTCTTGCAACCCTGTGCATTGGCGGCGGCATGGGTGTCGCTTTAGCCATCGAACGTTAGCAGGCGATTTCCTAAAGGAAGCCCCAATAACTCTGCCGGTCACAACCCGGCAGAGTCTCAACAGGTAGCCCAATCCAACATGCTCAATATCGTACTCTACCAACCGGAAATCCCACCGAATACAGGCAACATCATCCGCCTCTGTGCCAACTGCGGTTTTCAGCTGCACCTGATCGAGCCACTGGGGTTCATCTGGGATGACAAACGCCTGCAGCGGGCCGGACTGGACTACCACGAATATACGGCCGTTATGCGCCATGCAGACTATCAGTCGTTCATCAATTCGGTAAAACCGACGAATGTGTACGCCCTCTCCACCTGCGGCAAACGCTTTTATCATCAGGCAGAGTTCCAGGCTGGCGACGCCCTCATGTTCGGCCCGGAAACCCGCGGTCTACCACAGGCTTTGCTGGATGATTTGGGATATGACAATTGCCTGCGAGTCCCGATGCGCTCGGCAAGCCGGAGTTTGAACCTTTCGAATACCGTGGCGTTAGTGGCTTATGAGGCGTGGCGTCAGTTGGGGTTTGAGGGTGGGATGTAGTCTGTTGCTGGTTCCATTAGTTCATTCCATTCGTTTTCCGGACGAGATAAGAACCCCTGATTAATGAGTTCTTATTCGCATAGTTCCTTAGGAAGGATGTCTACAATCCGCACTAAATACTGGAGGCGGATTTCATTTACGGGATTAATTTGTCTTCAGGTGGGCACTTATTTTTGCTGTATGTGGACACCCCAAGTCCCGAGTAAAATAGATATCCTTAAGGTCATTTTCCTCGATAGCCTGTTTCAAGACATCATTACAATTTAGAGACTGGTATTTATTAATCGCAGATTTAAATATGGGAACTGCAGCCAGCTTTTCTTCATAAAAAGCCATAGAGGTTATATCCCCCCATTCATCCTTTGTGCATAGAGTTTCATTTACTGCATGATAATCCTCTGCAACACTTAACGGATTAAAAATAAAGCACTCAGTACTCTGATATGAAACAGGTAGGAATTCACCGCAACCCTTAAGCAAGTGATGGAGTGAGTTGTAGGCTTTAGGGTTTAAAAACAGCTTTGCTTTGAATTCCATTATGTCGGGAATAGCACTTCCGATCATGCCACCGCAGTCCTCGAACGTTACACTCACGCGCTTCCACTTATCATTGAAGGCCACCGGCTTAAAGCCTGTATCAATGTGGTTTTTTGGATTAGCACCGAATTTTTCTCGCAGTTCTTCCCGATCAAAGCGTATGAATGAATAGTTTTCTATGTCGGCATAAAGTGAATATAGTGCCATAAAGCATCTACCTTCTTTTTGGCCATGCATCAGGGCGTAACGCACCTGCTTGCAATCGTGTTCGGATTTGTCGTAGAGCCCTGATTAAATCATCAAGCCCCTCGATGCTATCAGTATTAATAAATCCTTCCAGCCATTGATAATAGCGGGGATTGTGCAATCCTTGATGCGGTACCGCTTTTCGCAACCATGTCGGCATTTTATTTATGTCGTCATAGGTACGCGGAAGCCAGCAACCGTTACGAGGATCATCAATACGCATCATGCACCATGCCATGATTGCTCGCATTGGGGCAGCCAAAACATGTTTACCGGAAACCATAGCGTGACAATCGCAAAATTCAGTAGCTGATATGTGGCAATGATTACGTCTACTTCAAGACTAAAATCAGCGAGTTATTGGGTAAGGACTGGGACTGTGAAGACATGAAATATCACTATGTCATCGAGTTTAATTGATAGCCCGTTGCTTCATGGATCTTAAGGCCAAACCTGTAAGAATTTACGCCCCTGAATTCTGATTATTTAATCAGGAACCCACCGCGAATCGCGATCCGGCTTTTGGATGGGCTGGTTTGGAAGAATCTTTCTGAGGTTCTGCAGATGAGGCCGCTAGCAGTGCTTCGTCCACACCCGCTTCGGCTAGCATTGTATTGCAGGATTGGACCTCTCCATTTTCGCCAATGGGATTGGAATCCGTTCCGGCGAAGAAGTCACCAATGTAATCATTAAGCGCGCCGTCCGCGCAGGAAAAGCTATCTGTGCCATCAGTGCTTTGGGTTTCCGGGATGCTTTCAGGTGTGGGGCTGTTAGATGCAGAGCTTACGGCCACAGAGGCAGCCGTGTCGGTTGCGGCAAGAGCGGCTGGTTTTGGAGGTATTTGATCGCGCTCGGGGGTATCCAGATCAGCCTGGGGCATTTCCAATTCGGCGACCGTGGACTGCACAATGTTGACGGCTTCAGTGACCTGCTCAAGCATCACCGGGAGATCCATTACCGGATCTTGTCGCTTCACGGTGCGGGCAGCGGAGATGATACCGTCATCGCAGTCTTTCCGCTCAGTCGTAAAAGCTCTTTGAGTACTGTCTTCCAGCAGAGATTGCTTGTACGCGTTGTGCAGCCGATAGAACAGCCCCACCACCAGGCAACATGTAAGCGCTTCTAGAAAATGGATAAACAGGGACATTGTCACTACTTCAATACTGCACTCTGGTTACAGATCACCTGGCAAGGCCATGGCTTACCGGATAACGTGGAGCTTCCCTAGCAGGAATTGTAAAACTAAGTCATATCGTCCTGATGCGCCGTAATTAAATATCACGTTAATATAACGAGTTGCGATATGCAAACAATGGCTTAGGCCAAAGAGCATATTCCCGTTTTTGTCATTCAGATTTGTGGATTAAGTCAGATAGGCAGGCTCTCCAAAGGTTGTTCCCAACATGCGACATTCTATGTATTGGTCGCATGTAGAGTCTCTATTGAGCCAGCCATGGGCGATTCAGCCCAACATCATTTTCAGGCCAAATTTGACAATGCCGGCTACCACCAGCAATAGGATAATGCTGCCAAAATACAGCTGTATGGCTGAGAGTGTTTGCCTGCCTGCAGATGGGTTTTCTGCAGGTACTTCAGGCTTGGCTGGAGACGCGGAAGTATTCATCAGTACCCATTCAGCAGGCTGGTTTTACCGCTGAAGACACGGTAGTTATATATGTTGTAAGCAATCACCATGGGCAGGAAGATGACGATGCCCACCAGGGCAACAAAACCCTGGCAGCAGAAGCTCTGGGACTGACCCGCCAGGGTTTGTTGAAGAAGATTCAACGCTACGGCATCAACGCCGGCTGACATCAAAAGTAACGACCGAAAAGTGGCTACCGGTGTAGAAATTCACCGCATTGTTGCAGGAAATTTGCACATTGGGCTACCCAGGGATAAGCCGATGGCGGTAAAATCCGCTTCTTTTTTACCATACACTTCTTTTTCCACTACCTCCGATAGGACAGCGCAATGGGTAGAGCCTACCAGAACCGCAAAGATTCCATGGCCAAAACGGCCAACGCCAAAACCAAGGTCTACAGCAAATATGGCCGTGAAATCTATGTTTGTGCCAAATCGGGTGGAGTTGACCCGACAGGCAACCTGGCATTAAGAGGCTTGATCGACAAGGCCAAAAAGGATCAGGTACCGACTCATGTGATTGAGAAAGCCCTGGATAAAGCTTCCGGTGCCGGCGGTGAAGACTTTGCCACTGCACGTTACGAAGGTTTTGGCCCGGGCAACTGCATGGTCATCGTGGATTGTCTGACTGACAACCCGAACCGTACCTTTGGTGATGTGCGTCTTTGTTTCACCAAAACCAAGTGCAAGATCGGCACCCCCGGCAGCGTCAGCCACATGTTTGATCACTGCGCCATTCTGGCCTTTACCGGTGACGACGAAGAAGCCACATTGGAAGCGTTGTTGGGTGCGGATGTCGATGTGACCGACATTGAAGTGGAAGACAACAAGATCACCGTTTTCACCCCAAACACTGAATACTTCAAAGCCAAACAGGCGTTGCTGGATGCTTTCGGTGAAATCGATTTTGACGTGGATGAAATCCAGTTCCTGCCCCAGACCACCACCCCTGTGGAAGGTGAAGATCTGGAGATGTTCGACAAATTTCTGGAAATGCTCAACGACCTGGACGACGTACAGAACGTCTACCACAACGCTGAAGTCTGATTCGCTCAGAACTCTAAAGCCAGATAAGCAAAACGCCGTGCAGGGATAACCTCCACGGCGTTTTTCGTTTCAGGAGCAGCGAAATTCCAGGATAGCGTCAAGTAAAGCTAAAATAGTAATTACTCAGCGCCAGGGCCACGACCAGTGTCAGAAAGGTTGAAAGCAAAGTGCCCACCAGCACGTACTCCGCAAAGGATTTCTCCTCCAATTGTTTAAAACGGGCAAAGCTTTTAGCTGCCATCACGAAGGCCACCACGGCCAGTTGATTCGCCACCATCACCACCAGCAGGATCAACCAGCGCTCCAGAATACCGATCACCCGTCCGGCATTGTATTCCTCTTCATCCCTTTCCACCGACACCGGACCCAGGGCGGTCGCGCCGGGCTGTCTGGTTTGCACCTCTTCTTCAGTAGCTGCGTCCGGGACTAGGGTCGGCTTCTTCGGTTCCAGACGAAAGATATGAAAGACCATCCGTATCGCCAGGTTGATTTCATTCGCAGTCAATAAGAGCCCGAATACGATCAGATTCAGTTGTTGCCATACGGTATTCGGCAAACTGGGAATCAAGGCGGAATGAGTCTCCAACCAGAGGCCCAGATCACTGACCCAGGCCGCCAGGGTCAGGCCATCACTACCGAAGGCAAAGCTGGCGCTGAAGACCAGGAAGATAAAACTGCCCAAGCGCAGGCCATGACGATCCGGCTCTTCGGGCTGGACATTAAGGTCCAGTATCAGCACCAGGCCCAGCAGCGCTGCACACAACAATTGCATCAGATGCCAGTCAAAGCACAACAACCCTAATAATTGCAGGCTGATCATGCCAAACCAGCGCGGCATGCTTAGAGAGCCGTCGGAAAATAGATATACCAGCCGACCCAGCATGCAAATATTCAAAAACAGTACAAACTCCACGCTTAGTCCTCCTGACCTGTTACTTGATTCGGCGTCTGATTGGCTGCCCGGCTTGCCAGTGCCAGGTTAATTTGTTCCGCAACATCCGCCAGCAGCCCCTGAATAATCTCCAGAGCTCCATCACTGATGTTCTTGTATATTGCTTTGTCGCTCACCCCCAGTGGACCAGCCAGGTCCTTAACGGATTGCCCGTCCAAGAGGCCTGTCAGAACCTGGAACCGGCTATGACGCCACTTGTGCAAGGTGTAGGAAAGTAGTTGCAGGCTATGGTTGCATAAACGTTCGGTGGCGGGCGCCAGCCCGGCGATATAAAACAGATTATCCGAACCTTTCAGCTGCGCCATACCATCACGGGCCCGATAGAAAGCCGGGCCATCCATCCCCAGGGCCTGCTCAGGGTTAATCTCCGTGGTGATTTCCCCCACACCAAAGGCGAATCTCACCTGCACGGGATACAGCGCTGTCATGATATGAATCATGTCCCGCATCACATTTGTTGCGGAAGAAAACAGGGCCTGAAATTCATCCCCCAATGTCACTGTATAGGGCGAGATCAATCCGGAGTTGCTTTTATTCAGCGTCGAAAGCACTTGCTTGATGCGTTTCTGCAGGTCCGCCCGGTCTTCTACTTTACGCGAGCCGACCACATCCGCAATTAATGCCAGTGTGTGCATAATGCCGTTCCTATTAATGCCGTTCCTATTAATTCCGTTCCTATGTGACTAACCAACCATAAATAACAATTCAACCATAATGGATTAATTTCATGTTTTCTACCGTTTTGGATGAATTCATGAAATTCAACCAATTTAGCGATTCACACCAGAGCAGCATCAGGAATTCCTGGCCCGAATAAAAGGCATCCTGCAATCTCCTCAGATCTATAACCTGCAACCTCCTCAGACCTATGCTTCGTAATGGCGGAGCCTTAACTGCTGAATATTTTGTCTCCACAATAGATAGTGACATCAGACTATAAACACCATTCAGCAGCCCATGGAGAACTGATGACCAGCAATGATGAGGGGTCAGCATCGCCAAGCTGGGTCGCCGGGAAAATACTCGATAGTCTTAAGAAGGGTCGTGAACAGATAGCCATTAGCCACGTAAGGACAGCGCTATTGCTTCATCGACTACTACCGGGGCTGTTGTCGAGAATGATGATTGGCAGATAGATATTGGGATGCCCCTATCTCTGGCCCTCATTAGATGCATACTCCGCACCTTCCAGTCTTTGTGTGTGCTGGTATAGGGTTTCCAGCCAGTCAGTTTCCTCTTGGGTCAACGTCCAATCTGTCTCGTCGGAGTGGCTTAGACGCACATAGGCGGCCTGGGCGATGTCGTTCAGTCGTCTACGCTCAGTAAGCCATTGTGGATTGGCGTTTCGCAGCAGTCTTAGCGGGCGGAATTCGAAATACAGAGTTTTGCGAACGCGCTTGCTGATGATCAGCGAAGAGGCATGTGGAAGGCGGACGTCATGGATCAGCAGGTCGCCTGCTTCTGCGGCGAGTTTAAGCGGCGTTATCTCTTTACCGGATATCATTGACGTTAATTCGCCGATGGACGTTGCGGATAAATGATGCCCAGGCAAGACCTGTAGCGCGTCTTCTTCTGGAAGTGCGGCGTCGAGATAAATCCCCAATGTAAAGATCCGGCCCGCCTCCTGATGATTCATATCGCGGTGCCAATCAACCACGCTGGCGTTTTCGGCGGAGCGCACCAACAGAGACTCGTACATGCAGACGACTTCGTCTTCGCAGAGGGTTTGCGTCAGTTCCCTCAGAGCGGGCATGCCCAGGATGAAAAGCGTATGCGCGCCGAAGTATCGGAGCAGTTCATTCACCCGGAAAACAGCATTGGCCCCGCTGAACGCGATATGCTGAACCGGGGCCTGCATACAGTCATTCAGAACGTGCCTCAGTTTGGTGTTATAACATGCGATCAGATGGGGTGAAAGAAAGGTGGGGAGGTGGGCGTATCCGACCCTATCCAACTGTGCTGTATAGTCCTTCATAGCAGGCGCTCATCTTTAGGCTCTCTAAAAAGATAGCATACGGCTTATTCAGAGGCTTTTCCGGAACTTCAGGCCTGGTAGATCAGCATCTCGTTAAGCTCAGTCGCTCCCGTTATGTGCACACTTCACTTACCCATTTATCTTCACTACCCCATTTCCTCAATGAGATTCGCAGTATTGCCACGATTCCTGAGCATGCAGCCAGAATACTTTGCACAAATTCAAATTTGAGTCAGTGCCCGCCTCCCATTGATATCGGGCGGTATGGGGTTAATATCGTGAGACGTAAAACAGAACAGACCGACCCGGGACTCAACTGGTTGATTGAGTTGCTTTTAAGCTGTGAGCTAGTTCTATGATTAACCTGGCAGACCTATAAAGTCTGGGACACCCAAAGGGTGCGCCTTAGTGGGGAGAAGCACGGAGGAGGCCGGGCATCACCTGCAACCATTGCTTATGTATGGCTTTCTATCGCCGCGATGTCTGCTCGATCTACCGGCCGATCAAGGATCTTCTTGTAGGCAATCAGATCTTCAATCCTCATTGCTGGCACCTTGATTTCAAAAACCTCAACATCACAGGACTTGGAAAAGTCTATGGCCAGCGCTACCCATTGACTTGCGGCGGAATCAAATATCATTGCGTCTTCGGCGTTTCCGACTTCCACCTTGGTGCCTTCGTAGATGAACTGCACATACTCAAGATCCCAGCCCTCCTCACGATAGCGCTTGGCTGGTTTGGAGATGTAGTCCTGTGCGGCAGAAACAACCGATTGAAAGTGCTGCTCAGAAACGAACAAGTCGATGTCATTAAGCGGACGAGTCGACCCATAGCCGATAGCGGCGAGGCCACCACAAACAACGAAAGGGATTTCCCGCTCGTTTAGCAGGTCAGAAATCCAATGGAGTGCTTCACACGAGTCGATAATTTTCTCATCACTAAGCGGCTTCACTAAACAATCCTATTCAGTCACCTAATAACATTATTCAAAAGTAGTTCGAATCCACCTTATCAGCAATTACCCGCTAATCAAGAACGAATGACGGGGATTCCTAAAGAGAAAGGCGGCTATTAAACCGCCTTGCTGCTTAGTCAGATTGAGTCAGACTTGTTTGTATATGCCTACTAGAGTTAGAAATCATTGGGGTTTCCTGGAAACATCATGCCAGCCGCATCGACTTCACCATTCAGATACCAGATGCTCGATGCCCCTTCTAAACGACCGGTCCAACAACTATAACCCTTGCCATAATCCATGCAGGCCAGGTTGCCTTCTACTTTCCATGTGCCGGAATAACCTTCACCTCTAAGCTTTCCATCAGGCGCATAGTATTCAGCAAACTTGGAGGTTCTGGTGCTCCCTTGCAGGGTATTACCGCTGATCATTTCCATAAGTTGCGCTTCCGTTGCCAACCCCTTGTGCATCATTTCATCATCCTGGCGGGCTTGGCTGAGCAGATGGACATGAGCCCACACCACTTATCACAGGTTATCAACCAACATCACAATAAGAACTTCTACGACTTTGTGAATGAATACCGCGCCAAGTTTGCCGCAGATTTCCTTGCGCAACATGGCAAGAGCAATCTCACCGAGCTTGCCTTCGAGGCCGGATTTAATAACCGTGTTTCATTTAATAAAGCCTTTCAAAAATACTTCAACTCAACACCGAGCAACTTTGCTAAAGATTTGTCCTTAAGGGCACAGAAGATCCCATCATGAATGGATGCTGATTTAAAGGGCAACTATTACAAGTCCGCCAAGTGGCTCTATGACCTTTCTGCAAGAATTCGGTCATGGTTCCATTGTTTTTAATGGCGGCCAGACCTTTATTGTTAGCCGGTATAACCGGCCAGCGCCACACTCATTACGCTAATCAAAATCAACCCTCCACCAAGCCATTCCTGCTTTTGAATGGACTCACCGAAGCGACATTTTGAATAGTACAAAGTCCCCATCACCTCGATTTGCCCAAGTGTTTTCACCAGCGCCGGGTGCATCAAAGAAAACGCGGTAAACCAGCCTATGGACCCCAACGCACTATACAACCCCACTTTGCCACTGAGAGCCGTGTCGGTGCGAAATGCATACAAAGGGTCGCCGGTGAGGTGGGCTTGTATCAGCCAGAGCACAAAGGTCTGAACCATCAGAACATAGGCTAAAGTAAATCCTGCACGGACTGAAAAGTGGCCATGCAATTGACTGCTGGCATAGGCTACACACACCGAGGTTACGGCAAAGCAGAAGCCACTGGCCACTCCAAGCAGAGTATTGGCATGCAATAGATCCCGCAAACCTGAGCGGGTATTTTTTTGACTCAGAAACAGGATACCGACAACGCCAATCAATATGCCCACCCAGGACAACCACGTCAGGGAACGGGCAAAGAAAGCCATTCCCAGCAGTGCCGTCATCAACGCCTCTGTCTTGGCGAACAGAGTACCACTGGCATAACTACGGGTTTTAAACAGCCGCAGCATAAAATAAGTGGCGGCAACTTGCGTCAGAGCCCCCAACGTGGCGGGCAAAAAGAACGTCCAATCACCTCCCCCTTTCAACGAACCAAACCATCGGGAACAAATCCAGCAATACAGCAACACGAAGGGCAACCCGAACAATGACCGGGCCAGAGTGGCATGAAGGGTGCCTGAGTCCTTGGAAAGGGTATTTTGATGAGCTGTCCGCATGGATTGAAACAGCGCCGCCAATAAAGTAAAGCAAATCCACATGGTAACCTTCCAGCTGGGTGATGAGGAGCCGACTGAGCAATGAGTGGATAGCATCGCGCCGGTTCAGCCAGAAGTAAAAGGAATAAATTTAATGGAAGCTATTCCCTGTAGGAATAGGATTCAAAATCTTGCCCTACCTTGCTTGGAACAAACTCTGTCACTTCGTGGAAGTCAAGCGAGGAGAGCTGGTCCGGGTATTGCCCCCAGTGGCAACCGAAAAACCTGGACTTTATGCTCTGTATTTATCACGGAAGCATTTGCCACCTGCAGTACGCGCTTTAATTGACCACCTGGTTACGTTTTATTCCGGCAGTGAATGGCAAAATATTCGACTCTAATTCTTGAGGGCTTACCATGGGGTAAACTTGGGGCAGCCTGAAGCTCCCCCGATATAACGGACCAAATTCCCAGATAAGAATACCTTCTGCATCAGTGACAACTGCCCGGCGCGTACATATAGGTACTTAGAATGTTAGTAGGTACTCAGAACGTTAGTAGGTACTCAGAACGTTAGCCGCGCCTAAAACATTGTATTGTTGTTTTTTGAACTCTCTGGAATTGCTTGAACAACATCCCAGTGCTCTACTATTTTGTTATTTTCTACACGAAAAATATCAACTATCGCGCCACCATTAGGAGAAGGCCAGCTATAGTTTTTAACATGCAAAACCACCAAATCATCTTCTGCCACGACACGAACTATTTCACCGGAGGGTGGAGCATCTTTTTCTCTTGGCGGGAAACTTTCAATTAACTGTCGAAGAGCTTCCTTCCCATCAGCTACGTTTGGATTATGCTGTATGTAGACATCGCCAATATATTGGTCAATGGCATCAGCCCTTCCGTGAAACAATACTGCAGTATAAAAATCAACCACCAACTTCTTATTAGATTCCAATGCTTCAGTGTCTGCCATTACAGTATTGCAAATAAGCATTAGAGTAATGGTTAAAAATAAACTTTTCATAAATTTTCCTCTGAGTTTCTTTTGGCTAACATTTGCACTTTTCTCTTCCGAAAAGATATTTGTCGGGTCCAACGAGAAGTAGAGCCCTGAAATATAACTTTCGGCCTTGAGCTGATCCTCTGTCATGCCCTTTGCTTCCATCCGATAACGATCAAGACGGTCATACAAGCTCCCAACTTTGCAGTGCCAAGAAGTCTGCTGTAGATGGCGTATCCTTCTGGGCAAACGCAGCAATCAGGCGGTCTACTTTTGTTTGATGAGGGGTGATGAAAAGCGGCATTCCTTCCGTCCTTGTGATGGGAGTTACGTCACAGTCCTGCGTGATACATGAGGCATCTGAAAGACCGTAATAAAACATAACTTCAGCACCTGTGCAATAAGGCGATAGAGCTTATGCTATTTGGATTAGGTGAGATATCTCTGGGGAGGTTACTGGGTAATGTTTGATGTCTTCGACGTCCTGTTAGGTGTAACGGTGCAGACTTCGGGCTCGTTCAACAACGGGATAAAGCCGCGGCTTCGCGCGGCCTATCCTTATTTATTAAACGTATCCATGCTCGAACCTCTAATTATAGTTCTACAATGCCACAATTCAGCTGGTAACCACGCTTTTTAGCCTCTAGTCTAATTGCTTCGATAAGTTTTAGAGCTGCTGATTTTTCAATTCGCATCAACCGAACCGAGCCGCTTGTATGTATTTCAAGCATGGTCCTAACTGCTGTCTCTCTATCGAGACGAAAATATGTCTCTAACACCTTAACAACGAACTCCATGGGAGTAACTTCGTCATTAAGTATCTCCAGCTGCACTCCGCCATCTATTGGACTCAAATCTAGTTGAGCACACAAATCACCTGGTAGAGGGCTTAGTGGATCTCTATCTTTATTAATCCAGTTCAATATTTTAGATAGCACGGATACACACCTGTGGGTTCCCTTCGCTACAGCAACGCTCTTGTTTAAACCGTGTATGAGACAGCTACGCTAAGATGCAGACTTCTACCCGACCAAGAGTATGCCGTCATGCCTTTTTACACGCAGCTGTCTCGGGAACAACGATATCAGATTTATGCGCTTCGGAAACAGCAACTTTCCTTCGCTGCCATTGCCCGTACTGCAGTCCTATCTCTTCTTTTACCTATTGCTGGATCTGAGTCCTGTTCGGAAAACTTATCCAAGACAGGGGGTTACGAAAAGCCGCTAACTCACACTGCAAATGGCTACATGAATTGTGCCTATTAAATTGATTTGCCAAATACTAACCCGGCAATTTATCCGGATTACGCACCACCATAATGCGCTGGATTTTGTCCTCTCTGGTTTCGATGACAAAAACAGACTTTTCACCGGCGGCAGACAAGATGAAACCCTGCTGACCGTTGACCCGGATGGGGGCGGCATAGTCGATAGCACCCAGCACTCGCTTGCGGAGGGCTTCGAAGAGCTGTTGCAGTCGGGTAATGCCATGCAGAGGTCTTAGTGCTGCCTGCACCTTACCTCCGCCGTCAGTAAGGTAAATCACATCTTCGGTCAGTAATTCGGTGAAACTATTGATATCCCCTTGTGCCATGCATGTCAGAAATGCGCCCAGTAATTTTTGATTCTGGGGGCTGTTGACGTCACCCACTGGCGTTTCCGGTTCAATACGCGCTTTGGCCCGGCGAGCAATCTGCCGGCAATTGTCCGGGGCTTTCCTGACGATATGGGCGACTTCCTGAAAGCTGAATTCGAAGATTTCTCTGAGCAGAAAGATCGCCCGCTCAACGGGGCTTAGCTGTTCCAACAGCAACAGGAAGGCCATGGACAACGATTCGTACATGCCTTGTGCGTGACTGGGGCAGGCTTGGTCTACTTCATCGTTATAGAGAGGCGTCGGCAACCAGGGGCCTACGTAGTTCTCCCGATGTTTATGAGCACGCAGACAGTCAATGGATAGACGACTGACCGTCGTGGCCAGCCAAGCGCGGGGTGACTCCACCTCGGCCAACGGTTGCTTGTGCCATCTGAGATAGGCTTCCTGCAAAACGTCTTCCGCTTCAGCTTTATCCCCCAGCATGCGATAGGCCAAACCAAACATCATCGGACGATGCTCCATGAACAAGCCGATATGCTCGCCCTCGCCGCTTTTCAGGCTAGAGGCTAGTGTCTGTTTGCTGCTATCCATGTCTGTCTGCTGCGTCATCCTATACCGCCTTTACTGTGCCCTGGAACTGATAGCGAATTTCATCCGCCAGCCGGTCCGATTCAATCTCAAAGGGAATGTTCATGGCGTTAAAGTACTGCTCAATGGCATGAACGGCAACAATATCGATGAGCTGCACTTCACTGAAGTGTTGCCGCATGGCCGAATAGGTTTCATCGGAAATGGATTTGCTCTGGGAATACTCATCCACAAAAGCCAGCACGGATTGTTCCGCCGGTGAGAACACACCATGGGACTCCCTCCAGGCATGCATGTGTTTGAACTTTTCTTCCCCCAGTTTCTGCTGAAGTATCTCCGCCAGCGCGATATCCTGGCAAAAAGCACAATGATTAAGCTGTGCACAGTAGGCCTTGATCAGCTGTTTCAACTCGTTGCTGATGGACAACGTCTTTTCCTGATACTTGACAATTTTATCCACCATCGGCAGCAATAGCGGACGCCGGGCATAGATCACTTTCAAGGGAGAAATGACCTGGCCGAGGCTCTTTTTAGTCAGATAATAAGCCAGTCTAACCAGCAGTCCTTTAGGATTTTCGATGGGTTGCAGTCTCATAACACGCCTCACTTATGCATCTTGATGATTGCGATGATTCTTAGGAGCCCCTTATATGGACTCCTAGGTAAGACGTTTGTGAAACCGACTTTGTGACAACTATGCGGTGATTAATAGTTCTTTGTTTCTATTCCCGTTCCCTTTCCTGATCCTGTTCATTTCCAAAACGCCACATCCTTAAACCCAAACAGCTTCGCCAGAATGACGTCTGGAAAACTCTGGATACGGCTCTGGTAGGTTTCCACGGCGTCGTTATAGCCCGTACGCATCAGGCTGACGTAGCTTTCCTGGATTTCCAGCGTGTCCATAAATTTGCTGATGATTTTTTGCTGGTGGAGTTCCGGGTAGCGTTCTGCAACTATTCGGATATTGCCCGCCAGGGCGGATTCCTGCTGGTTCCAGGTGGCCCCGGCATTGGCATTCTGAAGACTCTGCTGCAAGTTTTTGCGGATTTCGGCGATACGTTGCAACAGCTCTCTTTCATGATTTGCATAGGCTGACACTGTCTTAACCAGGTTATTGATCAGGTCAAAACGACGTTGCAGGGCGACTTCAATGTTAGCGGCGTTGCGCTGCACGCGATGCTGTAGAAACACCAGATCGTTGTAATGCATGATCAGGGTCAGCACCAGCAAATAGCCGGTGGCCACTGACGCAGTGGTCAAAAAATGATGTGGTGAGAAGTCACCGCTGAATGCCTGTAAGAACAGCCCGGCGGCGATAGAGGCCGCCACGGCCAGTGTCAGCAAAGCCAGTCCGGATTCTGCAATATGCTGCATCACGCCGCGTTCGCTGAGATTACTCAGAATGTAGGGAATTTCTTCATCACGATTGCTGTCCCTGACTTCCAGCTCAACCCGCGATTTGCTTTCTTTTTTGGCTGCCGGAGAGGATTCAGCGCTGCGGCCTTTGGCAACATCCGCATCGCCCAGCAGGTAGATAGAATCACCCAGCGTGATGTACTTCTCCACATAACGCCAACTGCCCTGAGTTACCGTTTTCTTATGTTGGCTGATAATGTCCGCGCCGTCTGGGTTGACCAATACCTCACCACTGCCGTCTCTGAGCCAGAATGGCACTCTCGCTTGCCGATCTGTACGCAATTTCCAGGAGTTGTTCTTGCCACTGGAGACACGCTCAAATTCCTGATAGTGGTACCACACGCAGGGTAACCGGCTGAGTGGACCCTCTGGGGCCGAGGCTGCATCCTCCAGTGTGGCCACACCCGTTACTTCGTTTAATCCCCAGGTCATTCCGGCAATGGCACTGGTGGCAATATTTTCAATGCAACGTTTGCGTCGGATGAGCTTAAGGCCATACCAACTGGCCAGAAACAACACCACGCAAGCCACAGCAAGCGCGATCAGATACAGCGGTTCTATACCCTTCTTGGGCAGAGTGCCTGCGATGGTTGAGGACTGGCCGGGCTCTGGACTTCCTGCTCCTGAAACCCGCGTCTGTGGCAGATACTCAGGCCAGTCAAGAGACACCTGATTCATCGCGGCAAACCAGCGAAAGGGAATGCGATTCAAATAGTCTTCGCTGAGATCAAAGGTTTTGTGTAGATGGCCGAGATAGGCCTCAAGCTGACTGCGCTCGGAGCCATCAAGTACCAGTTCCAATTGCTCAAGCTGTTGGTGTGTCCATGGCGTGCTATAGGAATAGAGGTTTCGGGTGGCAACTTCGTCTATGAAAGACTCTGTCGCGGTAAGCTGTTGCTGCCAGCGGGATTCCACCCCCTTGAGGTCCAGCTGTATCTGACTGATCCCCAAATACAGCAACACCATATCGAGCACCAACACCAACGCGACCAAATAAACCAGTAAACGATGTAACTGGATCACAATGGTCAGGCAATACAGCGCAGCGCAGAGCGCTGCCAATCCGCCGAAGATCCATAGCAACCCCGATTTACCGATATCCTGGATCACGGTTTGCGGTGAAGCCCGCGAGACCACAGGGCGGTATTCGCCAGGATGCAGAAAATCAACCACAGCCGTGCGGGATAATCGTTCCATCCAGCCGATTACCGTCAGGCTTTGGCCGGGATACAAGGCCCATTCCGTATACCGGTGATTGCCTTTGCTCTCCCGGGACGCCACCGATATCTCCCAAGCAATGACGGACAACCCCTGTTGCGCACTGATCACCACATCGTCCGTGCCATCGGTCAGTGTAAAATCCACCGCCCGCCGGATATCTTCGACCGTTTCCCAACGCCGGTTATCCCCGCTGCCGGTCTCCTTTTCATGCAGGTATCGAAAATAAAGCGCGCCGTCTTCGCTCAGTTTTGGCGTCAGAGTCTGGCGAGCTTTGTCGGCCATGCCGGTGAGAATCACTTCACCCTGTAGGATGGATTGAATATTTGCGTTGGCAATGCGCTCAAGTTGCCATACCGTGCGAACCTCCCCCAGCCCCACGCGCAACAGATAGATACCGGCGATCAGTAACACCACCGTTGCCACTGCGAATCCTAAACGCTTCCCTAGTTTCTGCATGAATAATCCACTGTTCGATACATTGCCGTTCTGAGATCCCTGATCAGGTTCTGAATTTAAACAGACTCACTTCTGATTTGTCTAAACGCACTAGTGAATTTTCTAATCGCACCGGGCCTGGAATATCGCAGGTATTATCGAGGTTTTTGAAGACGCCACTCATCAAGACAGGCAACGATTCTCTTGCTGGCCAGCCCGTCACCATAGGGGCTTTGAGGCCTGGCCATGTCCTCATAGATTTGGAAATCATCAATCAACGCGGCGGCATGTTTCACAATACTGTCTGCATCCCTTCCCACCAGTTTAACCGAGCCAGAGTCTATAGCTTCCTGACGTTCACTGGTTTCCCGCATGACCAGAACAGGTTTTCCCAACACCGGCGCCTCTTCCTGAATACCGCCGGAATCGGTCAGGATAAAGCGACAAGTCTGCATCAGATAGACAAAGGGAAAGTAATCCAGCGGAGGTAACAAATGGACATTGGGCAAATTTCCCAGTCGTTGTTTTACCGGCTGTTGTACAGCGGGATTGAGATGCACCGGATAGACCCAGTGATAGTCTGGATAACAACCGGCCAACTGCGCAAGTGCATCGCATATTGCGGCTAACCCCTGACCGAAATTCTCCCGCCGGTGACCAGTGACCAGCACCAGAGGACGTCCGGATGAGAACTGAGGGTAGCGCTGAATAAACGGCGCTATCAGATCGGGTTCCTGCTGCATTCTTTCCGTGCTGGAAAGCAGAGTATCAATTCCGGTATTACCGGTAACTCGGATAGCGTCCTTAGATATCCCCTCATTCAGCAACCGCTGTCGGGCGGATTCAGTAGGCGCAAAATGCCAGCGTGTCATTTGGCTGGTCAGCAGGCGGTTCATTTCTTCCGGAAACGGATGTTGTATATTTCCGGTGCGCAACCCGGCTTCTACGTGCGCCACTGGAATCTGCCGATAGAACGCGGCCAGAGATGCCGCGAAGGTTGTGGTGGTATCTCCCTGGACGATCACCAGATCCCGCTGTTTTTGCATGAGCACCGAGTCCAGCTCGGAAAGTATTGCCGCCGTCAGTGAGGCCAGGCTTTGGTCCTTTCGCATAAGATTCAGGTCAATATCCGGAACCAGCCCAAATTGCTGCAGCATTTGATCAAGCATTTCCCGGTGCTGAGCTGTAACACAGACCTGGACATCCATCCCCGGCGTTTGTTTAAGCCGTCGGACCAGCGGCACCAACTTGATAACTTCCGGCCGAGTACCAAGTACGCACAGGCAATTTAAAGGAGGCAGATTATTCTGATCTACTGATAATGAATTCAAGGACAAACGGTGACTCTCTCTAACCGATAAATTTTAATGATTGTGAAATCTTATCTAGAGCCTAGCACTAACTTTATTTAAGCTGATAGCCTATCGGTTACTCATCAGGGAGAGCCAGCTCTCATATTGGTCAAAGAAACGTTCTTTGCTTCAAGGAATCCAGCCTTAGAAGACGGAGTCTGATTGACCTGTTTCATAATAAAAATAGTGCGACATATCACCGCCGCAAACGTTAACAGCCCCTAGAGAGCGCGATTAGGCACGAAGCCAATGTCACAACACATCAACTGCTTGCCGGACAAATCCATTCTGACCCTCATTCTGGAAGACTACTTTCAGGTGGGCGCTTTTCGGCATCTGATACCCAGTGAACATTGGGGACGTTTCGATGCCCGTCTGCAAAGCAATACCGACACGGTGCTGGCACTATTGGCTCAACATGGCCATACCGCCACTTTCTTTTGCTGCGGCTGGATTGCCGAGCACTACCCGGAATTACTGCAACAGATCAATCAAGCCGGGCATGAAATCGGTTGCCAGGGCTATATGCATTATCCGTTTTCTGATACGGACAGGCGTAGTTTCCGTCAGGACGTGATCCGATCACGTGCGGCGGTAGAAGCGGCGACGGGACAGGCCGTCCATGGTTTCCGTATTGGCCGGGGCTGGATCGGCCAGAACCAGCTCTGGGCGCTGGATGTGCTGGCCGAGTTGGGCTTTCAGTACGATTCCAGCATGTGCCGCACCGGTCGGCATTTCTATCAGGAACCGGAGCGAGGGCAGGTGCATCAGGTCGAAACGGCCTCTGGAAGCCTGATTGAAGTGCCGGTTTCAAGCTGGAACTGGGGACCTCTGATGATTCCGGTTTGCGGTGGAAATTATCTGCGTCAGTTTCCTGCCTGGCTGATGCAGCAGGGAGTTGATCATTGGGTGAGTACCCACACTGATCCGCTGGTGTTGTATTTTCATCTTTGGGAATTGGACCCGGACCAGCCTCAGATCAAAGCCGCCAACTGGATACAGCGCCTGCGCCACTATCGCAATCTCGGCGGCATGACGAACAAGATCCACCATTACCTCAGCCACTACTCGTTCTGCAGCATACGGGAATCTCTGCAGCTCAATGAAGAACAGTTAAGTGAAGACCAGCTCAGCGAGCACAGCCTCCACGTTCAAACCAGCAGCAAACCGGTAGATGGTGCTAACGAGAAAAAGAGGCACCAAGGGCGATTATCTGAACCAAAAGGCAAAGCGGCCGAAAAAGTTTCCATGTCGCTGATTATTCCCTGCTTCAATGAAGAAGACGGCATTCCTTACCTGCACAAAACACTGAAGCGCTTTGCCGAGAAAACCGTTCCCAACTGGGAGCTTCGTTTTATTCTGATTGATGACGGCAGCAGCGATAACACCTGGACCCTGTTGCAGGAATGGTTTGGCCATGAGGACTCCGCCGTGCTGCTGCAACACCCGGGCAATCAGGGTATCGGTGCCGCGATTATCACCGGTATGTCAGCGGCCACAAGTGACCTGGTGACGGTGCTCGATGCCGACTGCACCTTCAGCCCGGAACAGCTGCCCGCCATGCTGGAACTGTTGGATAATGACGTTGATATTGTCAGCGCCTCCCCGGCCCATCATTTGGGCGCCATGCGCAACGTGCCCTACTGGCGCACCTGGTTGTCCAAAGGTTCGGCCTTCTGCTACCGCCAGATACTGCACCATTCGCTGACCAGCTATACCAGTTGCTTCCGTATTTACCGGCGTCATTGCCTGCAAAATATTGCGATTGAAAACCCTGGCTTCTGTGGCGTCACTGAATTGTTGGCACGCCTGGATCTTGCAGGCTATCGGGTGCGGGAATATCCGGCCGTACTTGAAACCCGGCTGCTGGGGCAGTCTAAAATCAATGTCGCACGAACCCTGAATCAGCACTTGCAGTTACTGTCCCGATTGGCGTTAACCCGGCTGTTGGGACATCCGCTGCCGACTCCCCGTTTCAGTATCGACTCGCCGCTGGCGGTGCCTATAGCTAACAGCAACACTCACGCAAAGGAAACCGGTCATAGTGACTGAATCAGGGCAAGATCAGCACACAGCGAATGAAAGCGCACGCCATTTCACCGTGGTCGGTGGCGGCATGCTTGGTCTGGGCGTTGCCCTGCAATTAGTAAATCAGGGATATCAGGTAACGGTGCTGGAGGCCGCCCCAGTGCTCGGCGGTCTTGCTTCCGCGTGGCAAGTCGGAGACGTAGTCTGGGACCGCTATTATCATGTGATTGCGCCCCAGGACGATCATGTCTTTAACCTGTTGGAAGAATTGGGTCTAAGCCCTCAACTGCAATGGGGCCGCACCCGTACCTTGTTTTACGACGGCAAACAACACTATCCCCTGAACAATGCCTGGGACTATGCGCGCCTTCCGGCTTTGGGGCTAATTGAAAAATTTCGCCTGGCCGTGACCATTCTTTATGCCGCAAGGATGAAAGATTCGCTGCCGCTGGAAAGCCTGAAAGTGGACGACTGGCTTACCCGCTGGTCCGGTAAACGCACCTTCGCTCAACTATGGCGACCTCTGCTGAGAGCGAAGCTGGGGGATAACTATCGGTTTGCCTCGGCGGCTTATATCTGGGCGACTATTCAGCGTTTTTACGGCGCACGTCAGGGAAGCCGGAAAACGGAGAGTTTCGGCTATGTGAAAGGCGGCTACAGAACAATTCTGGAAGCCATGGCAAAACACCTGGAACAACGTGGAGTTCAGCTTAGAATCGGGGCAGGAGTCACCGCCATTGAGCAACTTGATGATCAGCGATACAGAGTACAGACAGGTTCTGAAACGATCATGACCGACCGTGTGGTAATGACCTGTGCCGCCCCCTTGATCCAGAAGCTTCTCCCCGATCTACCCGCCGAGGAAAACCGGCGTTTGGGTGATATTCGCTATCAAGGTATTGTCTGCGCCAGTCTGGTGTTAAAACGCCCTTTGGGGGGAGCCTACCTGACCTATATCACTGATGAGTCGCTGCCGTTCACCACGGTGATCGAAATGTCTTCCCTGGTCTCGCCGGATAACCTCGGTGGCCATCATCTTGTGTACCTTCCAAAATATGTGCCCAGCGATGATGATATTCTGACCCAGTCGGACGAAGCTATTCAGGCGTCTTTTATCGCCGGATTGAAGCGAATGTATCCTGATTTGACGGACTCTGACATCCTGGCCTGCAAGATCGCTCGCACCCGTTATGTACTGGCCCTGACTACGTTGAATTATTCCGCCGGCCTACCGCCCATTGTCAGTGGAATGCCGGGCTGCTATCTGTTGAACTCTGCCCAGATCGTCAATGGTTCACTCAGCATTGATGAAACCCTGGCGTTAGCCTATAAAGGTGCTGATGCGATTATCGTGGCAGAAAGGAAGCCTGCATGAGCTCAACAAATGCAACACAACTTAGCCGGGAGGAAACAACCGGCAGACGACCTGCCACCCTGTCTATCGACCTGGATAACTTGTGGACCTACCAGCGCGGTGCAGGCATTTCCAGCTGGGAACAGTATCCCAGTTTTCTGGAAGTGGCGATTCCGCGGATCAGATCATTCCTGGAAAGTCTCAATTGCCGAGCCACCTGTTTTATTGTTGCCCGTGATGCTACTTTGCCCGGCGTCAGACCATGTCTGAAATCACTGGCCGACGATGGTCATGAGATCGGCAATCATAGTTTTGATCATGACCCTGAGATTAACTCCAGCACTGTCGAAACCATAGAAGCAGATTTGGAAAAAGCACAACAAGCCATTACGTCCGCAACTGGGGTGCAACCCAAAGGTTATAGAGCACCGGCCTTCAGCGTGACCCCACCATTGTTGCAGGCACTCATGCAGCAGGGCATGGAATATGATGCTTCGATCTTTCCCTCTTCCGTGGACCGCCTGGCCCAGAATTATCAACGGCGCCATCAAAATACCGACTCGGCCAAGCCTCACTATGGCAACGCGGCCAGTTTGCCGAAACAGCAACGGGGTTTCTTTTGGCAACATCAGCAAGGAAGTCTGGTTGAGTGGCCAGTCACCACCCTGCCCGGATTGGGTATTCCCGTGCATGGCACCTACCTGCATTTTCTGGCAGACCAGTTGCCATGGCTGGCCAATCTGGCAAACACTATGGCGATACACGGCTACAGACTCAGCAAAATCAGCCCCAGTTTTCTGCTCCATGCCAGTGATTTTATCGGCTCTGACGATGGTTTTAATCCTGGACCCTTACCAGGTATGAAGGCTAATGCAGCGACTAAAATAGCGCGGCTGACCCGATGGCTCACCGATTATCAACGCTATTTTCACTTTATGCCGATTACTGAAGCCGTCATGCTGGCGACCGAGGCTCAGGCGTCAGACTTGCCTATCATTCCTTTGCCCGCCGTTCCCATGCCCAGCACGGATGCAGCTCAAATAAAATGACGACTTCTCCTTCAATGATCGAAAATCTATGTAAACGCCTGACGGACTTGCGGGGGTATCAGCTCTGGCTGTTATGGCTGGCATTGGTTGTCCTTTACGCCATCACCGGTGCCCACAATCTCAGCGAAACCGATGACGTCTATGCCTTCGCTTACAGGGCCGAACACTTTTCCTGGGACCACGTCAGTGACCCCAGGCTAATGCTCTATCACATGCTTTCGCGATGGCTTTACCTGGGGTTGAGTATGCTGGGCCTGCCAGTAACCGGACTCATGGTTATCAGTGGGTTGTCATTGCTGTCTGCGGCGGGTGTCCTGATTCTGCTGACCGGGTTATTGGTGCAACATTATAAAGTTTCCCCACCAGCGGCCTGTGCGGCTGCCGTTATGCTGGGGATTAGCTATGGGTTCTGGCGTTACGCCAATGAAGGGGATGTCTATGTTCCCGCCATGATGCTGATTCTTTGCATCTGGCGGGGGATATTAAACATTGCTGAAAAACCATCCGGCATAAACTCTGGCTCCGCGTCCGTCTGGGGATGTTTGGCTGGTTTGACGGTGCTGTTTTATCAGCCCAGTGCCATTCCATTGCTGCTGGTGTTTCCCTGGCTGTGGGTGATCAAACGCCAGATCCGGCTGGCATTTCTTTATGGTTTTAGCGCTACTCTGATCATAGTGGCAGGCTATCTGGCCGGCTTTTACCTGTATTGGCCGGACCACAGCAGCCTGAATGATGTCAGGATGTTTCTGGCCCAACGTTCGGAAGAATTTATCATCCCCACCCTGACCTTTGAGGTTTTCTTAAGGTCTATTCTTCAATCCGCTTTTGCGCTCGGTCATGACATTCTTGCCTCCCACTGGGTATTCGGCATTGACCAACTCTTTGAGCAGATTCAGCACCAACTGCCCAGACATGATTTACACGAAGAACGCTTTCTCGCCGAGCATATGGGAAGGTGGCGTTATATTGCCCCCATAACCTGCGTTGCCGCTTTGGTTGCGGGAGCTCTCCTGCTTTTCCGCGCAGGCTTGAGTTGGCGGCGCTGGCAGATGTCTGCTCCTATTGCCGTCACCCTGTTGTGGACGCTGGTTAACGGCGCCATTGTCGGACGCATGAATGCCGCCGGTGTTGAGGCATGGATCAGCGTGTTGTTGCCGCTGGCATTGCTGTTTGGTGTCTGGATCGCTGAAACGCTGACTCAAACCGGCAGAGAACGATGGCTGCTGGTCACCTTACTATTGTTTGCCTTACACAACGGTCTTTCCGGGATATTCTGGGTCTATAGTGACGACTATGAATTTGAAAAGGTTCGTGGGGATTGGGCAATAGCACAAACCCAAAAGAACGATCTGGTGATAGTCACGGATCAGGCTGATCTTGCTGAAGCCCTGCGCTACCACTGCGCCGCAGAGGTGGTACTGATGCGCGGAAGAGACGCCAGCTGGCTGGCCGGTATATTATTGCGGCCCGAAGTACCAACGACCATCACCATCAAAACCTATGGCCGCGATTTTGCAAAACAGAATATTGTAGATAAGGTTCAGCATGTACGGCTAGAGCGGGGCCGTATCATTCTGTTCAGCGAATTTTTTAAGAAACATCGACTGCCGAAATTATACGCCGCTGATAAGGCCGCACTGATCGATAACGGACAAAAAGACCTGGACCAGCTGACCACGCTGATTGATTGGGTCTATACAGATGCCACCGGTGGTAGGACCGGCGTGTTCCAATGGGGAGACTGAACTTTTGAGCCGCAACCTTTTTGCATCGGAATCTGACATTCCGATCTGGGCAACATTGCTTTGGTATGCCACCGGCCTTGCCTGCGTACTCGCCCTGGGATTGAGCACCCTGTATTTTCCCTTTGGCCCAGATCAGGCCACTATTCTTTACGGTGCGGAACAGCTCGATAATGGTGCTCGCTTATACCTGGAATACTGGGATAACAAGCAGCCGGGGCTTTATTGGTTTTACTGGCTCGCGGGGCGACTCTTCGGGTTTAGCGAGCAAGGTATCCGCAGTCTGGAACTGGTTTGGCTGTTAGCCTTTTCAGGCTTACTGATGCTGACCTTGCGCCGATTCCTTTATCGCCCTTATTTATCGGCATTAGCCCCGGTTGTCTGCGTGGCAACTTATTACGCCACAGCCAGGGAATATGAGCTGACCCAATTGGAAATTTTGGTTAGCCTGCCCATTTACATCGGCATCTGGGCTGTTCTGAATGCCGAAAAAAGAGGGGCAACCGTCTTTACCTGGTGGTTCCTCAGCGGTATTGCTGCCGGTATCACCGTCACCTTTAAGCTTCTGCTGGCCCCGGTATTTATCGTCATCTGGGTATGGGGGCTGTGGGGCTGGTGGCGGCATACATCTGCTGGAGATAAGTCCCTCCTTCGGGAAATGCTCTTGCGCCGTCTTTTGCCGGCAGGACTGGGTGGTTTGCTGGTCATACTGATGGTAGCAGGCTGGTTTGCCTATCAGGGAACGCTGAATGAAATGCTGTGGACCAGTTTTATCTATCCTCCTGAAGCATTGCTAATCACCCCTTCCGCCAGCTTATCCAGGCTGGTGACCGCCGCAGCCTTTTACTCAAAATATCTCATTGTGTGGATACCCTTCGCACTCTTTATCGTGGTGCGACTCTTTCTCGGTAAAGCCCCCAGGCACGTTGGATTGTTGCTATTGGTGCTGTTCACCACAGTCGGACTATTTTTAGTACAAGGGTTTTCCTGGTGGCAATATCACACTTTGCTGTTTTGGCTACCCACGGGATTGCTGGCCGTCATGGGCCTGGATCAGACGTTAGAGCTCCTGATCAGTACCGAGCGCGAAAAAGAATTGCCGTCCGGCAAAGAGAAAAACAGACGAAAGGCTTGGTTGGCTGTGGTGATTGCCCTTCCTCTGCTCGGCAGTTTGTACCCTCCCTTGGCATTACGAACAGAAAAGTTGTTACATCATGTGCTGGTCAGCAGACAAGGCCTGCATGGATTCCAGTGGGAAATGGGTGAACAATATCAACGCCACTGGCAGGGCACGGAGTTTTTGCGCCGGATTGACGCCATCAAAGGCCCTATCTATGTGTTTGGGCACCCGGTGGTTTATCGGTTCAGTCAGCGCGAAGTCCCCCACGCCATCGTCGGTTCATCCTGGGAGTTTTATCTGCCGGCCCAGATCGAGGATATTCTGCAAACCCTCGATACCCGGCGGGTACCCTATATTCTGGTGGATAAAAACGATTACAAGCTCTATCGCCTTAACCCTACCATTAGTATATTTCTCGATACCCACTACCGGCCATTGGTAGAAAACGAGAGTGGCCGCTGGTATATCCATGCCACCCTGGCGGACCAGCGCTAGGGCCGGTTTCTGCCATAGGCATCGTGGCTGGACACCCATTCGTCTGCGACCACTGCCGCACCGAGTGAAAGCTCGCCACAAAGCACTGTCGCGGCCACTATTTCGGCCAGCTTGTAGACCTTACCCTGGCCGCAGGCAATAAACATGGCGGTAATGCCGTTCGCATAGTGCGCACCGTTGTTATTAGCTCCTGACAGCAAAGTCCCCATGTTCGACAGTTGCCGCTGCTGGTACATGGCCGCAGAAGTTGTATGCATCAGCTCTTTGACCAAGAGGGCAGGCCCTGCATTAGCTTCAGGCTGGCGTGTACAATGGCTTAGATTTTCAGCACTAACACTTTCCTCTACCAAGGAGCCACCATGGCACAACCTTTATTCGACGCTATGATCTTTGATTGTGATGGCGTGCTGATCGATACCGAAAGGCTGACCAACAGAATCTGGCAACGCAAGCTGGCAGAATTAGGGTTACACCTGGAAAACCATGAACTTCACCATCACTTTACCGGCCACACCACTGCAGCCAATCTGACCAGAGCAGTTGAACTGCTGGGCAAGCCACTACCGGATAATTTTCATCAGGAAATGCGGGATGATTTCTGGGAAGAAGTTAACAGGGATCTCCCTCTGATACCCTATGTCATTGACGTGTTGGATACACTGACGCAAATCAGGAAACTACCATTGGCCATGGCCACCAATGCTGCGCGTGAGGACATGGAGTTTAAACTGGAGCGCACCGGTATAGGTCGTTACTTCCGCCACACCGTTTGTGTGGAAGATGTGAATCACCCCAAACCAGCACCGGATATTTACCTGTTTGCAGCCAATAAACTAAGGGTCACGCCAAACCGCTGTGCGGTGATAGAAGACTCACCAGCAGGAATTAAAGCGGCCACTGAAGCAGGGATGCGGGTGTTTGCCTATAGCGCGGATATGGTGGCGGAAAAACAACTGGCGGCAGGCGCAATTGCGACCTTTGATGATATGCGGGAGTTGATGCCGTTATTGCAACGACAGAGCGTTGAAGCCTAAATTACGTTCAACTTCAGACCTGAAAACAAAGCAGCCCGCGCCAACTCCCTGTATATGCGCGGGCTTCCTCAATCGCTGATCAACGTCTGCGTTGTCAATCAGCCATTGACACCAAGTGCATCAGACGTGCCTGCTAAATAGAGGCACCATCCCCCGCACTGTCTAACTCTTATTACTGGTTTTCTGAAACAGGTTCTTCCATAGTACCGGCTGCAGTGGCTTCACCAGCGTATACGATAAATTCATTCAGGCTGATCAGTTGGTCCTGGTCCAGGTCGATATTAGCGAAATCGCTGCCGATAGTGACATTCATCATGGCCTCTTCTTTGCTGATCATGGCATCACTGTTAGTATCCAGGGCCACGAAGGCACGTTCAGCAGGAGAAGAATCCTCAGGCAGTTCAGTGCGGATTTCATTAACAGGAGCCTGTTCAATTACCCCTTCAGTGCCAGCAACTGTTTCAGTGGGCATATCACCGGAAGTTTCCGGCATAGCAGGTTGCTCCACGGAAGACTGAGTTTCGCCTTCGGGCAATGCAGATTCTTCTGTACAAGCCATCAGACCACCCGCGACCAGCGCGCCAGCCATCATCCATACACCGGCTTTTTTCATTGCAGCTGCCATCATCTCTGTGTTTTTCATCGTCTCTACCTTCTTGATTGCTTGGGCTCTCTAACATTCGAGGGCTTGATTAAAAGTGAATGGCGTTCCTGACCACTTCCATTAACAGCTAGGGAACGCGAACATCAAAAGGCATTACAAATTAGATGCCAATATTGCAAATATTATAAAATTCAATTAGTTAGGTTAACTTAGGAGGTGGTGTGAGGGAGGATTTAGTCGCAGCCTGGCAACAGGATTACGAGAGGATAACAATATATTCAATAAAAACAATGTGTTACAAGTTTCAAAATGGCAACAATCAAGTTTCCATGTGAGAAGATTGAAACAACACACTACCAGTAAACACCGATAGTGTGTTGATTTGAAAAGTAACCTGACTGATGCTTTATCAGCCACCAGTCGGCAACGGCATAGGCGCGCCGTTTACCAGCAATTCACCTTTGGCCATATTCAGCTTGGAGGTGTAACGGTCGTTTTCAGCGTCGTAGTTGAGCAGACCGGACTCGGTATACATCTGCGCCATGGTTGAGAACTGCATCACCATCATCTGCTGCATTTGCTGGACCTCTTCGTCACTCATGCCCTGGGCTTGCCCCTGAAAGTCCGCCACAATGGCAGCAACACTGTTAACCAGTTCTGCATCCAGGCCGGCTTCCAGATTCAGCAGGATGTGCTGCATCATCATCAAAGGCGCGGAGTCCAGCATTTCCAAGCTAACATTTTCCAGGCCTTCCATACGCATATCGCCGGTAATGCTCAGCTTTTTGTCTTTCTGGGCATACTCAACTTTCTGCAGTTCGATCACACCTTTCTGGGCCAGTTTGAGAACCGCTTCCCCTACCGCCTTTTTATCTTCCTCGGAGAAATGATCTTCGCTCATTCCGCCATCCATGGTGGCCCGATTCAGATTCTTGAAAAAGCCGATCAGTTTGTCTGTGGCCGCCAGATCCAGTTCATTGAAGGCGACGACAAATGCCAGGTTCCCCAGGTCATGACCATCCGCCATCACGCCCGTCATCGCCATGTCTGCCCTGGTGCTGAACAAATCACCACTAACAGTGCTTTCCCCATCAATAACCACCTCTGCCATGGAGAAGTTTTTCGCTTCACCTTCAGGTGCGATAGTCATTTTCAGAGAGCCGATACGCTGATGGGAAGGACCCACCCAGATGTTATCGAGGTGACGCTGCTGCGCTGCGGTTATTTCGTATCCATCGATTGCCAGCTCAACATTACCGGAGGCATCTACAGGATCGGTAACCACCATGTTGAGACCTTTCCAATCCATGTTGAAATCGACTGCATTTGAATCTGCAGAGATCGCAATGGCTCCAGTCGCCGGCTGCATATTGGCTTGAATGGTTTTACCGTCTTCTTCCTTCTCGAACTCAACCGGTTTTAGGGTGAAATCGATATTGGCAGTGCCAGTGAAGCCCAACACAGATTTGATCGAAATCGGGCCTTCAGTACCAAAGTGCTCTTTATAGAAGGCTGCGAATTCTGCATTGTTTTCCATCTCGTCAGCGATACCACATTCACTTTGCTGATCAAGAGGCTTAATCGTCGTTGTGGCCTTTAGCAGGTTACCATTCAACATGGTGAAATAGTCATGCTTGATTTCAGACACCAGATCAAAGCAGACACCGCTGTCCTCGCCACCCAGCAACTCACTGAAAGCCAGACGGTTAACTGCTTTGGAAGACAAGAATCCTGAATTATATTCAGCGACTTCCATTTTGACAGGTAAGCCGTTATCAAGCAGGTATTCAGACAAACGGGCCGTTTCTTCCTTGTAACGGGTCTCCGCCTGTTGCGAAATCAAATACGGGGCCGCAGCCAAAGCCGCCACGATGGGCGTCGCGATCAAAAGCTTTTTCATCAATGCAATTCCTTAAATACGATTTTGTTTCCTGATACTCCATATCCCGGAGCTAGCGCAACCATATTGTAGTCAATGGCAAAAGTGTATCGCTTTTTTGTAAATATTCGTCGAAAACATGCTACACGGCTGGGCTTATGAGCAGTCTGATCAATTTTCAGACAGATCATGTATTCTTCACTAGACTGGCTAATAGTGACTACACTTATAAGTAAAGGGAGGACTCGTAAAATGACTGTCCAGAACAAAGCTCTGACCAATCACGAAGTGACCATTTGCCTGCAAGGCGGCGCTGTACTTGGGCCATTCAAGGCAACCTGGAGTACAGAACTGACCAGCGATATCCGCGAACTGGTGAAGGACTACGACACTTTCCTGCAGACAGGTAAGCAGACTCGATTCAAGTACCACCTGCATGATTCGGAGAAACGCTTTGCCCACACCCTGGTGCTGCACTTCAGCAACCTGACCGGGCTTTATGACAGGGTGGCGTTAAGCGACGATTAATAAAGGCTATAGGGATTGAACCAGTTCCACCAGGGTGGCCAATTTTTCGTTGCTCAGCTGCCGGTAATCAAAGTAGGGGCAGCCTATCATTCGATATTCGCGGCTCAGCATAAAATCCACCGTGATCTGTTCCCAGTCCGGGCAGGAATCTGCGACACCCAAAGACTCTGCATGCTGCTTGCCCATCACGACCTGTATCAATCCCGACAGGTCCTGTTCAGTTGATTGCAGATGTCGCACTGCATTGGCAGGAGGCATTACAGGCGCTGAGAACAGCAGTGCCACATCACTGCCGGGTTGCAGCAATTTCAGCTCCCGCAATTGCTGCCATGAGGCATAATCCCCGGGAGCCAGGGCATACATCAGTTTGGCATAGAGGTTAAATATCTTGCGCCAGTGGTTACCCGTTTTAGCAACAATGTCTGCTATCTCGCCAGCGGCAAGTGGGTGTATTCGATCCAGACTGTCGTAAGGCGCCAGGGGTGGTCGATTGGCCAGAAATACACGGAGAGATGCTTCCGGATCACCCAGACCAACGGGTAACGGGTCTGAAGGTAAAGAACCGGCAGCCATCAACAGAGTCCACGCCAGCGGGCAGTGAGCCAGGGGGATATTGCCGTGACCAGCAGCACGACTACAAACAGATTTCCGTCGGCGACGTTGAAAACCTTCATTATGCTGTCCCAGGATTTCCCCACCACAAAACGGCCAAAAAGAAACTCGAAGGCCAGAGTCAGCAGAACCCAACTGATACCAACAAGAATGAAGGCGGCAGGTCGCGAGAGTCTTAAAAAAGAGACCGAGACAAAACTGATGCCCAGCACTAGTATCGACAGGGTGACACCACTCAGAGGCAAGGCAGCCTCTTCACCAATCACCGGCGTTAGCGCCAAGTCCCGCACCACGCCGTTAGCAATAGCTGCAACTACCAGAATGAGCCACAGCCCCACACATTTGGCTATTGTCATTTACCTTCGCCCTGCCATTTTCATCAGTAATCATTTTCCAGCACACACCTGATACATTACTGCACCACACAGACAACCGCCCACTGAAACCTGGTTTCCGTTTGCCGAAACGATATCAGACATGGTGTATTTCTCCTTCTGATTAAGAGACAGCCCTTGTTTATGCCCTTGATACTAGGTTCAATAGGGCTGAATTCAATAGACAGAGCCCAGACTTTATCCTGGGCCAGACAGAGCCTACATGCTAATCATTTCCCGTAACGTTTCCATCCCTGACAACGAAATTGAGCTTCAGGCTATCCGGGCACAGGGTGCAGGCGGGCAAAACGTTAACAAAGTATCGACCGCTATCCATTTACGCTTTGATATCCGGGCCTCTTCCCTACCCGACTTTTATAAAGAGAAACTGCTGGCGTATAGCGACCATCGAATCACAAAAGACGGCGTTATTATTATCAAGTCCCAGGAACATAACAGCCAGGAACTAAACCGACAGGTGGCACAGGAACGTCTTGTTGCCTTGATCAAACAGGTGACTCACGTGGAAAAAGCACGCAAGCCCACCAAGCCAACCAAATCTTCGCAAAGAAAACGCATGGACAGCAAAACCAAGCGTGGCCAGACCAAGGCTTTACGGGGCCGGATCGAGTAAGCGTGAGCGGACATGGATAAACGGACAAAATAAAGCCATAAAGGTACTTCCTCAGGCTTTGAGAAAACGGGCGACACGGATCAGCGCCTGGTCAGCAACCTTCAACGTCCCAGCATGTAACTGAAAGACATGCCACATTCCTGGAAACACTTCACGACTCACTTCAACTCCAGCCTTCAGCATTTTTTCCGTGAGCCTAAACGTATCATCCAGCAACATCTCATCGCTGCCGACCTGAATCATTGTTGGAGGAAGCCCGGCAAAATCACCGTTGATGACGGATATCAGTGGGTGGGTATTGTCATGCCGGCCACTATAGTTTGCTGCGGCTGAGGTCAGGCGGGCACGGCTCAGCATCACCTCCCTGACCAGATGTTCGCCTGAATATTCCGGCATAGAAAGATCAACCCAAGGCGAGAGCAATACCAGCCTGGCCGGCAAGGGTTCCTGCATCTGCTTGAGTTTTAGTGCCAGCGCAAGCGCCAATCCACCTCCGGCAGAGTCGCCCACCACTGCAATCTGACTGGCGGCATAGCCGGATTCCAGCAATTTCCGGTAGCAACTCAGGGCATCGTCCAACGCGGCTGGAAATGGATGCTCCGGTGCCAACCGGTAATCCGGCACCCATACCGTGGCTTCGGTCTGCTTGGCAAGGTGACCAATGAGGCCTGCGTGAGTGTCCGGTGAACCGACAATATAAGCACCACCATGCAGATACAGCAGCACACGAATGTCGTCAGTGGCAGTATTATCCTCTGCGGCCTCAGGGGAAGATTTCAGCCTTTCCCGGTAGACCACACATCTGGCAGAGATATCCCCCAGGTATACATCCCGGCTTTGTATTCCACGGGGAGGGAGGTTTATCCGCGCCAGATCCCTCAACACCCTGCGTTGCCACCCCAGGGGAAAGCGTGGGCTAAAAACAGGCTTCACCAGATATTTCAGAACCAGACGTAATATCTGTTCCCGCCAGAATTGCCGTTGCATTATGCCATCGCTTCAGCAGAGGTATCCCTGGCGGGTTCCTTCAACACAGGCTGCTGACGATTCATGACAAAATCAGCAGGATTAATCCTGCGGGTGAGCTGCCAGTAGCGCCAGGTAAAGTCAGGCCAGTTGTTGGTAATTTTACCTGATTCGGTTTTATACCAGCTATGACAATCACTGTTCCAGATAGTCGCCTGCGCCAATTCCTGAATCCGTGCGTTAAATTCCGACTGCACCCGGGATTTCACTTCCAGAGTATTCATGCCTCGTTGATCCAGAGTATTAATGGCCGACAGCAGATAGTTAAACTGACTTTCCAACATAAAAATAATCGAATTGTGTCCCAGGTTGGTGTTAGGTCCGTAGAGCATGAAAAAGTTGGGGTAGCCATTGACGCTCATCCCCAGATAGGCTTCAGCTCCATCCTGCCAGGATTGATTTAGCTCCTTTCCCTGCCTACCGAAGACTTTCATCGGCGTAATAAATTCCGTGGTTTTAAATCCGGTGCCGTAAATTATGGCATCCACCCTGTGTGATCTGCCATCTTTGGTCATGATAGTATCATTGGATATGTGATCAATACCTTGTGTTTCCAGTTGAACGTTGGGCCTGTTAAAAGTCGGATAGAAATCATTGGACAACAGAATACGTTTACTGCCGAAGGGATAATCCGGTGTCAGTTGCTGCCTGAGCAGCCTGTCGCCAATTATGGAATACATGCGCTTGCGCCATTGCCCCTTCATCAGCTCCATGAGTCTGGAGGGACCTTTAAAGCCCAGGAATCGCGATTCGAATATCACATAGGTTGCCATCCGGTTCAACCGTAGCAACCCGGGAAACCAGGCCAGGAGACGTTGCTCCCAGAACGAATAGGCGCGGTCAGGTTTATGGATAACATAAGGTGCTGAACGCTGGAACAGCGTCAACTTGCGCACGACTCTGGCGATTTCCGGAACAAACTGAATAGCACTCGCACCGGTCCCGATAACTGCCACATTTTTACCTTGCAAACCTGCGCAATGATTCCATTGCGCAGAATGAAACTGCAACCCCTCGAAATTATCCCGGCCGGGTATGTTCGGCAGTGCAGGACGGCTCAGTTGCCCACAGGCAGTGACCAGAAACTGAGTGCGCAGTTGTATTGTTCGCGGTTTGCCATCGCACAGCTCAACCGCCTCGATCTGCCATTGCCCGATGTCTTCCTGATAGCGAGCTTCTTTTACAGCCGTATTCAACCGAATATGCTGCCGTAACTCAAAGTGATCCACACAACGATGCATGTAATCCAGAATTTCGGCTTGTGGCGCAAACTTCCTGCTCCAGTCAGGGCGGGGGAAAAAAGAGAACGAATACAGGTGGGAAGGAATATCGCAGGCCGCGCCGGGATAGGTGTTTTCCCGCCAGACACCGCCAATGGACACAGCCTTTTCGAGAATAACAAAATCTTCGATGCCTTGAGCTTTGAGTCTGATTGCCAGCCCAATGCCGGCAAACCCGGCGCCGACTATCACCAATCTTGGACATTCAATGCTGTTTCCCATGACGCCTAATACCCTACTCATATTGTTTTTGTATTATCGGGAACTATTGCAATAAGCATAATGCTCAATCTTTAATCCGATGACCATCATAGATTTCAGGAGTTTATTTATAGAGCCGACAGGCGGACAAAAACTTGTGATTTTCGAACAACCATTGTAGCTTTCATGCGGTGTTAGACCTGCATTTACGACGTTCAACCACCGGCACCTACCTGCTGGTCAGTCTTGCTGAAGAAATACGCCTGAAATCAGTGCAGTTCCTGAACAGCTCCGTCGTGCCGCAGGCTCAGCATCGGGAGCAAAGGCAACCAATGGAGAAAAGTAAGTCGTGATCGAACAGCTTCAAAATACTTTTTACAGCGAAATTCCCATTACCAGGGCGATGGGAATCGAAGTGCTCAAGTATGAGGAAATGATGTTGTCCCTGCGCGCACCCCTGGCCATTAATCGCAACGACAAAGGCACCGCCTTCGGTGGCAGCCTCTACACAACAGCCGTCCTGGCTGGTTGGGGAGTGATTTACCTGATGCTGAAAGAACGTAACCTTGACGCCGACATCATGATTCATGAAAGCCATACTCAATTTCTGGCTCCTGTACGCTCCGATATTCTTGCCACCTGCCGCTTCGACTCTGAAGCCCAGATTAACAAAGCATTAAATTTGCTGGAACGCCGGGGTCTGGCAAGAATTCAGCTCACCACCCATATCGAAGTGGCCGGTACTGAAGCGCTGATGTTTGAAGGTTCTTATGCGATCTCCCGCTAGAAGGCTGTCGGACTTAAGGCAGGCTCCTAGGTAGAGACTATACCGGCACGGGGTGCCTCTTCCCCAAATGATACAGCTGAAACGGGAGCACCCTCGGCTTTCAGTGCCGCTGCATGCTTGGCAATCGGTGTTTTCAGCGATAATACCTCCCAGGGCTGCAGCTTTTTAAAACTCTTCAGATTCAGAACACTGGCGACATAGTCTGCAGTTTTAGGCCATAAGGTTTGACCATCTTTATTCCCGGCATCAATCCAGGAGAATCCAGCGTAAAAGGCATTTCTGAAAAACGAAGCTATAGCAACGTCCGCAGTAGTTACATTGCCAAAAAACAGGCCTGAATCGGGGAGCTCCCGCTCCAGGTAATTCAGCACCTGAGGTATTTCAATCTCCTGCGCCTTTTGCAGAACCTCCTGATCAGGTGCTTGCCCCCAGACGTATTTCTTAATGACTACCTGATTGTAGAGATGCCAGATAAATACCTCTCCCATGCGGGCATCGGCAAACTCCTCTAACCATCGGGCTTTAGCCCGTAACGCAGTTGTTTGTGGCATCAGTGAAGGGGTGGAATAACGTTCTTCCAGATATTCACAGATCACAGTGGAATCAGTCATCGCGCCGTTGTCATCGATCAGTACAGGCACCCTGCGCAGTGGGCTCAGCTGCTCGAATTCATCGTTGCCGAAGTAAGGCACTATGGGGTCAATTTCATAGGGCACCCCTTTAAGGTCCAGACATACCAGGACTTTACGCACGTAGGGTGACAGATAGGAACCGATAACTTTCGTCGCGGGGATACCAGGGACTGTACCTGGAGCGGTCGCATGCGGCATAGGGTTTTGCTCTCTGTCATTGACTGTGATCAGTGGTCGGCCACTGTCGACTTTCTATCTGCTCAGAATAGGCGAAAGGCCGCCAAAGAACAGCGGCCTTATTGTTATAAAGCTGATTTAGCTGGAAGAGCAGGTGGCCGTAAGCACAATAGCACCGAGCCCGTTAAGCAGGAATAACTGTGAATCAGCCTGGCCGGCATCAGCGATCTTGGGGAAGCTGGCCACAATTGATGTCGTCAGCGTTTCGATATATCCGCCGCTTATGATATGTGGGTGTGAACCAGGGCAATTAAGGCCATATGGGTAATAGGGAATTCCTGGTGCCATCACTTCCTCGGTAATAGTTCGATAGCCATTCCCCATATCCTTGGCGCAGACAGGTGTGCCGTCAGCTTTGATTTCCTGGATGAAGTAACCGCTGCCACAATCTTGAGATAAATTTCCCTGCAACAGATCCAATTGTTTTTGTAGCAGGTCCACGTAGCCTTGAAGGCTATCAATATCCTGAGCGTTGTCGCCCGTTGCAATAGTGAGTTCATCAATCAGACCGTTGGCCTTGTCAATCTGCTGCTGCAAAGACATCACAGCAGCATCAAGTTCGCTGTGCAGCTCATCTACTTCAGACTGCAACTGTTGGAAGGGTTTGCCATTGGGCAGGTTGTCATTGGCATGCAGGCTGGTAGCCGCTATGGCAGTCACTGATACGACAGTTCCCAGCAGCAGGTGACGAAGCAGGTTGCTGATGGAACCCTTTGCTGCATGATGGAAAGTTGGCTGTACAGATTTTTGAGTGAAGGATTGAATAGTCATTTTCTTGTTCCTGTATTTGGGTCTGCTATTTGTCAAAGCACATTAAAGTTGTTTGCGCTGTCTGCTTAAAATGTCGAAGTTACCCGGCAGTTTTTTCTACCCTGGCAGATGCCGGGATCACCGCTTCGAACTGGAGTTAATCTTATGCAGGGGGCTGATACGGGAATAGATACAGAGCCGGACACAATTGATGGATACAGGAAAATGGATGATTGACGAATGCCAGAGTCCGGCGGCCAATGTCGACCTAGTTCAAATGGAATGCCGTTTAGAAATTCGCTTGGAAGATTTTACTGCATGAGGTAGGAAAATTTACAAACATACGGCCGGAAAAAGCGGCCGTATATTAATCATTCAGGGTACATGGGAAGCACCGCCTGACCTCGAAGCCGGTCAAACGATTCAACGGGTAGCGTTAGCCATCCCATCTCGCATGATCAATGCCATGCAATGAAAAAACTGGCGCCAATCAACAGCATCCTGTGGTTGAAAGGCAGCTCCCAGGCGAGCTGTCAGGGTTTCAATCAGGGCCTCCTGCATGAGCGCGAAGTGAATCTGCTGGACGTGATAGTGGTGATGCCTCACCCCAGCCGCCTTTAGCAGCAGGATAAGTTTCTCCGGGGTTCTGACCAGCTCCACTGCCTCTCCCAAGGTCCTGGTCAAACGGGATTGCTGCAACGCCATATCTCCGGGGAAGAGCCCCAGCACCTCCGGATGAGACTGAAACAACTTCTGGTAAAAAGCTGTACCAAAACCATTGTCGTCACCAATGGCAGCTTGCCAGGTTCGCAGCAACCTGGCAGCAATGCCCGGTTCCATATCGAACAGCCACTGCTCAGCCTGCATCAAAGCCCGAGCATCAGGTGGCAGGGTCTCTGCGTTAGTATCATCCTTTTTATCTCTACGCTTGCTGGTAATCATTTTTTATTCACGCCTATGTTGGCCCGCTCGAGGTTCCTTATTCACGATCCTGACTCGTTTCGAAGTTTCCAAGTTTCCAAGTTTCCAAGTTTCCAAGCTCGCAGTGTGTACGTTCGTCGAAATGAAGCAGGAGATCAAGATACAGAGATCTATAGAGTTTATGGATACAGAAGCCCCCATAATATACTGCGATCATATAGAAGACCTATCAGATACTGATTGCCTGAACGCACCCAGGCATTTATTCTCCTTGGCTAATGATCTCTGGAATTATGGAGTCGGGAATCACTAATGCAGGTAACCAAATACCAACGCCTGGTGACAGAGCTTGAGCAGGCGATAATTTCCGGCAGACTTATTCCCGGTGCCAAGCTCCCCTCTGTACGAGAATTCATGCGCTTGCATGGGCTAAGTCTTTCCACTGTTACTACTGCCCTGCACATGCTTGAGGAACGTGGCCTGATCGAGCCCAAGGCCAGATCCGGCTACTATATTAAGACGGAAATTCCCAAGCCACATCACCAGCAACAACCCAGCCCTATCAATCTCAAGGCCGGCTATCATTGGTGGCCGGATGGTGACCTCTTTCCGCGGGAACGCTTACGCAAGTTGACTGCGTCGATTATCAGACGCTACCCGGACCTTAATATTCTGTCGCCGCGCAATAATAATCCCCGGTTGGTCCGCCAGCTGGCAGCGCGTTGCGCGGAAATTGGCTGTTATGTTTGGGAAGATGACATTCTGGTGACCCATGGCATTACTGAGGCTCTCTCAGTTGCGCTCAGGTCGACCACCAAAACTGGCGACAAAGTCGTGGTTCAGTCACCCGTATCTCCTCTTTATCGGTCCATCTGCCATTTTCTTGGACTTGTTTTGGTGCCTTTAGACAGCTGCGCAGACGAGCCGGCAATGCTGACGCAATTAGCGCAGATTCTGAAACGGGAAGATGCGCCAAGGGTAATTCTGCTGGCGGGTAACTTCCACTGCCCCACTGGAGAGGTTCTCTCCATAGCGGCCAAACAGGAAATTCTCGGCCTGGCTAAGTTGAGTGATGTGGTGATTATAGAAGACGACTCCAGCGGTGATCTTTATTTTGGCAGTGCCCGCCCGCTCCCGCTGAAAGCCTTCGACCAGGATGGAAAGGTGATTTATGCCACATCAGCAACCAAAGTCATCGCGCCTGGTTTGCAGGTGGGATGGCTGGTGTCATCCAAACTCTGGAATACACGGCTGGAAGCAATCAAAAGCATCTCCGCCAGTGCCGTTGATCAGCTACCACAGCTGGTGCTGGCAGAATTCCTGGATCAGGGCAGCCACCTTCCTCATCTACGCAAACTTTGCAGCGCACTACAGGAACGGATCAGTGCATTTGAATCGACTCTGCGGCCCAGGCTCGGCGGGGTCCAGGGATTGTCCGGCAAAGGCGGTGGATTCAATCGTTTTCTCTGGTCTCCTGGAAGACCTCTGAATGCGGAACTCGAAACCGTCTGCCAATCACAATGGCCGGAACTCTTCAGTGACAGTACGCCCTTCTTCCGTTTCCGCGACGGAGGCATCTCGGTTAATCTCTCTTTCGCACTGAATGCTGATCTAGCGAATAGCCTGGGCCAGTTTGGTGACTGGCTTACGCAGCAGACCAGTCACGCCTGAACAAAAGGGATCTATATACCTGAACGACAGACACCTAGATAGCAGTGGCTCCGCCATCCACGGGCATGGCAACACCCGTGGTAAAAGCTGCAGCATCAGAGCTTAGATAGAGTACAGCCGCCGCAATTTCTTCCGCTTTACCTAACCGCCCAACAGGATGAGTTGCCTTGACAAAGTCCGCCTTCCTGGGATCTGCTTCCACTGCACGACGGAACATATCGGTATCAATGACGGCCGGACAAACAGCATTGACCCGTATCCCCTTTTTGGCATATTCAATGGCAGCAGACTTAGTCAATCCGATAACCGCATGCTTGCTGGCACTATAGATGCTCATGGTCGGCGCAGCCCCAAGCCCGGCGATCGAGGCTGTATTCACGATGGCTCCGCCGCCGGTTTTCAACATGTGCTGAATTTCATACTTCATGCACAACCAGACACCTTTGACGTTGATGTCCATGATCTTATTAAAAGCATCCATGTTACCGTCTGCCAATTTGGCAGCTTCAAACTCAACACCGGCATTATTGAAGGCGACATCCAGCTTGCCGTAGGTGGAGACGATAAGGTCCATCAATTCGCTCACAGCCTCTTCAGAGCTAACGTTGCACTGAAGGAATACAGCCTGACCTCCCGCCTCACGAATGCCTGCAGCAATGACTTCACCCTGCTTACTAATATCAGCCAGAATCACTGTTCCACCCTGCTCTGCGAACGCCTTGGCGGTGACTGCACCTATACCCGCTGCCGCACCGGTTACCAGGATCACCTTATCTGCAAACTGCTGTGCCATATCTGCTATCTTAACCTCTGCCGACTAATTATTTTTAACTCAGGATGAGTACAACGAATCTTTAAAGATACCAACGGCGATTTATCACGAAAACTTTAGATTAATCATTTAAAACTATAAGTACTGCTTATAGAGCGTAACTAAACACTTGCTTATGCCATAGCAAGTATAGTTGCCCTATATATACTGACTGATTGTGAAAGATTCGGGGATGGCGAGGGAAGGTTCAGTGGTCAAATGTCTTAGCGTCAGGCAGAACCTAAATGGTTCCACCATTAGCGTAGAAGCGCCTGCGTTACATAAATAACCTGCATTACGTAAATAACGTGCACTACATAAATAACCTGTACTACATAAATAAATAGTTAGCCACTTCAAAGGGATCAGGCTTACCTTCGTTATGACCGAAGTAACAGATGTCTTCCATGGCACGGCTATCGGGATCATAGATGCCGACCACAAATTCCAGCTTATGGGTTTTGGCCAGTCCGTAAAGAAACTGCAAGGGTTCTCTTAACTGCGCCGCTTTGCTGGCATGCAGGTTGATTCCAAAATGTCGCTCGCCAGTGACGGTATCCGTATGATTCACCAGCTCAAGGGCATCGCCCTGTTCTAATGCCCAGGCTATAAGGGACTCACCAAAGGAGTCATCCACATCATCCCAATCCATGGTTTCGACCAGCATATACAATTTCATTATTAGAGTTACGTCCTAGGGAAAGGTCTGTCAGGAATCACTGGCCAGAGCCATTTTCTGCTGGTATTCAGCTATACGTTCACGTTCATACTGACGCGCGGCACTTGCTACTTTGCCGCCAGATCCGGTAGTTAACCAGCGTTTTATCCGTCCGGCATCACCAATGGGGCTGCGTTTGCCAAAAGAGTCCAGCAGCACCATAGCGATATCCTTACCGGCTATTTCAGTCACCATAATCAGACAGCGTCCGGCTTCACGAATGTACCCGGTCTTGCTGAGCTTTACATTCCAATCATTGCGGCGCACCAGCAGGTTGGTATTACCATAGGCCAGTGTATAGCGGGGGTTTCGGAAACGGGCATCGTAACGGGTTGTAGTCGTGAATTCACGAATTTTTTCATAGCTCAAGGCAGCCTGAATCATCTTCGCCAGATCAGCAGCAGTGGACACATTGGATGTGGATAAGCCACTGGGATCAGAAAAAGACGAATGCTTCATACCCAAAGCCCTAGCCTTGGCATTCATAGCCTTGACGAAAGCATCAATGCCACCCGAATGTGCCTGCGCCAGCACGTTGGCAGCCAGATTTTCTGAGGACATTAAAGCCAGCAGCAGTAAATCCCCGCGACTGAGTTGTGAACCGATTCTAATACGCGAGTATGCATTCTTACTGGTATCTCTATCTGGTTCGGCAATAGTAATCCTCTCTTTCAGAGAGGCGCCGGAGTCCAGTACTACCATTGCCGTCATCACTTTGGTGACCGAGGCAATAGGTACCACCCAGTCATCATTTTTACGATACAAAGTAGTGCCGGAATCAATGTCCACAACGGTGGCTTTAACCGAAGCAAGCTGGATCTTGCCAGCATTCGGTTTTTTATTGAAGGCAAGCTGGTTGATTGGTGCTTCAGCAGAAGCAAGGGAAACAAACAGAAGACAAAACAGGGAAAGGATTGTGGCTCTCATGCTCTCCATCTTTTAATCCAGAGACATCTTGTTATCAAAACTGCGTCACATACTGACAGGCTTAAAGCCTGAGGACAAGCCATGGCTGGGTTCCTTACGGGAAATTTAATGTCGACGAACCAACCGAAATCCTCCCCGATCAGGTAAAGGACTTCAGCAATCCGGTTAAATCAGTATGGTTATAACGCTGACTGAGTCAGCACTGTCTTATCCGCGAAAGTAACGGTGCTCAACGAAAATCGCCGGAACCACCTCTGCTGGAATTTCACGGCCACGCAGAACCACTTTCAGTTTAGTGCCAATGGCAGAGCTGTCCGTTGCTACATAGCCCATGGCTACGGGCTTGCCAACTGTCGGTCCGAAACCGCCACTGGTGATTTCCCCAACTTTAACGCCATCCTGTGTCAGGATTTCAGCGCCTTCCCGTACGGGTGCGCGCCCCTCCGGCTGAATGCCGACACGTTTGCGGGCTGCGCCTTCGGCAAATTGCTTCAGCGTTTCTGCGGCGCCTGGGAATCCTCCCTCACGCACTTCACCGGAACGACGAGGTTTGGACAATACCCACTTCAGATTTCCTTCCACCAGATTGATGTCGTTATTGAGATCATGCCCATAAAGACAAAGACCTGCTTCCAGACGCAGGGAATCCCTCGCACCCAGACCGATGGGTTCAACATCTTCATGTGCCAGCAACGCACGGGCTAAGGCTTCACACTGTTCTTCAGGAACGGAGATTTCAAAACCGTCCTCGCCGGTGTAGCCGGAACGGGTTACAAAACACTGAGCACCGTTCAACTCTGCATAAGCACCTTTCATAAAGGTCAGCTTGTTCAGTTCAGGAGCAAAGGATTCCATCACCTTTGCCGCTGTCGGCCCCTGCAGGGCCAACAGAGCACGATCACCCAACACCTTTACTTCGCAACGGCTGCTGAGGTGTTTTTGCAGATGGTCAATATCCTGATCTTTACAGGCGGCATTCACCACAAGAAACAGATCCTGGCCATCGTTGGTGACCATCAGATCATCCATGATGCCTCCACTGTCATTGGTGAACAGCGTATAACGCTGATCACCCGGCGCCAGACCGATAATGTCGCCGGGAACAAGACTTTCCAATGCCACTGCAGCGTCAGCACCGATAAGCTTCACCTGCCCCATATGGGAAACATCAAACAGTCCGGCTTTTTCGCGGGTATGTGTATGCTCTTTGATAATGCCTGCAGGAAAAGAGACCGGCATCATGTAACCGGCAAACTCGACCATCTTGGCACCCAGCTCTACATGCAAATCATACAGCGGGGTTTTTAACGCGGCGTTGGAATCAGCCATTGAATAGAGCTCCTATGTTCTTCAGTTACCAAAATTTCTATTGCCCGGGAAACTACCATTGCGGTTTCAGGGATTTAACACTCGATGACATTAACGGCCAGACCACCCCTGGCAGTCTCTTTGTATTTGGTCTTCATATCCGCGCCGGTTGCCTTCATGGTTTTGATGACCTTATCCAAAGACACGAAATGCTTGCCATCGCCACGCAGCGCCATACGCGAGGCATTGATTGCCTTGACCGCGCCCATGGCATTGCGCTCAATACAGGGAATCTGCACCAACCCGCCAATAGGATCACAGGTCAATCCAAGGTTGTGTTCCATGCCGATTTCGGCAGCGTTTTCAACCTGCTCAGGTGTGCCGCCGGTCACTTCAGTCAAAGCCCCGGCAGCCATGGAACAAGCGACACCGACTTCGCCCTGACAGCCAACCTCTGCACCGGAAATTGAAGCGCCTTCTTTGTAGAGAACACCAATAGCACCGGCAGTTAATAGAAACCTGACCACCCCATCTTCTGATGCCGATGTCACAAAGCGATCATAGTAGTGCAGCACAGACGGAATAATGCCTGCCGCGCCGTTGGTTGGCGCAGTCACGACTCGGCCACCGGCGGCGTTTTCCTCGTTTACGGCCAGGGCATATAGATTCACCCAGTCCATGACATTCAGAGGGTCGCGCATGGCGCTTTCCGGGCGCTGCACCAGTTTGCGATGCAATTCAGCAGCACGGCGTTTAACCTTCAAACCACCGGGCAAAATCCCTTCAGACTGACAGCCACGCTCCACACATGCCTGCATGACTGCCCATATATCCAATAATCCTGCGCGAATTTCCGCTTCTGTGCGCCACACTTTTTCATTTTCCAGCATCACCTGACTGATACTCAATTGGTGTTTCTGGCAATGCTCCAGCAATTGGACAGAAGAGGTAAACTCATAGGGCAAAGGTGTTGTATCAGGGACAATTTTATTGCTACCGGCAGATTGTTCATCCAGGACAAACCCACCACCAACGGAATAATACAGACGGGTTCTTAGCGCAACGCCACCTTCCCCAAAGGCCGTGAATCTCATGCCATTTGGGTGATAAGGCAAACTCGCGCGCTTGTTCATAATGAGATGCTCGGATTCGACAAATTCGATATCCCGTTCACCCAGCAAGCTGATGCTTTTATGCTCCCGGATGTGGGCGATACGAGCTTCCACTATTGAGGTATCCACGCCTTCCGGCGTTTCACCTTCAATCCCCAGCATTACAGCTTTGTCTGAGCCGTGGCCCTTGCCGGTCGCGGCCAGAGAGCCAAATAGTTCAGCTTTCAGGGATATCACCTGATCCAGACGGCCTTCTTCCTTGAGCCCTTGCAGAAACATGAAAACCGCTTTCATCGGTCCCACGGTGTGGGAGCTTGACGGCCCAATACCGATTTTAAACAAGTCGAAGACACTTACAGCCATAATCGTCCCCTCCCGGCATTGCTGCCAATCTCCCCTGGCTTGCCGGGAGCCCTCAATAAGAATGGTAATGCAACGACGACCGCTTTCACAGGCGCTGGCCAGGGGTGCATTTCCGTATGTTGTTTTTATTGCCTGGCTTGCTTTGGTCCAGGTCGTGCCAACCTCTTCAAGAGAATTGACAGACCCGGAAAAGCTACAAGGTAAGACTGAAAACTACCTGAATCAGTCTTCGTAATCAGTCAGCGGAGGGCAGGAACACACCAGGTTCCGGTCGCCGTATACGTTGTCGATACGACCCACCGGGCACCAGTATTTATCCGCCGGCAGACTCGCCACAGGAAACACTCCCTGCTCGCGGCTGTAAGAACGGTTCCAATCTGATACAAGGTCTCGAGTGGTATGCGGTGCAAAACGCAAGGGGCTCTGTTCCACGGTCAGCTCACCGCACTCAATGGCGCGAATTTCTTCGCGAATGGCGATCATTGCTTCACAAAAGCGGTCTACTTCTTCTTTGGATTCGCTTTCCGTAGGCTCGATCATCAGCGTGCCCGGAACCGGGAAGGACATGGTTGGGGCATGGAAGCCGAAATCGATCAGGCGTTTGGCAATATCATCCACCGTCACACCGACGCTGTCTTTCAGACCACGCATATCGACGATACATTCGTGTGCTACAAAACCATGGGTGCCGGTGTAGAGAATCGGATAGTGATCCGCCAGACGTTTGCTGATGTAGTTAGCATTCAGTATGGCCACCCGTGAAGCATCCGTCAGCCCTTGCGGCCCCATCATGCGCATATAGGCCCAGGAAATCGGCAGGATGCCCGCACTACCGTATGGAGCTGCGGATACGGGACGAATATGGTCCTGGTTCTGATCCACCAGCAACGGATGCCCCGGCAGGAAAGGCGCCAGGTGTGCAGCAACCGCAACAGGACCAACACCAGGGCCGCCACCGCCGTGGGGAATACAAAATGTTTTGTGCAGATTCAAGTGGGAAACGTCACCACCAAACTCGCCGGGCTGGCACAATCCGACCATGGCATTGAGGTTGGCGCCATCGATATAGACCTGACCACCGTGCTGATGCACGATATCGCAGACTTCACGGATACCTTCTTCAAACACGCCATGAGTGGATGGGTAGGTCACCATGATCGCAGCGAGGTCATTCGCGTGCTGATCTGCCTTATCACGCAGATCATTGAGGTCCACGTTGCCTTTGCTATCACAGGCCACCACCACTACTTTCATACCTGCCATCTGGGCAGATGCCGGGTTTGTCCCGTGGGCAGAGCTGGGAATCAGACACACATTACGCTGCGCTTCGTTCCGGCTGGCATGGTAGGCCTTAATGGCGAGCAAACCGGAATATTCACCCTGCGAACCTGCGTTAGGCTGTAACGAGCATGCCGCATAGCCGGTGGCTTCACATAGCATGCTCTCCAGGTTGGCGATCATAGCGCGATAGCCTTCGGACTGATCCAGTGGCGCAAAGGGGTGAATGTCAGAAAATTCAGGCCAGCTGACCGGCATCATTTCAGTGGTCGCATTCAGCTTCATGGTACAGGAGCCAAGCGGGATCATGGTGCGATCCAGTGCCAGGTCCTTGTCTGCCAGCGAACGCAGGTAACGCAGCATGGCCGTTTCAGAATGGTACTGGCTGAAAATCGGGTGTTCCAGATAAGGCGTGGAACGTGCCAGAGATTCTGGCAACTGGTCATTCAAACCATCCAGATTCAGGCTGCCCACACTCGCAGAAGAGACTCCGAATGCCTGTAGTAGTGCAACCACATCTTCAGGCTTGGTGGTTTCATCCAGGGATATCCCTAATTGACCGTCATCCACACGACGCAGGTTCATCTCAGCGTTCAGAGCGGCCTGATAAATTGCATCGGTTTTATCGCCGGTAGCAATAGTCAGAGTGTCGAAGAATTGCTTGGGCATGCCGCTGAACCCGGCGCTCTTCAAGCCATCCTTCAGGGCACAGGTGAGACGGTGTACACGCTGGGCAATACGCTTGAGACCGGCAGGACCATGATAACAGGCGTACATGGCGGCAATAACGGCCAGCAACGCCTGTGCAGTACAGATATTAGAAGTCGCATTCTGGCGGCGTATGTGCTGTTCACGAGTTTGCAAGGCCAGACGGTAAGCCGAGTCACCGTTCGTATCGATCGACACACCGACCAAGCGGCCCGGCATGGAACGACGGAATTGATCCTTGGTGGCCAGATATGCAGCATGCGGTCCGCCAAAGAACAAAGGCACACCAAAACGCTGGGTGTTTCCGATTGCAACGTCAGCGCCCAATTCACCTGGAGGTGTCAGCAGCGTCAGCGCTAGAATATCTGCCGCCATGACCACTTGAGTGTTCTTGGCATGACACTGCTCGATCAGAGCTTTGTAATCGCGAACTTCACCAAAGGTGCCTGGGTATTGCAGCAATACGGCGAAGCAATCCTGAGCCGCCGGGTCTTGCTCGGCATCACCGACAATGACATTGATTCCCAGTGGCAACGCACGTCCTTTAACCACTTCAATGGTCTGAGGATGGCAATCTGCGGCCACAAAGAAGTTCTGACTCTTGTTCTTGGTGTTCATGCGACGGCAAAGGGACATGGCTTCTGCCGCAGCAGTGGCTTCGTCCAACAGGGAGGCATTGGCAATTTCCATCCCGGTCAGGTCAGTCACCATAGTCTGAAAGTTCAGCAGTGCTTCCAGGCGGCCCTGAGAAATTTCAGGCTGGTAAGGTGTGTATGCGGTATACCATGCGGGATTTTCCAGAATATTGCGCAGAATGACGGTAGGTGTGAATGCGCTGTAGTATCCGGCACCGATAAAACTCTTGAAAACCTTGTTGCGGCCCGCATAGCCTTTCAGTTCTTGCAGAACTTCGTCTTCCGTTACAGCGGCTGCAATGTCCAGGGGGTTCTGGCGACGAATAGTCTGAGGGACAACTTTATCGATCAGTCCGTCAAGACTATCGACACCGAGCAGTGACAGCATGGCCGTCATATCTACCTGATTGGGCCCAATGTGACGTGCCACAAAGGCATCATTGGGATTCAGCTCTGCATATGAAGGTGAATTGCTCATCTAACTCAGCTCCCTACTAGCACTTGGTACTGCTCTTCGTTCATCAACCCATAAAGTTCACCGACATCTGACAGCTCGACTCTGAACATCCAGCCGTCAGTCATGGCAGATTCATTAACCACTTCCGGGGTGTCCGCCAGTGCTTCATTTTGGCCAATCACCTTACCGCTCACCGGCGACTTCACATCAGCCGCTGTTTTTACTGACTCAACCACCCCTACTTCTTCGCCTGCAGCGATTTCACGCTCCAATTCAGGCAACTCGATGAACACCAGATCTCCCAACTGCGCCTGGGCATAGTCAGTTATTCCCACAATACCAACGGTATCGCTTTCCAGAGTGATCCACTCATGATCTTTAGTGTAGTAGGTGCGGCTCATAGTTAAACTCCAAACGTGACGACAATCTGTAGGCCAGGCCTCCACATCACTCTCTTTCAGCTACGACCACAGGTTTCACTTCAAGTGCAAACCAAGGCACGAGCTCAACCTGCCAGAGCAGTATCCGACTATGACTGACCTGGGCGATCAACTTCTATAACAGGATAAAGGGATGAAAAGCTGCCATTTTTAGCTATACGTAGCCGCTAACAATACTATTCGCTATTGGATTTGTTAAATTAATAGTTAAAATAAACATATTTGAAATTCTAATGACGAGCCCATGAATTACATTCCCACCGATTTATTGCAAACCTTTATTGCCGTGGCTGAACAGGGTGGCTTTACGCAAGCAGGCGAAATCGTCGGCCGCTCCCAGCCTGCAGTAAGTCTGCAGATAAAACGCCTGGAAGAAATCGTGGGCACACCCATATTCAAACGCAGCAACAAATCCCTGGAAATCACTGCCCAGGGTGCCATTCTGCTGCAATACGCCAGAGACATCCTCTCCTTGAATCAGGAAGTCATGGTCAAACTCTCCGGCCCCAAACTGGGAGGTTGCCTGCGCCTCGGCATCCCCAATGAATATGCCAGTTCTTTTCTGCCGGAAGTGCTGGGGAAATTTGCCCAGGCCCACCCCAATGTTGCCTTGCAGGTGACCTGTGATCTCAGCGTAAACCTGTTGGATCGATATCGGCAGAAAGCCCTGGACCTGGTATTTACGCTCAATACCAGCTTTGAATCGATAGCCCCCCATGACGGTTGGTCGGAAGATCTGGTCTGGGTGACCAGCCCCAAGCACACCTGCCACACCCGCAACCCGGTACCGTTAATTGTTGCCCCGGAAGGCTGCGTCTATCGACATCGTATGATTCAGGCATTAAATAAAGCAGAGATTCCCTGGCACATTGTCTATACCTGCGCCAGTTACAGCGGCATTCGCGCCGGAGTACTGGCAGGCTTGGGTGTAACGGCTTTAGGAGAAAGCATTGTCCCTGAAGGGTTACGACAATTTACCAGTAGTGAGGCACTTCCTGGCTTACCAGCAGTGCAAATGCGCCTGCTTTACAATCGTCAGAATACGCCAGAAGCGGTATCCGGCTTTATGCAGTTTATAGCGGAATCAGATCAGATGAGCAGTGAACCAATCGCGCTGGCGGGCAGCTGACCTCCCCTGCCATCGTGGCGCGGCCACCTATATGTTTGAATGCCAAGACTGATAGCCATCCTCTATATAAATCAGGTCTTCGATTAGAATAATTATTGCCGGGAATATAGGTGGAAACACGCATACCTTAATACCCCTAAACGGGATCTTAAAATAAGACCCTCTTGCAGTTAGGAGCATATGGCGCAACGTGGCAAACGTCTTGTTGCTGCTGGAATCCATCTTCTTTTGGGAGGTGAGTCCTGTGAAAACTGTACCCACACCTGTGACATCAATTTACTCACATACCTTAACTGCCCACCAAAAGGCAGGCCCGCTGGCCATGCTATCCGCTGCCATATTGCTCAGCTTCAGCTTATTCATGAGCACGCTTGCCAAGGCAGAGCTGTACTCCAATGTCGCCATCAACGGTACTGTGCTGACAGTACAGGAAGTGATGGCTTTGCAGCAGCAAATCGGTTACCGCATCGCCCCTGGCAACTATCTGGTCGATCAGAACACCGGCTGCTGGTATAACCAGTCCAACGGCACCAGCGGCTGCCTGGGAGATTCCTCAGTTGCCTACCAGTCCAACCAGGGCAGCGGTTCCTATGACCAGCAAGGCAATTGGACCCACTATGACAGCGACAGTCACTGGGGTGTCGGCGGCACCGGAGATGGCTGCATTTACACGCCTGACTGGTCAAATTGCTAGAAGAAGTCTGCATCTCGACGCAACCATTGCTGGAGGCAATCCTGCTACCACACTATAAGGAAGGGCCTCCGCGCAGCTCTTCCTTATATACGACCAACAGTGAAGCAGAGTAGGAAGATTGCGCCACTTAAGCCATTTCACTAATCCTCCTCAAAGTAATGACCGCACAGTGTCAGCATCCAAATGGTGCACTGTGCTTTTCCCATCTTGTCTCAGCCCCCACCTTCAGGCACCCCCGTATACCAGACTAAACGATTGGTCGATACCGGCCGGGCAATTAACCATTTATGATGCTGCATCCATAACTAGCTATGGCTACCTATAACTGCCTACTACAAGGCAATTCAGTCAACAGTGCCGAGACTATTGCAGATACCAACCGGTTATTGCCCCTGGGGCTGAGGATTTAAAAATTACATGTAATAAAAATAAATTTTACATGTAATAAATTGACAACCTCAAATTCTTTAGCCATAGTGCCTCACATGAACAAAAAAACTTCAGCACATTATCAACGTGAATTTCGCCGCAGACTGCGGGAACAAGGCCTAATCAAGAAAGAGGTCTGGATACTTCCGGAAAACACCAAAAGACTGGCAACGGTTGAAAAACTACTACGCCAGGCCGGTGATTTTTCCAGCCAGATCAAATTACTTAGCGAAGGAGAAGTCACTATGGATAACGTCACTTTGTGGACTACCACCACCTTGCACAAAGCACTTCTGAAGGAAGAACTGGTGACGACCGGGCGGGCAACACTGGAACTGATAGAAGGCGCCGAACCAGCTCTACTGATCGTCATGAAGGAGTTTGGCGATCTGCCAATTTTCCTCAATGTTGCAGGTGAGCAAATTATTGTCGAATCAGTGCTATGGCTGATGTCAGATGTCACTGACGTTGCAGGGTTTAATGAAGCTGTACTCCGTACTCACAAATATTTCCCGTTATCGACAATCAGTCTCGATAAAACAGAAGACAACGAAGATTACTACAGCATGTTCGGCGCTCTGAGTTCATCATCCATCCTGCCGAATATTGTGTTTGAAATTGAGGTGCTCGCATCCAACGTTATTCAGGCTACAGAAGCCTACGGCGAGTTTCTTTCAGCGGACATTACTGCTGCCACTACAGAGGAGGTTTAAGCAATGAATATTTGGGCCAAAATGATGACCGCCTTGAGAGGTGGCGTGAACGAAGCTGGTGAAGCAATTATCGATAGCCAGGCTTTACGCATCCTGGATCAGGAAGTACGTGATGCCTCAGAAGAACTGAAACACTCCAAGGAAAGCCTGGTTGCCATTATCGCCCAGCAAAAAGTTGCTGAGGAAAAATGCACCAAGCTAAAGGCACAAGTGAAAGAATACGAAGGCTATGCTGTTCAGGCCCTGGAAAAGAACGACGAAACACTAGCCATGGAAATCGCCGAAAAAATTGCAGCTTTTGAGAATCAACTGGCCACAGAAGATGACACGGCCAAAGGTTTCAAAGCAAACGCAGACAAGCTGCGTACATCGATCCAGCAGGCAGAAGCCAATATTAAGCGGCTGAAGCAGCAGGTTGATACTGTCAAGGCGACCGAGAGCGTACAAAGAGCCCAGCACGCTGTGGCGGCACGCTATGCAGGCTCCAATTCCAAACTGAGAACGGCCATGGATTCACTGGAACGCATTAAGGAAAAACAGGCTCATACTGCTGCCAAAATGACCGCTGCAGAAGAGCTTTCCAAAGAGACCAATGAAGACGACCTGAAGACCAAGCTGGAAAAAGCAGGCATCACTCATTCAGAACACAGCGCCAGTGAAGTCCTGGCACGGTTAAAAAAGAAGTAAGATCTACCATCACAGGCACAATATCCCGGTGGCACTGTGAGAATTAAATACAGGGAATATAAAGGAGTAAGACAATGGCTGAGAGCCGTGATTATCTGGAAGTGACCTTTCGGTCAATTAACTGCTTCGCGAACGACGGCAAACTGGACGCCGGCGAACTAGGTGCTATTTTTGACATAGCCAAACGTGATGACGTCATTGATGAAAACGAAATTCGCGTTTTGCGCGGAATCATCAGCAAGGTAAAGCCAGAAGAACTGGATGACGCCATGATCACTAAAATGAATGAGATCAGATCAGAATTGGGTCTCTAACAGGGAAGACTTTCAATTGGGGTAAATAGACTGCAAGCAGCGTTACCCCAAGACAATTTCAAAGGAATGAATGGTACGAATTGGTAGAGGAGTAGACCCAATGTTTGCCATCTTGCTCAGTGACAAAATGGACCCGTTCTATCAGAACATCAGCTCTTTTCCGACGGTCATTTTTACCTTTCTGCTGGCACTTTGTGTACTGTACTGGCTGGTGGCTGTACTGGGCTTTGTCGACTTGGACTTCCTTGACATCGACATACCCAATCCCGATGGAGATATAGGATTGGGTGACCAGGACATATCAACTCCCGATGCACTTGCAGGCCTAATGCTTAAGCTAGGTCTCTACGGTGTACCAGTCACTATCATTGTTTCAATACTATCGTTGATCGGCTGGTTCATTTCATACTACGCAGTTTACTTCCTTTTCGATTATATTCCCGATGGATTTCTGCATTACCTGGCTGGGATACCTATTCTGATAGGCTCATTTTATCTATCAGCATTAGTCACCGGACGTCTTATTCGTCCATTAAGACCATTTTTCAAGAGTGCCACCCAGGATACCGTCAAGCTGATCCTCGGACAGACAGCTATAGTACGCACATCCAGAGTAGACGACCAGTTTGGCGAAGCCACGCTGAATGATGGAGGGGCTGGATTAATCATCAAAGTTCGCGCAACGGGCAATGAAACCTTCACAAAGGGAGACCGCGTCGTTTTGCTCGAATACATCCCAGAGCAACACCTCTACCGCGTAATATCCGAAGCAGAGTTTAAAGGAAGCTAAGCTCTCAACGCTATGCACTAACCGTTCAACTTAAGATTCAAAACAAGACATTTGCTTTAAAATAAGGAGCATTTTATGGATTTCGCAGACTTATCCGGATTCATGGGAGTACTGGCAGTCGTTGGTATAGCCTTTCTATTTTTAATGGGGTTCGCCGCACTCTTTAAGGCTTTCTACTTTAAAGTCGAACAAGGCACGGCCCTTATCGTCAACGATATGAGTTCCAAGCCCAAAGTGCATTTCACCGGTGCCCTGGTCTACCCGATCATCTTTAAAAAGGAATTGATGAAAATTTCGTTGATCACGCTGGAAGTGGACCGACGGGGCAAAGAAGGCTTGATCTGTAAAGACAACATGCGCGCCGATATTACGGTGGCATTTTACCTGCGGGTGAACGAAACACCGGAAGATGTATTGAGAGTTGCCAAGACCATCGGCGCAACTCGTGCTTCAGACCGCAATGCGGTTTACGAACTTTTCGCAGCTAAGTTCTCTGAAGCCCTGAAAACAGTTGGCAAGCAAATCGACTTCGTGCAGCTGTTCGAAAATCGTATCGAGTTCCGGGAAAAAATCATTCAGGTTATCGGCGATGACTTGAGCGGATACGTTCTCGAAGACGTTGCTATCGACTACCTTGAACAAACACCAAAATCCTCTCTGGATGCCAGCAATATCCTGGATTCCGAAGGTATCAAGAAAATTACTGAACTGACCGCTGCACAAAACGTTCGCACCAATATCCTGGAACGCGACGAAGAACTGGCGATAAAAAAGAAAAACGTGGAAACCGTCGAAGCCATGCTGGAACTGGATCGCCAACAGGCGGATGCCGAATCCAGGCAGGAACGGGAAATTGCCACCATCCGCGCGCGTGAAGAAGCCGAAACCAAAAAGGTTCAGGAAGAGGAACGCAAGAAAGCAGAAGCAACCACCATTATGGTCGAGCAGGATCTGTCTGTTCAGCGTGAAAACCAGCATCGTGAAATTGAAGTCGCCGCACAAAACAGACTACGTGCCGTGGCAATTGAAGAAGAAAAAGTTATCCGTGCCCGCGAACTGGAAATAGTCTCCCGTGAGCGCGAGGTGGAAATTCAACGAATTGAAGCCGAAAAAGCGGTGGAAGTTGAGAAGAAAGAAATTGCCAATGTTATCCGTGAGCGTGTTGTCGTTGACAAAACTGTGGCAATTGAAGAAGAGCGTATCAAGGAAGTCCGCGAAGTTTCTGAAGCGGATCGCTTGAAACAGGTTCAGGTATTGTCTGCAGAAGCCCAGGCGGAAGAAGACAAAGTCAAGCAGGTAAAAGCTGCGGAAGCCCAGGAACAGGCAGCTAAGTTCAAGGCCCTGGAAATCACCACTATGGCGCAGGCCGAACTGGAAGCGGTCGCAAAAGAGGCTGACGGCAAGAAGAAACTCGCCGAAGGTATTCAGGCAGAAGAAGCCGCACATGGACTGGCAGAAGCAAAAGTTCAGGAAGCCAAAGCCGATGCCATGGAGAAAGAAGGTTTGGCGCAGGCGAAAATCATCGCGGCTAAAGGCGAAGCTGATGCCAAGGCGCAACGTGATATTGGCTTGGTGGATGCAGAAGTTGTTACCGCTAAAGGTAGCGCCGAAGCCAAAGCCCAGAAAGATGTGGGTATGGCAGAAGCTGAAGTTATCCGTGAGAAATTCAAGGCGGAAGCCGACGGTCTGGTCGAGAAATTCGATGCGATGGGCGGCATGAGCGACAAAGCTCGCGACCACGAAGAGTTCCGTATGACGCTGGAAACCGCATTCAAGGAAGCCCTGGCCTCTATTGATGCAGGCAAGGCCATTGCCCGCGAAAATGCTGATGTCCTCAGCAAAGCACTGGAAAAAGCCCACATTGACATTGTGGGTGGCGAAGCACACTTCTTTGACACCTTCGCCAAATCACTGTCTCTCGGCAAAGCCGTAGATGGCCTAGCGTCAAAAAGCGGCACCGTCAGCGCCCTGCTCGACAAACTACTGCAAGCCAAGGATGAGAAGCCCAAGCCAACTGACACCACATTAAACTAGCCGGTCAGTGCAACATCGATTGCCTGACGTCAAGGTGCAAAGGCGGACACACAGGTCCGCCCCCTTGGTTGCCCAATAGACAGCAACCCCGGCATTAGTGCATTTACGGGCAAGGTAAGCTTCATCCAGTTTGAGTAATAAAGTTTTTAGGAAGGACAATATGGCAGAGCAGGATCAAACCAAAGTGGCCGAGGTCAGCCAGACGGAATCCGCCGTCGCGGAAGGCGGCGCTTATGAAGTCATACGCAAGCGTTTGATCGAACAGGGACGTCAGCTGGACGCTCAGGCCAAGCAACTCAACAATGCCCGTCTGGAAGAGTTCGGTACTTCCGAAATGAATGTTACCACCAGGGTCAGGGTGCGTACGGAAAACAACTGTATTCCCAGGGACATGGTGCAGGTCGGCGAAGTGATGTTGTTCGGCTATAACGTCTATCTGGGGCTCAAGAAAGAAACCCGGGTGGAAGACGTCTTTGCCCTCTTCCGAATGCAGGGTGAAGGTACCGGGCAGAGTCTGGAAGAGGTGCCGCTGGCCGGCAGTTTCTTGGCCGAACAGAGTTTCGTCAATGATTTTGATGAGCTCTATCGCTACTACAAACATACTCGACTACTTGAACTGACGGTTAAAGACGGCAAATTATTAGCCGGCTTTCAGATTGGCGAACGCCTGGAAGACATCCGGGTATTCCGCTGGTCTGTGTCACCTGACGGCAAACATGTCAAATATATTGATAACCGAGGTGAGCGGGATATCCAGCTGCCTCCGGCATTTGACTTCGAATGGATCTCCACCACACGTGAAGATACCGTTCACGGGCGCCACCCTCACGTCAATATTCAGGACAAAGTATTTGTAGAAACCATCAATGGCGACCTGACGGTTAAGGTCGAAAACAATACCGACGATGGACTGGGCGTGTATCGAGAGCTGGTTGAAGACGAAACCCAGTCCATTGATGACGCCAGTATCTTCTATGCCGTAGTCGGTGATCTGGTACTGCTGAAAATTCGTCCCTATCGCGAAGAGCAATGGCGCTACCTGATCTTCAACACCCTGACGGAAGCCGTACTTCGCATTGACGCTATCGGCCAGTCCTGTATTCAGCTACCGGAAGATCACGGCATTATTTTCCCCGGCGGACACTATCTACAGAACGGCGAATACAAAACTTTTGATGAAGAAACCCAGGGCCTCAAATTCAAGCGCCAGATACGTTCGCCAAACGGCGAGGATGTTCTATACGCTTTTTACCAACCTGATGGTGGTATGGTTTGCCTGCTCGCCTACAACCTGATTGCCAAAGCAATTCAGAACCCTATTTACGGCCATGGTTATGCCCTGGGAGATGGCGGCACCCTGGTAATTTTTACCGCAGAAGATGAACCCACTCGCGTACATCCGATGCAGATCTGGACCACGCCTTTTGTCAGTGAAGAATTTGCCAGCAAGGTGCCGCCGTCAAATTCTTTCTACGGCCGTATCGGCAATTCCGAACTTGTCCGGGGAGTTTCTGATCTTTACAGCCTGGTGAGAATCGTCCAGAACCAGTCAGTGTCTGCCAGGCTTTATGAAGAACTGAGCCGTAGTGCGAAAAAGTTTTTCGATCATCATTTCTGGATCGGCGAGCAGGAAGTAGCCCCTATCGCCCAGCTCCTCAAAGATATTGCCACCACTGCAGAGCTGGTCATTGACGAGTTTGAAAAGGTTGAATCCATCCGCCAGCAGTCTGCCAAAACCATGGCCAAGGCGGAAGAGGACCAACAGGCCATCCTGATCAGCATCCGTCCGGAGAACTGGGAATCGGCGGAAGAGTTTGTCGCCGCGCTGGACAAGATCCGCCATCAACGCGGTCATCTCACCACCATCAAAGAGCTGCGCTACATCGATCGTAAACGCATTGATGAACTGGATGCCCAGCTCGTCAAAACCCAGGAAGGATTAAGTGAACGGACTGTCGAATTCCTGCAGGGTGAAGAGGCCTTCAAGCCCTACCAGGAAAAAATCAACCATTTAAATACTGAAGTTGAAACCGCCGACACTCTGGCTACGCTGACACCACTGATCGATACCCTGAATACCATGGCATCCGGCCTGGATCTGTTGTCTGAGCTGATGGCTTCGCTGAAGGTCTCGGATGCCAACATCAGAACCCAGATCATCGATTCCATTTCCGATGTTTACTCCCATCTCAACCAGAGCAAGGCCAAAGCGTCCAACAAGCGCAAGAATCTGGGGTCATCAGAGGCTATTGCCCAATTTGGCGCTCAGTTCAAATTGTTTTCCCAGAGCATTACCAATGCTCTCAGCATGGCTACGACGCCTGAGCGTTGTGATGAACAATTATCGCGCCTGTTGATCCAGCTGGAAGAACTGGAAAGCCAATTCACCGATTATGACCAATTCCTCGCTGACATCATGGAAAAGCGCGAGGAAGTCTATGAGTCTTTTGAAACTCACAAACAACAATTACTGGATGAACGCCAACGTAAGGCCCAAACCATCCTCGACGGTGCTAACCGAATCCTGGCCAGTATTGATCGCCGTGCCATGAAGTTCACCGAAGCCGATGAGCTGAACACCTTCTTCGCCGCAGACGCACTGGTACAAAAGGTCCGTGAGTCTGTAGAGCGTTTGAGGGAACTCGATAGCAGTGTCAAGGCGGATGATATTGAGTCACGCCTCAAAGCCATTGGCGAGCAGGCCGTGCGTTCTTTGCGTGACAAAACCGACATCTATGAAGAGGGCGGTAATGTCATCAAACTGGGACCGCGCCACAAATTCAGCGTCAATACTCAGGAGCTGGATCTGACCATTCTTCCCCGAGAAGAAAACCTGTGTATCCATCTGACCGGCACCAATTATTTTGAAACATTGGTACGGCCAGAACTACTGGAATTAAAACCCTTCTGGAATGTCTCGCTGGAATCCGAGACAGACGACATCTATAGGTCGGAATACCTGTCATTGTTAGTGATTCAGGCAGCAGAATCCGGTGATTATGAATTTGATATGGACAGCCTCAATCAGGCGTTGTTGGATGACGAAAGTCTACTAAAAATCATTCGTGACTTTTCAGCCCCACGCTACAAAGAGGGTTACCAGAAAGGGGTGCATGATCATGACACCGCACTGATTCTGAAGACATTGTTACCGGCTCTGGACAGCGCGGATCTACTGGCCTATAACCCGAGATCCCGCGCATTAGCACAAATTTTCTGGGCCAATCTGATACAGCCCCTTGGCACCCAATCCGCCTTACCGGGGCGCAGCAATATTGAGGAAATTACCGGCGCTGCCGCCACCTGGCAGGACCGCGCGCAGTCCTCGTTACTGTTACAGAATACATTCTCAGACAGCCGAGCCATGCAACAGCTGGAGCAGGAGATCAGTGAACATCTCGCCAAATTCCTGGACCGCTATCCCATGTCCTTCTCAGCGCTCGAACAACAGCAGGCGGCCGCCTATCTTGCAGCAGAACTTGGCCGCGAAAGACTGGAGTTTATCGGCAGTAAATACGCCCAGGATCTGGCGGAGGAATTCAAACGTTCCTTGGACGAACAAAGCTGGCGGACCTATCAGAGCGCCCAGGAAAAACTCCACGGACAGGTAGATAAACGTTGGAAGCTGGGAGAAGCCTGGCTCAATGCCATGGTGGAACGCAAAAAGTTGAATCACCTGCAGCATTATATTCCTGAAGCAGTTGCCCTGCTGAATTCCGGCGAGCGTATCGAACGGCGTTTAACCCAAACAGATCTGGAACTGGAGATTCCCGGCCTGCTCGGCGATCACCCGCTGATGGAACAGCAAACCCTTAAATTTTCCCTCGACAGCTTTATGCTGCGACTGCAAAAACATCAACAGGAAGTGGTACCGGGTTACCATAACTATCTGAAAGTTCGTCAGGCGATTATTGATGAAGAACGTGCCGCCCTGCGACTGGAAGAGTTCAAACCAAGACCGCTGAGCTCCTTCGTACGTAATAGGTTAATTAATGAATCCTACCTGCCGATTATCGGCGACAACCTCGCCAAGCAGATGGGTACAGTGGGTGACAGCAAACGCACAGACCTGATGGGTCTGCTGATGATGATATCCCCGCCGGGTTACGGTAAGACCACTTTAATGGAGTACGTGGCGAACCGGTTAGGACTTATTTTCATGAAGATTAACTGCCCCTCCCTGGGCCATGACGTTCTTTCTCTCGATCCGGCACAGGCACCCAATGCCACGGCTCGACAAGAGCTTAACAAGCTCAACCTGGCCCTGGAGATGGGCAACAACGTCATGCTTTACTTGGATGATATTCAACACACTCATCCTGAGTTTCTGCAGAAATTCATATCACTTTGCGATGGCACCCGCCGTATAGAAGGTGTCTGGAAAGACCGCACCAAGACCTATGACATGCGTGGACGGAAGTTCTGTGTGGTCATGGCGGGTAATCCTTATACCGAGTCCGGAGAAGCTTTTAAAGTGCCGGACATGCTGGCCAACCGGGCAGACATTTATAATCTCGGTGACATCCTCGGCGGCATGGATGAGCAGTTCAGCCTGAGTTATATCGAAAACTCGCTGACGTCAAACCCAGTTCTGGCACCCTTGGCCACACGGGAAATGGATGACGTCTACAAAATTCTGGATATGGCTAAAGGCAAACCGGTTGCAGCCACCGATCTGAAGCATCAGTACAGCGGTGCTGAGCTGAACGAAATGAAATCCGTGCTGGAAAAGCTTTTTGTGATTCAGAACGTGATCCTGAAAATCAACCAGCAATATATTGCCTCTGCCGCGCAGGATGACCGCTACAGAAATGAGCCATCTTTCAAACTCCAGGGCAGTTACCGGAATATGAATAAAATGTCGGAGAAAGTGTCTTCTGTCATGAACCATGACGAGTTGATGCAGCTCATCTCCGATCATTACCTGGGTGAAGCGCAATTGCTAACGACCGGCGCAGAGGAAAACTTGCTCAAACTGGCCGAGCTGCGCAATAACATGACGGAAGAAGAACAAACCCGCTGGGCCCAGATCAAGAAAGACTTCCTACGCAATAAAGCCATGGGGGGTGATGGCGATGTGGGAGGACGTGTGGTAGCCCAGTTAACCGACCTGGTTGAGGGCATTCAGTCACTTAGCCACAACTTTAAGGAAGGTCGCACAGAGCAAGATGCTACCAACGCCAAGCTCAAGCAGGAGCAGCACCAGCAAACCGGCGAGTTTCAGCATAACCTGTTGGAATCCCTGAGCAGCCTTGGCCAGAGCATCAGCAAAAGCACGCCCAAGATCAAGATTGAGCCCAGGGTCGAACCCAATATTGAGATCACCACTCCACCTATTCCCGGCCTGGAAAAAATCCTTAAGGTTCTCGCCGATACCTGGCAGAACAGTCTTTATCCTTTGGTTCACAGCATGGACAAAAAAATCGATATTGACCTGCGTACCCAGGAAAAGATGGTGGATATTTCCCGGCAGTTAAAAGAACTTGAGGAAGAAATTCGCCAAAGCCAGCGCAGCGCAAAATAAACCGGAGGGATCAGTTGTCGTATGGTCAATGCATTCTGGTTAAGAATGAAAATTATCCTCTGGCTGGCGGGGGCGATGTGTGCCGTACATATCGCCAATATAGCCACCGGATTTCAGCTGATTCAATACGGGATAAAGCCTCATGTAATCAATAGCCTTCCAGGCATCTACGCCGCCCCATTTTTACACGGAGGCCTGGACCACTTGCTGAACAATCTTGTCGGGTTCGCTATTTTCAGCTGGCTGTGCATGATGCGCACTATACGTCTCTACGACTGGAGCAGCTTATTTATTATCACTACCAGCGGGCTGATGATCTGGTTTCTCGGTAGACCCGCCGTGCACATTGGTGCCAGCGGCTGGATCTTCGGCCTTTGGAGCCTTAGCATCGCCCTCGCCTGGTTTGACCGTCGTGCCCTGAATATATTCATTGCCATTGTGGTGGTATTTCTCTACGGCGGTATGGTGTATGGCGTATTGCCTGGTAACCCCAGAATCTCATTTGAAGCCCACTTGTTCGGCGCTTTGTCCGGTATTTTAGCTGCATGGTTAAGCACCAAATTTAGAAAACGGAAAAGAGCCACTTAGCAATTACAATATCCGATCAGGAGTTTTTTATGCATTGCCCACATTGCCAGGGATATACCCTGGAACCCAAATTGCTGGAAGAAAACCTCTTGGCAGCAAGCTGCCCTAAATGCGAGGGAGCCTTGCTATCTTTGCTCAATTACCGTCATTGGGTTCAGCAACAGGAGCACCCCACCCAAGCGGTGACGGTTGAAGTCATGCCCGAGGACAGCGAAGGCGCTAACTCCTGCCCTAAATGCACACGCCTGATGACCAAATTCCGCATTGATTTATCAACAGCCAACCGCCTCGATCTATGCACGCATTGCGATGAAGCTTGGTTGGATAAAGGTGAATGGAAGCTGCTCAAGCAACTGGAGCTGGCCGGAAAACTCCCCAAGATTTTTACCGAAGAATGGCAGCGGGATCTGCGTAAACAGCAGCAGGTTAATCGCACCAATGCCCGTTATGAAAAGTCTTTGGGGACGGAGGATTTTTCAAAAGTGAAGGATTTCAGGGATTGGATGGTCAAACATGAAAAGACGGCCGAAATCCGCCAGTATCTGCTATTGCCGATAGACTAACTATTGCATCCAACGTGAGCAACTGACCACCTGCTGGATCAAACGAACACATTCTTTTGGTCCAGCCAGAACCTCCTACTGGCGCCACTAAAAAAGATTAACCCTACATCCATACAGCACCGGCATTCTCAACGCCAAGTATCAAATAGCACACCTTTCGCCAGACCATTTCTCTTCAAGTCGTATCTTGCCCAGTATCTCGTCAAGCATACCGGGCGAGCTACTCCAACCCGTATTGCGAGTCACATGGAAGCATTTGTCTGAGATTACGATTCACAAAGGTGAAGACTGATGAACACTGGAATAGCACGACATCTAACCGTGCGTACGATATTATTTTTGGTAGTAACCTTGTTACCTGCCTGGGCACAGGCAGCAGGCCTTTTAAAACCTACTGCCCAAAATTTGCCATCACTGGAAATTCGTTCTCACAAGGTCAAAGTCACCATTGAAAGTGGCTATGCCATTACCACTATCGACCAAGTATTTCACAACCCTCACAACGCTCCTCTGGAAGCTATTTATTCGTTCCCCGTACCCAGCAAGGCGGCTGTCGGGCAATTCACTTATTGGCTGAACGGCCAGCCAATAAACGGGGAAATTGTGGAAAAGCAAAAGGCCCGAGAAATATACGAACAGGAAAAAGCACAAGGACACGATGCCGGTTTGGCTGAGCAGGATAGTTTCAAGACGTTCGACATTTCCATTGCTCAGGTTCCGCCCCAGCAGGACACACAAATCCGGCTGGTATATTTTCAGCCTGTAGAGCTCGACACAGGCATCGGCCGCTACGTTTATCCGTTGGAAGAAGGCGGAGTGGATGAGGCCAAACTGGCTTTTTGGACCGCGAATGAAAGTATTCGAGAAGACTTTCAGTTTCAGCTGGAACTGAAGAGCGGTTATCCGGTTGAAGCAATTCGGTTACCGCAACACCCTCAGGCGGCGATTACCCGACTAGATGCCCAGCACTGGCTGGCTGACATCAAGGCCTCGGCCAGTCTACCTTCAGTATCTGAAGAAGGTGCAGCCACACCAACTGATTCCAGTAGCTCTCCCACACAGGAAGTTTACCGCCTGGACAAGGACATTGTGGTTTATTGGCGCTTGCAGGAAGGTCTGCCGGGATCCATTGATTTAGTCACCTACAAAGGGGAGAACCAACCTCGCGGTACCTTTATGATGACGCTGACTCCTGGGGACGACCTTGCTTCCATACATGGAGGCCGGGACTGGATGCTGGTCCTGGATCGTTCCGGCTCCATGAACGGCAAGTATGCCACTTTGGTAGAAGGTATTCGCAAGGGCTTCCAGAAATTCAATCCTAATGACCGCGTCCGCGTAGTCATGTTCAATCAGCAAGCTACCGAAATCACCAATGGCTGGCAGCCTGCAACACCAGAAAATCTGGAGCGTATCGCCAAATTGATCGAGGCCACATCGCCGGATGGCGGTACTAACCTGATGGACGGTATATTAAAGGGCCTCAAAAACCTCGATGCTGACCGCACCACTGCCATCTGGCTAGTCACTGATGGTGTCGCTAACGTCGGTGAAACCAAGCAAAGGAAATTTCTCGAACTTATACGCACACAGGACGTTCGCCTGTTTACTTTCGTGATGGGCAATTCGGCCAACAAGCCCCTCCTGGAAGCCTTGGCCAAACACAGCCATGGTTTCGCGATTCCCGTCAGTAACAGTGACGATATTGTCGGTCAGCTGCTACAAGCCTCCAGTAAGGTCAGACATGAAGCCCTGCATAATGTTGAAGTTAAAATTAACGGTGTCAAAACAGCGGATATCTTTCCAAAAGGTCCATTGAGCCTATATCGGGGGGATCAACTTAAAATCCTGGGGCACTATTTTGGGAAAAGCAGAATGTTTGGAGAAAGCAGAATGTTTGGCGAAGGCAAAGTGCAGGTCACCCTGACCGGCACCCGCTCGGGCGAACCGGTCACTTATCGCAGCGAGTTCTTATTGCAGAGTCAGTCCGCGCATCCAGAACTGGAACGTCTGTGGGCTTTTGCTCAAATTGAAGATTTGATGCAGGAACAACAGGATTTTGGGGAGGATGCTGATCGCCGGGATGCCGTGGTAGATCTGGCAAAGGAGTATGGTCTGGTGACCGACTACACTTCGATGCTGATTTTAGAAGAGGCACGTTTCCAGGATTACGGTATTGAACGCAAGATTGATAACCGTTTAAAAAATGAAGAGGCTGCTCAGCAACGAAGAGCCCAACAACCAATAGCGTCCAATCGGGTGGACAGCCAGCAGCCTGCCTTTTCCACTCCTCGTGCCAGCCATAGCGGCGGCGGTGGTGGCAGTTTGAACCTTGGGACAGTGATTATGTTGTTGGCATTATGGGGACTGAGTGTTTTTTACCGAGGATATTTCCTGGTGCATGGACGCTTTAAGCACCCGATATAAAGACAGGCTATGTATAAACAAAAAACGGCCACAAGGGCCGTTTTAGTTGAAACGAAACCGGGCCGTTATACTTTGGCTGGTTTCTTTTTACTCACCTGATTGCGTTCCTTCAGCTTTTTCAGAAAAACCTTGAGCTCAGTATCGCCCCAGGTTTTGGCTTCCGCTTCAGAGGCGAAACCGTCTTGTGCTTTGGAAACAGTGGTCTTCTTGGAAGTGACGCGCCGAACAATTTCGGCACTCCACTTAGAATCATTTTGTACGACGCGAATTTCGTACTTTTTAGCTTGTGTCATGATTACTTAAATCCTGTTGGTTAAAACCAAACAACGTGTGTCGGTTCATCCGGCTTATTGAAACTGATGGATTTCGCTTTAATGTTCGAAATCAACATCCCTTAACACTGGATGAATGCGCGCAGTATAAGCCTTCTATATAGGTTAGCAATCAGTATTATTGGTAAGAATGGTTAATTTTCCACCAGACGCGACAAGACAACAGGGTGATTATGCAGGGTCCGATGCACTGGGCATTTGTTGGCAATCTCCAGCAGCTTTTCCCGTTGCTCCTGTGTCAGACTATCCCCCTCGATGCGGATGTCCCTATGGAGCACATCCAGTTTTCGTGGTTCCCCTTTATAGTCACAATTCAGGCAGTCGTCACTGTGAACATTTTCGTGTCGCAGGCTAACGTATATCTGCTCTACCGGCCAGTCCTTACGATTGGCGTACATGCGCATAGTCATGGAAGTACAGGCACCTAAAGATGCAAGGAGCAATTCATAAGGGTCTGGCCCCTGATTGTCACCTCCTACATCCATTGGTTCATCCGCATACCACTGATGATCGTCCGTCATGATGTGACGTGTAAACCTCAGGTTTTTTTCAGCTACCAGCAACTGACCGTTGGCAACGTGAGTTCCTGCAGTCTGGTTTCCTTCGATAAGTACCTGGCCGCTTCGTTTTTCGGAAACCTCACTCAGGCTGTGATCAGGCAAATAGCGTTTGATCCAGGCTACCAGAGTGTCAGCAACATACTCAGCATCTGCTGCCCGGGATAACAAATGATCAGCATCATCCAGTGAAACAAAGCTTTTGGGATGCCTGGCCCAGCCGTAGATGACCGCAGCATCCTCTACGGGTACGGTTTGATCTACTGGAGAATGAAAGATCAACAGAGCCTTACGCAGCTTGCCTACCCTCTGTTGCTGAGCCTGACTTTGCAGGTCCGTGACAAACTGCTGTTGAATCCTGAACGGGCGGCCCCCCAGATCCACTTCGGCTTCACCTTCCAGTTCGATCTGCTCAAGTTTGTCTTCAAAGTGATGAATAACATGAGACGGTGTTGCCGGAGATCCTATCGTCACCACTGCCTTGGCTTCAGGTACATGTTCGGCTACAGCCAACACAGCTGCCCCGCCCAGGCTGTGCCCAATCAGAATATCCGGGGCACTGTATTCCTCGCGTAAAAATTCAGTGGCTGCGACAAGATCTGCCACATTTGAAGAAAAATTGGTGTTGGCAAAATCGCCGTCGCTGCTTCCCAGGCCGGTAAAATCGAATCTCAATACCGCAAATCCGCGGTTGGCCAGCGCCCGGGATATTCTTGACGCTGAACTGATGTCCTTACCACAGGTAAAACAATGGGCAAAAAGAGCCACACCAACCGGGGAGTCTGCGGGTAGCTCCATTAATCCAGCCAGAGATTGACCCTGGTGGTTCTGAAATACAACCTTTTTGCGCAGTGTTGCCATATCCGAAACTCCTTTTTAGGGAACTTGACTTAGGGTCCTCGATTAAAGAAAGACAAGGGTGATAGCTAATGAGCAACAGTAAGTCATAGATCAATCAGACAACGCAAGTATCAGACTGGTTCGCCTTGCGTCCTGATTTTCTATGCAGGGTTTGAGAAAAGGATAGTAGGAAAAAGGATAGTAGGAAGTTAAAAGCTTTGCTGGCCACGCAGCACCAACTGCATTTTGTCGATGTCGGGATCATCTGTATCCAGGGGAAACGCCAGATCCATATGTAGCACGCGAGTCACACGAATACGGCTGGAGGTAACCCGAACACCGAAGCCAACATCCTTCAGTACTTTACCGTTGATGCCGTTATCCTTACCGGGAAACCAGGCCCGACCCGCATCAAAGAAGATAACTCCGGCTACGTGAAAGGTCTTCAGAGGATACCAGTCCGAGAAGAAGCGCCGCTCAGCGGTATATAAAAAACTTTGGCTTCCAACCTGGTAGTCGGAAGGATAGCCACGCAGACCATTGCTGCCTCCCAGTAGCAACTGGTTATCAAGGGTCAGGTTATGCACATAGCTCAGGCTCAGGGCAGTAAACCAGGCCTGGTCGCGTTCCTGATTCAACTGTGTGTAATCTCCCATCAGCGTGACTCTGTAATTTTCGCTGGTGTTGTCATCCACATCCCAAAATCCGGATTGCTGCAGCCCTAAGGAACCTATCCTGTACTCATTACCATGTCGGTAGCGGGATTCAAATTCAAACACCAGTTGATCCGAAGTCGCCCCCAACGCCTGATCCGACCAGCCCAGCATAACGTAGTGCTTCCAGCCCAAGGCAATATCTTCAACCTGCTGAATCTGACTGATGTTAAAGGCCTTCAAGTAGTTATTATCCCTCCACTCATAGGCGATCCAGGGATAACGGTGCTTACGGTCCTCAGGAATAGCACCAGTGGTATCTTCGTTTTCTCCAAACTGGTTGGTATCAGCGGTAACCCCGACATACAGCCGCTCTTCACGGTCACCGTCATAAAATGTCGACAGTCCATAGGCCAGATCGTAGCGTTCCTCAAAATGCCGGAATTCATTTATGGATTCATCACGATAATAGAGTTTGTCCTCCCGAATTTCGTGGAATCCAGACGCCCTGAATGACCAGGGTGCCCCAACTTTATAGAAAGGATAGGCAATCTGAGCACTCTGCCGCTCGCCATTGCTGCTATCTGCGAGTTGAAAGCCTGCCTGCCAGCGGCTGCCTATCAGGTTGGGATCAAAATAATCCACACTGTATTCAACGACGTTATCTTCGGAATCGCGGTTAAAGCTGACTTTCTTGCCCGTTCCAAAAAAATTTCGGTCGCTTAAACCGAGTGTTGTGCGGTTGCTACCCCCTGAGCGGGATAACCCAATGGTCGGTAATAATGTCCACAGATCTCGGGTCACTACGGCCAGATCGACACTATTACCGCAGACCCTGACAGGAATTATTCGCGCATTATAAAGGTAGCTACTGTTGCGCAGACTACGTTCGGTTTCCTCGATCAGGCCCTGATCGTAGGTTTCACCAGAAACAAAAAGCAATTGGGATTCTATGGCATTCTCATAGGTCACCGGGTGCAGCGCATTCAGAGAGATCTCATACCAACGCAGATCTTCTTCCCTCCCATAGTCGGGATAGATATCCTGTGGATAGATTTCGATGCGACGGATAATTGCGCCCTCAGGCACTTGCAGGTCAGTCTTATGACGGCCCTCCAGATCGTCAAGGTCCATATTGGCCGGTATGACTGTGGACTCATCACAATTGAGATTAGCTGGCTCAGGCACATTGTCGTCAGTTGGAGAAGATCTGAGTTCAGCAGTTTCAGGATTCACAGACTCAGCAGCAGGAACAGCTTCTGCCGGTAGAAAGATTGATGCCAGCATCAAGGTAGCGACGGCTGCAAATCGATGTAAACCGATCTGGAGCAGTCCGGGCAGGACGCGTAGCCGGGACTGAGGCAGGCAAGTTTGAGCACTTGCAGCCCGGCCCACCATCTGCGCCAATATCGTCAAAATAGAGCTTCTCCATCGACCGGCAGTCCATGTCCGGCAACAGGCGATCGTTCAGCTATATGCAATGACTCAACTCCGTTACACATTTACCAAGCTTATATTCAAGATCCTATTATCAGCCTTGTATTAAGTTTAGACGGTCAATTGGATCGCTACCGGTAAACATCTCAAATTTTCTCCTTCATCTCTATAGCTTGACGATATTTTACGATTCAGGTTTGTCGCCCTGATCTTTAATAGCCTGGTCGTCAATACCCTGGCTTTCTATGCCCGGCTGCTCTGGTGTTATCAGCATTTCCAGGCTGCCCCCAGTCTCTCCTTCCGAACCTGGTTCCGCCAGGTTGAATTCATCCATGAATATCTGCCAGAAAGACATGAATAAGGCCGCCAGAATGGGGCCAATGACAAAACCGTTAATACCAAACAAGCCAATCCCCCCGAGGGTGGACAGCAGTACCATAAAGTCCGGCATCTTGGTGTCTCGTCCCACCAGGATGGGGCGCAAAATGTTATCAACCAGGCCAATAACAAACACACCAAACAGCACCAGGACGGTACCAGACACTATTTGCCCTGAACTGAACAGGAAGATCGCAGCGGGGCCCCAGACCAGGGCAGAACCGACTGCAGGCAAAAGCGAGAGAATAACCATTACCACGCCCCAGAGCACTGCACCCGGCAGGTCCAGAATGGCAAAAATAATGCCGCCGAGCGTGCCCTGTACGGTTGCCACGACCAGATTACCTTTCACTACAGCTCTGGATACTTCAGCAAACTTAGTGAACAAATGCCTTTCCCGTGTGTCACCCAAAGGAAGTGCACGAATCATTAGTAGAATCAGTGATTCGCCGTCGCGAAGGAAGAAAAATGTAAGGTAGAGCATGAGCACGAAATTGATCAGGAATTGCACATACTCCTGACCAAAGCTGACTGCCTTGCCGGCAAAAAACTTACTGGCAGTCAGTGCGGCGGTGGACAGATGTTGGTTCAGATCGCCCAGATCGAAATTAAAACGATCAGCCAGGTGCTGAATCACCGGTAAGGTAGACTTCAGTTTATCCACCCATTCCTGGGGCTTTATTTCTCCCTGCTGAATCTTTTGGTACAGATCCGCCACTTCAACGCCGAGCATGGTCATGACCAGAGATACCGGCAACACCACTATCAATAGACTGGCAATCAGCGTAACCAAGGCACTGACATTTGGACCCTGCCCCAGCTTACGGGTGAGCAACCTGTGTAACGGGCTGAATAGAATAACAAGCACAGCAGCCCAGAAGATGGCGGAAAAGAACGGCAGGATCATCATCCCAAATCCGATCGATACGATCACCAGAAAAATCAGAAATGAGCCGTCTTCCAGTTTTTTAGACATGTGTTCCTCGTTGTATAAACCTGTTCAATTGCAGTCAGTGCAGGATGGCTTAAGAACTAATCTGCAACTCTATTTTCCGGTCCAGGATTTGCGTGATTATCAATGCAGCTCTGTGGCTGTTCCCGATTAGTTCATGCTCGATGAAAGCTTTTAATGCCTGTTCGTGGGCTAGCAAGTAACTGCTTATTTCCTCAAACGGCGGCTCCGCTTGAGCCTTAACCCGTTCAAATAATGGCAGATAGCTTCGCGTCCCGCTAAGCAGTATTTGCATGTTGAGTTTCCAGGGTAACAGCGCCAAGAGAATACCGTATAAATACCCGGAAAGGACAGCTACCGGCGTCCAGGGCGGGTTAACAGAAAGAGTTGAGGTCAGAGTGTAAAGCTCGGCCAGGGTCTTGCGTTCAAGCGCCAGCAATAGCTGCCATTTTTGCGCTTTAGCAGGGTTCCGGGTTAAATACACCAGCGTGGCGAACATCGCAACACCGAGACGTTCCGATGCAAATAAGCGACGTAAATCTGCAGCAGCAAATTCAATTCTGGCCATCAGCATGTCACTTCAGCGGAATTCAACTAAATTACTTCAAGATCAGGTGAACAAGGCACCTACGCTTTCCCCGGTGTGGATACGTTTGATGGTCTCGGCAAATAAAGGGGCAACAGACAGAGCCGTTATTTTGCCTGCGGTTTTTTCTTCAGGAATACCCACCGTATTGGTAACAATCACGGACTCAATACCGGAAGCTTTAATACGTTCAATAGCGGGGCCACACAGAACGCCATGGGTTGCTGCCGCATGGACACTTTTCACACCCGCAGCCAGCAGGGTATCTACGGTGGATATCAGGGTACCGGCAGTGGCAATTTCATCTTCAAAAATAACTGCATCCTTGCCTTTGACATCACCGACCACACTGCCCTGCTTCACCTGGGTGTCGCTGATACGGCGCTTGTCGATAATGGCCATGGGCACATTCAGGCGTGTGGAGAACTTGCCAACCCGCTTGGCTCCACCGGCATCAGTAGCCACCGCCACGATATTCGATGTGTCATAGTTACTTTGGATAAAGTCAGTAATGGTAGGAATCGCCGTCAGGTGATCAACAGGAATATTAAAGAAGCCGTGTACTTGATCCGCATGCAGATCCATGGTCAGCACCCGGTTAGCGCCGGCGGTTTGCAGCAAGTCAGCGATCAGGCGACCGGTAATTGAAATTCTTGGAGCATCTTTTTTATCGGAACGGGCATATGAGTAATAGGGAATAATTGCAGTGATACGGCGCGCAGAGGCGCTTCTCAGGGCATCAATGGCAATCATCAATTCCATAATATGATCGCTCACCGGCTGGGTGAAGGACTGCACAATAAACACGTCGCGTTCACGCACATTATCCTGAATCTGGACATGCAAGTTATCATTAGAGAAGCGGGAGATTTCCATGGGGCTGAGTTGTATGCCCAGGTGCGCGCATATTTGCTCAGCCAGGAGTGGATTGGAGTTTCCTGTAAATACTTTTAACACTTCTTTCATGGGGTGGTCTCAACTCGCCTGCTGATACTGATCGTAGGGATTAATCTGTAAACAGTCGCGTACTGGGCATAATATACGCGGCACACTGTTTAAACGGGCAACATTATGGCAGAGTCATCGGCAAATTTATGTATTCAATCGGAAACCAGATTTTATGGCGCTGAAATCCACCATTTTCAAAGCTACCCTGCATGTCGCAGATATGGACAGAAACCATTATGCCGACTATCCGCTGACCATAGCTCGTCACCCGTCTGAGACAGACGAAAGAATGATGCTGCGCCTGGCTATCTTTGCCTTATATGCGGAGGAAAATCTGCAATTTACCAAAGGCCTTTCCTCTCCGGATGAACCGGACATCTGGTGCAAATCCTTAAGTGATGAAATTGAACTTTGGATTGACCTGGGTTTGCCCGAGGAAAGCCGGGTACGCAAAGCCTGCGGACGCGCAAAACAGGCGTTGATTGTCGCCTATGGCCAGCGTGCAGCGCCGGTCTGGTGGCAAAAAATCCGCGGCGATCTGCAACGCTTCGACAATCTCAAAGTGCTTGAGATAGATCAAGACAGCCTGGATGCTCTGTCAAAGCTGGCACAGCGCACCATGGACCTGCAATGCACTATCCAGGACGGCCAGCTCTGGATCAGTGATAGCGCCAATAGTGTGTGTGTTGAACCCAACCAATGGTTTCCTGCCACCTGAGCCTGGTTGCCAGTAAAACTACCCGAGCTGGCTTTTTATAAAACTCCCTGAACCTGCCTCCTATAAAACTAATAACTAAGGTTATCCGCGTTAAACGGAACTCGGGGTTTCTGTCCCAGGATAATTTGTAGCAGGCTGTTCATGGTCTGCACATCATTATCAAACTCTCCGTGAGTCTCAGCATTTGAACGATACTTGTCACTGGCCTTACCGACACCACTGACCACCACCTGCAGACGATTATGTTTCTGCAATTTGTCAGTATAGAGCTGCATCCCCGCGATGGGCTCGCCGCGTTCTTCCTCAAAGGCTTTGGATACCAGATACAGCAGAGACTTGCGATAGACCCCGCCGACAGTATCGTCCAGTTCCCTTTGCTCTGAGAGATTAAATACGGTCATGCGCCCGATATGACATTGCTGTGGCCCTGCTGCAAGCAATGGCAGGTATTTATCATTCACCAGGCGACTGGTGGCGGCAGGGGCAAACAGAGTCGCGGACTCAATGGGTAGTTTTGAAACTGCTGCTAGACGGGTCACAAAGTTGGCCATCAGAATACCGCCGGTACTATGGCCGCTGACATGTACCTTTAATGGCTTATCCGCAGGTCTGCCCTGCAGGGCTTTTACAAAATGGCCTATTACCTTGGCACCGGCACCTGAGGCTTTGAAAGGTGACGTCGCCCCCTGCTTCATCTCCCGCCACAGGGCCCGACCGATTCCCCGACTGAGTTTTTCCACCAGCCAGTCGGTGGCATCGGTTATAGAACCAACTCGCTCGATACTGCTATCTTCTTTATTCAGGATAATGTCCTTCAGCTCCTCCATCAGGCCAGTGTCATACATAAAGTGGAAGGGATATATCCTGTTGGCCTTAAATACATCCCTCATAGCCGCGATGCGCGTGGCCGAGGCTTCCGGACTGTTGAGGCCGCCATGGGCGTAAAACAGAAGATGGTCATATTTATCGCTTTCGGCAAGATGTCCGGCTGTCTGGCGAACATCGTCCTCGTTGGACCAGTACTTACCCTTGCCATGAAAATCGCCGTCGTCTATATGGACAAAATGGCCGGCTATCTCAGCGCGGTTCACTTTACGGCTGCTATCCACCGCCGCACCCGGTCCCGCCGAGCGTCCCTTGTGCCAAATTTGCGGTGTCGGCAGGGCCAGCCTCAACACCCAGGCATCACGGATGTTTTCCTGCCAGTCTTCATAGGTCCACAAGGCCAGACCTTTTTTGCCCCAGGACTCGCTCCAGGAATTCTGCACCCAGAATCCTTCGCGGTTATAGCCGACCAGGGCAAATGCATGGCCGCCTATGGTTTTCTTACTGTAGGGAATTTTGCCGTTGGCTTTTATCCTGGATGATGACCAGCCTTCATGAACATTGGCGGAAACGTAAAGCACGCCGGTTTCATTGATCGCAGCATGAAAATCAGAAATTCGATGGTCCAGACGATAGTATGCGCCAATGGTGGTCTTGCGCGCGTTCTTTGCCCGCTGGACAGTCAGATTTCCCGGTGCATTATTCTTGTAAGGCCAGAGTTCGTCGCTGCAGACGCCCATGTTAAACCAGCCTTTGATGGCCCCCCGGCAACTGGAGCCGGAATAGTTTTCACCCTCCCACTCGTCGTAGAGCCTGGCCATCTCGTATAACATTCGTGCAGACACCGGCTCAGCGTTACCCTGTTCGCGATTCAGATGATTGATAACCGCAGCCAGACCGAATCCGGTACAGGCACCCTCTTTTTTCTGATCAAGGATCTGAAGATTGGCAGGTGGTGGCAGCTCAGTCTTTAGCCGTATTAACGCGGGCCGGTATATCCAGTCGCGGATATCAGGAATGTCGATATCCGCGTTTATGGCATAACCATCCAGTGCATTGGTGTTGTTTTTTGTCGTTGCCATAGAAAATCCTCCTGGTGCGAAAAGTATCCCGGGCTTGTGGAGCCAGGATCAGGACGACACGCTGAGAATGACAACAAACAGATTACTCAGACAGCTTCGTGTACAACACATCCCTGGTGTTTAATAATCGAAAACAGTATCACCGACAGTGGCAATTGCCGGATAAGTAGAAGTAAGAATAGCTCACTTTAGCCGAAGACATAACCGTCACTAACTCCCCCGAGTCGTTGCCTATAAGCCGGAATGTCCGGAGGAATTAGTCCAACATACGTTCCACAGCTTCCTTGGCTTCTTTCAGGCCGACGTGGTGCATTTCCCTGTAGAGCTTAATGGCTTGAATCTTCTGCCCAGCCATGGCAATTTTTCTAACATCTTCCTCAGTGGCCTGATTGGCACGGGGGACAGGCACCCTGGAATTTCCGCCGCCTTCACCACGCCTGGAAATTATGGCCAGCACTACCACTACCACCGCAACGACGACAATACCGATCGTAATAGGTCCCATTGATTCCATAAAATTTTCCTCCAACCAGCTCAGGCTACCCGTTATTAATACAACGAGAATAGACTAAACCATAGAGCGGCATTTGCTGACGGTCAATTCAAGCTGTTGGCACTAGTTAGATAGGTAACGGTCAGATTAGATAGGGTAAAGGTCGGAGACTAGATGGAGTATAGGTCAGAGAGGGTAAATATTGTGGTATTACGAGGGGAAAGTATTTGAGAAGTAGAAATGACGGCCCGCTAAAGGCCGTCATTTCTATCGATCAATGCTTGGCTGCTTCAGCAGGGGCTGCTTCGCCGGCTTCTGCCTTGCGACGTGCGGCTTCGGCATAGATGGCATCAAAGTTAACCGGCTGCAGCATCAATGCCGGGAAGCTGCCTTTCACGACCATGGCGTCTACAGTTTCACGGGCATATGGGAACAGCAGGTTGGGACAGAAAGCTCCCAGGGTTTGAGCCAGCTGTTGCGGGCTCAGGCCTTCAATCATAAAAACACCTGCTTGCTGAACTTCAACCAAAAAGGCGGACTTGTCAGCAACCTTGGCATTAATGGTCAGGGTCAGAACCACTTCCCATTGGTTTTCATTCAGTTGTTTGTTTTCGGTATTCAGGTCCATATTGACCTGTGGTTTCCACTCTTGCTGGAATGTTGCAGGCGCATTGGGCGACTCAAAGGACAGGTCTTTCAGGTAAATGCGTTGCAATGCGAATTTGGGTTGTTGTGCGTTTTCTTGTTCGGCCATGAGTCTACCTTTAGTTTCTCATTTCATTCTGTTTATCAAAGCAGTCTGTTTATCTTCGCTTCAAAACATTCTTTGTACTGAATCTATGTAACACCAAGCTTAAGGGTCAGTATTACACAGTCAACATGCCATCCAGTTGTCCGGCGTATTCGAGAGCATAGAGCTCATCACAACCACCAACATGCTGATCTCCGACCCAAATCTGCGGCACGGTCCGACGTCCGCTGAGCTGCATCATTTCACTTCGCTTCAAGGCGTCGTAGTCGACTTTAATCTCCTCGAAGGGAACAGATTTCGTTGTCAGTAATTGTTTTGCCCGAACACAATAAGGACAGAACTGGGTGGTGTAAATGGTTACTGGTTTAAACTGAGACATAACTACTGCGCCTCGCGACTGCTTCGATCCGTCAAACCATTACTTCTTGGCCAGTGGTAAGTTGGCGCTTTTCCACTCAACTACACCGCCAGCCAAACGCTGTACATTGGTAAAACCGGCGCTTCTCAGGGTGCGTACTGCAGTGCCTGAGTGCTGGCCCATTTTGTCAGCGACAATGATGATCTTTTCTTTGTGCTTCTCCAACTCGGAAGCACGTTCCTTGAGTGAGCTGAATGGAATCAGCAGCGAACCGCGAATAATCCCTTCAGAAGTTTCCTTCTTGTCGCGTACATCTACAATGACAGCCTGTTCCTTGTTCAGCATCATAACAGTCTGCTGAGGAGAAACTGACTTACCGCCACGCTGGCGCTCCGTAAAAAGCAATGCCGCCAGAAAGGTGGCGAATAAAGAGCTCAGGATCCAATGATCCATCGCGAACGTTAAAAACTTCTCCATAACCTCACCCACCATAAAAATCCCCGGCATTATACACATCGCGCGCTGGATTCAGAAGCGCTCCGGGGCAGTGAGTGCAAATCAGGCTATAGATTTTATACAACAGGCTATAAGACTTATACAAATAGACAAGAGGGGCTTTCAGGACAACGTGATCGAATCACGCTAAAATGCTCGGGAATTATAGGAGCAAACTGGACCATGACTGACAAACGTATACCGACTGCACTCTTTATTCTGGATGGCTGGGGTTACCGGGAAGACACCGATAACAACGCTATCGCCCATGCCAAAACGCCCTTCTGGGACAAAATCTGGCAACTGCAGCCGCATACCCTGGTACAAACTTCTGGCATGGCAGTAGGCCTGCCTGACGGGCAGATGGGTAACTCCGAAGTCGGCCATATGAATCTTGGCGCCGGGCGTCTGGTGTATCAGAACTTTACCCGTATTAATAAAGAAATTGCCGACGGCGACTTTGCCAGGCAGCCGGCGCTGACCAATGCCATTGACAAGGCCGTCAGCAACGACAAGGCAGTTCACGTGTTCGGATTACTGTCTCCTGGCGGCGTCCACAGCCATGAAGAGCATATATTTGAACTTTGCCGGATAGCCAAATCACGCGGCGCTCAAAACGTTTACATCCACGCTTTCCTGGATGGACGCGACACCCCGCCACGCAGTGCCGGCGCCTCACTGGAAAAAGCCAGTAAGTTAATGAGTGAACTGGGATGTGGCCGGGTGGCGTCTATTGTAGGCCGGTATTTCGCGATGGACCGGGACAATCGCTGGGACAGGGTACAGCAAGCCTATGACTTGTTGACCCAAGGCAAATCAGATTATGTTGCCCAGACTGCGCAACAGGCCCTTGCGGCCGCCTATGAGCGGGGCGAGGATGACGAATTCGTCAAAGCCACACGCATTCAGGCAACTGGAGAACCCGACGTCAATGTTACAGACGGCGATTCGGTCATCTTCATGAATTTCCGTCCCGACCGTTCCAGAGAGCTCACCAGGGCTTTTGTAGATAAAGATTTCAACAGCTTTAACCGTACAGTAGTGCCTGCCCTGGCAGACTTCGTAATGCTGACTGAATATTCCGCCGATATTAAAACCACCTGCGCTTACCCTCCGACGGCTCTGGTGAACGGTATGGGCGAATATTTGTCCAACCTCGGCAAAACCCAGCTTAGAATCGCCGAAACTGAAAAGTATGCCCACGTGACATTCTTTTTCAGCGGCGGACAGGAAGCCGAGTATGCTGGAGAAGACCGCGTGCTGGTGCCATCGCCGGACGTAGCCACCTATGACATGAAGCCGGAAATGAGCGCGCCTGAAGTGACCGACAAACTGGTGGAAGCCATTAAATCCGGCCGTTATGATCTGATTGTCTGCAATTACGCCAATGGTGACATGGTAGGCCATACCGGCAGCTTCGACGCCGCCGTTAAGGCGGCAGAAGCCCTGGACCACTGCCTGGAAAAGGTCGCGGCCGCTCTTAATGAAGTTGGTGGTCAATGCCTGATCACAGCCGATCATGGCAACGCGGAAATGATGCTGGATGAAAACGGCCACCCTCACACCCAGCATACTACCGGCCCGGTCCCCTTGATTTATATCGGACCCAAAGCAATCAGATTGAAGTCTGACGGCCGCTTATGTGACATTTCCCCTTCCCTGCTCAATCTGATGGGGCTGGATAAACCCGAGGAAATGACAGGCGAGTCACTGGTGGTTCCTGCCTAGCCGTGCGAGCGCCTGACCTGCATTGCGCGGGTCAGGCACTTAATATTCCAAGCCTTGACCTGTTAAAGATTCGCAACAGTCCGGACACCACTTTGCTCCCATGCTCAATTGTCTTCTATACTTGGGCACCACTTCAGCGGGAATCTGCTGTCTCCTTATTCATTTCAACAGAGTGTTTATAAAACGTCTTCTATGCAGTTGTTCCCACGTTGTATTGTTCTGCTAGCCAGTCTGTCCGTCTGCATTTATACCTGGGCAGCGGAAGAGCAATGGGAAGACCATGAGCTTCAGCAAAAGAAATTAGTTGAACTCAAACAGAACATCTCCAAACTGAGAACCTGGATCGATGGAGCCCAGGGCGAACAAAGCCAGCTGGAAAAAGATCTGCGTGCCACCGAAGAGAAGATCCAGGCCAAGGTACGTGAGATCAACGATATCGAGCAGGATATCAACGCCACCGAAGAGCAGATCGGCAAACTTGAAGGCGAAGAAAAAGAACATCTGGCTTCGTTAAACCAGCAGAAAGCCCTGCTCGGCAAACAGATTCGCGCGGCCTATGCGATGGGTCAGGAACAAGGCATCAAATTACTGCTCAACGCAGAAGATCCGCAAAAGCTGCAACGTCTGATGAACTACTACGGTTATCTCAACAAAGCCCGCGGAGAACAAATTACCGCCTACCGGGAAACCATCGAAAAACTCAAGACCACCCGCGCCAGCATTCTGGAACGCAATCAGGCACTGGTCAGTTCCCGCAATACTTTGGCCCGGGCTCGTGAAAATCTTCTCGGGCAGCGCAAGGAGAGGGAAGTCACCCTGGCCAAGCTCACCCAGAGCCTGAATTACCGCAAGAATGAACTGGTGCGCATGGAAAAGGACCAGCAACAACTTGAAACGCTGGTTCAGGAAGTGGAAAAAACCATATCTAACCTAGAGTTAACTCAGGACTCTGTGCCTTTTATAAAACTCCGTGCTAAATTACCTTGGCCGACCACGGGGAAACTCAAAAAGAATTTCGGCCGCTCCGCCGGCGGCAAGAGCTTTCGCCTGCCAGGTGTGTTTTTCAAAACATCCGTCAATGCTCCGGTCAAGGCTGTACATCATGGGCGCGTGGTTTTTTCTGACTGGTTAAGGGGCTTCGGCCTGCTCATGATCATCGACCATGGTGACGGATATATGAGCCTCTATGGTTTCAACCAGGCTCTGCTGAAAGATACCGGAGACTGGGTTAACAGCGGCGAGTTGATCGCCAGCGCCGGTAATAGCGGAGGCCAACCTGAAACCGGGCTATACTTTGAAATACGGCACAAGGGAAAGCCGGATAATCCCGTAAAGTGGTTGAAGTAGATGCTCAATGGAGCATCCGAGAGGATAACAATGACAGAGTGGTGTCCAGAGTGAAAAAACTAACCATCGCAGGTGCTGTACTGGCCCTCGCTTTGCCTTACGGGAGTTGGGCTGCTGATCCTGTGGAAAATGTCGATGAGATTGCAGCAGAAGCCGTTGCTGAATCTCCAAATACACAACTCCCCTTACAAGATCTGCGCAAGTTTGCAGAAGTCTTTGACCGAATCAAGAAAGCCTATGTCGAAGACGTAGACGATACTACCCTGCTGAATAATGCTATCCGCGGCATGCTCTCCGGCCTTGATCCTCACTCTTCCTATCTTGAGCCCAGGGCGTTTGATGATCTCCAAGAATCCACCAGCGGCGAATTCGGTGGCCTGGGCATTGAAGTCGGCATGGAAGACGGTTTTATCAAAGTTATCACCCCTATCGATGACACCCCTGCCCAGAAAGCGGGAATCGAAGCCGGGGACCTGATTATCAAGCTCGACAATCAGTCAGTGAAAGGCATGTCTCTGGAAGAAGCCGTCAATAAAATGCGCGGCAAGCCAGGCACACCTATCAAGCTGACAGTCGTCAAGAAAAATGCCGACGGGCCGACGGAAATCGAAGTTAAACGGGATGTCATCCGCGTTACCAGCGTGAAAAATATGACACTGGAATCCGGTTACGGTTATGTTCGCATCACACAATTCCAGGCCCAGACCGGTGCTGACTTTAATCATGCACTGGATAAACTACTTAAAGAGAGCCCAGAGGGACTCAAAGGCGTGGTGCTTGATTTGCGTAATAACCCCGGTGGCGTACTACAGGCAGCCGTGGAAGTTTCCGATGCCCTGCTGGATCAAGGCCTGATTGTCTATACCGATGGCCGCATCAAGAGTTCAAAGCTGCGCTTTACTGCCACTCCAGGTGACGTCATCAACGGTGCTCCGGTAGTCGTACTGGTCAACGGCGGCTCGGCTTCAGCCTCTGAAATCGTGGCAGGCGCTTTGCAGGATCACCACCGCGCCATTATTCTCGGCACCGAAAGCTTCGGCAAAGGCAGCGTACAGACAGTACTGCCGTTGGATGAAGAATATGGCCTCAAACTAACCACAGCACGCTACTTCACTCCAAGTGGGCGGTCTATCCAGGCCCTTGGCATAGTGCCGGATATTAAAGTACAGCGGGCAACCATTACAGAAGTGGATTCCCAGCCGGTATTCAAGGAAGCCGATCTCTCCGGGCATTTAAGTAATTCCAATGGCGATGAAGCACCGGCCACCACTGAAAACGACACGCCTGCCAAGGAAATAATTGCACGCGACTTCCAGCTGAGAGAGGCACTGAATTTACTCAAGGGGCTTAACATTATGGCACCTAAAGCCGGCAATGCGACTGCCAAGACAACAGCGGAAGGATAAGCAAGTTTGATCTTGCGAAATCTGATCGGCGGTCTGAGCGTGGCCTTGCTATTAGGCAGCCAGACCGTCATTGCATCGGATGACGAAAGACTCCCTCCAACGATTGCCATCATCATTGATGATATGGGCAATTATCAGGAAATGGGCCTGCGGGCCATCAACATTCCAGCCCCCCTGACTTTGTCCTTTTTACCGTTCAGGCCACACACTGAAGAACAGGCCCGCCTTGCCTATGCTCTGGGTAAGGAAGTTATGCTGCATGCGCCAATGGAGAATACCCGTAGCCTGCCTCTGGGAGCCTCGGGGCTGACCAGCAATATGAGCAGCCTGCAAATGACCGTTACTTTCAGACGGGCTATCCGCTCCGTCCCTTTTGTGAGTGGCGTGAATAACCATATGGGCAGCGCGCTGACACAAAACCGTCCAGCCATGACTTTGCTAATGCGGGAGCTGAGTTACTACCCGCTGTACTTTGTTGATAGTCGAACGACACCAGCCTCAGTCGCCGCAGAAGTCGCAATGACTCACGCTATCCCTTCCCTGAGCAGAGACGTTTTTCTCGATCATTTTATTTCCACCAAAGCCATAGACTTTCAATTCAAGCGTCTGATCGACATCGCCCGTAAAGAAGGCACAGCAATTGCCATCGGCCACCCCCACAAGGAAACTATTGAGTACCTTGAGAAAGTTTTGCCAAGACTGGGAGAGCATGGCGTTGCCATTGCCACAGTTAAAGGAATCTGGGCAATTCGCCACAATGCCACGGACATGTTTAAGAATATCCACCGGGATCCCAGCACACGCCTGATGGCAGATTCCGGAGATGACACCGACATAGATGCTCTCAACTGAGTCCACTTATTGCGTCCAGCCTACCCACGGCTATTCAACAGTTCCACAAACGGGCTAGAGATAAAGATGCCGGTAGTGCATCACCAGTTGCCGCAACCGGGCGGCCAGTTCGGTGATCTCAGGCTCTGTAAGAAACCGCCCCACCACCAGTTCCTCCTGGCCACACTCCAACCGCACTTGCAGATGTCTATAGGAATCCATGTGCATTAAAACCCGTGTGTGCATCCTGGGGAAATTCCACTGCTGTTCCGGCGCCATGATTCCACGCTGAAACGATACCTCATAGGGACTGAGCAGCAGGACTTCCTGTATCGCGCACTGGCGGCTGACATAGCGTAAGGCAAGATAAAGCAGAAGAACTTCGGCTCCGCAAAACAACAACACCAATCCGGCACCGGCAACAAAACAGACACCGCCTATGACAGCAGATACCACTGCCACCGCAATCAGAAACAGCCGATTACCACGCCAACCTGCCGAATTATTCGGCGCCAGGACAATACGTGCACAGGCTTCATTTTCACCCGGAGTCATAGTCAGCATAGAGACCCGTCCAGATTATTGTTGTGTTTGTCTAAGTTTAGTACGAATTGCTTGTTTTGAGACTAATTGCTTGTTTTGAGGCTAATTGCTCGTTTTGAGACTAAGTGGCGGAGAACTGAATCGGCGAGATGCGATTGGAGGTCAAATCAACCGCGGGCTAACCGGCGCTATGAATCCGTCTTTTGGAGAGGCGATCAGAGGTACTGACGTAAGGAAAACTGGAGGATTAGAACGTCAGTGTTTGAGAACAAACGCCAGTGCTGAGGGATTAATGCCAGTAACGGATAGATAAAAGCGCGCCTTAAAGACGCACTTCCACACCTTGTTCTGCCATGAATTTTTTTGCCTCGGGAATACTGTATTCGCCAAAGTGGAAAATACTGGCGGCCAGAACCGCATCCGCCCCACCTTGTTTTACACCATCGACCAGATGCTGCAGGTTACCCACACCGCCGGACGCAATCACCGGCACATGCACCGCATCACTGATGGCACGGGTAACGGCCAGATCAAAACCGTTCTTGGTGCCGTCACGGTCCATGCTGGTCAATAGGATCTCGCCTGCGCCATATGACACCATACGTTGAGCCCATTCAATTGCATCCAGCCCTGTAGGCTTACGGCCGCCATGGGTGAAAATTTCCCAACGATCAGGCTCACCGACGCTGGAAACCTTCTTGGCATCGATGGCAACGACGATACATTGGTTGCCGAATCTGGCCGCAGCCTCACCGACAAACTCAGGGTTAAACACCGCAGCGGTGTTGATACTGACCTTGTCCGCTCCGGCATTCAGCATGGTTCTGATATCTTCCAGTTTACGGATGCCGCCGCCGACCGTCAGAGGAATAAAGACCTGGCTTGCCATACGTTCAACGGTATGCACCATGGTATCCCTGGCTTCATGGCTGGCGGTAATATCAAGGAAAGTGATTTCGTCCGCGCCCTGCTCATCATAACGTTTGGCCACTTCCACCGGATCACCTGCATCACGGATATCCACAAACTGGACACCTTTGACCACCCGACCTTTGTCCACGTCCAGACAGGGAATGATGCGTTTGGCTAAAGACATAGATATTTCCTCAATGCTGACAGAACGAACCCGTCACCGTATTCGTCGTCATTATTCCGACTAAGCGTTGGCGTCACAGTAATCCTGCGCTTCTTTGACATCCAGCGAGCCTTCATAGATTGCGCGCCCGGTAATAGCACCGACAATCCCGGCACTGGCCGCACTCTGCAGACCTTTGATGTCGTCCATGTTGGTGACACCGCCGGAAGCAATAATCGGTAAGCCGCTGGTTTTGGCCAGGTGTGCTGTCGCTTCGATATTCACACCCTGCATCATGCCATCGCGGGCGATATCGGTATAAACAATGGAAGACACACCAGCGTCCTTGAATTTCAACGCCAGATCACTAGCCTGCACGGTGCTGATATCCGCCCAGCCTTCAGTGGCAACCCAGCCGTCTTTGGCATCAATACCAACGATAATATGCCCGGCAAACTTGCGGCAGGCTTCCTTCACAAACTCAGGATCTTTCACTGCCTTGGTGCCGATAATGACATACTGTACACCCGCCTTCAGATAGTGTTCGATAGTGTCGAAATCACGAATCCCACCGCCGATCTGAATCGGCAGGTCTGGATACTTGCGGGCTATGGCCGCCACGATTTCACCGTTAACAGGCTCACCGGCAAAAGCGCCGTTAAGGTCTACCAGATGCAGTCGACGACAACCTGCCTCCACCCATTTGGAAGCCATGGCCACAGGATCATCGGAGAACACGGTGGAGTCATCCATACGGCCCTGTTTGAGGCGCACGCACTTACCATCTTTAAGGTCGATTGCAGGAATAATTAACATAGCAACTCTCTAGATCTTGGTTGTTCAGTCCTGATCATCAGGCGCTGATAAATTTATTTTGGCTTGTGTTCGGGTGTTACCCATTTAAGGCTGACCATTCCAGTGTGCGAAATTCTTCAGCAATTGCAGCCCTGCATGCTGGCTCTTTTCCGGGTGAAACTGCGCAGCAAAAATATTATCGCGGGCAATGGCCGCAGCGAAATCAACACCGTACCGACAAGTGCCGGCAACCGCATCAAAGTTAGCTGCATCCACGTAATAGGAATGTACGAAATAGAAACGGTCGTTATCCGGGATGCCTTGCCATAGCGGGTGGTCATGGCTATGGGCTACCTGATTCCAACCCATGTGAGGAACTTTCAGGCGCTCACCGTTTTCTTTCAGATCGTCACCAAAAAAACGCACGCGACCGGAGAACAGGCCCAAACAATCAATACCGTTGTTTTCTTCACTGAAATCCAGCATCACCTGCATGCCAACACAGATCCCCAACAACGGACGCCCGGAGGCGGCAACGTCTTTTACCAACTGATCAAAGCCTAGGCGGCGAATCTCGCCCATACAATCACGCATGGCGCCGACACCGGGTAAAAGTACACGATCAGCTTCTGCAATCACCTTTGCATCAGATGTCACTATCACTCTGGCCGAGGGAGCCACATGCTCAAGCGCCTTGGAGACTGAGTGAAGATTCCCCATGCCATAGTCGATGACGGCAATTGTGTTGGATGTGGAAGTCACGTTAGACGAGCCATTTGCTGCAGCGCTCATAGTAGATCGTAATCCTGATTCAAAGATGGGCGACGTAGTTGGCGTTCTTGCTTATGAGACTTCCGAACGCCAACCCTGTCAGACACGATTAACCGAAGTTACAGAGTGCCTTTGGTCGAAGGCATGATACCGCTCATGCGCGGGTCATGTTCAATCGCCATACGCAAAGCACGTCCAAATGCCTTGAAGATGGTTTCAATCTGGTGGTGTGAATTGCGGCCACGCAGGTTATCGATGTGCAGACTCACCTGAGCGTGATTCACAAATCCCTGAAAGAATTCATGAAAAAGATCCACGTCGAAACTTCCGATCATCGCTCTGGTGAAGTCAACGTGCATTTCCAGACCGGGGCGGCCGGAAAAGTCGATCACCACACGAGACAAGGCTTCATCCAGCGGCACATAAGCGTGTCCATAACGGCGAATACCTTTCTTGTCGCCAACGGCTTTAGCCACGGCCTGCCCGAGCGTAATGCCGATATCTTCAACTGTGTGGTGAGCATCAATGTGCAGATCACCTTTGGCGACGATGTCCATGTCGATCAGGCCATGACGGGCAATCTGGTCCATCATGTGATCAAGAAAAGGTACTCCGGTCTCGAATTTGGCTTCGCCAGTTCCGTCCAGATTTACCTGACAGGTGATTTGTGTTTCCAGCGTGTTGCGGGTTACTTCCGCCTTGCGCTCAGTCATTCATCGCTCCGGGCACAGTGAAAAAGGCGCATTATACCCGTTTAGGGTCTCATAGCCTACATGGAAGGACTAATGAAGATCATAGTTAAAAATAAAGGTCATAGTTAAAATCGCAGGGTCTAATCCAGGCCGTTTGCCCACCTCCCCTTGTGCCGAGTCGCATGAAACGACTACGTCCACAAGGGGAAGACTTATAACAATCCAGGAAATTTCAGCCTTCGAGATCTTTCTTCAGATTTTCTACATAGGTATCGACCAGCGCATTAAACTCATGCTTCACCACCGGGCTAACAGCCAGCTTCAGCAAGCCGGGAAGCGGCAGGGTCATCTCGCCCTTGGTCTGAAACTTACATTCAACACCTTCGCCTTTCCTGGTGATAGCCCAGGAACCATGCACCAGACCATTACCCTCGCCTTTAATCGGCGTCCAGGTAATACTGCCACGCTCCTTGTCGGCACTGTACTGGCAGGCATAGATGGTTTGAATGGCGTGCTTGTCGACGCCGATTTTCTTCATTTCCCAGCGATAGGTGTTATCGCCAAGATCCACCAATTGTTCGACGCGGGGGAAATGGCTGGCAGAGGCGGGTACATCGGCGAGTAAATTGAATACAGTGTCATAGTCCGCCGCAACATCAAAGGTTCGGCTGATTTCTATAGTGATACTGACGGCCACGAGTGACTCCTTATTAGCTTCTATAGCTTAGGCTTATTATTTTCAGACCCTGTTCGTTGGCATCAGCAGGGACCGTTTGGCATCGGTTCGGTTGCGTCTCTTTATTTTTTTCTTCAGAGTAGCACAGCCTTTTGTAATGGGTATTTTTCTAATGTCCCCATCCGGTAAGCCGATGGGGATAGTTTGCTACGCGCACTTGGTGAAGTCCAGACAGAGCATGACTGAAGTATCAGCCACCGTATTTACCCCAGAAGATTTTGCCCACAACCTGCTGACCTGGTTTGATCAACACGGCCGCCATGATCTCCCCTGGCAACACCCAAGGTCGCCCTACCGGGTCTGGCTTTCGGAAATCATGCTGCAACAAACCCAGGTGTCGACGGTGATCGGCTATTTCAACCGTTTTGTCGAACGCTTCCCTGAGGTCAAGGACCTTGCCGAAGCCCCCATCGATGAAGTGCTCATCTATTGGGCAGGCCTCGGCTACTACGCCAGAGCACGCAACCTTCATAAAGCTGCAATCAGGTTAATGAATGAATTCGGCGGTGAGTTCCCGCAAGAAACGGAAGTTCTGCAAACACTTCCAGGCATCGGCAGATCCACGGCTGGCGCAATACTGGCCCAGGCATTCAATCAACGGGAACCGATCCTGGACGGTAACGTCAAACGGGTGCTGGCCCGCATTGAAGGCATCGAAGGCTGGCCGGGGCAACCGGCCATTGAAAAGCGGTTATGGGATATTGCCGGCGGCTACACACCGGAGGAGCGTATCGTCGATTACACCCAGGCGATCATGGATCTGGGCGCCTCACTGTGCTCACGCACCAAGCCATCCTGCCAACAGTGCCCAATGAACCTTGCTTGTCGCGCCTATATCGAGAACCGCACGGGGGAACTACCCACCCGCAAACCTAGGAAAAGCATCCCTACGGTAGAACGCTATCTATTAGTATTGAAGGATGCAGATGGCCGCTACCTGATGGAACGCCGCCCGGCTTCAGGTATCTGGGGTGGACTCTGGTGCTTCCCGGAAAGCGGGAAAGATGAAGACCTGCAGGAAGCATTATCTGACTGGCGCATCCGCTATCCTGTGCCTGGAAATTATCATTTGGCCCCGCCTTTCAAGCATACCTTCTCCCACTATCATGTCATCTTAAAGCCGGTGATAGCGGATATCGGCACAACGACCGATCATCACCAGATCCGCGAGGAAGGCCAAAGCTGGGTAGACCTGGAAACCACCGAATTGGCCCTGCCCGCCCCCATCGCTCAATGGCTTGAGCAAAAGGAACAGGCACAACAGGCATTGCTGTAAGGTCATGGCCTGATTTCCTCTGGAACTGCCGGCAACAGAGTTTGTTATACTCCGCAAATTACGAACACAGACTAAAATTTTTCCACAACCAAACTAGCAACAGGGATAATTCATGGCACGTAAAGTCTTTTGTAAAAAATACCAGGAAGAACTGGATGGCCTGGACCTCCCCCCCATGCCCGGCGCCAAAGGCAAAGAACTTTTTGACTCAGTCTCCAAGAAAGCCTGGCAGGAATGGCTGGCCCACCAGACCATGCTGATCAACGAAAAACGCCTGAATCTGATGGACCCGGACACCCGCGCCTACCTCAGCAAACAGATGGATAACTTCTTCAATAATGATTCCGTAGACGCCGCCGAAGGTTATGTACCACCTTCTGAAAAATAAGCTTGACAGAAAAACTCGAAGTCGGTTTAATACGCACCCGTTGCCGCTCACGGCAGCTGGTGTTGAGCCAAGCACCACTTAAATAAATGGCATAGTGCCCAGATAGCTCAGTTGGGTGTAGCGAACAAAAAATGAAGCATTGCTTCATGTTCGCGGAACGGCAGAAATCTGTGATTTCTGACTGGGATGAGCAGGGGCAGACGCAAGTCTGCTGGTGTATTGTCAAGCACCATTTAAATTTATGACACTAGTGCCCAGATAGCTCAGTCGGTAGAGCAGGGGATTGAAAATCCCCGTGTCGGTGGTTCGATTCCGCCTCTGGGCACCACTTAAATTCCTTAAAAAACGGGAAGTTACGAATTTTCGGACTTCCCGTTTTTTATGCGCAACCCAAAAGTGCCAACCAAGTGTCAACGCAGATTCAAAAGTGGACACTCAGCTTGTGCAATGCGCCAAATTAGCTTGGCGTGAGCATTTTTATTCTATGTCTTGTCTCCAAGTTTAGATAATTCTTGTAGCATCTTCTCTTGTTGCTGATTCCGTGTTTTCCTAAGTTCTTCAACTTCTTTTATCATCTGATGCATCCGCTGAGTTGGGTCCCAATCTTCAATTTCCTTTTCAGGCAATCTGCTATACTGTCGGAGCCTGCCTGCTAACTTACTAGCCTTAATCCCTAATTTTGCATACTGAAACTTGCGCTCCTCAAACACTTCTGAATACTCAGGAGGGCTCGCAACAAATTCAAAGGTAGAATGAATAGAGGCTTCGGCATTTTCAATTTGCAGGGGAAAACTTAGCACCTCATATAGCAAATCAGTTGATAGCGACTTCCAATTTACCTCAAGTTTCTCTGGTTCTAGAACTGGAGTAGCTACTTGAGTTCTGTAATAGCCAGTTTCATCTGGCTGCCCATCATCACAAACAACATTAAGACAAGCCGATATAAATCGATCCAACATAGAGGTAACCTGGATGCACAAATATTCCGCATCCTTTTTGTTCTTTGTCCTTTGACTGTACAAATCTTTCAACCACGTAAGTGCAAAGCCTAAGACGACCCCAATTAATCCATAAAGTGCGCTTTCCATATATCCATCAGCCCTCAACCAACTATCAACTTCCGAACCATTTCTCTAGGAAGTATATTTCTCTTGCCAGATTCACCAAAACTTAAAACACTAGTATTATTAAATAATAATTATACCTTCAAAAAATGATAGTTATTAAAAATGACGTTATTCATATCCAGTTTCATATCTAGACTTTACGTCTTCCAAAGGAATCCCAAAATATCCAGCCACCATTTCTAACCTTAATTCCGGCGATGGTTTAACAAGCTCTCTCAATTTCTCACTTTCAATCGAGTATTTCAGAACCTTCCCATACTTATTAGCCATTTTCTCGCTTATTTTGGATTTTGCTATATCTGGAAAATGTTGCAAAAAGTCCATCATTTCAATAATGATGTTGTCAGTCAGTTTTATAGCAATCTCATTTAAATCTACAGCAGATAATAAGACTTGCGCCCCTGTTATTTGGATCACTTCAGAGGGTGTAATGGTTGCATAAGCTCCGCCAGGACGATTTTCCATAATGTGCAGTTTGATTGGTCTTTCTAGTTCATTTCGTTGCAACCACAAATCAAGAATATGATTATAGTTCTTAATCATTGCTCTGATTCGCGTCAAACTTTCCCATTTTTCGACTTCAACTTTATCGTTAAGTTTATTTGGCACAATAAATACAAGCTTTGCCAGATCCACATCAGCTGGTGTTCCTGTAAGTATGATCGTCGGAACCTTTAGAAATCTCTGAATCGGGTCATTAGAAATTTGGCCATGATAATTTTGCTTTATTGCTATTAACGAGCTAAGGGCATCTTCTACGGTTAGAAATATATTGTTTATTGAGTCTAGTTTTTCGCGGTTAATACTATTTTTTTCCTGGTAGACAAAAATAAAATACGCCACCCCCGCACCCAGCAATGATGAAAACAAAGCCATAAAGACCGGAAAAACAATATTCAACAAAATACTAGAATCCTGTTTTAAACCATTGATTGCTTCAACCAACATCAAGAAATCAGAATGCATATAACATTTCCTTTGTAGAAAAACTTACACTTTCAAAAACAATAAAATCAGCATACAGACAAGACTGTAATTTTTTGGTCAGAAGCCATGTAAAATATAAAACCCGACCCCATTCTATTCTTTAGCATTACTCTCGGAGTAAGCGCGTCCACTATACAGTTTTTCCCTTGCAATATATTTTACTAGATGTATCTAAAAGTGCCGCGTCGTATTCTTCTTTACTCATGTTATAAAATCCAATGCAGTCTTGGATATATTTTTCAGGCCAAACAAAATCGCCATTTTCTTCCAAGTGGGTCGCCGAGTTAACAATATCATAGTCGATTAAATCAAACTCTCGCTTTGCATTCACTTTAGCAACAACACAGCTTACATTATGAAAACATTCATCCGACGAGTCAGATTTAATTCCCAAATTAAATCCGCCGCGATCCTTCACGCTAGGAAAAGCTATTCCATGCGCCTGATTTCTAGAAAGAATCGCCTGCGATAACGAACGACTATTTTGATAGTTATTTGATCGCGCATTTTCATCACGCAAAACATGGGCGAAAAATCTATCTATGTATATTTTCTTGATTGCATCCTTGCGCGGTAAACCATTCAGCATTTTTAAAATAGTCTGATCAGGATCTTTCCCGACAAAATGCATGTATCCATTCTTTTGTACATTTGAGTACTCGCCAACAACAGCGACCTTAAGCGGTGATTCATTTAATATTTTATAACCCGCCAACTGAACATGCTGACCATTTTCTGGGTCAACTTCAGCCAATGCCGTTTCCATATCCACGGATATATAAAAAAATGGTTTTCCTTTATCGTTCAGCCTACCCACAGAAGCGATTTCAGCGGGTGGATAGCTTAAATCAGCAACATTGGTGTAAATTGCATCTTCAATTTTTCGTGCCCGCCAAAAGGTAGAGCCTCTGGCAAGCTCTATCGATAAAATTTCATAATCATTAAATAGTGGTTCAATTGAATAATAAAACTCTGATTCAGAGCTACTTTTAATAGCCTTACTAAATAGCTTTTCGCATTCTTCTATATTCATAACTACCTTTGAACCTAACCTTTGTATATCGCGCATGCGCGTTTTTCCATTCCAACGCTTTGAAGATAGTACCTCCAGCCCACTGATTCCAGTGTAATCAGAGTTAACGAGCCAAAGCCCTTTTAGGCCGTCCTCGAGGCTCCTGCCCAACCCTGCAAGTCAATGTTTGCTCGACCATCTTTTTAAATCGATCATAGACCAATGGGGTTCCCGCAAAGAGCTTTGCCTCCTTTAATTGTGTCTTCACAGAAGAGGTGCTCGGCCCATTTGACCAGGATGAGGTAGTTTTTAAGTTGAATGTTCAACCCCGGTCAGCCTTTTCCTTTCGTTGCCTATCAGGGCGGCTAATCTGTCAATGGACGGTCACTGCTAGATTACTGCCAGTTTTGGTTGTTCGCACAGAACGTCCCCACAACTACAAGCTTGATTTGTTAAACCAATAGATGAATGCCCCTATCATTCATAATGGGAACCAAATAACATCACAAAATGCTTATGTAAAAGGTGCACTGATCAAGATCAGTTTCGAACAACGAAAGAATGATTGCGCACCATGCCAGAGGATGAGAGATGAGCAAAGAGATATCTGAGTTTCAGGAAGAGTTCAGCAAATTTACAGGCGATATTCGACGGTTCAGTAACGATGAAATTCAAGCATTTGCTCAAACGATGCCCCGACTTATGCAACTCGCTCGGTTTGATATTTTTCAACCGCTTATTGCTTGGGAGAAGCAGTATTGGTATCGCTTGCGAACATGCGGAGAAAACGGATTTGCCAACTTACATGAAGTGATTTACCCACCAGTAAATGCAGTTAAAGATTATGGGCGCGCGAACATTCCCAATGACCCCGTTCACTATGCCAGTAGAAATACCTTAACCGCTCTAAGCGAAGTGCCAGTTGCTCGCGGTGACTACCTCCAAGTGGTTGCCGTTTCCACTGTCAAGGATACTATCTACCCCTGCTTCCCTATTGGAGAAGCTCATAACTTGATTGTCGCGGGTAAATCAATGGGCGACAGCCCCGATCAAACTGCTCATTTTATAAAAAATATTGAGGGCCTTTCTCACAAAGAATCTCTAATGCTTACTCTTTTAGATTCATTCTTGTCGAAAGTGTTTCGAACCTCCGCCAAACATTCACAGGCTTATCGTTTGTCAGCACAAATTGCGGCTAAGTTAATGCTAAAAGATGGTGGATTAATGTATCCAAGCGTACATGTACCGGGAGGCTTGAACATTGCGATCCCTGCTGCACATTTCAATCAACTCTTTGAAGTTAAGTTCACCGAGATCATCAGGGTTGATGATGTATACGATGACTTTATCTACGACATCACTCCCGTTAAATTTAGCTGTACTTTTGAGGACGATGGCACCATTCAATGGAATGGCAACCAAAAACCATCTATAACTGTCTCACTGAAAGAAGGTAGACAGATGCCGCAAGACTATAATGGGTGGCGCGTACCAGCCAACACTAACAAGAAATAAGGAGAAAATGGGGTCAGATGTACATAGCAATCAGCCGGGCTCAAATACACAATAGCGTTCAGGTAATATAGGCGAACTTTCAATTGCATGAAAAGCAGGTTGGAAGAGAGCGATCTTCTAGCGAGGAAGCTAATGGGTAATGCCATAGGCTTTCCCATCCGGGTTTGCGATGTCTGAATTGAACACCACCCCTTTTAACCCCGCACGCTCGATAGAATCCTTAAAGACCTCCGTGCAAAAAAGTCGGGTACAACTATCCAAGTCAGTTTTCAGTAACGGGCAATGACTAAGCCTATCCTCGAAAAAGCCATAGTGAATGAGATTATCGTGCTTATCGTAAACCAATAATTTTGGGTCTACTGCCTCCAAAACTTCAGCTGTAACGAGCGGGTTAAACAGATAACCATCCCTACCCTTATAAGTCACTGGTAGAAATTCGCCACACCCACCTATTACGTCCTTTAGCGCACTGTATGCGTTGATAGACAGAAATAGTCTTCCGAAGTTTTCCGAAATATCCGGCATCTCGGACACCCCTGCACTTTCATCGCAGTTTACAAAATCTATCTCTAAGGGCTTCCAAACGTCAGAATATGCAATCGGGTCAGGGTTAAACGCAAAAGTTCCGTATTGATCGCCAAGTTTATTCATAGACTCAATAGCCGGTACTTCATGCATAAGATAAGTGCAGTCTTGTTGAACCCGATAAATCATAACCGTTGGCCTGCTGGCAGCGTGAGAAGACGGAATAGATCTGTCCGGGTTTTGTGGTTTTTTTTAAACTCCCTCTTTTTTAGGCATCATCATCGTCGCTAATTTTCTCTCTCAGATCGCCTAAAAAGTCGGCTAACGGATTCGATATTCCTACTGGTCCAGATGGTTTAAAATTACCTAAATTTGCCTTATCTTCCAGAATATTCAATTCCCGAAGACGTAATCTAATGGCGGACTTGGAAACTTGATATATGAATTCCATTTCATTCAAAACCCTGTAGAAATCTACTACATTTCCTGCTTGTCTATCTAAATATAAAATTCCTATGTTTCTATTTATACCCATATCTTTTTGCTTTGAAACCACAAAATCTGGAACTGTTTTCCTAGGCAGAGAAGAAGCGACGAAGCAAACTTATTCGCCTGCCACTCAAGCCAAGACCTTGGATTATCAGATTGAAGTTGGTCAAGCACCAAAGCCCTATCATCATCCTCAATTATTTGACCATCAATCTTATCAAGCATTTCTGGAGTCAAATGTCTATGCAAAACAAAATGACCAATTTCATGCGCTAATGTGAAATTAAAGGGAGGGCTACCGGGCTCGAGTGAAGAATCAATTGATACCATTCTACTTTCTATATTATAACTGCCTCTAACCTTTCTACCTTTCCTATACCCCAAATCTATTAGAAAATTTACTTTCAAACCGTGATCTTCTTGCAGTCGCTGAGCAATTGAGGCAATTGGCGTAGCTCTAGCTTCTTCAAGGCATTCTGGAGCAAAATGGGACAAGAAATTTTTTTCAACTCTCACCTCAATATCTACTCTCGATAGCTTGGGAATCCCATTGTTATCATAGATAAAATTAGCCATGATCTAATACCCAATCACATTTAAGAATTTACACTTATAAAACCACCGAATGTTCGAGAGTCCTGCCCAACCTTGCAAGTCAATGTTAAGAGTTTGACGAGTTTGGGGCCATATCCAGGAATTTTCGCAGGACCCACTTAATTACAGAGGATAAACAATAAGCCGCATCACACTGACCAGCAAGCACGGAGAAAATTTAGAGTTGCCCCAAAATCTAATAAATACTTACCAAGTTTAACTTTGAGACCTAAGTCGGTTACAGCAGATTGCCCCACAACAAGGGTATGCCCCAGTAGTGACCGATAATCAGTTGACTTAGGATGGGTTCAACGCAGCATGAAATAAATATAGGGATAATGTTATGTCTATCTCCGGTACATCGGATACAGCCGTTAGCAATCGAAAGGGATAATATTTCAAACACAGGAAAGACGGACAATTTGTTATGGAAGACTTATCAAAGTGTATTTGTAAACATTGCGGCTAGAATACATTCGTAGAATGGCAATCCCATATGACTGACGCTGCAAGCAAGACCATTCATGTAAATACCGAGCTGACATGCCTTGGCTGTTTGCTTCTATGTGAGCATGAACTCACCAAAGACAAGGATTGTTCTTAATGCCACCAAACTATTTGCCTCTAGCGATCAAAAACACCGGCATTTCCCTTCAGGAAGTATTGCCGGAATTGTTGAGAGCATCATCCCCCAAGGCATCCCATTATACCTATGTCTGTAAATCCTATCGGCAGCTGGGGGTTGGAGAGCTGTTAATCAGTAATGACCCGGAGCCGTTTTACTCAAGATTGTATAAAAGCGCCCAGGCCTTTATTCATTTCCTGGAGATTGGAGAGGAAGCCGAAAAGGCGGCCTCCCAGGCCTACCCATTTTTTGATGCCGTGGCCTGTGGCGCTGAAGATGTCGCCCGGGAAATTGCACACTTATGTCCGGATACCATCAACCCACGAAAAGAGTATGAAGAAGACTTCCTGTACTACCGGATTCTGATGGCGGCGTTTTATCTGGATGCCCCGGATTCAGAAATCCAAGACATGCTGGATGTATTCGAGTTCTATCATAACCAGAATCCCGATGAACGTTTTAAGCTGTGCAAAGCGCTCATTGATAGGGACCAAGAATCATTCGATGAAGCCTTAACGGCCTGCATCCATGCTTTGCTGGATGGAAATGAAGAACAGAAGAAAGCGTCCAGATTAAACGCCGATGAGGCCGCTACGCTGGCCCATGTGTCACCAGAAGTTTTGTCATGGCTCCTATTGGCCCGCAAGCAGGGCTTAAAAGTCGCGGCAGAGTATCAACTGGCCCCTTCCACTGCCCAAATGCTTCATTTGGCGGTATACCCACCTGCTGATAGCTGGAAACAGATCGAGAGCTTTACAGAGCTTACTTAGAACTAAGTCATCCACCGGTAGCATTTCTTCATGAATTCACTTTCTATCTTAGGTATGGGCTTGGTGTCCTCAGTTGGCTATGACGCCCTCACCTGCACATCCTCTGTCCGTGCCGGGCTGACACGATTCAGCCCTTTGGACGATGTTGTCACCTATGACCCTGATGAGTTGGAAGCACCAGTGATCGGCGCACCGGCCCATTTACTCACCTCAGGCTTTGTCCAGAACGCCGCTTGGCTGCGCATGGTAGAACAGGCCATGAAGGATTTAATTCAGTCAGCAAAATTACCCACCCAAGATCCCGCTTTTTGGCAAAATACGCCAGTGATCTGGATACTTCCAGAAATTACCCATTGGCGTTTTGGATGGCCGGAACCTGAAGTTACCTCAATATTGCAGCAGCACTGTGTTGCAACCTTGTCTAAAACGCTCGGAGTGCCTATTCAAACACCGGATCATGGCCTGATTACACAAGGAGTTACGGGGTTCTATTCCGCATTGAGCAATCTTTTAAAGACAGATCATTCGGAATCGACTACAGGTGTAATTCTTATATCAGTAGATTCATTGTTAGACCCGCTCTGTCTCAAACAACTATCTGACTATGGGCGCTTACTGGATGACGAAAACAGCGCAAGCCTTATTCCAGGGGAAGCCGCGAGTTGTCTATATCTGGACTTTAAGGCCAATGGTCACGGCGGACATGCCTCGGTGAACATCACCAGCACAGATACCCGTAAAATTGCCTTAAGTACTTCCAATACGGATGACGCAGAAGACAATGAGAGCCCAAATGAGAGCCCAGCTGTGCAGCATTTAGAAGATAGAGTTTCTGAGCTTGGGCAGGCATTGGCCCTCAGCATTAAGGACACGTTGTCTGCGCTGAGTGACACAAGCTTTATCGGTGATATCTACATCGATTTGAATGGCGAACGGTGGAAATCGCTGGCATGGGGGTTTGCGCAAACTCATCTACGAGGCTTTTCCAATATTAAATTGGATCACTGTAACGTACAGGTTCCTGCAACAAGCTGGGGTGATATTGGGGCAGCCAGTAGCGCCGCGTCACTCTGCCTGGCCAACGCCAGCTTTTTACGAGGATATGCCAGTGGAACCATGGCACTTGTGTGTTCCATTGATGAAAGTGGGTCTGTCGGATCAGCATTAGTGATCAAGGGAGAGGAATAAAATGGCAAAGAAATCAGGTCATTTTGGCGACCAAAGTTTAGGATCAATTCATAAACAACATGCAACCGCAGATACAACTGAAGGCGGCGCATGCCTGACGGGACACAAAGCAAGCTTTACCAATTTTAACGGTAAGCATACCTGCAACTATCGCTACCAGTGCTATGAGCAGGCCGATAGTCATGCTGATATCAAAAAATGTCTGCATAGCTACAAGGACTGTCTACCAACAGAGCCAAAACCGACCTCCGTATATCCCACGAAATCCGGCAGTCACTACCCGGCCCGGTATTGCACAATGTTAGATGTGCCGGAACCTGGAGACTGGGACATCGGCGGTCCCAAACGTGATATTAAGCGTGATACGATTTCAGGTAAAAAAATCACTATCAAGAAAGGCCATAACTTCACCACAGATACATGGCCCTATTGGAACAACGCACACCATCTGATACCCAAAGGCACACTTTCATCAGCCATCACCAATGAAGGCCTGCCCGTATCCAATGTCATGCAAAAGGCGCTTCTCACCGCCCAATACAATATCAATCATAAGAAGAACATGCTTTTCCTACCGATGGATAAAGAAGTCGGTAAAATCCTGGATGTTCCCCGTCATCTCATCTTGCGGGAAGATGACGAGCCAGACCTGGATGCCATGTGTCAGGCCCACCCGGTTTATGACGAGATGCTTAAGGAAATGAAGAACGGCTTAAAAGAAATCATGGCTGATTACCGAGAAATCTGTCAAAAAGCCGTTAATGAGAATGACGACGAACATGCCATTCCTGACGTTAAATTATCTAAAGCACAGCTTGAAGCATTATCAGAAGATCTTCTGGACATCATACTTAATTGGGAAGGGGGGCGTTCTCTTGATGGCCACGCCAAGAGTCCAAACTAACTTACAGATTGTTGGATAGACTGCATGAAATATTATTTTTTAGAAACTTATGATCGCCTAGATCGAGACTTTTGCTTTATTGACCAGCCTGTTGAGGAAATCAGACTGGCATCATGGAAAATCATTAAAGGTGCGTCCATTGAGGATGAGTACCCTGAATCTGCTGCAGTAAGAATGAGCGATCAAGCTCCAGGCCGTGTTCTCACAGACTTCATAGGAAATGAAGAACTTTGTTTAATCGTTAGTAAAAGAATTAAAGAACTATTTGAGAGTATTGTAAGTTGTCATACAGAATACCTACCACTATCGATCATCAATCACAAAAATCGGGTGGCTTCAAAAGAATATTTTTACATCAACCCAATAGGCACCCTTGATGCCCTTAATCATGACCAATCAGTGATTAAATACCTAGATGGCGATAAGGACCGTATTGTTAGAGTCAGAAAGTTTGTACTAAGCCAAAAAAAGCTTTCAGACGCTCCAGACCTATTCCGCATTAAGGAAAAGCCCACAAAATACGTAATCAGTCAAAAGCTCTTAGATGCCTTGAGATCCTTGGACCCCGAACCAACAAATTTGGTTGTAAAAGAAATCAAAGTCGCTGCATAACTGTAAAGGGCGCCCTGCCCTTTACACCTTGGTCAAGCAATATTGCCAGATTAATAGTTACAACTTCGCTCCAAAGTATTCATTTTTTTGTAATCTCAATCTTATCCGGGAGAAAACGGGACAGATCTATTTAACGAATTTGTCACGTGGAAACCTCCCCTCATTTGAATATTGCATTTCTCCACTTTTTGTTCGGCGACAATTAGGATGGACAATCACCACAGTACCCACCTCATGGATTCGAAAGATCTCGGGGCTAATCATTTCTGACACTTTGGAAATAGTTCTGTCCCGGTTTTGTGGGTCTTTTTAAACCCTAGGTGCACTATATAACCACCTAACACAGGACATACGGATTTACATTGAGGCAGGTCCGTTATTTCTAGTTTAGGTTTGACACAGCGCCAGGTTCTTCTGGAAAGATATTTCCCAGGTTTGGCGTGATATAAAGGCCCCTAAGCCCGGCGCGCTCTATAGCATCCTTAACAGATTGCTGACATTGCAAAGTGTGATAGCTATTGAACTTGGTTCTGAATACCGACCAGTCTTTAACTCGATCTTCATGAAAAGCCAGGTTATTTACCTGCCCCCATTCGTCTTTCGTGCTGAGATTGGTATCAAGCCCGCCTACATCATCAGCAACTCTTAGTGGAACAAAGATAAAACCATCGCCTTGTTCGTAGATCACTGGCAAAAATTCCCCATCATTTTCGATGAGTGGCTTTAGAACTTCATAAGCCTCGGGATTAAGAAAAAGGCGTCCCATGGATGCTGCAATTTCGGGAATTAGACAGTCCTTCTGATCTTCCAATGCCCTTGGAAAGGAAACATTTAGCGGTTCATTAAAAACGCCCTTATAGGAAACCGGAGTTGTCCGGAAATCAATTCGATATTTCACGTTTTCTCTCGTGGTTTCCCCTAATATCCGGTGCACTTGTTCCCCATCAATAAGAGGTTCCAGGTAACGTTTGGTATCGAGTAGTAGAGTATAGAGCATGTTATCGACCCGTCTTCGGCATCACGTTAGGGGGGGGCATTCCCACTTTGTAACATCACCCGCACCAAGCGTAAGGCATGAATTAAATCAGATGGTGTTTCGATTGTTTCAGGATCAATTCAAGGTTTTAAGCTTCATGAAGTCAGCTGTAGTCGGCTTGTCGTTTTGGGCGAAGTCGATAATCAGGCGATCAACGCGGGATTGGTGCGGAGTAATGAAAGGTAACATTCTGTTCGTCCATGGATTGAAGGTTATTAGGGCAGCCCACTGCATATTGGACGAACAAGAAACTAAGTAAATAGACCATGGGGCTTATAACAAACCTTTACTCCGACTTTGGGACCTCACCATGAGGACTATCAAGAGGAGGCTATCGGTGTTTTTCAAGGTAGTTGTCACCTTTTCCTCATTTTTTATGCTGCGTCCCCCTCCTTTGTGGCTCTATGTTGTTACACCAGCAGACCTAGCCATATCAAAACTTGGGCGTTTTGGGGACCGGGATATTGATGATATTCTCACGTTGATAAAATTGAAGAAGCTATCAATTAATGAGTAGGCCTTTTCGGTTCTGATGCTGTATCCACGAAGACGAACTTCTCTACGTACAGACTCTAGAAATGGGCTCGTTTTGTCGGTACTACTGGCACGGTTTGCCATCTTGTTCCATTAGAAAAATCAAAAAATTCAATATGTTGTATTCAGGCCCATTTAAATAACAGGACCAAGTGGGCAGGATATATGCGCATGCTCGTTTTTCCAGTGAACCACAGGAGTCGATTCCAGTGATTTTCCAATGGAATCATGGAACTGGAGGATGTATCTTCAGAAACTGAAATTGAGAAAACGCGCATGCGCGTTATACAAATGTTATGTGTAGTCGAGCTATGAGAGCCGCATCTTTAATATTCATCCTTCTGGCCGGGTGTGCTGAATCAAAAATAGACTCCTGCTTAGATCAAGGCGGTAGCTTTAATTACGACAAATGTGAGTGTGATTTTAAGGAAAACAATGAGTATAAAGAGTCGCATGGCTGCAAATAAGTATCGTCTAATTGTAAGCGCACTACTTGGGTTTATTGCTGGTTCTTTAATAATGTATGTGTCTTGGCAGCACAACCCGCAATGTGAAATCCACTGCGAGGGTACAATTTATTGGGGTTATTGGCTTGCATTGGGTTTGTCAGCATTTGCACCAGTGTTTTTAGCTGTATTTGGTCTGGTTTGGGTATTCAACTATGTCAAAAACACATAACAATACGTGCCAGTCGGACAGTTTGTTCCGTGGCTTTTTTTATGCTTTTCGCTACGCTAGCATAAAACGCCACTCCACAAACTGCCGCTGCACTCTGCGTTAGGAGTCAGCATGGACGAAACAGATGAAGAATGGATCGCAGACTATCTTCGATTAGAGTATGGGGAAGATGAGAACGCCCCCGAGTCCGTTAAAGCTAAAGATATTAGGCATGTAGGACATTTTATTATCAACGGTGTTCCAACTGACTACTTCACTTACCCCCAATCAGGGGAGCCATACATGTGGGCAACTATCGAAACCATTGACGGTAAAGATTGTGCTGGCATGACTAGCACACCACCACCAAGGCAACCGAATGACACAAACGCCTAACAAGGCCGTCAACGATCAGCCCAACTGCACCTTCGCTGCTGCGCAGCTGTCTCCTACACGGTTTAAACAAGAGCGTTGCAGTAGCAAAGTGAACCCACCGAATCGTAATGAGCATTTAGAATTGCAATTTAGATAGTTCATATTTTCGAGAACAAGAATGTCTGAAGAAACTCAAAGTCCATATGGAATAAGTAAAGAATCAACCAATGACAAGTATGGAAATCAGGTTGGCTTGGGTGATTTGGTTCGGGTATTGGCTGTAGATGATAGAATCCTAGAAGCATTGCCAGAGGATGAGGTTGAGCGGCTGAATTCTTTCATAGATAGTGTTTTTCCTATCGTTCATATTAATAGTGACGGCTCAGTTATTGTTGAAAAAGAATTGCATTATGGAGAGGAAGTAATGGGGCATGGTTTGGCAGTGTTTCCTGATCAGTTTGAGGCTTGTCAGAGTGGCACATAATATCTACTTAGAAACACAGCATATGCATAATTCAATGCACGCGGAGCCATCTACGTTGCTCAATTATTTGCGGTGTCGCTACGCTCCTTTATACCACAAAAATTGCTCCACTCCGGCGGCCCGGTGATTGGGGCGTTAGCTTCACTTGGTCCAGTTAAGGGGTCGGTCCAGTTAAGGGGTCAAAGCCCTTTTAGGCCGCCCTCAACGCTCCTTCCCAACCTTGCAACTCAATGTTTGCTCGACCATCTTTTTAAATCGATCATTGCCCAACGGGGTCCCCGCAAAGGGCTTTGCCTCCTTCAATTGATCAATGAAATAAATATGTTGTATGCAGGCCCATTTAAATAACGGGACCAAGTGGGCAGGATATATGCGAATGCTCGTTTTTCCAGTGAACCACAGGAGTTGATTTCAGTGATTTTCCAATGGAATCATGGAACTGGAGGATGTATCTTCAGAAACTGAAATTGGGAAAACGCGCATGCGCGTTATACATGGAAAAAATATGACACCTATTGAACTTATCTATTCTGAAAAACTAATAAAAGATACCGTCAAAAAATGCTGGCTGCGGCAAATTGGGCCATTCTTTTTTGTGGTGTTATCTGCTCTCACCATTTATGAAATCTATCTGATATTTAGCGGTGATCGAACTTGGTATGTTGGCCTTATTGGAGCTGTTGTAATTATTGGTGCAATTACAATTTTTTCTTCATACATCGTTCAAATAAACCGAGCTCTATCACGTTTAAAAAGGATGGGAAACCCAAGAGCTTTATTTGAATATTCAGATAGCAATTTCAAAGTTTCCTCTGATATTGGGGCATCCGAATTTAAATGGTCCATAATTTCAAAGTTAATGTGCCTTGATAAAGCATGGGTTATCTATTTTTCAGAAAATGAGACAATGACATTGCCTATTTCAAATATAAATAAAGAGACACAGGAATTCATATTGTCTAAAGTAGAAGAAAATAAAGGAAAAATTGTATAACTGGATTTCGCAAACAGCGCGAAACCAGTGAATTCCACGTTATACACAAGAAGAATGAGGTATAGGTGATTATTCAACGTGCGTTAAAAGAAAATGCTGCCGACCTTGCGTTTCTTCTCAACCTGGCAGGCGAAGGCATCCCACGATATCTTTGGAGTGAAATGGCTGAGGACGGTCAAGACCCGATGGAGGTGGGGCGTTCACGAGCATCAAGAGAGGAAGGTGGTTTCAGTTACACAAACGCGAGAGTAATTGTAGAAGCAGGTAGCCTGCAAGGTATGATTGTCTCCTACCAGCAGCCGGACCCATATCCGCTGGATGACATTGATGAGTACCCAGAAATTGTAAAACCATTAGTGCTATTAGAAGCTAAAGCACCCGGTAGCTGGTACATAAATGCAATTGCCACTTTTGAAGAGTTTCGGGGTATAGGGGTTGCTCAAAAATTATTAAAAGAAGCAGAAGAGCAGGCAGCTTCTTTAGGCCTTCAGGAAATGAGCCTTATTGTGGCATCTGAGAATGATCGTGCGAAAAGCCTCTACGAACACATTGGTTACGAGGTCGTAGAGTCATTGCCGGTAGTTGCTTATCCTGGATGTCTACATGGCGGCGAGTGGCTGCTTATGATTAAGCGGTTAAAAAATGCATAACCAGCGCAAGCAACTGGAGCAGCTTTCAGTTGGCCGCTGTTGAGGGGGTTAGGCGACATTGATAACTCCGCGCAGAATACAAAAGTGCTTGTCTATTAATTCGCGAGCTCAATTGCCTTAACTTCGATATGATGCCTGAAAAGCTAGGCCTCACAGTAAAAACTGACAGTCCTGATTCTGCGCTCCCGCAGCCCAATAATTTGGTTGCGTACCATCTCTGGAAATATATCCCCAAATAAAATTTGGGTCGTAAAAGGTGAGGAATTTTGATCACTTCCACTCTTTGTTCTGGCTTCAAGCCAATTAAGGCTTTCCTTTGTTGAGTCTTTAACTTCGATTATTTTGAATCCAGCATTGGTGAGATATTCCTCCATTTCCTCGATACTCGCCAAATGACTGATCGAAGAATCTCTTGCCCATGGCGCAGGATAATACGCATCGCCCCCCTCACCCTGAAGAATATCGTATATGGCGAATATTCCTCCTGGTTTAAGCACTCGCTGAACCTGCTCATACACTTTGTCTTTAGCGGCTATATTCATCGCCACGTGAAGAGTCATTGCAGCATCAAACTGATCGCTCGAAAACGGAAGATTGGTAGCGTCACCCTGCATGAAATCAGTACGATCTGAAAGACCCACCCAACCGGACATAATCCCGGCCGCCTCGCAAAACTCCCGTGTTAGGTCGATTCCGGTTACCTGGCAACCGTACTCCTCGGCTAATGTTCGCGCAGCTCCTCCCAATCCACTGCCTATATCCAATATATTCGAGTCTTTGCTCAATCTCATTTTCTCAGCCATTTCAAGAGTTGCCGTCCGGCCCCGAAAATGAAACTCGTCGATGGCAGCCAAATCTATTGTCTTTATCCCATCAAGACTTTTGCCCGCACTTTGCAGGCCTTCTGCAATTTTTTGTGCCAGCCTGCCTCCGCCGCCATAGTGTACCGATACCTTTTCACTCACTGTTCGTCCCCATATTATGAATTACGTCAGCCAAAATTCGTAATCACCTGGGAGTCTAGCATTTCGGAGGTAATGAATGTATCGACCTCTGAACCTCACTTGTTGCCAATATCCGAATGAAGTTTCACTATATCGCCTAACAAACGGATGCGGCGAAGCCGCACCGCTGATGCGAGGCGCTATGCATTTAAACGAACCAAAGCAATGATTTGGAAATTAGCTCTAATCTTATTCGCCATAGTGGGTGTAAGCCACCTAATTTTTGGCATTGTTTATGTCACTGCTAACGAATTTATGCCATATCATGCGCAAGCCTTAAATGTTGATTGGAATAGTCTTGATGAAAACTACAAAACTCTGTTCCTCGCCTTAATCAGACTAGCAGGCGCCGGAGGATTAGTAGCTGGCCTCGTCAACTTAACCCTTGTAACTCATCTCTATCAACGCGTCGAATCCAGACTTATCTGGCTATTAATAGTGTCGAACTTAATTTTTCAATTTGTGACTAATTATGCTGTCTACTATGTTTCTAGAAATACGCTTGGCGATCCTCCTCTACTGATGGTAAGTACAGGTTCAGTAATTTTTATCATCGCCACCATATTTCTGTTTGCAGGTATGCGAGGTAAGCATGCCTGACAGTGGGCTTCACCGGGTTCGCTGACTTTGTTCGCTCTCCAGTTAGCCTGTGCGTAGGCGGCAAAACAATATCTGCCAGATGTAGCTCATGGGTTTAAATGTAACTATCTGATTTCGGTCAAGAGTAGTTGATTTAACCAAGTCAAAAATTAGTTACGGGTATTGTTGGCAGATATACTAAGAAGAAAAGGAGGTGTCGTGGAATGACTGCTAAATCATCAAGCAACACATTCGATGTCATTGTCATTGGCTCAGGCATAGGCGGCATGACGACGGCTACGGCACTTTCCCGGCTTGATCACAAAGTTTTGCTTCTCGAGCAAGCGCAGGTAATTGGCGGGCTGACTCACACTTTTACTCGCGAAGGTTTTAGCTGGGATGTCGGTCTCCACTATTGTGGCATATTCGGCCATGATCAGTTTGCGGGCCGGATCCTTGACTGGCTCAGTGGTGGCACCATTGAGTTTCACTCAATTGGTACTATCTATGACACGCTGCACTTCCCGGATGATTTCGACATACCCGTAGGGCGCCCCGCTGAAGCCTACAAGATGGAACTCAAAGACCGGTTTCCCGACAATGCTGCCGAAATCGATGCCTACTTTGAAGCATTACAGTCAGCACAGGAAGCTGCATATATGGTAGGTACCGAGCGATCGATTCCTGAGCCTTTTCGTTCCGCCCACCGTTGGTGGAGTAAAAAGAAGATCCAGCGCTGGGCTAGCCGCACGACCGGTGAGGTGATCGATGAACTCATCAGCAACCCGAAGCTGGCCGCCGTGTTGTCGGCGCAGTGGGGTACTTATGGCGGCAAGCCGAAAGAAGCGAGTTTTGCCTTTCATGGCATGGTCATGGGGCATTATCTTGATGGCGCCGCCTATCCTGTCGGCGGTGCCGGTGCCATTGCAAAAGGACTGGTTCCTGTGATCGAAGCGGCGGGTGGCAGTGCTCGAGCTGGAACACCGGTTAGCGAGATATTGCTTGATGAGGGTAAAGCCGTGGGCGTTCGTACCCAATCCGGTGAAGAATTTAATGCGCCCATTATCGTCTCGGCGATCGGCGCCGGTGAAACCGTGAGGCACCTGCTGCCGCAGGACATCCGCCAACAGTCCTGGGCTCAGGAGATTGCCACGTTCAAACCATCGGTCTGTCACTTCGATCTTTATCTGGGCTTAGAGGGTGACATCGCCAAACACGGGGCAACGCGTGCGAACCACTGGTATTTTAATAGCTGGGATACCTATGACAGCACCTGGGCGGGGGGAGACACGGAACCATTTTCGATGGCGTTTGTGTCGTTTTCTTCACTTAAGAATCCCGCGCATGATCCAGGTCCGATGAACAAGCACACCGCCGATGTAATGCTTTTGGCTGACTGGTCGTCGGTGGCCCCTTTCGTGGATGAAGCTGCGAATGGCGGTGCGGCTGAACATCCCGCCGAGTGGACAGCGTTCAAGCAGAGTATCGAATCCAGGTTGCTGGATTTCTTCAAGGACAAGTTTCCGGATCTGGCGCCAATGATCGCCTACCATGAACTCGGCACGCCACTGGCAACGGCATTTTTCACTGGCCACGAGCAAGGCGGATTTTATGGTGTCGAAACGACGCCGCGTCGAATGTTATCGGATGCTCTCAACGCTCGTACACCTGTACCCGGTCTATTCCTGACAGGTCAGGACGTGATGAGTCCAGGCATCGCCGGAGCGCTTGCTGGTGGTATGTTTAGTGCGGCGGCGATTGATCCACGTGTCTTCGAGAAACTCAAATAAAGCATGAGAGTTTTCCATGAAAATAAGACACTTTCTTTACAATTCATTTCTAATAGAAAGTGGTAAAAACAAAATTGCCATTGACCCGGGGCAAAATCTCTGGATTTTCAATCTAAGCAGCCTCATTCCAGAAACAGAATGGAAAAGTGTCACGCATATTTTGATAACCCATGGCGATCCTGATCATTACTGGCAAGCAGATCGGATGGCCGAAGCCAGTAATGCGCCTCTTGTATGCGGAAAAAATTTAGCTAAAGTCGAAAATGGCAAAACACTACTCGTCGCTCCTCGCGGAAGAGGTTTAACTTCCTGGATCCCATTTAAAGATGCACATCCATTAGATATTGGAGAGGCTGTTATTTTAGGCGATGTTAAAATTGAAGCAGTCAAAACAGTGCATGGTCCTATCAGTGTTCCAATACTGTGGTTTAAAATAAAACAGCAACCGGGGCCAGGAGAGCGTGTCGGCATCGGTTCTGTAGGCTTTAAAATCACATTAGATGGTAAAACCATTGTGAATCTGGGAGATTCTATTTTACAAACTGAATGGGCAGGTTTGAAACCGGATGTATTGATGCTTCCGATTGGTGGGCCAGGTAACAATACATGGACAATGGATGTAACCGATGCAGTTGAGGCAGTAAAAATCATAGCACCCAAAAAGGTTATCCCTTGTCATTATAACGTTGCCTTTTTCTGGACTAAAAATATTGCTTCAGCAGATGATCAATTGTTCAAACGTGAATTGGAGAAGCTGGGTGTTGAATGCAGTATCATGCGGTATGGTGATGAGATTGAAATATAATACCTAACAATGCCATCAAATTCGCTCCCTACGGTCGCCGGACCTCGCTTAGCTCGGCCGCTGCTGGCGGTGTTCAATTCTTAGGAGAAATCATGGCGTCATCCATACGCATAAAAGGGATCAAGAAACTTGCTATAGGTATTTTTGCACTTGTTGCCGTATCTTATTTTGTGTACTGGTTAGAATCAATTAGGCTCAAATACACACAATAGCGTTCAGGCCACTTAGGCGAACTTTCAATTGCATGAAAAGCAGGTTGGAAGAGAGCGATCTTCTAGCGAGGAAGCCAATGGGTAATACCATAGGCTTTCCCACCCGGATTAGCGATGTCTGAATAGAAAAGTACCCCTTTTACCCCCCCACGCTCGATAGAATCCTTAAAGACCTCCGTGCAAAAAGTCGGGTACAACCATTAGTTACGACACTCCGAGGCAGGCTTTACGGCTTAAATGTTATGTTGTAACATCACATTTTTAATACTTTTATCCATCCTTGATTTGCTTTGTTCGGAGTTCTCCACCCATGCCTCAACTACCAGTCACAGTGTTATCAGGATTTCTTGGCGCCGGAAAAACCACCGTTCTCAGCCACATCCTCAATAACCGCCAAGGCAAAAAAGTGGCGATCATTGTCAATGATATGAGCGAGATCAACATCGATGCGGCGATCGTTCAAAACGAAGTATCGCTGAGCCACAGGGAAGAGAAGCTAATCGAAATGAGTAATGGGTGTATTTGCTGCACCCTACGGGAAGATCTGCTGCTGGAGGTTAGCAAGCTGGCCCAGGACAAGAGATTCGACTATCTGGTGATAGAATCCACCGGCATTTCCGAACCTCTGCCGGTCGCGGAAACTTTTACCTTTGCGGACGAAAATGGTGTTTCCTTATCGGATGTGGCGAGACTGGATACCATGGTCACCGTGGTGGATGCGGTAAACTTTCTAAAGGACTACGACGATGCGAAGAACCTGCAGGATTCCGGCGAGTCGCTGGGTGAAGAGGATGAGCGCAGCGTGGCTGATCTCCTGGTTGACCAGATCGAGTTTGCCGATGTCCTCCTCATCAGCAAGACCGACTTGGTGGACGCAGCCGAAACAGCGCGGCTGATCGCTATTCTCAAGACGCTCAATACACACGCCCGAATTATCCCGATCTCCCACGGTCAAGTGAATATCGATGATGTTCTCGATACCGGCCTATTTGATTTTGATCATGCTCAACAAGCCCCGGGTTGGCTCAAGGAAATGCGTGGTGAGCATGTCCCTGAAACGGAAGAGTACGGCATTGGCAGCTTCAGCTATACTGCCCGCCGCCCGTTTCATCCGGAAAAGTTCTATGAGTTTCTTCACAACACTCAAAGCTTCGGCAAGCTGATTCGCTCCAAGGGCTACTTTTGGTTGGCGTCCCGCCCCGAATATGCCGGTCAGTGGAGCCAGGCGGGCGGAATCGCGCGTTATGGATTTGCAGGAATGTTCTGGAAATCCGTGCCGAAAGAGCACTGGCCGACCGATCCCGATTACCTGGCCTCTATCCAGAAGCAATGGGAGGAACCCTTCGGCGATATGCGCCAGGAGCTGGTGTTCATCGGCCAGGGATTAGATCAGGAGGCCATCACCCAGACACTCGACGAATGCCTCCTGTCGGATGAGGAGCTTCTCAAAGGGATGGACCACTGGGCAGGCTTGAGCGATCCATTCCCCGCCTGGAGAGAAAACCAATGACAGCCATGCCCTCCACCGCCACGTTACCTGTTCCTGACATTCAATACAGGCAGGCCGCCACAGGGCATCTGCCAACAGCCCTGACGGGGATTTATCGCGAGGATGTTAATATCGCCATTTGGCGGCGCCAACTTGAGAGCTCGTTGGAACAAGCAGCTCACAACCTCCTCGAAGACAGACCTATCCTGCAATTGTCGGTAAGCGTTACACCACAAAATGTATATGACGCGGTGGTTGAAGCGCTGGGGCCAACTCAGGACTCGGCGATATTGAGCGAGGACATTACACAGCTGCTCAACATGTTCTGCTGCCTGTTTGACCTCAAGCATGTCGGACTCAGGTTAACGGCTCTGGATCAGGCTATGTGCCCCCGCTTTCATGTTGATCGAGTGCCCTGCCGCCTGGTCACGACCTATTGTGGAAGCGCTACAGAATGGTTAGCTGACGACAGGGTAGATCGTAGCAAGCTGGGAGCCGGAAACCAGGGCTTGCCGGATACGCAATCCGGGATATATCCTCATCCGGATGATATCAGGCAATTAAGTTGTGGCGATGTGGCAATTTTAAAAGGCGAACTCTGGGAAGGTAACGAGCAGGCCGGACTGGTTCATCGGTCACCGCAAGTCAAACCCAACCAGAGAAGGCTGCTGATGACTCTGGATTTTCAATAAAGCAAGCGGCTCTGGGCTACCATGTAATGTTATCTAGTCATCCGTCCTCAAACCTCTGATCAAAGGCCAAGCCATGCAAAATATTCAAACCATTATCAAACATGCAGAACGACATTGTCGGGAACATGGCGTGCGCTTCACCAACAAGAGGAAACAGGTGCTTTCAGGTTTGCTGGCATCGCAGAAAGCCTTATCCGCCTATGAACTGGTGGACTATTGCAAGAAAGAATTCGGCGAGAGCATTCCTGCGATGTCGGTTTACCGGATCCTGGATTTTCTTCAGGAGGAGCAACTGGTACACAAACTGAATCTGGCCAACAAATATGTCGCCTGCTCCCACATCGCTTGTGACCATGCCCACGAGGTACCTCAATTCTTAATTTGCAGTCAATGTCAGATGGTCAAGGAGATCAGTCTGAATAAGTCGACGATGGCTGAGTTAAGAGCAAACGTGGATCAGGCAGGCTTTCATATGGTCAGCCCGCAACTGGAAATGAACTGCATCTGTCACCAGTGTCTGAAACAGAATTCATGACTCTATGTTGTTGAAATCCAATTTAAGGGATTTGGCTTTCTGTCTGGCAGGAATATTGTTTTCAGCGAATGGTCTGGCTCATCCCCACAGCTGGATCAACTTGAACACAGACTTCATCCTCGATAGTCAAGGCCGGCTCTCGGCGCTCCGACAACGTTGGGAGTTTGATATCTACTACTCCATGATGACGTTGGCGGACATAATGAATGAGCAGGGTAATCTGCTATCGAGGTCGACAGTCTACAGTACAAAAATGGTTCATAACCTGCGCAGTTACCAATACTTTTCATCTCTTCAGCGCGACGGCATAGAGATTGAACTGCCTCTTCCCAAGCACTATGAACTCCGTACCAAAACGGTGAAAAACGAATCGGTTCTCGAACTGGAAATGTTTTTCCAACTGCATACCCCGCTCGTCATCGAAGGCCAAAGGCTCCATTGGCGGGTATTCGATCCCACTTACTACATCGATATAGCGCACAGGGATATAGATCAAGTCTCCATTCAAACCGTCAATGCCATTGAATGCTCCAAACGTATAGAGCTGCCTGGGGCCTCCGAGGAAATGATTGACTATGCGGCAAGCCTGGATAAGTACCAGAAAGACAGCCAGGGTCTGGGTGAAAATTTTGCTGAAACGGTTGTAATTTACTGTATTTAGGGTGACGTTCGAATGAATTCATTGCTCCTTTTCTATCGTCAAGCCCGGTATTCCAAGCTCTGGAAATACCTGTACTTCGTTGTGTTCATCCTGATTGTCATCAGCGCTTACCTTCATTGGAATCAACTGCTGGTACATATCGTCGAGTGGCAAAAAGCGCTGCATGCACTGCTGACCCAACATATTAAAGCCGTGGCCGGGAGTGCTTCCGACTACGGGCTGGCTCTGGTGAGTGTCAGCTTTGGCTATGGTATTTTCCATGCCATCGGACCGGGACATGGCAAAGCGGTCGTCATGACCTACCTTGGCACCCATAAGGAAAGTCTACTCAAAGGTGCCGGGATATCCATGTCGGCGGCGATACTGCAATCGGTCATTGCCATTGGGCTGGTCAGTCTATTGGCCCGCCTGCTGAGTTTTAAGTTTGCCGATATTCGAAGTGTTGGCGATGATATTACCCTGGTCAGCTACGTTCTGGTGATTCTGTTAGGTGTATATATCACCGGCTCGGCGTTATACCGTTTTAACCGCATGCGTGTTGCCAGCATGCCTGCCAAGCAGACTTTCACACTTCATGCCCCTTCACAATCACAGGTGCATCATGCCGGCTGCGGCTGCCATCATGCCCACGTTCCGGAGGCAAAACAGTCCTGCTTTCAGCTTTTCGCGGTGGTATTGTCGATGGGACTCAGGCCTTGTTCCGGGGCCATTATCGTGTTGATCTATGCCCATTTGGTGGGGGTGTTTTATTATGGCGTCGCCGCGACCCTGGCCATGGGGCTTGGTACAGGCCTGTCTGTCAGCATCATTGCACTGGCCACGCAACTGGCCCGTAATTGGTTTGAAACCATCGTGAGCGACAGTGAAGCGGATTCGGCGCGCCTGGGTCGGACATTGTTGTGCATCCGCCTGTTCGGTGGGATTTTACTGGTGTTTATCGGCTGGGGGCTGCTCAACGCTGCACTTCAGGTCAATGGCAGTCATCCGTTGATTTGAACCCGGCGCAGCAGCCCCTGACGTCCAAGCAGCGACTGGTAGACGGCCAGTGAACAGGTTCAATCGGCGCGCCCAGAGAAAGCTCCTGTGTCCGAAGGCGAATCCTGGTCCTTCGTGACAGCCGTCAGATGCTGCACATACATGCCATCGGGTACCACGCGGATACCCGGGCTGAATTCCTTGGTATGAAGCTCGGGGTTACCAAAAAAAGTATCGTCAACCTCAGAAAAACCAACCCAGGCTCGGAACTGGATATTGACTATATCCAGCTACTCCCGACATTCGCTCAGGCTGGTGATCATCGAATTCAGCAACCCGGCATAATGGCCTTCACCGGTACTGATGGCCGCTCCCAATGGATCCATAACGCCAATAGTGCGGACGGAGGATTTTTCAAAGACGGCATGAACCAGATCAGGATTAAACTGTGGCTCGGTATAGACACAGGTCACGCCGAGCTTCGAGGCAGTGTCCCTTATTTCCGCTATGCGTGCCGGGCTTGGATCGGAGGCATCACCCAATGAGATTGCCCCTGCGGCCGGAAGCCCGAATCGTGTTTCAAAATATTGGTAGGCGTCGTGAAAGACGATGAAGTTGATTCCTTTAAGCTGCTTTGCCTGTTGTGCGATTGACTCTGTAAGGGCGTCAAGTTTTGCGGCTGTCCTGGTTGCGTTCTGCCGATAGGCAGTCTCATTGGCTGGGTCCTGCTCCGACAGTACTCTTGCAATATGCTCTACCCACACCTTGGCATTTAACGGGTCCAGCCAGGCATGGGGATCGTGTCCTTCATGGTGATGATGCTCCTCCTCATGCCCCGCAGGTTCTTCGTGTTCTTCATTAGCATCGCCGGAATGCTCGTCATGATGGTCATGAGCTTCAAAAGTCGCACCCTCGCGATAGTCGTATCGGGTGGTCCCCGCCAGTTCCAGCGTTTCAACTTTGATTGCCGTGTCGGCGAGGTTCTCCAGGGATTTTTCCAGCCATGGCGTTAATCCCTCACTGACCCAGAAGACAAGCTGGGCATCCGCCAGGGCTTTGGCTTCCGAAGGCCGCATCGAATATTGATGAGGCGATGCACCAGATTGAATGAGTAGTTTGGGAGCTGCGACGCCTTCCATGACCTGAGTCACCAGCGAATGGAGGGGAGCGATATCTACGGCCACTTTAGGGGGTGCGGCTGAAGCCCGGAGTGGCAAGATAAACAGCAAAGCTGCACTGGTCGCGAGAATGTTGCGCATAAGAAAGTTCCTTACTACCGAGTTGGCAAGGTTGGATTCAGGTATCCACGTCTAACGGTATGGGAATGGTAAATGTTATGATGTAACATATCTTATTTGAAAAAGCAGTCTCATTCAATCACTCGTTGTTTTTGCTCGCTGCTTAGTATCTACCTGATAACCTGGAGACTTAATTCGATGCTAATAGGATGCGCCTCGCTATCGGTTCGTCTGGGTAAGCGAACCATACTCAGAGACATCTCAATGGGGGTTGAGCCAGGAGAAATCGTCACCATTATCGGCCCAAACGGCTCGGGTAAGACGACATTGCTGAGAGCCTTGATTGGTGCCGTCAGCCCCAGTTCGGGTCAGCTTTTCAGAGCCCCCGGGCTTAGCTTAGGGTATGTGCCGCAAACGCTGCACATCGACGAAACGCTGCCACTCACGGTGCAACGTTTCATGAGCCTGCCTAAACTCGGATCGTCGTCTGAAATAGAAACAGCGCTGGCTCAAGCGGGTATTCCCGGTCTTGGAAAACAGCAAATCATGTCGCTGTCCGGCGGGCAATTTCAGCGTGTACTGCTTGCCAAAGCTTTGCTGGGCCGCCCCCGTCTGCTGCTGCTGGATGAAGCTACTCAGGGGTTGGACCACCGGGGTGCGGCAGATTTCTATCGTCAAATCACCAGGGTGCGAGATGAGCTAGGCTGCGCCATCATCATGGTGAGTCATGAACTCCACGTGGTGATGCGCAAAACGGATCGCGTCATTTGTCTCAATGGTCATATCTGTTGTCAAGGCAAGCCGGATAGCGTCAGCGGTTCACCGGAATATCTTGCGCTGTTCGGTTTGGACAGCGACAGCGAATCGGCTGTCTATCTTCATCGGGGGCATCATCGCTATAGCCATCAACAGATTTCCCAAGAATCTTCTCAAAAAAGTTATCAAAGGAATCTCGATCATGCTTGATGATTTCTTGGTAAGAGCGACATTAGCGAGTCTGGGGGTGGCGATAGCCGCCGCTCCTTTGGGCTGCTTCATTGTCTGGCGCCGAATGGCGTATTTTGGTGATGCCACGGCGCACGCCGCCGTATTGGGTGTGGCCCTATCACTGGCGCTGTCACTGCCTATTTTTCCGGGTGTCTTAGTTGTTTCCTTAATCATGGCGATGACGGTATCAGCCCTCAGTGGTATGGGATTCGCGATGGACACGCTGCTGGGTGTGATGGCCCACTCTTCTTTAGCTATCGGTCTGGTCGCGGTGTCCTTCCTGTCCGGTGTCAGAATCGACCTCATGTCCTACCTTTTCGGCGACATACTGGCCGTCGGTAAAACGGATCTAACGGTGATATGGGTGGGCGCTGCCGCGGTCATTGCGTTGGTTTCCATGCGGTGGTCAGGCCTGCTGCTCTCCACACTCAGCCCTGATCTGGCGCTTGCCGGGGGATTCAATCCCAAACGGGAGCAAACGATTCTAACCATCGCCCTGGCTATCGTCGTCGCTGTTGCGATCAAGGTCGTTGGTGTCTTACTGATCGCAGCGATGCTGATCGTGCCTGCGGCAACCGCAAGGCCTTTCAGCCGAACACCCGAAACAATGGCTGTTGCTGCTGGCATTATCGGCAGCATTGCAAGCATGGCAGGACTCAAGGCAGCGTTTGTTTTTGACACGCCCACTGGCCCGACGATTGTTTGCGCCGCCGCGCTGCTGTTCCTGGCCGGCAATATACTGTGGCGAAGCTTTGGCGTCCTGGCGGCAAGACAGCGAGAATCAAATGAAACGTAGCTATTTTGTCGCACTTGAACAACACGACCCCGACCTTCCTCTCGAACTCAAGGATGTCATTGCGCAACTGGCTTTTAATGAGCAGGGGCTGATTCCCGTGATCGCCCAGGACGCAGCCAGCCAAACCGTACTTATGTTTGCCTGGATGAATAAGGATGCGCTCCAGCAGACGCTCGCCACCAACTACATGACTTATTGGTCAAGAAGCCGCCGGCAACTGTGGGTCAAAGGCGAAACCAGCGGGCATGTGCAAAGGCTGGTCGCCATGTCATTCGATTGTGACGGTGACGCCATTCTCTGTCAGGTCGAACAGCAAGGGCCGGCCTGCCATACCGGCAGACAATCGTGCTTCTACTTGCACGCCGAGGCGGATCAACAACGGCTCTGGGTAGACGGAGATCACGATTAACTGATGAGTATCAAGTTAGTCACTCTTTATCTTTCAATCATTTATACAGGCGCAATTTAAATGTATTCGAATAAAGCTCTTCCCGATATAACCAAGAGTCACATCGACACGGCCACTTACGCATTGCAGTGGGTCGGGATGGAAGGCATTGCCGTTCCGCTCACCCTCGATGTCGGTGCTGGAAAACAGCAGACGGTCGCCGCCAAGGCCAATGTGTATGTCAGCCTTGATGCAGCTAGTGCGAAAGGTATCCATATGTCCCGTTTACATACCATTCTCAATCAACTGGCCACCAAGGTTTGCGATAAAGATGGACTCGACTTGCTGCTGGAAGATCTGGTCAGCTCGCAAGCTGGGATCAGCCAGAACGCGAAGATCGACTTAGCCTTTGATTTGCTATTAACAAAGAAATCCTTACTGAGTAACGAAACAGGTTTTCAAACCTACGGTATCGAAATACAGGGTCAACGGCTAAATGGCCGGTGCGACTACAGCCTGAAAGTTACCATTCCCTATTCGAGCACCTGTCCCTGCTCGGCAGCGCTTTCGCGTCAGTTATTTGCCAACGCTCTAGGCATCGAATTTTCTGCCCCCAGTATCGATAAGCAGGGGCTAATGTCATGGGCGCAAGCGACAACGGTTGCCACACCTCATAGTCAGCGCTCCTATGCCTATTTAGATCTGTCTCTCGGCGATCATCAATGGCCGGCCCTACCTTCATTCATTATGCAAATCGAAGAGGCGATTGGTACGCCGGTACAAACCATGGTCAAGCGTTTAGACGAGCAGGAGTTTGCCCGCTTAAATGCCGATAACCTGATGTTCTGTGAAGATGCCGCACGAAAAATCAAAGCCATGTTGGAGCAATCCCCTTGGGTGTCAGACTACTGGTTTAAAGTGGAGCATCAGGAAAGCTTGCATGCGCACAATGCCGTTGTTATCGACAGGAAATATGATACCAAGAGATGAACCAGAGCAAGCTATCCTCACTACGAAAACGGGGTCTATTTTGCCAAGTTGCCTGTCGGAAAACCCGACATTTAACTCAATTTCGTGTGGAATTCAGGCAAGTCAACAACGCAAAAACTGGTGTACATTAAACAGGTCAGATATAGAGAAAGATAGGTGGATACCATGGCTAGCGGTTGGGCCCGTGACGGTGCCGTGCAGGACCAGATTGATGCAAGCGTTGAAGATGCAGTAGCGAAAGCCAGGAGCCAGCTCGTGAAGGGTGAAAGCGCGCTGACTTGTGAGGAGTGTGACGCCAAAATTCCTGAGGAACGTCGAAAGGCACTGCCGGGGGTGCAGTTGTGCATCAAGTGTCAGTCCGCCCTGGAACAGCAGGAATCCCAGTCAAGCGGTATCAACCGTCGTGGCAGCAAGGACAGCCAGCTTCGATAGTTCTATGCGATGGTTCTAAGCAATAGTTCTAAGCAATAGTTCTATGCGATAGCCCCAAGCTCTAATGAATACTTATCAGGTTTAACTTTGTGACCTGATAGGGTTACAACAGATTGATTCTGAACAAGGGTATGCCCCAGTAGTGTCCGATAATCAATTGACTTAGGATGAGTTCAACGCAGCATGAAATAAATATAGGGATATGATTATGTCTATCTCCGGTACATCTGATACACATTCGTCAAACAGCGGATCTCTCTCAAGTGATGTTGGCTCTGGCAATAACCATAGCGTAGACAATCTTAGCGATAGTTCATCGAGTCATCAGGATTTAAAAACATCACCTAGTACCGAGCAACTGGCCATGCAACCGACGACGTTCGATAAGCTGGCCAATAGTCCTACAACCTTAGAGCAGTTAGCAGGCCTTCCAGCAACCGATTTCCAACCGCACCAGGCTTTAGCCACGCCTGTTCAACTCGCACAAAACGGGCCTTTCCCCGGCTATGTTCAACAGGAACTGCAACAACAGTTACAGCCCGTAAAAGAGACTCTGGATGACCTGTTGACCAGCCAGCCAGGACAACCTGCTCTTGATTTAATTTCCCAGCACCGTGAGACAATCATCGATGCTGCCGAACAAGCAGGGATTGACCCGCAACAAGTAGCAAGCATTATGTTTCAGGAAAAATTTCATGGTGTCTGGGCTGATGCCAAGAATGCCGTTGGTGCCTGGCCCCAGATATTGGCAGGCCAAAATGATGCCAGCATTGGTTTAGCTGAAATGGATATCAATACCGCCGCTAGAGTCATGGGTATTGATGCGACTAACATGTCAGAAGAACAACGAGACAATATTATCGCCACGTTATCAGACGATAAATCAGCGATAAGCCTGATAGCCAAGAATATTGCCAGTTTCGAAGATAGGCTGGGCAGGGATGTCACCCTTAAAGAAGCGACCTATGGCCATAATGCTGGTATCGATGCTCTGGAAAGAGACCTGCCCATTGAGCGGGGTTCGACGATATCAAGACGCTCCTGGGAACACCAGGGCGCTATTGCGAGAGCATTAGGTCGGTGAGGCTCCGGACTATTCGCTAAATGCTAAATATAGAGGCAGAATGGCCTTTTGCCTCCATATAATATTGAGTACGGCCATGCTTAATAAGTTCAATTTACGAAAAACAGTCTTAGCCTTATCCGTTCTACAGTCCTTAATCAGCCTACTATTTTACAAGTTCTCTGGATTGTATTTTTTCCTGGAAGAACGTGCCGAATTATATCCCGTCAATCAACTTAGCAGCCAAGGCGGCAACGAAGACTTCTTGATAGCCATAGGCTCTATTTTGTTCTTAATACTCGCTTTTTTTAATCTTCTCAGATTCAGAAAACTTTTTTTTCGGCTGGATATCGCAGCACTACTATTCACACTACTTCTGCAAGGACTAACTCTTAGCTTGATTGAAGTAGGCTCTTTTGAACAAAGCCTAAAAGCAGATCACGGCTGGATACTCCTGACTTGGCTGATTGGGTATGGCAGCCTATGGCTCGTTTTAATATTCAGCTTCATTTATAAGCCTGAGTGATAGAAAACAGGTACCACCATAGATCACTACAAGCATAGCAGGCAAGGCTCCCGGAGACGTTTTAGCAGCCCAGCCACGACTAACCGCCGTCGTGACTGGTTAACCTCACTATTGCGCTTTTACACACCCGCAAACCGAACCGGCACTAGTGTTGATATTGGTCCAATTGCCGTTCCATTTCAGATAGCTTGCAGTGCCTGTACAGGTCCCTTTTGCGCCGTCACATACCCCGGCAGCACTGGCGTTGCTTCCAATCACTGTTGACGCTGTGACATCGATGGCCTGGCCCTGCCCTATTTTAATGTCCCTGAACGTATGACTCAGTGCCTGACTGGTAATGTTGTTACTCACCTGATTGCCGGTACCGATGTAGTTGTGGCAGCCAAAACAGTTACTGGCAAAATCCGAAGTGATGTCCACATTCTGATAATCTGTTTCCGCAACCGAGTTGGCCAGCCGTAAGGACCCCCGTTCATTGGGCACCCCTATCCCGCCTGAACTCTGCTGAATATTACTCACCCATAAAGCGCCGACATTGAAGTAATTCGCCAGGACTTTCATCGATGCGCTGGTGGTGGGTTTATTTAACAGTTGAAGCAGATCAGCATTCTGTTGCGCGATATCGGAGATATTTTCGCCTGCTTTCAAATCCCCACTGGCCGTCCCATAGGGATGAACACGACAAATATTGGTCGGCGTGCCGGTAGGTGCAGTCTGATTCTTTGGCGGCTGGTTATATTTACAAGCGTTGCTCTTATCTGCCGAATCAGGCAATCCCTGGGTACAGGTGGCGCTGGAGAACATCCAATTTGTATCGGTTTGCACACCTGAAGGAAGGCAGTCTGGAGTATTGGTTTGATGTTCATATGTGGCCCAAACGAATTCAGGATGATCCTTGGTGGCGACGATAACATGCATGCCCAGCAGGCCAAGCGTTACTGATTTGCCTGAAATCACTTGTTGCTGGGTGACAAAGGTATTCCCGGAAGTTTCACTTTGAGTGAGTATTTTCCAGGCAAACTTTAGCTCCATGGTGCCTGCGGGGAAATTAGTCAGATTCTGTTTTTGCATTTCAACGGCACTGGCCGTCAGTTCACAGAGAGATTTGTTAAATCTCACATCGTAGTAGACCACATTGCCATCCTGGGCATAGATGGTGGCACCGCCCCCAGCCTGCCCCGTGGAGGTGCTGGATATTTTGGCAAGGCTCGTGCGGATAGTCGGGCCGTCAATTGTACTGTCACAGGAATTCGCCGGGGTACCATCGTCATTGAACTCCAACAACGGGTAATTTGCCTGTACCTGAAAATTACGGATTCCCCCGGTTTTGGCCGGTGACATCAGATATAAATAAGTCTGGGTCGAGAACTGATAGAAGTCACAAAAGGTCGAAGATCCATCCGAGCCACTTTGTTTAACTTCCGTCGGCAACGATGGGGAGGTCAACCATTCAGGACTGACCGCGCAATCCGGCACACCAGCCCAGGCGGTGGTTGGCAACAGATACATCACTAACAGCAATAAACCAGTTTTTATAAGCCTTGTTATATTCGTCATTTTCTATTCCTTTAAAATAAAGCGGCATTTCCTGCCGGGGTTTGCCAGACCGGTTATTCCTACAACCCGGAGTGACACAGAACCATGCACCTGATTGAAGTAGCAGAGGCATTTATTTGAGGTAGCAAAGGCGTTTATTGAAAACAACCTTAAGGAGAGCGGGTCTGACAGTTCAGAGGTGAAGGATTTCACGGCTGACGATGGCGGCAGATACCAGATACTGGCGAGAGACATGACGAATCGATGAAGATGACCAAAGTCCATATCAACCTTCCTTATGTTGATTAAAATATAGGCGATTAAGAAGGCGTGTCAAAATAGAGCCTGGAATTACCTGAGCAAATGGGAACGACCCCGGTGCTTACAGCCTCCCCTCTGTCTGATCCAAGGATTAAACACAAGGATAATTCACCTATAACGACTATATTGAAAGAAGCGACATGAAACTGATCAATTAACAACCATTCTGAGGAGGTAATCACTATGAGCTTAGCCAGCATTGTACAACGGGGATGGGAGGCAGTTGGCACAGGAAGTTTTGATGCGTTAGTGGCTGATTACGTTGAGGATATGACCTTTGTTATGCCTGGACAGACGAATGTACTTTTAGGGAAACAGCCGTTTCGCAGCGCGCTTGACAGTTTGGGGGAAATTCTACCGCCTGGTTTCGAAATCACCGATTTGCGGCAGATTGAAGGAGACAGCGAGGTCGTTTCAATCGTTGAGTGGAAATCCGAGAAAGTGGCAGCCTCTCAACTGGCAGTCCTGTTCAAATTTAAAGGCGATAAAATCTACGAGGAGCGCTGGTTCATCGATACTGAACAATGGAAGGGCGCATTCTAGGGATAAGTTTAATCAGTTTCTTAACATGCGGTGGCAGAGCAAAAGTAGATTGCGTTGCCGGTAATAGTTAAAACCTGCATTCACCTGCGGGCTTTTTTATTTCCTCATCATCGACACCATAGATTGGAGATTTCAATAACCCGCCGTATTATTGGGAAACGCTGACTACCGGGAAGAGAGCATGAAGCACTTAAAGATTATCGGTAACGGAGAAGCCTTTACTGCCACCAATTGCAACACGAGTTTTTTGCTGACTTCGGACAACGGCAATATTTTGATCGACTGCGGCTATCAGGTGCCGCAAAAGCTGTGGCTTGAAAGTGATCATGAACAAATAGTTTTAATACTGCTGACCCACTTCCACGCAGATCATTCCTTTGGCGTGGTGCCACTGCTGGTGAGATATCTTGAAGAAAAGAGAACACGGCCATTGCAGATATGGGGACCAGAGGGGGTTGAAAAGTTTGTCATGGATATTCTGGAACTGGGATATCCGGGCGTGTCTCGCTTCTTTAAATACCCGATTGAATTTCAGGAGTTCCAGTCCCTGGATGACAAGCAATTTGGTGACATTCGTATCAGGTGTGCCCCGACTGCGTATTCTGCCGAACGTGAACAGGTATTCTGGCGCATCGTGAACACCTGAGATTTCCCGCATTGGGCGAAGCCCTTTTTTACGCCAAGTGTTCACCATCGGTCAACTCAGACCGGGTTTTTCGCATCGATTCCCCTTT